>NZ_CP017781.1:1397500-2615000 GCF_001856665.1 Rhodobacter xanthinilyticus | reverse complement strand
AAGCCGGGCTGTAAGGCATCCGGTGGAGTGATCAGAAGTGAGAATGTTGACATGAGTAGCGACAAAGAGGGTGAGAGACCCTCTCGCCGAAAGTCCAAGGGTTCCTGCTTAAAGCTAATCTGAGCAGGGTAAGCCGGCCCCTAAGGCGAGGCCGAAAGGCGTAGTCGATGGGAACCAGGTTAATATTCCTGGGCCAGGAGGATGTGACGGATCTCGAGGGTAGTTCGTTCTTATCGGATTGAACGGGCTGCTTAGAGGTCCCTGGAAATAACCCTCCATAAGACCGTACCCTAAACCGACACAGGTGGACAGGTAGAGTATACCAAGGCGCTTGAGAGAACCACGTTTAAGGAACTCGGCAAAATGCCTCCGTAAGTTCGCGAGAAGGAGGCCCCATTGGTACGCAAGTATCGGTGGGGGGCACAAACTAGGGGGTGGCGACTGTTTACTTAAAACACAGGGCTGTGCGAAGCCGTAAGGCGACGTATACAGTCTGACGCCTGCCCGGTGCTGGAAGGTTAAAAGGAGGGGTGCAAGCTCCGAATTGAAGCCCCAGTAAACGGCGGCCGTAACTATAACGGTCCTAAGGTAGCGAAATTCCTTGTCGGGTAAGTTCCGACCTGCACGAATGGCGTAACGATCTCCCCGCTGTCTCAAACGTGGACTCAGCGAAATTGAACTGTGTGTCAAGATGCACACTACCCGCGGTTAGACGGAAAGACCCCATGAACCTTTACTCTAGCTTTGCATTGGCATCAGGATTGTGATGTGCAGGATAGGTGGTGGGCTTTGAAGCGGGGACGCCAGTTCCCGTGGAGCCTCCCTTGAGATACCACCCTTCGCACTCTTGATGTCTAACCGCGGCCCGTTATCCGGGTCCGGGACCCTGCATGGTGGGGAGTTTGACTGGGGCGGTCGCCTCCCAAATCGTAACGGAGGCGCGCGAAGGTTGGCTCAGACCGGTCGGAAATCGGTCGTTGAGTGCAATGGCAGAAGCCAGCCTGACTGCAAGTCTGACAAGACGAGCAGAGACGAAAGTCGGCCATAGTGATCCGGTGGTCCCAAGTGGGAGGGCCATCGCTCAACGGATAAAAGGTACTCTGGGGATAACAGGCTGATGATGCCCAAGAGTCCATATCGACGGCATCGTTTGGCACCTCGATGTCGGCTCATCTCATCCTGGGGCTGGAGCAGGTCCCAAGGGTATGGCTGTTCGCCATTTAAAGAGGTACGTGAGCTGGGTTTAGAACGTCGTGAGACAGTTCGGTCCCTATCTGCCGTGGGTGTAGGATACTTGAGAAGAGTTGCCCCTAGTACGAGAGGACCGGGGTGAACGCTCCACTGGTGGACCAGTTATCGTGCCAACGGTAGTGCTGGGTAGCTATGAGCGGACAGGATAAACGCTGAAGGCATCTAAGCGTGAAGCCCCCTTCAAAACTAGGTATCCCTTGAGGGCCGTGGAAGACCACCACGTCGATAGGCCGGAGATGTAAGTGCAGCAATGCATTCAGTTGACCGGTACTAATTGCCCGATTGGCTTGATTTGATCCAGTAGCAGCAAGGCTCACGATCAAAAGCAAGTATACACTGGTTACATACAAGACTTGGACAGGCTTCTTCCTCGGTTTGGTGGTCATAGCGCTGGCTAAACACCCGATCCCATCCCGAACTCGGCCGTTAAGGGCCAACACGCCAATGGTACTGCGTCTCAAGACGTGGGAGAGTAGGTCACCGCCAAACCTAGAAAGAAGCCAATCTCTCAGAACGATAACAAAAAATACCCCGTCAGCCCATAAAGCCCTCGGGGCAATATACACCCGGCGCGGGGTGGAGCAGCCCGGTAGCTCGTCAGGCTCATAACCTGAAGGTCGCAGGTTCAAATCCTGCCCCCGCAACCAGAATATCCAATAGTATCAAAGACTTCAAAGCCGAGCATAACCCTCGGCTTTCGCGATTCCAAATTCTTGTCAACACCTGGTCAACGTTTTGCGAGCCCCCCTTCGAGGGGGCAGACAATCGTGGCCATCGGCGTCACAGCACCAGCTCATAATGCGTGCTGCGGCCGCCACCATCGCCTTTCCGCAGCAGCCCGAGGTCCAGCAGTGCCGCGATGTCACGGTTCGCCGTGTCCTGTGAGCACTTGGCAATCACCGCCCACTTCGATGATGTCATCTTGCCTTCGAACCCGTCGAGAAGGCGGTTCAGTACCTTGATCTGGCGTTCGTTCAGCGCCAGCGCCGCAGCGCGCTCCCAGAACTGTCCCTTGGCGACCACCGCCGCCAGAACGCCATCTGCGCCGTGGATGGCTCTGCCGAGGCAGTCGAGGAACCATAGGATCCACGACGTCACGTCCGTGGCACCCTTCTGGGTGCGCTCAAGCTGGTCGTAATAGGCGTTCCGCTCGGTCCGGATCTGCGCGGACATGCTGTAGAACCGCTGCGAGCTCCCCTCCGACCGGGCAAGTGCCAGGTCGGCGATGGCGCGAGCGATGCGGCCATTGCCGTCCTCGAAGGGGTGGATCGTGACGAACCAAAAATGTGCCAGTGCCGCCTTGACCACCGGATCGGTGGTCAAGGGCGCGTTGAACCAGGCGAGAAAGGCTTCCATCTCCGCCGCGACCCGCGGAGCCGGGGGCGCCGAGTAATGAACCTTCTCTCGGCCGTAGGGCCCAGACACTACCTGCATCGGGCCGGTACTGTCATCGCGCCAGTCCCCGACGATGATCTTCGTCATGCCGCTGCGGCCGGTCGGGAACAACGCCGCATGCCACCCGAAAAGGCGCTCGGCTGTAAGCGCGGCCTGATAGTTCCGCGTCGCGTCCAGCATCACCTCGACGATGCCTTCCACATTGCGATCTGTGGGGGGCAGGGCGCCGATGTCTATGCCAAGCCTTCGCGCGAGGGATGACCGCACCTGTGTGGCGTCCAGCTGCTCGCCCTCGATCTCGCTCGTCTTGACGACATCCTGGGTCAGCGTCTGAAGGACCGCCTCTTCGCGCAGCTTGAAGCCCAGCGCTTCCATCCGGCCGATCAGTCGCCCCTGGTCGTGACGCACGGCAGCTAGGGGCGCGGCGATGCTGCCATCCTGCCAGGTCAGCCTTGGCCAGTCTGGTTGCTCCCAGATGTACATCATATTCTCCGCGCTAGGTGCGGCGATTGTGGGCTGCATTCTCCGCATATGCAAGACTAAGCGACGCAGAACTTGCGGAGAATATGGACGCTAATCTCCGCATGAGCTTGATAAGTCGGGGACCTGACGCCAGGCGCGGCCATTGGCCCGTCGCGCTGCAACGACTTCTCTCGGCCCAAAGCGGACGTTCAGGTAAATAAAACCGCCGGTCGCGCTCAGGCTTGCCCGGCTATGCGAGCAACTCCCTTTGCATGGTCCGGCGTATCGGCACCATCCTTGTTGCGTGGGTCGGCGATGGGAGCACCCAGCGTGACAGATGCGGGCAAGACACCGGCCCAGATCGGCAGATCGTAGTCGTCGGGTTCGTCCGTGGGCGGGCCAGATCGGATCTTGGCGCTGCCTTCGGTGATGGGCAGCGAGAGGATCGTTGTAGCCTTCACCTCCTGCGGCAACATCGGACGCAAGAGCGCGCTGCGGCCCGGCCAGAGGCCCTCGATCATCGCGGTGAGGTGCGCGGCCTTTTCCTCCTCTGGCACCACCTCGGCAATGCCGAACAGCGTGACGGAGCGCGTATTGACCGAATGGTTGAAGCCGGAACGGGCGAGGACGAAGCCGTCGAGGATCGTCACGTTCATACAGACATCCTGCCCCTTCCCTGCGCGCAGGGCGTGGCTGGCGGAAGAGCCGTGCCAGTAGACCCGATCCCCCTCGCGCCATTGCAGCGTCGGGGTGAGGTAGGGCTTGCCGTCGCGGACGTAGGCCACGGTGCAGAGCGGTTGGGCATCGAGGATGGCGTGGATGGTGGCGACGTCGAACCTGCCGAGGTCATGCATACGGCGGAGGCGGCTGCGGTCGGTCAGGGGGAGAGTTTCGGTCATCTTCAGCGCTCCGGTCACAGGCAGCGGGCCAGATCGGCGCAGATGTCGTCGGGGTGTTCCAGCCTGTCAACGGCGGAGTAAAATTGGGCCACGGGGCGGCGCAAAATTGGGCCACTTTGGGTTTGCGCGAGACGCGGCTGATGGGCGGCGGCCAGTCAGCCGCGCTCTCCATATAGCTTGCGGGTGACTGGCCGCCTTGGACCGTCAGGTCCAAGTCTGATACTTTGGATCAGGTGTTGTCGCCGGTCTTGCGCGCGCGACTTTGCGCGAGGCGATAGCTTTCGCCGTTCATCTCGAGGATGTTGACGTGGTGGGTCAACCGGTCGAGGAGCGCGCCGGTCAGCCGCTCGGTGCCGAAGGTCTCGGTCCATTCATCGAAGGGCAGATTGCTGGTGATCAGCGTGGCACCGCGCTCGTAGCGCTGGGAGATCATCTCAAAAAGCAGCTCGGCGCCGGTCTTTGACAGGGGCACGAACCCGAGCTCGTCGATGATCAGCAGCTTGACGGCAGCCATCTGCTTCTGGACGCGCAGCAGCCGACGTTCGTCTCGCGCCTCCATCAGCTCGTTGACCAGCGCGGCGGCGGTGGTGAAGCTGACAGACATGCCCTTCTGGCAGGCCGCCAACCCGAGGCCCAAGGCAATGTGGGTCTTGCCGGTTCCGCTGGGGCCAAGGGCGATCACGTTCTCACGCCGTTCGATCCATTCGCAGCGCGCCAGTTCCAGCACCTGCATCTTGTTCAGCTTCGGGATCGCCTTGAAGTCGAAGCTGTCGAGGCTTTTGGTGGCCGGGAACTTCGCAGCCTTGATGCGGCGCTCGACCATCCGCCGCTCGCGGTCAATGAGTTCCAGTTCAACGAGGCGCGACAGGAATTGGACATGGTCCAACCCTTCGGCGGCGCATTGGCGCGCAACCTTCTCGTGTTCCCGCAGGAAGGTGGGCAGCTTCAGCGTCTTCAGATGGTGGGCAAGCAGGATCTTCGGAGCCTCGCTCATTCCGCCGCCTCCGACATCAAGGCCATGTAGCTGGCCGCACGCGTCGTCTCGACGTTCGCCCGCGGCAGGTAGGGGTAGACATCGAGATCAAGCCTTGGGGGGCGCTTCTCGACCTGGCAAAGCACGAGGTGCTTCACGGCGTCAAAGCCGACCGCGCCCAGCTTCAGGGCCTTCTTCACGGCGGCATGCAGGTCATCCATGCCAAAGGTCTCAAGCAGCCGCAGCACCTGCACATACTCGCGGCGCCCCATCTTGAGCATGCGCGCCTCCATCAGGCGGCGCAAAGTCTGGAACTCTTCGGGCAGGTCCCATTCCGCCAGAGGCGCAGCCTGGTCCAAGGCATTGATCTTGCGCTCGATCAGCGGGAGGTAGTGAACCGGGTCGAAGATCATGTCCTCGCGATCGTAACAGCGCGGGTGTCGGGCGATCACCTCCCCGCGACAGCCGATCACGACCTCATCGACATAGCCGCGGATCCAGACATCCTGATGGCCATAGGCGACCGGGACCGAGTAATCGTTGGTGTCATAGCGCACGAGCGACTGCGAGCTGACCCTGCCGCTCGCTTGGTCGCAGGCGTCGAACGGGGCAGTAGGCAATGGGCGCATCGCCGCCAGATCGCGCTGCAGCCTCTCGCCGATCGTCTCCTTGTGACCCCGAAGAATGCGCGTGAGGCGTGCGCAGCACTGCCCTTCAAGGTCGGCGTTGAAGGCGTCCCAACTGGCAAAGTGGGGGATCGGCACCATGTGGTTGCGGCGGGCGTAGCCGACCATCCCCTCGACAGCGCCCTTGTCGTTCCCCTTCCCGGGCCGACCATAGCGATCCCGAAACAGGTAATGCGACTGCAAGCCGCTGAACAGCGTGGCGCGGATGCGCGTGCCATCTGGCTGGATCTTCGAGACCAGGCAGCGGTCGTTATCGTAGAGCACCGACTGCGGCACCCCGCCGAAGAAGGCAAAGGCGCGGACATGCCCGTCTATCCAGGCCTCCGCCGTCGCCGCCGGATAGGCCCGGACGAAATAGGCATCGCTGTGCGGCAGGTCGATGACAAAGAAATGCGCCTTCTGCTCGACACCGGCGATGACGACGACCGCTTCGCCAAAATCGGCCTGAGCATGGCCCGGCGGATGGGCCAGTGGCACGAACATCTCCCGTGTCCGCCGCTCACGCTCACGCACGTAATCCTTGACGATCGTATAGCCGCCGGTGAAGCCATGCTCGGCCTGAAGCCGTTCCCATATCCGCTTGGCCGTATGACGCTGCTTGCGATGCACCGCCTTGTCGGCTTCAAGCCAGGCGTCAATGAACTCGGTGAACCCGTCCAGCTTCGGCCGCCTGATCGGCTTGTCCCGCCGGTAGCCAGGCGGCACCGAGAAGGCCAACATCTTCTCAACCGTCCCGCGCGAAATGTTGAAATGCTTCGCCGCCGCCCGCGCGCTCATGCCCTCGGCACACGCCAAGCGAACCTTCTTGTAAAGTTCCACGGTATAAATCTCCCCACCCTCCCTGCTGCCGCAAGAAGGGAAAAGTGGCAGGATTTTACTCCGCCCGCAGCGAGACGATCCCGCCGCTACCGTGGCCTAATTTTGCACCGCCGTTTCCACCAGCCCGACCGACAGGCGGAAGATGCCCCGCCCCGTAAGCGCACGGAACCGCGCCTCGGCCTCGGGAGGGTGCTGATAGGTCGATTGCAGGATGTCGTCAGTGCCGATCCAGTAGATCAGGCTGCGGAGATGGCCGAGCGAGACGGCGAAATGCACGTGTTGCAGGTCGCTCACCATCCGGCGGGCGATCTCGGACCCGTCTTGATGCGTCTGGAAGGCAATCATGCCGGAGAAGTTCGCCATCTGCCTGCGGGCAAGGTCGTGCTGGGGGTGCGAGGGCAGGCCGGGGTAGAACACGCGGGACACGGCAGGGTGCAACTCGAGCCATTTTGCGACCACCATTGCGTTGTATTGATGGGCACGCATCCGGATCGGCAATGTCTCGGCTCCGCGCATGATGAGCCAGGCGTTGAAGGGCGACAGGACGCCGCCGAAATGCACCGCAGCTTCGAGGTTCAGCGCATCGAGATCGGCCTTGCGACCCAGCACAGCGCCGCCCATCGCATCACCATGGCCCGAGATGTATTTGGTCAGCGAGTGCACCACGAAATCCGCGCCGAGCGCCAACGGCCGTGTGCCGATGGGCGAGGCGAAGGTGCCATCGACAACCACATCGCGCAGGCCACGCGCATGGGCAAGATCGGCAAGAAGCGCGATATCGGCGAGTTGGAGCGTCGGATTGCAGGGCGTCTCGAGCCAGAGCATGCGGGTCGCGGGGGTGATCGCGGCGGCGACCGCGTCCGCATCGGTCGTGTCCACGAAGCTCGTATTGATGCCGAAGCGCGGCAGGCTGTTGCGGATGAACTCTGCCGTGCCGGAATAGGCGTTTTCCGGGAAGATCGCATGATCGCCCGCGCTGAGACGCCCCATGATCACCGCATGGGTCGCAGCGATACCCGAGGCGAAGCAGCGTGCATCCTCGGCCCCTTCCAGTGCTGCGAGTTTCTCTTCGAGCTGCCGCACCGTCGGATTGCCCGAGCGGGCATAGATGTATCCTGCGCTCTCGTCCTCGTCCAAGGCCGAGAAGCCGGTCAGTTCGCGGGGCAGGAAGGTCGCGGACATGACGAGGTTCGGGGAGGAAGCGCGGGTCGTCGGGTCCACCGCTTCGCCAGCGTGGACAGCCATGGTTTCGATCTTCATGCCCCTTCTCCGATCCTGCCGTAGCGCCGGACGAGCGCTGCCATTTCCGGATGCGCCTCGGCCAGTCCTGCGGCCACCCCCTTGCGATCACCTTCGGGCCGGTTCTGGCTGACCTTCCACTTGCCTTCGAGGCGCTGGATGTCGATCTCGATCCCGACGATGCCCCGCAGCTGCGCCTCGATATAGGTGCGCGGCGCGTCGGAGACGTGCCAGGGCTCGGGCCTGTCGGCCTCGTGCCGGTCGGTCAGCGCGGAAATCTGCGTGTCGAGCCACTCGGTATCCGCCCGCACCCGCGCCGTGCCGCGCGCCTGAACCATCGCATAGTTCCAGGTCGGCACGACCTTCCCAGTCTCGCGTTTTGTCTCGTAGAAGGCGGGCGTCACGTAATTCAGCGGGCCTTGGAAGACGACCAGCACCTCCGCCCCGTCGAGCTCGCGCCACTGCGAGTTGGCGCGGGCAATATGGGCCTGCAACCGGCCGAACGGTCCGATGGAGCGTTGCAGCAGGAACGGCAAGCCATTCGCCTGAAGGCCTTCGCGGTCGTGCGAGATCAACAGGCCGAAGGGGTGGGTTTCGATCAGGTCGTGCTGGACGTCGAGACGGTCCTCGCGGTGCTGTTCGGGTTGATACATCGAGGGCTACTCCGCAGCGGGTTCGTGGACGGTCATTGTGAAGCGCAACGGCTCCTTGCCGGGGTTGGCGTAGGCGTGTGGCCTGTCGGTCAGCGCGATGGCCGATCCTCCCGCCGAGACCAGATGGGTCGCCCCATCCACGGTCAGTGCCAGCGTGCCGTCGGTCACATGGATCAGCTCCCGCGTTCCGGCCCCATGCACGGCCGCCTCGAAGCTCTCGCCGGGCATCAAGACCCAGTCCCAGATCTCGAGCATGTCGGGACCTTGCGTCCCCGCAAGCAGTGTTGCGGTGCCGCCGGATGGGCCCGTCCAGAGTTGCCGAGCATCGTCACGGCCAAGGACTGTCACGGCCTGAGCGGTCGCCTCGGTCGGTGCCACGAGGTCAGCCACCGAAACATCCAGCGCCGCGGCAAGGCGGCAAAGCGTCGAGATGCTCGGATTGCCGCGCTGCTGTTCGATCTGGACCAGCGTGCCTTTGGCGACGCCGGCCTTCTGGGAGAGAGCGTCGAAGGACAGGCTTTTCGCTTTGCGAAGTTCGAAGATACGCGCGGCGACCGTGGCGGCGAGGACCGCTTCCTGTTCGTCTGCGCGGGGGGGGCTGGGTGGGCGTGCTATTTCGGTCATTATGATGTGATACTTCCCTTCAAAGTCCACAGTCAACGACCATCTCGGTTCACTTTGTTGACACGTAGCGCGTCGCATGCGACGAAGTCCCCCGCCCAACGGACCGAGGACCACATGACACTCCACCCCATCATCGACGCCGAGATCTTCGCCCTGCGTCCGGATTTCATGGCCCTCAGCATCCATGTGAGCGGAGGACGCAACGGCCCGAGCGATGCCACCAGCGAGGCCCTGCTGGCCGAGGCGCTGCTGTCCCTCGACGCTTTTCCTTGGGCCGAGGCGCATCTGGACGCATGGCGCGATGCCTACCGCGCCTTCGGGGCGAAACCGAAGAAAACGCCGTGCTCGGCCGAAGCCCTTCGCAAGCGCGCCGTGAAGGATGGCGCGATGCGCCCGCTCAACGCGGTCGTCGATCTCTACAACGCCGTCAGCCTACGCTTCGCTATTCCCGTTGGCGGAGAGGACGCCACCACCTACGCGGGCCTACCGCGCCTATGTCTCGCCAGGGGAAACGAACCCTTCCATACGACGGCCGAAGGCCAGCCCGTGATCGAAGCACCCGAGGCGGCCGAGGTCATCTGGCGCGACGACCTCGGCGTCACCTGCCGTCGTTGGAATTGGCGACAGGGTCCGCGCACACAGATCACCGAAGCGAGCCAGGACATGTGGTTCGTTCTGGAACGGCTCGACCCGATGCCAGTGGAGGCTTTGCTGGATGCGGGCCGGATGCTGGTGGATGGCTTGCGGAGGATTGCACCGGAATTGGCGCTGTCGGTCCAAATGTTCGATGCCGCAAGCCCGCGCGGCGAGCCACTTGCAGGGATGTGACGGCCTGGCATCCGGCAAGAACGAAGTAACATCGACTGTCTGCTATCCGCCCCTACCTGCACGCCAGCGCCTGATCGCGCAACACGGCGTAGTCGCCCAGCATCCTGACGATGACGGCCCCTTCCGGCAGTGCTTCGACCTCGTCGGCCGCCTGTGCTTGATCCGCGGCCGTGTAGTCGACGACAGGCGGACATGGCGCACGGGCATCAGAACCTGCCATCGCGCAGCCGGTCAGCCAGAGCATCACGATTAGCAGGGCGGCGGGCGGCGGCGTCGAGCATCTGGCGGTGGATGGCATCGTTTCTCTCTCGGGCTTCAAGTCGTTCGGCCGCGCGCTCGGCGCGTTCACCGGCGCGGCGCAGGTTCAGGAGGAACAGCAGGATCGCTGCCGCGGTGAGGATCAGGCCCAGCGCCTTCCGCGCCGGGCCATGGGCGAGGAGCCAAAGGGTCACCGCTGGCCCCGTTTCCAGTCGTCGAGCCGGGCGTGGATCGTGACAGCGATGCCAATCAGCGCGATGGCGATCAGTACCCAGCGTAGGGTGTCGAGGTAGGGGACCAGCGGCTGGATCGTGGTCTGCGTTTCGGCAAGAACGTCCTGCAGCACTTCGACCCCGGCCGCGCCGACAGTTGCGGCGCCTGCAGCACCGCCACCGCGCAGGGTGCGGCTGTCCGACAGGACTTCGCGCGCGGGTGGCAGTTCCGGGGCAAACGGCACCGCTCGCGCCGGGAAGGGATCGCCCCAGGACCGGGCAGGGCCAAGATCGATGTGCATGAAGCCCGACCGCGGGTAGTATCCGAACCCCAGGATGTTGATTTCCACCCAGAACTGAGCCGGATCGGCGCGTAATTTCCACTGAGAAGTGAGCCATGTGAACCTTTCCCCAAAGCGGTGAGCGGCGGGGGTAACGGGAGTGATCCACATGGGACTTTTGAACATCATCCGACGCATGCACTTTCGGCAGAAGCTGTCGGTCCGCGAGATCGCGCGGCGCACCGGCCTGTCGCGCAACACGATTACCAAGCACCTGGCGGGGGGCACGATCGAGCCGAAGTTCGCCACGCCGGACCGGCCGAGCAAGCTTGATCCTTTCGCCGAGAAGCTGGCCGGCTGGCTGAAGACAGAAGCCGGCAAGTCGCGCAAGCAGCGGCGGACGCTGAAGCAGATGCATGCCGATCTCGTCAAGCTTGGCTTCACCGGCTCCTACGGCCGGGTTGCAGCGTTTGCGCGGCAATGGCGGACAGATCGCCAGCGCGAACAGCAGACCACGGGACGCGGCACCTTTGTTCCGCTGTCCTTTCGACCGGGCGAAGCGTTCCAGTTCGACTGGAGCGAAGACTACGGGCATCTGGCCGACGATCGCACCAAGCTTCAGATGGCCCACATCAAGCTGTCCCACAGCCGGGCCTTCCTGTTGCGCGCCTACCCGCTCCAGACCCACGAGATGCTGTTCGATGCCCACTGGCATGGCTTCCGTGTGTTCGGCGGCGTGCCCGAGCGCGGCATATACGATAACATGCGCACGGCGGTGGACCGGGTCGGCCGAGGCAAGGAGCGGCAGGTCAACCTCCGCTTTCTGGCCATGACGAACCACTATGTCTTCGAACCGGAGTTCTGCAATCCTGCCGCAGGCTGGGAGAAGGGACAGGTCGAGAAGAACGTTCAGGACTCCCGCCGCCAGATCCTGCAGAAGATGCCGGGCTTTCCCGATCTTGACATGATGAATGCCTGGCTGCAGCAGCGTTGCCTGGAGGTGTGGCAGGAGACCCCGCACGGCACGCTGCCCGGCACGATCCATGACGTCTGGGCTGCGGAGCGGGCCGCACTGATGCCGTTGCCGCCCGCCTTTGACGGCTTCATCGAGCTGAGCAAGCGCGTCTCGCCCACCTGCCTGATCAGCTTCGAGCGCAATCGCTACAGCGTGCCGTCGTCCTTTGCCAATCGCCCCGTCAGCCTGCGGATCTACCCGGACCGGCTGGTTGTCGCGGCCGAGGGCAACATCCTGTGCGAGCATGGTCGCGTGTTCCAGCGCAATCACCAGGTGCCGCCGCGGACGATCTACGACTGGCGGCATTATCTTGCTGTTCTTCAGCGCAAGCCCGGTGCCTTGCGCAATGGCGCGCCCTTTGCCGAGTTCCCGCCTGCCTTCCGGCAACTGCAGGAGCAGATGCTCCGCAAACCCGGCGGAGACCGCGAGATGGTCGACATTCTCGCCCTGGTTCTTCAGCACGACGAACAGGCCGTGCTGACCGCGGTGGAGTTGGCCCTGGCCGAGGGCGTGGCAACCAAGACCCATGTGCTGAACCTGTTGCACCGGCTGGTCGACGGCAAGCTCATTGGCGGGCCGCCGCTCGATACCCCGCAGGCTCTGGTTCTCCATCGCGAGCCCAAGGCCAATGTCGAGCGCTATGACGGCCTGCGCACCCCCGTTGCAGGAGGCCGTCATGCGTCATGATCCTGCCAGTGGCGCCATCGTCATCATGCTCCGCAGCCTGAAGATGCATGGCATGGCACAAGCCGTGACGGACCTGATCGAACAGGCTGCGCCGGCTTTCGAAGCGGCCGTGCCGATCCTGTCCCAACTGCTGAAAGCCGAGATGGCCGAGCGCGAGGTCCGCTCCATCGCCTACCATATGAAAGCGGCGCGCTTCCCGGCCTACAAGGACCTCTCGGGCTTCGACTTCTCGACCAGCGAGATCAACGAAGCCACGGTGCGACAACTGCATCGTTGCGAGTTCATGGACGGAGCACAGAACGTGGTCCTGATCGGCGGACCGGGCACCGGCAAGACCCATGTGGCGACCGCCCTTGGCATCCAGGCCATCGAGCATCACCGCCGCAAGGTCCGCTTCTTCTCCACCATCGAACTGGTCAATGCCCTCGAACAGGAAAAAGCCAAGGGAAAAGCCGGGCAACTTGCCGAAAGCCTGACCCGCCTTGATCTCGTGATCCTGGATGAACTGGGCTATCTACCGTTCAGCGCCTCGGGCGGGGCGCTGCTCTTCCATCTGCTGAGCAAGCTTTACGAACGCACCAGCGTCGTCATCACCACGAACCTCAGCTTCAGCGAATGGGCCACGGTCTTCGGCGATGCCAAGATGACCACCGCGCTCCTCGACCGCCTCACCCACCGCTGCCACATCCTGGAGACCGGAAACGACAGCTTCCGCTTCAAAGCCAGTTCAGCCGCCGCAACGCGCCAAAAGAAGGAGAACAATCACGCCTTGACCACTGAATGACCGGAAATCCATAGTCAGAGGTGGCTCACTTCTCGATGGAAATGCCGGCTCAGTTCTGGGTGGAAATCAACAACGCGCTGGAGGGGTGGGCGGAGTCGCTGGCGGACGAGGTGGCGCCGTTCGGCATCACCACGACCATCGTCGAACCGGGCGCCTTCCGCACGAAGCCGCCGAAAGATCGCGCCCGGAGTGTCTTTCCTGAGAACGTCATCGACGACTATGCAGAAGCGACGAGGGAGAAGGCCGCGGCCGTCAAAGGCTTCAACGGGCATGAGCCGGGTCATCGTGATAAGCTGGCGTCGTCATCACCACCAACCTCAGCTTCGCCGAATGGGCCGCAGTCTTCGGTGATGCGAAAATGACCACCGCGCTGCTCGATCGCCTCACTCATCGCTGCCATATTCTGGAGACCGGAAACGACAGCTTCAGGTTCAGGGCCAGCACCGCAGCCGTCAAACCAAAGAAGGGAGCCGCAAGTGCATTGACCCAAACATGACCCACAGAACATAACTGAAAGGTGGGTCAGTTCTCGGTGACAAACCCGGGTCAGTTCTCAGCAACATTCAACACTCCCTTCCGCACTGTCCTGCCCGCGACGCATATCGACAGAATCCGCGCCGAGCGCGACAACGCATGGAAGTGGACCGTATGAACCCGCAGGTCAGCCCAGATCCGCGTGATCTGCTGCCTCCAGAGTCGCGATTCTGACCTGATGGGTCGACAAACCCCGACACGGCGGGTCTGCACTGCCCATCAGGCCAGTCATCGCGGACCCGCGCGCTGATGCATCCAATCTTTCTCAATCCGTGCATCCTGGGTTCAGCACCAGGACGGTAATCTCACCCATATACAGCTTACCGGACGGTTTCAGATGCTTTGCAAATTGCATGAGATGGAACGCGCAATTGCAGACCCTGGCGGCCAGAAGGGCAAGTAGCTGCATTGAACCTCGCACCCTACCCGTTCTACAGAATAGTTCCCAGGTATCGGTTAAAGTGCCCCCTAAAAATTATGATTCCAAAATCATACAATATCGGCTGACTTGTCGACAGGACCGCTTCTCCCGTCTGTGTCACACATTGCATTGGTCAGTGCAGTCTCGAGCATTCGTCGTTGATCTGCTTCGGGAATACCCGGAAAGTTTGCTGGTCCCATCACCGCACGATGGGTCACAAATCCGCTCAAAAGGCTAAGAGCAAAATGTGCTCGCCCCGGATTTTCAAAGCCGAAAGCCTTGCTCAGAGGGAGAGCAAGCGATGTGTCAATGAATTGCGCAATGATGTCACGCGCTTCGCTGCAGAGACTGGATTGAATCAGCAGATGTAGCGGGCGTACATCTTCCTGTATCCGCGGATCGCGAAGGAAAGCCAGATCACAGAGCCGGGAGATCATGGAGCGGCCATCTGTCGCCACCATGATGTCATCCAAGGGATCAAGCGCCGCCAACGCGTGGCGAAAGATCTCTGCCTTGGAGCCGAAGGATCGATGGACATAGGCCACATCGACCTCTGCGGCGGCCGCAATGTCGCGTAGACTGGTGTCGCAATAAGGCATCCGGGCAAAAAGCAGCATCGCTGCATTCGAAATGCGTTCTTTGCCACTTTGGCGGCCCGAATTGCGGCCGGTGCCGCTGGCTAATGTCGCTGTTCTGGGCATACGTTGTTCGTTTCGTTCGCTGTGCCTGACAAATGCAACTGGTGGTCGTTCCCTGATCGATGACATATTTCGTATCTAGCTCAGATCAGGGTGCTATGCTTAGCTGTTTTATCGACTGATAACAATCGGCAGCTTACTTATGTGTATTTAAAATATAGGATTTCTCCAGCGTCAGCGAGTGTTGACAACTGCAATCTGTAAAGTGAAAACCGCAGAAGAATATACGCAACGTATCTATCAGCACATCATCAGAGGCGGGTCATGGCAAAACCGAGCAGGAACACCATCATTCTGGGCGGCCTCGCCGTTGTAGCTGCACTTGGGTGGTTGACCTGGAACCGGCTGCAGCCTGCGGGTCTGCCGACAGGTTTTACCAGTGCCAATGGTCGGATCGAGGCAACGGAGGTCGATATCGCGGCACTGACCGGCGGGCGGATCGCTGCAATCAATGCAGCTGAGGGTGATCTGGTCAAGGCCGGCGATGTTCTGGTTCAGATGGACGTCGTTCAGCTGAACGCGCAGAAACGCCAGTCCGAGGCGCAGCTTGCCCGGGCCGAGATCGGTGTCGAGACCGCAAAGGCGCTGGTGGCTCAGGCAGAGGCGCAGGAACGCGCGGCGCTGGCAGCGGTTGATCAGGCGGCGTCGGTTGCCGAAGCCGCCGCACTGCGGCTGGCGCGCTCTGAGCAGCTGGTCAGATCCAACGCGATTTCGCAGCAGGTGCTCGATGATGATCGTGCCCGTGACGCCCAGGCCCGTGCAGGGGTGGCTTCGGCAGAAGCAAGCCATGCAGCGGCGCTGGCCGGGGTGAGCAGCGCCGAGGCTCAGGTCGTTGATGCAGGTGCCGCCGTAGATGCGGCAAAGGCTTCGATCGATGCGATCCAGGCCACGCTGGACGATGCCACGCTGAAAGCGCCGCGCTCTGGCCGCATCCAGTATCGTATCGCGCAAGAGGGTGAGATCGTCGGCTCGGGCGGACGTATCCTCAGCCTTGTCGATCTGGGCGATGTCTATATGACGGTCTTCCTGCCGACCTCGCAGGTTGGCAGGGTGCAGGTGGGATCCGAGGTACGCCTCGTGATGGATGCAGCGCAGGAGCTGGTGATCCCGGCCACGGTCTCCTACGTTGCCGATGTGGCGCAGTTCACACCGAAGACGGTCGAGACCGCCGATGAGCGCGAGAAGCTGATGTTCCGCGTTCGTGCCCGCATCGATCCGGAGCTGCTGGCCCGCCATATCGAATATGTCAAAACCGGCCTGCCGGGCATGGCTTATCTGCGGCTTGACCCCAATACCGCCTGGCCCGACTTTCTTGCAAATGTCGTGAAATGACCGGTCCCGCTTCTGGTCCTGTCGCCGGAGTTTCCGGCCTGACACTGCGCTACGGCAAGGTCACGGCGCTGGATGATGTGACGCTGGAAATCCCTTCGGGCCGCATGGTCGGGCTGATCGGTCCGGACGGGGTCGGGAAGTCGAGCCTTTTGTCCCTGCTGGCCGGTGCGCGGGTGATCCAGGACGGCAAGGTCGAGGTTCTGGGCGGCGATATGCGCGATGTGGCGCATCGCAATCGCGTCTGCCCGCGCATCGCCTATATGCCGCAGGGGCTGGGGAAGAACCTTTATCCGACGCTTTCGGTCGAGGAGAACCTTGATTTCTTCGGCTCGCTTTTCGGCCACAACAAGGCCGAGCGCGACCGCCGCATCGCCGATCTTCTGGCCGCGACCGGGATGACGCCCTTTCGCGCCCGGCCGGCGGCAAAGCTGTCGGGCGGCATGAAGCAAAAGCTGGGGCTGTGCTGTGCGCTGATCCATGATCCGGATTTCCTGATCCTTGACGAGCCGACCACCGGCGTTGATCCGCTGTCGCGGCGGCAATTCTGGGATCTGATCGACCGCATCCGTGTGACGCGGCCGCAGATGAGCGTGATTACCGCCACCGCCTATATGGAAGAAGCCGCGCGGTTCGACTGGCTGGTCGCGATGAATGCGGGCCGAGTGCTGGCGACCGGCACCACGGCGGATCTTTTGTCGCGCACCGGCGCGGAGAACCTCGACGCCGCCTTCATCGCGTTGTTGCCCGAAGAGGACCGGGGCGAGGACAGCGCCGTGGTGATCCCGCCGCGCGCGGGCGGTAACAGCGAGATCGCCATCGAGGCCGAGGGGCTGACACAGCGCTTTGGTGATTTCGTTGCGGTCGATAGCGTGTCCTTCCGCATACCGAAGGGCGAGATTTTCGGCTTCCTCGGCTCGAACGGCTGCGGCAAGACAACGACGATGAAAATGCTCACGGGGCTTTTGGAGCCGACCGAGGGCCGTGCGAAGCTTTTCGGCCATGAGGTCGATGCGAGTGACCTTGCCGTGCGTCGTCGGGTCGGTTTCATGTCCCAGGCCTTCTCGCTCTATTCCGAGCTGACGGTGCGGCAGAACCTTGAGCTGCATGCGCGGCTTTTCAATATGCCTGCGGAGAAGATCCCCGGACGCGTGTCCGAGATGATCGCCCGCTTTGATCTGGGCGATGTTATCGACAGCCTGCCCGAGGCGCTGCCCTTGGGCATTCGCCAGCGTCTGTCGCTGGCGGTGGCGATGATCCACGCGCCCGAGATCCTTATCCTTGACGAGCCGACCTCGGGCGTCGACCCGGTGGCGAGGAACGGCTTCTGGCGTATTCTGGCGGAACTGTCGCGCAAGGATGGCGTGACGATCTTCGTCTCGACCCATTTCATGAACGAGGCGGAATGGTGCGACCGCATCAGCCTGATGCATGCGGGCAAGGTGCTGGTCTCGGATACCGCCGAGGGCATCACCAAGACCAAAGGCTGCGCCACGCTGGAGGATGCCTTCATCGCCTATCTGGAAGAGGCGATTGGCGAGACGGCACCCCCGCCTGAGACCCCGGCTGCCCCGCCAGTCGAGGTGGCGCATCCCGCGCCGCAATCCGGCTTCAGCCTGCGGCGGCTGCTCAGCTATTCGCAGCTGGAAAGCCTGCAGCTGCAGCGAGACCCGATCCGGCTGACCATGGCGCTGGTCGGCAGTCTTCTTCTGATGATCGTGATCGGGCTGGGCATCAATATGGATGTCGAGGATCTGAGTTTCGCCGTGCTCGACCGTGACCAGTCCACCACCAGCCGCAGCTATATCGCCGATATCGCGGGCTCGCGCTATTTCATCGAGCAGCCGCCGCTGACGAGCTACGATGAGATCGACGCGAGGATGCGGTCGGGCGAGTTGGCGCTGGCGATAGAGATCCCGCCCGGTTTCGCCGCCGATATTGCGGCAGGCAGGACTGTTCAGGTCGGGGCCTGGTTTGATGGCGCCAACCCCACCCGTGCCAATACGGTGCAGGGCTATGTCCAGGGCATGCATGGCGACTGGATCCTGCGCCAGGCGCGCGAGCTTTACGGCGATGCAGCCACCAGCGGCAGTTTCGAGCTGGTGACGCGCTACCGCTACAACCCCGATGTGCGCAGCCTGAATGCGATGGTGCCCGCAATCATCCCGCTGCTTTTGCTGATGATCCCCGCGATCCTGACGACACTCTCGGTCGCGCGGGAACGCGAACTCGGCTCGATCATCAATTTCTACGTCACCCCGGTGACGCGGCTGGAATTTCTGCTTGGCAAACAGCTGCCCTATATCGCGCTGGCCATGCTGAATTTCTTCCTGATGATGGCCATGGCGGTCACATTCTTCGCAGTGCCCTTCAACGGCAGTTTTCTGGGCTTTACCCTTTCGGCGCTGATCTATGTCACCGCGACCACGGCGCTTGGTTTTCTGGTGTCGGTCTTCATCGCAAGTCAGGTCGCGGCGCTGTTCGCGACCGCCATGCTGACGATGATCCCGGCGGTCAGCTATTCGGGTTTGATCGACCCGGTCTCTTCGCTGTCGGGTTTTGGTCGGGTTCTGGGCGAGATCTACCCCTCGACCTGGTTTATCACCGCCGCGCGGGGGGCTTTCTCCAAGGCCTTCGGAATGGCGGAACTGGCCGGGCCGATGCTGGCCATGGGCATCGCCATTCCGGTGATTATCGGGCTGGCGGCGGCCTTCCTGGAAAAACAGGCGAAGTGAGGGGCGGATGAACCTGCGCAACACCTTCAATCTGGGCGTCAAGGAATTGCGCGGGCTCTGGCGCGATCCGGTGATGCTGGTGCTGATCGTCTATTCCTTTTCGCTCTCGATCTGGACCTCTGCGAACGTCTCGCCCGAGGCGCTGACGAATGCCGCGATCTCGATCGTGGATGAGGATCAGTCGCATCTCTCCGCCCGCATCACCTCGGCCTTTTATCCGCCCTATTTTGTCGAGCCGCAGATGACCACGACGGCCGAGATGGATCGGCGGATGGATCAGGGGCTGGATACTTTTGCGCTGAACATCCCACCGGATTTCGCGCGCGATGTGCTGGCCGGAAAAAACCCGGCGATCCAGCTGAATATCGACGCGACAAGGATGAGCCAGGCCTTCACCGGCGGCGGCTATATCCAGCAGATCGTGTCCTCCGAGGTTTCGGAATATGTGGCGGGCTACCGGGCCGAGACCGCGCTGCCGGTCGATCTGGCGCTCCGCGCGCGGTATAATCCCTCGCTGGATCCGAAGTGGTTCGGCGCGATTTCCGCCGTGATCCGGTCGATCACCATGCTGTCGCTGGTGCTGACCGGCGCGGCGCTGATCCGCGAAAAGGAACATGGCACGGTCGAGCACCTGCTGGTCATGCCCGTCACCCCGACCGAGATCATGTTTTCCAAGATCTGGTCGATGGGGCTGGTGGTGCTGCTGGGGTCGATCTTTTCGCTAAGTGTTGTGGTGCAGGCGCTGATGGCGGTTCCGGTGCAGGGCTCGGTCGTGCTGTTTCTTGCGGGCGCGGTGCTGATGGTTTTCGCCATGACGGGGCTTGGAATTTTCCTTGCCACCATCGCCGGGTCGATGCCGCAATTCGCGCTTCTCCTCATGATGGCACTCTTGCCGCTGCAAGTGCTGTCGGGTGCGATGACACCGCGCGAGTCCATGCCCGAGATCATCCAGACCATCATGCTCGCCGCGCCGAACACGCATTTCATCATCCTCTCGCAAGCCATCCTCTTCCGGGGCGCAGGACTGGATGTGGTCTGGCCGCAATTCACGGTGCTGGCGGCAATCGGAGTGGCGCTGTTCTGGTTGGCGCTGATACGATTCCGCAAATTCCTGCGGTAATACAAGATGCTCAGTCGCCTGCTGCTTACTCTGACTCTCGTGTTGGCTGCCTGCAACACACGCCCGGGGCCCGAGGTTCTGGCTCCCGATGACGGGGCCCTGCCTGCAGGTGCCCGCATCGTGCAGGTGCTGACAGTGACAACTCGTGCACCCGATGCGCAATCGCCCGGTGCCTATGGTGCAACCCGCGCCACCAGCCCGAACTGGCTGGAATATGAGGTCTCGGTGCCGCCAGGCCATAAGCCGGGGCGGATCGAATGGCCCGATGGGGCCAGCGATGCCACGAAGAATTTCACCGTGCGCAAGCAGACCGAGCTCAGCCGCGAGGGTTTTGCCGGGCGACTGCCGCGCTCGGGCGTGGGGCTCTATATCCACGGATTCAACACGCGCTATCAGGAGGCGCTCTATCGGGCCGTGCAGCTTTCGGTTGATGCCCATCTGGAGGGTGCGCCGGTGCTCTTCACCTGGCCCTCGGCAGGTAATGCGGGAGCCTATCTTGCCGACCGCGATGCTTCAGACTTCTCTCGTGCAGCCCTCGCCGATCTGCTCGGGCTCCTGACGAAGAACCGTCGTAGTAGCGAACCTGTACCAGTGCTCGCCCATAGCATGGGTGCGCGGCTGACGATGGAGACGCTGGTGCAGCTGCGCCTCGCCGGGCGAGGCGCCGTTCTTGACCGGATCGAGCTGGTTCTGGCCGCACCAGACATCGATATCGACCTCTTCCGTGCCCAGATGGCGACCTTGGGCCGGATGAAGCATCCGATCACGGTACTCGTCTCATCAGATGACCCGGCACTGAAACTCTCGTCGCGGCTGGCAGCTCGACGGATGCGGCTAGGACTTGCCGACGTGCATGATCCGGCTATCCAGCGTCTCGCGGTAGAGACCGGGATCCGAATTGTGGATATCACCGATATCACAACCAACGATTCTGCCCATAGCCGCTATGTCGGCCTTCTCTCCGGTGAGGCCGGGGCGATGGACAACAATACCCTATTCGGCGGGATGCGTCAGGCAGGGGCCTTCGTTTTCAACCAGGTTGGCGGTGTATTTACTGGGATTGGCGGTGCATTGACGGAATGACATGTCAGACAGACTTGAGCATCAGAAGTCAGGCCATGGCCACATAGCCTCACTCCGTGCTGTTTCGCAAGTAATCGTTCATAATGGCCGACGCCGCGAGCCGGGAATTGGCGATGGCGAGAAAGTGAAAAAAGCCTTGTCTGTTCATCGACGGTCTCGGGGAAGAGGCTAAAACTCTCCTATCATATCCGGGGGGGTGAGGTGCGCGTTTTTTCTCACAGCGTCAGGCATCTGCCGGAGCAGGTTCAGCGGATCCCTTGTCGGACCTGCGGCGGTTATTTCAGTGGCTTGACAGCTCATTTTTCTTTGCCTCCTGGATAAGGACTTGCACACAATGAACGCGCGAAAAACAAACCTCACATTTATTGATCTCGATCAACGCACGTTGATCATCATGTGTTAGCCTCACACAACAAAGTGGAGACGCGGCATGGCACTTCCGCCGAAATCAGACCTACCGGGTGCTTCCCCGGCCCAGGCCGGTGAAAACCTTGGGATTGGGCCTTTCACGCGGTTGATCGCATCCGCGAGGCGCTTTCAGCCCAACTGAGCGGCGGCATCTCGCCGGGCTCGTTGATGCTGGCCTGGTCGGACTGGATCTTTCATCTGGCCCAGGCACCTGGCAAACGGATGGAACTCGGCGTCAAGGCGGGGCGCAAATGGCAGCGTCTGTTGGCGCATCTCATGTCTTCCGCGATGGACCCAGAGGCCGTCCCGGTCATCACGCCTTTGCCCGGGGACCGCCGTTTCGCAGATGAAGCCTGGGCAAAACCGCCATTCAGCTGGATGTCGCAGGCATTTCTGCTGCAACAGCAATGGCTGCATAACGTCACCCATGAGGTACCCGGCGTCACGAAACACCACGAGGATGTGGTGTCCTTTGCCGCGAAGCAGATGCTCGACGTGTTTTCCCCCTCGAACAACCCATTCACCAATCCCGAAGTATTGGCACGGACCTGGTCCACGGGCGGCATGAACCTGGTGAAGGGCTGGCAGAACTGGCTGCAGGACGCGACCCGCCAGATCAGTCAGGAACCGCCCGAAGGGGTCGAAGCTTTTACGCCGGGCCGCGATGTGGCGGTGACGCCGGGCAAGGTGATCTTCCGCAATCATCTGATCGAGCTGATCCAATACGCGCCCGTGACCGAAACCGTGCATCCTGAGCCGGTACTGATCATCCCGGCCTGGATCATGAAATATTACATCCTCGACCTGAGCCCCGAGAATTCCCTGATCCGCTGGCTGGTGGCCCAGGGCCATACGGTTTTTGCGATCTCTTGGCGCAATCCCGGCGCGGAAGACCGTGATCTGACGTTGGAAGATTACCGGCTACAAGGGACGATGGCAGCGCTGGATGAAATCAGCCGCCTGGTGCCCGACCAGAAGATCCATGCCACCGGCTACTGCCTGGGCGGCACGCTCTTGTCGATTGCGGCAGCCGCGATGGCCGGCGAGGGCGATGACCGCCTCGCCTCGCTGACGCTGCTCGCCGCTCAGGTGGATTTCACCGAGCCTGGGGAACTTGCGCTGTTCATCGATCCGAGCCAGCTACATTTCCTTGAAAGCATGATGTGGAACCGGGGTTATCTTTCCGCCGATCAGATGGCCGGGGCGTTTCAACTGTTGCGGTCGAATGACCTCATCTGGTCGCGGATGGTGCATGATTACCTGATGGGCGAGCGGACGGCGATGAATGATCTCATGGCCTGGAACGCCGACAGCACCCGCATGCCTTACCGCATGCATGCCGAGTATCTGCGTAAGCTTTATCTCGAGAACGAGCTTTCCTCAGGCCGTTTCGCTGCGGGGGGCAAGACGGTGCTGCTGCAGAATATCCGCGTACCGGCTTTTGCGGTCGGAACCGAACGCGATCACGTCGCACCGTGGAAATCGGTCTATAAGATCCACCAGTTTACTGATTGCGATGTGACCTTCGCGCTGACATCGGGCGGACATAATGCCGGCATCGTCTCGCCACCCGGCCATCCGCGCCGCCGTTACCGGCTGGCCACCCGAACCCATGGGGATGCACTTTTGCCGCCGGAAACCTGGGCTGACGCCAACTCCACAACGGAGGGCTCCTGGTGGACACCGTGGCAGGCCTGGCTGGCCGCGCATTCCTCTGCACCCGCCGCGCCGCCCGCCATGGGAAAGGCGCTGGAAGATGCACCCGGCACTTACGTCTTTCAAAGGTGATATGATGAACGCCCCTGCCCAGAGCCTCACCAACCACCTGTTTCATCAGATGAAAATCGGCGACCACGCCAGTCTCAGCCGTCATGTCGGCCCCGAGGATATCGAGCTGTTCGCCGCCGTTTCCGGCGATGCGAACCCAGCCCATCTGGATGCCAACTTCGCCGCGCATGGGCCTTTTGGCCATGTGGTGATCCATGGCATGTGGACAGCGGCACTGATCTCGGCGGTGCTGGGCACCCGCCTGCCCGGGCCGGGAACTATCTATCTAGACCAGCAGGTTCGCTTTCAAAAGCCGGTCTCTCCCGGCGACACCGTGACTGCCGAGGTTGAAGTGATCGAGTTGATCGAAGGCAAGAACCGTGTCCGCCTTGCGACCACCGCCCGCAATCAACTGGGCGAGGTGGTGCTTTCGGGCGAGGCGCTGGTGCTGGCACCGCTTGAGCAACTGACCTGGGTACCAGGAAACCTCCCCGAGGCGGTGATCTTGCCGAAAGGGCGCTGGCAGGGCTTTGTCGAAGAGGCCCGCGCGCTGCCGCCGGTCAGGGCGGCGGTGGTGCATCCCTGTTCGAAATCCGCGATCCTGGGGGCGGTTGAGGTCCGCGACGAGGGTTTGCTTGATCCGATCCTGATTGGCCCCGCCGCAAAGATCTGGAAACGGCGGTGCAAAATTAGGCCACGGTAGCGGCGGGATCGTCTCGCTGCGGGCGGAGTAAAATCCTGCCACTTTTCCCTTCTTGCGGCAGCAGGGAGGGTGGGGAGATTTATACCGTGGAACTTTACAAGAAGGTTCGCTTGGCGTGTGCCGAGGGCATGAGCGCGCGGGCGGCGGCGAAGCATTTCAACATTTCGCGCGGGACGGTTGAGAAGATGTTGGCCTTCTCGGTGCCGCCTGGCTACCGGCGGGACAAGCCGATCAGGCGGCCGAAGCTGGACGGGTTCACCGAGTTCATTGACGCCTGGCTTGAAGCCGACAAGGCGGTGCATCGCAAGCAGCGTCATACGGCCAAGCGGATATGGGAACGGCTTCAGGCCGAGCATGGCTTCACCGGCGGCTATACGATCGTCAAGGATTACGTGCGTGAGCGTGAGCGGCGGACACGGGAGATGTTCGTGCCACTGGCCCATCCGCCGGGCCATGCTCAGGCCGATTTTGGCGAAGCGGTCGTCGTCATCGCCGGTGTCGAGCAGAAGGCGCATTTCTTTGTCATCGACCTGCCGCACAGCGATGCCTATTTCGTCCGGGCCTATCCGGCGGCGACGGCGGAGGCCTGGATAGACGGGCATGTCCGCGCCTTTGCCTTCTTCGGCGGGGTGCCGCAGTCGGTGCTCTACGATAACGACCGCTGCCTGGTCTCGAAGATCCAGCCAGATGGCACGCGCATCCGCGCCACGCTGTTCAGCGGCTTGCAGTCGCATTACCTGTTTCGGGATCGCTATGGTCGGCCCGGGAAGGGGAACGACAAGGGCGCTGTCGAGGGGATGGTCGGCTACGCCCGCCGCAACCACATGGTGCCGATCCCCCACTTTGCCAGTTGGGACGCCTTCAACGCCGACCTTGAAGGGCAGTGCTGCGCACGCCTCACGCGCATTCTTCGGGGTCACAAGGAGACGATCGGCGAGAGGCTGCAGCGCGATCTGGCGGCGATGCGCCCATTGCCTACTGCCCCGTTCGACGCCTGCGACCAAGCGAGCGGCAGGGTCAGCTCGCAGTCGCTCGTGCGCTATGACACCAACGATTACTCGGTCCCGGTCGCCTATGGCCATCAGGATGTCTGGATCCGCGGCTATGTCGATGAGGTCGTGATCGGCTGTCGCGGGGAGGTGATCGCCCGACACCCGCGCTGTTACGATCGCGAGGACATGATCTTCGACCCGGTTCACTACCTCCCGCTGATCGAGCGCAAGATCAATGCCTTGGACCAGGCTGCGCCTCTGGCGGAATGGGACCTGCCCGAAGAGTTCCAGACTTTGCGCCGCCTGATGGAGGCGCGCATGCTCAAGATGGGGCGCCGCGAGTATGTGCAGGTGCTGCGGCTGCTTGAGACCTTTGGCATGGATGACCTGCATGCCGCCGTGAAGAAGGCCCTGAAGCTGGGCGCGGTCGGCTTTGACGCCGTGAAGCACCTCGTGCTTTGCCAGGTCGAGAAGCGCCCCCCAAGGCTTGATCTCGATGTCTACCCCTACCTGCCGCGGGCGAACGTCGAGACGACGCGTGCGGCCAGCTACATGGCCTTGATGTCGGAGGCGGCGGAATGAGCGAGGCTCCGAAGATCCTGCTTGCCCACCATCTGAAGACGCTGAAGCTGCCCACCTTCCTGCGGGAACACGAGAAGGTTGCGCGCCAATGCGCCGCCGAAGGGTTGGACCATGTCCAATTCCTGTCGCGCCTCGTTGAACTGGAACTCATTGACCGCGAGCGGCGGATGGTCGAGCGCCGCATCAAGGCTGCGAAGTTCCCGGCCACCAAAAGCCTCGACAGCTTCGACTTCAAGGCGATCCCGAAGCTGAACAAGATGCAGGTGCTGGAACTGGCGCGCTGCGAATGGATCGAACGGCGTGAGAACGTGATCGCCCTTGGCCCCAGCGGAACCGGCAAGACCCACATTGCCTTGGGCCTCGGGTTGGCGGCCTGCCAGAAGGGCATGTCTGTCAGCTTCACCACCGCCGCCGCGCTGGTCAACGAGCTGATGGAGGCGCGAGACGAACGTCGGCTGCTGCGCGTCCAGAAGCAGATGGCTGCCGTCAAGCTGCTGATCATCGACGAGCTCGGGTTCGTGCCCCTGTCAAAGACCGGCGCCGAGCTGCTTTTTGAGATGATCTCCCAGCGCTACGAGCGCGGTGCCACGCTGATCACCAGCAATCTGCCCTTCGATGAATGGACCGAGACCTTCGGCACCGAGCGGCTGACCGGCGCGCTCCTCGACCGGTTGACCCACCACGTCAACATCCTCGAGATGAACGGCGAAAGCTATCGCCTCGCGCAAAGTCGCGCGCGCAAGACCGGCGACAACACCTGATCCAAAGTATCAGACTTGGACCTGACGGTCCAAGGCGGCCAGTCACCCGCAAGCTATATGGAGAGCGCGGCTGACTGGCCGCCGCCCATCAGCCGCGTCTCGCGCAAACCCAAAGTGGCCCAATTTTGCGCCGCCCCGTGGCCCAATTTTACTCCGCCGTTGACACCTACCCCCGCAACCAATATAAATGCCGCCCAAGGGCGGCTTTGCGCATTCAACACACACAAAAGCGAAAACCGCCACACCCGCGCAGGATTGAGCCCGGAGCCGTTTGCCTCTAGAGATCAGGCTCGCCGAGAAAACCAGTTCAGGGGCGCGACAGTGGACGTTCGTTTTGATCAGGGCCCGCAGGGCGCGCAGGCGAGCCTGTTTGCCCGCCCCAATGCGCTGATCGAGGCCCGCACCCTCGATGAGGTCGCGCCGGCGCTCGATGCGCTCGACGCCGCACGCAACAAAGGAAAATGGATCGCGGGCCGCCGTCTCTTGCGCATGGCGCAAGGTGACGTTGCAAAGGCTCGGCCTTGAGCGCGGGCGTTGTCTTGGGGGCTGTTCGGGGAAGGGGCTTGCCGGGGCTAGTCGGAGGGCCGGGTGGTGCGGCGGTCTCTCACGCGCGGTCGGGGGCAAGGGCGGACCGCGGCGGGGTGATCCGGCCTTGGCGGCCGGATCCAGATCGAACCGATCAGGCGATCTTCAGATCGCGGGCGGATTCGCGCCCGTCGCGGCCGGTCTCGAGCTCATAGGTGACGGCTTGGCCGTCATTGAGATGCGAGATGCCTGCGCGTTCGAGGGCCGAGATATGGACGAAGATGTCCTTGCCGCCGCTCTGCGGTTGGATGAAGCCGAAGCCTTTGGTAGCGTTGAACCATTTCACGGTGCCGTTGGCCATCGTGAGATCTCCTTTGATGAATGCCGCCCGCGGAATACGGCGGCCTGGCTTGGTCAGTTCGAAAAGGCAGACTGAAGCCAGAAAAGGAGACAGGTGCAGATAGAAGCAACGTAGCCTCCCCCCTTTACACGATTTCGCCGCGGTTCACAAAGGAAAAGACGCGCGCCTTGCGGAATTCATGGCGGTGGGGCCCGGGCCGTATGTCAGGCGCCCAGGTTCCAGATCTTGCGGATCACATCGAAGCCGAGCTCGATCGCGGGTTCGCCCTTGCGGCTCGCCAGCGTGACGAGGCCGAGCGTCACCTCGAGCGCGGCGTCCTCGACAACGACGAGGCCGTGGATCTGCTTTTCATTCAGCGCGACCGATTCGCGGCACAGGCTGAGCCCGCCGCCCGAGCGCACCATCGCGAGCATCGAGGGCTCCTGATCCACCACGGCGACCTGATTTTGGGTGACGCCGAGGCCGGAAAACAATCTGTTGAGCAGCCGATGATGCACCGAGGCCGGCGGCGTGCCGATCCAGGGCAGCTCGGCGAGCGCTTTCCAATCCCGCCCGGCGGTGCGTTGCTCCCAGCCCGCGGGCGCGATCACCCGATATCGGAACCGGGTGAGGGCGCGGTGGTGGAACTGGGGCGCGGCGCCCGGAGCGGCGGTCTCCTCGTCCAGATCGCCGAGAAAATAGCCCAGATCGATCTCGCCGCGCGCGAGCCGCACCGGCACGTCGCCGCTCATCCCATGGGCGAGCTGGGTTCTGAGCTCCGGCGCCGCCTGCGCCATGGCGCTCAGAAATTGCCCCAGCCGGATGAAATCGGGGTCGATCACCGTGCCCACGCGCAGCGCGCCGCGCACCGTGCCGGTCATCCGATGCGCGGTTTGCCGGAAATCCTCGAGCGCGGCGAGAACCTGCTCGGCCTTGACCAGCAGCGCCGCGCCGTCGCGGGTCAGCTCGACCCCCTTCGAGGTGCGGTGGAAGAGCGTCAGCCCGGTCTCGGTCGCGAGGCGCTTGAGTTGCAGGCTGATCGCGGGCTGGGTGAGGTGCAGCGCTTCGGCCGCGCGTGAGACATTGCTCTCGCGGGCGACGGTGACAAAGGCGTGCAGGCTGCGCAGGTCGATGGGGGTTCGCATATAAGCCGAGCTTATAATGACTCGCATCACAAGTCATTGGAAATCTCGCCCGCCCTGCCGGTATCCCTGTCTCGGGACCATCAGGGAGGACAGGATGCCCGCAGGGAGTGACCAGCATTTCATCGCAAATTCAGCCTGTTCGGGCCGCGGGGCGCCAGGGTCTCGGGGCGCGCGGCGCCTGCGGGGCGCCGCCGGGCGGGCCGTTTGTCGGGGGGGCGTGCGATGACGACTGAGAGCTTTGATTATATCATCATCGGGGCCGGCTCGGCCGGCTGCCTGCTCGCCAACCGTCTGAGCCAGGACCCCGCGACGCGGGTCTTGCTGCTCGAGGCGGGCAAATCCGACCGCTACCCCTGGATCCATATCCCCGTCGGCTATCTCTATTGCATCGGCAATCCGCGCACCGACTGGCTCTATCAGACCGCGCCCGAGGCCGGGCTCAACGGCCGCGCGCTGCGCTATCCGCGCGGCAAGACGCTCGGCGGCTGTTCCTCGATCAACGGCATGATCTACATGCGCGGCCAGGCGCGCGATTATGACGGCTGGGCGCAGGCGGTGGGGGATGAGGCCTGGAGCTGGCAAAATGCGCTGCCCGATTTCATCGCCCATGAGGATCATTACCGCCTCGATGCCGGGGCGCAGGCGGGCGCGGGGGGGCGCTTTGCCGCGCTGCATGGCCATGGCGGCGAGTGGCGCGTCGAGAAGCAGCGGCTGCGCTGGGAGATCCTCGACGATGTTGCCAAGGCGATGGTCGAGGCGGGGATCGCGCCGACGGAGGATTTCAACGCCGGCGACAACAGCGGCGTGGGCTATTTCGAGGTCAATCAGAAAGCGGGCTGGCGCTGGAACACGGCCAAGGCGTTCTTGCGCCCGGTGCGGGGGCGGCGCAATCTGACGGTCTGGACCGAGGCGCAGGTCGAGCGGCTGAGCCTCGAGACCGACCCGGACGGCGCGCGCCGCTGCACCGGGGCGATCGTGCGGCGCGGTGGCGCGCAGCTGAGCCTGCGCGCGGCGCGCGAGGTGATCTTGTCCGCCGGCGCGATCGGCTCGCCGCAGATCCTGCAACTCTCCGGCATCGGCCCGGCCGCGCATCTCAAGGCGCTCGGCATCACGCCCTGTCTCGATGCGCCGGGGGTGGGGGCGAACCTGCAAGACCATTTGCAGATCCGCGCGATCTACAAGGTGCAGGGCGCGCGCACGCTCAACACGCTCGCCAACAGCTGGCTCGGCCGGGCGCGGATCGGGCTGCGCTATGCGCTCAGCCGCAGCGGGCCGATGAGCATGGCGCCAAGCCAGCTGGGCGCCTTCACCCGCTCGGCGCCCGACCGGCCCCATGCCAATCTCGAATATCACGTCCAGCCGCTCAGCCTCGACGCCTTTGGCGAGGGGCTGCACCGCTTCCCCGCGGTCACCGCGAGCGTGTGCAACCTCAACCCGACGAGCCGAGGCCATGTGCGGATCCGCGCGCCGCACGCCGAGCAGCCGCCCGAGATCGCGCCGAACTACCTCTCCACCGAGGAAGACCGCGCGATCGCGGTGCAAAGCCTGCGCCAGGTGCGCGCGATCCTGGCGCAGCCGGCCTTGGCGAAATACCGCCCCGAGGAATGGAAGCCCGGCCCCGAGATCCAGAGCGACGCGGAGCTCGCGCGCCTTGCGGGCGATATCGCGACCACGATCTTTCACCCGGTGGGCACCGCGAAGATGGGCCGGGCGGAGGACCCGCTCGCGGTCGTCGACAGCCATCTGCGGGTGCGCGGGGTGCGCGGGCTGCGCGTGGTCGATGCCTCGATCATGCCCGAGATCACCAGCGGCAACACCAATGCGCCGGTGCTGATGATCGCGGAGAAGGCGGCGCGCTGGATCCGGGGCGGGGTCTGAGCGGGCGCGGCGGGGGCAGGCGGTCAGCCGAGCAGGTAGAGCGTCAGCAGCCCCGCCCCGTAAAGGCCGAGCACGATCGAAAAGCCGCGCCGCCAGAACGGCGCGGCCGCGAGCCCGAGGTAGCGATCGAGGATCACCCGCGCCTTCGCCCAGGCAAGGGCGAGGATCACCGCCCCCGCGCCGGTGGTGGCCGCGTCCGAAAGCCCGCCGCGCGCGACGAGCGCCGCGATCACCGTGGAGCCGAGCGAGAGCGCGATCAGCGCCACCCAGGCGCGCAGGAGCGGGTCAGGGGGCAGGCGCATGTTCACCTCAAGAGATAGAGGACCGGAAAGAGCAGCACCCAGACCAGATCGACCATATGCCAAAACGCCGCGCCCACCTCGAGCGCGCGGGGCTCGGCGCGTGCGCCCACGAGGCCGAGGATCACGATCCCGGCGAGCACATGGGCCGCGTGAAAGCCGGTCAGCAGGTAGTAGAAGGTGAAGAACCCGCCCGAGGTCAGCCCGATCCCGGCGGCGGCATTGTCGCCATATTCGACCGCCTTGATCGCCAGAAACACCGCCCCGAGCGCGGCGGCGCCCGCAAGGCGCGCCCGCGCGGCCCGGGGCCGGGCGGCCTCGGCCAGGCGCACCGCCCGCGCCGCGAGATAGCCCGAGCTGACCAGCACGAGCGTATTCACCCCCGCCAGCGCGCGATGGAGATGGTCTTGCGCCGCGGCAAAGCCCGCCGGGTCGAGCACGCGCATGCCCAGCACCGCCGCGAGCCCCGCCCCGAAGACCAAAAGCTCCGAGACGATCAGCACCCACATCATCAGATCGCCCGGAAGCTGATCGAGCGGGGAGGGCTCCGGGGCGGCGGGCGTGCTCATGCGCCCACCAGATGGCGGTAGATCTCGGGCAGCGCCGCCGTCAGCCGGTCGGCATGGGGGATCACCGAGAACCCGCCGCGCCCGAAGATGCGCGCAAACCACGCCTTGCCCTCGCGGTCGATGGTGATGCCATGCACCGCCGCGCCCGCCCGCCGCGCCTCGAGCACCGCCATCCGGCTGTCCTCGATACCGTGGCGGCCCTCGTAATGGTCGAGGTCGTTGGGCTTGCCATCGGTGATCACGAGTAAGAGCCGCCGTTTGCGCGATTGCTGCGCGAGATCGGCGCTCGCGTGGCGGATGGCGGCGCCGAGGCGGGTGTAGAAGCCCGGTTTGAGCGCCGCGATCCGCGCCTCGACGGTGGCGCTCATCGGCTCGCCGAAGCGCTTGCAGTTGAGCAGATAGACCCGCTCGCGCTTGAGCGAGGAAAAGGCGTTGATCGCAAAATCATCACCGCAGGCCTCGAGCCCCCAGGCGAGCGCGGCGAGCGCCTCCTGTTCGATCTCGATCACCGCCCGCCCGGCGACCGCGCTCTCGGTCGAGCGCGAGACATCGAGCAGGCACGAGACCGCCAGATCGCGTTTCAAGGGCCGGCTCTGGCGCCAGATCCGCTCGCTCGCGGTGCCGCTGGCGCGCAGATCGGCCGCGGCGCGCACCGTCGCCTCGAGGTCGAGCTCCTCGCCGTCGAGATGGCCCGAGGTCGTGACCCGGCCGGGGCGCAGCGCCTCGAACTGGCGGCGCACGGCGCGGATCCGGCGCTGCGCCTGCGGGTCGGTGCGAAACCCCGGCACGGCCGCGCCCGGCGCCACATCGGAGGCCAGCACCACGCAATGCGCCGGCAGATAGACGCCCCCGCGCACGTCCCATTCGGGGTAGGTGAAACGCCCCGAGCGCGCCTCGCGGTCGGCATCCTCGGGCGCGAGGTCGAGATGCAGCTTGAGCCGCGTCGCGGGCGCTTTCGAGACCTGGCCGAGGCCGATCTCCTCCTGATCGTCGGCGGCCTTTTTGGCCGCCTCGGTGTCGTCGTCCTCGATCCGGCGGTTGAGGTTGAGAAACTCCGCCCAGCTCAGGATCGCCTCGAATTTGTGGAGGATGAAGCTGTCCTTGCGCTCGGCCTGATCGGCGCGGTGGCGGCGCGCGCGGTGCATCTCGCGGCCCTTGCCCTCTTCGGGGGGGCCTTCGGTGGTGCGGGTCTCGACCTCGCTCGGCGCCGAAACCCCGGGCGCGCGCAGATCGAGCCAGAGCGCCACCGGCCGCGCCGGGCAATAGCCGCGCGGCGCGCGCAGATCGGCGAAATCGCCCTCAGCCAGACGGCGGGCATAGTCCTTGGCGAGCGCGGGCAGGGGGGCGGGGTCGCCCAGCTCGGCCCGGATCAGCGCCTCGATCGCGGCCTCGACCGCGGGCAGATCGGCGCGCGGGCGCAGCGCGGCGAGCACGGCGCACAGATCGGCGTGAAGGCTGCGCAGCCCCGGCGCCTCGGCCAGCGTCGCGCCCGCCAGCGCACGGGCGCGCGCGATACGGGCGAGATCGGCTTGCAGCGGGTCTTCGGGCAGGTCGGTGGGGGGCGGCGCGGTGGCGGCCTGGGCGGTCAGCCACAGATAGGCCGCGCCATTGGCCTCGCGCGCGGGAAAGAGCGCCAGCGCCCCGGGCAGGCGCAGCGCCGCGCCGTCAAACGAGGCGCGGGGCGCGCGCTCGGCCTCATGGCCGAGCCGGCGCAACAGGCCGAGCCGGTGGCGGCTGACCTCCTCGACGACGGGCCGGATCTCGACCGAGGCCGCGCCGCCGAGCGCGCGAAAAAGGACTGCCAGCCGCCCGCCGACCTCGGAGAGGTCGACACGAGCTCCATCATACGCCGCGGGGGCGTCCAGACGGCTGGCAAGGGCGTGCCACAGTTTCCCGACGCTTTCTTCGGGTTCCCATGGCTCGAAGTCGATCTTCGTCACGGCCGGCCTCACCCGAATATGGCCGTGACGAGATCGCGGAGCCCGCGTTTGACATCTTCATCATCCGACAGCGGCTCGATCATCGCCACCTCGATCGCGCGCGCGACCGGCATCCCCCGCGCGATCAGCGTCGCGGCATAGACGACAAGCCGCGTCGAGACGCCTTCCTCGAGATCCTGGCCCTTGAGCGCACGCAGCTTGCCCGCAAGGCGCACGAGCGGTTGCACCCGGTCCTCGGTGAGGCCGGATTCGCGCGCCACCACATGGATCTCATGGGCGGGGGCGGGGAAATCGAACTCCATCGCGACGAAGCGCTGCCGGGTCGAGGGTTTCAGGGTCTTGAGGATATTCTGATAGCCCGGGTTGTAGGAGGCCACGAGCAGAAAGCCCGGCGCCGCCTCGATCTCCTCGCCGGTGCGGTCGATCGGCAGGATCCGGCGGTCATCGGTGAGCGGGTGCAGCACGACGGTCACGTCCTTGCGCGCCTCGACCACCTCGTCGAGGTAACAGATCGCGCCTTCGCGCACCGCGCGGGTGAGCGGGCCATCGACCCAAGCCGTCTCGCCGCCCTTGAGCAGATAGCGCCCGATCAGATCGGCGGCGCAGAGGTCGTCATGGCAGGCGACGGTATAGAGCGGCCGGCCGAGGCGGGCGGCCATATGGGCGACGAAGCGGGTCTTGCCGACCCCGGTCGGGCCCTTGAGCAGCACCGGCAGATCGGCGCCCGCGGCGGCGGCGAAAATCTCGCATTCATCGCCCTGAGGCAGGTAGAAGGGGGCTGATGCCGCCCCCTCCAGGGTTTTGGGTTGCGCGTTCATGTCCTGATCTCCTGGTCGGGCGGTCATTCGGCCGCGATATGGTCAGGGTCCTGGGCCAGACGGGTCTTTTCCAGCGGCCCGGGGGTGATCACCTCGCTGCGCACGGCGAGAAGCGCATAGATGAAGAGCACCGCCCCGATCACCACCGCCACGCCCGAGCCGAAGCGCATCGCGTAGAAGATCCAGAGCTGATCTTGCACATCCATGAAGTTCATCCCCATCACGCGTTGCAGGTGGGTCTGCACCGTGCCCGCGAAGGTCAGCGTGAAGGTCATGAACACCACGCCCCCCGACATCAGCCAGAACGAGGCCATGTTGAGCACCTGGTTATAGGGGTCACGGCCCTTCAGCATCGGCATCGCATAGGTGAAGATCGCGAGGTTGAGGCAGACATAGGCGCCGTAGAAGGCCAGGTGCCCGTGCGAGGCGGTGATCTGGGTGCCATGGGTGTAGAAGTTCACGCCATGGAGCGTATGGAGAAAGCCCCAGACGCCTGCGCCGAAGAAGGCCAGCGTCGCGCAGCCGAGCGACCACAGGAGCGCCGCCTTGTTGGGGTGATCGCGCCGGCCCTTCCAGACCATCACGAAGGCGAAAGCCATCATCGCGAAGAACGGGATCACCTCGAGCGAGGAGAAGATCGAGCCGATCCACTGCCAATAGGCGGGCATGCCGATCCAGTAGTAATGGTGTCCGGTGCCGAGGATCCCCGAAAAGAGCGACAGCGCCACGATGATGTAGAGCCATTTCTCGACGACCTCACGGTCGACGCCGGTGAGCTTGAGCATCAGATAGGCCAGGATCGAGGCCATGATCAGCTCCCACACGCCCTCCACCCACAGGTGCACGACATACCACCAGTATTCCTTGTCGAGCGCGAGGTTCGAGGGGTTGTAGAAGGCGAAGAGGAAGAGCAGCGCCAGCCCCCAAAGCCCGATCAGCAGGATATTGGTGATCGCGGTCTTGCGGCCTTTGAGCACGGTCAGCGTGACGTTGTAGAGGAAGATCAGCGCCGCGACGACGATGCCGGCCTTCACCCACATCGGCTGTTCGAGGAACTCGCGCCCCTCCTTGCCGAGGAAGAAATTGCCATGGAAGAGGTCGAAGACATAGGTCACGACCACGCCCGCGGTGCCGAGCACGAGGATCGCGAGCTGGATATAGGCCAGCATCGGCGAATGGATCTCGCGTTCGCTTTCCTCGGGCACGAGGAAATAGGCCGCGCCGAAGAAGCCGGTGATCAGCCACACGATCAGCGAATTGGTGTGCAACATCCGCAGCACGTTGAACGGCAGAAGCTCGGAGAGGAAATTCGGCTCGATGTAGATATAGCCGAGGATCAGCCCGACGCTGACCTGCACCGCGAAGAGGATCAGCGCCGTGACCATGTAGATCAGCGCGATTTTCTGGGTCTGGTATTTCATGTCCCTTGCTCCTTGCCCTCAGCCCGCGTCATTGGGCGGCCAGCCCTGCGTATCGATCGTGCCGGTCCACAGCAGGAAATCGGCGAGGGCCTGATATTGCTCGTCGGTGAGGTTGAACTGCGGCATCTGGCGGCGGCCTTCGATGCCCGAGGGCATCGCGTCCATCCAGGCCTTGAGCGTGTCCTTGGCGCCGGCATGGTCCTCGGGCTCGATGCCCCAGCGTTTCATGACATTGCCAAGCTCGGGCGCGTAATAGGCGCCCTCGCCGAGGATCGTGTGGCAATCGATACAGGCGTTTTCCTCCCAGATCTTCTTGCCCTGAACGACCGAGGCGGTGAGCGTGGCCTCGTTGGTCGAGGTGCTCTTGATGTAGAGGTGGCTTTGGGCCGAAAGACCCAGGAAGATGATGATGAAGAACAGCGAGCCACCGTAGAAAATGTTACGGGCCATGCTCTTGGTCATGACTTCGCGCATATGCGCTCTCCTTTTCGGAGCGGTTGATCGTGGGGCTCACTTCGCCGGGATGGGGGGCGAAACGCCTTAACGAAAGTCAACCGTGGGTAAAGTTGTCAGGAATTGCCTCAGGCAAGCGCCACGAGCCGCGCGCCGGGGAAGGCGGCGAGCGCCGCCGCGATCGCGGGGCGGTCCATCACGCAGGCCGCGGTCGAGAGCGCATCGGCAAGGGCCGCGCGCGGCGCGGCCACCGCGGCGAGGCGCCAGCGCGGCGCGCCGCCCTGCGGGTCGAGGATATGGGGCGCGGTGCCCGCCGGGCCGATGCGGGTGCCCATGGGCGCCGAGGTGGCGAGCGCCGTGTCGCGCAGATCCTGCGCGCCGATCGCCTCGCCCGCGGGGCCCGCGATCTGCGCGCGCCACGGCCCGCCGCCCGGGCGCGCGCCCGCCGCCACGATCTCGCCCATGTCGATCAGCACATCGCGAAGCCCCGCGCCGCGCAAGAGCGCCGCGATCCGGTCGGCGGCATGGCCCTGGGCGATGCCGTTGAAGGTCAGCGCCATCCCCGGCCGCGCGAGGCGGATCTCGCGCGCCGAGACCTCGACGCCCGCCCAGCCGAGCGCCGCGCGCGCAGGCCCCGGGTCGCGGCCCTCGGCGATGGCGCGCCAGAGCGGTTGCACGCTCGGGTCGAAGGCGCCGCCCGTCGCGGCATGGACCGCGTCCGCGAGGCTGAAGAGCTCAAGGATCTCGGCGCCCGGCCAGGCGAGGCGGCCATCGCGGTTGAGCCGGGTCAGCGCCGAATCGCGGTGCAGCGAGAAGCGCGCCTCGATCCGGGCGAGCTCGGCGTCGACGCGGGCAAAGATCGGGCGCGCGGCATGATCGTCGAGCCCGCTCAGCGTGAGCGTGGCGACCGAGCCCATCGCCACCCCGCGCCAGCGCGCGACGGGGGGCGCGACGGGGGGCGCGGCGCGGCCGGGCAGGGCGGTTGCGCAGGCGCTCAGCGCGAGGAAACGGCGGCGGGTGAGCATGGTCGTCTACTTTGCGACAGCGGGGCGGCGCGCGCCCGGCGGCGGGCCGACCGGCGCGCGCGCCACCGCGCGCGGCCCGAGCAGCACCGGCCCGAGGGCGGCCAGAAAGAGCGCCATCGCCGCGCACCAGAGCGCCGCGGTGACGAGCGTGAGGGGCTCATGCGCGGCGGGCACCGCCCCGGCGAGCCAGCGCGCCGCCGCCGCCGCCGCGACCAGCCCATAGGCCCAGACCACCGGCCGCGGCGCGACCAGCGCGCGCCCGGTGTGGCCAAGGCTCGCGCGGCTCATCACCGCAAGCGTCATGGTGCCGACCGCGCCGATGCCGAGCAGATGCAGCGCCCCGAACCCGTCGCCGAGGCCAAATTCCGCAAGCCCCGTCGCGAGATAGCCCAGCCCGAGCAGCGCCCAGCCCAGATGCAGCGCCCAGAGGATCGGCTGGCGCAGGGCCCAGCGGCTGCGCCAGCCGACAAGCCGCGCCCCTTGCGCCGCCCCCGCGAGAAGCGCCATCGCCCCCGTCACCGGCGCGGGCAGCGCCAGAAGCGTGGCGGCCGCCACCCCGATCGCGGCGGCAATGCCCGCGGCCTCGAGGGGGCGGCGCGAGACCGGCAGGCCGGTCTCCACCCCCTCGCGCAGCATCGCGTTGCGGGTGAAGGCCGGCGTCACCCGCCCGCCGAGCACCGCGATCATCGCGCAGATCGCGTAAAGCCCGACCCGCAGCCCGCGCCCCGCATCGCCCCAGCCGAGCCCGAGCCACTCGGCCTGAACCAGCGCCTCGCCCCCCGCCATCAGCGCGATCAGCCCCAGAAACATCAGGTTCTGCGGCTTTGGCCGTTTGAGAAGCTGGGCGAGGAGTTTCGCGCCGAGCACCGGCAGGAAGGCGAGACTGGCCGCCGCCACGAGCCCCGGCGGCAGCTCGGCCGAGAGCGCGCTCGCGCCGCGCCCGGCCAGCCAGAGCCCCGCCACCGCCGCGATGAAGAGAGAACGCGCGGCGGGCGCGCCGGTCCAGTTCGGCACCGCGGTGAGGAAAAACCCGCCGATCGCCGCGGCGCCATAGCCGAAGATCATCTCATGGCCATGCAGCGTGATCGGCGCGGCCGCGGTGGGCGGCAGCGGCGCCAGATTGGCCAGCCACAGCCCCCACCAGAGCGCCGCGACGAGCCCGAAGCCCGCCGCGGCGAGAAAGAAGATGCGAAAGCCTTCGCCGAAGAGGCGGTTGAGGAGGGTCATGTCGGGTCTCCGGGGGGCGTGGGAACGGGCGCGCGGGCGCGGCGCTTGAGCACCGTGCAGGTGCCTGGGTCGTTGTAGATCACCTGACAGCGCAGGCAGAGCACGCATTCATTGGGGTTGATCCGCCCGAGCGGGTCGATCGCGCCGACCGTGCAGGCGGGCTCGCAGAGCCGACATTCGCGCCCGCATTGGGGGCGGCGCTTGAGCCAGTCGAAGATCTTCAGCTTCGCCGGGATCGCGAGGCCCGCGCCGAGCGGGCACAGGTAGCGGCAATAGAACCGCTCGATGAAGAGCCCCGCGCCGAGGAGCGCCAGCACGAAGAGCCCGAACGGCCAGGCGCGCGCGAAGCGCAGCGAGATCGCGGTCTTGAAGGGCTCGACCTCGGCCAGCCGCAGCGCGTCCTGCATCGAATAGAAGCCGAGCGCCAGAATCGCGACGAAGAGCGTGTATTTGATCACCCAGAGCCGCTCATGGAGCGCCTGCGGCACCGCGATCTGCTTGACGCCGAGGCGCCGGGCGGCGGCGTTGGTGAGCTCCTGCAGCGCGCCGAAGGGGCACAGCCAGCCGCAATAGACCCCGCGCCCCCAGAACAAGAGCCCCAGCGCCACGAAGGCCCAGAGCAGGAAGATCACCGGCTCGATCAGGAAGGTCTCCCAGCGGAACCCGCTCAGCAGCGATTGCACGAAGGCCATCACCTGCACCACCGAGAGCTGGCCGTTGAGCCCCCAGCCGAGCCCGAAAAGCGTGGTCGCGAGAAAGCCCGCGCGCAGCCGCGCCCAGAGCCGCGGGCGGCGCACGATCCAGTCCTGCGCGAAGAGGATCAGCGTCAGCGCGCCCAGCATCGCGGCGGTGAAGGCGGTCTGGGGGCGCTTTTCGCGCCAGATCTCGCGCCAGAGCGGCTCGGGCTCGGGCGGGGGGGCGAGGCGGAAGGCCGCGGGCAGGGTATAGTCGGCGCCGATCACCATCTCGGCCGGGGCGCCGGTGGCGGCGGCGCGGCGCGCGGTGATCTCGAGGCGGAAGGGCCGGGCGGGGTCCACCGCGCCCGCGGGCAGCCGGAACACCGAGATTTCCTTGGCATAGGGCGCGCCGGCGATGGCGAGTTTCTTGATCAGCAGAAAATCCTCGGCGCGCGGGCTGTGGCGGCGCGCGCCTTGCACCACGGTGATGCGCTCGAAGAGGCCCGTGCGTTTCCACTCGGTGCCGCGCGGCGACTGCACGCCCGCCGAGATCACGATCAGCGCGCTTTCGCCCGGGCCGAGCGCGCCCACCGCCTGGGTAAACATCTGTTGGCCGAGCAGGTTCTGCCCGACGGTGGGGGTGTCGATCAGCCCGGCCCAGAGGTCGAGAAAGGGCCCGGGCCCGGGCGGCACCGGCACCGCCGCGCGGCCGAGCGCGGTGGCGGCCTCGGTCATCGTGACATGGGCCTCGGCGAGCGCGCCCATCGCGAGGAGCCCCGGCCAATCGGTGGGGGTATAGCTCAGCCGGTCGATGCCGCCGCCCGCGCCGATCAGCCCGCGCCCGATCGCCAGCGTGCGCGCGCTGCGCAAAATGCCGTCGCGGATCACCCCGGTCGAGACGGTGGCGCGCGCGATCACATCGGGGGCGCCCGCGGCGGGGTCGAGGAGGGCCTCGCGCGGGGCGGTGAGCTCGAGGCCGGCGAACCCCTGCACGAAGCGCGCGATATCGGCCTCGGAGATGCCGAGCGTCAGCACCGGCTCCGAATGGCGCATCAGCCGCGCGCCGGCGATTTTGGCCTGCGGGGTGATCGCCACCAGCACATCGAGCGGGCGCCCCGAATAGCCGACCGAACCCGCAAGCTCCCAGCTCGAGCCGAGATAGCCCAAAAGCGCGCCGGCGCCGTCGCGCGCGGCCCAGCCCGGCACGCCGTCCTCGAGCCGCTCAAGGCGCACCGGCGCGCTTTGGCCAAAGAGCGCGGCGCCGGTCGCGGGGTCGGGGGCGGCGGGGGCGATGGCTCGGGCCGAGACCACCCCGCCCGCCGAGAAGCTCTCCGCGCGGGCAGGCGCCGCCGGGGAGAGCAGCAGCGCCCCGATCAGCGCCGCAAGCAGCGCCGCGCGCGCCCGCGCGCAGGCCCGGGCCGGGCGCCCGACGCGGGGGCGGGCTGGAGAGGGGGTCGATTGCACCATCGCGGGGGTCCGTCCGGGCCAGCAACCGGCCCGCATCGGACATTCGCCGCCCGGTTGTGTCGTCGCATTAACAAAAGTCAAGAATCGTGCTCACGGAACCGTGCATGCTCCGCCTTGCCTCACCAGCGAACGGAGACTTTCCCCGATGACCACGCTAGCCCCCAAAGCCCGCAGGACGCTTCTCGCGAGCGCCGCGCTCGGCCTTGCCCTTGGCGTTTCGATGGCCTGGGCCGAAGACAAGCCGGCCGGCCATGCCGACGGCCCCGCGGCCGCCTATGAGCCCTCGATGACGACGCTTGCCCAGATCAATGTCGAGATCCCCGGCCGCAAGGCCGATGATCCGGTGATGACCCAAGACGAGTATAACGAAGCGAAAACGATTTATTTCCAACGCTGTGCGGGTTGTCACGGGGTGCTGCGCAAAGGCGCGACGGGCAAGCCGCTGACCCCCGATATCACCCGCGAACACGGCTATGACTACCTGCAGAGCTTCATCACCTATGGCTCGCCGGCGGGGATGCCGAACTGGGGCACCTCGGGCGAGCTGACCGAGGCGCAGGTCGACATGATGGCGCGCTATGTGATGCTCGACCCGCCCGCGCCGCCCGAATTCGGCATGCCCGAGATGAAGGAGAGCTGGAAGGTCATCGTCAAGCCCGAGGACCGCCCGACCAAGAAGATGAACGATCTCGATCTCGACAATCTGATGTCGGTGACGCTGCGCGACGCCGGTCAGGTGGCGCTGATCGACGCCAACAGCTACGAGATCAAGACCGTGATCGACACGGGCTATGCGGTGCATATCAGCCGGATCTCGGCCTCGGGGCGCTATCTCTTCGTGATCGGCCGCGACGCCAAGGTCGACATGATCGACCTGTGGATGGAAGTCCCCGCGACGGTGGCCGAAATCAAGGTCGGCTCGGAAGCGCGCTCGATCGAGACCTCGAAATTCGAGGGCTGGGAAGACAAATACGCGATCGCCGGCAGCTACTGGCCGCCGCAATACGTCATCATGGATGGCGAAACGCTCGAGCCGCTGAAGATCGTCTCGACGCGCGGCAACGTCTATGACGAGCAGACCTACCACCCCGAGCCGCGTGTCGCCTCGATCGTGGCCTCGCATTACCACCCCGAGTTCATCGTCAACGTCAAGGAAACCGGCAAGATCCTGATGGTCGATTATACCGACCTGAAGAACCTCAAGACGACCGAGATCGAGGCGGAGCGGTTCCTCCACGACGGCGGCTTCGACAGCACCAAGCGCTATTTCCTGGTGGCGGCGAATGCGCGCGGCAAGGTCGCGGTGGTCGATACCAAGGAAGACAAGCTCGTCGCGCTGATCGAGACCGGCGGCCAGACCCCGCACCCGGGGCGCGGCGCGAATTTCGTGCACCCGGTCTTCGGGCCGGTCTGGGCGACCTCGCACCTGGGCGACGATTCGGTCGCGCTGATCGGCACCGACCCGGAGGGCCACCCCGATCAGGCCTGGAAGCTGGTCGACAGCTTCTTGGCGCTGGGCGGCGGCTCGCTCTTCATCAAGACCCACCCGAGCTCGACCCATCTCTATGTCGATGCGCCGCTCAACCCGGAGGCCGAGGTTTCCGCCTCGGTCGCGGTCTTCGACATCTCGAAGATGACCGGCGACACCGAGACCGACCCGGAATTCACCACCCTGCCGATCGGCGAATGGGCGGGGATCCCGGAGGGCCAGCCGCGCGTCGTGCAGCCGGAGTTCAACAAGGACGGCTCGGAAGTGTGGTTCTCGGTGTGGAACGCCAAGGACAAGCAAAGCGCGATCGTCGTCGTGGATGACAAGACGCTCGAACTGAAGACGGTGATCAAGGACCCGCGCCTGATCACGCCGACGGGCAAGTTCAACGTGCTCAACACCCGCGCCGATACCTATTGATCGGGGCGATGAGACGCGGAGGGGCCTGCGGGCCCTTCCGATCCAGGACTTTCAGGACGGGCGCGAGACAATGACGACAGGCAAGGTATGGCTGGTGGGGGCGGGCCCGGGCGACCCGGAGCTGCTCACGCTCAAGGCGCTGCGCGCGATCGAGGCGGCCGATGTGGTGGTCTACGACCGGCTGGTTTCGGCCGAGGTGATGGCGCTGGTGCCGGCGGGGCGGCGGCGGGTTTCGGTGGGCAAGGCTGCGGGGTTCCATTCGGTGCCGCAAGAGCGCATCAACCGGCTGCTCGTCGATCTGGCGCGCGAGGGGCTGCGGGTGGTGCGCCTCAAGGGCGGCGATCCGCTGATCTTCGGGCGCGGCTCGGAGGAGGCCGAGGAGCTCGCCGCGGCCGGGATCGCGGTCGAATATATCCCCGGCATCACCGCCGCGCAGGGGGCGGCGAGCACGACCGGCGTGCCGCTCACCCATCGCGGGCTCGCCACCGGCGTGCGTTATGTCACCGGCCACCGCGCCCGCGATGCCGCGCTCGATCTCGATTGGCAGAGCCTCGCCGCGCCCGATACCACGCTGGTGATCTACATGGGCGCGGCCAGCATGGCGGTGATCGCGCGCGAGCTGATCGCGCGGGGCCTGCCCGCGGCCACGCCGGCGCTGGCGGTGGCCGCGGCCACCACCCCGCGCGAGCGCCGCCGCCTCGCGCCGCTCGCGCAGATCGCGGCTGCGGCCGAGGGGCTCGAGGCGCCGGTCCTGTTCATCGTCGGGCGCACCGTGTCGCTCGCGCAGGAGGGCGGGCTGCCCTGCGGCGACTGGCCCGAGAGGTTGGGGGCCGCGGCCCATGCCTAGGGCGATGCTCCTCCTCGCGGCGCTTCTGGCCGCGCCGGCCGCGCCGGCCTTCGCGGGCGAGATCGGCCCGGCGCAGGCCGCGCGGCTCAAGCATCTCGTGGCGCAAGATTGCGGCGCCTGCCACGGCATGACCCGCAAGGGCGGGCTCGGCACGCCGCTGACCCGCGCCGCCCTCGAGGGCCAGGACCGCGAGGGCCTTGCCGCGATCATCCTCGACGGGGTGCCGCAAACCGCGATGCCGCCCTGGCGGCCGCTGATGAGCGAGGCCGAGGCCTATTGGATCGCCGATTATCTGCTGGGCGCCGAAGAGATCGGCGCCGAAGAGATGGGGACGGAAGAGAAATGACCAAGTTTGCCGCGCTTTTGCTGGGCTGTTTCCTCGCGGCCCCCGCGCTTGCCGATGATCTGCGCGCCACCGGCGACCTCGGCGTCGTGATCGAGCGCGCCACCGGCTCGGTGCTGGTCATCGACCAATCCGAGCACGCCGCGATCGCGCGGGTCGAGGGGTTCGGCGATCTCTCCCATGCCTCGCTCGTCTTCTCGAGCGACGAGCGCTACGCCTATATCTTCGGCCGCGACGGCGGGCTGACGAAGCTCGACCTGCTCACCCAGAAGATCGTCAACCGCATCGTGCAGGCCGGCAATTCGATCGGCGGCGCGATTTCCGATGACGGCAAGCTGATCGCGGTGGCCAATTACGAGCCCGGCGGCATCAATATCTTCGACGCAGACACGCTCGAGCCGGTCGCGACGGTGCCCGCGGGCGGCAAGGCGCTCGGGCTCGAGGAGGCGCCGGGGCGGCGCTTCCTGTTCTCGGTCTGGGAGACCGGCGAGACGAAACTCGTCGACATGTCCGGCCCCGCGCCCAAGGTCACCACCTTCGCCGATATCGGCGCCGAGCCCTATGACGCGCTGATCACCGAGGACGGGCGCACCTATATCGCGGGGCTTTTCGGCGAGGACGGGCTGAGCGCGATCGACCTCTGGGCGGCCGAGCCCAAACCGCGCAAGATCCTGCCCGGCTATGGCCGTGGGGCGCAGGAGATGCCGGTCTACAAGATGCCCCATCTCGAGGGCTGGGCGGGGGCGGGCGAGCAGATCGTGCTGCCCGCCGTGCACCATTCCGAGGTGCTCTGGATCGACCGCCGCACGCTCGAGGAAACCGGGCGCACCGCGACCCATGGCCAGCCGGTCTTTGCCATGGCGCGGCCCGGCGGGCGGCAGGTCTGGGTGAATTTCGCCCATCCGCTCAACGATACCGTGCAGGTGATCGACACGATGACCCACGAGGTCACCGCCGAGCTCAAGCCCGGCCCGGCGGTTCTGCACATGGAATTCACCGCGCGCGGCACCGAGGCCTGGGTCTCGGTGCGCGATGCCGACAAGGTGGTGATCTACGACACCGAAACCCTCAAACCGATCGGCGAGATCGCGGCGAAGAGCCCCTCGGGGATCTTCTTCACCGCCCGCGCCCACCGCATGGGATTGTAAAGATGCCTCTGTTGACCGATCTCGACGCCCGTATTCTCGACGACTGGCAACGTCATTTCCCGCTGGTGCCCGAGCCTTTCCGGGCGATGGCCGAGGCGCTTGACGTCGATCAGGGGGTGGTTCTGGCGCGGCTGACGCAGCTGCGCGCGACCGGCACGATGGCGCGCGTCGGTGCGACCTGCCGGCCCAATACGGTCGGCGCCTCGAGCCTTGCGGCGATGGCGGTGCCCGATTGGCGCGTCGAGGAGGTGGCGGCGATCATCAGCGCCGAGCCGGGGGTGAACCATTCCTATCTGCGCGAGAATGACTGGAACATCTGGTTCGTGGTCACCGCGCCCGACCTTGCCGAGCGCGACGCGATCGTGGCGCGGATCGAGGCGGCCTCGGGGCTCGAGGTGCTGATGCTGCCGCTCAAGCGCGCCTTCAACATCGATCTGGGCTTTGCGCTGGGCGGCCCGCGCCATGCGCTCTCGCTCGACCGGCCGGCGGATCTGTCGGTGCTCGAGGCGGGCGACCGGGCGCTCTTGCAGGCGCTGACCGACGGGCTCGATCTGGTGGCGCGGCCCTATGCGGCGCTGGGCGCGCGGCTCGGGCTGAGCGAAGCGGCGGTGATCGAGCGGATCGAGACGCTCACCCGCGCGCGGATCATCACCCGGCTGGGCGTGATCGTGCGCCACCGCGCGCTGGGCTGGCGCTCGAACGCGATGGTCGCCTGGAACCTGCCCGATGAGCGGATCGGCGCGGCGGGGCAGGCGCTGGTGCGCCATCCGGGCGTGACGCTCTGCTATGAGCGCGCGCGCCGCCCGAAATGGGATTATCCGCTGTTTTGCATGATCCATGCGCGCTCGCGGCGCGAGGCCTTCGAGGTGCTCGAGGGGGCCGCCGCGCTGCCCGAGCTCGCCGGGGCGAGCAAACAGGTGCTGTTCTCGATCCGTTGTTTCAAACAGACCGGCGCGCTGCTTGCGGGCCCGGGCGCGGCCAGCGGGCTCGCGGCGGAATGAGCCGCGCGGTCCTGCCCGAGGGCGCGCTCGACGCGATCGACCGCGCCGCGATCAACCTGCTCCAGGACGGGGTGGCGATCGGCCCCGCCCCCTTCGCGGCGCCCGCGGCGGCGCTTGGCATCACGGTGCCCGAGCTCCTCGCCCGCATCGCGCGGCTGCGCGAGATCGGCGCGATCACCCGCTTCGGGCCGTTTTTCGACGCCGCGGCGCTCGGCGGGGCGTTTTGCCTGTGCGCGATGGCGGTGCCCGAGGCGCGTTTCGAGGAGGTCATGACTTTGGTCAATGCCCACCCCGAGGTTGCGCATAATTATCAACGCACTCACCGGCTGAACATGTGGTTCGTGCTGGCCGCGGTAGCTCCGGAAGGTATCGAGCAGGTGGCGGGTGAGATCGAGCGGGAAACGGGGATGTGCGTCCTCCGTTTCCCGAAACTCGAGGAGTTTTTCATCGGCTTTCGGGTGACTGCATGAGCCTCGACCCTCTCGACCGTCAGATCATCGCCGCGACCCAGGCGGGGCTGCCGCTGGTGGCCGAGCCCTATGCCGAGATCGCCCGCCAGCTCGGCCGGCCCGAGGCGGAGGTTCTGGCGCGGATGGCGGCGATGCAGGCCGCGGGCGCGATCCGGCGGGTGGCGCTCGCGCCCAACCATTATGCGCTGGGCCAGGTCGCGAATGGCATGTCGGTCTGGGATGTCGAGGACGGCGCGGCCACCCGGCTCGGCGCCGCGGTCGGCGCGCTCGATTTCGTGTCGCATTGCTATCTGCGCCCGCGCGCCGAGGGCTGGCCCTACAACCTCTTCGCCATGATCCATGGCACGACCCGCGCCGAGGTCGAGGCCAAACGCGCCGAGATCGCGGCGCTGCTCGGCTCCGCCTGCCGGGGCTGCGAGATCCTCTATTCCACGCGCATCCTGAAAAAGACCGGGCTGCGCCTTGCCGAGGGCTGAGAGATGTTCCGATTGAGCCAATACATGCGCGAGCTGGTGCACCCCACGCCGGTGCGCCGCCGCGCGGGCGCGGTGAAACCAGTGGTGATCTGGAACCTCACGCGCAGCTGCAACCTGCGCTGCCGGCATTGCTACACGACCTCGGCGGACCGGCCGTTCCCGGGCGAGCTCAGCCATGAGCAGGCGATGGGCGTGCTTGAGGATCTCAAGGCCTTCGGGATCCCGGCGCTGATCTTGTCGGGCGGCGAGCCGCTCTCGCGGTTCGATTTCTTCGAGCTGGCGGAGCGGGCCAAGGCGCTCGGCTTCCGCCATCTCGCGCTCTCGACCAACGGCACGCTGATTACCGCCGAAAACGCCGAGCGGATCGCGGGGCTCGGGTTTGATTACGTCGGCATCTCGCTCGACGGGATCGGCGCGACGAACGATTGGTTCCGCGGCCTCGATGGCGCCTTCGACGCGGCGCTGGGCGGGGTGCGGGCGCTTTTGGCGCGCGGGGTGAAGGTGGGGCTGCGCTTCACCATCACCGAGGATAACGCCGAACAGCTCCCCGCGATGCTCGATCTGTGCGACCGCGAGGGGGTCGACAAGTTCTACCTGTCGCATCTCGTCTATGCCGGGCGCGGCGACAAGAACCGCGGCGAGGATACCGCCCATACCCGCACCCGCAGCGCCCTCGACGAGCTGATCGACCGCGCCTGGGTGGCGGTGGCCGAGGATGCGCCCCTCGAGATCGTCACCGGCAACAACGATGCCGATGCGGTCTACTTCCTGCGCTGGGTCGAGCGGAATTTCCCCGAGAAGGCGGCCCATGTGCGCGCCCATCTCGAGGCCTGGGGCGGCAATTCCTCGGGGCTGGGTGTGGCCAATATCGACCCCCAGGGCCGCGTGCACCCCGATACCTATTGGTCCGATTATACCGTGGGCTCGGTCAAGGAGACGCCGTTTTCCGCGCTCTGGACCGGCGCCGACCCGATGCTCGCCACGCTGCGCACCCGCCCGCGCCCGCTCAAGGGGCGCTGCGGCGCCTGCGCCTATCAGGCGGTCTGCGGCGGCAATACCCGGATCCGCGCGCTGCAGGTCTCGGGCGACCCCTGGGCCGAAGACCCGGCCTGCTACCTCGGCGCGACTGAGATCGGCCTTGACGCCGAAGCTGCGCGCCTGACTGTCACTCCGTTCCGAGGCAAGAGCCATGATCCCGCACATCGTTTCTTCTGATCTTGCGCCGCGCCTGCGGCCGATGTCGCGCCGTGCGTATTTGGGCCAAGAAGAAACCCCGGCGCTTCTTCTTGGAAAAAATACGCATATTCTGCCGGTCGTGCTGGCGCTGATGCTGGGGATGGGCGGGGGCGCGGCGGCGCAGGGGGCGGCTGAAGGGGCGGCGGGCGCCGATGGCGCGGCGCTCTTTGCCGAGAATTGCGCGTCTTGCCACGCCGAGACGCGGCTGGGCGGCACCGGCCCCGCGCTGATCCCCGAGACGCTCGGGCGGATGATGGGCCCCGCGCTCGAGCAGGTGATCGCTGCGGGCCGGCCGGCCACGCAGATGGCGGGGTTTGGCGGCCAGCTCAGCCCTGAGGAGATCGCCGCGGTGGCGGCCTATATCGCGACGCCGCTCACCGAGACCCCGCGCTGGAGCCTCGAGCAGGCCGCGCAGAGCCGCGAGATGAGTGCCGAGTATCGCCCTGCGCCCGCGCCGGTCTTCACCGGCGATCCGATGAACATCACCCTCGTCGTCGAGGCGGGCGATCACCATATCTCGGTGCTCGATGGGGATAGTTTCGAGGTGCTCGACCGGTTTGCCACGCCTTTTGCCGTGCATGGCGGGCCGAAGTTCTCGCCCGACGGGCGGTTCGTCTTTGTCATGTCGCGCGATGGCTGGGTGCAGAAATACGATATCTGGTCGTTGCAGGTGGTGGGCCAGATCCGCGCCGGGCTGAACAGCCGCAACATCGCGATGAGCGCCGATGGCAAGTGGCTCGCGGTGGCCAATTACCTGCCGCAGACGCTCACGATCCTGTCGACCGAGGATCTGAGCGTGGTCAAGGTGCTCGAGGTGGTGGCGCGCGACGGCCGCCCGAGCCGCGTCTCGGCGGTCTATCAGGCGCCCGAGCGGCAGAGCTTCGTGCTCGCGCTGAAGGATGCGCCGGAGATCTGGGAGGTGACCACCGACCCCGAGGGCGGGCCGTTCCACGACGGCTTCGTGCACAGCTACGAGGCCTCGATGGAGGAGAGCCTCGGCGCCGAAAAGGGGCTCTTCGCGCGCCGGCGGATCGCGATCGACGAGCCGCTCGACGATTTCTTCTTCTCGCCCGATTACCGCGACCTGATCGGCACCAACCGTGAGGGCACCAAGGGCGAGGTGATCAACCTCGATGTCGGGCGCAAGATCGCCGAGCTGCCCTTGCCGGGGATGCCGCATCTGGGTTCGGGGATCTCCTGGATGCGCGACGGGCACCGGGTGATGGCGACGCCGCATCTGAAAGAAGGCGTGATCTCGGTCATCGACATGAGCGACTGGCATCTGGTGCAGACCATCGCGATGGACGGGCCGGGGTTCTTCCTGCGCAGCCACGAGGCCTCGCCCTATGTCTGGGCGGATGTGTTCTTCGGCCCGCACAAGGATGAGATGCAGATCATCGACAAGCAGAGCCTCGAGATCGTGCGCCGTCTGGTGCCCGAGCCCGGCAAGCTCTTTGCCCATGCCGAATTCACCCGCGACGGGCGCTATGTCTTCACCTCGCTGATGGAGGACGAGGGCGCGGTGATCATCTATGACGCGCAGACCTTCGAGGAGGTCAAGCGCCTGCCGATGCGCAAACCGATCGGGAAATACAATGTCTGGAACAAGATCACCTTCGATGACGGCACCAGCCACTGATCTGCCGCGGCTCGGGCGGCTCGCGGCGCTGCTTTACCCGTTTTGCGCGGCGGCGGTGGCGATCAATCTCTTCATGCTCGGGCTGATGGGGCAATGGCTCGGCCTGCCCGCGCTCGCGCCGCTCTGGGCGGTGGCGGTCTCGGTGCCGCTCGGGGTGCCGGCGGCCTGGGCGGCGGCGCGCTGGGTGCGCGGGCTGATCGCCGAGGCCGAGCGCTGAGCGCTCAGCCGCCCGCGACGAGCGCGCGCAGATAGGCCGCCTTGCGCGCAAAGACCTTGCCCGCCTCGAACCGCTCGAGCACATGGGCGCGCGCATTTGCGCGGATCGCGGCCACCTCGGCGGGGTGCTCGAAGACCCAGTCGATCATCTCGGCCACCTCGTCGCTCTCGTCCATGTCGACGAGGATCCCGGTCTGCATGTCCTCGATCACCTCGCGCACCGGCGCGGTATGCGAGCCGATCACCAGACAGCCCGCCGCCATCGCCTCAAGCAGCGACCAGGAGGTCACGAAGGGTTCGGTGAAATAGACATGTGCGCTCGAGGCTTGCAGCACGCGCAGATATTCGGCGCGCGGCTTGAGCCCGTGCATGTGCAGTCGCCCGCGGTCGAGATCGAGCGCCTTGAGCGCGCGCTTGCCCCAGCCGTCGTCCTCGGCGAGCCGCGGCCCGTAGGAGACGCTGTCCTGCGCGACGACCAGGGTCTCGAAATCTGCGCGCCGCTTTTGCAAGAGCGCCACCGCGCGCATGAATTGCGGAAAGCCGCGCAGCGGTTCCAGGCCGCGGGTGGCATAGGTCAAGAGCTTCGTGCGGCCGGGCAGGCGCAGCCAGTCGAAGTCGATCCGCGCCTCCGGGTCGGGGCGGTGGAAGCCGCAATCGACCCCGTCGGGCACGATCTCGAGGCGGGCGCGCAGCGCGGGGGGGAAGCGGCTCGCCTGAAAGCCGGTCGGGCACCAATTGCGGTCGGCGCTGTCGAACTCGGCCGAAATCGGCAGGTTTCTCAGGCGGTTGGTCAGCAAAGCCTCAGGCGTCATCGGGCGTTCGCGCTTGCTGCGGTCCCAGTCGACATCGGTGTAATACCATTCGTGATAGGCGATGTAGCGCGTCGCGGGCCAGATTTGCCGCACGGTCAAGCCGATGCCCCAGCCGACATGGGCGAGCACGAGATCGGGGTGGTAGCCCTCGAGCTCGCGCAGCTGGGTGAAGAGCTGGGTGGCGCCGAGCGCGGTCTGGGCGGCGTAATCGAGCGCATAGCGGTAATCGTCGGCGCGCCGCTCATCGGGCGGGGCGGGGAAGCGCAGCGTGCGGATGCCGTCGGCGTCGGTGGTGTCGGAGGGCGCCGGGCCGACATGGGCGAAGGTCACCTGCCAGCCGTTCTGCGCCAGCCAGCGCGCGAAAAACTCGAATTGCGCGGGCTGGTTGCGGTGCAGAAAGAGGATGCGCAGCGGGGCGGTCATGCGGGGGGCTCCGGGGCGGTCTGCGGGGCGCGGCGCAGCTCTTCGAGCAGCGCGGCGGCGAGGCGGGCGGGGGTGGTGGCCTCCGAGATCGGCAGCGCGCCGAGCGAGAGCCCGAGCCGGCGCTCGACATCGAGGCGCAGCTCCATCGCCATCAGCGAGTCGATGCCGTAGCGGCCGAGCGGGCGTTGCGGGTCGAAATCGGCGGGGGGCAGGCGCAAGATCGCACAGAGGATCTCGGCAAGCTCGGCCTCGACGCGCGCGAGCGCGGCGCGCCAATCGAGCGCGCGGATCTCCTCGGCGAGATCGCCCGCGGGGCGGCGCGCGGCCGCGCCCTCGGCGATCACCTGCGCAAAGCGCGCCTGCGCGAGCGCGGGCAGGAGCGGCGCGAGGCCCGGCCAATCGACCGGGGCGAAGAGGTAATCCGCGGGCGCGGGGTCGGGCGCGGGGTCGGTGGCGGCGGTGGGCGCGCCGAGCGCGGCCATCACCTCGGCCACCGCCTGCGCCACCGGCAGAAGCGTCAGCCCCTCCTGGCGCGCGAGCCGCGCCGCGAGGGCGGCGTTGCGCGCCAGCACCCCCGCGCCGCCGATCGCCCCGAGGCTGAGCACCCGCGCGCGCCGCCCCGCGCTCCGCTGCGCCGCCGCCAGCCCCTCGAGCGCGCCATTCGCGGCGGCATAGCCCGCCTGACCGGGGTTGCCGATCCAGGCGGCGATCGAGGAGAGAAAGAGCAGCTGATCGGGCGCCCGGCCGGGGGGGGCGAGCGCGGCCGCGAGCGCCTCGGCCACCTCGATCTTGGCGGCGAGCACCGCGCGGGTCTCGACCGGGTCGAGGTCGCGGATCAGCCGGTCATGGAGCACCATCGCGGCATGGATCACCCCGCCAAGCCGCCCGCCGCCCGCCTCGATCCGCGCGAACAGCGCGCCGAGCGCGGCCGGGTTGCGGGCATCGGCGGCATGGAGGCTGACCTGCGGGGCGGTTTGCGCCCAAAGCCCGTCGGCGCCCGCGGCAAGGCCGGGCTTGCCGCTGCGCGAGACGAGATGCACCCGCGTCACGCCCGCCCCGACCAGCGCGCGCGCGAGCGCCAGCCCGAGCCCGCCGGAGCCGCCAAGGATCACCCAGTCATCGCGGAGCGCGGGCGGGCGCGCGGCGGCGCGGGGCGGGCGGCGCGGGGCGGGGGGTGTGATCACGATCTTGCCGACGTGATGGGCGCCGAGCATGTGGCGGATCGCGCCTGCGAGATCGGCGCCGGGCCAGGGCGTGACGGGCAGCGGTCGGAGCCGCCCCTCCGCCAGCGCCGCGCGCACCGCGCGCAGGCTCTCGCCGACGCCCTCCGGGTCGACCGCGAGGCGGCGGTCGAGGTCGAAGGCGTGGTAGCTCAGCCCGGCGGCAAAGGGCGTCAGATCAAGCCGCGTGGCCTCCAGAAAATCGCGTTTGCCGAGCTCGATGAAGCGGCCGAAGGGGGCCAGGCAGGCGACCGAGGCCTGCATCATCGCGCCCGCGAGGCTGTTGAGCACGATATCGACGCCGCGCCCGTCGGTGGCGGCGCGCACCGCGGTGGCGAACTCCGGGTCGCGGCTGTCGATCGCTACCTCGGCGCCCGCGGCGCGGGCCAGCGCGCGCCGCTCCGGGCTCGAGGCGGAGGCGATGACGCGCGCCCCTTGCGCCCGCGCGAGCTGGATCGCGGCGAGGCCGAGCCCGCCCGCGCCGCCGTGGATCAGCACCCTGTCCCCCGGCGCAAGCCGCGCAACCCGCACCAGCGCCTCCCAGGCGGTCACGAAAGCCACCGGAAGGCCGGCGCCGGCGCTGGGCGCGAGCCCCTCGGGCAGCGTGATGAGCGCCGCCTCGGGCAGCGTCAGATGGCTGGCGAAGGCCTCGGCGGCGAAGCCCGCGACCCAGGTTCCGGGCCTGAGCGCGGTGCCCGGCCCCGCGCGCAGCACCCGGCCCGCGCATTCCATCCCGAGCCCGGCGCGCGAGGCCCCGCCCTCGAGCAGCCGCTCCGGCAAGAGCCCGCGCGCGAGCATCGCATCGCGGAAGTTCAGCCCCGTCGCCGCGACCGCGATCTCGACCTCGCCGACGCCCGGTTTGCGCCGCTTGTGCGCGCGCCAGCGCAGCGAGGCGAGCCCGCCCGGCCCGCCCTCCTCGAGCCGCAGGGCCGGCGCGGGCGGCGCGGCGGCGGCGAGGCAGGGCAGCACGCGGGCGCCGCGCAGCCCCGCCGCGGTGCAGCGCACGACCGGCTCCTCGGCGCTGAGCGCAAAGAGCGCGGGCCAGTCCGGCGCGCCCTGTGCGGCCACCGCGATCAGCCGGGTTTCGGCGCCCGGCGCCTCGTTGGTGCGCGTCGCGGCGGCGGCGGCAAGGCCGCGCGTCAGGGCCTCGAAGCGCGCGGTCGGGGCCTCCTCCAGCGCCACGATGGTGAGCGCGTCGAGCCCCTCGAGCGCGGCGCGGCGCAGCGTCATCAACATCTCGGCGAGGCGGTCGGTGAGGCTGTCGCCGGGGCCGAAGCGGCACAGGATCAGCGCGCGCGCGGCGGGGCTGTCGCTCAAGGTCAGCCCGGCGGGCAGCGGCCCGGGCGCGGCGCCGTAAAGGCGCAGCTCCGGCAAGGGCAGGGGCAAGGGCGGGGGGGCGGCCTCGGCGGCGGGGGCGATCTGGGCCTCAACGGCGAGGGGCAGCGGGCCCGAGAGGTCATGGAGCGCGGTCTCGGCCGGCCCGTCGCCGCCCGGAGCGGTGATCGCGAGGGTGAGCGTGGCGCGGGGCGGCGCGGCGAGGGGCGGCGCGCAGACCCGCAGGCACAGATCCACCGCCCCGCGCGGCGGCGCGTCGATCACCAGCGCCGCGAGTGGCGGCGGCAGGGCGCGGCGCAGCGCCGCCCGGGCCTCGGGCTCGGGGTGGGTCAGGTGCAGCGCATCGATCCGCGGGTCGCTCAGCAGCCGCGCAAGGAGCGCGTCGGGCGGCAGCCCGATGAGCAGCACCGCGCAGCGCTCGAGCGGGCGGCCGCGCGCGCAAAGGTCATCGAGCAGCCGCTCGGCGAGCGCCCAGCCCTGCCGCGTGGTCAGCGCCCGCCGCGCGACCTCGGGCAAGAGCGCGCCGCGATACGCCGCAAGCGCGAGGCGCGCGTCATCGGCGAGATCGGGAGCGGTGGCGAGCAGATCGGCGAGCGCGGGGCCCGGGTCCGCCCCGGCCTCGAGCGCGGCGCGAAGCCCCGCAAAGGCGGTCTCGGCGGGCCCCCGGGCGGCGGGGCGGGGCGCAAGGCCGAGCCGCGCGAGCGCCGTGGCCGGGCGCGCCCAGCCGCGCGGCAGGGCGCGCGGCGCGCCGGGGGCGCGCAGGCGGATCTCGCGCTCCTCCCAGCGGCTGGGCGCGATCGCGGGGGCGGTGATCTGCGCCAGCGCGAAGTCGACCGCCTCGAGCCGGGCGATCGGCGCGCCGGCGTCATCGTCGAGCCACAGATCGGCCTCGACCCCGCGCCGCCGCAGCCGGGTGATCTTGAGCCGCAGCCGCGCGGGCGCCGCGCCCGGGCGCCACAGCGTCAGCCGCCCGATCCGCACCGGGATCAGCGCGGCCCCCGCCGCGAGCGCCCGCGCGAGGCCCTCGGGCTTGCCAAACGCCCCGCCAAGCGCCCCGCCGCGCGCCTCGACGAGCGCGGCCAGCGCATGGAAGGCGGCGTCGAGCGCGGTCGGGTCGAGGGTGAACCGCGCCCCCTCGGGCGCGGCGGCGAGGGCGCCGGTGATCTCCGTCCGGCCGTGCAGCGAGACCCGCGCGAGGCGCTGGAAGGCGGGGCCATAGGCGAGCCCACGCGCCGCGAGCCCGGCGTAGAGCGCGCCGGTCTCGACGCCGGTTTCGGTCTGAGCGCGCGGGCGGCGAGGGGGCGCCGGCGGCGGGCTCGCGGCGCGCGACAGGGTGCCGCGGGCGAGCAAGATCCAGTCGGTCTGGCTCAGCCGCGGGCGCATCTCGAGGCTCAGCGCGCCGCTTTGCGGCTCGATCCGGGTGCGCAGCCGCAGCCCCTCGCCCGCGACCTCGGCCTTGTGGAGCAGGTCGAACCCCTCGAGCCGCAGCGCGCTCTCGGGCCAGAGCTCGGCCGCCGCGGCGAGCGCAATCTCGGCCAGCGCGGCGGCGGGCAGAACCTGCTGCGCGCCGAGCCGGTGATCGGCGAGCCAGGCGGGGGCGGTGGGGGTGATGTCGGTGGTCCAGACCGGCAGCTCGCGGTCGGGGCGGCGCCCGGCGAGGCCGCGCGGGCCGCTCTCGCCCCAGCTGTCGAGCGCATCGGCCGAGAGCGGCGGGTAATGATCGGCGAGCTCCCAGGGGTAATCGGGCAGCTCCGGCGGGGGCGCGCCCGGGGCCAGATCGAGGCGCCCGGCGAGGCGCGCGCGGTCGATGCCGAGGCCGGCGACCCAGGCGCGCGCCACCACCGCGCCGGGTGGGGAGGCGGGCGTCGCGGCGCCGAGGGAGGCCGCCGTCGCGGCGGGGGGCTCGGCTGGCGTGGACGGGGAGGGCGCGAAATGCGCCACCGGCAGGCCGCCGAGCTGGGCGATGTCGCGCAGCGCGCGCCCGAGGATCGGGCGGGGCGAGATTTCCACCGCCTGCACCGGCCCCTCGGCCGCGAGCGCCGCCACCGCATCGGCAAAGCGCACCGGGTCGCGGGTGTTTTTCCACAGATAATCGGCATCGGCCTCGCCCGGGCGCAGCATCCGCCCGACCGCGGCCCCGGCGACGGGCAGGCGCGCGGGGGCGAAGGCGAGCCCGGCGAGATCCTCGAGGAAGCGCGCGCGCAGCGGCTCGAGCGCGGGGCTGTGGTAGGGCACTTCGAGGCCGAGCCGCACCAGCGCGATCGGGCGCCCGCCGACGGTGACGCGGGCGAGCCGTTCGATCGCCTCGGCGGGGCCCGAGACGGTCACCGAGCGCGGCGAGTTCACGGTGGCGATCACCAGCCGGTCATCGCCGAGCCCGGCCAGCGCGCGCCGCGCCTCGGCCTCGCCGAGCGCGAGGGTGGCCATCGTGCCGGTGCCGCGCAGCGCCTCGAAGGCGCGCGAGCGGCTGGCGACGACGCGGGCAAGCCCGGCGCGGCTGAGCACGCCCGCGACATGGAGCGCGCTCAGTTCGCCCACCGAATGGCCGACCACCGCCTCGGGGGCGAGGCCCGCCGCGATCAGGCTCTCGGCCTGAGCGATCTGGCAGGCGACGAGCAGCGGCTGCGCGACGAGGGGGCTTGCGAGGCGGGTCTGCAGATCGGGGGCGTCGAGCAGGCGGGCGAGATCGGCCACGCCCTCGGCGGCGAAGGCGGCGGCGATCGCGTCGAAGGCGGCGCGGAAGGCCGGGTCGGCGGCATAGGCGGCGCGGCCCATCCCGGCGCTTTGCGCGCCATTGCCGGAGAAGGCGAAGACGGTGCGCGCGCAGGCAAAGGCGGCCTTGCCGAGGAGCGCGGGCGTGGGGCGGCCGGCGGCGTGATCTTCGAGCGCGGCGGGCGCGGTTGCGAGCGGCACGGCGAGGCGATGGGCAAATTCGGAGCGCCGTGCGGCGGCGGCGGCGAGCGGCGCGCGCTCGGCGGGGGAGAGCGGCGCGAGGCGCTCGGCCCAGGCCGCGGCGAGGCGGGCGAGGCTTGGCGCGGAGGCGGCCGAGAGGAGCAGCCAGGGGGCGGGTTCGGGCGCCGGTGGGGCGAGCGGCGCGGCCGCGGGGCGGGCGGTGGCCGGACGGGCGGCGGGGCGGGGCGCGGGCGCGAGGCTCTCGATCAGCGCGACCGCATTCGTGCCGCCAAAGCCGAAGGCATTGACCCCCGCCAGCCGCGCGCCCGGCGCAAGCGGGCGGAGCGCGGTATTGACCGAGAGATTGAGCGCCTCGAAATCGATCGCGGGGTTGGGGGTGGTGAAATGCAGCGAGGCGGGCAGCGCGCCGCGCTCAAGCGCGAGCACCGCCTTGACGAGCCCGACAAGCCCGGCGGCGGGCTCGGCATGGCCGAAATTGGTCTTGGCCGAGCCGATCCTGAGCGGCGCGCGGCGCAGCGTGGCCAGCGCCGCGCCGAGCGAGCGCGCCTCGGCCGGGTCGCCCACCGCGGTGCCGGTGCCATGGGCCTCGTAGAAGGCGAAATCCTCCGGGTCGCGCCCGGAGGCCTCGAGGACCGCCTCGATCAGCGCCTGTTGGCGGGGGGCGGAGGGCACGGCGAGCGGGGCGCTGGCGCCATCGGTGTTGACGCCGGTGGCCAGGAGCCGCGCGCGCAGCCGCGGCGCGAGGCGCGCGGCGATCTCGGGGCGCATCAGCACCACCGCGATCGCCGCCTCGGAGCGCACATAGCCGTCGGCCGCGGCATCGAAGGCGTGGCAGGTGCCGGTCGGGCTCAGCATCCGCGCCTGCGAGAAGCCGACGAAGCCGCCCGGGGTGCGGATCGCATGGACGCCGCCGACCACCGCGATATCGAGCTCGCCCCGCCGCAGCGCGCCCGCCGCCGTGTCGAGCGCGGTCAGCGCCGAGGAGCAGGCGGTGTCGATCACCTGGCTCGGGCCGCGGAAATCAAAACAGGCCGAGACCCGGTTGGCGAGGATCGAGAGCGTGTTGCCCAGCGTGAAGGTGGAGCCGCCGCGCGCCGGGTCATTGTAGAAGAGCGAGAGATTCTCGACGAGCGAGGCGCCGATGAACACCCCCGTGCGCGGCCCCGCCAGCGCGGCCATGTCGAGCCCCGCATCATCGACCGCCTCGCGCACCACCATCAGCATCTGGCGCTGTTGGGGGTCCATTTCGGCGGCCTCGCGCGGGCTGATGCCGAAGGCGCCGGGGTCGAAGCGCCACAGATCCTCGATCTGGCCCGCGGCGAAGGTCACGGTCTTGCCGCGCCGGCCGGGCACTGGGTCGAGGTAGAGCGCGGGGTCGAAGCTGCGCGCGATGACCTCGCCCACCGTGCAGCGCCCCTCGGCCAGCACCCGCCAGGCGCCGGCCAGCCCGCGCGCGCCGGGCAGGCGCAGGCCGATGCCGGTGATCAGCGGGGCGGTCTCGTCGCGCGCGGTCATGGTGTCGTCTCGCGCCCCCGTCAGATCCGCAGGAAATAATTGCCGCCCAGATGGGTGGCGCCGCCCGCGCGCAGCACGGTATCGGTCTCTTCCACCGCGATCCCCGAGGTGACGTTGAACATGATCCCGCGCGCGCCGCGCGGCGCCGACCAGCTGCGCACCGCCAGCAAGATCCGCTCCCAGATGTAGCCGCCGACCGGGGTCGAGCGGATATCGGCGCGCAGGTAGAGCGTGTGCATCACCGTGATCCAGCTCTTGCGGCTGCCCATGAAGGGGCGGAAGACGTAATAGGCAAAGGCCACCGGCTCGCCGTCATATTCGACATAGAGCGCGCCGTTGAAGCCCGGGTTGTCGCGGATGAAGCCGATGATCTGCTCGAACTGCGGCTCGTCGAAAGGCAGGTCGGCAAACAGGCTTTCGCGGTGCATCTGGTGGACGAGCGGCAGGATCTGGGGCACATCGGCGACCTCCTCGCCGAGCTTGATCATCACTTTGCGCCGTTCCTCGGCGGGGAGGCTGCTTTGCACGGAAGGCTCCTGTTCTTGGGTCGTGGCCGCGCCATCTCACAACTTTGACGCGAGCCTAGCGGATGGAGGTGCTCACGACCAGAGGGGTTGGCCCGAGCGGGCGTGGCGCGCGGCGAGGGCGCGGGCGTCGCGCCCCTTCAGGCAGGGCAGCGCGAGGCTCGCGGCGCCCGCCTCGAGCTCGGGGAACAGCGTGGAAATCTCGGCGCGCGCGTCCTCGGAGAGGAAGCTCAGCGCCTGCGGGCCGGGGTAGAGGGTTTCGGCCTCGATCCCGTCGGCGATGACGAGGGCGTGGTCGTCGAGCATGAAATGGTAATAGGTGACGGTGCTGAGCTCGCCATCGACCTCGATGCCGGCGGTGCCGACGAGCTGTTTGACCGCGACCAGCACCTCGCGCGCGCCGAACATCCGCTCGGCGATCTTCGAGCGCACCACGACCCGGTGCTGGGGCGAGACATGCAGATCGCGCCGCGGCAGCCCGTCGCCAAAGGCGCCGCGCGGCACGAGGATCGGCATCAGCTTGGGGTTGGCCATCAGATCGATCAGGTCGAGCCGGCGCCGGCCGATCCAGCGGATCGGGCGGGCGCCTGCGCGGGTCGAGACGAGATCGCCGCGGCGCAGGGCCTCGACCGGGCGCGGGCCGGCGGGGGTCTCGATCAGGGTGCCGGGGGTGAAACAGACCGCGTTCAGGGCCTCGAAATTCGAGAAGGTGGCCTGCGCGACCACCGTATCGCCGCCCGAGAGGGTGAGGATGTCGCCCCATTGCACCGTGCCCGAGAGCAGCGTCGGCATGCCCAGCACATCGCCGTATTGATCGGCGCGCAGCACGTTGGTCACCTGATCGCCGATGCCGTCGTGGTTGGTGTCGAGGGTGAAGCTGCCCGAGGTCAGGGTCAGCGTCCAGTCGCCGGCGAGGTCGAGCGTGTCGAGCCCGGTGCCGCCGTCGAGGCTGATCGGCGCCTGACCGACCTTCTGGGCGAGCTCCTCCTCGGAGGCGGCGCTCGCCTGGGTCATGTTGACTTGCGTGACATCGTTGCCCGCGCCCATGACGACATTGCGCCCGCCCGAATTGTCGAGCACGAGCGTGTCGTCGCCGTCGCCCATGTCGAGCGTGTCGTAGAAGGCCGAGCGGTGCAGCTCGACGACATCGTTGCCGGTGCCCATCGAGATATTGTCGAAGCCCAGCTTGTCACCGCTTTCGGGGTTCACCCAGGGCATGTTCCACGACACGAGCGTATCGGCGCCGCCGAGGAAGTTGACATCGTAGAAATGGCCTGAGCCGCTCAGCGTCGCGTTCGAGGTGGTGACGGTGACGCTGCTGCCGTTTTGCGAGGGGACGCCGGAGCCGTTCGTCGCGTTCGTGACCGTCGCGGCGTTATTGGCTGCATTGCCTGTCAAGGTGGCGTTGGCCACGGTTTGCCCCAGATACTCTTACCCCTTCCGCCGTGATTATGGGGGGGGAACCTTGACAAGGCTTTGATTGCTCTGGGGCGTTTTCGGTCCGATTTTAAGAAAATCAGGGGGAAACGTGTCGGCGGGCGGGCCAACCGCCCCCGCGGCCGGGGCTGCGAGGGCGGCGGGGGAGGCGGGGCGCCGTCAGATGTCCTTCATCAGCCGCAGCGCATCGTAGATCGCGGCATGGGTGTTGCGTGCGCTCACCGCATCGCCGATCCGGAACAGCTGGAAGGCGCCCTCGGGTTCGCGGATCAGCCGTTGCGGCGCGCCCGCGATCAGCGCGTCGTAATCCACCGCGCCGCCGTTCGAGGAGAGCGGCTTGAGCGCGAAATAGAGCTCGTCGAGCGGCATCGTGCCATAGTTGACAACGATCTGGTCATAGCTTTGCTCGCGGGTATGGGCGCTGTAATCGGTGCCGATCACCGCCGTCAGCCGGTTGCCCTCCTTGCGCACATCCTTGAGGCGGCGGGTGACGGTGAAGGTCACGTCCTTGTCTTGCAGCGCGCGCATGTAGGGCACGAGGTTCATCGCCATGATATCGGGGGCGAAGGTGCGGTCGGGGGTCATCACCTCGACGCGCGCGCCCGCCCGCGCGGCAAGCTCGGCCGCCATCAGCCCCGGGTGATCGCCGCTCTCGTCATAGATCAGCACCTCCTGCCCGGGTTTGACATCGCCCGAAAGCAGATCCCAGGCGCTGATCACATGGCCGGGCTCCTTGCCCTCGAAGAGGGTGAGATTGGGCAGCCCGCCGGTCGCCACGATCACCACATCGGGGGCGAGCGCGGTCACATCGGCCACCTCCGCCCAGGTGTTGAAGCGGAATTCGACATCGCGCGCGGCGCATTGCGCCATCCGCCAGTCGATGATCGAGATCATCTCGCGGCGCCGTTCGGAGAGCGCGGTGAGGCGGACCTGACCGCCCGGGTCGGGCTGGGCCTCGAACACGGTCACGTCATGGCCGCGCTCGGCGGCGACGCGGGCGGCCTCGAGCCCGGCGGGGCCGGCGCCGACGATCACCACCTTCTTGCGGGTCTCGGCCGGGGCGATCTCATGGGGCATGGTCAGCTCGCGCCCGGTGGCGGGGTTGTGGATGCACAGCGCCTCGCCCGCGGCATAGATCCGGTCGAGACAGTAGGTCGCGCCGACACAGGGGCGGATGTCATGCTCGCGCCCCTCGATGATCTTGCGCACGATATGCGGGTCGGCCATATGCGCGCGGGTCATGCCGACCATGTCGAGCAGCCCCGCCGCGACCGCATGGCGCGCGGTGGCCACATCGGGGATCTTCGCGGCATGGAAGGTCGGCATCCCGGTCGCGGCCTTCACGGCGCCGGCAAAATCGAGATGGGGGGCGTTTTTCATCCCCTGCACCGGGATCACATCGGTCATCGCCGGGTCGGTGTGGATGCGCCCGCGGATCACGTTGAGGAAATCGACCATGCCGGTCGCGGCGAGGCGGCGGGAGATCTCGATCCCCTCGGCGGGGGTGATGCCGCCGGCCTCGGCCTCGTCGGCGGTGTAGCGCAGCCCGACGATGAACTCCGGGCCGACCCGTTTGCGGATGCCGCCGAGCACATCCATCAGCAGTTGCATCCGGCTCTCGAGCGTCTGGCCGCCATAGGGGCCCTCGAGGTCATTGGTCAGGGGCGACCAGAACTGGTCGAGCAGGTGGCCATAGACCTGCAACTCGATCCCGTCCATGCCGCCGGCCTGCATCCGCTCGGTCGCATCGGCGAAATCGGTGATGATGCGCGCGATATCCCAATCCTCGGCGAGCTTGGGGAAGGCCTTGTGCGCGGGCTCGCGGTGGCGCGAGGAGGAGACCGAGGGCAGCCAGGCGCCCTTGTTCCAGGTGGTGCGCCGGCCGAGATGGGTGAGCTGGATCATCACCGCGCAGCCGTGCTCGTGGCAGGCATCGGTGAGGCGGCGGATATGGGGCACGACCTCGTCCTTGTAGGCGAGGATATTGTTGAAGACCGGCGGGCTGTCTTTCGAGACCGCCGCCGAGCCCGCGGTCATCGCCAGCGCCACCCCGGCCTTGGCGCGCTCGGCATGATAGGCGGCGTAGCGCGCCTTGGGCATGCCGTCCTCGGGGTAGGCGGGTTCGTGGCTGGTGGTCATGATGCGGTTGCGCAGCCGCAGGTGTTTGAGCTGGTAGGGCTGGAGAAGGGGATCGGTGGACATCGGGCACTCCCTGGCTGATGGGGGTATCAACCGGAAAATGTGCACCGATGTCAACAAAAAGATCGTTGGTGAACATTTTGCCGGCGGAGGGGGCGACGGGCGCAGATTCTTCAGAAAAAGCGGGAAATCTGCGACAAAATGTCCCGACCGTTAAAATGCGGTCGGATTTCTTGGGCGCCTTGTTAACGTTTCGGTTGCTAACATTCTGGCGACCCAGACCCGAGGTTGCGCCAGATGCCACGCCTTTCACAGATGCGGACGGTCCCGTCGCTTGCGCGCCTTCTGGCTCGCTTCTCGGCGCAATCGCTGCGCCTCAAGATCACGCTGCTGACCTGTGTCGTGACCTTTCTCGTCGCGCTGACGATGTTCTGGGTGAGCTACCGCCAGACCGTCGCGGTCTCGCTTGCGGCGGCCAATGAACGGCTCCTGTGGGAGACGCAGGCGATCGCCAACCCGATCCGGGCGGGGTTCGAGCAGCTCGTCTCGGATGCGCGGCTGGTGCGCTCCTCGTCGATCCCGGAGGGCTATTTCCGGGCCGAGCGGGGCGGCGGGGTGGACCCGGTCTCGGGCAATGACCTTGCGCATTGGCGCGCGCGCTTCGAGCTCGCGTTTCGGGCCCTGATGCAGCAGCGCCCGGATTATCTGCGGATGCGCTACATCGCGGCGGCGGGGGGGCGGGAGCTGGCGCGGGTCGACCGCCCGCCGGGGGCGGTGCTGGGCGCGGCCGAGCCTGACCGCGGGCGCGAGCGGCTGGTCACCACCGCGCCGGAGCGGCTGCTGCGCGGGCTCGAGACGCCCGATCTGGCGCGGGCGCTGGCGCTCGATCCGTCCGGGATCCTGGTCGTGCCCGAGCGCGGGCGGGCGGGGCCGGGGCGGGTGGTGCGGGTGCTCGTCTCGGCGCAGTTCGAGGGCGCGACGGTGGGGGTGGTGGAGATCACGCTCGATTATGCGGCCTTGTTGCAGGCGGTGGTGCGGTCGGTGCGGCCGGCGGCGGCGGTGCTGGTGATCGACCCGGCGGGCGAGGCGATCTCCCATGATCCGGGCAGCGGGCTGTTCATGCCGCTCGGCCGGGCGCAGATGGCGCCGATGCTGGCGCAGATCGCGCAGGCCGATCCGGGCGGCGCGGCGCCGAACGTGGCGCTGGCCGATGCGGTCACGGTCGCGCGCTATCAGCGGGTCGTGCTCGATACCCAGGAGCCGCCCTTCGCGCTGGGCGTGGTGGCGCGCCATCCGCGCGTTGAGGTGTTTGCCGCGCTCGGCGCGCTGCGCACCAAGCTGATCGGGATCGGGGCGGTGCTGATCCTCGGCTCGGTGGGGGTGGCGTTTCTCGCCGCGACCTGGATCACCGAGGCGCTGCCGCGGATGACGGCCCAGCTGCGAGAAGCGGCGCGCAGCGGCGGCCCGCCGGTCCATCTGCCGATCGAGCGACGCGACGAGATCGGCGATCTGGCGCGCTCCTTCGAGGCGCTGCGGCGGCGCATCGTCTCGTCGGAGGCGCGCGCGCAAGAGGTGATCGAGACGGTGGTCGACGGGATCATCACGATCGACGAGCGCGGCATCATCTGCGACTACAACCCCGCTTGCGAGCGGCTGTTCGGCTATGGCCGCGAGGAGGTCGTGGGGCGCGATGTCGGGATGTTGATGCCCGAGGGCGACGGGAGCGCGCATCAGGCCTATCTGACGCGCCTCAGCCGCGGCCCCGGCGAGGGCCCCGACGACACCCGCGTCGTCGGGCGCACGGTCGGGCGCGGGCGGGATCTCGTCGCGCGGCGCAAGGATGGCTCGACCTTCATCCTCGAGCTCTCCGTCAGCCACACCCATTACGGCAACCAGCGCTTCTTCACCGGCATCTTGCGCGACATCACCGCACGCAAGGAGATGGAGGTGATGAAAAACGAATTCGTCTCGACGGTGAACCACGAGCTGCGCACGCCCCTGACCACGATCCGCGGCGCGCTGGGCCTGCTCAAGACCACCTCGGCGCATCTGCTCGATGCGAAATCGGCGCGGCTGCTCGACCTGTCCTATGACAGTTGCGGCCGGCTCGCCCATCTCGTCGACGACATCCTCGACATGGAGAAGATCGAGGCGGGCAAGATGGAGTATCGGCTCGAGCGGCAGGAGATCAACACGCTGGTGCGCGAGATCGTCGAGCGCCACACGAGCTATGCCGATCAATATGACGTGCGCTTCACCGTGCTATGCGCGCCCGAGCCGCTCCATTGTCGGGTCGACCCGAGCCGGTTCAATCAGGCGCTGGTCAACCTGCTCTCCAATGCGGCGAAATTCTCGCCCCGCGGCGGCGAGGTGATCTTCGCGATCGGCCGCGAGGGGGAGAGTGTCACGATCCGGGTGACCGATCAGGGCCCCGGGATCCCGCGCGAGTTCCGCGACAAGATCTTCGGCAAATTCGCGCAGGCCGATGCCTCCTCGACGCGGGCGCGCGGCGGCTCGGGGCTCGGGCTCAACATCGCGCGCGCGATCATCCTCGCCTTCGAGGGCGAGATCACCTTCACCACCCGTATCGGGCAGGGCACGACCTTCTGCATCCGCCTGCCGCGCGATGTCGAGCTGCCCTTGCAAAGGAGCGCCTGATGGCCGGGCCGCTGCACTCGATTCTCAATGTCGAGGATGATGAGGATATCGCCGAGGTGGCGGTGATGACGCTCGAGATGCTCGGCGGGTTCCGGGTCGTGCACTGCGCCAGCGGATGCGCCGCGCTCGAGCGCTTTGCCGCGGAGGCGCCGCAGCTTGTGTTGATGGATGTGATGATGCCCGGCATGGACGGGCCCGAGACGCTGCGCCGGCTGCGCGAGATGCCGGGGGCGGCGCGCTCGGTCCCGGTGATCTTCATGACCGCGCGCGCGCAGGTGCATGAGCAGGCCGCCTACCGCAGCCTTGGCGCGCTGGGCGTGATCGTCAAACCCTTCGACCCCGACCGGCTGACCGCCGAAATCACCACCCTTCGGGAGAGCCACGATGCACCATGACCCCGATTTCGCCCTCTCGCTCGCGGCCATCCGGGCACGATTTGTCGAGAAGCTCGGCCGATGGATGCCGAAATATCTCGAGCTCTCCGAGATGCTGGAGGCGCTCGATCGGCGCGGGCCGATGATCGCGCTCGCGCAGGGCGTGTCGGAGGGGCCGCGGCCGGTTGAGCTGATCGGTGAGCTCAGGATGCAGACCCACAAGATCGCGGGCTCGGCGCAGACCTTTGGCTTCGAGGTGCTCTCGCAGCGCGCGCGCGAGCTTGAGGAGCGGTTCGATCAGGGCGGGCCCCCGGCGGCGGATCTGACGCTGCGGGCGTTGCTCGAGCGGTTCATCTCGGCCGCGCGCGAGGTGCTCGAGGCGGCGAAGGGCGCGCCCGATGCGGCGCCCGCTGCGGCGCGGCAGGAGGCGCCGGCGCAAGCGGCGTTGCCCGAGGCCGCGGGCCCGGCGGCGGCGGCCGGGACGGGGGTGCATGTGCTGGTGGTCGATGATGACGAGCTCGTGCGCGATCTTCTGGGCGCGGGCTTTGCCGAGATGGGCTGGCGGATGAGCACCGCGAAAACCGGGCTCGAGGCGCTCTTGATGCTCTTTGCCTGTGCCGGCGGGCCGGCGGCGGGGCGCCCGGACGTGATCTTGATGGATGTGAACATGCCCGAGATGGACGGGTTTTGCGCCCTCGAGCGGATCAAGGCGGCGCCTTTGTGGCGCGAGATCCCGATCCTGCTGCTCACCCGGCGCGACGAGGAGACGAGCCAGATTCGCGGGTTTTTGCACGGCGCGGAGGCCTATCTGATCAAGCCCTTCGATCTTGGCGAGGTGGTGCGCCGGGTGGCCGATACGCTCGATGCGCGGGCGCGCACGGTGGTTGTGGGCTGCGCCGACCTCGAGCGCGGGGTGCGGCTGAGCCAGCGGCTGCGCGGCGCGGGGGGGCGGGTGCGGCTCGTGCATTCGAGCGCCGATGCCTGGGAGGCGCTGACCGAGGAGCGCCCGGTGGCAGCGCTTCTCGAGGCCGATCTGCGCGGCGAGGGGGGCGCGGCGGTTCTGGCGCGCGCCCGCGCGAGCGCCGATCTCGAGCGGCTGCCGATCCTCTTGGTGCTGCCCGAACTGGCGCCCGAGGCGCTCCTCGAGGCGAGTCTTGCGGGGCTCGCGGCCGGCGCGAGCGATGTGCTGCCCGCCGACACCCCGCCCGCCTGGCTCGCCGCCCGGCTCGAGGCCTATGCGCGCGCGGCGAAACCGGGCTGAGCGCTCAGCCCGGCCCCTCGATCTCGCGCCGCACCCCGTCAAAGCCCGGGTAGATCGCGCTCGCGGTGACCCCGAAAGCCCGCAACCGCGCCCGCAACGCGCCGACCTGTTCGCGGGGCAGGGTGAATTTCTGGAGGACGGGCGGTGCGTCTGCGACGAACAGGTCCAAGATCTCGGCCCTGACGCGGCGTCACGTCCTGCGCAAAGGCCTCTAGCGCGCTCTTGAGGTCGAAGGCGCGGGGGACTTGCCCCGCCTCGTTTGTGAAGCCGGTCGCGGCGAGATAGCTCATCGCTCCTGCCTGGGCGAAGAGATTTGCATTGCCACGATAGCTCGGGAAATATAGCCGAGGCACGGCCAGATGGGCCTGCGTTTGTGCAAATTGCAATTCTTGGGCCCGGTTGAAGAACAATGGGTCCAGGGCATGGATAGCGATCTCGGCCCCGAGCTTTTCGGCGCTCTGGTCGGTCGCGAAGAAACAGGCGGTGAGAAGATCCTCACTCCAGTCGAGCAAGGGCGTCGGCAAGCCCTGATGCTGCATGAGCGCGAGGAGGGGCAGAGTGTCTTCGCGTGGAAAACTCTCGCGATTAAGGGCGCCAAATTGTGGATCAGTGGGCCAGCGGACCGGCCTTCCGGCGCGGGGATCGAGGGTTTCAAAATCGACCCGGCTGAGGTCGAGGTCGATCAGGTTGCGACGATTTGCGACCGAGAAGAACCTGCGGGTGAGCGCCACATGTTGGGCGAGCAATCTATTCCAGTCGCGGGAAACCATCGGCGTTTTCGGCTCGATCGGCGTGGTGCGCCGCGGCCCTAGCGCCAGTTCATTCAACCGCGCCATCCCCTCCTTCCGATACATCGACGGCGTCAGCGTGTAATTCGCATCCGACACCCCGCGAAACAGCGCCGCGCCGCCCTCGCTCGCCTTGACCAGCGCCTCGATCAGCGCCTCGGCCGTCTGGCAGGCCTCTTCCCGGTAAATCTCCATCGCGCCCTCCGCTCGCCCGCGCCAGTTTGCGCCGCCCCGCCCCCGCGCGCAACGCCCGCGCCTTGCGGGGCGGCGCGCAATCCCGTATCAGGCCCTCTTGACCTGCCCATCCCGAAAGCCTGGAGGCCGCGATGTCGGAGAGCCCGAAGAAGCTGCATATCAAGACCTATGGCTGTCAGATGAACGTCTATGACAGCGAGCGCATGGCCGAGGCGATGGGCGCGAAGGGCTATGAGCTGACCGATGATCCGGCCGAGGCGGATATGGTGCTGCTCAACACCTGCCATATCCGGGAGAAGGCCGCCGAGAAGGTCTATTCCGATCTCGGCCGGCTGCGGCCGTTCAAGGAGGCCAGGCCCGATCTCAAGATCGGCGTGGCGGGCTGCGTGGCGCAGGCCGAGGGGGCGGAGATCATGCGCCGGATGCCGCTCGTCGATCTGGTGGTGGGCTCGCAGAATTATCACCGCCTGCCCGAGATGGTGGCGGCGGCCGAGCAGGGCGCGCGGCCCGTCGATACCGAATTCCCGCTCGAGGACAAGTTCGACCACCTGCCCGAGCGCCCGCTCGCGGCGCGCCCGACGGCGTTTCTGACGGTGCAGGAGGGCTGCGACAAGTTCTGCGCCTTTTGCGTCGTGCCCTATACCCGCGGGGCCGAGGTCTCGCGGCCGGCGGCGCGGATCCTAGCGGAGGCGCAAAAGCTCGTCGACAAGGGGGTGCGCGAGATCACGCTTCTGGGGCAGAACGTCAACGGCTATCACGGCGCGGGCGAGGGCGGCGATTGGGGCCTTGCGCGGCTCGTGCGGGCGCTGGCGCGCATCGACGGGCTCGAGCGGATCCGCTACACGACCTCGCACCCCAACGACATGGATGACGCGCTGATCGCGGCGCATGGCGAGGAGCCCAAGCTCATGCCCTATCTGCATCTGCCGGTGCAATCGGGCTCGGACCGGGTGCTCAAGGCGATGAACCGCAAGCATACCGCCGAGGACTATCTGCGCCTTGTCGAGCGGATCCGGGCGGCGCGGCCCGACATCATGCTCAGCTCGGATTTCATCGCGGGTTTCCCCGGCGAGAGCGATGAGGACCACCGCGCGACGCTCGATCTGATCGCGGCGGTGGGCTATGGCGCGGCGTTCTCGTTCAAATATTCGCCGCGGCCGGGCACGCCGGCGGCCGGGCGGGCGGGCGTGGCGCCCGAGGTGGCCGATGCGCGGCTGCAGGAGTTGCAGGCGCTGATCACCGCCCAGCAGCGCGCCGCGCAGGAGGGGATGGTGGGCCGCGAGGTCGGCGTTCTGTTCGAAAAACCCGGCCGGCTCGAGGGGCAATGGGTCGGGAAATCCGATTATCTTCAAGCGGTTCATGTCCGCGGCGCGGGGCTTGCGCCGGGGGTGCTCGCGCAGGTGAGAATCACCGAAAGCGGGCCGAATTCGCTGGGCGGCGAGCTGGTCGCGGGCTGATCCGCGGCCGGGCGCCCGGCGGGGCCGTTTGAAAAGTGTCTCAAATTTGGCGAAACCGTTTCCGTCGCGGCATGAAGCCCCGGCAACAGGCGGGGTTTGTTTTTGCATTGGATACAATATTTGGGGGAAATCTCTTCCAAAACCTCACAATTTTGCTACTCTCAGGGCGATTTAGGTTAATTTGACCGCGCGGCGGGGCCGCGTGGGTTTGGTATGGAGGCGGATGCGGCGATGGGCAAACTCTTGCAGGCATGGAAACCGATGGCCGGCGGGCTCGCCGTGGTCGCGCTGGCGCTGGGGGCGGGGCTCGCGCCGGCCGCCGCCCAGCAGGCCGTGCAATCGGAGAAATACATTCCCACCATCTGGATCGACCCGGATGGCTGCGAACATTGGGTGATGGATGACGGGGCCGAGGGCTTCATGGATATCCGCAAGACCCGCGACGGGCGCCCGGTGTGCCACCGCAATGTCTGCGGCGTGGTGCCGACCGACACGCTGTTCGCGACCGACAGCTCGAAGCTGACCGCGAAGGGGCGCGAATATCTCGAGGGCTTCTTCAAATCGGCTCAGGCGCGGACCTTCATCGTCACCGGCCACACCGACAGCCGCGCCTCGGATGAATATAACATGCGCCTCTCGAAAGGCCGCGCCGAAGCGGTCGCGGGCGTCGCGAAAGCGGTTGGCGCGCCGGTTCTGGCGGTCAACTGGTATGGCGAGCGTCAGCCGCGGGCGACCAACGCCACCGCCGCCGGCATGGCGCAAAACCGCCGTGTCGAAATCATCTGCGTGAAGTGAGGGGCGAGCGATGGCTGTGAAACAGGTTCTGATGATGATCGCGGCGGCCGGTGCGCTGGCGGCGTGCGAGGGCGGCCAGATCGGCCCCGACAAGACGTATGACCGTGGCATCAACGCCCACCATCTCTCGACGCTGAAAGCCGGCGTCTGGATCGACCCGGAGGGCTGCGACCACTGGATCGTCGATGACGGCGTGGAAGGTTATCTCTCGGCGCGTCTGGATGATTACGGCAAGCCGATCTGCTCGGGCGCGGGCCCGGCCAGCACCGCGGTCGGCCCGTTCAAGACGGGCACGCCGATCGCCGACCCGCTCTGATTTCGGGCATATATCTGCCTATAAAATAGGCAACAGGGCCGCGTGAGTGATCACGCGGCCTGATTTATGACGCCTTGATGATTTTCGCCGCGGCGAGCGCCTGAATCATAACCAAGGCTTGCGTGACTCGGGGGTTGGGGGCACCATATCTTTACCAACCCTTAGCCAGGAGATGTTCTTGGGCTTCAGCGCGATCACACCCCCGCCCCGCTCTCAAGAGGTGCATGAAACGCTTCTTGAGTTCCCTGACAACCGGCTGTTGATCGACCTGTGCGGAGAATTTGACCGCAATCTGGCCCAGATCGAGCACAAGCTCTCGGTCCATATCCTGCGCCGCGGCAACCAGCTTGCGGTGGTCGGCAGCCCCGAGGCGCAGCTTCAGGCCTCGGGCGTGCTCACCGCGCTTTATGAAAAGCTCGAGGCCGGCCGCGCGATCGACGCGGGCGAGATCGACAGCGCGATCCGGATGGGCGATTTCGGTCAGGCGGGCGTGAGCGTGGATGAACAGCTCGAGATGTTCGCCGCCGGCAAATACGAGATCCGCACCCGCAAGAAACAGGTCGAGCCGCGCACCGAGGCGCAGAAGGCCTATGTGCGCGCGCTGTTCGAAAACGAGCTGGCCTTCGGGATCGGGCCGGCGGGCACCGGCAAGACCTATCTGGCGGTCGCGGTGGGGGTCACCATGCTGATCGGCGGGCTCGTCGACAAGATCATCCTGAGCCGCCCCGCGGTCGAGGCGGGCGAGCGTCTGGGCTTCCTGCCGGGCGACATGAAGGAGAAGGTCGACCCCTACATGCAGCCGCTCTATGACGCGCTCAACGACTTCCTGCCGGCCAAGCAGATGCAGAAGCTGATGGAGGAAAAGCGCATCGAGATCGCGCCTCTGGCCTTCATGCGCGGGCGCACGCTGGCGAATGCGTTTGTGGTGCTCGACGAGGCGCAAAACGCCACGACGATGCAGATGAAGATGTTCCTCACCCGTCTGGGCCAGGGCTCGCGGATGGTGATCACGGGCGACCGCAGCCAGGTCGACCTGCCGCGCGGCGTGCCTTCGGGCTTGCAAGACGCCGAGCGCATTCTCGACGGGGTGAAGGGGATCTCGTTCAACTATTTCACCGCCTCCGATGTCGTGCGCCACCCCCTTGTGGCGCGCATCATTGACGCCTATGACCGCGCCGATGACGGAGCCGCTGGTTGATATCATGATCGAGGACCAGCGCTGGGATGAGGTTGCTCTCCCGGCGCTGGCCGAACGCGCCGCGCGCGCGGTTCTGGCCGCGCGTGGCCTTGCGGCGGAGGCGTTCGAGATCTCGCTTCTGGGCTGCGATGATGCCCGCATCGCCGCGCTCAACGCCGATTTCCGCGACAAGCCGCGGCCCACCAATGTGCTCAGCTGGCCCTCCGAGGAGCGCGCGGCCGAGGACGAGGGGGGCGAGCCCGAGCCGCCCGAGCCCTTCGCGCCGGGCATTCCCGAGGGCCTTGGCGATATCGCGATCGCCTACGAGACCTGCGCGCGCGAGGCCGCCGAGGCGGGCAAGCCGATGGCCGATCACGTCACGCATCTGATCGTGCATGGGGTGCTGCATCTGCTCGGTTTCGATCACATTCGCGAGGGCGATGCCGAGCTGATGGAAAAAATCGAGGTCGAGGTGCTTGCGGGAATGGGAATTGTTAACCCATATGAAGAATAATGCGGCCATGAAGGCCGGTTGTTTGGAAAGGACCGATGGGACAAGTCGCTGACGGGGCAGCCCCCGCCAACGCGCCTGCGTCAGAACTCGACGCGGGCGACAGTAGCTCCGAGCCGCAATCTCGCGGGTTTTTGGGGCGTATTTTCGAAGTTTTTTCCGGGACCGAGGCCGAGCCCTCGCAAGAGGCCGCGCCCGCCGCGGCCATGCCGGCGCCTGCGCCGCTGCCGGGGATGGGCAATTTGCGCAAGATGCGGGTGGGCGATGTCGCTCTGCCCAAGGTCGAGATCGTCGCCGTGCCGGTGTCGATCTCGCGCGAGGAGCTTGTCGAGGTGTTCCGCGCGCAGGGTTATTCGCGCATGCCCGTCTTCAAGGACACGCTCGACACGCCCCTGGGCCTTGTGCACCTGAAGGATCTTGCGCTCGAATATGGTTTTGGCGCGGCGCCGGGGCGGTTTTCGGTGCGCAAGATCTTGCGCCCGCTGCTGTATGTGCCGCCCTCGATGCCGATCGGGGTGCTGTTGCAGAAGATGCAGGTGCAGCGGATCCACATGGCGCTGGTGATCGACGAATATGGCGGGGTCGACGGGCTCGTCACGCTCGAGGATCTGATCGAGCAGGTGATCGGCGAGATCGAGGATGAGCATGACGAGGCGGAGGGCGGCTTCTGGAAGGAAGAGAAGCCCGGCCAGTGGATCGTGCAGGCGCGTGCGCCGCTCAAGGAGTTCGAGGCCGAGATCGGCGTGGTTCTGGCCGATGCCGAGGAGGAGGGCGAGATCGACTCGATGGGCGGGCTCGTCTTCATGCAGATCGGCCGGGTGCCGGCGCGCGGCGAGGTGATCATCGGCGAGAATGGCGTCGAATATGAGATTGTCGACGCCGATCCGCGGCGGATCAAGCGGCTGCGGGTGCGGCTGCCGGGCGTGGCGCCGGCGGAGTGAGATCTTGAGCTTGCGTCGCCCGAGGTGGCTCAAACTGCCCGCCTTTGCCCGCGCGCCGCGCCGCCCCGGCTGGGGGCGGCTCGCGGCGCTGGCGGCTTTGGGCGCCGTTTTCGCGGCGGGGCAGGCGCCCTTGGGGGCGTGGTATCTCGCGCTTCCGGCGCTGGGCGCGATTTTCGCGCTCGGCGCGCGGCGGGCGCCGGGCTGGAGCGGTTTTGCCGCGGGTTTCGGTTTCGGGCTCGCCGCGCTCTTCTGGATCGTCGAGCCGTTTCAGGTCGAGGCCGAGGTCTATGGCTGGATGGCGCCCTTCGCGCTCGTCGCGATGGCGGCGGGGATGGGGGCGTTCTGGGCGGCGGGCTTTGGCGCGGGCGCGCGGCTCGCGGGGGTCAAGGCGCCGCTCTGGCTCACCGCGCTCGGGCTCGGGCTCGGGCTCGCGGCGTCCGATGCGCTGCGCTCCTATCTCTTCACCGGGTTCCCCTGGGCGCTTGCGGGCCATATCTGGATCGCGACGCCGGTGGCGCAGGCGGCGGCCACGATCGGGCCGCTGGGGCTCGGGCTCGTGACCGTGCTCTCGGCGGCGTGGCCCGCCGGGGCGCGGCGCGCGCGGGCGGCGGCGGGGGCTGCGCTCGTCGCGGCGCTGGGGCTCGGCGCGCTCTGGGGGGCGGGGGCCTTGCGCCTTGCCGCGCCCGAGCCGGAGCGCGCGGCGCCGGTGCAGATCCGCCTCGTGCAGCCCAACGCGCCGCAGGACGAGAAATGGCTCCCCGAGTTCCGGCTCGACTTCTTCTACCGCGCGCTCGATCTGACGGCGCAAGACGCCGCGCCCGGCGCCCCCGCGCCCGATCTGATCGTCTGGCCCGAGACCTCGGCGCCCTTCCTGCTCGACCGCCCCGGCGACGGGCTCTCGATGGTGGCCGAGGCCGCCGCGGGCACGCCGGTCGCGCTCGGCATCCAGCGCGAGGAGGGGCTGCGCTATTTCAACAGCCTCGCGATGATCGGCCCCGGCGGCACGGTCGATGCGCTTTATGACAAGGCGCATCTGGTGCCCTTTGGCGAATATGTGCCCTTTGGCGATCTCGCCGCGCGGTTCGGCATTTCGGCTTTCGCGGCGCAGGAGGGCAACGGCTATTCCGCCGGGCCGGGCCCGCGTCTTCTCGATCTCGGGCCGCTCGGCCATCCGCTGCCGCTGATCTGCTACGAGGCGGTGTTCCCGCAAGATATCCTCGCCGCGCCCGCGCGCCCCGACTGGCTCTTGCAGATCACCAATGACGCCTGGTTCGGCACGCTCGCCGGCCCCTGGCAGCATTTCGCGCTCTCGCGGCTGCGCGCGATCGAGTTCGGCCTGCCGCTCGCGCGGGCGGCCAATACCGGCATCTCGGCGATGATCGATGCGAAAGGCCGCGTCACCGCCTCGCTCGGGCTGGGGCGCGCGGGCGTGGTCGATGCGGCGCTGCCGGCGGCCCTGCCCGCCACGCTCTACGCCCGCAGCGGCGATTTTCCTGTCCTTGCGCTTCTCGCCGCAATTTCGGCTTTAATTTACCTCTTTGGTCGAAAATACCGCGTTGACCTGACACCCCCGCAGGTCTAGGCAAACCCATCGAACCGTCACAACGGCTTCCTGGCGTGACGGGGTTATCCAATGGAGCAATTCTCAATGGCACGCGAAAACTACGTCTTTACTTCCGAATCCGTTTCGGAAGGCCACCCCGACAAGGTCTGCGACCGGATCTCCGACGCCGTCCTTGACGCTTTCCTCGCCGAGGAACCCAATGCCCGCGTGGCCTGCGAGACCTTCGCGACCACCAACCAGGTCGTCGTCGGCGGCGAGGTCGGGCTCTCCGATCAGGCCAAGCTCGCCGATTTCATGGGCCGCATCGACCATATCGTGCGCGATTGCGTGAAGGATATCGGCTATGAGCAGGACGCCTTCCACTGGGCGACGCTGAAATTCGCCAATTACCTGCACCCGCAATCGGCCCATATCAGCCAGGGCGTCGACAAGGATGGCGCCGGCGATCAGGGGATCATGTTCGGCTATGCGACCGACGAGACGCCCGAGCTGATGCCCGCGCCGATCCAGTATAGCCACGCGATCCTGCGCCGCCTCGCCGAGGCGCGCAAATCCGGCGCCGAGCCGACGCTCGGCCCCGATGCGAAATCGCAGCTTTCGGTGCGCTACGAGGGCGGCAAGCCCGTCGGCGTGACCTCGATCGTGCTCTCGACGCAGCATAAATTCGAGAGCCAGACCTCGGACGACATCCGCGCGATCGTCGAGCCCTATATCCGCGAGGTTCTGCCCGCGGGCTGGATCGACGAGAAGACCGAATGGTGGGTCAACCCCACCGGCACCTTCGTGATCGGCGGGCCCGATGGCGACGCGGGGCTGACCGGGCGCAAGATCATCGTCGATACCTATGGCGGCGCGGCGCCCCATGGCGGCGGGGCGTTCTCGGGCAAGGATCCGACCAAGGTCGACCGATCGGCGGCCTATGCGGCGCGCTATCTGGCCAAGAACGTCGTCGCGGCGGGGCTCGCCAGGAAGTGCCTGATCCAGGTCTCCTATGCGATCGGCGTGGCCAAACCGCTCTCGATCTATGCCGATACCTATGGCACCGGTGAGGTCGCGGATGAGGAAATCGAGCGCATCGTGGCGCAATGCATGGATCTCACCCCGCGCGGGATCCGCACGCATCTCGACCTGAACCGCCCGATCTATGCCCGCACCGCGGCCTACGGCCATTTCGGCCGCGCGCCGGAGGCGGATGGCGGCTTCTCCTGGGAGAAGACCGACCTGATCGAGGCGCTCAAGAAGGCGGTCTGATCCGCCTCTCTTTCATCTTGCCCGAAATATCCTCGGGGGGCGCGGGGGGCAGACAGCCCCCCGTTTCCACATCCAAAGCCCGCGGTGGCGCCGATGGTTTGCGCCGATCCTGCCTGCCTTCCGCGTGTCGTGCTGTGCGGCGCCGTCGCGGCGGGGGCTGTCTGCCCCCGCACCCCCGAGGATATTTCGGGCAAGATGAAAGGGCGGGGCTTGACCTTGGCGGGGCCGGGGGGCTAGAGGCCCGGCCCATGATGCAAGACAGTGACAGCCAGGCGGGCGCAGGCCCTGAGCCCGAGGTGACCTCCCCGGAGGCGGCCTCCGAGCGCTCGGAGTGGCGCAATTTCTACGGCCGGATCCGCGGCAAGACCATGCGTCAGAGCCAGAAGGCCTATCTTTCCGAGGATCTCGCGAGCCTCGCGCCGCGCGGCGTGACGCGGGAGGAGAACCCCGGCCGAGAGCTCATCGACCCGCAGGCGATCTTCGGCAATGACGCGCCGATCTGGCTCGAGGTGGGGTTCGGCGGCGGCGAGCATCTGGTGCATATGTGCGCGCGCTACCCGGAGGTGAACATCATCGGCTGCGAGCCCTTCATCAACGGCGTGGCGATGCTGCTTGGCAAGATCCGCGCGGCGGGGGTGACGAATATTGCGGTGCATCCGGGGGATGCGCGCGATCTGATGGATGTTCTGCCCGATGGCGCGCTGGCGAAGGCGTTTCTGAATTACCCCGACCCCTGGCCGAAGCGGCGCCATCATCGGCGGCGGTTCGTCACGCAGGACCATCTCGTGCCGCTTGCGCGCTGTCTGGCGCCGGGGGCCGAGTTCCGCGTTGCGACCGATATCCCGAGCTACATGGCGCAGGCCTTGCGCGAGGTGCCGCGCGCGGGGTTCGCGCTCACCGGCCATGGCGGCGAGGCCTGGGGCGACTGGATCTCGACGCGCTATGAGCAAAAGGCGCTGCGCGAGGGGCGTGTCCCCGATTACGCGACCTTCAGGCGGCTTTGAGGGCCCGCGGGGGGGGGCTTCCGGGCGCGCCGCCTTTGGGCTAACAGGGGGCGAGCAAGAGGGAGGCTTTCGATGTCTGGCCATGGTGATCCGATTCCGATGAAATCGCGCAAGGGGGGGCCGCTTGCGGGCGTGGCCGAGGTGCCGGGCGACAAGTCGATCTCGCATCGGGCGCTGATCCTCGGCGCGCTGTCGGTCGGGCGGACCGAGATCACCGGGCTCCTCGAGGGCCAGGACGTGCTCGACACCGCCAAGGCGATGCGGGCCTTCGGCGCGACCGTCACCCGCCACGGGCCGGGCGAGTGGAGCGTCGAGGGCGTCGGCGTGGGCGGCTTTGCCGAGCCCGCCGATGTCATCGATTGCGGCAATTCGGGCACCGGGGTGCGGCTGATCATGGGCTGCATGGCGAGCTCGCCGATCTCGGCGACGTTTACGGGCGACGCGAGCCTGCGCAAGCGGCCGATGGGGCGGGTGACCGACCCGCTCGCGCTTTTCGGCGCGCGGGCCTATGGGCGCGCGGGCGGGCGGCTGCCGATGACGATCGTCGGCGCGGCCGAGCCCGTGCCGGTCAGCTACACCACGCCGATGGCCTCCGCGCAGGTGAAATCGGCGGTGCTGCTCGCGGGGCTGAACGCGCCCGGCCAGACCGTCGTCATCGAGAAGGTGCCGACGCGCGATCATACCGAGCGGATGCTGAAGGGCTTTGGCGCCGAGATCACCGTCGAGGCCACCCCCGAGGGCAACCGCATCACCCTGCAGGGCCAGCCCGAGCTCACCGCGCAGCGCGTCGCGGTGCCGCGCGACCCGTCCTCGGCGGCCTTCCCGGTCTGCGCCGCGCTCCTCGTGCCGGGCTCGGATATTCTCGTGCCGGGCGTCAGCCAGAACCCGACCCGCAACGGGCTGTTCCTGACGCTGCGGGACATGGGCGCCGATATCGAATTCCTCAACCCGCGCGAAGAGGGCGGCGAGCCGGTCGCCGACCTGCGCGTGCGCTACTCCGAGCTCACCGGCATCGACGTGGCCCCCGAGCGCGCCTCCTCGCAGATCGACGAATACCCGGTGCTCTCGGTGGTCGCGGCCTGCGCGCGCGGCACCACGGTGATGCGCGGCGTGCATGAGCTGCGCGTCAAGGAAAGCGACCGGATCGACGCGATGGCGCGCGGTCTCGAGGCCTGCGGCGTGCGCGTCGAGGAAGATGACGATACGCTGATCGTCCATGGCATGGGCCCGGGCGGCGTGCCGGGCGGGGCGACCTGCGCCACCCATATCGACCACCGGATCGCGATGAGCTTCCTGATCCTCGGCCTCGCCGCCCAGGCGCCGATCGCGGTCGATGACGGCTCGCCGATCGCGACCTCCTTCCCGGTCTTCGAGGAGCTGATGGCGGGCCTTGGCGCGGTGATCGAACGGGGCTGACCGCCTCGTTTCTTCTTGGCATAAATACGCAAACTCCGCCGGCGGCGGGGCGGGACGAGGGGCAGAGGCGATGATCTTCACGGTGGCGATCGACGGCCCGGCGGCGGCGGGCAAGGGCACGATCTCGCGCGCGGTGGCGGCGCGGTTCGGCTTTGCGCATCTCGATACGGGGCTGCTCTACCGCGCAGTGGGCGCCAAGGGGGGCGATCCGGTCGCGGCCGCCGAAAGCCTCTCGGCCGAGGATCTCGCGCGCGGCGATCTGCGCTCGCTCGCCGCGGGCCAGGCCGCCTCGCGCGTCGCGGTGATCCCCGAGGTGCGTGCCGCGCTGACCGAGTTTCAGCGCCGCTTTGCCCGCCAGCCGGGCGGCGCGGTGCTCGACGGGCGCGATATCGGCACGGTGATCTGCCCCGAGGCCGAGGTGAAGCTCTATGTCACCGCGAGCCCCGAGGTGCGCGCGCATCGCCGCTGGCTCGAGGTCGGCGGCGACGAGGCCGAGGTCCTGGCCGAGGTGCGCGAGCGCGATGCGCGCGACATGGGCCGCGCCGATGCGCCTTTGCGCCCGGCCGAGGAGGCCGAGATCCTCGACACCTCCGAGATGACGATCGAGGCGGCGGTGGCGGCGGCGGTCGCTTTGATCGAGGCCGCGCTGGGGCGCGCGCGGTGAGCCCCGCGCGGGTCATTTTGCACCTGCCTGAGCGCTACGAGGCGCTGATCGAAAAGCGCCGCCGGCCGCTCCTTTACACCCGGATCCTCGACATGATCGCCGCGCGCGGGGGCACCGCGCTGATCGGGTCGCGCCACCCGCCGCGCGCCCCGGACGGCGATCTGCATATCACCGACAACGCCCGCGCCCCGGGCCCCGGGGGGCTCAGCGCCGCGACCGCCTATCTCGAGGATTTCTGGCATCTCGACCCCGAGGGCGTGCTCGCGGGCTCCTCGATCCGGCATGAGACCTTCCGCCCGCGTGCGGTCGAGGGGGCGGCGGCGCGGGCCTTCGTGCGCGGCCTGCGGGCGAGGTTCGTGGCGCCGCGGCGCGGGCGCTATGGCCAAAAACGCGCGCTCGAGAGATTTCCGAAGGGGGCGCTTGCGGTCTTCTTGCAGGGCCCCGCGCCCTATCGCGCGGGGCAGGCCTTTTGCGAGGCCGAGGTGATGGTGCGCACGGTTCTGGCGGGCGCAGAGGGGCGACCGGTGATCGTGAAGGCGCATCCGCTCGCGCTCGAGGAGGGGCGGGCGCTGATCGCGCGGCTGCGCGCCGAGGGCGCGCTGGGCGCGCAGATGATCGAGACGGATGCCAATATCCACGACATTCTTGCAGCCTGCGCGGCGACGATCTCGGTCAATTCCGCCGCCGCGATCGAGGGGTTTTTGCATGGCAAGCCCGCGCTTTTGTTCGGGCAGAGCGATTTTGCGCAAGCCGCGGTGAGCGTGCGCGAGCCGGGCGCGTTTGGCGCCGCGCTGGCGCAGGCGCTTGGCACCGATTGGCCCCATGTGCGCTTTCTCTACTGGTATTTCGGGCTCCACTGCCTCTGGCTCGACGACCCCGATCTCGAGGCGAAGATCCTCGCGATCTTTGCCCGGGCGGGGTTCGATGCCCACCGGCTGGGGCTTGCGCCATGAGGGGGGCGGCGTTTGCGCTCCTGATCGCGCTGGCCGCGCCGGCCGGGGCCGCGCCGCCGCGGGCGGGGCTTTTGTGGGCCGAGACCGCCTTGCCGCGCACGCTTCCCCTGCAGGTCAAGACCGCGCCGGGGGCGGATTATTACCTCGTCTTGCGCGATGCCTCGAGCGGGGCGGATGTGCTCGGCGCCTATCTGCAGGGCGGGGCGTTCTTCCGGGTGCTGGTGCCGCCGGGGCGGTATGCGCTCAAATTCGCGCGCGGTCCGGGGGCGGATTGGGCGGGCGAGGGGGCGCTTTTCGGCCCCGCGACCGAGAGTTTCGCGCTTGAGGCGCCGCTCGACTTCGCGGTGACCGGCGCCGCGCGCAAGGGCGGGCAGATCGTCGATCTGCGCGATCCCGGCGCGATCTCGGTGCGCCCGGTGGGGATCTGTCAGGCGCGCTCGCCCGTGCGCGACGACCGCCTCAAGCCCTCGCCCGGGGTGGAGACCGGCCCGCCCTTCACCGCGCCCGCGATGATCCTGCGCGCGCGGATCTGCGATTGAGCCAGTAAATACGGGGGCTTTCGCGCCCGCGGCGGTGGATTAGCGCTTGTCGCATGGGGGAATCGCGCCTATACGGGCCGCGCTTGGGTCGCGCGAGGTCTCCTCGGGCGCGTCCGGCATATCCACAAAAGACCGGCGGAGCCAACCGCATGGCCAGAAAACCCATGTAAAGGAAACTCAGACGCATGTGCGCTAAAGCAACCATGGAAGACTTCGAAGCCCTCCTCAACGAGAGCCTCGAGATCGACACCCCGAACGAAGGTTCGGTTGTCAAGGGCAAGGTCATCGCCATCGAGGCGGGCCAGGCCATCATCGACGTCGGCTACAAGATGGAAGGCCGCGTCGACCTGAAAGAATTCGCCAACCCGGGCGAGGCCCCGACCATCGCCGTGGGCGATGAAGTCGAAGTCTACCTCGACCGCGTTGAAAACGCCCGTGGCGAAGCCGTCATCTCGCGCGAGAAAGCGCGCCGCGAAGAGGCCTGGGATCGTCTCGAGAAAGCCTATGCTTCGGAAGAGCGCGTCGATGGCGCCATCTTCGGTCGCGTCAAGGGCGGCTTCACCGTCGACCTCGGCGGCGCCGTGGCCTTCCTGCCGGGCAGCCAAGTCGACGTCCGCCCGGTGCGCGACGCCGGCCCGCTCATGGGTCTCAAGCAGCCGTTCCAGATCCTCAAGATGGACCGTCGTCGTGGCAACATCGTTGTCTCGCGCCGCGCGATCCTCGAGGAAAGCCGCGCCGAACAGCGCGCCGAAGTCATCGGCAACCTCACCGAAGGTCAGGTTGTGGAAGGCGTCGTCAAGAACATCACCGAATACGGTGCGTTCGTTGACCTCGGCGGCGTTGACGGCCTGCTCCATGTCACCGACATGGCGTGGCGCCGCGTGAACCACCCGTCGGAGATCCTCACGATCGGCGAGACCGTCAAGGTCCAGGTCGTCAAGATCAACAAGGACACCCACCGCATCTCGCTGGGCATGAAGCAGCTCCAGAACGATCCGTGGGATTCGGTCGAGCAGAAATTCCCGATCGGGTCGGTCCACAAGGGCCGCGTGACCAACATCACCGATTACGGCGCTTTCGTGGAGCTGGAAGCCGGTGTCGAAGGTCTCGTTCACGTCTCGGAAATGTCCTGGACCAAGAAGAACGTGCACCCCGGCAAGATCGTCTCGACCTCGCAAGAGGTTGACGTCATGGTGCTCGAGATCGACACCGCGAAGCGTCGCGTGTCGCTCGGCCTCAAGCAGTGCATGCGCAACCCGTGGGAAGTCTTCGCGGAAGCCCACCCGGTTGGCTCGGTCATCGAAGGCGAAGTCAAGAACATCACCGAATTCGGTCTGTTCATCGGCCTCGAGAACGATATCGACGGCATGGTGCACCTGTCGGATCTGAGCTGGGAACAGCGCGGCGAAGACGCGATCCAGAACTACCGCAAGGGCGATATCGTCAAGGCGGCGGTCACCGAGGTGGATATCGAGAAAGAGCGCATCTCGCTCTCGATCAAGGCGCTCGACGCCGACACCTTCTCGGACGCGGTTGACGGCGTGAAGCGCGGCTCGGTGATCACCGTGACCGTGACCGCGATCGAAGATGGCGGCATCGAGGTCGAATACAACGGCATGAAATCCTTCATCCGTCGTTCGGATCTCGCCCGTGATCGTGCCGATCAACGCCCCGAGCGCTTCCAGGTTGGCGATCATGTCGACGTTCGCGTCGTCAACGTCGACAGCAAGACCCGCAAGCTCGGCGTGTCGATCAAGGCGCGCGAAATCGCCGAAGAGAAAGAAGCCGTCGAACAATACGGCTCGTCGGACTCGGGCGCGTCGCTCGGGGACATCCTCGGCGCGGCTCTCAAAGCCAAGGAATAATCGCGCGGCTCACGCGTGATGCGCGGCCTCGCCCGAAAGGGCGGGGCCGTTTTCTTTGCGTGATTCGCCGCGCGGGGCGGCTTTGGGCGCAATCGGCGGGGGCGCGCGGGGCGCCCGGAGTGCCTGCCGTTGCGGCAAATTGGCTCCTGCGCCGCGCTTTCGAGGATTTTACCGCCTTCCAAGCCTTTGATGTTTGTGCGGAAAAAAAATCGCCTTATAGTCGGGGCAGAACAAAACCGGGTCTGCCGCCCGGATACCCTGGGGGGAATGACCGGAATGATCCGCTCGGAATTGATCGCGAAGATTGCCGAAGAAAATCCGCACCTGTTTCAGCGAGACGTCGAAAAGATCGTCAACACGATCTTTGAGGAGATCATCGAAGCCATGGCGCGGGGCGACCGGGTCGAGCTGCGCGGCTTTGGCGCCTTCTCGGTGAAGAAGCGCGATGCGCGCACCGGGCGCAACCCGCGCACCGGCACCGCCGTCGACGTGGCCGAGAAAGCGGTGCCGTTCTTCAAGACCGGCAAGCTCCTGCGCGATCGGCTCAACGGCGAGGCCTGAGCCATGATGCGGGCGCTGCGCTGGCTGTTTCTGGCCGTTCTTGCGCTCGGCCTGATCGGGCTGGCGCTGGCCAATCGTGAGATCGTGACGCTGCGCGTTCTGCCGCCCGAGGCGGGGGAGTTCCTCGGCTATGGCTGGGCGGTGCAGGTGCCGATGTTTCTCGTGATCTTCGCGGGGGTGTTGATCGGGCTCTTCATCGGCTTCGTCTGGGAATGGCTGCGCGAGCACAAGATCCGCTCGACCGCGACGCGCGCCACGCGCAAGGCCACCCGCCTCGAGGGCGAGGTGGAGCGGCTGCGCGAGCGTGCGCAGGGGCCCAAGGACGAGGTTCTGGCGCTTCTCGAGAAGCCCGGGCGCTGAGATGGTCACCATTGCTGTCAATCGCGGCCGCCCCGGCGGGGTTCGGGTCAAGATCTGCGGGCTGACCGAGCCCGCCCATGTCGCCGCCGCGGCCGAGGCGGGCGCGGGGTATCTGGGCTTTGTGTTCTTCCCGAAAAGCCCGCGCAATGTCTCGATCGCGCAGGCGCGCGGGCTCGCGCTCGAGGCGCCCTTTGGCGTGGCGAAGGTGGGGCTCGTGGTCAACCCGAGCGACGCCGAGCTCGATGCGATCCTGGCCGAGGTGCCGCTCGACATGGTGCAGCTGCATGGCGCCGAGACCCCGGAGCGGGTGGCCGAGATCCGCGCGCGGGTGGGCTTGCCGGTGATGAAGGCGGTGGGCGTGGCCGAGGCGGGCGATCTCGCGCGGTTGCCGGCCTATGAGGCGGTGGCGGATCAGATCCTCGTCGATGCGAAGGCGCCGAAGGGGGCCGATCTGCCGGGCGGCAATGGGCTTGCGTTCGACTGGCGGCTGATCGCGGGGCGGGAATGGGCGCGGCCCTGGATGCTCGCGGGGGGGCTGACGCCCGCCAATGTGGCGCAGGCGGTGCGGCTGACCGGCGCGGCGCAGGTCGATGTCTCCTCGGGCGTGGAAAACGCGCCGGGGGTGAAGGATGCGGGGCTGATCCGCGCCTTCATCGCGGCGGCGCAGGGCGGCTGAGCCGGCCGGGGAGGGGGCTCTGCCCCCGCGCCCTCCGGGGCGCCCCCCGAGGTATTTTCGGCAAGATGAAGGCCCGGCGCTTTACCCGCAGGGGCAATCGCGCTAGATCGGCGGATGTGGATTTGCGCGAGGTGAGACGATGCCCGAAGACCTTCCCAACAGCTTCATGACCGGGCCCGACGAGAACGGGCGGTTCGGGATTTTTGGCGGGCGGTTCGTGTCGGAGACGCTGATGCCGCTGATCCTCGCGCTCGAGGCCGAGTATGAGCACGCCAAGACCGACCCGACGTTCTGGGCCGAGATGGAAGATCTGTGGAAGCATTATGTGGGCCGGCCCTCGTCGCTCTACTATGCCTCGCGGCTGACCGAGGAACTGGGCGGCGCCAAGATCTATCTCAAGCGCGAAGATCTCAACCACACCGGCGCGCACAAGATCAACAACGTGCTGGGCCAGATCCTGCTCGCGCGGCGGATGGGCAAGACCCGGATCATCGCCGAGACGGGCGCGGGCCAGCATGGCGTGGCGACCGCCACCGTTTGCGCGAAATTCGGTTTGAAATGCGTGGTTTACATGGGCGCGACCGATGTCGAGCGGCAGGCGCCCAACGTCTTCCGCATGAAACTTCTCGGCGCCGAAGTGGTGCCGGTGACCTCGGGGCGCGGCACGCTGAAGGATGCGATGAACGACGCGCTGCGCGATTGGGTGACCAATGTGCGCGACACGTTCTACTGCATCGGCACGGTCGCGGGCCCGCATCCCTACCCGGCGATGGTGCGCGATTTCCAGGCGATCATCGGCAAGGAAGCCCGCTGGCAGCTCGAGGAGCAGGAGGGCGCGGGGCGCCTTCCCGACACGGTGATCGCCGCGATCGGGGGTGGCTCGAACGCGATGGGCCTGTTCTACCCGTTCCTCGACGACCCTTCGGTGCGGATCATCGGGGTCGAGGCAGGGGGCCACGGCGTTGATGAGCGGATGGAGCATTGCGCCTCGCTCACCGGCGGGCGCCCGGGCGTGCTGCACGGCAACCGCACCTATCTTCTGCAAGACGAGGACGGCCAGATCCTCGAGGGCCATTCGATCTCGGCGGGGCTCGATTACCCCGGCATCGGCCCGGAACACGCCTGGCTCCACGACATCGGCCGCGCGCAATATGTCTCGGTCACCGATGACGAGGCGCTCGAGGCCTTCCAGATGCTGTGCCGGCTCGAGGGGATCATCCCCGCGCTCGAGCCGAGCCACGCGCTCGCCCATGTCACGAAGATCGCGCCGAGCCTGCCCAAGGACCATATCATCGTGGTCAACCTTTCGGGCCGCGGCGACAAGGATATCTTCTCGGTCGCGCGCTATCTGGGCGTCGAGATGAAGGCCTGATCTCTCCCCGGGGGAGTGTCGGAAAGCCCCGCTTTTGGCGGGGCTTTCGCGTTCTCAGCCCTTGAGACAGGCCGAGATCGAGGCCCCGAGCCCGCGCAGGAGCGCCTCGTAAAGCCCCGGCCCATAAGGCAAAGTGCTGCCCGAAGGGTCGAGCGCATCGCCGATCCGCACGCCCGTGCCCTCGACGAGCTGGGCGAGCTGGCGCGGGTCGTGCTGGCCCTCGGGGAAGGCGCAGACGATGCCGTCCTTGGCCATCTCGGCTTGCAGCTCGGCCAGATGCGCGGCGCCCGGCTCGGTGGCATCGCCGAGCGCGATCGACCCGGCGGCGGCGAGCCCGTAATGATCGGCGAAATAGCCGTAGGCCTCATGGAAGGTGACGAAGGGTTTGCCTGCGACGGGGGCGAGCTCGGCCGTCAGCGCGGCGTCGAGATCGGCGAGGCGGGCCTGCGCGGCGGCGGCATTGGCGGCGTAGGTTGCGGCGTTTTCCGGGTCGAGGCGGCCCAGCTCCGCGGCGATCAGGCCGAGCCAGACCTGCCCGTTTTGCGGGTCGAGCCAGGCATGCGGGTCGACGCCCTCATGATCGTGGTCGTCCTCGCCCGCAGCCTCGGCCTCGGCCTCATGGTCGTGGTCATGCGCGCCCGCCGCGAAGCTGCGCCGGAACGTGCCTTCGGCATCGAGCAGCGCGAGCGAGGGCGCCTCGGGGGCCATCGCGGCGCGGGCGCGCTCGAGCCAGGGCGTCATCTCCGGCCCGACCCAGAGGATCAACCCCGCATCTTGAAGTGCTGCCGCCTGCGAGGGCTTCATCTGGTAGTGATGCGCGTCGGCGCCCTGTGCGAGCAGGATCTCGGGCGTGCCCAGATCGCCCATCACCTGCGCCGCGAGAGACTGCACCGCGGGCAGATCGGTGACCACCCGCGGCACCTCGGCTGCGGCGGGCAGGGCGGCGAGCAGGGCAGGCAGGGCGAAAGAAATCGGGCGCATGGCGGTCTCCGGCTTGTGGTTGGGGCTCGATGTATTTATGTTATGACATAACATGTCAAGTGAAATGTGATACCATAACATGACTTCCGTCGAGCCCTCCGCCTTTTCCCCCCATGACCACGCCCACTGCGCGGGCGACACGCTGGCGCGCGCCGAGGCCGAGGCCGCGCGGCGGGGGCTGCGGCTCACTCCGGTGCGCCGGCGCACGCTCGAGATCCTGCTCGAGGCGCATCGTGCGATGGGGGCCTATGAGGTGCTCGACCGGCTCGCCGCCGAGGGCTTTGGCAACCAGCCGCCGGTGGCCTATCGCGCGCTCGAATTCCTCACCGAGCATGGGCTCGCGCATCGGGTGCGCCGCCTCAACGCCTTTGCTGCCTGCATGCACCCGGGCGAGGATCATGCGCCGGTGTTCCTGATCTGCCGCGAATGCGATGGCGTGGCCGAGGCCGCCGCGGCGCCGGTGCGCGCGGCGCTCGAGGCTGCGGCGGGGGCGCTCGGCTTCACGGTGGAGCGCGCCAATATCGAGGCGCTGGGGCTGTGCCCGGGCTGCAAGGATCGTCTCAATGTCGCGTGACAAGCCTCTGATTTCGGCGGAAAATCTCTCCGTTCGCCACGGGGAGACGGTGGTGCTCTCGGGGGTGCGCTTCGCGATCCGCACGGGCGAGATCGTGACCGTCGTCGGGCCCAACGGCTCGGGGAAATCGACGCTGATCCGGGCGCTGATCGGGCTCGAGCCCGCAGCGACCGGCGTCGTGACCCGCGCGCCGGGGCTGGTGATCGGCTATGTGCCGCAAAAGCTCCATATCGACGCGAGCCTGCCGATGAGCGTGCGCCGGTTTCTGTCGCTGCCGCGCCGGGTGAGCGAGGCCGAGGCGGAGGCGGCGCTTGCGCGCACCGGCGTGCCGGGGCTTGGCGCGCGCCCCCTCGCGGGGCTCTCCGGCGGCCAGTTCCAGCGCGTTCTCCTCGCCCGCGCGCTGCTTGCCCGCCCCGAGATCCTGATCCTCGACGAGCCGACCCAGGGCCTCGACCAGCCCGGCACGGCGGCCTTCTACCGGCTGATCGAGGAGGTCCGGCGCGAGAGCGGCTGCGCGGTGCTGATGGTCAGCCACGACCTCCATGTCGTGATGTCCGCCTCTGACCGGGTGATCTGTCTCAACGGCCATGTCTGCTGCGAGGGCACGCCGCGGGTCGTCTCCGAGGCGCCGGAATATCGCGCGCTCTTCGGGCTCGGCACGGGCGGCGCCTTCGCGCTCTACCGCCATGTCCACGACCACGACCATGAGGCAGATGCCGCACGGGCGCCACACGCCCCCCACCCCCATGACTGCGAGTGCGACCACGACCATGCTTGACGATTTTCTTCTGCGCGCGGCGCTCGCGGGGCTCGGGCTGACCCTGGCGACCGGGCCGCTTGGCTCTTTCGTGGTCTGGCGGCGCATGGCCTATTTTGGGGATGCGACCTCGCATGCCGCTATCCTTGGTGTGGCGCTGGCCTTCGGGCTCGGGCTGCCGGTCTATGCGGGGACGCTGATCGTGGCGCTCGCGGTGGCGGTGACGGTCGCCTCGCTCTCCGGGCGCGGCCACGCGAGCGATACGGTCCTTGGCGTGATCGCCCATTCCGCGCTCGCCTTCGGGCTCGTCGCGGCCTCGTTCCTGAGCGGGCTGCGGGTCGATCTCTCGGCCTTCCTCTTCGGCGATATCCTGGCGGTCAGCCGTGCCGATCTCGCGGTGATCTGGGGCGGCGCGGCGGCGGTGGCGGGGCTTCTCGCCTGGCGCTGGCAGGGCCTGCTGACCGCTACCGTCAGCGAGGCGCTGGCCCGCGCCTCCGGCCTCGATCCGCGCCGCGAGCGCCTCGTCCTCACGCTCGCGCTCGCGCTCACCGTCGCAGTCGCGATCAAGATCGTCGGCGCCCTTCTGATCGCGGCGCTGCTGATCGTGCCGGCCGCCACCGCGCGCCAGATCGCCCGCTCGCCCGAGGCCATGGCGCTCGGCGCAACCCTCACCGGCGCGGCCTCGGTGCTCGCCGGGCTCTGGGCCTCGCTGCGCTTCGACACCCCCGCCGGCCCCTCGATCGTGGCGGCCGCGGCGATCCTGTTCCTGGCCTCGCTGGTGCTGCGCCGACCCTGAAAAAGGGGCCCCGCCAGCCCCTTCAACGATGCGAAAATATCCCGGGGGGTCCGGCACGGGCGGGGGCAGCGCCCCCTCCGCCGCCGCCTCAGCGCCCGACGCTGGTATAGGCCTCGAAGCCCGCCTTCTTCGCATCCTTGGCCGAATAGATATTGCGCAGATCGGCCATCCGCGGGCTCGCCATCTTCTTGGCGAGCCGCTTCAGATCGAGCGCGCGGAACTCGTTCCACTCGGTCAGGATCACCACACAATCGGCCTTGGTCGCCGCCTTGTAGGCATCCTCGGTCCAGATCACATGCGGCAACAGATGCGCCCCCTCGCGCTCGCCCTGCGGGTCGACTGCCCGCACCTTCGCCCCCGCGCCGACGAGCGCCGGCACGATCGTCAAGGACGGCGCATCGCGCATGTCATCGGTGTTGGGCTTGAAGGTAACCCCAAGGATCGCAATGGTTTTCCCATTCACCGAGCCGTCGCAGAGATCGACGATCTTGTCGATCATCCGCCGCTTCACCTCCTCGTTGACCTTGATCACCGTCTCGGTGATCTGCATCGGCACCGCATGATCCTGCCCCATCCGCGCGAGCGCCTGGGTGTCCTTGGGGAAGCACGAGCCGCCATAACCCGGCCCCGCATGCAGGAACTTGTTGCCGATCCGGCCATCGAGCCCCATGCCGCGCGACACCTCCTTCACATCGGCGCCAACCTTCTCGCACAGCCGCGCGATCTCGTTGATGAAGGTGATCTTGGTCGCCAGGAAGGCGTTGGCGGCATATTTGATCATCTCGGCGGTCTCGAGCCCGGTGTAAAGCACCGGGAATTCGCGCAGGAACAGCGGCCGATAGATCTCGCCCATGACCTCCTTGGCGCGCTCGCTGCCGACGCCCACGACGACCCGGTCGGGGCGCATGAAATCGTCGATCGCCGCCCCCTCGCGCAGGAATTCCGGGTTCGAGGCGACATCGAACTCGGCATCGGGGCGGGCCTTCTTGATCACCTGACGGACCTGGCGGTTGGTGCCGACCGGCACGGTCGATTTCGTCACCACGACCGTATAGCCGGTCATCGCCCCGGCAATCTCCTCGGCGGCGGCCATCACATAGCTCAGGTCGGCATGGCCATCGCCGCGCCGGGTGGGCGTGCCGACCGCAATGAACACCGCCTCCGCGCCCGCCACCGCGGCCGCCAGATCGCCGGTGAAGCTCAGCCGCCCCGCCGCCACGTTCTTCGCCATCAGCATGTCGAGGCCCGGCTCGTAGATCGGCACCTCGCCGCGGGTCAGCATCTCGATCTTCTTGGGATCCTTGTCGACACAGACGACCTCATGGCCGAAATCGGAGAAACACACCCCCGAAACGAGCCCGACATAGCCGGTGCCGATCATGGCGATTTTCATGCTGATACCCTCGTGATTGCCGCTCGGCCGCAGAGTCGAATCTCGCCCCGGCCTTGTCAACGCGTCATCGCGTTAAACGCTGGAAAGATGTTTGTTTTCGACATATTGGCGGTCGTATTCGAGAGGATGTCGGCTGAAACCCGCAGATGCGTGCCAAAGTGCAACACATCGCGCGGGCGCAGAAACCAGCTCACGATTTCCCCTTTGCAATTAACCGCGCTTGTGCGACTCTCGCCGCGATGCTGCCAGGGGTTTGGCGGCTTCTACGGTAATGACGGAGATTACTATGAAAAAACTCGCTATCATCACTCTCGCTGCTGGCCTCTCGGCTTCGACCGCTTTCGCCGGCGGCTACACCGCTCCGGTCGTCGAGGCCGAACCGGTCGTCGTCAAAGGCTCGTCGTCGTCGAACGCTGCTTGGGTCATCCCGGCTCTGCTGCTCGTCGGCGTCGCGGTTGCGGCTTCGAACTAATTTTCAGCTCTGCTGAGAATGAAGGCCGGAAAGCTCACGCTTTCCGGCTTTTTTCTATTCTGGCCAAGGGCGCGTTGCCCCGGCCCTTCTGGGGGCGCTGCCCCCTCGGCGCGTGCCGCGCCTCACCCCCGGGATATTTGCGCATCGTTGAAGGGCGAGGGGATGGCTGTTTCAATGATGTCGAAATATCCCGGGGGGCTGCCGGAGGCAGCGGGGGCGGCGCCTCCTCGACCGGGACAGGGGCGACTCAGCCGCGCAGCACCTGGATCGTGACATAGCCGAGTTCGGGGCCGAGCCATTGGCGCGACATCACGATCCGGCCCTCGGGGCTGACGATATAGACGTTGTCGATCACCGCGCCCGAGCCTTCGCAATGTTCCGCGACTTGCTGGCCCGAATAGGTGATCGCGCCGATCGGCTGGCTGACTTCGGCGCCGAGCGCGACGGTGCAGCGCATCGGCACCGGGCGTTCGATGCCCGAGCCGTCGAGGTAGCGTTGCACGCGCTCGGCTGTGCCGGGGCGGCGAGCGTGGATCAGGGCGCTGACGGCGGCGGTATCGCTCGACATCAGATCATTGCCGAGGCCGCGGGTGGCGGCCAGGAGCCCCGCGCGCAGCACGAGGCCGCGCTGATCGGGGCTTTGGTAGCTGCGCATCGCGCCGTTCTCGCCAACAAGGCCGAAGACCATCTGCGCGCCATTGGCCTCGAAGCTCGCCAGCACCACGGGGCCGGGGATCGAGGCGAGCGCGGCCTGGGCGAGATCGGGGGCGGGGGCCACGGCGGCCGGGGCTGCAGCGGCTTTGCGCCCGGGCAAGAGCCCGCCCAGTTTCGCGCCCACCGAGGCTTTCGGGGCGCCGAGCCCCGCCGAATCGCGCGCGCAGCCCGCCGTCACCAGCGCGATCAGCGCCAGCCCGCAGATCCCCCGCGCGAGCACCCGCCGGGGGCGCCGCCTGGTGTGGCTCATCGCCAGAATCTCCCCCAATCCTCGTAGAGGCCGCCCATATGGGTCTCGGTGACGGTCTCGTAGAGCCGCCCCTCGACATCGACGCGCGCCCCGCCGTCGCCGGTATAGGGCCGGATCGTCGGCGCGAAGGTCATCTGCGTCGGCTGGCCGAGCGCCCAGGACAGCGGGATCCGCAGCCGCACGCCCTTGTCGAAGCTGCCGGTGCCGAAATCGGCCGAGGACATGTCGGTGAGGGTCGCGAAGGCGCCCACGCTCCAGCCATTGGCGAGCTTGCGGTCGATCGAGACGGTCGCGCCCCAATCGCGCGCCAGATAGCGCCCGACATCGAGCTGGCCGGTCACGCCCGAGCCGAAATCGTAATAGGCCGAGAGATGGCCGGAGACGGTTTCATAATTCTGGAGGCCGAGGCGCTGGTCGAAATCGCGCTGCTTGACGAGATCGAGCTCGGCGCCGAGCGCGAGCCGGCTGTCGACCGGTTTCCACAGGATCTCGCCCGAAACGCCGCCATACATCCGCTCGAGATAGCCTAGGCTGACGCGGCTGTAGAGGTTTTCGCCGGGGCGGGCATACCAGGCGAGCTGGAGCCGTTGCAGCGTGGCATCGCCGTGTTTTTGGTATTCCGCGAGATCCGAGCGCACATGCTGGACCGGCGAGGTCGAGACGCGGGTCTGCTCATCGAGATTGCCCGCGACCTTCTGGTGCAGCGCGCCCGAAAGGACGAGCCCGGGCAGGAATTCGAGCCGGCCGGAAAGCTCGAGCCCGGCATCGGCATGCAGATCCTGGCCCGGATCGAAGCTCGAGAATTCGAGATAGGGTTTCACGCCGACCTGATAGCGCGGGTAGAGGCCCTCGGTCGGGGTAAAGGCGCCGGGCGCGGCCTCGCCGATCTGCGCGGCGGCGAGGATCTCGCCGGCCTGGGTGTTCTCGAGGCGCTCGAGATCGGCGCGGCGGAAGGTCACCGCCGAGGTCGGCATGCCGCCGGCGACCGGGGTGATGGTGATCGTCTCGACCGAGGGCGGCAGCGCGCGCGTCAGGATCCGCGCGGTATGGCCGATCGCCTGCGATTGCGCGCCATAGGTCTCGTTGCGCACCCGCACATCGACCGCGGTCGCGCTCAGGCGCATGCCGTCGAGCACCTGGCCGTCCTTGGCGAGCGCCTGCGCCACCGAGGCGCGAATCGCGGGTTCGGCGGTCGGGTCGGCGCTCCAGGCGCCCGACCAGCCCTCCGGGTCGGCGCCGGGCGCGGGGCGCGGGCGCACCGGCAGGGGCGCGGTCTCGAGCCCCGAGGGCGCGGGCGGCTGATGGGGGTCGAGGGCGATGGTGAACTGCACGCCGACCTCGGAGCCCGCGAGGTAATAGGCCGCGACCGAGGCCATCGGGTTGATCTTGTATTCGGCGCCGAAATTGAGCGAGCTCTTGCGGTAGAAACCGGCGAGCGCGGTCTCGGTGGCATAGGCGTCCGAGCTGATCTCGGCCTTCAGGGTGAGCTTGTCATTGGCCTGCCAGGCGAGGCCCGCGAAGGCCGCCATCGGGCCGCGGAACCAGGCATCGCCGTTCAGACGGCCGTCGAGGCTGCCGGCCGGGCGGGTGCCGCCGCCGAAAGACCCCTGGCTGCCGAGCCGGCCCCAGCCGATCCCGGCGGTGGCGCGAAGATCGGGGCGGAGCGTCTTCGTGGCCACAAGATATTCGGCGCTTTGCTGGCCGTTGCCCATGATATCGCGCAGGCCCACCGCAACCGCCGGGCGCATGCCGGCCTCGGAGAGGATCTGATAATGCAGATCGAGGCTGCGGTCCTTGAGCGCCGCACCGCCCGGGCCGAGGTCTTTCTCGCGCGAAAAGCGCAGCACGGCGGTCATCCGCGGCGCGATCTGGAAGGCGAAATTGCCGCGCACCTGATCGGCCCGCGCCGCCACCGAGGCCGCGACTGTGCCATCCGAGAGTGCCTCGGCGGTGGGCATGTCAAGCAGCCCCGGCGCGCCATAGGCCCCAAGGCTCCAGCCCATCGTCGCCTCGGCCTGCGCCGCGCTCTGGCCAAGCGGGAGCCCCGCGGCGAGCAGCGCAAGGGTGCTGATCTGAGCGAATTTCGGAAAACGGTGCGCCACGGGACCCTCCACTGTTTCGCCCTCTATAGCGGGCAGGGGGGGGCAAGGCGAGGGATTCGCGCCGATTTCGGGCGATTTCGGCGCGAAACGTGGCCCGGATGCGGCAATCCGCCCCGCGCGAGACGGGCGGGAACGTGGTAGAAGGGGGCTAAGATGCATTGAGGATGCAGGATTGGCTGCAGGAGCCCCGGATGCGCCCGCAAGACCTTGCCTCTCAGACCGTTGCCGCCGCGCCGAGCCTGTTTGCGCGGCTGATGCGCGCTCAGGCCGCGATCCGGCGTGAACTGCGCGAGATCGAGGGCGGGGTGGAGGCGGTCACGACCTCGCCAAACGCCGAGATTGTCGCGCTTATTCAAGAGCATGGCCGTGAGATGCAGCTCCGGTGGCTGGCCGGGGCGGGCGCGCCTGCGGGGCTGGCCGCGCGGGCGGGGCAGGTGGTGCTGGAGGTCGAGATGCTGCCGCAGGGGGTGCGGGTGACGGAGCGCTCCGAGCTGCCCGAGGTGGTCGAGCTGATCCGGGCGCATGCGCAGATCCTGTCGGGGTTTCTGGCGGCGGGCGGCGCGGGCAGCGCGGCCGGGGCCGAGGGCTTCGCGGGGCGCGGCTGACCCCGTGCCGGGGGGTGCGCCACGCGCGGGAGGGGAGGCCGGAGCGGGCACCGCTCCGGCCCTTTCGCTCACATGCAGGCCGCAAACAGCGCGCGGGTGTTCTCGCGCGTCATCTCGATCGGGTTGCCGCCGCAGGACGGGTCTTCGAGCGCCATTTCGGTCAGCATGTCGAGATCCTCGGCCCTGACCCCCATCGCGGTCAGATTTTCCGGGATATTCAGGGTCTTGCGCAGCTCCATGACCTTCGCCTTGAAGCCCTCGAAGCCGCCCGCGATGCCGAGATAGGCGGCAGCTTTCTCGATCCGCTCCTCGATCGCGGCGCGGTTGTAATCGAGCACCATCGGCATCACGCAGGCGTTCGTGGTGCCATGGTGGGTGCCGTAGACCGCGCCGACCGGGTGGCTGAGCGAGTGGATCGCGCCGAGGCCCTTCTGGAAGGCGACCGCGCCCATCGCGGCGGCCGACATCATCTGCGCGCGCGCCTCGATATCGCCCGGGGTGGCATAGACCTTGGGCAGGTTCTCGAAGACGAGCCGCATCCCCTCGAGCGCCACACCCTGGCTCATCGGGTGGTAGAAGGGCGAGCAGAAGGCCTCGAGGCAATGGGCGAGCGCGTCCATGCCGGTGCCGGCGGTGATGAAGGGCGGCATGCCGACGGTGAGCTCGGGGTCGCAGATCGTGACCGCGGGCATCAGTTTCGGATGGAAGATGATCTTCTTCTTGTGGGTCACGGAATTGGTCAGAACGCCCGCGCGCCCGACCTCGGAGCCGGTGCCCGCGGTCGTCGGCACGGCGAGGATCGGGGCGATTTTCGCGCCATCCGCGCGGGTCCACCAATCGCCGATATCCTCGAGATCCCAGACCGAGAGATCGGCGCGCTGACCGGCCATCAGGGCGATCATCTTGCCCAGATCGAGCGCCGAGCCGCCGCCGAAGCAGATCACGCCATCATGGCCGCCGGCCTGATAGACGGCGATGCCCGCGGCCATGTTGGCCTCGTTCGGGTTCGGGTCGACCTCGGAGAACACCGCGCGCCCGAGGCCCGCTTTCTCAAGGATATCAAGCGCCTGCGCGGTTATCGGCAGGGCGGCCAGCGCCTTGTCGGTGACCAGAAGGGGCTTCGTCAGCCCGACCGATCTGCAATGATCGGCGAGCTCGGCGATCCGGCCGGGGCCGAATTTGATCGCGGTCGGATAGGACCAGTTCACGCTGGGGGCAGTCATTTCGTCACCTTCTTGAGATGGTAGGATTTCGGGCGGGTCACGGCGTAATATCCCAGAACCGAGAGCGAGCCGCCGCGACCGGTGTCCTTGCAGCCGGTCCAGCACAGCGCCGGGTCGAGGTAATCGCAGCGGTTCATGAAGACCGTGCCGGTTTGCAATTGCGCGCCCACCGCCTCGGCGCGGGCGGGGTCGGCGGTCCAGAGCGAACAGGTCAGCCCGTAGGGGCTGTCGTTCATCGCCGCGATCGCCTCGGCGTCATCCTTGACCGACATGATGCCGACGACCGGGCCGAAGCTCTCCTCGCGCATCACCCGCATCTCGTGGTTGACGTTCACGAGGATCTGCGGCGCGAGATAGGCCTCGCCATCATCGGCGGGGAAGAGCGCGGGGGCGATGAGCGGCACCGCGCCTTCGGCCACGGCCTCGGCGATCTGGTCGCGCACGACGCGGGCGAAGCGTTTGTTGGCCATCGGGCCGAGGGTGCTCTCGGGCTCGAACGGGTTGCCGAGCTTGAGCGTTTTCACCCAGGCCACCGCCTTTTCGACGAAAGCGTCATAGAGGCTTTCATGGACATAGATCCGCTCGATCCCGCAGCAGCACTGGCCGGCGTTGAACATCGCGCCGTCCATCAGGCTGTCGACGGCGGCGTCGAGATCGGCGTCATCCATCACATAGCCCGGATCCTTGCCGCCGAGCTCGAGCCCGAGCCCGGTGAAGGTGCCCGCCGCGGCGCGTTCGATCGCCTGGCCGCCGCCGACCGAGCCGGTGAAGTTGATGAAGTTGAAGGCGCGCGCCTGGATCAGCGCCTCGGTGACCTCATGGGTGAGGTTGACGTTGAGGAAGAGATCCTCGGGCAGGCCGGCGGCGGCGAAGGCCTCGACGAGGCGCTCGCCCACCAGCATGGTCTGCGTCGCATGTTTGAGCACCACCGCATTGCCCGCGATCAGGGCGGGGACGAGGGTGTTGACGGTGGTCAGATAGGGGTAGTTCCAGGGCGCGATGATGAACACGACGCCGACCGGCTCGCGCGCGATCAGGCGGCGGAAGCGCTCGCTGTCCTCGACGACCATCGGCGCGAGCGCGGAGGGCGCGATCTCGGCCATATAGGCGGTGCGGTCGTTCACGCCGCCGAATTCGCCGCCAAAGCGCGTCGGGCGGCCCATCTGCCAGGCGAGTTCCTCGACCACCTGGTCCTTCATCTCGTTCAGTTGCGCGATGCCGGCCTTGACGAGCGCGATGCGCTCTTCAAGCGGGCGCGCGGCCCAATCGGCTTGCGCCACGCGCGCGCGCGCGATCAGCGCCTCGGCCTCGGCGAGCGAGAGGCCCGCCCGCTCGGCATAGACCCGGCCGTCCACCGGCGAGATACATTGGATCATTTTCGTCATGTCGACCTTCCTTCGGGCGCCCCTGCGGCGCCGCCATTCGGGCGCGCTCCGGGGGCCGGGGCGCGCGAAATCCTGTCGCGCTCAGGCGCGTTCAAAGCCGCGCGCGCGCTCCCAATCGGTCACCACGCGCAGCGATTCCTCGATCTCCCAGCGCGCGGCGTGATAATAATGCGCCACGACCTCTTCGCCCAGCACCCGGTTGAGCAGCCGGCTGTCCGAGAGCGCCTCGGCCGCCTCGATCAGCGAGCGCGGGATCTCGGGCGCGGTTTCGGATTGATAGAGGTCGCCCGAGACCGGCGCGCCCGGGTCGAGCATCTGCTCGATCCCCTCGAGCCCGGCCGCCAGAAGCGCCGCGCAGGCCAGATAGGGGTTGAGATCGGCGCCGCCGATCCGGCATTCGACGCGCACGGATTTGGTGTTCTCGCCGCAGATGCGGAAGCCCGCGGTGCGGTTGTCGAGCGACCAGACGGCCTTGGTGGGGGCGAACATGCCGACACAGAAGCGCTTGTAGCTGTTGACGTAAGGCGCGAGGAAATAGGAGATTTCCCGCGCGAAGGCGAGTTGGCCGGCGAGGAAGTGGCGCATCACCGAGGACATGCCGTGTTCGGCCGCGGGGTCGTAAAAGGCGTTCTGGCCATCGCGCCAGAGCGATTGGTGGATATGGCTCGACGAGCCCGCGCGCTTGTCGTCGTATTTCGCCATGAAGGTGACCGAGGCGCCGTGCTCTTGGGCGATCTGTTTCACGCCGAGCTTGATCAGGCTGTGCATGTCGGCGGTGTCGAGCGCGTCGGAATATTTCGCGTTGATCTCTTCCTGACCGGCATCGGCCTCGCCTTTCGAACATTCGATCGGGATCCCGGCGCCATAGAGCCCGTTGCGGATCGCGCGCATGATCGGCTCGTCGCGGGTGGCGCCCATGATCGAATAATCGACATTGTAGCGCGCCATCGGCGTGGGTTTGGGGTAGCCCGCGTCGAAAAGCGCGGCGAAGCTCTCCTCGAAGAGGAAGAACTCGAGCTCGGTCGCCATCACCGGCTCGAAGCCCATCGCGCGGGCGCGTTCGATCTGGCGGCGCAGGATCGAGCGCGGCGCATGGGGCACGGGGGCGTGGCTGTGGTGGTCGAGCACGTCGCACATCACAAGCGCGGTGCCCGGCGCCCAGGGGATCCGGCGCAGCGTGGCCAGATCGGGTTTCATGACATAATCGCCATAGCCCTTCGACCAGCTTGAGGCGGCATAGCCCGGCACGGTGATCATCTCCATGTCGGTGGCGAGCAGATAGTTGCAGCAATGCGTCTCCTCGAGCGCGCTTTCGAGGAAATGGCTGACGTGGAAGCGCTTGCCCTGCAAGCGGCCCTGCATGTCGCAAAGGCAGGTGATCACGGTGTCGATCTCGCCGGTTTTCGCGGCTTTCCTCAGATCGTCGAGGCTCAGGTTGGCGGGCATGGCTTCCTCCGGTGTCGGGTGTCCCGGCTTCTGGCGGCCGGGGCTTTGGGTCGGGCGGGGAGGGGCCGCGGGCGCGCCGCGGCCCCCTCAGGTTCAGCCGTAGCGATAGGGCTGACCCGCTTTCACCATCGTATCGTTATACTTCTTGATGATTTCGACAACCTTGGCCTTGAGCGGGCTTTCGGCGGCGATTTCCTCCCAGAATTTCTGGGCGGCGGCCTCGATTTGCGCGTAATCCGCGTCGGGCAGCGAGGTCAGCGTCATATCCGTGCCCTCGACGCGCAGCTTCGCCTCGCCCGCCCAATACCACCATTGCCGGCGGTAATGCGATTGGTCGAAACAGGTCTGCAGGAGCTGTTGCAGATGCGCCGGCAGGGCGTCCCAGCGCTCCATATTGGCGAAGAAATGCCCGATCCAGGCGCCCGAGATGTTGTTGGTGAGGAAATAGGGCGCGACCTTCGACCAGCCCGCGGTGTAATCCTCGGTGATCCCCGACCAGGCCAGACCGTCGAGCTCGCCGGTTTGCAGCGCGACCTCGACATCCTCCCAGGGCAGCGTGACCGGGATCACCCCGAATTGCGCCAGGAACCGCCCCGCGGTCGGGAAGGTGAAGACCCGCTTGCCCTTCAGATCGGCGAGCGAATTGATCGGCTCCTTCATGTTGAAGTTGCACGGATCCCACGAGCCCGCCGAGATATGCTTGATGCCGACCTTGGCGTATTCTTCCTCCCAGATCTCCTTCAGACCCCAGCTATTGAAGAGCGCGGGCACATCGAGCGAGTAGCGCAGCGCGAGCGGGAAATAGCCGCCGAAGACCGTGACCTCGGTCGGGCTGGCCATGCTGTCGTCATCCGACTGCACCGCGTCGATCGTGCCCGCCTGCATCGCGCGGAAGAGCTCGGAGGTCGGCACGAGCTGATCGGCGGTGTAGAGCTCGATCTCCATCTGGCCGTTGGCGATCGTGTTGAAGGCCTCGATGGCGGGTTTAACCACCTCTTCGGCGAGCGCGGGGCCCGCATAGGTCTGCAACCGCCATTTGATCGTGTCTTGTGCGCGCGCGGGCGCGGCGAGCCCGGCGGCGGCGGCGCCCACCGCGCCGGTGGTGAGGAACTTGCGTCTTGTGGTCGTCATTTCTCTCTCCTTGTTGGGGGATGGCCTCTGACGGGCCTTCGGGTGCCCCGTTTCGGGGTCTTGAACTCAGCGGCCGAGCACCGTTTGCGGCAGCCACAGCGCGATTTGCGGGAAGACCATGACCAGGATCAGCGTCGCGATCATCACCAGAACGAAGGGAAAGACCGAGCGGTAAATCACCGGCAGGGTAAATTCCGGCGGCGCCATCGCCTTCATCAGGAACAGGTTGTAGCCAAAGGGCGGGGTCAGATAGGCGATCTGGCAGGTGATCGTGTAAAGCACGCCATACCAGACGAGATCGAAGCCCAAGGTCTTGGCAAGGCTCACATAAACCGGCGCGACGATGACCAGCATCGCGGTGTCGTCAAGGAACATCCCCATCACGAGGAAGCTCGCCTGCATCAGCACGAGCACCTGCCATGGCGCGAGGCCGAGCGAGTTGAGGAAGAAATCATTGATCGCGCGGCCCGCGCCGAGGCCGTCGAAGACCGCCCCGAAGCTCAGCGCGGCGGTGATGATCAGCATGAACATCACCGTGATCGCGAGCGTCTGGCGGGTCGCCACCTCGAAGACCTGACGGGTGAAGCGGCGCTTGACCACCGCCGCGGCGACGGCGGCGAGCGCGCCGATCACCGAGGCCTCGGTCAGGCTCGCCCAGCCGTTGAGGAAGGGCACCATCATCGCAACGAAGATGAACACCGGCAGCAGCCCCGCCCGCAACAGCCGGAATTTCTCGGCGCGGGTGACGGCGGCGAGCTCCTCGGGCGGCATCGGCGGCGCGAGCGCGGGGTTCAGCTTGGTGCGCACGAGAATGTAGAGGATGAAGAGCGTCGCCATCAAAAGCCCCGGCACCGCGCCCGCGAGCCAGAGCTCCGAGACCGGCTGGCGCGCGATCAGCGAAAAGAGCACCAGGACGACCGAGGGCGGGATCAGGATGCCAAGCGAGGAGCCCGCCTGAATCACCCCGGAAATCATCAGCTTGTCATAGCCGCGGCGCATCAGCTCGGGCAGCGCGATGGTGGCGCCGATCGCCATCCCCGCGACCGAGAGCCCGTTCATCACCGAGATCATCACCATCAACAGGATCGTGCCGATCGCAAGCCCCCCCGGCACCGGCCCGAACCAGACATGGAACATCCGGTAAAGATCATCGGCGAGGCGGCTCTCGCTCATCACATAGCCCATGAAGACGAACATCGGCAGCGTCAGCAGCGGCGTCCATTTCATCAGCTTCATCACCGCCGAAAAGCCCATCGCCGAGCCGCCCTGACCCCAGAGCGCCAGCGCCGCCACCACCGCCACAAAGCCGATGGCGCCAAAGACGCGCTGGCCGGTGACCATCATCAGCAGCATCGTCGAGAACATCAAAAGCGCGATCATGTTGTGATCCATCAGATCTTCACCCCGCGGATCGTCGCAATGTCGCGGATCAGATGAACTCCGGCCTGCAACAGCATGAGAAGAAAGGAAAAGGTGATGATCGACTTGATCGGCCAGAGCGGCGGGCGCCAGGCGGTCGGGTTCACCTCGTTCATCTCGAAGGCGTAGACGGTCGAATCGAACGCGCCCCAGAGCATCACGCCGAGGTAGAACATCAGCGCAAAGACCGTGAACGCATCCCAGATCGCCTGACCGCGCGGGCTGTAGCGCGAATAGAGCAGATCCATGCGCACATTGGTGTCGAGCTGGAACGTATAGGGCGCCCCCAACATGTAGTAGGCGACGAGCACGAATTGCGCCATCTCCAGCGTCCAGATCGCCGGCATATGCAGGATCTTCGTCACCGAGGAGAACAGCATGATCGCCATCATCACATAGAGCAGATACATGGCGAAGCGCCCGACGCGCAGGGTCACGCGGTCGATGAGGCGGATATAGGCGAGGCACCAGCCGGGCATCACGCGCCCCCCTCGAAGCGGGTGAGCGCGGCGGTGAGGGCCGGGGCGAGGGTCTCGGCCATCGCCTCCTGAGCGGCCTCGGTCGCGATCAGGTCGTTGCGCAGCTCGATCATCACATGCGGCAGGCCCATGGGCGTCGCGTGACGCGCGAGCGTATGGGCCACGCCATCGGCGCCCGAATAGGGCTCGTTGAGGCGGCAATCGAGGCCGGTGCGCGCGCGCGCCTCGGCGAGCAGGCTTTCGGCAAAGCGCGGGTCGGCGTCGTGGATCAGGCCGAGCTCGACCGCGCGGGGGGTGCCGTTGAACACCGGGGTGAAGCTGTGGACGGTGACCAGAACCGGCACGAGCCCGAGCGCGAGGCGGCGCGAGATTTCGGCGCAGGTGCGGGCGTGGAAGGGCAGGTAGAGCGCCTCGGTGCGCTCATAGCGCTGGGCGGGGGTGAGGCCGCGGTTGCCGGGGATGTCGTAGATCTCGGAGCGCGCGGGCATCGCGGCGGGGGCGTTTGGCGGGCGGTTGAGGTCATAGACGAGGCGGGTGACTCCGGCGCGCACGAGGGGCGCATCGAGCCGGCGCGCGAGCCCGCGCGCGAGCCCCAGCGCGCCCGGATCCCAGGCGATATGCGCGGCGCGCGCCTCCGCGTCGAGGCCCAGATCGCCCCAGCGCGGCGGGAAGAAATTGCTCGCGTGCTCACAGACCAGAACGAAGCGGCCCGCCGCCTCGATCCGTTCCACGGTCACAGCCAATCCGTCGGCCTGATCCGTCATGTTACCCTGTCGATTCTGATTTGATCTTTTGGTCAGGCTCGCGCGGCGCGCCCCCTTCTGTCAACATCATTTCAAATTTCCAAATTCTGTTACAATCTGTTCTGGCCGCGAGTCGGGCGGCGGCGGGGAGATTGCCTGATTTGGCGGCACAAGAGAGTATCGAAGAGCAGTTGCGCGCCGCGATCGGGGCGATGACGCGGGCCGAAAAGCAGCTCGCGGGCCATATTTTGCGGCATTATCCGGTGGCGCTCTGGGGCTCGGTGACGCAGCTTGCGCGCGCGGCCGAGGTGAGCTCGCCGACCGTGGTGCGGCTGGCGCAGAAGATGGGGTTTGGGGGGTATCCCGGGCTTCAGGCGGCGGTGCGCGAGGAGCTCGAGGCGCGGCTCGAGAGCCCGCTGGCCAAGCATGACCGCTGGGCCGCGGATGCGCCCAAGGCCCATATCCTCAACCGCTTCGCCGATGCGGTGCTCGGCAATCTGCAAGCCACGCTCGCGCAGATCGACCATGCGGAATTCGACGCGGCGGCGGCGTTGCTCGCGGACCCCGCGCGCAAGATCTATGCCACCGGCGGGCGGATCACGCTGGCGATGGCGGAATATTTCGTCACCCATATGAAGGTGATCCGGCCGCAGGTGGAGCTGCTCAGCCCGGTCTCGAACGCCTGGCCGCCGCAGCTCATCGAGATGCGGCCGGGCGATGTTCTGCTCGTCTTCGATATCCGCCGCTATGAGGCGAATGTGTTGCAACTCGTTGAAATGGCGGCGGAACAGGGCGCCGAGGTGATCCTCGTCACCGACCCTTGGGTGAGCCCCGCGGCGGCGCATGCGCGCTATCGCTTCTCGGCGCAGATCGAGGTGCCGAGTGCCTGGGACTCGACCGTCGCGATCCAGGTTCTGGTCGAGACGCTGATGGCTTCGGTGCAATCGCTGACCTGGCGCGAGACCGAGGCGCGGATGCGCCGGCTCGAGGAGCTCTACGCCCGCGCGCGGTTCTTTGGCGGGCGGAAGTAGCGGCCCGAGGGTGCCCCGGGCCGCCGTCGGCCTCAGCCGAGGTTCAGCCAGACCGATTTCGTCTGGGTATATTGGCTCAGCGCCTCGAAGCATTTGTCGCGGCCGTTGCCGGTCTGTTTGTAGCCGCCCCAGATCGAGGTCATGTCGCCATGATCGAAGCAGTTCACCCAGCACACGCCCGCCTCCATGTCGCGCGCGAAGCGATGCGCGGCGTTGAGGTCGCGCGTCCAGACCGAGGCGGCGAGGCCGTAGATCGAGTCGTTGGCGATCTCGAGGGCGTTGTCGAGCCCGTCGACCGGGATGATCGCGCCGACCGGCCCGAAGATTTCCTCGCGCGCGATGGTCATCTGGTTGGTCACGCCGGTGAAGAGGGTGGGGGCGACATAGGCGCCGGCGTTGAGCGCGGCGGGGGCGGCGCCGCCCATCGCGAGCGTGGCGCCCTCCGCGCGGCCCTTCTCGACATAGCCGAGCACACGCGCCTGATGTTCGGCGGTGACGAGCGGGCCCATCGTGGTCGCCGGGTCGAGCGGGTTGCCGGGGAGGAAGCTCGCCTGCGCGATCTCGATGAATTTCTCGACGAAAGCGTCATGGATCTCGCGCGCGACGAGGATCCGCGAGCCGGCGTTGCAGACCTCGCCCTGGTTGCCATAGATGCCGTTGACGGCATAGGTCGCGGCGGTTTCGAGGTCATCCCAGTCGCTCAGGATGATCTGCGGCGTCTTGCCGCCGCATTCGGTCGAGACGCGTTTCATGTTCGACTGGCCGGCATAGACCATCAGCAGCTTGCCGACCTCGGTCGAGCCGGTGAAGGCGATCTTGTCGACATCCATATGCAGCGCGAGCGCGCGGCCGGCTTCCTCGCCGAGGCCATGGACGACGTTGAACACGCCGGTCGGGCCGCCGGCCTCGAGGAAGAGCTCGGCCAGAAGGTTCGCCGAGAGGGGCGATTGTTCGGCGGGTTTGAGCACCACCGAGTTGCCCGCCGCGAGCGCCGGGCCGAGCTTCCAGGCGGCCATCATCAGCGGGTAGTTCCACGGCACGATCAGCCCGACGACGCCGAGCGGCTGGCGCAGGATGTAATGGAGCGCGTCGGCGGCGGTGTTGGTGACCGAGCCGTTGAACTTGTCGATCGTCTCGGCGAAGAATTTCAGCGCCATCACCGAGCCGGGCACGTCGATGTTGATCATGTCCATCACCGGCTTGCCCATGTCGAGGCTGTCGAGCACGGCGAATTCGTCCGTGTGGGCCTCGACGAGGGCGGCGAATTTCTCGAGCACCGCCATGCGCTCGCGCGGGGCCATTTTCGACCAGACGCCCGAGCGGAAGGCCTTGCGGGCGGAGGCGACGGCGCGGTCGATCTCGGCCTGACCGCCGCGGGCGACCTCGGTGATCGTCTCGCCGGTGGCGGGGTTGATGGTCGGGAAGCGGCGGCCGTCGGCCGAGGGCAGATAGGCGCCGTCGATGAAATGCTCGGTGCGCAGTTTCAGCCCGGCGGCCTTCGCCATCCAGAAATCGAGCGTGTAGTCAGTCATGGGTAACTCCCTGGGTTGATTGGTTATTTGCGGTCGCGCAGGAGGCCGACCGAGAGGATGATGAGGCCGATCGAGGCCGCCACGATCAGCGCGCCGATGGCGTTGATCTCGGGCGTGATGCCGCGGCGCAGGGTCGAGTAGATGTAGATCGGCAGGGTGATTTCGCGGCCGGTGAGGAAATAGGTCACCGGGATCTCGTCGAAGCTGAGCGTGAAGCTCAACAGCCCCGCGCCGAGGATCGCCGGGCGGATCGCGGGCAGCGTCACGCGGCGGAAGGTCTCGAAGGGCCCCGCGCCGAGGTCGGCCGAGGCCTCGGCCTGACGCGCATCGAGTTTCGCCAGCCGCGCCATCACCTGGCTGACCACCACGCCCAGAAGCGCCGTCGCATGGCCGATGACGACCGCGGTGAGGCTCTGCGGGATGCCGAGCTGCTTGTAGAAGTTCAGCATCGCGATCCCGGTGACGAGGCCCGGCAGGCTGAGCGGCAAGAGGATCGCGTTCTGGAAGAGGCCCTTGCCGGGGAAGTCGTAGCGATCGAGCGCGAGCGCGGCCAGCGTGCCGAGCGAGAGGGTGATCGCGGTCGCGGCCGAGGCCACGATCAGGCTGTTGCCGAGCGCGCGCAGCATCTGCTCATTGGCCAGAACCGCCTGATACCACCGCCAGGTGAAGCCCGCGAGCGGGAAGGAGGTCACCGAGCTGTCGTTGAAGGAGAAGAGCACGAGCATCACGATCGGCAGGTAGAGGAACATGAGCACCCCGAACACGAAGCCGATCATGCCTTTTTGCCACCACAGGAGGGATTTCATCGCGCCACCTCACTTCATCGCCACGCGGCCCGCGCGGTCGAGCCGCGCCGAGAGCCACAGGATTGCCATCACCATGATCAGAACCAGCGTGGCGAGCGCCGAGCCGAGCGGCCAGTTGAGCGCCGCGCCGAACTGGCTTTGCAGAAGGTTCGCCACCATCGTGCCATCGGGCCCGCCGACCAGAACGGGGGCGACGAAATCGCCAAACGCGAGGCAGAAGGTCATCGTGGCGCCCGCCACCACGCCGCCGAGCGAGAGCGGCGCGATCACTTTCCAGAAGGTGCGCATCGGGCCGACGCCGAGATCCTCGGAGGCCTCGATCAGCCGTTTGGGGATATTTTCGAGCACCGCATAGATCGGCATGACCATGAAGGGCACGAAGATATAGGTCAGGGTGATGACCATCGCGGTCTGGTTGTAGAGGAAGGCATCGAGCGGCGTGTCGATCACGCCAAGCGCGATCAGCGCCGAGTTGAGCGCGCCATCATTGCCCAGGATGATCTTCCAGGTATAGGCGCGCAGCAGGTAGCTGACCCAGAGCGGCACGATCACCAGCATGTAGAGCAGGTTGCGCAGCTTGTCGGAGTCCACCGTGAAAACAAGGAAGTAGGCGAGAGGGTAGCCGAGCGCGAGGGCGAAGGCCGTGACCATCACCGCGATCTTCAGCGTGCGCAGGATCACGGTGGTATATTGCGGGTCGGAGAATAGCTGGACGTAGTTGCCGAACTGGAAATCGGGCACGAAGAGCGGGAACTGGCGCGTCCAGAAGCCCACCGCGATCATCAAGAGATAGGGCACGACGAGCAGGAGCAGCACCCACAGGAGCGGCAGCCCGAAGAGCCCGGAGAAGGCGAGCGGCGTTGCGCGGGCGGGGGTCATGCCGAGGCCTCCTCGGCAAAGAGCATCACCTCGGCCGGGTCGACGCCGAGCGTGATCGGCGCGCCGGGGGCGAGCGTGCCCATCCGGTCGGCCATCGCGCGGCCAAGCTCGACGAAGGCGGGGGTCGGGTTGCCCGCGAAGGTAAACTCGATGCGGATCCGGTCGCCATGGAACAGCGTCTCGACGATCTGGCCGGTGAAGCGGTTGGTCTCGATCTCGGGGCGCAGCCGTTCGGGGCGCAGCCCGATCCGCACGCGCTGGCCGGAGCGGAACGGGCCCGGGCTGCCGGCGCCGCCGGGGCGGCGGGTGATCTCGGTGCCGCCTTGCAGGGTCAGCCGCTCGAGCCCGCCCTCGAGGCCCTTGAACTCGGCTTCGATCAGGTTCGCCGCGCCGATGAAATCGGCGACATAGGGGGTCGCGGGGCGGTCATAGAGCGCGCCGGGCGAGCCGATCTGGCAGATCCGGCCCTGTTGCATGACCACGATCCGGTCGGACAGCGCGAGCGCCTCGGTCTGGTCATGGGTGACCATCAGGAAGGTGATGCCGAGCTCGCGGTGGAGGCGCTTGAGCTCGACCTGCATGGTCTCGCGCAGCTTCACATCGAGCGCCGAGAGCGGCTCATCGAGGAGCAGCACCCGCGGCCGGCGGATCAGCGCGCGCGCCATCGCGACGCGCTGGCGCTGGCCGCCCGAGAGCGCGCCGGGGCGTTTCATCCCCGCCTGCGCGAGCCCGACCATCTCGAGCACCTCGCCCACCTGCCGCCCCAGATCGCCCCGATCGGGCCGCGCGCCGCCGGTCGTGAGCCCGTAGGCCACGTTCTCGGCCACCGTCATATGCGGAAAGAGCGCGTAATCCTGAAACACCGTGTTCACCGGGCGGCGGTAGGGCGGGTTCTTCGTCACATCCTGCCCGGCGATCTCGATGCGCCCGCTCGAGGGCAGCTCGAAGCCGCCGATCAGCCGCAGCGTGGTGGTCTTGCCGCAGCCCGAGGGGCCGAGCAGGGTGACGAATTCGCCCTCGCCGATCTCGAAATCGGTCTCGTGGAGGGCTTTGAAGGTGCCAAAATTCTTGGTGACGCCCGAGAGCGTCACGATCGGGGTCGCGACCATTGCTGTATCCTTGATTGAGGGGGAGGCGGATCGGCGCCCGGGGGAAAGGGGGAACCCCGGGCGCCCGAGCGGGCCTTACGGCGCCGCCTTCACCGCGTTCCAGGTCTCGATATATTTGTCGAGCCGGGCGGGTTGTTGCCACATCACGAGGCTTTTGACGAAGTCGATATTGCCGACCTGACGTTCCTTCTTCATCTCCTCATCCATGCAGGCCTCGACCGCGACCGGGTTGACCGGGAAATAGCCGGTGGCCTTGGCCAGACCGCATTGGCCCTCGGGCGATTGCATGAAGGAGAGGAACTGATAGGCGCATTCGGTGTTGGGCGAGCCTTTCGCCAGCATCATCGAATCCATCCAGCCTTCGGATTTTTCCTTGGGCGAGAATTCGGCCACGGTGAAGCCCTTGCCCAGCGCGTTGACATCCTTGCTGGTCAGCCCGGTCCAGGCGTTCGAGACATAGACCTCCTGGTTGGCCATCAGCTCGGTCAGCTCGCCCGCGGTGGTCCAGTATTTGCGCACCAGCGGCTTTTGCTCGATCAGCTTGGCCTTGACCGCCTCGAGCTCCTCGTCGGAGAGGTCGAAGACATTGGGGTAGCCCAGATAGCGCGCGGCCCAATAGATGGCGGATTTGTCATCCCACATAGAGATCTTGCCCTTGTAGGCCGGGTCGAAGAGCAGGCCGATCGAATCGGGGGTGCCCGCGACCTGATCGGGGCGGTAGATCATCGAGACCGAGCCCCAGATCAGCGGCACGGCCCAGGGCCCGCCATCGGCCATGATCGTCGCATCGCCCGAGAACTCGGGGTAGATGCCGTCAAAGCCCGTGACTTTCGGCGCCTCGATCGGGTCGACGAAACCCGCCATGCGCATCATGCCGACCGTGTCGAGCGAGGGGGTGATCACGTCATAGACGCCGCCGCCCGCGGCCAGTTTCGCCGCGAAATCATCGTTCGAGCCGACATAGGTCGTCGAGACCTTGCAGCCCGATTGCGCCTCGAAGGGGGCGATAAAGGAGGCGTCGGCATAGCCCTCCCAGGTCAGCAGATTGAGCTCGCCCGCGAGCGCGGAGAGCGGCTGGGCGACGAGCGCGAGGCTCGTGAGCCCGGTCGCGAGGGTCTTGAAGGTCATGGGTCACTCCTTGTTGGTTGGGGATCGCGCGCGCTTGGTCTTGCGGACCAGCGTGGCGATATCGATGCCGAGCGCCTTGGCGGCGCTTCGCTTGCTTCCGTTCTGTGCGACGGAAATTTCGATCACCCGGCTCTCGAAGGCCTGCACGAGGGCGCGCAGGCTCAGGTCTTCGGGCAGCGGGCCGGCCGCGCCGGGGGCGGGCGCGGGGGAGGGGGCGGGGAAGGGGGAGGCCGCGGCGTAGGGGGCGGCGCCCGGGGCGGGGGCGGGCGGCGCCTCGGGGGGCAGATGCGCGGGCTCGATCCGGGCGGCGCCTGCGGCCTCGGCGGCGAGCGCGGCGCAGCCGAGCGCGGTGGCAAGTTCGCGCAGGTTGCCCGGCCAGGCGCGCGCGCGCAGCGCCTTGCGCGCCGCGGCAGAGAGGGCAGGCCCCTCGCCGCGCGCGCGGGCGCGGGCGGCCACGATCGCCTCGGCGAGCGGGTCGAGAAGCTCGGGCTCCTCGGCGAGCGGCGGGAGCGCGCGCGAAAGCCCCGCGAGCCGGTGGTAAAGCGCCTCGCTGAGCGCGCCGGAGGCGAGCGCGGCCTCGAGCGGGCTGCGCGCCGCCGTCAAAATCGCAAATCCGCCCGCCTCGTCGCGGTCGAGCGCGGCGGCAAGGCGCGGTTGCAGCGCGGGGGCGAGATCGTCGAGCCCGTCGAGGATCAGCGCGCCGCCCTGCGCGGCGGCGAAGGCGCCCGGCGCCTCGGCGCCCGCGCCAAAAAGCTCGCGCTCGAAACTCTCGGCGGTGAGCGCGGCACAGGCGAGCGAGGCGACCGGGCCGCCCTGCGCCGCCGCCACGCGGCGCAAAAGCGTGGTCTTGCCCGCGCCCGTCGGCCCCGAAAGCGCGATCCGCAGCCCCTGGCCCAGGCCCGCGCGCAGCGTCTCGGCGAGGGTGCGGCGCAGCGGGCTCTCGAGGTAGAGCGGCGCGGCACTGGCCTCGCGGGCAAAGCGGAACTGGCCCGCACGGGGCGCGCTCACCGCGCTGCCCGCGGCCTCGCGCAGGGTGAAGAGCGCGCCATAAGCCTCGCCCGCCGTGCGCAGGATCGAGAGCCGCGCCGCCACCTGCCGCCCCGAGCCGAGCCGCCCCGTGGCCTCGGTGCGGCGCAATTGCAGCAGCGATTGCGCAATTGCGCCCAGCTCCGGGTCGGCGCCGCGCAGATGCCGCGCGAGATCGGTGCCGACGAGATCGGCGCGGCTGAGCCGCAACAACCGCTCGAGCGCGCTGTTGACCAGCCGGATCCGACCGTCGAGCTCGATCAGCGCGGCGCCCTCGGGCAGCCCTTCGAGGAAGCTCGCGAAGGCCGGGTCGTCGAAGAACACCGGGCGGGTGCGGCCGGCGCGGGCGGTGGTGTCGAGGCCGTAGAATTTCATGCCTGCACCTCCGCGCCCGCGCCCGCCCGCGGCCGCCGGCGCGCCTTGCGCCGCGCGGTGACGACATAGCGCCCCGGCGCGCCCGGCATCGCGGCCGCGCGCATCCGCCAGACCGCGCCCGCGCCGAGCGTCAGCTCGACCTCCGCCTCGCTCTCGCTCAGCGCCGCCGCGACCAGCGCCTCGCGCGCATGGCGGGTGCTGACGAAGCCCTCGAGCGGCTGGCCGAGGATCTGGTCATCGCCAAAGGCGCGCTGCGTGGCGGGGTTGGCGGCGAGCACCGTGCCCTCCTCGGAGAGCACGAACACCGGATCGGGCGCCGCGCCCAGAATATCGCGCATCACCTCCGCCTCCGAGCTCAGCGCCTGCTCGCGCGCCCGCGACGGCCCGATGTCGCGCGTGGTGCCCCACAGCCGCACGAGCTGCCCCTCGCGGATCAGCGCGCGAAAATCGTTCTCGACCAGCATCGGCGTGCCGTCATGGCGCTGGTCGATCGCCTGCGCGCCATCGAGCCGGTAGCCCGCGCGCACGAGATCATGGATCATCGCGCGGTTGACCGCGGTCTCGGGGAAGTAGCGGGTAACGGGCTGGGTGTTGAAATCCTGATCGGCCGGCACGTCGTAAAGCTCGGCCATCGCCGCATTGCAGGCCCGCCAGCGCGACGCATTGCGAAACACCTGATCGACGATCTCGGCCTCCGGGCGCGCCACGTCGACGGGCTCGAGAAACTCGATGCACCAACAGGCATCGCTCGCCGCACCGATCATCTGCGACAAGATCTCGACGCGCTCGAGGATCTCACCGGGCAGCCGCAGCGCCGCGCCATCGAGGGCGGTGTGAAACACGCTGATGCCGCCACCCGCGCGCCGCGCCACCGCCGCCATCATCGCCTGCTCGGTCTCCTCGCGCTCGCGCAACCACACGGCCACGGGCCGCGCCGGCAGCTCGCCGCCCGCAGCAAGCGCGCGCAGCCACTCGGCGCTTTGCGCGGCATAAAGCGCCTCGAGCGGCGCCCCCTCGGAGGCGCCCTCGGGCTGCGGCAACTCGCGCCGGGCCGCGGCATTCAGCGCCTCGATCGTGCCCGAGGGCGCAATCAGCGCCACCGGCATCGGCAGATCGAGATGGCAATCGCGGTCGTCTCGCATCGGGGTGGGTCCTTGTCTCATGAGCCTATCGGGAAAGGGGAGGGGGCGAATCTCAACGCGAATTTCTGTTTCGCGCGAAGATTCCTGAAAGCCTGCGCGGCAATGCGCAACCTATGATGCAAAAGTGCGGATTTTGCCCGGATAATTTCGGCCAAACCGAGAAATCTGCCGCTCCGGCGCGCAAAAGAAAAACCGCCCGGGTCTGCCCCCGAGCGGTTTCAACGATGCAGAAATATCCCGGGGGGCTCCGGCGCAAGCCGGAGAGGGGGCAGCGCCCCCTCCGCCCTCAGGCCCCGATCACCAGAAGATCGGCCGCGCGCAGCCCGAGCACGACAGTCTCGCCCAGCCGCGGCGGCGTCATATGCGAGGAGTTGAACATATCAAGCGCGAGGCTTTGCCCGCCCAGATCGGCCTTCAACCGGATCACCGCGCCGAGAAAATCGACATCGGTGATCACCCCGGTCAGCCCGGTGTCGAGCCCGTCCTGACCGAGCCGCACCATCTCCGGGCGCAGCCCGAGCGTGACGCGGCCCTCGGGCAGCGGGCGATGCAGCAAGATCTCGGTGCCGCCGAGGGCCACGCGCCCGGTCGCGGCGTCGCGCACCTCGGCCTCGAGCGTGTTGAGCGTGCCGACAAAGCTCGCGACAAAGCGCGTCGCGGGGCGGTTGTAGATCTCGAAGGGCGCGCCGACCTGATCGGCGATGCCTTCATGCATCACCACCACGCGGTCCGACATCGACAGCGCTTCCTCCTGGTCATGGGTGACGAAGATCGTGGTGATGCCGAGCTCGCGCTGGATCGCGCGGATCTCGTTGCGCAGGCTCACGCGCACTTTCGCATCAAGCGCCGAGAGCGGCTCGTCGAGGAGCAACACCTGCGGCTTCGGTGCGAGCGCGCGCGCCAGCGCCACGCGCTGTTGCTGGCCGCCCGAGAGCTGGAACGGGTAGCGGTTGCCCAGATCGGAGAGCCCGATCAGCGCCAGCATCTCGGCCACCCGCGCCGCGATCTCGGCCTTGGGCCGGCCCTGCACCTTCAGCCCGAAGCCCACATTCTGCGCCACCGTCAGGTTCGGGAAGAGCGCATAGGCCTGAAACACCATGCCGATATTGCGCTGGTTGGGCTTGAGGCGCGTGACCTCCTTGCCCGCGATCGAGATCGCGCCGGAGGTCGGCACCTCGAACCCCGCGACCATGCGCAGAACCGTCGTCTTGCCGCAGCCCGAGGGGCCGAGCAGCGAGATGAACTCGCCCTTGTCGACATCGAGCGAGAAATCCTTCACCACGCGGTTCGCGCCGAAGGTCTTTTCCAGATGGGAGAGGGTGAGATAGCTCATCGGGCGGCCTTGGAATGCTTGGAGAGACGGGTGACGAGCTGAATGAGTCCCATGCAGGCCCAGGTGATGCCGAAGGCGATCGTGGCGAGCGCGAAGGGCTCATAGGCGCGGTTGGCGCCCATCAGCTGCAGATAGGGCCCGAAGGCGGGCCGGTTGAGAAGCGCGGCCATGGTGAATTCGCCCATCACGATCGCGAAGGTGACAAAGGCGCCCGAGAGCACCGCGACGAGCACATTGGGCAAGATCACCCGCGCCAGCACCGTCACCCAGCCCGCACCGAGCGATTGCGCGGCCTCGGTGAGCGTCGCGACATCAATGGTGCGCAGCCCGGTATCGACGGCGCGATACATATAGGGCAGCGACAGCGTGGCATAGCCGAACATCAGCAGCAGGTTGGTGCCCGCCGTCGTGCCGGTCAGCGGCAGCCAGCTCGAGGTGTTGAAGAGCCGAATATAGCCAAAGACGATGACAATCGCCGGGATGACGAGCGGCAGGAGCGTGATGAACTCGATATAGGGGCGCAGCCGCGGCAGTTTGAGGCGCACCCAATAGGCCGTCGGCACCACCAGCAGCACGCCAAAGACGATGGTCAGCAGCGCCATCATCACCGAATAGGAAAACGTCTCGCGGAAGCGCGGATCGGCGAGCACCTTGGCATAGGCGTCGAAGCTGTAGGCGCCGCGGCGCATCGAGAGCGAAAACTCGACCATGCCGATCAGCGGCAAGATGAAATAGCCAAGCCCCAGCAGGAGCACGGCCCAGGCGGCGGCGCGTTTCATTTCAGCCACCTCTCGGAGCGCATCCGCAGCCAGATATAGATCACATTCGCGACCCCGGTGATCAGGATCATGCCAAAGGCCATCGCATAGCCCAGATGCGGGTTGCCGAGCACATCGCCGCGGATCTGCGCGAAGAGCATCACCGGCACGATATTGAGCGACGAGCCGGTGAGCGCGATCGCCGTCGCCACCGCGCCGAAGGAATTGGCGAAAAGGAGCGCGAAGGTGCCCAAAATCGTCGGGAACAGGATCGGCAGCGCCACCATGCGCCAATATTGCCCGCCCGAGGCGCCCAGACACGCCGCCGCCTCGCGCCACTCGCGCTTGAGCCCGTCGAGCGCGGGGGTGATGATCAGGATCATCAGCGGGATCTGGAAGAACAGATAAGTGATCGTCAGGCCCCAGAAGCTGAGGATGTTGAAGCCCATTGCGCGCAGGTTGATGCCGAATTCGGTCTTCAGGAACACCGTGACGAGGCCGAGCGGGCCAAGCGTGGCCAGAAAGGCGAAGGCGAGCGGCACGCCGGCGAAGTTCGAGGCCACGCCCGAGAAGGTCAAGAGCGGCGCGCGGATCGCGCGCGGCAGCCCGCCGAGCACCATCGCCGCGGCCATCAAGAACCCCGCAAGGCAGCCAAGCGCGGCGGAGGCCACCGAGATCTTGATGGAAATCCAGTAGCTTGAGAGGATCGACGGGGTGAAGAGCCCGGCGATGTTCTCGAAGGTGAAGGAGCCGTCGACACGCTGGAAGGCGCCGAGCACGATCTTCATCGTGGGCGCGATCAGAAACAGCGCGACGAAGAGCGCGAAAGGCACGATGCCGAGCCAGGCCAGCGGCAGGCGCCGGGCCGGGGCGGGCGGGCTCGCGGGGGCCAGGGGGCCGGACGCGGGGGGGCTTTGGGTCTCGCTCACGCGGTCTCCGATCGGTCAGGGGCGCCGCGCGGGTCGCGCGGCGCCGGGCGGAGCCTTGCGGCTCCGGGTCTCGTTACTGGACGTTGGCGCCGACGACGGCATCCCAGCCGCCGACAACGGCTTCCTTGTTGGCGCCCTGCTCCTCGATGGTCGGGAAATAGGCCTTGGCATAGCCCTCCGCCGGCGGCAGCGCGTCGATCAGCTCCTGCGGGATCTTGCCGGCCTCGGCCATCGCGTTGAAGCGCGCCGGGTGGCAATAGCCCTTCAGCCAGAGGTTCTGACCTTCATCCGAATAGAGGTATTCCATCCAGAGTTTCGCGGCGTTCGGGTGCGGCGCATGGGCCGAGATCGCCTGAACATAGACGCCCGCGAGCACGCCGGTGGCGGGCACGACCACCTCGGCCGGCGGGTTGCCGGCGAGCGTGTCGCGCCACGACAGCGCATTGTAATCCCACGAGATCACGATCGGCGTCGCGCCTTGCGCGAGGGTGCCGGCCTTGCCGATCACCGGCACGAAATTGTTGGCCGCGTTGAGCTCCTTGAAGTACTCGAGCCCCGCCTCACCCGAGGCCTTGCCCGCTTCGGCGCCTTTCGACAGGCCCGCCGCGAGCACCGCGAGGATCGCCTGGTTCGAGGCGCGCGGATCGCCCGCGAGCGCTACCTGACCGGCATATTCGGGCTTCAGAAGATCGGCCCAGTCGGTCGGCACGTTCTCGACGAGATCCTTGTTCACCATGAACGACATCACGCCGTAATAGTCGCCATACCAATAGCCGTCGGCGTCCTTGATCGTGTCCGGGATCTCGTCCCAAGTCGCGACCTTGTAGGGCTGGATCAGCCCTTCTTCCTTGGCCTGCGGGCCGAAGGCGAGGCCGACGTCGATCACGTCGGGGGCCTGCGGGCCGGTGTTGCCCTTGTTGGCGCGGATCGCCTCGAGCTCATCGGCCGAGCCCGCATCGGGGTTCAGCTCGTTGACGGTGATGTCCGGGTATTTCGCCTTGAACCCGTCGATCACCGCGCCATAGCCGCACCAATCATGCGGCAGCGCGATCGTGGTCAGCATGCCTTCGGCCTTCGCCGCGGCCTCGAGCGCGGCCATGTCCTCGGCCTGCACCATCGCCGTGCTGGCCAAAAGCGCCGCAACGCCCATCAACCAGTGCTTCGAATTCATCGTCATGTGGTCTCACTCCCCGTGATCGGTGTCGGCCCCCTCTGGGCTTCGACAAGCAGCTAGGCGCCTTCTGTGACACTCTCGCGACAGCGGCGCGACGTGGCCCGGTTTCTTTGACCGGTTGGGCAAGACTTGCCTGAAATCCGGCGCTTCGCAACAATTCTGTTACGCAGTCGTCATCTTTGCCGAAAATTTACGCGGCTGACCTTGCGGCAGGGCGGGCCCGGGCGCGGGGCGGCGCCGCCGCGCGCCTCTGTCGCGGCTTATTTCTGGTGATTTTCCGCCCGATCCATGCGATCCTGAGCCTCGGGAGGATTGCGACATGACCGAAATTACCAAGGATTTTCAAGGCCAAACCGTCATCTGCACCTTCGAGATGACGCCCGCCACCGCGGCCGAGCTGATGGAGGCGCTGCGCGAGGCCTATACCCATTGCATCCGCCATCAGCCGGGGTTCATCGGCGCGGGGCTGCATATGAACGACGCCCAGACCCGGATCGCCACCTATTCCAAATGGGACAAGCGCGGCGATTATCAGGCGATGCTGCGCACCCCCGAGATGATCAAGCGTAACCGCCATATCGCGACGCTGTGCCGCAGTTTCGAGCCGGTGATGTATGAGGTCCAGGCCGATTTCTGAGCCCGAATTCGCGTGCAATGCGGGCCGACTCGCCCTATTCTGCGGCGCAGCATGGGGGGTCGGATGGCTGGATTGGTAATCACGGTGGCGCAGCAAAAGGGCGGCGCGGGCAAGACGACGCTGGCGGTCAACCTCGCGGTGGCGCTGCGCGCGCGGGGGCGCAGCGTCGCGCTTCTCGACACCGATCCGCAGGGCTCGCTCGGCCGCTGGTTCATGGCGCGGCGCGATGTGCTGGGCGATCCGGGGCTCGATTTTTCGACCTCCTCGGCTTGGGGTGTCAGCTATGAGTGTGAAAAGCTTAAGAAAATCGTCGATGTGGTGATCATCGACACGCCGCCGAAGGTGGACAGCGATCTGCGCCCGGCGCTGCGCGAGGCGGATCTGATCGTGGTGCCGGTGGCGGCGAGCCATGTCGATCTCTGGGCGACGGAAGGGGTGCTCGATCTCGCGCGGCGCGAGGGCAAGCGGCCGAAGGTCGTGCTCAACCGTGTCAAGCGCGGCACCCGGCTCGACGCCGAGGTGCGCGAGGCGGCCGAGCAGCTCGAGGCCGATCTCGTGGAGGCCTCGCTCGCGCATCGGGTGGTTTTTGCCGAAACGCTGGGGCAGGGGCTCGGCGTGCTCGAGGCGCCGCGGCGTGGCCCGGCGAGCGCCGAGATCGAGGCGCTGCTCGACGAGCTTCTCGCCTGACTCAGGCCGCGGCCTCTTCGCGCAACAGCGCGTCGAGCGCCTCCGGGTCTCGGATCAGGACGATGTCGCGCGAGATCGTGACGCCGAGCGGCTTCAGCCGCGAGAGCGCGCGCGACAGGCTCTCTGGTTTGATCCCGAGATAGGCCGCGATTAGGTGTTTTTCGAACGGCAGGATGACGCGCAGCCCGTCCTCGGTCACGCAGGCATGGGCGCACAGGAAGGCCGCGACGCGCTGCAGGGCGCTGCACGATTTCAGATCGGTGATCTGGTCGAGCAGCCCGTCTGTCGCGGCGAAGCTCTCGTGCAGCAAGGCCTCTTGCAGGCCCGGGTCTGTTGCGGCTGCGGCGCGGATCTCGGGCGCCGGCAGGATCAGCAAGTCGCAGTCCGAGGCGGCATCGGCGCCGAAGCTGCGCGCCGCGCCGCGCAGCCCGTCGGCGAGGCCAAACGTTTCGCCGCGGGTGTGGATGCCCAGCAGCGCCTCGCAGCCATTCGGGGCGATTCGGTAGAGTTTGACCCAGCCCTCGAGCACCAGATGACAGGCTTGAGCCCGGCTCTGGTGGAGGAAGATCGTCTCGCCCCGATGATAGTGGCGCAGCCGCGCGCTTCGTCTGAGGCGCTCGCGGGTCTGCGGGCCGGCGGCGCGGAGCAGGGCGCAGGAGCGCGTGATAAGGGCGAAAGTGTCTGCCATCGGATCCCTCGGGGCGGTGTGAGGCTGCGGGTGTGGACGGGTAAAATGCTGCACGGCAAAGGCGGAACGCTGCGATGGGGCCGGTCCCGGCTTCCCTTCGTTACAATCAGGGCGCGAATCTTTCTGCTCCGGGGATATTTGAGCATCTTGTCCGTTTTTGGGCAACCGGTTTCTCACATAGTCGTGAGCGCGATCGCGTCGGGCGGGGCGCCTCGGATTCAGGATTTGTTAACCCTGTCGGGCAATCCTGCTCGCATGGTTGCACTGAGTCGAATCCCCCTTCCCGGGCAGACCCGGTTTTTCACCCTTCGCCTGGCGCGGGGCGAGACGGATCTGTTGATCCGCGAGATCGAGACGCTGCGGCTTGCCTGGCGCGCGACGGTCGCGGCCCATGCAACGCGCTGCGAGGCGATGGTGGTGCTGCCTGATCACCTCCATGCGGTGCTGACCCTGCCGCCGGGACCGCGCGAGGCGCTCACGCGCTGGCGGTGTTTTCGCGACGCTTTTGCCCGCACGGTGCGGCCGGACGCGCCGCAGACCGTCTGGGAGCCCGAGATCCTCGCGCAGGATCTGCGCGATGAGGCCGAGGTCAATCGCCACCTGGCGCTCTGCTGGCAAGACCCGGTCCGGCATGGGTTGGTGCGCACGCCGGAAGATTGGCCCTATTCCTCGTTGCACCGCGATTTGCGCAACGCGGCGCGGCGCCGGGCTGTGGCCTGACGCAGGGCACGGCGGAGGTTACGCCGCCCGGGAGGCGGCGCCCGCGCTCTCGTCGCCGCGGAACCGGCCGACCAGCTCGTCGAGCGAGAGGGCCTGATCGCGCAGCACCATGCAGGCGGCGGCGGTCTCTTCGACGCCTGCGGCATTGGTCTGCTGGGCCCGGTCGAGCTGCGTCACGGCGGTGTTGATCTCGGCGATCCCCGAGGCTTGCTCATGTGCGGAGGACGCGATTTCGCTGACATTGCGCGAGATCGTTTCGATCGAGACGACGATCGAATGCAGCGCTTCGCCGGCCCGGCCGACGAGCGCCACGCCGGTATCGACCTGCACCCCGCTTTCCGAGATCAGCGAGTTGATGTCGCGGGCGGCTTCCGAGGCGCGCTGGGCAAGGGCGCGCACCTCCGAGGCGACGACCGCAAACCCGCGGCCGGCCTCGCCCGCGCGCGCCGCTTCGACGCCTGCGTTCAGCGCGAGCAGGTTGGTCTGGAAGGCGATGTCGTCGATCACGTTGATGATCTTCGAGATCTGCGCCGAGGAGCCCTGGATCGTGCCCATTGCGGTCACCGCTTCTTCAACGACGCGGGTGGTGTCGCGGGCCTCGTCGGTCGCGCGGCGCACCAGCGCATCGGCGTCGCGCGCGCTCGAGGCGGCCGATTGCACGGCATTGGTGAGCTCATTGAGCGCCGCGGCGGTTTCCTCGAGCGTCGCGGCCGAGGTTTCGGTCTGGCGCGACATGTCTCCGGTCGCGTTGGTGATCTCGTGGACCCCGCCGACGATGTTGCGCGTGGCGCCATCGATCGCGGAGAGAAGATCGCTCAGCCGCGCCACGGTTTCATTGAAATCGAGGCGCAACTGTTCGTAATCGCTCGAGAATTGCTCGGAGATCGCGACATCGAGATTGCCGCCGGCGAGGGCGCGTAGCGAGGAGGCGAGGCTGTCGACGACCGCGCCCTGTTCGCGCGCGCGCGCGGCGCGCTGGGCCTCTTCGCGCGCGCGGGCGGCCTCGGCGGCCTCGGCGGCTTGGCGTTCCCGCTCCTCTTCGGCGCGGCGCAGGGCCTCGCGTTCCTCGGCGAGGCGGCGTTGCTCCTCGAGGCGTTCTTCGCGCTGACGCTCGGCCTCGGCGCGCAGGCGGGCCTGTTCGCCTTCGAGACTGCGCTTCTCGATCAGGCCGCGGCGCAGGGTTTCGACCGCGCCCGCCATCGTGCCGATCTCGTCGTGGCGGTCGGCGCCGGGCACTTCGGTGTCATAATGGCCTTGCGCGAGGCCATCGACGGAGGCCAGCATCTGCGCGAGCGGGCGGCGCACCATCTTGCGTGCGGAGAAGCCGATGGTAAGCAGCGCCATCAGCAAGATCGCAGCGCCCCCCGCGATCGCGCCGAGCACCTCATGGCGCACCGGCGCGGTGAAGACCGTTTCCGGCACGTCGAGAATCGTCGCCCAGGTGGTGTTCATCCCGGTCGTCGTGAACGGGTAGATGAAGCGGCGATAGCTGCCATCGAGGCTCCGCAACTCGCGCGGCTTGCCATCGGCGAGGGCCTGAGCGAGCAGCTCCTTGCCCTCGTCTTCATAGGGTTTGGTCAGCCGCGCGGCATCGGGGTGGGCGACCCATTTGCCATTGCTGTCGACCAGCGTCATTCGCCCGCCTTCGAAAGTTTCCATCGCGGCCAGCAGGCTGGAGAGTTCTTTCAGCGTGATGTCGACGCCCGCGATCGCGACGATTTCGCCCTTCACCCGCACCGGCGCCGCTGCCGAGGTCATCACGAATCCCTCGTCGGTGATATAGGGTTCGGTGATCAGGATCTTTCCCGTGGCGAGCGGCGAGGCATACCAGCTCGCGCTCTCGTCGATCGCGAAGGTCGAGAAATTCAGCCCGCCGGTGTCGGATTTCGTCCAGAACGGGGTGAACACGCCCGCCTCGTTGCGCCCGCTCGCGCCGGTCACGAATCGGTCGGTCGTGCCGTCGGTGAGGCCCGACATCCAGGAGGAGAAGAGCGTGTCATATTCGCCCGGAACCGCCTCGAGCAGCGCGATCAGCTGCTCGCTCGTGGCCGCGCCGGTGCCCAGGTAACCGCCGAGCGCCCCGGCAAGCCCGGTCGCGGCCGAGGTCGCCACGGTGATCTCGCGCGAGACCTCGCTCGCGGCCCATTCGGATTTGTCATGGGCGAGGTCGGTCACCTGCGCCTCGACCCGATGAAAGGTCATCCAGCCGCCGACCGCAGTGATCAGCGTGACGATCAACGCGATGGCGAGGCCGGTGGCGAGCACCAGTTTTCCCGAGACGGTGGCGAAGAGCGATTTCATGCCGAGGCTCCTATAGGTTTCGGGCAACCCTCGCCGCAAAAGCGAAAGAAACCGTAAAAATACGGGCAAAGGCGCAGAAAATGCCGCCGGTAGACTTAAATCGCCGTGTCGCGAGCGCCGCGCCGCCGCCTCAGGCCAGTTTTTGCGACAAAAGCGGCATCACCAGCGAGAAGAGCTCGGCTTGCGAGCTGATCGCGCATTTGCGGTAGAGCTGTTTGCGAAACACCTTCACCGTCTGCGCCGAGATCTCGAGGCGCAGCGCGATCGAGACCGAGCTGTGGCCGCGCAGGATCATCAGCGCGATCTGCGCCTGACGGGGGCTGAGCGCGATATCATGCACCGCGCGCAACTCGGCGATCAGCACATCGAGAAGCGCCTCGTCGTTGAAATCGCCCCCCGATTTCAGGCTCGCCCAGTTTTGCGCGATCAGCCCGCAGACGATCGGCGTGATCCGCTCGGCCTCGGCGATGTCGCGCGGGCTGAACCGCCGCCCCGAGGCCGCGTCGCGGCCGAGGCCGATATGCACCGACACCCCCTCGGCGGAGTAGGCGACATAGGCGATCTCGTCGACCAGCGTCGTCGCGCGGTAATAGGTGGCGTAATATTCGTTGCGCTGGAAATGGTCGGGGGCGATGTCTTGCATCCGGTAGAGGCCGGCGGGCGCGCGCTCGAGGTGGAGCGTATAGAAAGGGTCCACCAGATAGGCGCCCGCGAGATAAGTGCTGAAAATTTGATCATGCACGCGCGGCTGCATCGACTGGGTGAACAGAACTTCGGGCGCGCGGTTCTGAAAATAGGCCAACATGGTCGTGTTGTCGATTTCATAACACCGCGCAAGCCATTGATATAGCGTGACTTCGAAGCGCTCGCCGCCGAGCGCCTCGATCGCGCGCCCGAGGCTCGCTTCGGTCGAATTCGGCAAGGGCCGCATCATACCACCTTGGGGGTATATACCCCCGCAAAACCTCTCCCTTACGCTTTCCAGGCCCGCAGGGGGGTATCAATAAAGGGAAAAACATGCCCGCACAGGATATCGCGATCCATGTCGACAAGGTCGTCAAGACATACGGCACGGTGACCGGCTGCATGGCGTCTCGCTCGAGATCCGCGCGCAGGAATTCTTCACGCTGCTCGGCCCCTCGGGCTGCGGCAAGACCACGCTTTTGCGCGCGATCACGGGGTTCGAGGATGTCACCGAGGGGGCGATCTTGCTCCATGGCGAGGATATCGCGCCGCTGCCGCCCTACAAGCGCCCGATCAACACGGTGTTCCAGCAATATGCGCTGTTCCCCCATATGACGGTGCTCGAGAATGTCGTCTTCGGCACCCGCCGGCTCGGCTGGACGGTCGAGGACGCCCGCGACCGCGCGCGGCAAGTGCTTGATCTGGTGCAGCTTTCCGAGTTCGCCGAGCGCCGCCCCGCGCAGCTTTCGGGCGGCCAGCAACAGCGCGTGGCGCTCGCCCGCGCGCTTGCGCCGCGGCCCAAGGTGCTGCTCCTCGACGAGCCGCTCTCGGCGCTCGATCTGAAGCTGCGCCAGGCGGTGCGCCCCGAGCTCAAGGCGCTGCAACGCGAGACCGGCATCGCCTTCATCTTCGTCACCCATGACCAGGAGGAGGCGCTGACCATGTCCGACCGGATCGCGGTGATGTCGGCCGGCCGCGTCCAGCAGGTCGGCACCCCGCGCGAGATCTATGAGGCGCCGGTCAACCGCTTCGTGGCCGATTTCATCGGCGAGACCAACCTGATCGAGTCGAGATCGCGGGGCAGGGGGACGGCACCGCCGAGGTGATCTTGCCGGGCGGGGCGCGGCTTGTCTGCGCGGGCCATGCGCCGGGGCTCGGGCGGGGGCATCTGAGCCTGCGCCCCGAGCGGATCGACCTCTGCGCGCCGGGCGCGGGGCTGATGCGGGCCACTGTGCTCGATCATGTCTATCTCGGCACCGATATCCAGCTGCGCACGCGGCTTGTCGATGGCGAAGAGGTGGTGGTGCGGGTGCAAAACGTGGCCTCCGGCCTGCCCGAGGTGGGCGCCGAGGTCGGGCTCAAACCGGAGGCGGGCGCGGCGCGCCTGCTCGTCGACTGATGGCGGGCGGGGGTCCCTCGGGCGGCGGCTCCGGCTCGTCGATCTACCGCGGCGCGGCGGGGCGGCTGATGCTGCCCGGCTGGCTGATGATCGGCCTTTTCATGCTGGTGCCGGTGCTCCTGATGGCGGTCTACTCCTTCCTCACCCAGGAGTTCCGCGGCGGCGTGATCTGGCGCCCGACGCTTGCGGCCTATGACCATTTCTTCCTCAACCGCGGGTTCTTCGGCGATGAGCCGCCGGTGATCGAATGGACCTATCTGACGATCTTCTGGCGCTCGATCTGGCAGGCGGGGCTGGCGACGCTCCTGTGCCTCATCGTCGGCTTCCCGACCGCCTGGTTCATCGCCACGCGGGCGCCGAGAAGCCGCGCGCTCTGGCTCTTTCTCGTCACCGTGCCCTATTGGGTGAACCTCTTGATCCGCACCGTCTCGATGAAATTCCTGATCCGCGACGGCGGCCCGCTGAACGAGCTTCTGAACGCGCTGGGCCTCTTCGACGGCGCGCTCGGCATCGTCAACACCAACCTCGCGGTGCAGCTCGGGCTCTTCTACAGCTACCTGCCGTTCATGGTCCTGCCGATCTATGCGGCGGTGGAGCGCTATGATTTCGCCCTCTCCGAGGCCGCGGCCGATCTTTACGCCGGCGCCTGGGAGACGCTCGCGCTGATCATCCTGCCGGTGGTCAAACCGGGGATCGTGGCGGGCTGCATCCTGGTCTTCGTGCCCTCGCTCGGCGCCTTCCTCGCGCCCGATCTCCTCGGCGGGGCCAAGGCTTTCATGATCGGCTCGCTGATCGAGGAGCAGTTCAAGGGCGCGGCCGGCAACTGGCCCTTCGGCGCGGCGGTCTCGATGGTCTTGATGACGATCGTGATGGGGGTTTTGCTCGTCTATGCGCGGGCTCAGGCCAAGGGGGGCAAATGATGGCTCGCAAGATCGACCTGCGCCATTTCACCGGCTTTCGCGCGATCACCGTGCTCTGCCTCGTGGTGCTTTACACGCCGCTGATCGTCGTCGCGGTCTACAGCTTCAACGCCTCGGCTTCGATCACCAACTGGGGCGGCTGGTCGCTCAAATGGTATCTCGATGTCTTCACCGGGCCCGAGGCGGGCAAGTTCCGCGCCGCGACGGTGAATTCGCTCCTGATCGCGGTCACCGCCTCGATCACCGCGACGATGATCGCCACCGCGGCCGCCGTCGCCATGCACCGCGCCGGGCGGTTCCGCGCCAAGGCCCTCTCGTTTGCGCTGATCAACCTGCCGCTCATGGTGCCCGAGGTGGTGACCGCGGTCGCGAGCCTGATCTTCTTCACCACGCTCGGCTTCAAGGGCGGGCTCGGCACGATCCTGCTCGCCCATATCACCTTCTGCATCCCCTTCGCCTATCTGCCGATCGCGGCGCGGCTGCAAAGCCTGCCCGATACCTATGAACAGGCGGCGATGGATCTCTACGCCTCGCCCCGCGAGGCCTTCAAACTGGTGCTGATACCGCTTCTCGCGCCGGGGATCCTCTCGGGGTTCCTGCTCGCCTTCATCATCTCGCTCGATGACTTCCTGATCACCAATTTCGTCAAGGGCGCGGGCGTCGAGACCCTGCCCACCGCGATCTTCGGCGCCGTCAAACAGGGGATCAAACCCAATATCATGGCGATCTCGACGCTGATGCTGGCGATCTCGGCGCTTTTCGTCACGCTCTCCTGGCTGATCGGCCGGGCCGGGCAGGGCCGCGCCGAACGCGCCTGACCACCTCATAACAAGACCAACCAAACCAACCCAACAGTGGAGCCAACCTGATGAAATCCCTCCTCGCTTCCTCCGCGATCAGCCTTCTCGCGCTCGCCTCCGCCGCCGAGGCCGAGGGCAGCCTGCTGCTCTATAACTGGTTCGAATACCTGCCCCAGGAGCTCGTCGACAAGTTCTCCAAGGAATATGACGTCAAGGTCACCATGGATACCTACGACAGCAACGAGGCGCTCCTCGCGGCGCTGAAGGCGGGCAAGCTCGGCTCCTATGACCTCGCGGTGCCGGGCGATTACATGGTCAAGATCCTCGCCGATGAGGGCATGCTCGACACCTTCACCCCCGACGAGATCCCGAATTTCGCCAATATCTCGCCCGAATGGGTCGATGTGCCCTTCGACCCGGGCCGCCATTCGACGATCCCCTATCAATGGGGCTCGACCTCGTTTGCGGTGAACCGCACCGTCTACAAGGGCGATATCAACACCACCGACATGATCTTCAACCCGCCCGAAGAGGTGAAGGGCAAGATCAACGTGCTCGACACCGCGGGCGAGCTGCTGACCTTCGCCTCGCTGCATCTGGGCATCCCGCAATGCACCACCGACCGCGCCCAGCTCAAGGCGCTCAACGATCTCGTGCTCGGCGCCAAGAAGGATTGGGCGTCGTTCGGCTCCGATACCGCCAAGGAGGTGCTGGTCTCGGGCGAGGCCTCGGTCGGCATGATCTGGTCGGGCTTCTCGGCCAAGGCCCGCGTCGAGGGCGCGCCGATCGAATATGCCTTCCCCAAACAGGGCTATATCGTCTGGATGGATAACGTCGCGCTCTTGAAGGACGCGCCCAACCGCGAGAATGCGCTGAAGTTCATGAACTTCATGCTCGAGCCGGAAAACGCCGCGGCGCTGACCAATTACGCGCAATATTCGGCCGGGGTTTCGGGGGTTGCGCCGTTCCTCAGCCCCGAGGTCGCGAATTCGCCCGAGTCGAACCCGCCGGCGGGGGGCAATGCGGTCTTCGTCGAGGCCTGCCCGCAGGAGGTGCAGAAGATGTATGACGCGATCTGGACCAATCTGAAAAAGTAACCGGTCATCCCCATGAAACTCGCACTCTATCAGGGCCCCGTCATCGACGGGGCCACCGGGGAGGCTTTTGCCAAGATCCGGGAGGTTCTGACGGCGGCGGCGGCGGCGGGGGCCAGGATGGCGCTCTTTCCCGAGCTCTTCCTGCCCGGCTACAACCACCCCGAGCATCACGCGGCCCTCGCCCAGCCGCTGGGCGGCGCCTGGATGACCGCGCTTTCCGCGCTCGCGCGGGAGACCGGCTGCGGGCTGACCATCGGTTGGGCCGAGGCGGCGGACGGCACCGTCTACAACGCCGCCACCACGATCGACGCGGGCGGCGCGCTGCGCGGCCATTACCGCAAGATCCAGCTCTACGGGCCGATGGAGAGGGCGAGTTTCACCCCCGGGGGGGCTACTGCCTGTTCGATCTCGAGGGCGTGAAATGTGCCCTCCTGATCTGCTATGACGTTGAATTCGCGCCGCATTTGCGCGCGCTGGCGGCGGCGGGGGCCGAGCTTGTGCTGGTGCCCACCGCCAACCCGCGAGGCTTTGAACATGTGCAGGATTTCCTCGTGCCCGCCCGCGCGGCCGAGCTCGGCCTGATCGTGGCTTACGCCAATTTCTGCGGCGAGGATGCGGGGCTTGGCTTCTGCGGGCGCTCGCTGATCGCGGGGCCCGACGGGCGGGCGCTCGCCGCCGCGGGCCCGGGCGAGACGCTGCTCATCACGGATCTCGGCGCCGCCGCGCTCGTGCCGGCCGCGCACCGCTCCACCCAGCTTTCGGATTTGAGGAGTATCTCCGATGACGCTTGATATCCCCGCCACCACCGATGCGGTGCTCACCGCCGACACCCATCTGATCCAGTCCTGGGCCGATCTCGACGCGCTCAAGCAAAACGGCGCGCGCACGGTGATCGTGGGTGCCAAGGGCACCCGCGTGCGCGACAGCGACGGGCGCGAGCTGATCGACGGGATTGGCGGGCTCTGGTGCGTCAACGTGGGCCACGGCCGGCGCGAGATCATCGAGGCGATCACCACCCAGCTCGAGACCCTCGATTTCTACTCGACCTTCTACAATTTCACCCACCCCGCGGCGGCGGCGCTGGCCGAGAAACTCGCCGCGCTCGCGCCCGGTTCGCTCAACAAAGTGCATTTCGGCAATTCCGGCTCGGTCGCGAATGAAACCGCGGTGCGGATGCTGCATCACTACAACAACCGCCTCGGCCGGCCGCAGAAGAAGCGCATCCTGAGCCGGATCGGCGCCTATCACGGCTCGACCCATCTCGCGATCGCGATGACCACGCCGGGCTATTCGAAGGGCTGGGACGCCGCGCGCGAGCTCGTCCACCACCTGCGCTGCCCCCATCACTGGCGCGAGGGCGCGGGGATGACCGAGGCCGAGTTCCTCGACGCGCTGGCCGAGGATCTGACCGCCACGATCGCGTTCTACGGCGCCGAGACGATCGCGGCTTTCATCGCCGAGCCGATCATGGGCGCGGGCGGCGTGATCACCGCGCCCGCGGGCTATCATGCGCGGATGGCCGCGATCTGCCGCGCGCATGAGATCAAATATATCTCCGACGAGGTGGTGACCTCCTTTGGCCGGCTCGGGCATTTCTTCGCCTCGCAAGATGTCTTCGGGGTCGAGCCCGACATCATCACCACCGCCAGGGGCCTGACCTCGGGCTATCAGCCGCTCTCGGCCACGATCATCTCCGACGAGATCCATGAGGTGATCTCGGGGCCGGGCGGGGCGTTCCTGCACGGGATGACCTATTCGGGCCATCCGGCGGCGGCAGCGGCGGGGCTTGCCAATATCGCGCTGATGGAGGCCGAGCAGATCCCCGAGCGGGTGCGCGTCACGGGCAAGCGTTTCGAGGCCGCGCTGCGGGGGCTGATCGATCTCGATCTGGTGGGCGAGGTGCGCGGCAGCCATTTCATGATCGGCATCGAATTCGTGCGCGACAAGGCCGCCGGCGCGCCCTTCGCCGAGGAGGCGAAGATCGGCATGAAGGTCGCGGCGGCTGCGCAAAAGCGCGGGCTGATCGCGCGACCCTTGGGCAATATTCTCATTCTCGCGCCGACGCTCGTGCTCTCCGAGGCCGAGATCGACGAGGTGGCCGGGATCCTGCGCGAGGCGATCACCGAGGTGCAGGCGAGCCTCTGAGGGGGGGGCGCCGCGGCGCCCCTTTCACTTGATGCCCTCGAGCAGCTCTGCGGCCTGCGCGATCGCGGCCTCCTGCCAGGGGCGCAGCTCCTGGCCCGGGTAATGGGCGAATTCCTCGAGGAACGGGTCGGTGATCGGGGTCTTGATCCCCGACAGCTCCTCGAGCACCGCAAGCCCGCAATAGGGCACATAGGCCGCCGAATAGCCGCCCTCATGGCTCATCACGAGCCGCCCGCCGCAGAGATCCGCCGCCGCCTCCATCAGCATCCGCGTCATCGCGCGGTAGCTCTCCGAGTGCAGCATCATCCGCCCGAGCGGATCGGCCGCCGAGGCATCGAACCCCGAGGCCACCACGATCAGATCGGGCTTGAAGCGCCGCAGCGCCGGGAGCACCACGCGCTCGAAGGCCGCGAGATAGGCGCCATGCCCGCAGCCGGCCATCAGCGGGATGTTCAGGTTCAGCCCGACCCCCGCCCCCGCGCCGCGCTCGGAGAGCGTGCCGCTCGCGAAGGGGTAGAGCCCCTCCTGATGAAGCGAGATCGCGAGCACATCGGGGTCCTCGTAAAAGGCCGCCTGGGTGCCGTTGCCGTGGTGCACATCCCAATCGACCACCGCCACGCGTTCGAGCCCCCGCTCGGCCCGCGCCTTCAGGATCGCGAGCGGGATATTGGCGAAGAGACAAAAGCCCAGCCCGTCGGCGGCCTCGGCATGATGCCCGGGCGGGCGCACCAGCGCATAACCGTTCGCGACCTTGCCCGTCACCACCGCATCGAGCACCGCATGCGTGCCCCCCGCCGCGAGCCGCGCGATCTCGAAACTGCCCGGGCCGAAGGGGGGGCCGGGGCTCGCCTCGCCGCCCATCCCCGCCGAGAGCGCGCGCAGCTTCTCGATATACTCGGCCGGGTGATAGCGCCCGAGATCGGCGTCGGTATAGGCGCTCGCGCGGATGGGCGTCAGCGCCTCGGTGAGCCCCGAGACCTCCATCAGGTTGCGAAAACGGCGCTTCGTCTCGGGGTTTTCGGCGTGCTCGCCGGGCTCGACGGTGAGCCCCGGCGGGCAGACAAGCGCCGAGCGCCCGGTGTCATGCCACAGATAAAGCTCATGAAAATTCCACCCCGTCGCCATCGCTCTCTCCGGTCTTGCGCGCCTTTGCCCGCCCAGAGTGGCGCCCCGCGGCCTCGGTGTAAAATGCAAAAACAACGACAGATTCTCGCGCGGAGAAAGTTTCGTCACCCCTCTGTCGGCAAGGTTTTGGGAAACTGTTACCGGACGGTAAAATTTTTGTCGCGACCGGCGCGCAGGGTCCGCGCCATCAATTCACCCGATGGGAGACCCCGGATGTTCCTCAAGACGACGACCCTCGCCGCCACCGCGCTCGCGCTCACCGCCACCACGGCGCTCGCGCAGACCGAGATCAGCTGGTGGCACGGCATGGGCGGGCGCAATGGCGAGGTGATCAACGAGATCGCCACGAAATTCAACGAAGCCCAGAGCGAATGCCACCTGACCCCGCTCTCGAAGGGCACCTATGAAGAGGCGCTCGCGTCCGGGATCGCGGCGTTCCGCTCGGGTGAGCAGCCCAATATCTTGCAGGTCTTCGACGCGGGCGCGGCCACGATCATCGCCGCCAAGGGCGCCACGATCCCGGCCGAGGACATGATCACCGGCGCGGGCAAACCCTTCGAGCGCGACGCCTTCATCCCGGGCGTGCGCAATTTCTACGCCGACCGCGATGGCAAGTTCATCGGCATGCCGTTCAACTCCTCGGCGCCGATCCTCTATATCAACACCGAGGCCTTCGCGAAGGCCGGGGTCGAACCGCCGAAAACCTGGGAAGAGTTCGAGGCCGTCGCGCCGAAGCTCAAGGAGGCGGGCTATCTGCCGCTGACCGCTTCGCAGCTCACCTGGCAGTTCGTCGAGAACTTCAAATCGCGCAACAACCAGCAATTCGCCACCAATGAAAACGGCTATGCCGCGACCGAGGGCACCGAGATCCTGGTCAATGACGACGCGACCGTGATGATGTTCGACCATCTCAAGGATTGGGCCGACAAGGGCTGGTACGGGTTCTACGGCGCGGGCTGGGCGGATAACCAAAAGCCCTTCGAGGAAGGCAAGGCGGCGATGTGGGTTGGCTCCTCGGGGAGCTTCGGCGGGCTGCAAAAGACCGCGACCGCGCCGTTCTCGGCCGAATTCCTGCCCTATTGGGCCGCGCTCGGCCAAGGCACGCAGAGCTTCATCGGCGGCGCCGCGCTCTTTGCCTTCTCCGGCAAGCCCGAGGCGGAAAACAAATGCACGGGGGAGTTCTTCTCCTTCCTGACCCAGCCCGAGGTGCAGAAATTCTACCATCAGGCGACCGGCTATGTGCCGATCACCACCGCCGCCTATGAGCTCGCGAAATCCGAGGGCTATTACGAGAAGACCCCGGTCGCCGAGGTCGGCATCCAGCAGCTGATGCTGCCGGGCGGCGAATGGTCGAAGGGCTACCGGATGGGCTTCTACCCGCAGATCCGCACCGTGATGGAGCGCGAGTTCAACCGCATCTTCTCGGGCGAGGTCACGCCGAAACAGGCGCTCGACACGATCCAGAGCGAAGGCGATGCGCTCTTGGCGAAATTCGCGAAAACCGCGGGCTGATCGGCCCTGACCTTGGCCCCGGCGCGGCCCGTCCGCGCCGGGGTCTCGTTTTCCCGGAGAGAGAGATGTCGGTTTCCATCCCCGCCCGCCGCCGCGCGCCCGCGCCCCCCGCGCCGCCCGCCAAGCGCGTGCAATTCGACCGCCCGGTCACGCCCTGGCTCTTCGTCTTGCCGCAACTCGTTGTCGTGGCTGTGTTTTTCTACTGGCCCTCGGTGCAGGCGGTGCAATCCTCCTTCTATCTCGAGGATCCGTTCGGCTTTGGCGCCTCTTTCGTCGGGCTCGACAATTACCGCGACACGCTCGCCGCGCCCGAATATCGGATGATCGCGGCCTTCACGGCGTTCTTTGCGGCGGTGGTGACGGCGCTGGCGCTCGGGCTCGGGCTCTTGTTCGCGGTCAAGGCCGACAAGGTGATCCGCGGCGCTTCGGCCTACAAGACCGCGCTGATCTCGGTCTATGCGATCGCGCCGCCGGTGGTGGGGCTTGTGGGCATGATGATGTTCGACATGCATATCGGCCCGTTCACCGAGCTCGCCGCGCTCTTTGGCTGGCAGATGCAGGTGGGGATCGACTACTGGGATACGGTCGTGGCGCTCGTCACCGTCGCGGTCTGGAAGCAGATCCCCTACAACTTCATCTTCTTCCTCTCGGGGCTGCAATCGGTGCCCACCGCGGTGCGCGAGGCGGCGCTGATCGATACCCGCTCGGGCTGGGCGCGGTTTCGCGATGTCACCGCGCCGCTTCTGGCGCCGACCGCGTTTTTCCTGCTGATCATCAACATCACCTATGCGCTCTTCGATACCTTCGGGATCATCGACGTGATGGTGAAGGACAAGCCCGCCAACAACCCGATCACGCTGGTCTACAAGGTCTATCTCGACGGGTTCAAAGGCAATGACATCGGCGGCTCGGCGGCGCAGTCGGTGATCCTGATGGCGGTCGTCGCGGCGCTGACGGTGGCGCAGTTCCGGTTCCTCGAACGCCGCGTGCATTACGGATAAGCCCATGCAACGTATCAAGTTTTTCGACCACCTGATCCTCATGCTCGGCGCCGCGGTGCTGGTTCTTCCGGTGCTCGTCGCGTTCATGTCCTCGACCCATGCGGCGGCCGAGATCCATGCGCGCGGGCTCTTTCTCACCCCCGGCGCCGAGGGGGTGGCGACCTATACCAAGGTGCTGACCCAGAAGGGCGGCTTCACCGGCGAGGTCACCGGCGCGCGGATGGCGATGAACTCGCTGATCCTCGGGCTTGGCTTTGCGCTGGGCAAGATCGCGCTCTCGATGATGGCGGCCTATGGGCTCGTCTACTTCCGCTTCCGCTTCGCCACGCCGATCTTCTGGATGATCTTCACCACGCTCCTGCTGCCGCTCGAGGTGCGGATCATGCCGTCCTATCAGGTGATGAGCACCTTGGGCGCGCTCAACAGCTACTGGGGGCTGATCGTGCCGCTGCTGGCCTCGGCCACCGGCACCTTCTACTTCCGCCAGTTCTTCAAATCGGTCCCCGACGAGCTTCTCGAGGCCGCGCGGATCGATGGCGCGGGGCCCTGGCGGTTCTTTCTGGGCGTGCTGGTGCCGCTCTCGCGCCCGATGATGGCGGCGATCTTCATCATCATGTTCGTCTATGGCTGGAACCAATATCTCTGGCCGATGCTGATGACCACCGATGAGCGGTTCTTCACGCTCTTGCGCGGTATCAAGTCGATCCTGCAGGTCTGGATCGGCGCGCAGATCCCCGATTACAACGAAGCCTTCGCCCTTGCGGTGCTGGCGATGCTGCCGCCTCTGGGCGTCGTGCTCGCCTTCCAGCGCCTGTTCATCAAGGGCCTTACCGAAAGCGATAAATGATGGCCGGACTGACCCTGAAAAACGTGGGCAAGACTTATGCGGGCGGCGTGCAGGCCGTGGCGGGGGTCGATCTGGAGGTGGCCGACGGCGAGTTCATCGTGCTCGTCGGGCCTTCGGGCTGCGGAAAATCGACGCTTCTGCGCATGGTTGCGGGGCTCGAGGAGATCTCGGAGGGCGAGGTGGCGATCGGCGGGCGGGTGGTGAACCGGCTCGAACCGGCCGCGCGCGACATCGCGATGGTGTTCCAGAATTACGCGCTCTACCCGCATATGAGCGTGCGCCAGAACATGGAATGGGGGCTCAAGAACGCCCGCTTGCCCGCGCCCGAGATCGCCCGGCGCGTGGCCGAGGCCGCGCGGATGCTCGAGCTCGGCCCCTATCTCGACCGCAAGCCCCGCGCGCTCTCGGGCGGCCAGCGCCAGCGCGTCGCGATGGGCCGCGCGGTGGTGCGCGAGCCCGCGGCCTTCCTCTTCGACGAGCCGCTCTCCAACCTCGATGCGCGGCTGCGGGTGACGATGCGCGGCGAGATCCGCCGGTTGCAACGCCGCCTCGGCACCACCGCGCTCTATGTCACCCATGATCAGCTCGAGGCGATGACGCTCGCCGACCGGCTCGTCGTCTTGAACGGCGGGCGGATCGAGCAGGTCGGGCGCCCGCTCGAGGTCTATCACCGCCCCGCCTCGACCTTCGTGGCGGGCTTCATCGGCGCGCCGGCGATGAACCTGCTCGATGCGGTTGTGGCCGGGGGGCGGCTCGTGCTCGCGGGCGTCGATCTCGGCCCCGCCGCGCGCGCCGAGGGGCCGGTCACGCTCGGCCTGCGCGCCGAGGATCTGCATCTCGCAGGCGCGGGGAACGGGCTCTGCGTGGCGCTCGATTATGTCGAGGAGCTGGGCTCGGGCCGGATCGCGCATGGCTTTGCCGAGGGCCAGCCGATCGCCGTGGCGCTTAGCCCCGGCGCGCCGCTCGGGGCCGAGATCCATGTGCGGCCCGCCCGCGCGGGGCTGCATCTTTTCGACCCGATCACCGGCGCGCGGCTCCCCGATCTGCCCGAGGTCGCGGCCGCCTTGCGCGCAGGCGCCCTCGCATGAGCGCGCTTTCCTTCGCCACCTGCGCGGCGCTGCCGGTGACGCCCGAGCCCGCGCGCGGCGCGCTTGCCGGGTTGCGCCGCAGCCTCGCGGTGCATAAGGCCGCGCGCGCCGAGCTGCCGGCCTTCGGCGCGGTCGAGCTGGCCCCGCCGCCCGCGCCCGCGCGCCTCGCGCTGCCGCTCCGCGTCGCGGCCTGGAACCTCGAGCGCTGCCTCTTCCCCGAGGAGAGCGCCGCGGCGCTCGGCGGCCTCGATGTCGTGCTCCTCTCCGAGATGGATCACGGCATGGCGCGCACGGGCCAGCGCCACCCGACCGCCGAAATCGCCGCCGCGCTCGGCATGGGCTACGGCTATGCGCTTGAATTCCTTGAACTTGGCCTCGGCTCCGAGATCGAGCGCGGCTTTGCCACCGAGGCCGAGAATGCGCGCGGCTTTCATGGCAATGCGCTCCTCTCCCGCGCGGCGCTTGCGCGGCCCTTCCGGCTGACGCTGCCCGGGCTCGGGCAGTGGTTCTTCGACCCCGAGCAGCCGCGCCTGGGCGAGCGCGTCGCGGTCGGCGCCGAGATCGAGACCGAGGCGGGCCCGGTCGTCTTCGTCTCCACCCATCTCGAGAGCGCCTGCGGCCAGGGCCACCGCGCCGCGCAGATCGGCGCGCTGATCGAGGCGCTGGAGGCCGAATTCCCCGGCCGCCCGGTGCTGATCGGGGGGGATCTGAACACCGGCAACCATGCGGGCGGCGATTGGCGCGGCGAGAGCCTCTTCGAGATCGCCCGCGCGGCGGGGTTTTCGGCCCATGGCGGGTGCGAGGAGGCGCCCACGACGCGCCCCTCGCTGATCACCCGCTGGCCCGAACGCGCGATGAAGCTCGACTGGTTTTTGGCGAAGGGCCTCGTGCTCGGCCCGGTCGCGATCCGGCCCGCGCTGGATGCCACGGGCCGGCCGCTCTCCGATCATGACCGGATCGAGACCGAGATCCTCGGCCTCGCGCCCGCTCAGGCGGCGTAACGCGCGATCGCGAGGTCGTCCGCCGCAATCGCCGGGCGGCGCGCCGAGATCGTATCGGCGAGCACCTGCGCCGAGCCGCAGGCCATCGTCCAGCCAAGCGTGCCGTGGCCGGTGTTGAGGAACAGGTTGTCGAACCGCGTGGCGCCGATGATCGGCGTGCCGTCGGGCGTCATCGGGCGCAGCCCGCTCCAGAAACTGACCGCGCCGAGATCGCCCGCGCCGCCGAACAGATCCTCGAGCGAGAGCTCGAGCGTGGCGCGCCGCGCCTCGGGCAGATCGGTCGAGAAGCCCGCGATCTCGGCCATGCCGCCGACGCGGATCCGCTCGCCGAGCCGGGTGATCGCGACCTTGTAGGCCTCGTCCATCACGGTCGAGACCGGCGCGCGGGCGGCGTCGCGGATCGGCAGGGTCAGCGAATAGCCCTTCACCGGGTAGATCGGCGCGCGCAGCCCGAGCGGCTTGAGAAGCTTCGGCGAGAAGCTGCCCATCGCCACGACGAAGGCCTCCGCCCGCACCGGGCCGGTTGCGGTCTCGACGTGGTCGATCCGCCCGCCCGAAATCGCCAAGCCCTTGATTTCCGTGCCAAAGCGGAAGGTCACGCCGAGCGCCTCGGCGCGTTCGCGCAGCGCATTGGTGAACAGGAAGCAATCCCCCGTCTCGTCGCGCGGCAGCCGCAGCCCGCCCACGATCGGCGCCCGCGCCTGCGCGAGCGCGGGTTCGGCCGCGATGCAGCCCGCCCGGTTGAGCACCTCAAACGGCACCCCGTCGCGCTCGAGCACCGCCAGATCCTTGCCGATCGCGTCGAGCTGCTTTTGGCTGCGGAACACTTCGAGCGTGCCCTGCGAGCGGTTGTCGTAGCTGATCCCGGTGTCCTCGCGCAGCGCGATCAGGCAATCGCGGCTGTATTCCGCAAGCCGCACCATCCGCGCCTTGTTCACCGCATAGCGATCGGCCGTGCAATTGCGCAGCATCTCGACCATCCAGCGCCAGGTCTCGGCGTCGGTCGTCGGCCGGATCACCAGCGGCGCGTGTTTCTGGAACATCCATTTGATCGCCTTCGACGGGATCCCGGGCGCGGCCCAGGGCGCGGCATAGCCGGGCGAGATCTCGCCGGCATTGGCAAAGCTCGTCTCGAGCGCGGGGCCCGGCTGACGGTCGAGGACGGTGACCTCATGGCCCGCACGGGCGAGGTAATAGGCGGAGGTGACGCCGACGACGCCGGCCCCGAGAATGGTGATCTGCATGACGCGCTCCCTGACAGATTGTCGCACCATAAGGGCAGCGCGGCGCAAGAAATGGCCGATGTTGCGGGCACGGGGCAAAATATCGGGAGGATCAATGCTGGAATGGCGGAATCGCGTGGATTTCTTCGAGGATTTCGCAAAACATCGGGAGATATCCGCGCGCATTTGTCTCGACGCGACTCTCTTGCCGCGCGAGACTGGCGCATCGGCCGGAGGGCGGGACATGAGCGGAAACGGGCGCGATCTGGGGCGGCGGGGGCTTCTTGGGCTCGCGGTCTGCGGGCTGCTGGCGGGGCTTGGCGCCTATGGCGCGGGGCAGGAGGGGCTTGCGCGCGGGCTTTGGGCGGCGGGGGTGGTGCCGGTTCTGGCCGGGCTTGTCGTCGAGATCGTGCTGAGCCTGCGGCGCGGCGAGGTCGGGCTCGATGTCGTCGCGGCGCTGTCGATGAGCGCGGCGCTGATCTTCGGCGAGCCGCTGGCGGCGGCGGTGGTCGCGGTGATGTATGCGGGCGGCGCCTTTCTCGAAAGCTACGCCGAGGGCCGTGCGCGCGGGGCGATGCGTGCGCTTCTGGAGCGGGTGCCGCGCGAGGCCGGGCGGCTGCGGGGCGGGGTGCTCGAGGAGATCGCGCTCGATCAGATCGCGCCGGGCGACCGGCTTTTGGTGCGTCAGGGCGAGGTGGTGGCGGTCGACGGGCGGCTCGACAGCGCTCTCGGTTTTCTCGACACCTCCGCGCTCACCGGCGAGGCGATGCCGGTGCGGCTCGGGCGCGGGGCGGATCTCCTGAGCGGGGCGATGAATGCGGGCGACGCTTTCGAGATGATCGCGGCGCGGCCCGCCGCCGAGAGCACCTATGCCGGGATCGTGCGGCTCGTCGAGGCGGCGCAGGCCTCGAAAGCGCCGATGGCGCGGCTCGCCGATCGCTGGTCGATGGGGTTTCTGGCGGTGACGCTCGTGCTGGCCGGGGCGGCTTGGGCGGCCTCGGGCGATCCGGTGCGGGCGGTGGCGGTTCTGGTCATCGCGACGCCGTGTCCGCTGATCCTTGCGGTGCCGGTGGCGCTGGTCGCGGGGCTGTCGCGGGCGGCGCATTACGGGGTGCTGATCAAGGGCGCGGGGCCCTTGGAGGCGATGGCGCGGGGGCGGGTTCTGGTGCTCGACAAGACCGGCACGCTGACCGATGGCCGGCCGCAGATTGTCGCGATCGTGCCGGCGGCGGGGGTGGCCGAGGACGCGGTCTTGCGGGTGGCGGCGGGGCTCGATCAGGGCTCGAAACACCCGGTCGCGCAGGCGATCGTGGCGGCGGCGCAGGCGCGGGGGATGGTGCTTGCGCTGCCCGAGGGGCTTGCGGAGGCGCCGGGCGAGGGGGTTTCGGGGCGGTTTGAGGGCGGCGCGGCAGCGGTGGGGGGCGGCGCGTTCGTGGCGCGTGCGCTCGGGCTTGGTGCGGTGCCCGCGCCGCCCGGCGCGGCGCCGGGCGCGGTTTTGGTGGCGGTCGGCGGCGCGGGGCGGTTTCTCGGCTGGCTGGTGATGGCCGACCCGCTGCGCGCGGGGGCGGCGGATTTCGTCGCGGGGCTGCGGCGCGCAGGCGTGGGGCGGGTCGTGCTCGCCACCGGCGACCGGGCCGAGGTGGCCGAGGAGGTCACCCGCGGGCTCGGGCTCGATGCGCTGCGCGCCGGGCTCAGCCCCGATCAGAAGGTGCTCACCGTGCTCTCCGAGCGCAAATTCGGCCCGGTGATGATGGTGGGTGACGGGGTGAACGATGCGCCTGCGCTCGCGGCGGCGGATGTCGGCGTGGCGATGGGGGCGCGCGGCGCCGCCGCCTCGGCCGAGGCCGCCGATGTCGTCCTCCTCGTCGACCGGGTGGACCGGCTCCTGCCCGGGCTCGAGATCGCGCGGCGCGCCCGCGCGATTGCGCTGCAAAGCGCGGGTGTGGGGATCGGGCTTTCGGTGATCGGGATGGGGGTTGCGGCGGCGGGCGGGCTCGCGCCGGTCGAGGGCGCGATCTTGCAGGAGGTGATCGATGTCGCGGTGATCCTCAATGCGTTGCGCGCGCTCAGGATCGTGCCGCCGAGCGGGGAGCCGGGCGGCGATTAACCCCGCCGCGCGCCGGTGGCGGCGAGCGCGATCCCGCCCAGCGCCGCCGCCGCGCAGAGCGCCGCGACCGCGGGCCAGCCCCCCGCCGCCCAGAGCCAGCCCCCCGCCGAGCCGGTCAGCGCCGAACCCGCGTAATAGAAGAGCAGGTAGAGCGCCGAGGCATGGCCCTTGGCGCCCTCCGCCTCGGCGCCGACCGAGCCCGAGGCCACCGCATGGCCGATGAAAAACCCGGTGGTGATCAGCCCGATGCCCGCGAAAATCGCCCAAAGGGCCGCGGCGAGCGTCGCCGCGAGGCCCGCAAGGATCGTGACGAAGGCCGCGATCAGGAGCGGGCGGCGGCCGAGCCGGTCGGCGAGGCGCCCGGCGACGGTGGCCGAGACGATGCCGAAGCCGAAGGCCAAGAAAATCAGGCTCAGCGCGGTCTGGCCGAGGCTGTAGGGCGCGGCGGCGAGGCGGAAGGTGGCGTAGTTGAAGACGGTGACGAAGACCGAGGTCAGGCAAAAGCCGGTCGCATAGGCGCGGCGCAGCGCGGGGTTGGCGAGGTGGCGCGCCCAGAGCGCGAGATGGCTGGTGCGGGGGGCGGCGGCGCGCGGCCGGGCCGCGGGCAGGAGCCACGCAAAGCCGATCGCCGCGGCGAGGCAGAGCGCGCCGAGCCCCGCCATCGCCACCCGCCAATCGGCGAATTCGGTCAGAACGCCCATGCCGACGCGCCCCATCATCGCGCCAAAGGCGGTGCCGGCGATATAGAGCCCCATCGCGCGGCCGAGATCGCGCGGCTCGATTTCCTCGGCGAGCCAGGCCATCGCCACCGCCGGCACGCCGCCGAGCGCGAGCCCCTCGAGCGCGCGCGCGATCAGCAGGCTTTGCCAATCGGGCGCGGCGGCGGCGGCGAGGTTGAGCACCGCCGCCGCCAGCATCGAGGCGAGCATCACCGCCTTGCGCGGCAGGTTTTCCGCGTGCGCCCCGGTCGCCACGATCGCGACGGCGAGCGCGCCGGTGGTGAGCGAGAGTGCGAGCGAGGCCGTGGCCGGGGTGCGGCCGAAATGGGCCGCGAAGGTCGGCAGCAGCGGCTGGACGCAATAGATCAGCGCGAAGCTCGAGAAGCCGGCGAGAAAGAGCGCAAAGCCCGCGTGGCGCCAGGCGGGCGTATCGGCGGCGATGCGGGCGGCGGGGGCGAGCGGTTGGGCGAGCGGTTGGGCGGGGGCGAGGGTCATCGGGGCGGTCCTTTGTGGCACAAGATCCAGATAGCGCCCGCGTGGTGATTTATCTAATATATGAAACAGGTCTTCATCATAGCTTTCAGGTATCGCATGGAGCTGCGCCACATCCGCTATTTCCTCGCCGTCGCCGAGGAGCGCAATTTCACCCGCGCCGCCGAGCGGCTCGGCATCGCGCAGCCGCCGCTGAGCCAGCAGATCCGCGCGCTCGAGGCCGAGGTGGGCGCGCAGCTCTTCCACCGGGTGCCGCATGGCGCGGAGCTGACCGAGGCGGGGGCGGCGTTCCGGGCGCGGGTGGCGCAGATGCCGGGGCTCGCGCGCGAGGCGCTCGAGGCCGCGCGGCGGGCGGCGCGGGGCGAGGCAGGGGCGCTGGCGCTCGGCTTTACCGGGGCGGGGGCGCTCAACCCGGCGGTGCCGCGGCTGATCCGCACCTTCCGGCGCGAGCGGCCAGGGGTGGCGCTGCGGCTCGTCGAGGCCAATTCGATCGCGCTGCGCGAGGATCTGGTGGCGGGGCGGCTCGATGTGGCGCTGTTGCGGCCCGCGGCCTCGGACCCGGTCGAGATCACCTGCACGCCGCTCGTGGCCGAGCCGCTGATCGCGGCGGTGCCGCGCGCGCTCGACCCCGAGCCCGGGCGCGCCGATCTGGCGCTCGGCGATCTCGCCGATCTGCCCTTGATCCTCACCCCCCGCGCGATCGGGATCAGCTTGCATGATTGCGCGCTCGAGGCCTGCCGGGCGGCGGGGTTCGAGCCGGTGCTCGGCCAGCCCGCGCCGCAGATCGCCTCGATCCTGTCGCTCGTCGCGGCCGAGCTCGGCTTCTCGCTGGTGCCCGCCTCGATGCGCCAGCTCGCGATGGAGCGGATCGTCTACAAGACCCTGCGCGGGCCGCAGACCTCGGTCGCGATCGCGGCGGGGGTGCTGCGCGGGCCGCTCTCGCCCACCGCGGCGGCCTTCATTCAGCTGGTGCGCCGGCTTCGGGACGAATGATCCGCCGCATCACCTGCGCGAGGCGGGCGAGATCTTCGGCGAGCGGATTGGTCTTGCGCCAGACGAGCCCGAGCCGGCGCGAGGGGCGCGGCGCAGGCAGGCGGGTGAGCGCGACGGGCGCCGAACGCGCCTCGACCGCGACCGCCATCTCGGGGATCAGCGTCACGCCGAAGCCCGCGCCGACCATCTGCACAAGCGTCGCGAGCGAGCTGCCCTCCATGATCTCGCGCGCGCCCCGCGCGGGGAGCTTGCAAAACGACAGCGCCTGATCGCGGAAGCAATGCCCCTCCTCGAGGAGCAGGAGCCGCATCTCGCGCAGCCCCTCGGGGCCGGGCACCGGGCGGTCGGCATCGGCCTGCGCGCGCACGAGGACGAATTCCTCCTCGAGGATCGGCGCCTCGATCAGCGCGGGTTCGGAGATCGGCAGCGCGACGAGCGCGGCGTCAAGCCGGCCCTCGTGCAGGTCCGCGATGAGCTTCGAGGTGATCGCCTCGCGCGGGCGCAGCTCGAGGCCGGGCAGGGTGCGGCCAAGCCCGGTGATCAGCCGCGGCAAGAGATAGGGCGCGACGGTGGGGATCACGCCGAGCCGCAGATGGCCGGTGAGCGGCGTGCGCGCGGCGCGGGCCACCGCGTCGAGCTCATCGACCGAGCGCAGGATCGCGCGGGTGCGGGTGGCGAAATCCTCGCCGAGCGCGGTGAGGCGCGCGCCGCGCGGGCCGCGCTCGATGAGCGGCGCGCCGACCAGCGCCTCGAGCTCGCGGATCTGCACCGAAAGCGCGGGCTGGGTCACCGAGCAGGCCTCGGCCGCGCGGCCGAAATGGCCCTCGCGGGCGAGGGCGTCGAAATAGCGCAGATGTTTCATGGTCAGGCCAATCATAAGAAAATATTATCGACAGCCTCAGAATATGCAATTGGGATTTATCGAGGTCGGGCGCTAACCTTTCCCCATCGGCGTCGCATTGCGCCATTGGAGGGAAACATGACCAAGACGAACGAGACGGCGGGCAAATGCCCGGTGATGCATGGCGGCAATACCGCGCAAGGTGCCGGGGTGATGGCGTGGTGGCCCAATGCGCTCAACCTCGACATTTTGCACCAGCATGACCGCAAGACCGATCCGATGGGCGCGGGCTTCAACTATCGCGCGGCGCTGAAAGAGCTCGATGTCGCGGCGCTGAAGGCCGATTTGCGGGCGCTGATGCATGACAGCCAGGATTGGTGGCCGGCCGATTGGGGCAGCTATGTGGGCATGTTCGCCCGTGTGGCCTGGCATGCGGCGGGGTCGTACCGGCTCGCCGACGGGCGCGGCGGGGCCGGCACCGGCAACCAGCGTTTCGCGCCGCTCAATTCCTGGCCCGACAACGTCAACACCGACAAGGGCCGCCGGCTGCTCTGGCCGATCAAGAAGAAATACGGCAACAAGATCTCCTGGGCCGATCTGATGGTGCTCGCGGGCACGATCGCCTATGAGGAAGCCGGGCTGAAGACCTATGGTTTCGCCTTCGGGCGCGAGGATATCTGGCACCCGGAGAAGGACATCTACTGGGGCTCGGAGAAGGAATGGCTCGCGCCCTCGGATGGCCGCTATGGCGATGTGACGAAGCCCGAGACGATGGAAAACCCGCTCGCGGCGGTGCAGATGGGGCTGATCTACGTCAACCCCGAGGGGGTGAACGGCAAGCCCGATCCGGCGGCGACGGCGCTGCAGATGCGCGAGACTTTCGCGCGGATGGCGATGAACGATGAGGAAACCGTCGCGCTGACCGCGGGGGGCCATACGATCGGCAAATGCCACGGCAACGGCACGGTGGACGCGCTCTCGCCGGACCCGGAGGCCGCGGGGCCGGAGTTCCAGGGCCTGGGCTGGATGAACACCAAGGGCCGCGGGATCGGGCGCAACACCATGGTGTCGGGGATCGAGGGCGCCTGGACGACGAACCCGACGAAATGGGACATGGGCTATTTCGAGATGCTCTTCAACAATGAGTGGGAGCTGAAAAAATCGCCCGCCGGCGCGCATCAATGGGAGCCGGTGAACCTGCCCGAGGCGTTCATGGCGCCCGATGTCGAGGACCCCTCGATCAAGACCATGCCGATCATGACCGATGCCGACATGGCGCTGAAGGTCGACCCGATCTATCGCGCGATCTGCGAGAAATTCATGGCCGACCCGGCCTATTTCGACGAATGTTTCGCGAAGGCCTGGTTCAAGCTGACCCACCGCGACATGGGCCCGCGGGCGCGCTGGATCGGGCCGGATCTGCCGGCGGAAGACCTGATCTGGCAAGATCCGGTGCCCGCAGGCGCGACGGATTGGGATATCGGCGCGGTCAAGGCGGCGATCCGGGCCTCGGGGCTGGCGCGGGCCGATCTGATCGCGACGGCTTGGGATTCGGCGCGCACCTATCGCGGCTCGGATATGCGGGGCGGCGCGAATGGCGCGCGGATCCGGCTTGCGCCGCAAAACGGCTGGGAGGGCAATGAGCCCGAGCGGCTGGCGCGGGTGCTCGCGGTGCTCGAGCCGATTGCGGCGGCGCATGGGGCATCGGTCGCGGATGTGATCGTGCTGGGCGGTTCGGTCGCGGTCGAGGATGCGGCGGCCGAGGCGGGCTACCCGGTCGAGGTGCCGTTTGCGCCGGGGCGCGGCGACGCGAGCGCGGAGATGACCGATGTCGAAAGTTTCGCCGTGCTCGAGCCGCTGGCCGACGGGTTCCGCAACTGGGCCAAGAAGGATTACGTCGTCTCGCCCGAGGAGATGTTGCTCGACCGGGCGCAGCTGATGGGGCTCACGGCGCCGCAGATGACGGTTCTGATCGGGGGCATGCGGGCGCTTGGCGCCAATTACGGCGGCTCGCCCGATGGGGTGATGACCGACCGGGTCGGCGCGCTGACGCCCGATTTCTTCGTCAATCTGACCGATATGGCGAACGCTTGGGTGCCGGTCGGCAAGAACCGTTACGAGATCCGCGACCGGGCGACGGGGGCGGTGAAATGGACGGCGAGCCGGGTCGATCTGGTGTTTGGCTCGAACTCGGTGCTGCGGGCCTATGCCGAGGTCTATGCGCAGGACGATAACGCCGGCAAGTTCGTGGAAGATTTCGTGGCGGCTTGGGTGAGGGTGATGAATGCGGATCGCTTCGACCTGAGCTGACACGAAGTCGGGGCCGGGCGGATCTGGCCCCGGGCGCGCCGCCGCTGGTTTTTCCGGCGGCGGCGCGTTAGTTTTCGGCCCGGAGGTGGGCGATGGCACAGACGGAACGGGAAAAGATGCTCGCGGGGGAGCTTTATCTGGCGAGCGACCCGGAGCTCGTGGCGGCGCAGGCGCGCGCGCAGGAGCTGTTGGCGGCGTTCAACGGTGCGGCGCCGGGGGCCGAGGCCGAGCGGCGGGCGATCTTGCGCGATCTGCTGGGCGAGATCGGCGAGGGGGTGGTGATCAAGCCGAGCCTGCGGTGCGATTACGGCACCCAGATCCGCATCGGCGCGCGGACCTTCATCAATTATGATGCGGTGATGCTCGATTGCGCGGCGATCGAGATCGGGGCGGATGTGCAGATCGCGCCGGGGGTGCATCTTTACACCGCGACGCATCCGCTCGACGGGCCGCTGCGGCGCTCGGGGGCGGAGTTTGCCCTGCCGATTCGCATCGGCGACGGGGTCTGGCTCGGCGGCGGGGTGATCGTTTGCCCGGGCGTTACGATCGGGGCGAATACGGTCGTGGGGGCGGGCGCGGTGGTGACGAAGGATCTGCCGGCCAATTGCGTGGCGGCGGGCAACCCCTGCCGGGTGCTGCGCTTCTTGGGCGAGGACGGGCGCGACCCGGGGGCGGCGTGATGGAGCGCTTTGGCCCTGATGACATCCCCGATCTGCCCTGCCCGGAGAGTTTGGCGGCGGCGGCGGTGGATGTGTTGACGACCGCGGATGCGATGGAAAAGACCGGGAAATCGAGGGCTTATGCGCGGGCCTGGGTCGCGGGCCGGGCGGCGGGCGCGCCGATGCCGGTGGGGCAGGCCGCGCCGCCCTTGCGGCCGGCGCGGCCTGCGCGGCCCGAGTTGCTCGACCCGCGCGAGGTGCCGCGCCGCCGCCCGGGCTCGGAGGCGGGGCGGATCGCGCTGCTCCATGCGATCGCCCATATCGAGCTCAACGCGGTTGATCTGCATTGGGACATCATTGCGCGGTTCACCGATGTGCCGATGCCGCTCGGGTTTTACGACGATTGGGTGAAGGCGGCTGATGAGGAGGCCAAGCATTTCCGATTGGTGAGCGCGGGGCTCGCGTCGATGGGCAGCCACTATGGCGCGTTGGCGGCGCATGCGGGGATGTGGCGCGCGGCGGAGGATACGGCGGAGGATCTGCTCGGGCGGCTGACGGTGGTGCCGATGGTGCTCGAGGCGCGCGGGCTCGATGTGACGCCGGGAATGATCGAGATCTTTCGCAAGAGCAAACAGCCCGAGATCGTTGCGGCGCTCGAGGTGATCTATGCCGAGGAGGTGGGCCATGTCGCCTATGGCTCGAAATGGTTCAACTTTCTTTGTGGCCGGCACGACCGCGACCCGAAGGAGAGCTTCCATGCGCTGGTGCGGCGCTATTTCTTCGGGGCGTTGAAGCCGCCGTTCAACGAGGAAAAGCGGGCCGAGGCGGGGCTGCCGCCCGATTTCTACTGGCCATTGGTCGAGGGGGGCGCGCCTCAGCGAGGCTGAGGCGCGCGCGCGCTACGCGCGGGCGGGTCAGCCCGCCTGACGCAGCTCTTCTGCCGCCGCCTCGGTGCGGAACAGCATCATCGCATCGCGCAGCCCCTGCGCCATGTCGTTGAGGGTGCGGCTCGCCGCGGTCGTCTCTTCGAACATCGCCACATTTTGCTGGGTGACGTGGTCGAGCTGCTCGACCGAGCCGTTGATTTCCCCCAGCGCGCGGGATTGCTCATCGGTCGAGCGGGCGATTTCGGCGACGCGGGCGGTGATCTGTTCGACCGAGCTCGCGATCCGGTCGAGGGCGCCGACCATCCGGTTGACCAGATCCACGCCGTTCTTCACCTGCCGCTCCGAGGCATCGATGAGCCCGCTGATCTCCTGCGCGGAGGCAGCCGAGCGCTGGGCCAGATCGCGCACTTCGGAGGCGACGACGGCAAAGCCGCGCCCGGCCTCGCCCGCGCGCGCGGCCTCGACGCCGGCGTTGAGCGCGAGTAGGTTTGTCTGGAAGGCGATATCGTCGATCACCGAGGTGATCCGGGCGATCTGGTGCGAGCTTTGCTCGATCTGATGCATGGCCGAGATCGATTCCGTGACCACCGCCGTGCTCTCGCGCGCGAGCGTTTCGGCCGAGCGCGCGGCGCTCGCGGCGTCGGCGGCGACATGGGCGGCCGATTGCACCGAGGAGGTGAGCTCGTTGATCGCGGCGGCGGCATTGGCCAGCGAATGGGCTTGTTGTTCGGTGCGGCTCGAGAGGTTTTCGGCGGCGGCGCTGATATCCTCGATCTGGCCGCTGATTTCGGTCGAGCTGTTGAACGCCATGATGATCGCTTGCGCGAGTTGGGTGATCGCGGCGTTGAAATCATCGCTGAGCGAGGCGTAATCGGCGCCTTCGAGCGGTTGCAGGCGCACGGTCAGATCGCCCTGCGACAGCCGGTGCAGCGCCTCTTTCAACGCGCTGACGACGCGGGCCTGACGCTCGGCCTGGGCGGCGCGCTCGGCGGCGAGATCTTCGGAGGCGGCGATAGCGCGGGCGTTGGCCTCGGAGGCGGCGCGCGCGGTGGTCTCGGCTTCGGCGCGCAGGGTCTCGGCCTCGGCGGCGATCCGGTCGGCCTCGATGCGGCGGGCTTCGGCCTCAACCGCGGTGGCTTCGGCCTCGGCGCGGGCGCGTTCGGCCTCCACCGAGATCGCCTGGACCTCGGCGAGGCGCTCCTCGAGCGAGGCTAGCATCTGTTGACGGTTGCGCACGGCGAGCACGAGCACGACGGTTTCGGCGGCGACGATGGCGCCATGGACGAGGGTGCGCGAGACATTGGCGAGCAGGTCGGCGCCCGGGTAGAGCAGCCCCGGCATCGCGACCGAGAGGACCAGGTGATGCGCCACGATCGTGGCAGCGGCGAACACGATCGCGCGGATATCGACGAGGCGGATGATCACCGCGAGCAATGCGAAGAAGATCATGTGGCTGTCGACCTGCCACGGATGGCCGGTGAGCGCGCCGGTCAGCGCGATCGCCTGACCGACGGCGCCCTGGGCGAGCAGGGTGCGGCCGGTCGGCGTATCCCCCAGGCGCCAGCCGAGGAAGGCGACGGTAACGAAAATCGTCGAGACGCTGGCGGCGAAGGGCAGTGCGGTGCCGACCTGCCAGGCGATGGTGATCACCAGGACCGCGCCGAGCGCCGCCCCGAGCAAGAAGTTCAGCCGCGTGCGGGAGAGCAAATGTTCGAGTTCAGTTGTCATCATCCACCATCATCAGAGCCGCAGAGCCCGAGGGCAAAGTCGGCATTCATCACCAACCATCCCCCGGTTTCGATCAGGGCCTCGCGGGCCGCGGGGGAGGGGGCGGCGACGAGGTGGCCCCAGGGGGCCGAGCTTGGGCCGATCTCCCGCGCGCCGGCGCGCGAAATCACGGTGCCGGGGTCTCGCCAGGGCGGCACGATCACGATCCAGGGGCCTTCGCTGCGCGCATCGGGGGCGTGCAGCGCGGCCAGCGGGCCGACAAGGGCTGAAAACAGCAGGACAGAGAGTTCGATTCGCATGGAGGACCTTGCGATCAGACTATCGGGGCGGGGTTAACGACAGGTTTCGCGCTCTCGGACGCGGCGCGTTTCGGCCGGGGACGGTGACAGCGCCTCGGGCAAAGCGCAGGCGATCGCTGGCGCGCGGCGCGGCGTTGATCGGCTCTCGAAAAGGGAGGATGGCTGGGGCGGTAGGATTCGAAAGACTGTACTGACCGCCAAAGGGTTTCTGCCAAGACCGTTGGGCGTGGGGCAACGGGTGGGGCGACTAATTCTTTCCGATCCCCCTAAGTTTGGCGACCAGATAGAAATAGGCGGAGGTGCCAACGAAGGCGGGAATCGCAATTGCTTGACCCACGAAAGGGATGAAGTTGACACCTATCCCTGCGGCTCCACCCGCTAGCAATGCGGTCTTTAGGTCTGGGTCGATCTTGTCCCATGCAACGCCCGCCTTCTCTGCGGCAAGCTTGATGTCGTCACCGTCGAACTTGCCGTCACCGTTCACATCGGTCAGATAAAGTGAGATCCTGCGCGCTGTAGTGATGGCGGATCTGGTCGCCTCCTTGATCTTTCCAGCCGCTTCGCTGTCCACGGCGGCCCCAGTCTCTTTGATGGCGCGTTCATAGATCTGGTGGACCAAATCTGTTGATCCACTGAACTTTTCTTTTATTCTGCTCCACATACTGTAGGTCCATCATGGGAAATACTGAAGGCTAGCCCTGGATTGCAGCACATTTCCTGAACACTTCTCTCTCAGGGCTTCGGTCAATAAGGGCTACGTTCGCGTACTCGGCAATACGAATTTGGACGTCACCAGTTGCGAAGATTTCGGTTCGTGAGAGTTGCACATTCCCACCCGCGACACTCGTGTCAATTCGAGTTCCATCGGATCGAACTTCTTGCTGAACATCGCGACGATTAGTCAGCCAGCCTTCCATGGGGTTTAGACCATCCATCATGCAATCGCGAAAAGCATCTACGTTCGTCACTTTTGCCTTAGCCGCAACAGGGAAACGTTCAGTAACTTCTGCGGTCGGGTAGCAAGCAGAAAGAAGAGCCGCAATCGCACCCAAACATAAAATTCGATTCATCGGGCGCTCCATTGGTTACCGAGGAAAGTCACCTGTTTAGGTCCGCTTCGCAATAGGCAACTTCGCCCCACCCCAAGAAAACTGAGGAAGCTCCCGTATCTGAAATAGGAAGCAGAAACAGGAGTATATCCGATGAAAGCGATCGTCACCCTCGGCTTGGCCGGGGGTTTTCTTTTTGCAGTGCGGGGCTGGATCAGCCTTTTTCTGGTGGTCTGGGTGGCAGGCAGGATCAGCCATGGGCTGGCTATGGCCTTGTTCAAAGAGTGCCTCAAGGCAGGGTGGTTCGATGAAACCCGGTGACGTGGTGGTGATCGGGGCCTTTGACGAGGTGCCAGAGCATTGGTTCTGGGTGGAGACGGTGGAAGACGACCATGTGACCGGGGTGGCCTTAAGCGGACCACTGGCGGGGGAGTATGGGGAACCAGACCTTTCGATGATTATCAAGGTCTTGGGGCCAGACGAGGCACGGCAGGGAACTTAGCAATCCCTCTAAGCCGAAGAACCAAATCAGAAAAATCAGCAACAACCAAACATTGGGGCAAAGGCCCCAGATGGAGGACGCATGTCTGTTCGTATCCAGTATGCCTATCTGAAACAGCAAACGTGGCTTTACCGTCGCAACTACCCCAAGGAACTGCAACCCGTGCTTGGGCAGGCCTTCAAACAGTCGCTGAAGACGGGTGACGCAAGGGTCGCCAAGGCGAGGGCCGCTGAAGTCAACGCCAAGTATGAGGAGATCATCACCAAGGCCAAGGCAGGGGGGCTGGTAGAAAAGCCGCAACCTGTTCAAGTGGCTGTGCCTGCCTTTGCACCAGTGACGGTCATAGGCAGGGTCAGCGTGGGGGAATTGGCCAAGCAATATCTGAACCGCCGCTCTAACGAGTTGCAGCATGGCGGGTTCAAGTCTGTCCGCTTCTCGGTTGGGTTGTTTGTGTCTTGCTTTGGGGCACGTCCAATTGGGGCGATCAGTCGGGACGACGCCTTGGTGTTTACGCGCAAGGTGGCAGGGCTTGGGCGGCATGTTGGCAAGTCCTACCGGACCAAAGGCTATGGGCTGGACAGGCTTCTGGCGGCCAGTGAGGGGGAGAGGATCAGCCCCCAAACCCAAAGACGGATCGTGTCTCAGGTCGGTCACTTCCTGGACTGGGTGGTCTATGAAGGGCAGGTCGCAACCAACCCCTTCAAGACGGTGCGGGTAGAAGCCAAGGGGAAACCCAATCACTATGAGGCCATGACAGATGAGGAGGTGCTGCGCCTGCTTGCGCTGAATGATCCAAAGATCGGGGCTGTCTTGCAGGTCTGTTTGCTGACGGGGCTAAGGGCGGGGGAAGCGGCTGGGTTGGTTCGCGGCGATCTGATCTTGAAGGGCAACTTGGGCTGGTTCGCTTGGATCAGACCCAACGAGGTTCGGACGTTGAAGACTGATGCAGCGGAACGGTTCATTCCCTTACATTCTGCGCTGACGCCTCTGCTGGCCAGTCTACCCAAGGAAGGGCGGCTGTTTCCCGCCTTGTCGGTCAATGCCATCACCAAACGCTTTGCTGTTCTGCGAGAAGAGGCAGGGATCAACAGGCAAGGGGTGGTGTTTCATTCCTCTCGCAAGTGGTTCGTGACGCAATGCGAGCGGGCTGGCGTGCCTGAACATTTCACCGCGTCAATCGTTGGTCATCAGTCGGCAAGGTCAGAGAACCGGATGACCTATGGCATCTACTCAGCCGGGATCAGCGATGAGCAGAAGCGGGGGATTGTCGAGAAGCTGGGGTTGCCATGCCGCCACTGAAACCCATCCCAGACATCGACGCGTTCGAGGAGAGGGCCGCTATCATCCAGTATGATGGCGGTCTTTCTCGTTCTGAGGCTGAGAACCGCGCGGCCCAAGCCCAAGGGTTCAGGGATGCCGAGCACTATTGGCAAGTCTTGGCCGACTATGTGGTGAGCCGCAAACTGCCCTAACCAAAGCCTCGGCGGCCATGCTGCCGGGGCTACAACGTGTCAAAGATGGCGGCTGGATCGGCACCTATGGCCCGGCATAGATGCAAAAACTCGACCACGTCTAGACGGCGCTCGCAGCCTTCGACTTTGGCAACGAAGGACTGAGGGCGTTGAAGCCTGTCGGCAAGGGCCTGTTGGGTCAAGCCAGCAGATTTCCTCGCAGCCTTAAGGGCTTCGATGAGCTTTTGATACTCCTCGTCGTAGATGCTCTTCGCCAACTGCGCATTCCGTTTGACCGGTTTCAACGGCAGCGGTAATTCCAGAACAGAATAATCCCAAATCAGGATAAATATTTGATAGGGCTGGAGTTAGCTCCCTCAGGCCAAGGGGGCAGCGCAAAGATCACCAAACAAAACGGGTTAGCTGGGGTGACCCCTCAACCCAGAACCATCAATCAACGGAGACTGATCAATGAACACCTTTGTTATGGCCCTGTGCTTGGGCTACGCAGCCAGCGATATCTGCAACACCATGACGGACGAGCCGGCCCTGTATGATGACCTTGCCGAATGCCAGAGCGAGGCGTCTTGGCAGACCAAGATCAATGCGGAGGGGGACGAGCACTGGGAGTGCCTACGCTTCGATGGGCGGGAAATCTACACCTACGTTGAAACGACCAAACGGTAAGGGGGTAGAGATGAGCTTGGTATCAATTTTGGTGCGCGTGGCCCTGACTGCTGCGATCCTTGCGTTTGCCCTGCTGATTGCCAGTGGGTGGGACAGTCATCAGCGTGAAATCGTAGTTGAGGTATGGAAGTTCGGCATCATCGTCGCACTGCTAGCTCTGGCGGGCGTCACAGGTATCATTTGGACCTTCAGGACCAAGTGGTTTGGGGTTGCCATTCGTCTGACCCTCTCGATTCCCTTGATGGCTTGTATGTTTATCATGGTGGTATGGGTCAGCCCGCCCTTTGAAAAGGCGGTAAGCATGGCTTTCAAAGGGGCCGTCGTCGTGGCGCTCGCATCGCTCTACTTTACCCTTTGGTATTACTGGCCAGAGAAGAAGAAAAACTAGCAATCACCCTCGGCAGCTTCGGTTGCCGGGGGTAACCACTTTGCTTTTTTCATCGTTTCTGAAGGATCATTGGTAACTTGGTAGGGTGAGGGGCCTAGGTTTTGGGGGCGTCCTCGGGTGGCTTGGGAGGCCTGTTTTTGGGTCGGGCAAGGGCGGGGAAACGGGGCGAAGTTGGCGCGTTTGGGTCGACTCGATAAGTTGCTGATAAATAACAATAATCTACCAGCGTGCGTTAATAGAGAACAGCACCTCTGGATTTGACCCGAAATCGGCCTCTCAGAGCGTCGGTTTGAGGTGCTTTGGTTCTTGATCCACCAAGTAATTTATCAGGAAAATAACAATGACAGTAACGATGATGAAGCCGCATATTGTTGCGGCGCAGGGCTTTGACCCTGAACACCTCACCACCCTATCGCGCGCGCTGGCAAGCTGGTTCGTCAGGCTGGATAACAGCTTCTTCGACGTGGACGACCTTGGACACAAGCGCTCACGGGTCGATGTTGAACACGTTGCGGTGATCCGGTTCCAAGAGGAGTTCCCCGGCATCCCGTTGAATAACGTGCTGCTGAGTGCGGTCCTCAAGCGGGCGATCCATACACGCCATACCGTGATCGACGAAACCATTCTGCCTTGGAACGGGCGGGTCGTCTGCCGTCCTGGTGATCGTCGGCGGATTATCGTCGAACGTGGGGTGGCCACCATCAACGCGTGGAAGGAGCCAGCTTATCGGCGGTTTGGCGTTGGTGATGCCGAATACGGCGTGGCAGGTGAGTTCTTCGACTGGTTCTTCACCAGACCGGCAGAGAAGGAAATGTTCCTGAACTGGCTGGCGTGGTCGCTGCAGAACGAAGGGGATAAGCCAAACTGGGCACCGTTCTTCTACTCGGCCAAGATGGGCACGGGCAAGAGTGCGCTGGGTCGCTTGCTGATCCGGCTCTTTGGCGAGGCAAACGCGATCACCCAGAACAATATCGACAAGCTGACCGGGCGGTTCAACATGACGCTTCTGCGCAGTAAACTGGTCGTCTGTGAGGAGGTCAATCTTCGGCCCGGTAGCGGGGATGCCAATACGCTCAAGACCTACATCACCGAGAAGTTCACGGCGGGGGAGGCCAAGGGCAAGGAAACGGAACGCGTGGAGCAACGAGTATGCTTGGTTCTGACCAGCAATCACATGCCGTTCTGGATCGAGCCTGAAGATCGGCGGTATTACATCGTCAACGTCGATCACGAGGGATATGCACGGGGGCCACGGGCAGAGGAGTTCGCGGCCTTGGTAGGTCGGTTGGAGGACTGGTCAGCGGACCCGGCCAATATCGCCCGCCTCTATAACGCGCTGATGCAGCGGCAGTTGCAAGCGGACTTCTCGGCCAAGACGCTGAACGTCGATACCCATGGCACCGAGATCATGCGGCAGGTGTTCGGCAACGGGCGAGCTACGATCCTTGACCAGTTGAAGGAGCATCTGGACGCCAAACGGCAACACGCCATCGCAGAGACTGACGTGGTGGAGGTGGTGACGGGTAAGCTTCATGCCAACATCAACACGACCAAGCATTTGATGTCTGACTTGGGTTGGAGCAAGTCTGCCGTGAAGTGGGGTGGGATCGATTATGCCCGCGCGCTTTGGGTGAGGCCCGGTTACGTGGTTGAACGCGGCAAGATCTTCGGGCCAGATGGCTTTGAGGAAGCGCTAGGTCAGCACCTGAATGACGAGGTGGAGGTGATCCGATGACGGGGTTCAGCTATGCCGACGCATCGCAGCAGTGGTTCGCGGTGGTATTGGCAGACCATGGGGAGGAGGCTCGTTCGCGGGCCTTCGCCTTGGTTGAAGCGGGGGATACAACTGAAAGCGGCTGTATCGAGACGCCAACGCAGGATGCCAGACGGGTGCGGTTCATGGGGCGGCAGATGCCAGCCTATCGGTTTATCTTCTGCATCCTGAACGGGGTTGAGGCGGGTTATGACGATGTGGTTCGTCACCGCTGCAACAACAAGCGCTGTATTAATCCGCTGCACCTGGAGTTGGGATCACGCGGAGAGAACCTGCAGGATGAGCGGGACTTCGCTGCGAATGGGGTGGATTTTGGTTTGCTGTAGGGGGCGTTACACTGGCCCCCGCCAACATCCAAACCCGACACCCGTAACACCCGCCTGGGGCATCCCGTGGGGCAAACGCCCCCACCACGCCAGAACCAAGTTATTGGAAAGGTTGACGCCACGAACGAAAAGGGAGGATGGCTGGGGCGGTAGGATTCGAACCTACGGTGCGCGGTACCAAAAACCGGTGCCTTACCACTTGGCTACGCCCCAACGTGGGGCGGTGTTTAGCCAAGGCCGCGGGGGGCCGCAAGAGGGAAAATCGAGAAATTTCATTGCGGCGGTTTCGCGCCCGGCCTATGCCGCGAGGATGGAAAGATTTGACCTTGTAATCCTTGGGGCCGGCGCGGCGGGGCTCTTTTGCGCGGGGGCGGCGGCGCGGCGCGGGCGGCGGGTCGTGGTGCTCGATCATGCTGCGCGGCCGGGCGAGAAGATTCGCATCTCGGGCGGTGGGCGGTGCAATTTCACCAACCGCGAGCTGACGCGGCAGAATGCGGCGGAGCGATTCGTCTCGGAAAATCCGCGCTTTGCGCTGTCGGCGCTGAGCCGCTTCACGCCCGCCGACATGATCGCGCGGCTCGATCGGGCGGGGATCGCCTGGCATGAGAAACATCGCGGGCAGCTCTTTTGCGACGGCAAGGCGACGCAGGTCGTCGAGATGCTGGTCGAGGATCTGCGCGCCGGGGGGGGCGAGCTGCGGCTGGGCACCTCGGTCGCGGGGCTCGAGCGCTTGGGCGAGGGCTTTGTCGTCGAGACCTCGGGCGGGCCGATTGCGGCGGAGCGCGTGGTGGTGGCGACGGGCGGCAAGTCGATCCCGAAGATGGGGGCGAGTGCGCTGGGCTACAAGATCGCCGAGAGTTTCGGGCTTGCGCTTGTCGAGACGCGGCCGGGGCTCGTGCCGCTGACCTTTGCCGAGCAGGATCTGGCGCGCACGGCGCCGCTTGCGGGGATCGCGCGGGCGGCACGGGTGCGGCGCGGCAAGGTGGCTTTCGACGAGGATCTGCTGTTCACCCATCGCGGGCTCTCGGGGCCGGCGATCTTGCAGATCTCGAGCTATTGGCGGGAGGGCGACGCGCTCGAGATCGACCTCGCGCCGGGGCGCGACATCGCGGCCGAGCTCGCGCAGATCCGCGCCGAGCAGGGGCGGATCGCGATCCAGACCGCGCTCGGGCGGCTCGTGCCGGAGAAGCTCGCGCAGTTTGTCGTGGCCGAGGCGGGGCTTGCGGGGCGGCTTGCGGATCAGAACAATCGCGCGCTCGAGCGGCTGGCGGGGCAGGTGCATCGCTGGCAGGTGCGGCCGGTGGGCTCGGAGGGCTATCGCACCGCGGAGGTGACGCTGGGCGGGGTTTCGACGGCGGAGCTCGACGCCAAGACGCTCGAGGCCAAGCGCGTGCCGGGGCTGCATTTCATCGGCGAGGTGGTCGATGTGACGGGCTGGCTCGGCGGGTATAATTTCCAATGGGCCTGGGCTTCGGCCTGGGCGGCGGGGCAGGTGGCCTGAGCCGCCCGCCCCCGCCGGGGCTCAGCTCGAGACCTGTTCGCGCAGGATCGAGGCGGTGAGCGAGAGCATCAGATAGATCCCCGAGAAGATCAGGAAGGCGAGCAGCGTGTTCTCGAAGGCGCGCGGATAAGTGGGCGCATCGGGGGCCACCGGGCGCACGCCCATCTCGAGGTAGCGCACCTGCTTGTTGGCCTCGATCCGCGCGGTCTCGTTTTGTTGCGCGGCGGCCGAGAGCAGCATCTGGCGGGTCTCGAGCTCGGCCTCGGCGATGCGCAGCTGGCCGGTGATCGAGGCGAGCGATTCATTCGAGGCGCCCTTCACGGTGAGCTGAGCGCGCAGCTCGCCGATCAGCTTCTCGAGCCGCGCGATATCGCCCTTCACCCCGGAGACGCGCGCCGCATTCGGGCTCGGGTTGTCGAGCAGCTGGCCAAGCTCGAGGCGCTTCTTCTGCAGCTCGCTTTCAAAGCCCGAGACCTGGCTCATCACGAGGCTGTTTTCCGAGGCCGGGTCGAGGATGCCCACCTGTTCTTGCAGCTCGAGCACCTTGGCCTGGGCGGCAAAGACCTTCGCCTCGGCGTCCTCATAGCTCTCGCGCGCGCCCTTCATCTGATCCTCGCGCAGCCGCGCGGTAAGCTGGTCGACCTGTTCCTCGGCGTAAGAAATCAACGATTCCGAGAACTTGCGCGAGACCTCCGGGTCGGCGGCGATGACTTCCATCTTCACCAGCCCCTCCGAAGGGTCATAGCCGATCTTCACCATCCGCTTGTAGAGCTTGTAGGCATCTTCGTTGGTGGCGCCCGGCTCGAGCCGTTGCAGCGGGTCGATCGAGGGCTGTTCGAAATGCGCCTTGAAGCCCTGATCGGCATCGAGGCGCAGCATCGCATCGCGCGATTGCATGTAACTTTGCACCGTCACCGAATCCTGGTTGGTGGCGAGCTGGGTGCCGGAAAACAGCCCCGCAAGCCCCGAGCCGCCCGCGACGCCATCGGCCTTCTGGATCACGAATTCGGCCTTCGTGGCATACATCGGCGTCGCCATCACGAAGTAATAATAGGCCGCGACGATGGTCGGCAGGAAGACGAAGAAGCTCAGCCGCGCCATCAGCAGCGCGAGCCGGCGGCGGCGGCGGCGGGCGATGTCGCGCTGGATGCGGATGATCTCTCGCGCGCGCTGGTCTTCGTTCAGCACTTCGGTCGAGGGGACTTGCCCGGGCGCCATGGTCTGCGGCAGTTGCACCCGGGTATCGGCGCCCGCGCCGTCGATGCGCGCGAGCGCGCGGGTGGTGGCGGAGCCGTCCTCCTCCTTGTCGGGGCGCACCATCGCAAGGATGTTCGAGCGGTCGAACGGGTCGATGCCGGCGCGGCGCAAGAGCCGCACCGCCTCGAAATCCGAGGTCGCCTCGATCCCGTGCTTTTGCGCCATCCGCCGCGCGAGGCGCAGCTGGCGGCCGGTCAGGCCCTCGGCGCGGATCGCGGCGATTTCCTCCTCGGCGGTCATCTGGTTGGGCGCGATCACCGCATCGCCCTCGGCAGGCGCGGGGGCGGGGGCGGCGGCGGTCGGGAAGCGGGTGTCGCCAAAGCCGTCGTCTTGCGGCTCGAACATGTCCTCGGGCGCGATCTCGCGGGCCGCGCGGGCGCGCCGCCCGGCGGGGGCGGCGGCGGTTGCGGCGCCCGATGCGGCGGCCGAAGCGGCGGGGCCCGCCGGCGTCGCGGGGCGCACCGCCGCCTCCGGCGCGAGCGTGGCATTGGCCGCGCCCACCGTTTCGGCGGCAGGTTTCGGGGCGCCCGCCCCGGCCAGCACCGGCGCGTTGCGGCGGATGCGATATTTGGTCGCTTTAGGTTGCATAGTCATACATCCGCTTCGCTTCTTCCAGAGTATCGAACATGTAAAGCTGGCCGTTGTGCAAGACCGCGGCCGAGCGGCAGAATTTTTCCAGCGTCGAGGGCTGGTGGGAGACGACGACGACGGTGGCGTCGCGCAGCCGGTCCTTCAGGATCGAGCCGGCCTTGCGGTTGAACTCGACATCGGTGGTCGAGGGCATGCCCTCGTCGATCAGATAGATATCGAATTCGAGCGCGAGCAGCAGCGCGAAGGTGAAGCGCGAGCGCATGCCTGAGCTGTAAGTGCCCACCGGCATGTCGAAATATTCCGCGATCCCGGTCAGCCAGCGGCAGAAGGCCTCGATATAATCGGGGTCGAGCCCGTAAAGCCGCGCGATGAAGCGGGCGTTTTCGCGCGCGGAATGTTTGTTGACCACCCCGCCCATGAAGCCGAGCGGAAACGACACCCGGCAGGTCTTGCGGATCTCGCCCTCGTCGGGTTTCTCGAGCCCGGCCATCATGTTGATGATCGTGGTCTTGCCGGTGCCGTTGGGGGCGAGAATGCCGAGGCTGTTGCCGAGCTCCACGCGGAAGCTCGCGCGATCAAGGATCACCTTGCGCTGCTTGCCCGTCCAGAAGGACTTGCTGACATTGTCGAACTCGAGCATCGCGTGCTGCTGCCTCGTTGCACCGGCTTGTCTCAGGATGCAGGTGTCTGGTTAATAAATCGCCCTATCGTAACTTTCGGGCAAGAATATGTCCGATTGCGACAAAGATACAGGGGCGGGCGGGTTTGTTTCCAGCCCGGAAACCAGATGGAGCGACTCGAGACGGAGATCCGGGGCTGTGGCCTCTGCGCGGCGCAGTTTGGCGCGAGCGCGACGGCCCATGCGCCGCGGCCGGTGGTCTGGTTCCGGCCCGGGGCGCGGATCTTGATCGCGGGGCAGGCGCCGGGCGCGCGGGTCCATGCCTCGGGGCGGCCCTTCACCGATGCTTCGGGCGAGCGGTTGCGCGACTGGATGGGGGTGAACGAGGCGGCGTTCTACGACCTCGCCCGGGTCGCCATCGTGCCGATGGCCTTCTGTTTCCCGGGCTATGATGCGAAAGGCGCCGATCTGCCGCCGCCGCCGATCTGCGCGGCGCGCTGGCGGGCGCGGGTGCTGGCCGAGCTCGGCCCGGTCGATCTGACGCTCCTCGTCGGCGGCGCGGCGCAGCGCTGGCATCTGGGCGCGCGCGCGGTCACCGCCACCGTCGCCGCGTGGCAAAACCACGCTCCGCGCGTCTTTCCCTTGCCTCATCCGTCGTGGCGCAATACGGCATGGCTCAAACGCAACCCCTGGTTCGCGGCCGATCTGCTGCCGGCCCTGCGCGCCCGGGTGAAGGAGGTTCTGCGATGACGCCCTATGATCGCGCCCATGCGGCGATGGAAGCCGACCCGGAGAATGAGGCGGCGCGGCTGGCGGTCTTTGACCGGCTGGCGGATGCCGAGCTGTTTCTGCTACTCGAGGAAGAGCCCGAGGGCGACGATATCCGCCCGCAGGTGTTCGAGACCGAGGAGGGGGATTTCGTGCTCGCCTTCGATCTCGAGGAGCGGCTGGCGGCGTTTTCGGACGGCGAGCCCGCGCCCTATGCGGCGCTGCCGGGGCGGGTGATCGCGCATCATCTCGCGGGCGAGGGGGTGGGGCTTGGCATCAACCTCGGCGTGGCGGAGTCGGCCTTTCTGCTGCCGCCCGAGGCGCTTGAGTGGCTGACCCATACGCTCACCCACACCCCCGAAGAGGCGCAGGCGCGGCCGGTGGCCTTCGACGCGCCGGCGCTGCCGCCCGGGGCGCTGGCGCTGCTCCTGCCGGCCTTCGAGGCGAAATTCGATCAGCTGATGGGGCTGGCGAGCCATGCGCTCCTCGGTGGCGTGACCTATGAGGGCGGGCGGCGCGGCCATGTGCTGGCGATCCTCGGCGCGCCCGAAGCCGCGCGGCCCGGGATCGCGAAAGCGATGGCCGAGGCGCTGGCGTTCTCCGGGCTCGAGGCGGGCGAGCTCGACGTGACCTTCCTCGAGGAGACCGACCCGGCGGCGCAGATCCTCCTCGAAAAGGCGCTGGTGCTGCATCTGCCCGAGATCGTCGAGGAAGACCCCGAGGAGCGCAAACCCGCCGCGCCGGGGATGGACCCGACAAAACCGCCGATCCTGCGGTTCTGACCGGGCAGGGGGCGCGGCCCCCTCGGCGCCCGGGCTCAGCGCAGCCCGATTTCGGCGAGTGCGGCCTGCAGCTCGCGCGGCAGGACATCCTCGCGGTCGCGGCCTTTGGCGAGGTCGCGCGGGGCGTCCTCGGGGGCGAGGTAGCGCCAGCCCTGGAACGGCCGGCGCGGCAGTGCCTCGGTGCGCACCACCTCGCGGTCGAGCACGATCGCGCAGCGGGTGATGCCATCGGCGCCGGGGCGTTCCTCGAGGCCGAGGATCCGTTGGCGGGCCAGGATCACCCCCTTGAACACCCAGTAGAGCGAGCCGCCGTCGAGGATTTCTTCGCTGCGTTTGGGCCACATGCGGGTGACATGGGCGGCCGGGCCGGTGCCGTAATGGGCCGCCTGCCAGGCGAGCAGGTCCTCGACCCGCTCGGCGCCCACGCAGAGTTTGAGGAGGTGAATCATCATCATGCCCTTGTCGGTTTCGCCTTCACAGATAGGCCGCCGGGGGCGCCAATGCAAATCTCTCAGGTTTTCAGGCAGATTGGCGCTGGAAAGCGGAAAACACCTGATGTAGGGTATCCCCCGCCCCCCGCACCACTAGATGTATACGGGGGCTTTGCCATTTCATGTGGGCGCCACGACCCGCAAGAGACCCCAGGACAGGAAAAACCAAGCGGGCAAAACCCCTTGGGACAGGACAGAGGACATCCATGAGCCGTTTCGCCGCCCCCATCGCCGAGCAGATCTGGGACATGAAATATCGTCTGAAGGAGGCCGATGGCACGCCGGTGGATCTCACCGTCGAGGACAGCTGGCGGCGCATCGCGCGCGCGCTCGCGAGCGTCGAGGCCGACCCGGCGCTTTGGGAGGAGCGGTTCTATGGCGCCCTCGAAGGGTTCAAATATCTCCCCGCCGGGCGGATCATCGCGGGCGCGGGCACCGGGCGGGCGGTGACGCTGTTCAACTGTTTCGTGATGGGCACCGTGCCCGACAGCATGTCGGGGATCTTCGACATGCTCAAGGAAGCCGCGCTGACCATGCAGCAGGGCGGCGGCATCGGCTATGATTTCTCGACGATCCGGCCGCGCGGCGCCGAGGTCAAGGGCGTGGCGGCCGATGCCTCGGGGCCGCTCTCCTTCATGGATGTCTGGGATGCGATGTGCCGCACGATCATGTCGGCGGGCTCGCGCCGCGGCGCGATGATGGCGACGATGCGCTGCGACCACCCCGATATCGAGCAATTCATCACCGCCAAGCAGGATTCGGCGCGGCTGCGGATGTTCAACCTCTCCGTGCTGGTCACCGACCCGTTCATGGAGGCGGTGAAGGCCGATGGCTCGTGGGATCTGAAATTCGGCGGCAAGATCTACCACACCGTCAAGGCGCGCGATCTGTGGAACAAGATCATGCGCGCGACCTATGATTTCGCCGAGCCGGGCGTGATCTTCATCGACCGCATCAACCAGATGAACAACCTCGGCTATATCGAGGAGATCTGCGCGACGAACCCCTGCGGCGAGCAGCCGCTGCCGCCCTATGGCGCCTGTCTGCTCGGCTCGATCAACCTCGCCACGCTGGTCGCGCGGCCCTTCGAGGCGGATGCCGAGCTCGATCCGGTGCGGCTCGAGGAGCTGGTGGCGCTGGCGGTGCGGATGATGGACAATGTCGTCGATGCGTCCCGCTTCCCGCTGCCGCAGCAGGCCGAGGAGGCCACCAACAAGCGCCGCATCGGGCTCGGCGTGACCGGGCTTGCCGATGCGCTTTTGATGCTCGGGCTGAAATACGGCACCGACGAGGCTGCGGCGCAGACCGAGGCCTGGATGAAGGCGATCGCGCGGGCGAGCTATCTCGCCTCGGTCGAGCTCGCCAAGGAGAAGGGCGCCTTCCCGCTCTTTGACGCCGAGAAATACCTCGCCTCGGGCAATATGATGCAGATGGACGAGGACGTGCGCGCCGCGATCCGCACCCATGGGATCCGCAACGCGCTCCTGACCTCGATCGCGCCGACGGGGACGATTTCGCTCTATGCGGGCAACGTTTCCTCGGGGATCGAGCCGGTCTTCGCCTATGCCTATACCCGCAAGGTCTTGCAGAAGGATGGCTCGCGGACCGAGGAAGAGGTCGTCGATTACGCGGTGCAGATGTGGCGCGACAAATTCGGCGACAAGGCGCTGCCGGAGTATTTCGTCAACGCCCAGACGCTCGCGCCGATGGCGCATGTGAAGATGCAGGCGGCGGCGCAGAAATGGATCGACTCGTCGATTTCCAAGACGATCAACTGCCCCGAGGATATCTCGTTCGACGATTTCAAGGATGTCTACATGGCGGCCTGGGATCAGGGCTGCAAGGGCTGCACGACCTATCGCCCGAATGATGTGACGGGCTCGGTGCTCACCGTTTCGGAAAGCTCGGAGAAGGCGCCCGAGGCCGACACCGGCGCCGAGGTGGTTTACCTCACCGAGCCGCTCGACCGCCCCGCCGCGCTCGAGGGCGCGACCTACAAGCTGAAATGGCCGGGCTCGGAACACGCGATCTACATCACCGTGAACGATATCGTGCAGGGCGGGCATCGGCGGCCCTTCGAGGTGTTCATCAACTCGAAGAACATGGAGCATTACGCCTGGACGGTGGCGCTGACGCGGATGGTCTCGGCGGTGTTCCGGCGCGGGGGCGATGTGAGCTTTGTCGTCGAGGAGCTGAAGGCGGTCTTCGATCCGCGCGGCGGCGCCTGGATCCAGGGGCAATATATCCCCTCGATCCTCGCCGCGATCGGCGGCGTGATCGAGCGGCATCTGGTCGCGATCGGCTTCATCGCGGGCGAGGGGATGGGGCTGAAGAGCGACCCGAAGGCCGAGGCGATGGTGGTCGGCGAGGCGCCGCGCGGGGCGGCCTGCCCGAGCTGCGGCTCCTATGCGATGCGCAAGGTCGAGGGCTGCATGACTTGCGCCGATTGTGGGCATAGCAAATGCGGCTGAGGCCGGTGCGGCCCGCGGGGCGCTGAGCCCGCTCGGGATCTGGACGCGCCGTCGGGCCCCCCGGCGGCGCTTTCCTTTTCGCGGGGGCGGGCCTTGCGCGCAGCTCTTGCGCGCGGGGGGGCGATCTTGTAGGCCTCGGCGCTGTCCGGGCCCTCGCGCCGGATGATGTCACACACGCGCCGCCCGGCGCGCCGCAGATCGGCGCATCGGGGGCCAGCCGAAAGAGCTTTGCCGTGAATTTGCGTGCCTTTGCCGCTTTCTCCCTGATCCCGCTGATCGCCGCCTGCGGCGACAATGGCGACATGCGCCTTTATCCGGTCTCCGGCCCGATCGCCGAAGCCAGCCCCGACAAGGTGATCCCGATCACCTTCGAGGATGACGATTCCGAGACCTCGGGGATCATCTCCTTCCGCCTGCCCAAGCCCACCAAGGTGAAATGCAAGGGCACCTGGAGCTCGGTCGCGCCGAAGGTGCGCACCCAGGAGCGCGGGCTGTCGCTGACGCTCTCGGATACCGGCGGCAAATACAAGAACGCCACCGCCGATGTGGGCGGCGTGAACTCGGGCGAGATCTACGCGGTCTGCGGCGATGGCATCAAGGTGCAGGGCACGTTCATCTCCGGCTCGGGCACGCAAAGCGGCACCGGCACCGTCACCGACACGCTGGGCAATACCTACAAGCTCCTGTTCTGAGGCTTGCACGGGCGCGCGCGGCCCTGTATCAGGGGCCGCACGCGGGCGTTGTGTAGTGGTAAGACCTTAGCCTTCCAAGCTAATGACGCGGGTTCGATTCCCGCCGCCCGCTCCATCGAGTGCCTATAATTGGCAAATTTCTCAACAACTTCCGTGACATACGCTTCGCTCCGGTGCACATTCAGGCACACGCGGGGCACACATGGGTCTTGTTTTGAAGCACGTCGAGCGCACTAAATCGGGCGGCTTTCAGTATCGCCGGAGGGTTCCCAAGGCGGTCTCGGGAATCATAACCAAGCGGGAGTTCAAGGGGAAACTCGGGGATACCGAGAAGGAAGCCTTGAAGGCTTGGCCGGGTTTTCACGCCAAGGTCGAGCGGGAGATCGCTGCGGCGAAGCGAAGGCTCGCAACTGCCGAAGCTGCATTGCGCTCCGATGCGTCAGACAGCGCAGCTTATGCCGAGGCTTTGCGCCGTCGTGCCGATCTGATCGCGGCGGGAGAGACCGAGGAGGGGGCGGCCCTGGTCGCTGACATCATGGCGGATAGCTACCCACAAGACGAATACGAGCCGCAGGGCGTGCCCGCTGTCGAGCGGCACACGATCAACCTCCTGCGCCTCGGTCCTGATCGCTACATGGCCCCCGATCCGACGCTGGGGGATGCCCTGAGCCTCTACTGCAAGGAGCACTTGCGGGAGGATGACCCGGCCACGGATAGCCGCGTCGTAGGGCTCGCCAAGCGCGTCGTGGGCGCGGCTATCAACGCGCTCGGGAAGGATCCGCTGCTAACCTCCATCACCCGCGAGGACGCCCGCAAGGTGCGCGATGAGATGCTTGACCGGGTCAAGAATACGGGGCGCGGGGTCGGGGAGAAGGTCAGCCCGGCCACGGTGGGCCGAGAACTGTCGATCATCGCAGCCGTGGTCAATTTCGCCAAGGTGGAGTTCGGCCTGTCCGATGCCTTCCAGAACCCGTTCAGCAAGCTCCCGGTGGCAGGTGGTCAAAAGGGCCGGAGGGTAAAGCGGGCGGACAAGAGGGACCCGTTGCCGCCTGAGGTGCTCGCCGGGGTGCGCGCCCGGGTGATCGCAATGGCGAACCCTGAACTTGTGCTGATCTGGCGCATCTTGGAAGGGACCGGGGCGCGTATTGCCGAAGTCTCCGGGCTGAGGGTCGAGGACGTGGTTCTCTCCACCGAGTTCCCGCATATCAGGATCGAGGCGAACGAGGTGCGGACCCTCAAGACCGACGCAAGCCGCCGTGTGGTGCCCCTTGTCGGGGATGCCCTGAGGGCTGCGCGGGAGGCCGTTGGCAGGTCGCGAAGCGGCGACATGCTGTTCTCCCTGTATGGGCGGAAGCGTGGCTCTGACGCGGCTTCCGCTGCGCTCATGAAACACGTCAGGGCTGTGACCACAGACCCAAAGCATGTGATCCACTCGCTACGCCACAACATGAAGGACCGGCTTGTCGAGGCCGAGGTGTCGTCGCTCGACCAGAACCTGATCCTCGGTCATGCGGTCGAGGGAGTCGGGGATGCCGTTTATGGGGGCGCGGTGCGGAAGCTGCGGGTGACCACCAAGGCAATGAAGAAGGCGCTGGGCGTCGAGATTCGGCAGATAGACGAAGACGGGGGGAACTGATGGACTTCAAAATCTGGCTGAATGTTCTCGTGATCGTTGTGGCCCCTGCGGTCTTGTATTTACTCGCCGGGGGTGCGCGGACGGGTATTTCAGAGGGCCGTGACGCCGCCCGTTCGCGTGTTTGTGTCGAGGCCACGAAGCGGCCATCTGGGGCTTCGGGAGGTGGATGGGGGCGTGCTAAGCCGCCCCGCCTTTGCGCTATCGGATCGGCGCCAAAAAGGTGCAAATGCACCCTCCTACTACATGCACCCTTCGGGGCTCAGAAGGCTGCATCGGAGTCGTCGTCTAAGTCCTCGGCGTCATAGCTTGTCGCTGCCATCGCCAGCCACTCGTCGGCCTCGTCGTCGTCGCCCCCGAGAAGGTAGGCCAGCATCGCCTTCATGGCTTGCTCGCCCAGCGCGACCTGAATAGCCTCATAGACCGCTTCGCTTTCGCACAGGATCGCCCGTTCGGGATGCTTGCGCCGGTCCACGAGGTCACGAATATCGGCTGCCAGCCTCTCGATTTCAGCGCGGCGCTCGGCCTCGTCCAGTCCTCCTGCCCAGTCATCGCTCTCTGCCATAGTCTTTCGATCTCGCGCCCATGAGCCGGTGATTTCGATCTTCTCCTCGTGCATGGTGCGAAAACGTGAGCGCATGTATTTGACTGCCCGCTCCGAAACGTCAGCCAGAAAGGCGATCTCTCTGACCTTGAAACGAGGCGTCACCGGCTCGCGCACGAAGCGCCATGCGGCGTCCATCCTTTCCGCTTGGGTCAGCCCCAAGGTCCGCTTCGAGTTCGCCTTCAACGCGGCTCCGAGCGCCGCCCTGCGATCCACCCCGACAAGGATCAAGGCAGGGATTTCACCCAGCCATTTTGCCGCCTGATAGGCCGCGACCCGGTGCTCTCCGTCCAGCAAGACGAGCGTTTCGGGCTTGTCGGCGTTCGGTTGCCAGAGAAGAACCGGATCGAGCGCCCGCCCGGTGTTTCTGAGGGTGCTCGCGAGATCTGCCTTGTGGGCCGGATCGGTGCCCCCGGCGCGGAAACAGAAATCGCCGCTGCGCGTGATCTGGTTGAGAGTGACCGAAGCCACTCTCTGGGTGATCGCTTGCGCGGGGTTGGGCACTGCCGTCATCGCGCGCTCATCTCTTCGGCCTTCCGTGCGGCGGCATAGGCGAGTTTGTCGGCCCGCTCATTGTGTTCGGTGCCGTTATGGCCACGAACCCACGCGAACACCACGTTGCGCCCCTCGGCAGCCTGTTCGAGCCGTTCCCAAAGGTCGCGGTTATCGGGTGCCTTGCCGTCGCTCTTCTTCCAGCCGTTCGCCTTCCACTTTTCCAGCCATCCGTTCATGGCGTTCGGTATCAGGTTTGCATCGCAGAAGATGGTGACTTGTTCGGTGGTCGGTGATCCGAGCTGTTCGAGCGCTACACAGGCGGCGGTCATCTCCATACGGATGTTCGTTGTCGGCGCCACCTCGTGCCCCTTGCGCTCGCGCCGCTTGACGAGGCGTCCGTCGGCGCTCAGCCGAAGCGTCAAGATACCGTAGCCACCGGGGCCGGGGTTTCCGATGCAGGAGCCATCGGTGTAAATCTCAATACGGGTCTGGCCCTCGGAGGGCTGGGCACCGCACAGGGTTTTAGCCGAAGAGGTGCAGGTCGTGTTGTTCATGTCAGGTCCTTTCAATGAACACGAAAAAACCGCCACCGGATTGGCCGGGGCGGTTGGCTGATTGCGTTTGTATGGGTTAGGGGTGGCCGATTGTTTGGTCCTATGCTGCGGGGCAAACAGACTTGATTTCGTGCTCCTCCGAAGGTGCGGCAGTGCCCCGTCACGAGGCGCTAACGATCCCCATGTGGTGCTCGGCAACGCGCCGATGCAGGGCCACCTCGGGGTCGTCGAGCTTCCGCCCGTCAGCGATCATCTCTGCGGCATAATACAGGGCGTCAGCTGCGGTCCTGAGCGAGTTCATGGCGTAGAACCTCTGGGGACCGATGCGGTTTGCTCGGGCGGTATCGTCAAGGTGGTCAGCAAGAGCGATTGCAGCGGTTGAGAAGGCTTGGCTCGTGGTGTTCATGTCTCGGCCTCTTTCCTTCTTGCCGCATCATGGAACATCGCGCGCGCCAGAGGGATCAGCCCGTCAATGTCCCTGCCGCTGGGCATAAACCGCTTGGCATCCTCTGCGGCTTCCTCAAACGAGTGAAGCAGGGCTGGCAGATCAGGGTTCCCTGCCTTCAACGCGGCCACAGTTGCTTCCGCCAGTTCTTGCAGCCCAGCCAGCACTTTCTTAGCGCGCTGGAGCGCGAGCAAGTTTTCTTGCAGGGCCGAGAGTCTTTCGTCGATCTGGGCAACTTCACTGTCGCGTTTTCGGATGAGTTCCCGAAGGCGCTCCTCTTGGGCGCGAAGGTGGGCGCGTTCTTCGGATAGGTGGACGAGCTCTTCGGATTTGGTGTCGGACATAGCGTGATCTCCGTTGGTGCAGTTCGGGAGCAACTATGGGAGCCGCCGCAAGTCTTTGTAATGATGCAATTTTACAACCACCAGATAAGTTGTCTGCGCGCGAAATGAGCCCCGGCAGAGGGTTAGCAATCTTCTGGGCCCAAGGAGGGCCGGTTATCCACAGGCTCTGGGCCCAAACAAAAAAACAGATAGTGAGCCGCATGTTGCCAAACTGCAACACATGCTCAATCGTGGAACCAGAGCGTCAGGAGGGCCCCGACCACGAGCACCCCGTTGATCCCCCAGAAGGCCACATTCAAGATCGTCTCGACCATGTTCACGCTCCCCTCACGGCCCACCGGGCGAGCGCGGCCAGTGCCGCCGCTGGGTCCTGTATGATCCGCCTCACGGCCCCACGGGATAGCCCGAGCTCCTTGGCGATGGTGGGCGTGCCTGTGCCGCTACGGTGGCGCTCAAGGACACGCTCTAGGGTATCCCGGTCATAGCTTGGCTTCCTGCCCCGGTATGCGGCGATATTCTCCCGTGCGGCCGCTATGCCCGCCTTCTGGGCCTCTTTGGTGGCCTCGGCCTGTGCCTGTGCGGTGGCCGCCATGAAGGCTATCAGCGCGTCTCTCACGGCCTCCTGCATGGGGTCCTTGGTGGCCCCGTCAAAGGTCAGCCCGTTGATGACGGTGCGGATGACGACCCCCTTGCGCATGAAGTGGCGAATGGTGTCGGTCACGTCCTGATAGTTGCGCCCGAGACGATCCACCCAGCGGACCACAAGGGTGTCACCCCGGCGCAGCATATCAAAGAGACGCTTACCTTCCGGTCGTTCGGCTAGCGTCGTGCTCACCCCGGATACGCCGTGGTCCGCCAATACCTCGTCAATGACAAAGCCCGCAGCTTCGGCTTGGGCCTTCTGGTGGGAAAGGTTTTGCTCCGCGGTCGAAACACGCGCGTAGAGGATCGTTGCCATGCTCATTCTCCTATGGCCTCAAGGGTAATGGCTTTTGATATTGTGGCCGTAGATGCAAGTCAACAGTCAACGGCCATCCCTGACGGCGCTAACCGTGGTGGCCTCTGAGGTATACCCTAGGCGCCACTTCGTGTGGGCCTGTTAGGTCAGCCTGAAAAGCGCGCGAGGCACACTCCGCGCGCAGTTAAGTGGGCGCCGGGGGGGGGCTGGGGGGTAGCGCGTGGCATCAACTGTCGAGTTCGGCGTCTCAGATTTTTGCAGCGAACTACGCCGATCGTTCTCGCTCTCGCCGCCATCGCCCTTCTTCAGCCTCAAGTGCGCGGGTGAATGCTGCGTAATGAGCCTTCTCTTTAGACCGAATGTAGAGATAGCCGACGACACCGCACGCCAAACCGGCAAGTATCGCCGGTCCCTCAAAGGTCGGATTATCTGCGTCGAGTCCAGCGAGGCCAACCAACTCTGACATTCCCAAAAAGAAATAGGTAGCAGTGAACCCGCCGAACAATCCGCCAAAGCCAGCTATTGCGGCTGAAGTTTTTGGACTGGGCGATGCCTTTTCGGCTTCGACTTTCGCCGCTTTCCAGCGTTCCAGTGGCAGCAGAGCTTCCCGTCTTTGCTCGGTCATGTAACCCCTCAATGCTAGTTCGCTGAAAAGATTCCAGCAATTACCCGATTAGACAAGATACCGCGCCACGGTTGAATCGTCGCAAAGAACTACTATGTCTGGGCACACATCTTCACCACGCCGAGCACACACGGCGCAAATTTCCGGGCGAGCGGTGTCTGGTAAGTTTTTGAGAGAAATGGAGAATAATGCGCTCGGCCGGAGTTCGATTTCCGAAAGTGCAGCGCGCCGCCCGCTCCAGGAAATCCCCCCTTCAGATCGACCCGGCGCGGCTCTGGCCTGTGCGGTATGCCGCGCGAGCGGGTTCCGGCCGGCTGATCGCAAATGAAAACGGGCCGGATCACCGGCCCGTTTTCGGTTTGCGCGATGCGGTCCTCGGAGGGACGCTGACGACCGCCGGCCGCGCTCACTTCGTCAAGATCAGCTTGCCCGCGCGGGTGATGCGCAGGGTGTAGACCTGTCCGTGCAACACGATATTGGCCTGATTGCCGCCGCCGGTGAGCTCTTCGGCGTCATGGGCGGGCAGGGCGGCCACGCGCGTGGGCGCGGTGAAATCTTGCAAGATCGTCATGGCATCCTCTCGATACGGTCCAGCATCATCTCAAGCCCGCCGCCTGCGGGCGGCAGCGAGCTGCACAGCGCCTCGACGATATCTCGCAGGCTGAGCGCGGGGCGCTGGATCAGGTCTGCGGCCCCGGGGATGGGGCCGGGAAGCGGCGGTCGGTTCATGTCCGGTCTCCTTTCGGGTGCTGGTCGGTGCGACTGGCGATGCGGATAACCTGACTTAATAACTCAGGTTTGTAAAGCCTGATTCTTTTACTTTGTTATTTTCGGGCGGTCACAAAAAGGCGGGGCCGCCCCCGGCGGCTGGAAACCGGAGGCGGCCCCTGAACCGGGCCACGCGGGACGGCGCGGCCCGGAAGGCGCGAGGCGGGCAGGCCTCAGGGCTCGGGGTCGTGATCGCCGGCGAGGCGGCGATCCTCTTGCATCTCGAGCCACATCGCATTCACCACCGCGATCAGCGCGGCGAGCGGGAGCCCCAGGATCCAGGCAAAATACCACATGATATCAATCCTTTCTCAGTAGAGGGTGTCGCCGTGCTCGGTGACTTCGGCCACCGTCACCTTGCCCCAGAGCACTTTGTAGACCCAGGCCGTATAGGCGAGGATCAGCGGCATGAAGATCACCGTGACGATCAGCATCACGAAGAGCGTCAGATGCGAGGAGGAGGCATCCCAGACGGTGAGCGAGGCCGAGGGCATGGTCGAGGAGGGCAGGATGAAGGGGAACATCGTCAGCCCGACCGAGGCGATGACGCCGAAGATCCCGAGTTTCGAGAACAGCAGCGTCGAGACCTCGCGCCCGGCGCGCAGGCCGAGCGTGGCCAGCGCGATGCCGAGGAAACCCAGCGCCGGGGCGACCGCGATCCAGGGCCGCGCGGCATAGGCCGAGAGCCACGAGCCCTCGCGCACGACCTCGGTCAGGAGCGGGTTCGAGGGCCCGTTCGCGACCACCGGCGAGACGATGTGATAGCCCGGGATCGCGGCGCCGAGCCAGAGCCCCGCGAGCGCATAGGTCAGGAGCGCCACCCCCCCCGCCACGGTGCCGATCTTGCGCGCGCGCATCTGCACCGCGCCTTCGGTCTTCAGCGTGAGCCAGGCCGCGCCATGCATCAGCAGCATCGAGAGCGACACCACACCGGCGAGGAGCGCAAACGGGTTCAGAAGCCCGAGGAATTTCGCGTAAAACGCACCGGGGTAGAGCGGCATCAGATCCTCGGTCAGCTCGAAGGGCACGCCTTGCAGCACATTGCCCACCGCCACGCCGAAGATCAGCGCCGGCACCGCGCCGCCGACGAACAGCGCCCAATCCCAGCCCGAACGCCACGCCGGCGAGGGCCGTTTCGAGCGGTATTTGAACCCCACCGGCCGCAAGATCAGCGCCGCGAGCACGGCAAACATCGCCAGATAGAAGCCCGAGAAACTGACCGCATAGAGCGGCGGCCAGGCGGCGAAGATCGCGCCGCCGCCGAGGATGAACCACACCTGGTTGCCCTCCCAGACCGGGCCGACGGTGTTGATCACCACCCGCCGCTCGGTATCGCCCTTGGCGACGAAGGGCAAAAGCGCGCCCACGCCCATGTCGAACCCGTCGGTCAGCGCAAAGCCGATGAGCAGCACCCCGAGGAGCCCCCACCAGATCAGGCGCAGCAGGTCAAAGCTGATAAGCTCATGCAAGATCATGATGTTACTCCGCCGGGTTGAGGGTGGGTTTGGCGCTCAGCCGCGCTTCGTGGCGGCGCTGCCAGGTTTCGGTGAGCTCGACATCCTGCACCGGGCCCTTGCGGATATATTTCACCATCAGCCCCATCTCGATGATGAACAGCACCGTGTAGAAGGCGACAAACCCCGCCAGCGTGATCAGGAGATCGGCGACGGAGAGATGCGAGACCGAGAGCGCGGTCGGCAAGATCCCGTCGACCGTCCAGGGCTGGCGGCCGAATTCCGCGGTGAACCAGCCAAGCTCGGCCGCGATCCAGGGCGCGGGGATCACCGCCACCGCGAGGCGCAGCGCCCAACGCGGGTAGGTCATGCCCTTGAAATTCGTCACCACGAAGAAATAGCCGAGCACCAGGATGAAGCTGAAGCCGAGCGCGACCATGATCCGGAAGGACCAGAAGAGCGGCCAGACGGTCGGCACCGTATCCCAGGCGGCTTTCTCGATCATCTCGGGCGTCGCCATCCGCGGGTCATCGACATAGCGTTTGAGCAGGAACGCAAAGCCGAGGTTCGGCGCATGGGCCTTGAAGGCCTCGAGCTCTTCGGGCGTGGCCGTGCCCTTCGCCGCGCGGATCTTCATCAGCTCGTCATAGGCGACGATCCCGTCGGCCACCCGCACCTTCGCCTGCGCGACCAGATCCTTGATCCCGGGGATCTCGGTGGTCAGCGAGCGGGTGCCGATCAGCCCCATCGCATAGGGGATATGGACGGCATATTTCGTCTCGCGATCCTCGTTCGAGGGCAGGCCGAAGAGCGTGAACTCCGCCGGCGCGGGCTGGGTCTCCCACATCGCCTCGATCGCGGCGAGCTTCATCTTCTGGTTATGGGTGGCCGAATAGCCCGATTCGTCGCCCAGGATCACCACCGAGAAGGCCGAGGCGAGCCCGAAGGACGCCGCCACCGCGATCGAGCGGCGGGCGAGCTCGGTATGGCGCCCCTTGAGCAGATACCAGGCCGAAACGCCCAGCACGAAGATCGAGGCGGTGACATAGCCCGCCGAGACGGTATGGACGAATTTCGCCTGCGCGACCTCGTTGAAGACCACATCGAAGAACGAGGTCATCTCCATGCGCATCGTCACCGGGTTGAACTCGGCGCCGACCGGGTTTTGCATCCAGCCGTTCGCGATCAGGATCCAGAGCGCGGAGAAGTTCGAGCCGATCGCGACGAGCCAGGTTACCGTCAGGTGCCCGACGCGGGAGAGTTTCTCCCAGCCGAAGAACATCAGCCCGACGAAGGTCGCCTCCATGAAGAAGGCCATCAGCCCCTCGATGGCCAAGGGCGCGCCGAAGATATCGCCGACATAATGGCTGTAATAGCTCCAGTTCATGCCGAACTGGAATTCCATGGTGATGCCCGTGGCCACGCCCAGCACGAAGTTGATGCCAAAGAGCGTCGCCCAGAATTTGGTGATCTGGCGCCAGATCGGCCGCCCGGTCATCACATAAACCGTCTCCATCACCGCCACCAGGACCGAAAGCCCGAGCGTCAGCGGCACGAAGAGGAAGTGATAAAGCGCGGTCATGGCAAATTGCAGCCGTGACAGCTCCACGATATCGAGATCCATCCGTCCTTCCTTTCTGTCGAAACCGCGGGGAGGCCGCGGGGAAAGGTGCATCTGTCTAAAATATTTTACAAAGATGCATCTTGATCTGTCTTCTGCCTTCCCGGGCCGTGGATCAAATGCGCTTTTCGTCGCAGCGGGCGGCTCGGGGCGATGTGTGCCCGCTCAGCGCCCGGGCAGCGCGAGGCGGCGGTCGGCGCGGGCGAGGTCTTCGGGGTGGTGCGAGACGAAGAGGATCGCCGTCGCGGGCAACAGGGTGCGCAGCGCGGTGAGGGTGGTGGCGGCGGTGGCGAGGTCGAGCCCCTCGGTCGGCTCGTCGAGGAGCAGAACCTCCGGGGCGCGCACCACCGCGCGGGCGAGCGCGAGGCGCTTGATCTGGCCGCCCGAGAGCCCCGCGCCGCCTTCGCCGAGCCGCGCCGAAAGCCCGCCGCGGGGGGCGAGATCGGCCCAGAGATCAAAGGCTTCGAGGAGGGCGCGGGCGCGACCCGGGTCGAGCGCCGCCCCCTCGGGCAGCGCCAGCGCAAGGTTCTCGGCGATCGTGCCGCCGATCAGCTGCGGGCGCTGCGGCACGAGGGTGAGGCGGGCGCGCAGATCCGCCTCGGGCCAGGCGCCAAGCGGCGCGCCAAGGAGCGTCAAGCGGCCCGCGCTCGGCGTGAGGAGGCCCGCGAGCGTGGCGAGAAGGGTCGATTTGCCAACCCCCGAGGGGCCGGTGAGCGCCACCGTCTCGCCGCGCGCGAGGGCGAGATCGAGCGGGCCGAAGAGCGCGCGGGCCGCGCCCGGGCGGGTGAAGGCGAGGCTTTCGGCGCGGAGAACCGGCCCGGCGGCGGTCGCGGGCGGCGCGGCGGGCGCGGGGGCGGGGGCGGCGCCGGGGGCGGCGCCCGCTTCGGGGCCGGTGAGGTCGAGCACGCGCGCGCCCGCGCCGCGGATCCGCCCGAGATCGGCCATGCCGCGCCGCAACTGGCCGAGCGTCTCGCCAAGCGCGAGCGCGACGAAGATGCCGATCGCGGCGCGGGGGGCGCTGAGGCTCCCCGCCTCGACCAGCGTGACGCCGATCGCGAGGGCGAGCGCGGTGGCGGTGGCGGTGGTGAGAGCGAGCAGGGCGCCGTCCTGCCGCTCGATGCGGGCGGCGGTGCGGCGGGCGTCATGCTCGGCGCGCGCCTCGTCCAGAACGCGGGCGAGCGCGGCGGTGAGCGCGCCCGCGGCGGCAAGATCGACGCGCGCGCGCCCGAGATCGAGCGCGCCCGCGCGCAGCGCCTGCGCGGCGGTCTCGGCGGCCTCGGCCGGCGGCGCGCCCGCCCGCGCGGCATGGGTTAAAAGCACAGCGCCGCCAAGGGCATAGCTTGCCGAAACCGCGAGCGCGATGGCCGGCGCGGTGAGCTGCCACAGCGCCACGGCCGCGCCCAGATGGGTCGCCGCCGCCGCCAGCCCCGGCAGCACGAGGCGCAGCATCAGCCCGTCGAGCGCATCGACATCGGCGGTGAGGCGGTTGAGCGCGCGCCCCGAGCGCAGCCGCGCCTGCGCCTCATGGGGCAGGCCCGCGATACCGCCGAGCACCGCAACCCGCAGCGCCGCGAGCGCGCGCAGCGTGGCGTCATGGGTGACGAGCCGCTCGCCATAGCGCGCCGCGGCCCGGCCGAGCGCGAGAAAGCGCACCCCCGCCGAGGGGCGGAAGAAATCGAAGCCGATGCCGACGCCCGCGAGCCCCGCCGCCGCCGATGCGGTGACGAACCACCCCGAGAGGCCGAGGAGCGCTGCGCCCATGACGAGCACCAGCGTGGCGAGCGCGAGCCCGCGGCGGAAGGCGCGCGGATCGGCGGCGAGCAGCCTCCGGGTGAGGCGCCAAAGCGTCATGGCCGGCCCTCCGGCGTCAGCGCGATTTCGCGGTCGAGCCGGGCGATCAGCGCCGGGTCATGGGTCGCGATCAGGAGCCCCGCGCCGCGCGCGCGCAGCGCCAGCAGGCTCTCGGTCACCGCGCGGGCGGTCTCGGGGTCGAGATCGGCGGTGGGTTCATCGGCGAGCACGAGCGCGGGCTGGGCGAGATGGGCGCGGGCGAGCGCGAAGCGGCGCGCCTCGCCGCCCGAGACGCCGCCGCCGAGCTCGCCCAGCCGCGCCGCGAGCCCGCCGGGCAGCGCCGCGACGATCTCGCTCGCCTGCGCCGCCGCGAGCGCGGCCGCGAGATCGCCCGGGCGGCCGAGCGCGATCGCCGCGCCGAGCGGGGCATCGGGGAAGCGCGGGGCTTGCGGGACGAAGGCGAGCCCCGCGCGCAAGCCATCGGCGCTGGCATCGGTGAGCGGGGTCGCGCCCCAGCGGACCGTGCCCGCCTGCGCCTCGATCAGCCCCGCGAGCACCGCCAGCAGCGTCGATTTGCCCGCCCCCGAGGGCCCGGTGAGCGCCACCGCCTCGCCGGGCGCGACCGCGCCATCGGGGAAGCTCAGCGCCGCGGCGCCGGGCGCGGGGGCGGCGCGCAGGCCCGTCCAGGCGAGCGGCGCGGGGGCGAACGCGGCGGCGGGCGCGCCCTGGCCGAGGATCGGGCGCGCGGCGGCGAGGGCGGTTTGCGCGCCGCTCAGCTCATCGGCCACCGCGATCGCCGCGGCGCGATCATGCCAGGCGCTCGCAAGATCCCGCAGGGGTTGGAAAAATTCCGGCGCGATCAGGAGCAGGAAGATCCCCGCCGGCGCCGAGAGCGGCCCGCCCCAGGCGCCAAAGCGGATCTCGCCGAGCAGCGCGAAGCCGACATAGACCGCGACCAGCGCCACCCCGAGGGCGGCGAAAAGTTCGAGCACGGTCGAGGACAGGAAGGCCACGCGCAGCACCGCCATGGTGCGCGTGCGCAGGGTTTCGGCGGCCTGGGCGAGATCGGTGCGTGCGCGCGCCGTGGCGCCAAGTAGGCGCAGATCGGTGATCGCGGCGATCCGGTCGACGGCGAGGCTCGAGAGCGAGCCGATCTCGCCCATCTGGCGGCGCGCGGCATCCTCGGCGGCCATGCCGACCAGCGCCATGAACAGCGGGATCAGCGGCCCGGCGATCGCGAAGATCAGCGCCACGACCCAGCTTTGGCTGAGCGCGAGCGCGAGGTAGAGCGCAGGAACCCAGCGCGCGCGCGCCATTGCCGGGCGGAAGCGCGCGGCCCAGGGCGCAAGCAGCGCCGCCTTTTCGCCCGCGAGCGCGGCGAGGGAGGCGGGGCTGAGCGCCTCGGCGCCGGGCTGTTGGCGGGCGGCGGCGCGCAGCAACCCCGCGCGCGTGGTCTCGACGAGATCGAGCGCGGCCTCTTCGGCGCGGCGCTGCGCGAGCGCCTCGAGGCCTGCGCGCAGGGCCGCGAGCGCGAGAAAGCCGAGCGCCGCGGTCAGCGGCGCGAGCCGCGCGCCCTGCGGGGCGACGAGCCCGCCCAGCGCGAGGGCGATCAGCGCGGCCTGAAACGGCCAGACGAGCGCCGCAAGGACCGACAGCCCCGCCGCGCGCCCCAGCCGGGGGGCGACGGGGGCGGCGAGGCGGTCAAGCGGGCGGGCGGTGCGGGGCATCGGGCTTTCCGGGGCAGATCCCTGCGCGATTTAGCCCCTCGGCCGCGCATGGCAACCGCGCGCGGCCGCACTGCGACATTTGGGCGCGCGGATCAGCGCGGGGCGGGGTCGGGCTCGGGCGCGGGTTCGGGGGCCGGGGCGCTCAGGATGAAGCCGAGCGCGACGATATTCATCATCACCGCATAGATCAGCCCGGGGATCGCGAGCTCGGGCGCGCCGAGGAGCTTGCCCGCGACGAAGATCGTGATCGCGACATTTTGCAGCGAGATCTCGATGGCGATGGTGCGCCCGGCCGCCGCGCCGAGCCTGAGCGCGCGCGCCGCGCCGAGCGCCATCGCCGGCGCCAGCACCGCCAGCGCGATCACCGCCGGCCCCGCGCCGGCAAAGCCCGCCCGCATCGCGCCCCAGTTCTGCACGAAGGTCGCCCCCACCATCAGCGCGAAGAGCCCGCGCGCGAGCGGGTCGAGCAGGCGGCTCGCGCGCGCCGCGAGGGCGGGCGCGAACCGGCCCACCGCCATGCCGAGCGCGAGCGGCGCCAGCGCCACCGCGCTCATGCCGAGCGAAATGCGCCACAGCGCCGCGCTGTGCGGCGCGGCAACCCCCGAGAGCGCGAGCACCAGCGGCAGCGAGAGCGGCGCGAGGAGCGAGGTGACAAGCGTCATCGTCACCGAGAGCGCCACCGAGCCGCGCGCCAGATGGGTGATGTAGTTCGAGCTCACCCCCCCGGGGCTCGCCGCGACGAGCATCAGCCCCGCGCTGAGCGGCGCCGAGAGCCCGAAGCCGCGCGCGAGGCAAAACGCGAGCACCGGCAGCGCCAGCATTTGCAGCGCGAGCCCCGCGCCGAGCGCCCGCGGCGTGCGCACCGCCGCCACCAGCGCCCCGGGCGCCAGCCGCAGCCCGAGCGCGAGCATCAGAACCATCATCGCCACCGGCAGGAACGCCGCCATGAGTGCCGCCATCCGGGCCTCCTCTTTTTTCCCTCGATGCCGGCTTTGCGCGTGGCGCGCCCTGATCAAAGTCAAGGCCGGGGCGCGGGCGGGGCCGTAGGTTCGGCGCAAAACCGGAAGGATCCGCCGATGCTCGACCGTCGCTTTTTTCTCGCCGCCGGGGCTGCGCTTGTCGTGGCCGGGCCGCTCTTTGCCCAACATGCCGATCTCGAACCCGGCCCCGAGGCGGCCACGGAGGCGCCTGTGCCGCGGCGTTACCTGATGGAGGATGCCTGGGGTAACGCTTTGACGGATGAGGATTTTCTGGGCAAGTTCGTCTTGATCTACTTCGGCTATACCGGCTGCCCCGATGTCTGCCCGACGACGCTTTCGGTGATCGCCGATGCGCTGGCGGGGCTCGATGAGGCGCAGGCCGCGCGCGTCGCGCCGCTTTTTGTCACCGTCGACCCCGATCATGACACGGCCAAGCTCCTGCAAGAGTATACCGCCGTTTTCGATAGCCGGATCATCCCGCTGCGCGGCCCGAAGGCCTATACCGACCACATGGTCGCGGCCTTCAATGCGCGCTATGAGCGGATCGTGCCCGATCCGGCGCAGCCCGAGCGCTATTCGATCGACCATACGGCCTCGGTGGCGCTGGTGGGGCCCGACGGGCAGCTGATCAAGCGCTATCCGCATGGCACGACGGGCGCCGAGATGGCCGCGGATCTGAAGGTCCAGATCGCGGCGGTGCCCGAGCAATGAGCGCGCTGACGCGGCGCGGGGTGCTGGCGGCGGGGTTTGCCTGCGCGGCCTTCGGGGGCGCGCGGGCGGCGGGGGCGGCGCCTTCGGCGGCGGCCCTGGCCCGGCCGTTCGCGCCGCCGCGCCCGGCGGGCGAGCTCACCTACAAGACCGGTGACGGGGTGCCGGGCACGCTCTCCGAGCACCGCGGGCGGGTTCTGCTCGTCACGCTCTGGGCGCCCTGGTGTCTGCCGTGCCGGCGCGAGATGCCCGAGATCGCCCGGCTCGCGGGGCGGGTGGCGGCCGAGGGGCTCGCGCTCGAGATCTTGCCGATCAGCTTCGACTGGCGCGGCGCGGCCGGGGTGCGGCGGTTTTATGCCGAGGAAGGGATCGAGGGGCTGCCGGTGCTGCTTGGCGAGGGGGAGAACCTTGCCGCGGTCTTTGGCCTCGAGAACCTGCCGAGCTCGGTCGTGGTCGATGCCGGGGGCGCGGCGGTGGCGCTGGTTGCGGGCGAGGCGCGATGGGATGACGCGGCGAGTTTCGACTGGCTCGCGGCATTGGCGCGCGGCTGATCCCTGGGCGGCGCGCCACGGACTTGAGGGGGCCCACGGGCCCCCTTCTTCTTGTCTCAGACCAGATCCGAGCGCGAGAAGCGCCAATAGCCGAGCGCCGCGAAGACGAGGCCGAGCCCGGCCGGATAGGCCAGCGCCCAGGCGACATAGCCGCCCACGCCGAAATGGTCGAGGATCACATAAGACGCCGGGCCGAGCAGGATCAGCTGCGGGTCGAAGAGGATCATCGAGGCGGTGCGGAAGGCCTGCAACGGGTTCGCAAGCGCAATGCCGATCACCACCTCGGGCACGATCTGGTTCTGGATCAGGATCGACAGGAGCAGCAGATCGAGCAGCGCGACGAGCGTGAGCCAGACCAGCAGCGAGGCGCCGAGCGCCACCTCGGTCGAGCGCGAGAGCGCCGAGATCAAGAAGCCGATGCCGAGAAAACAGCTCGCCAGCGCCGCGATCAGCCCCGAATAGAGCGCGATCGGCGCCCAGGGCACCTCATGGCCACGCGCGAGCCCATAGCCCGCCGCAAGGCCGAGCGCGAGCGCGACGGGCGCGAGCGTCAGCACCAGCCGCGCCAGAAACCGCCCCCAATACCAGACCCGCAGCGAGACCGGGAAGGCGAGCATGTATTCGAGATTGCCCGCCTCGCGATCGCCCACCATCGAGCGCGCGGTGGTGACCACGATGAAGAGCGGCAAGATCGCCATGGCGAGCTGGATATAGGTCACCAGAAGCCGCGACAGGCCGGTGAAGCCGAGCACCCGGCTCTCGGAGATGCCGGTGGTGATCAAAAGCGCCATCAGCCCGATCACCACGACGGAATAGAAATGGAACCAGCGCGAGCGCAGGCTCTCGGAGAGCTCGAGCCGCATCGCGAGCCCGAGCCCGGTGCGCGGCGGCGCCTCGGGGCGGGCGGGGTGCACCGCGGCGCGCGCGGGCGTGGCCGCGGCCGCTTCGGCGGCGGTGTCGATCTGGGCAGAGGTCATCGCGTTCATCCTGTCAGCCTTTCCCTATCTCGTCCGGGTGGCACCGCGAGGTCAAGCCGCGCGCCAAGACCGCCTTGTGCATCGCGGCGAAATCGACGGTATCGGAGGCGGGCAATTTCACCGCCGCAAAGCCGTAATCCATCGGGCTGACGACGCCCGAGCGGAAGTGGGCCTTTCGCGCATCGAGCCATTGATCGCCGGCAAAGCCGCTGTCGTAATCCATCACCCAGAATTCGATCCCGGGGTCGTCCTTCCACTCCTTGCCCTCGAGCCAGTGGACCGCATCGCCGATATCGTCGAATTTGACCAGCTTGGCGTCCGGGCCGCCCCGGATCTCGGCGGCATATTGCGGCTCGGAGATGATCATCCCGCAGATCTCGCAGGTCTCGCGGCCCCAGCGGATCGGCTCGGGGCCCTCGGTTTGCGGCTTGCAGGCGGCCAGAAGCGGCGCGCCGACGAGCAGCGCAAGCATCGCGCGGCGGCTCGGGCCGCGGGCGCGGGAGAGGGGGGGGCAGTGGTGGCACATGTCAGATCTCCTCCGGGGTGTCCTGCTCGAGGCTGAGGCTCTCGATCAGGCTGCCATAGCGGGCGACGAGCCCGAGGAAGCGGAAGGTCTCGGCGGCGGGCACCGGGCCGGCAAAGCGCAGCCCCGAGGGCGCGGCGGCAAAGCCCCAGCCGGTGAGCGCGCGCGCGAGCGGCTCGTGGGGCGCGTCGAGGGTGATCACGGCGCGATGCGTCGCGCCCGCGCGCAGCCGGTCGAGCACCGCCTCATCGAGCACCACGCGCCCGCGGTCGAGCTCGATCACCCGGTTGACGAGGCCCGCCACCTCTTCGAGCCGGTGGCTCGCGATCAGCATCGAGGCCTCGCGCCGCTCGGCCAGCAGGTCGATGAACACCGCCCGCGCGGCCGGATCGAGGTTGGCGGCGGGCTCGTCGAAGATCATCAGATCGGCCGCGCGGCCGAGCGCCACGGTGACGAGGATCTTCTGTTTCTGCCCGCCCGAGAGCCGGAAGAACGGCCGCGCGCGGACCTCGTCGAGGTCGATCCCGAGCCGCCCGGCGATCTCGCGCATCGCGCGCGGATCGGCGCCCGCGCCCTTTTCGGCGAAGCTGAGAAGCTCGCCCACCGGCATCCGCAGGGGCGGCGGCAGTTGCGGCACGAAGGCCACCCGCGAGAGCGCCGCGGTCTCGCGCCGCCGGCCCGCGACGCCATCGAAGGCGATCGTGCCCTGATGGCCGTAATGGCCGAGCAGGCAGCGAAAGAGCGTGGTCTTGCCGGCGCCGTTCTGGCCGATCAGCGCGATGCGGTCGCCGCGCTCGATCGAGAGGGTGAGCTCGTCGAGCACCGCGCGGCGGTCGAAACGTTTGGAGAGGCGGTCGATGGAGATCATGGCTTGCCCTCAGAGGATCTTGTCGAGCCCGCGCAGGGTGAAGCTCAGCGCTTCTTGCGGGCAGGCATCGACGCACAGACCGCAGCGCGTGCAATCGGGGCCGATGAATTCGGTGGTGTCCTGAGCATAGCCCATCTTGGTGATCTCGAGAACATGCGGCACGAGGCAGACCGCGCGGCATTCGCCCTCATGGACGCATTTCGAGAGGTCGTATTTGATCTGCACGGGCGCGATGGCGCCGGTGATGCCATAGGTCAGCCCGATCGGGCAGACATAGCGGCACCAGAAGCGCCGCGAGAAGAAGATCTCGACGCCGAGGAGGAAAATCACCCAGATCACCGCGAAGGTGGGCCCATAGATCAGCGCGCGCGAGACGATGCCGACGGGGTTGATATATTCAAAGACGGTGTAGCCGGTCAGGAAGGCCAGCGCCATGAACGCCACCCAGAGCACGAGGCGCATGCCGCGGTGGAACGGGTGATCCTTGACCCAGCCGCGCCGGGCGAGGAAGAGGTGGATCGCCTCGGCCCATTCGGCCAAGAGGTGATAGGGGCAGGCCCAGGAGCAAAACGCCCGCCCGCCGACCAGCCACCACAGGAACACCACCGTCACCGTGCCGATCACGAGGTTGAGCATCACCTCCTTGAAGGCGAGCATCACCTGCAGCGCGGCGTTCGGGTCGGCCATGTGGAAGCCCAGAAACCGCGAGGCGGTCAGCGCGCCCTCGACGAGCTGCACATCGAACTGGAAGGACAGGATGAAAAGCGCGTTGATGCCGAGGATCGAGGCCCAGCGCAGGTTGCGCCATTTGTGGCGGCCGGAGATCAGATTGGCTTCCTCGGCGATGATTTCCTTGCGTTTGATCACCTCGGCCGGGGTCTTCTTGAAGCGCTTCATCTCGCGCGCGGCCTCGGTCTCCTCGGCGGCGGTGGGCTTGCGCGGCTCGGCGCCGAACATCATCGCGAGTTTGTGCAGGAACCAGCTCATGCCAGGGCCTCCTTCTTCTGCGCCTCGAGGGCGAGGCCCATCTCGGTGTCGATGATGATCGCGGCGGGTTCGGCGGGGCAGATCATCTCGCAGGTGCCGCAGCCGACGCAGCTTTTCGCGACGACCGGCATGCGGCGCTTGTCGGCCGGGTCGGCGGAAAGGGGCGCGAGCGCGATGGCGCCCTCGATCGGGCATTCGCGGACACAAAGGTCACAGATTTCAAGATCATAGGGGTGTTCGGCCACGGGCAGCGGATCCCAGCGGTCGATCTCTTCATAGCGCAGCTTGCCGGTGAAATCATAGCCGCGCGCGAGGCCGCGGAAGCCCTCGCCGCGCATCGCCAGGCAGCTTTCGGGGCGCGCCAGACGCGCCACGCCCATCGTCACCTCCTCCTTCGTCGCGATCAGATGCGAGAGCGCGCCGGTCGGGCAGGCGAGCACGCATTGCACCGCGTCGCAGGAGAAATCGCACGCCTGCGCGCGCGCATCGATATAGGGCACGCCGAGGCCGTAGCCCTCTTCGCCATCGCCGAGCTTGATCGCCTCGACCGGGCAAACCTGGACGCATTGGCCGCATTTGATGCAGGCGGCGAGGAAGTCGCGCTCATCGAGCGCGCCGGGCGGGCGCAGCCGGTCGAAGAGGTCGCGCCCGGTCGGATACCAGCCGACGAGGCCTGCGCCGAGCGCGGCCACCGTCGCGCCGAGCGAGCGCAGGAGCAGCCGGCGGCGCTCCAACTCGCGGCGGGTGAGGCGTTTTTGCGGTTTGGCCGCAGGGGCGGCAGGGGCCGTTTCAGGGGCGGAGGGGTCGCTCATTGCGTCAACATCTCCAAGGCAGATTTCGGGTTCTCGCGCGGCGCGGTTTCGGCGCGCGCGGCGGCATGGTCGAGGGGCCGGGCCATCGGGCGGGCCTCGCGCACCAGAAGTTGCGGCTCGGTGAAGGGCGCCAGACGTTCGACGAAATCGAGCGCCGCAAGCGCCAGCCCGCCGCGGAAGAAGGCCGCGGGCGGCAGGTCCATCCAGAGCACATCGGCGTAATTGTAGATCTCGTAGGGCGCGTCGCCGATGCCATCGCCATCGCGGTCGAAGCCCGCGTAATCTTCCCAGTAATTGCCGTTCCAGCCCTCTTTCAGCGCCGTGCCGCGGCCGCGCACCGAGATTTGGGTGAAATTCGAGATGAAGTTGTTGTCGCGGAAATCGTTGCCGGTCCATTCGGTATGGAACTGCACGCCGATGCCGTTATAGGCGATCTGGTTGCGGTGGAAGGCGTTGGGGCTGTCGGGATCCCAGGGCGAGGGGTCGAGATAGATGCCGACCGCATTGCCGAGGATCTTGTTGTCCTCGACGACGGCGCCGGAGGTCTCCTTGAAGCCCACCCCCATGCCCGCCGCGCCCCAGGACCGCAGGATCTGGTTGCCGCGCACGGTGATGTCATTGGCATACATCAGGAAGATGCCCACCACGCAATCCGAGATCTCGTTGTTTTCGACAAGGTTTTCATGGGCATACATGAAGTGGATGCCATAGCGGCCGTGCTGGATGCGGTTATCGCGGATGATGTTGCCGGAGCTGTACCAGACCACGAAATCGCGGGCGTTCTCGACGTGGTTCTGCTCGAAGAGGTTGTCGTTGGAATACCAGATCCGCACGGAATCGCCGCGGATCTCGAGGGGGACGTGTTTCGACGAGATATAGTTGCGGCGCAGGACGTTGTTGTTGGCCTGGGTCAGGTCGATGCCGAAGAGGGAGTTCTCGATACGGGTGTCGCGCACCACGTTGAACGCGCCCTTGATGCGCAGGCCGGCGTTGACCTCGTTATGGAGCCGGCCGGAGTTGCGCAGGGTCACGTTCTTCACCGTCGCGCCATCGGTTTCGAGCGTCAGCACCGTGCCCTTGCCGCCGCCGTCGATCACCGCCGAGCCCTGGCCGTCGATCACCACCGGGTGGCGCACGACGACCGGGCCCATGTAGACCTCGCCCGGGGTCAGGGTGATCTCGGCGCCATCGGGGGCGGCGTCGATGCGCTCTTGCAAGGTCTCGGCCAGCGCCGCGGGGGCGGCGAGGGCAAGACAGGCGATGAGCAAGGCAATACGCATCGAAGCCTCCGAGGTCACATCCGCGCGGCGCGGTCGCCCGCCAGCCGCAGCTGTTTGAGCCGGATCAGCGCGGCTAGCACGAGGAGCGCCGAGGAGCCGAGCATCAGGAAGAAGCCCTGCGCGGGGTAGGAATGGGTGGTGAACTGCGCCACCTTGCCGTCGCCAAAGACGGTGGGCATGAAGGGTTTGAGCGTGAAGGCGCCCATTTCGTTGAGCGAATGCCCATACCACCACAGCCAGCCGGCATATTCGGCGATGAACCCCACCGGCAGCGCCATCGGCACCAGAACCAAGAGCCAGTAGAACACGGAGCGCGCCGAAAACGCCGCGAAGATCATCAGCGCCATGAAGGCCAGCACCACGACGTAAAGGATCTGCGCCACCGAGCTCATCGTCGCGACGAGCGGGTCGTTGCGGGCGGGTTCGTTGAACCAGCGTGCGAGCGATTTGGCGTAATGCCACTGGAACACCTGCATGATCGAGCCATTCCAGGCCACTTGTTCATGCATCGGTTTCTTCTGTTCGTCGATCTCGTAATTGGCCTTGAGGTTGGCGATCAGGCTGGCGCGGTCGCCGGCGACGGCGGTGGTCTTTTGCTCCTTGTCGGCGCTTTCGGCGAGCGATTGCTTGAGCATCTTGACGATCGGCGAGAGGTTCTGATCGGCCTCGACCTTGTCGCCGCTATCTTGGCCGAGCGAGACGACGAGGCCCTTGAGATAGCCCGAGGTGGTCAGCCCGACGCCGTTTTCGCCATAAAGCGCGAGGCTCATCCAGACCGCGATCGCGCCATAGCCCGCGACCGAGACGCCGATGCGCGCCGCGCGGCCGGGGGCGGCGAAGGCCAGCGCCATCACGCCGAGCATCGCGAAGAGGAAGGGCGAGAAGGCTTTTTCCACCGGCCCGCCCGAGGCGATCGGATACATGCCGACGTAATGGTTGATGGTGTCCATCTCATGGACGCAATCGAGGGCCTCGTTCTCCTCGACTTCCTGGCTGGCGCGGATATCGCAGCCGTTGCGCACCGAATCCATGTGGAAGAGGATGCGGATCCCCTGCGGGAAGGTCGCTTCGGGGTAGTTCGGCGCGGTCAGCGACACCCACCAGCCGGGGCTGAAGAAGGACGCGGCGATCAGGCAGACGGAGAGGAGCGTGAGCACGCGGTAGAGGAGGCCGCGTTTGTCGAGGGGGGCCTTGTCCATGGGTGAGATCCTGTCAGGCTATGTCGGTCAGGCGGGGCGCCGGGGGGAAAGCCCCCCGGCGCCCGCGCGGTCATTCGAAATCGGGGTTGACCCAATCGGGCGCGGCCACCAGCTCCGCCGGCGGTTTGAGCCGCGAGACGTAATCGAGCACGGCCTCGGTATCGGCGTCGGTGAAGCCCTGGATCTGCTGGACCATGTCGGGGTTGGCGTTGCGCCGCTTGCCGGTCTTGATCCATTCATACTGGCGCATCAGGTAGTTGAAATGCTGGCCCTGGATGCGGGGGTAGAATTTCGCGTCATCGCCCTCGCCCTCGGCGCCGTGGCAGCGCACGCAGTTATCCTTGTAGAGCTGTTCGCCGAGCGCGAGATTGGTGCCCGGGCCCTTGCCGTTGTTGGGGTTCATCGGCAGTTTCGAGATATATTCCGCCACATCGGCGATCGATTGCGCGCCGCCGATCTCGGAGGGGAGCGCGAAGGGATACATCGTCGGGTTGTCGCGGTTGAGCGCGCGGATATCGGCGAGCTGCTTGATGATCACGTCCTTGTGCTGGCCGGCGATCTGCGGGAAGGTGCCGTCCTCGAGGCCCCAGCCGTTGAGCTGGTGGCAGGCCGAGCAGACCTCATAGACCTCGATGCCGTTTTCATGGTTGGGGGTGAGGTGGAGCGCCTCATCCTGTTCGCCGCCGCCCTGGTTCCAGGAGGAGGTGTCGACGGTGCCCTCGGCCAGGGCGGGCAGCGCGAGCGCGAGCAGCGCGGCGGCCGAGATCAGGGAAATGCGGGTTTTCATCTGGGATATCCTTTCGTTACTCGGCGGAGCGGTCGATTTGCGACAGCCAGCTCGCCATCGCGGCGATCTCTGCGTCGGAGGCTTTCTTGATCGTGCCGAACATCAGTTTCGACTGGCCGTTGACGCGGGTCTTGTCGCGGATTTCGGTCATCGCGCGGATCAGATAAGCGCGATTCTGACCGGCGAGGAAGGGGTAGGTCTTGGTCGAGGGTTTCATCCCGTCCTTGCCGTGGCAGGATTTGCAGCCAAGGCTGTTATAGGCGGCCTCGCCCGCGGCGATCTCCTCGGGCGCGGGGGCCGGGTCGAGGGCCTTCGGCGCGCCGGGTTTTTGCTCGGCGAGATATTTCGCGACATTCTTGAGGTCGTTTTCATCGACGAGATGCATGATGTCGGTCATGCCCTGCACGAAGGGGTGGCCGGTGGTTTCATCAATGGTGCCGACGCGTTTGCCGGCCTTGATGTCCTTGAGCTGGTTGAGCAGGTATTTCTCGTTCTGCCCGGCGAGCGCGGGATAGGTCATCACCGGCTTGGCGCCCTTCATGCCGTGGCAGGCCATGCAGGATTTGGTCATGTAGACCTTCTTGCCGTCGTCGGTGCCATCGGCCAGCGCGGGCAGCGCGGCGGCGAGGGCGGCGGCGGTGAGAAGGGTGCGGAAGATCAGGCGCATCGGCACTATCCTCGGAGCGGAAGCTGACAGGGGAGAGGCGCGGCGGAGAACCCGCCGCGCCCTTTGGCGTTATTGTTTCACAGCGCCATGTTCATCGAGGAAGGTCTTGGCACGCAGGCCGATATCGGCCGCCTTGACCTGATATTGCCACCACTGGCCGGCCCAGAGGGTCGCGCCCTGCCAGTCTTCCTTGGCCGCGGCTTCCTCGGCCTTGGCCTTGGCATCGGCGGCGAAGTTCAGCTGGTCGGTGGCGTCTTCGACGAGCGAGACGACTTCCGGGAAGTCCTTGAAGTTGCGTTCGGTGATATAGGCCACCACCGAGTCGATGACTTCCTGGGTCGCGACGTTGTTCGCGGTTTGCTTGTCGTAGTCGTCCTTGGTGTAGGCCTGGCCTTCCGACACCGCGCCCGCCTCTTCGACATAGCCCTTCGGCTTGACGGCGAGGAACCCGGTCATCTCGAGGTGCAGCGCCGAGCAGAACTCGGTGCAGTAGTAGGAGAACACGCCGGGTTTGTCGGCAACGATCTTCGCGGTCGCGGTCTTGCCCGGTTCGAGCGAGAGGTTGACGTTGTAGGTCGAGACCGAGAAGCCGTGGGTTTCGTCTTCGGCCCGTTCGGAGTTGGTGATGATGAACTCGACGGTATCGCCCTCGTTCACCTCGACGATTTCCGGGGTGAAGTGCGAGCGGATCGCGGTCATGTAGACCTTGACGTTGGTGCCGTCACGCTCGATGCGTTCCTGGCCCGGACGCACCGCCCCTTCGTGTTTCTCGCCGGTGCGCGAGTTCGTGCCGTATTTGTAGCGCACGAGCGGCTTGAGTTTCTCGGCCGAGATCGCGGTGACGTAGTGGGGCTCGCCCAGCGGCACCGGCATGTCGTAGAGAAGCTCCATCTTGTCGCCGGAAATGTCGATCAGCTGGTGGTTTTGCGGGTGCAGCGGGCCCACCGGGTTGAACCGGTCGATGGCGAGCTTGTTGAGCGAAACCAGATACTTGCCAGCCGGGTGGACGCTTTCGCCCTCCATCGCGACGAGGTGGCCGACGTTATAGTGGATCGAGAGCTTGTCGAGGACCTTGCCTTCGCAATAGTCCCATTTCGCGATCTGGCTGTCGACATAGAGCGAGGTGTAGACCACGCAGGGTTTGCTGTCGAACTGGTTGTGCAGCGGCCCGAGGCCGAGCGCGACCTGTTTGTGCAGCGCATCTTGCATCGCGATCACCGGGATCCCGTAGGGGTCGGTGCCGACGAAATTCTTGTCCTCGACCGCCTTCATGATCTTCTCGAAGGAATAGACCGAGGCCTGGGTGTCGAGCTTGCCGCCCACGACGATATATTTGCCGTCGGGCGAGACATCGACGCCGTGGGGCGATTTCGGCTCGGCGATCAGATAGACGAGGCCTTCGTCGATCGCGGTCTGCATCGAGATCACCGGATGGTCATTGATCATGGTGACCTTGCCGGCCTTGTAGACCTCTTCGGCCTTCTTCCAGTTGATCACATGCAGATAGTCGGTGTCGTTTTGCGAGCAGCCCGCTTCAAACGGCGGACGGCCCGATTCGATGCCGCCGACATAGCGTTCGGCGCAGAAGGAGTTGGTGAAGGACCAGCCGTCCGAGACCAGTTTGCCGGCGTCCGACAAGTCCTGGCTATAGGGCGGCAGCTCGATCGAGAAGGACTTCGACGGATCGATCCGGCCGGCCTCGCGGTCGAATTTCCAATAGGTGACCGCGCCGCGGAACTTCTCGTTGAACTGGCTCAGCGGCGCATAGCCGCGGCCCAGAACGCCCGGATATTGCGCGGCTTCGATCACATATTCCGAGTTCGGGGTCACGAAGGTGCCGCCGTGTTCGGATTGCAGGATCGGGTTCACCACGATCTGCTGGGTTTCGAAGTCATGCAGCGAGATCACGCCGACGCGCGGCGCGGATTTGTCGTTGATGAACAGATATTCGCCGTCGAGATCGCCGTTGGTCTCGGTGATCGCCGGGTGGTGGGTGTCGCCCCATTGCAGGGTGCGGCCATCGACCTTGCCCTCTTCGAGGATCTTCTTCGATTCCTCGTCGAAGCCGAAGCCCTGCCAGGGCTCGGGGGTGAAGACCGAGATATATTTCAGGATCCGCATCGAGGGGATGCCATAGACCATGATCTGGCCCGACTGGCCGCCCGACGAGAAGGCGATGAATTCATCGCGCCCGCCGGTCGGGGTATAGGTTTTGGCGGCGGCGACCAGATCTTGCTGGGTCAGCCCGCGGCGCGCCATCACCTCATCGAGCGTTTCCGCAGAAGCGCCCATCGCCATCGACATCGCCACGATTCCCGTCGTGGCAAGCAGGCGTTTGTGAATGGTCTTGACCATTGTTTGCCCTCACTTTCGAGCCGTTCTTGCATGAATGCGTTTCCCGATGACGCAGACGGCTCGTGAGCTGCGCCGTGCCCCTCTTCACACGGGCGTGAGGCGGACGCCTTGACATTTGTTAAGGCTTGGATGTCCCTTTGGCGGCAACTTGCGACGGAACCTTCCGGGAAGAGGGTTTTCGTTCCATCAGAAGGGTTTGGCATGAAACAACGTTCTCTTATTTCTGCGGCGGCGGCGATGGTTGTCCTTGGCGCTGCGGCGACTCAGGCGCAGGAGGCCAGCGCGCCCGGGCTCGAGATCTCGGGCGGGTTCTTCCGCGCGGCGCCGATGGCCGGGGGCAACGGGGCGGGGTTCGTGACGATCCATTCGACCGGCCCGGCGGATGTGCTTCTCGCCTTCTCGACGCCCGCCTGCGAGCGGCCCGAGCTGCATACCCATCTCAACGAGGACGGGATCATGAAGATGCGTCAGGTGCCCTCGATCGAGGTGCCGGCGGGGGGTAATGCGGTGTTGCAGCCCGGTGGTCTGCATCTGATGTGCATCGGGCTGACGGCGAAGCTCGCGATGGGCGATCTGGTGCCGGTGACGCTCGAATTCCAGAACGCGGGCAAGGTCGAGGTGAACCTGCCGGTCAAGGGCCCGGGCGCGATGAACTGAGCGCCCGCGCGGGGGCAGATACGGCCGTCGGGAGACCGGCGGCCGTTTTCTTTCACCCGCCGAGCGCGACGCCCAGGAGCAGCAGGAGCTGGAAGAGCGCGGTCTGGCCCAGGAGCCGGTTGAGATCGGCCGAGATCGGCCAATGCGCCATCGCATGACCGAGCCAGAGGGCGAGCCCGCCCGCCGGCGCGAGCCAGGGGCTCGGGCCCACGGCCGCCGCCCCGAGCGCGAAGGCGCCTGCGAGAAAGCCGAAATAGAGCGCGCGCGAGGCCGTGGGCCCGATCACGATTGCAAGCGTGCGCCGCCCGGCGCGGGCATCCTGGGCGCGGTCGCGGTGGTTGTTGAGGATCAAGACCGCCGCCGCAGGTAGCCCGATCATCGCGCCAAGGCGCAGCGTTTCGGGGGCGAGCGGCGCGACGCCTTGCAGCCAGGCGGTGCCCGAGACCGCGACGAGGCCGAAGAACAGGATCACCAGCGCCTCGCCGAAGGGCAGCCCCGACATCGGCCAGGGCCCCATCGAATAGAGATAGCCCATCAGGAGCGAGGCCAGCCCGATCGCCACGATCGGCGCGCCGCCGAGCGCGGTGAGGTAGAGCCCGGCGAGGGTGGCCAGCCCAAAGGCCGCGAGCGCCGCGCGGCGCACCTGCGCGCCCTCGAGCAGGCCGAGCGCGGTGAGCCGCGGCGGCCCGAGCCGGTCGGCGCGGTCAACCCCGCGCGCGGCATCGGCGGCGTCGTTCCACAGGTTGGTGCCGATCTGGATCGCGGCGGCGGAGAGGCCGGCGGCGAGGGTGACATCGGGGCGCCAGAGCCCGGCGCGGGCGGCCAGCCAGCTGCCCGCGAGCACCGGCGCGAGCGACAGCGAGACGGTTTTCAGCCGCGCCGCGATCACCCACAGAAGCGGGCGCGGCAGGGCGCCGAGGCGGGCGCGCAGCGCCTCCTGGGCGGCGGGGGCGGCGGGCTGGGCACTCATCGGGCGGTCTCCTTGGCGGGCAGGGGGGCGGCGGCGGGGGCGGGCGGTGTTTCGGGGCGGCGCGCGCATTGCAGCCGCGCGATGCCGAACATGAAAGCACGCTCGGCCTCGAGGTGGAACCCCGAAGCGGCGAGTTCGCGGGCGATATCTTCGCGCGCGGGGAAGCGCGCGATCGACTCGACGAGGTAGCGATAAGCGCCCCGGTCGCCCGCGATCAGCGCGCCGAGCGCGGGGATCACATAGCGCGCATGGAGCCCGTAAAGCGGCGCGAACCACGCGGCCGGGCGCGAAAACTCGAGCAAGATCAACGCGCCACCCGGCGCGAGCACGCGCGCCACCTCGCGCAGGCCGGCGCCCGGATCGGTCATGTTGCGCAGCCCGAAGGAGAGCGTGACCGCCGCGACCGAGCCGGTCTCGAGCGGCAGATCCTCGGCGGGGGCGTGCAGATAGCCAAGCCGCGCGCCGCCCCGCCGCCGCGCCTGGGCGAGCATCCCCTCGGAGGCGTCGGCGACCAGGATCTCGCGCCCGGGCGCGCGCGCGGCGAGCGCGAGCGCCAGATCGCCGGTGCCGCCGGCGAGGTCGAGATGGGGCCCCGTGCGGCCCCCGAGCGCGCGCGCCGCCCAAGCCACCGCCACCGATTTCCAATAGCGATGCAGCCCGAAGCTCATCAGATCATTCATCAGATCATAGCGCGGCGCGATCCGGTCGAAGAGCGCCGAGACCCGCGCGCGGCGGTCCTCGGGCGTGGTCTTCTCGGCGCCGAAACTGGTGCGCATTTCCTCAAGCGCCTTGGCACGTTGCATGGCCTCACGACCCTCCTGAGCGGGCAAATTCCGCCCCCGGTCTAGCGCGCCCTGCGCGCCGCGCCTTTGACTTTTCTCAACCCGCTTCGCGACGTCATGCGGGCGGTTCCGGCTTTAACCTTGGGGTCAAACATGCGACAAAACGGCAGCAAAGGGCCGCGCATGAACTTCGATTCCGAAAATATCACCCGCAAATCGCTGCTTCTGGCCTCGGTGCCGCGGGCGGCGCAGGACAAGATCCTCGCCACCGCGCGCGAGCGCGAGATGGAGCGCGGCGCGACGATTTTCCTGCAAGGGGAGCGCGCGAGCTCGGTCTATATCGTCGTCGAGGGCTGGGTGAAGCTCTACCGGATCGCGCCGAGCGGCGCCGAGGCGGTGGTGGGGGTCTTCACCCGCGGCCACAGTTTCGGCGAGGCGGTCGCCTTCACCCATGACACCTACCCGGTCTCGGCCGAATGCGCGACCGATTGCCGGCTGGTGCGGGTCGATACCGAGGCGATCTTGCGGCTGATCCGCGAGGAGCCGGGGCTGTCGCTGGCGCTTCTGGCGGCGACTTTTGCGCATTTGCATCGGCTTGTCGCGCAGATCGAACAGCTCAAGGCGCAGACCGGCGCGCAGCGGGTGGCGGAGTTCCTGCTCGAGCTGGCGCCCTGCGGCGAGGGGCGGTGCGAGGTGACGCTGCCCTATGACAAGGTTCTGATCGCGGGGCGGCTCGGGATGAAGCCCGAGAGCCTGAGCCGGGCCTTTGCCAAGCTGCGCGACTATGGCGTGACGGTGAAGCAGAACCTCGCCGAGATCGAGGAGATCGCGGTGTTGCGCGATTATGCCGAGGAGGATCCGGCCGCGGCCTGGGCGAAGGGCTGAGGGGCGGGGCTGCGCGCGCGGGCGGGGCTTTTCTTGGCCGGGCGATGCGCTATGTCTGCGGGGAGCCGAAGGAGGGCCCTGATGACGAGCTACCGCAAGACCGACGAGGCGCTGGCGCGCCTGACCCCCGAGCAATATCGCGTGACGCAGGAAAGCGGCACCGAGCGGCCTTGGACGGGCGAATATCTGGGCGAGAAACGGCGCGGGATCTATGTCGATGTGGTCTCGGGCGAGCCGCTCTTTGCCTCGTCGGACAAATATGAATCGGGCTGCGGCTGGCCGTCGTTCACCCGCCCGATCCGGGCCACGGCGGTGGCCGAGCTGCCCGATACGAGCCTCGGTATGGAGCGGATCGAGGTGCGCTCGAGCCAGACCGACAGCCATCTGGGCCATGTCTTCGAGGACGGCCCGCCCGAGGCGGGGGGCTTGCGCTATTGCATCAACTCGGCGGCGCTGCGGTTCGTGCCGCTCGAGGCGATGGAGGCCGAGGGCTATGGCGATCTGATCGGGCTCGTCGGCTGACCCTTTTCCCCGGCGCGCGGGCGTGGCAGGGTCACGCCGGAGCCGGGGCTCACGATGGAGAGTGACATGAACAAGCGCGAGATTGGCGCGACGGGGCTGATGGTCTCGGAGCTGTGCCTTGGCTCGATGACCTGGGGCACGCAAAATACCGAGGCCGAGGGCCATGCGCAGATCGAGCGCGCGCTCGAGCGCGGCGTCGATTTCATCGACACGGCCGAGATGTATCCGGTCAACCCGGTGAGCGCGGAGACCTCGGGGCGCACCGAGGAGATCATCGGGAGCTGGTTTGCGAAGACCGGGCGGCGGGGCGATGTGGTGCTCGCGACGAAGGTCTCGGGGATCGGGCTGCAGGCGGTGCGCGCGGGCGCGCCGATCACGCCGGCCAATATCCGCACCGCGATCGAGGGCAGTTTGCGGCGGCTCCAGACCGATCATATCGACATCTATCAGTTCCACTGGCCGAACCGGGGCAGCTATCATTTCCGCCAGAACTGGGGCTTTGCGCCGGTCAAACAGCCCGCCAAGGCCGAGATCGAGGCCGATATGGTCGCCTGTCTCGAGACGCTCGCGGCGCTGAAGGCGGAGGGCAAGATCGGCCATTTCGGGCTCTCGAACGAGAGCGCCTGGGGGATGGCGGAATGGATCCGGCTGGCCGAGGCCGGGCATGGGCCGCGGCCGGTCTCGCTGCAGAACGAATATTCGCTGATGTGCCGGCTTTACGACACCGATCTGGCGGAGCTTGGCCATCATGAGCGGGTGACCTGTCTGGCCTATTCGCCGCTCGCGGTGGGGATGCTCTCGGGCAAATATTCGGGCGGCGCGGCGCCCGCGGGCTCGCGCCGTTCGATCGTGCGCGAGCTGGGCGGGCGGTCGAACGCGCGCGCCTTCGAGATCGCCGATCTTTATGTGGGCGTGGCGCGCGAGGCGGGGCTCGACCCGGTGTCGATGGCGATCGCCTGGACGCTGACGCGGCCCTTCCCGATCATCCCGATCATCGGCGCGACCTCGGTGGCGCAGCTCGAGAAATCGCTCGATGGCGCGGATCTGGTGCTCTCGGCGGAGGTGCTGCGGGCGCTCGAGAAGGTGCATCATGCGCATCCGATGCCGTTCTGAGGGCGCGCGCCGGCTCGCGCTCGGGGGGCTCTTTGTGCTCGCGCTCGCGGGCTGCCGGGAGGCGCGCGAGGCGCCCCTGCCGCCGGTGGGCGCGGCGAAAATGGAGCTCGAACAGGCCGCCTGCACCGCACGCGGCGGGCAATGGCTGGCCGAGGGCGCGGCGCGGTTTTGCCTCGATCGCACCCGCGATGGCGGCGAGGCCTGCCGCACGAGCGCCGATTGCGAGGGGAAATGTCTCGCGCGATCAATGACTTGTTCGCCCGTGCAGCCGCTGGTGGGCTGCAATGAGATTGTAACCTCCGCCGGTTTGAGGGTGAGCGAATGCGTAAACTGATCTGGGGCGCGGGGCTGATCGCTCTGGCGGGGTGTTTTGGCGGCAAGCCCGCCGAGGCGCCGAGCCTGCGCGACCCGAAGGGGATGATTTCCTCGGCGGTGATCTTTGATCCGGCGCGCTTTGGCGGGCGGTGGTTCGTGGCGGCCTCGGGGGTGCCGGGCTGTGCGGGGGCGGCGCAGGACTGGGCCTGGGACGGGCGCGGGGCCTATCAGCTTTCGGGCGTCGATTGCGGCGCGGGGGCGAAGCCTGCGCGGCTCTCCGGGCGGGCGGTGATGACCGGGCCCGGCGCGCGCTTCACGCCCGATGCGGGCTTTGCCAAGGCGCCGGTCTGGGTGCTGTGGATGGATCAGGATTACCGCGTGGCGGTGCTGGGCACGCCGGGGGGCGGCTTTGGCATGGTGCTCACGCGGGAACTGCCGATGCGGGCCGATCTTGGCGCGGCGGCGCGCGAGGTTCTGGGCTTCAACGGCTATGACGTGGCGCGGATCGGGCGGTGAGCCTGCTCTGGGTCTGGGTGACGCTGGCCGCGGCCGCGGCGCAGACGCTGCGGTTTCTGTTGCAACGCCAGCTTGCCGGCGCGGGCCGGGGCGGCGGGCTCTCGGCCGGGGGGGCGACGTTTTCGCGCTTTCTCTTCGGGGCGCCGATCGCGAGCCTGATCGCGGCGGGGCTTTTGGCCGCCGGGGCGCGGGTGGCGGTGCCGGGGGCGGGGTTCTTCGGCTTCGTTCTGCTTGGCGGCGCGGCGCAGGTGGTGGCGACCTTTCTCACCGTGCGGCTCTTTTCGTTGCGCAATTTCGCGGTGGGGGTGGCCTTCACCAAGACCGAAGCCGTGCAGGTCGCGATCCTCTCGGCGGTGTTGCTGGGCGAGCGGGTGAGCGCGCTCGGTTGGGCGGGGATCGGCGTCGGGCTTCTGGGCGTGTTGCTTCTGTCGCGCCCGCCCGAGGGGTTTTCGGCCCGCGCGATGGTTTACGGCGTGGCGGCGGGCGGGCTCTTCGGGCTCTCCTCGATCTGCTACCGGGGCGCCACGCTCGCGCTTGAGCCAGCGCCGTTTCTGGCGCGGGCCTTTGTCACGCTGGCCTGTGTCACGCTCGCGCAAAGCCTTGGAATGGCGCTTTATTTGCGGCTGCGCGAGCCGGGTGAGCTCGGCCGGGTGCTGGGCTCGTGGCGGCGCACGGTCTGGGTGGGGGTGACCGGGGTCGCGGGCTCGGCAGGCTGGTTCACGGCGTTTGCGCTGATGAACGCGGCCTATGTGCGCGCGCTGGGCCAGGTCGAGATGGTGTTCACGCTGCTCGCCTCGGTCTTTTGGCTGCGCGAGCGGCTCTCGGCGCGCGAGGGCGCGGGGATGGCGCTCGTCGTGGGGGCGCTTCTGCTGATTGTCGCCGCGCAGGCGGGCGGCGGCTAGGCGAGGCGGCGAAACACCGAGCGCGGGCCGGAATTGTCGAAAAACGGCACGCTTTGCGGCGGCGCGATCGGCTCGGGCGAGGCGAGAAGCGCCTGCACCTCGGCCAGCACCACCTCGGTGATGAACGGCAGGTTGAGCGCGCGGGCCTGCGCCATCGGCACCCAATGCAGATGCGAGAGCTCATCGCAGGCGCGGGTGAAATCCTCCGGGTCGGAGGCCAGATCGACGGCGTCGATCAGGAAGAAGCGCGCGTCGAACCGGCGCGGGCGGCCGGGCGGGGTGATCGCGCGGAAGACGAAGGTCAGCGGCGCGGCCGCAGGGCGGAAGCCCGCCTCGGCAAAGCCCGCCCAATCGGCGGGCGGGGCGGGCCAAGGCGCGCGCTGGCCGAGGATCTGGCCGGTTTCCTCCCACAATTCGCGCACCGCGGCGGCGGCGAGCGCGGGGCCGAGGCCGGCGGGCGCCTCTTGCGCGAGGCGGCGCGCGCAGATCGGGTTGAGCGCGGTCGCGAGCGGGATTTCGGCATCGGCCGCATCGAGCGCACCGCCGGGGAAGACGTATTTCGAGGGCATGAAGGCCGCGCCTGCGCCGCGCATCCCCATCAGCACACGCGGCCCCTCGGGCCCATCGCGGCGCACCACGAGCACGGTCGCGGCATGGCGCAGGGCGGATTTGTCGGGGGCGGCAGTGGCGCCGGCGGAGGCGGCGGGGTCGGCGGTGGTGGTCATGAAAGTCTCCCTGCGCCGAGTATTGGCCGAATGCGGCGCGCAGGGAAGCGAAATTGCACGCGCGCGGGCGATCACATCGGTGTCACGCCTTGGTGAGGGGCGACGGAAGGGGCGCGGGCGGGCGTTTGGTGAGTATCCAGGGCGCGACGGGCGCCGCAGTTCGAGAGGAGACCGAGATGAACCGCACGATCCGCAAGACGATCATGGCCGCCCTGATGGCGGGGACGGCGCTGGCGATGGCCGCGCCCGTGGGGGCGCAGACCGCGACGCCGCAGCCCCCCGTTCAGGCGCAAAAGCAAGATGGCACGGGCCCGGTGGGCGCCGGGCCGATGGGCCAGATGGCCGGGGGTCAGATGGGCGCCGGGCCGATGGGCGCCGGGCCGATGGCTGGGGGCGCGCCGGGCATGGCGCCGAAGGGGGTGTTCGATTTCGCCCAGTTCGACACCGATGGCGATGGCGCGGTGACGATGGATGAGATCAAGGCCAAGCGGGCCGCGGATGCGGCGGCGCTCGATGCCGATGGCGATGGCAAGTTGAGCGCCGAGGAGCTCGTGGCGGCGGATCTGGCGCGGGCCAAGGCGCGGATCGAGGCGCGGGTGGCGGCGAAGATCGCGGCGCAGGATCTCGATGGCGACGGGATGCTCTCGGCGGCCGAGCTCGAGGCGAAACCGCTGCCGCAGGGGCTGTTTGCGCGCTTTGACCGCGACAAGGATGGCAAGATCAGCGCCGAGGAGCGCGCGGCCGGGGTGGCGCGGATGCAAAAGGCGATGCGTCAGGCCCAGAAGGGGCAGGGCGACCGCGGCGGGCGGCATGATCACCACGGGCAGGGGATGATGCAGGGCCACGGCATGATGCAGGGCCAGGGCATGGGCCAGGGCATGATGCAGGGCCAGGGCCAAGGGATGATGCAGGGCATGGGCCAGGGCATGGGCGCGCCGATCGGTCAGCCCGATGGCAGCTGGCAGGGCTGGATGCAGAACCGGCAGGCGAACTGAGCCCGCACCGATCGGCCGGCCCGGCGTGAATTGCGCCCGGGCCGGTTCTGGTCTAGGTCTTCACGGGTATGACGATGGCATTCGACGCGCTTTCCGATGTCTCGGACGAGGCTTTGCTGGTCCTCTATGGCAATGGGGACCCGGAGGCCGCGCGCGCGCTGAGTTTGCGCTTTGCGCCGCTGGCGTTTCGGATCGCGGTGCGGATGCTTGGCGACCGGGCCGAGGCGGAGGATCTGGCGCAGGAGGCGCTGCTGCGGCTGTGGCGGATCGCGCCGGAGTGGCGGGCGGGGGAGGCGAAGGTGTCGACCTGGCTCTACCGGGTGGTGACCAATCTCGCGACGGATCGGCTGCGGCGGCGGCGCGGGGTCGGGCTCGACGAGGCGCCCGAGATCGAGGATGGCGCGGCCTCGGCGGTCGAGCGGATGATCGAGCACGACCGGGCGGAGGCCTTGCAGCGCGCGCTCGATCTGCTGCCCGCGCGGCAGCGTCAGGCGGTGGTCTTGCGGCATCTGGAAGGTTTGTCGAACCCGGAGATCGCGGCAGCGATGGAAATCGGTGTCGAGGCCGTAGAAAGTCTGACAGCGCGCGGAAAACGCGCTCTGGCGGCCCTGTTGGCGGGGCGGCGGGAAGAATTGGGGTATGGTCATGACTGACATGCACAACGGGAACGGGATCGACGCGCTGGAGGGGGTTTTCGCGGCCGCCCGGCAGACTGCGCCGGAGCCTTCGGCGGCGTTTCTGATGCGGGTCATGGCCGAGGCCGAGGCGGTGCAGGCCGCGCGGCAGGCGGCGCCGGCGGCGGCCCGGCCCGCGGCGCGGGGCGGCAGGCTCGCGGGGCTGATGGCGCTCGTGGGCGGCTGGCCGGCGCTTGGCGGCATGGTGGCGGCGGCCGCGACCGGGCTTTGGATCGGGTTCATCGGGGGCGAGCGGATCGACGGGTTCACCGCGGTCTATCTCGGGGCCTCGGACAGCGCCTCGGCGGTCAGCTTGCTGCCCGAGGGCGATCTGTTTGCGTTGATGGAGTGAGGGCGATGGCGGAACAACAGCCGGGACGCGCGGCGATGCGGGGCTGGGTGCGGGCGTTGTTTGTCGCCTCGCTGACGCTCAACCTTGCGGTGGCGGGGGTGGTGATCGGCGGCCTCGTGGCGCATGAGCAGCACCCGCCGCGCCCGCCGGTGGGGGATATCGGGCTGGGCCCGTTCACCGAGGCGTTTTCCTCCGAGGACCGCGGCGCGCTGCGCCGGGCGGCAAAGGCGGAAGGCTTGAATTTCAAGGCGATGCGCGACGAAGCTCAAGCGGATCTGGCGGCGCTGACGCGGGCGCTTGAGGCCGAGCCCTGGGATGAGGCGGCGGTGCAGGCGGCGCTCGGCGCGCATCGGGAGCGGACGCTCGAGCGGATCGAGATCGGCGAGCGGCTGATGGTGGACCGGCTGCGCGCGATGAGCCCGCAGGAGCGGCACGCCTTCGCCAAGCGGTTGGGCACGGTCTTCGCGCGGTTTGAGCGCAAGCCGCCGGAGAAGTGAGCGGCCGCGTCGCGGCGGCCCCCGAACGGGGCGGTCAGGCGGCGGTCGAGCGGGCGGAGACATTGACCTGATTGCGGCCATCGGCCTTCGAGGTCAGCAGCGCATGGTCGGCATCCGAAATCAGCGCATCGACCGGATCTTCATCCGCGAGGCCGCCGCCGATCGCGAGGCCGATCGAGACGGTGACGCGCAGCTCGCCCTCGGGCAGCGTGAAGGGCTCCGATTCCATCACCCGGCAGAGCCGCTCGGCGGTGGTGCGCGCGGCCTCGAGCGATGTTTCGGGCATCGCGACGAGAAACTCCTCGCCGCCGATCCGCGCGATCAGATCGACCTGGCGCAGGTTGAAGCTCAGCCGCTGCGCGACCTCGACGAGCACCGCATCGCCCGCGGCATGGCCGAAACGGTCATTGATCGATTTGAAACGGTCGAGATCGAGGACCATGACGGCGAATTTGCGCCCGGTGAGGCGCGAGCGATCGGCCATGCGGGCCAGATGCGGCATGGCGTAGCGGCGGTTGTAAAGGCCGGTGAGCGGGTCGGTGACCGCGAGGCGCAGCCCGTCGGCGACGCTCTCGCGCTGGCGGTCGAGGGTGCGTTTGCGCGCCAGTTGCGCCTGCAGGCGCAGCGCGGCCTCCTCGGCGGAGGCGGCGGTTTCGAGATCGACTGGCAGCAGGTCATTGGCGCCCAGATCGAGCGCGACGGCGGCGGTTTCGCGGCGCGGCTCGGCGACGGCGACGCAGATCACCGCATGGCGCGAGGCCGAGCGCGAGCGCAGCTCCGACATCAGCCGCAGGCCTTCGCCCGGGCGGGTGAGGTCGGCGGCGATGATATAGCCATCGGGGGGCAGCACGTCGCCGGAGGCTGCGAGCGCCTCCTCCGGGTCGCAGACCGAGAGCCGACAATCGGGCAGGAAGCGCATCAGCGCGTTTTTCCAGCCAAGGCTCGCGTTGCGTTCGGCCGAGATCAGCGCGATGCGGGCGGGGGCGGAGAAGGCCGGCGCCGGTTCGGCAAAGCCGAGCTCGCGGCAGGTGCTTTCGCGCAGGCGCAGCTCTTCATCGGTTTCGCGGCTGCGCAGCAGGCTGCGCAGGCGGGCGAGGAGCACCAGCTCGTCAAAGGGTTTGACGAGGAATTCATCGGCCCCGGCGCGCAGCGCGGCGAGGCGGGTTTGCGGATCGGCGACGGCGGAGATCAGGATCAGCGGCGTCGCGGCCGTATCGGCGGAGGATTTCAGCGTGCGGCACAGCTCGATCCCGTCGACATCGGGCAGTTGGGCATCGAGCAAGATGAGGTCGGGCCGCTCGCGCGGCAAGAGCGCGAGTGCCTCCGCGCCGGAGGCCGCTTGAATCGTCTCGTAACGGGCGCCGGAAAGTTTGACTTTCAGGACGATCCGATTCGTTGCGACACCATCCACGATCAGGATTTTTCCTGCCATGGGCCCCGACACTCCCTGTAATCAGCACATCTGATTAGTCTAGAATATGCTACACGATAGGTTAACAAACTCTTTCACAAATCTTAACGGGGCCGGACAATGCAGCAGGAAACCGCCCATGTCACGGGAATTCGCGCCTTGGCATGGTTGGCGAGCGAGGATGAGCTTTTCGACGCGTTTCTGGGGGCGTCGGGGGCGGATGCGGGGAGCGTGCGGGCCCTGGCGGCGGAGCCCGGGTTTGCGACCTCGGTCCTTGATTTCATTCTACAAAGTGACGCGTGGGTGATCGCCTGTGCGGAGGCGATCGGGGCGCGGCCCGAGGAGCTCGTGCAGGCGCGCGCGGTGCTGGGCGGCGGGGATCAGCGGCACTGGACCTGAAGGGGGAGGAGCGAATATGTCGCAGATCTGTGCGATTTTGTTCGATAAGGACGGGACGCTGTTCGATTTTGAGGCGACCTGGGGCGGTTGGGCGCAGCGGGTGGTGACGCGGCTCGGGGGGGGCGATGCGGCCTTGGCGGGGCGGCTCGCGGGCGCGATCCGCTTCGATCTCGCGCAGGGGCGGTTCGATCCGAGCTCGCCGGTGATCGCGGGGACCTCGGAGGAGGTGGTGCGGCTGCTGGCGGCCGAATTGCCCGGCCATGATTTCGACGCGCTGGTGGACGATCTCGACCGCGCCGCGCAGGAGGCGCCGCTGGTCGAGGCGGTGCCCTTGGGGGAATGTCTGAGCGAGTTGCGCGCCCGCGGGCTGCGCCTTGGGCTGTGCACGAATGATTCCGAGGCTTCGGCGCGGGCGCATTTGCGCGCGGCCGGGGTCGAGGAGCTGTTCGAGCGGATTTTCGGCTATGACAGCGGCCATGGCGCCAAGCCCGAGCCCGGGCCGCTTCTGGCCTTTGCGGCGGGGCTCGGGGTGGCGCCGGAATGTGTCGCGATGGTGGGCGACAGCCGCCATGACCTGCGCGCGGCGCGGGCGGCGGGGATGAAGGCAGTGGCGGTTCTCACCGGGCCGGCGCGGGCCGAGGATCTTGCGGATCTCGCCGATGTGATCTTGCCCGATATCGGCGGCTTGGCCTGCTGGATCGGGGGCGGCGCGGTCTGAGGCGGGCGCGCGGCGCGGTGGCGGGGCTGGCCTTCGGGGCGGGTGCGCGGTAGCGTGGCGCAAACGGAGGAGGGCGCGATGTTCGTCAAACGTCTGCATTTCACGGCTTTGGGCGCGGCCGCCGGGGCCTCGGCCTGGGGCGTGTGGGAGATCTCGGATCGGGTGGATGGCGAGCGGCTCGTGCTGGGGCTGGCGGTCCTCGCGGCGTGTTTCTTCTTTGCGGCGCTTTCGATGCTGCGCGAGCTCGGGATCTGGCGCGCGCTCGTGGCGGCGGCCGGGCTCGGGGTTTTGGTCTCGGGGCTTTCGCTCTTGAAATCGCTCGGGTTTTCCTCGGTTCGGGAGATGTTCGAGGCGGGGCATGTGGCGGTGGCGCTGACGGTCTTGGGGGCGATGCCGGTGCCGTTTCTGATCGCGGCCCTGGCGCGCGAGACGGCGGGCTGGCGCGATTACCGGGTGCTGTTTGTCGAGAGCTGGACGGTGCTGGTGCGCTATGCGGCGGCGACGATGTTTCTGGGCATGATCTGGGTGGTGATCTTCCTTGGCGACGGGATGTTGCGGCTCGTGGGGGTGGATCTCGTCGAGACGCTGTTCTCCGAGGATCTGGTGGTTGCGGTGTTCAACGGGGCGGTTCTGGGGCTTGGGCTCGCGGTGGTGTCCGAGCTCTCCGATCTCGTCTCGCCTTACCTGTTGTTGCGGCTGTTGCGGCTGTTGACGCCGGTGGCGCTCGGGCTGGTGGGGGTGTTCTTGCTGATGCTGCCGCTGCGCGGGCTCGATCAGCTCTTCGGCTCGATCTCGGCGGCGGGGGTGCTGCTGGCGATGGCGGTGGTGGCGGTGTCGCTGGTCACGATCGCGGTCGATCAGGATGATGTCGAGGCGGCGCATGGGCCGGTGGTGAGCTGGGCGGCGCGGGGGCTGGCGGTGGTCGTGCCGGTTCTGGCGGTGATCGCGGGCTGGGCGATCCTCGAGCGGGTGGGCCAATATGGCTGGACGCCGGCGCGGGTTGCGGCGGCGGCGGCGGCGGCGATCACGCTGGGCTATGGGGCGTTTTATCTCGGCGCGGTGGTGCTGATGCGCGGCTGGCGGGCGCGGATCCGGCGGGCCAATATCGTGATGGCGGTGGCGATGATCGGGCTGGCGGGGCTGTGGCTGACGCCGGTGATCAGCCCGGAGCGGATCGCGGTGAATTCGCAGATGGCGCGGTTTGCGGCGGGGGAGGTGGCGACGCGGCTGCCGCTTTGGGAGTTCGCGCATGACTGGGGCGCGCCGGGGCGGGCCGCGCTCGAGACGCTGCGCGCGCAGGCCGCGCAATCGCCCGATCTGGCGGCGCAGCTTGCCCGGCTCGACCGGGCGGGCAGCCGCTATGACCTGACGCCGCCGACCGAGGCGCAGGTCGATCAGGCGCGGGCGCTGCGTGAGGAGCTGCGGGTCTTGCCGGCCGGCGCGGAGGTGCCCGAGGCGCTTTACGAGGCGGTGGCGCGCTGGAGCGACGATATCGGGGCGGGCTGTGCGCGCCGCACGCCGGCGGGCAACCCGGGCTGTGTGCTGGTTCTGGCGCCGTTCTCGGGCGCGGCGCCGCAGGCGCTGGTGCTGTGGGTGCGCGCCTATCCGGGGCTCGGGCGGGCGGGGTTCGTCGAGCGCGCGGGCCTGTGGGAGGCCGGCGAGACGGCGGTGTTCGGCGGCGCGCCGGAGCTCGAGGAGGATGCGGGCGCGCAGATCGATGCGGTGATCGCCTCCGGGGCGGGTTTGGTGCCCTCGGGGATCATGGCGCTCGATCTGGGCGGGGCAAAGGCAACAATCTTGCCCTGACCCCGGCGGTAATTGGCGTTTTATTAACGTGCGTGGACTAAGTTGACCCCATGGAGGGCACATGCACGGGTTGGTCAACAAGTCTATCCAGTCGTTCCTGCGCGACAATTACGGTCAGGCGCTCTGGGTAAGGGTTTCACAACAGATCGGCGTCGATCCCGAGGGGTTCGAGGCCATGCTTCATTATGACGATGCGCTCACCGAGGAGCTGCTGGGGGCGGCCACGCGCGCGCTCGACCGGCCGCGGGGGGTGTTGCTCGAGGATATCGGGGCCTATCTCGCCTCGATCGAGGAATTGCGCCGGCTGCTGCGGTTCGGCGGCGGGGATTACTGGGAATTTCTGTTTTCTCTCGATGAGTTGCAGGGGCGCTCGCTGATGGCGCTGCCCGATCTCGACCTGCCGGAGCTGGCGCTCGAGGTCGAGGGCGGGGGGCAGTTCCGGCTCTTTGTCTTCGGGCCGATGCCGGGCTGGGGGGCGGTGATGACCGGGCTCTTGCGGGCGATGGCCGATGATTACGGCGCGCTCGTGCTGATCGAGCAAGATGGTGGCGGCGAGAGTTATGAGCGGGTCAGCGTGACCTTGCTCGAGGCCGCGTTCAACGAAGGGCGCGGGTTTGATCTCGCCCAACCTCTGGGGGCCACATGAGCATGCATGGAGCGCTCGAATCGGGGCGGCTGGAGCTGCCGCCCGAGGTGATGGGGCAATTGATGCCGATGTTCCTCTGGCTCGACCGGCACGGCGGGATCCGCTGTCTCGGGCCGACGATGGCGAAGGTGATCGGGGAAGATGTGATCGGCACGCGGTTCGAGACGCATTTCAAGCTCGGTCGCGCCTGGTCGCGGCGCGAGGTTGGCGCGGGGGAGGTGGGCGCGACGCAGGGTCGGCGGCTGCATCTGTCCTTGCTGCGCCATCCCGATATCAGCTTGCGCGGGCGCGCGGTGGAGATCGGGCCGAACGGGCGCGAGGGCGTGCTCTTGAACCTGACCTTCGGGATCCATATCGCGGATGCGGTGCGGATCTTCGGGCTGACGGAGGCGGATTTCGCGCCTTCCGACCTTGCGATCGAACTGCTTTACCTGCGCGAGGCGAAAGCGGCGGTGCTGGGCGAGTTGAAGGCGCTCACCGGGCGGCTCGAGGAGGCGCGGCGCTCGGCGATGTCGCAGGCGCTGACCGACCCGCTGACCGGGTTGGCGAACCGGCGCGCCTTCGATCTGGCGCTCGACAAGGCGATCGCGGGGCTGGCGCATGGCGGCGGGGCATTTGCGCTCGCGCATCTCGATCTCGATCATTTCAAGGCGGTCAATGACACGCTCGGCCATGCGGCGGGGGATCATGTGCTCGGCTGCGCGGCGCAGATCCTGCGCGAGGAGACCCGCGGCGGCGATGTCGTGGCGCGGGTGGGCGGCGACGAGTTCGTGTTGCTGTTGCGCGGGGCGTTGCAGTCCGAGCGGCTGAAGGCGCTCGGCGCGCGGATCATTGCGCGGCTCGAGGCGCCGATCGCGGTGGAGGGGGCGGTGTGCCGGATCTCGGGCTCGATCGGGATCGCGGTGTCGAGCGATTATGAGAGCCATGATGCGGAGGCGATGCTCGCCGATGCGGATGCGGCGCTTTATGAATCGAAGCGCAACGGGCGGGGGCGGTGCATGTTGGTGCGCGATCTGCGCCCCGATGCGGAGGTGTCGCAGGCGGGCTGAGGCGGCGCCGTCGTCGTGCAGATGTCACATTTTGCTTTCTCTGCGCGCGGCCGATCGGGTAAGGCAGGGCGATGCGACAGGGCTTTCCCATAGCGACGCGCGGCCAGCGGATCGGACTGCTCGGCGGGTCTTTCGACCCGGCCCATGAGGGGCATGCGCATATCACCCGCGAGGCGCTGCGCCGGTTCGGGCTGGATCAGGTCTGGTGGATGGTCAGTCCGGGCAACCCGTTGAAAGAGCATGGCCCGGCGCCGATGTCGGCGCGGATGGCCGAGGCGCGGCGGGTGATGGCGGATCCGCGGGTGGTGATCACCGATCTCGAGGTGCGGCTCGGCACGCGCTACACGGCGGCGACGCTGCGCCGGCTCTTGCCGCTTTACCGGGGGGTGCGGTTTGTCTGGCTGATGGGGTCGGACAATCTTGTGCAGTTTGACCGTTGGGACGACTGGCGGGCGATCCTGGCGATGGTGCCGGTGGGGGTGATCGCGCGGCCGGGCTCGCGGCTGGCGGGCAAGGGCGCGCGGGCGGCGCGGATCTTTGCGGGGGCGCGGGTGCCGCAGGCGGCGGCGCGGGCGCTCGCCGGGGCGGCACCGCCGGCCTGGTGTTTCCTCGATGCGCCGATGTCGCCGCTCTCCTCCTCCTCGATCCGGGCGCGGGGCGGTTGGCAGCCGCGCGGCTGAGGGCGGCTTGAAGCCGGGGCGGGGCGGCCCTAGCCTACGGATCATCGCGTTCGGAGGCGAATCGTGGCTATTGATCGAAGACATTTCCTGACCGCGGCGTCGGCGGCGGCGCTGACGGCGGTTGGCGGGGGGGCCGGCTGGGCGGCGGGCGGGGCGGAGGATCTCGTCGCGCAGGCGGGGCTTTCGGGCGAGGTGAGCTATCTCGTGGCCGATCTGAAGAGCGGGCTCGTGCTTGAATCGCGCAACCCGAACCTCGGGATGCCGCCGGCCTCCACGGCGAAGGCGATCACGTCGCTTTATGCGCTCGAGACGCTGGGGCCGGAGTATCGGTTCCGCACGCGGGTCATTGCGACCGGGCCGGTGCGCGGCGGCACGCTCGAGGGGGATCTTGTTCTGGCCGGCGGGGGCGATCCGACGCTCTCGACCGATGATCTGGGCGATCTCGCGGCGCGGCTGGTCGCTAAGGGGGTGCGCGCGGTGCGCGGGCGGCTGCTCGTCTGGGGCGGGGCCTTGCCTTACGCGGCGCAGATCGCGGGCGATCAGCCGGTTTATGTGAGCTACAACCCCTCGGTGTCCGGGCTGATCCTGAATTTCAACCGGGTGTATTTCGAGTGGCGGCGCGCGGGGAGCGGCTATCAGCTCGGGATGGATGCGCGGGGCGAGCGGTTCCAGCCGCGGGCCTACAGCACCGATGTGGCGCTCGCGCAGCGGCAAAGCCCGCTGTTCACCTATTCGGAGCAGGGCGGCAAGGAGCATTGGACGGTGGCGGCCGGGGCTTTGGGGCGCGGTGGGAGCCGGTGGTTGCCGGTGCGCCACCCGGAGCTTTATGCAGGCGATGTGTTTCAGACGCTGGCGCGGGCGCAGGGGCTCGATCTGCCGGCGCCGCAGCCGGTGAGCAGCTTGCCGCGCGGCGAGATCCTGGTCGAGCGCGGCTCCGATCCGCTCGGGCGGATCCTCGTCGACATGCTGAAATATTCGACCAATGTCACCGCCGAGGCGGTCGGGATGACGACGAGTGTGGCGCGCGGTGCGCCGGCGGCGCTCGGGCGCTCGGGGGCGTCGATGAGCGGGTGGTTGACGCAGCGGCTGGGCGGCGGCGGGGCGCGGTTTGTCGACCATTCCGGCCTCGGGGCGGAGACGCGGATCTCGGCCAGCGAGATGGTTCATGCGCTGGCGGCGCTTGGCCCGCGGGTCGGGTTGCGGGGCCTGATGAAAGGTTTCAAGCTCCGCGATGACGATGGAAAGATCTTGCAAAATCAGAGCCTTCGGGTCGATGCGAAGACGGGGACGCTGAATTTCGTCTCGAGCCTTGCGGGCTATATGACGGCGCCAGATGGAACCGAACTCGTGTTTGCGATCTTCACCGGGGATCTCGCGCGGCGGCGCGCGGCGGCGCAGGTCGAGCAGCCCGCGGGCGGGCGCGACTGGGTGCGGCGCTCGAAGATCTTGCAAAGCCGGTTGATCGAGCGCTGGGCCGCGCTTTACGGCTGAGGCGGGCGGGCGCGGGCCGCGACATATTCGGCCACCACATCCTCGATTTGCGGCAGGAGCTCGCCATAGGCGACGGCGAGGTCGTCGAGCTCGGCGATCCCCATGCTCTCGCCCTCGATCGCCGGATCGAGGAGCGCGCGCATGTCTTGCCAGGCGGTGAGCACGCGGTCGATCGCCTCTTCGGTGGCCAGATTGGGCGGCGGGGCGATCTGGAGCTCTTCATCGCCGACCCGCAGGAAGGTGGTTTCCAACTCGAAGAGGTCGAGGCGGTTGTTCAGCGCGCGGACATGGGGCGGCACGGCGAATTCCGAGACATTGGCGCGCGAGATCAGGCAGGCCTCCTTGACGACGGCTTGTGAGAGCATGCGTTGGCGGCCGGCCATGTCGAGGGCGCGGGCGAGATCGGCATCCTCGCTGACATCATCGCCGAGCTGGTCGGTGAGGGCGGTGACGACGGCTTGCGAGGCGGAGAGCAGCGAGGGCTCCAGATAGGAGAGGTTTTCGAGGATGGCGGGATCGGTGTTGCCGTCGAGGGCCTGGCGGGCGAGGGGTTCGACGGCGTTCCAGACCACGCGGGCCTGATCGAGGGCGAGGATCAGGGACGGGTCGGAGGCCGGGGGCAGGCCGAAGACCGGGTGGCCGTCGCGCAGCAATTTCAAGGTGTTGGCGTAGATCTCGGTCGATTCGAGGAGGATCAGATGTTGTTCATCGGTATCGACGCCGAGGCTGAGGAAGCAGACCGCGGCGGTGAGGCGTTGCGAGATCAGGCGCTGACGGCCGGCGAGGTTGAGCTGGCGCGGCAGGGCGGCGGGGGCGGCATCGACCGCGAAAGCCGGCGCCGGGGCCAGCGCCGCGGCCGCGAGACCGACCGCGAGGACGAGGCCGGAGAAGGGTTTGAACAGACCAGACACGGGCACAAGCATGGACGGACCTCCCGCTGACGTTTCCCGAAAGGGTTAGCAGGGGTGTCCCACTGAAACGTTAACGCCGGCGGCCAAAACGGCGCCGGCGCGAAACTCAAAGGATAAAATTCTCGCAGTTATTCAGGCGCTCAGAGGGTGAGGTGGCGCACCCGCGCGCCCCATTCGATCGCGACGGCATGGAGGCGGTCGATGGCGAGCTCGCCGCGGATCTCCTCGAGCATGCGCAGCTCGGGCTGGTGCAGCACGCCGTCAGCCGCCGCGACATCGCAGGCGAGCGCATAGGCGGTCTCGTGGAGCTTCTCGGGCAGCGCCTCGCGCACGAGGCCAAAGAGCGCCTCGAGGCCCTCTTCCTCCTCGAAGAGCGCGTAGACGGTCTGCGCGATGGTGCGGATCCGGTCGATATCATAGGCGGCGAAGACCGGCATGTGGTTCACCATCCGCTCGATCGCGACGAGTTCGGAGGTGCGGATCGTTTCGTCCGAGGCCGAGACCGCCACCATCACGGCGATCAGCGCATCTTGCGGGGAGAGCGAGGGCAGGGTGTCGGGCACGGAACGCATCCTTTCAAGGGTTACGCGGTGCAAATTATTGACGATTGGCCCCCCGTTCAATAGGTGGGGCGCGAAAGGGTGCGACGGGCGCGCCCGGAGAGGTATGAGATGACGAGCCTTCGTGACGCTGCGATGAAATCCAAAGCCTGGCCCTTTGAAGAAGCGCGCCGGGTGCTCAAGCGTTACGAGAAGAAGGCCCCGGAGAAGGGCTATGTGCTCTTCGAGACGGGCTACGGGCCGTCGGGGCTGCCCCATATCGGCACCTTTGGCGAGGTCGCGCGCACGACGATGATCCGCCGCGCCTTCGAGGTGATCTCGGATATCCCGACGAAACTTTTGTGTTTCTCGGACGATATGGACGGGATGCGGAAGGTGCCGGAGAATGTGCCGAACCAGGAGCTTCTGAAGGCCAATATCCAGAAGCCGCTGACCTCGGTGCCCGACCCGTTCGAGGAGTTCGAGAGCTTCGGGCATCATAACAATGCGATGCTGCGCCGGTTCCTCGACACCTTCGGGTTCGAATATGAGTTCGCCTCGGCGACGGACTATTACAAGGCGGGCAAGTTCGACGCGATCTTGCTCAAGGCGGCCGAGAAATATGATGAGATCATGGCGATCATGCTGAAATCGCTCCGCGAGGAGCGTCAGCAGACCTATTCGTGTTTCCTGCCGATCCACCCGGAGACCGGGCGGGTGCTCTATGTGCCGATGAAGGCGGTCGATGCGAAGGCGGGCACGGTGACCTTCGACGACGAGGACGGGCGGGAGTGGACGCTGCCGATCACCGGGGGCAACGTCAAGTTGCAGTGGAAGCCCGATTTCGGCGCGCGCTGGGCGGCGCTCGATGTCGATTTCGAGATGTATGGCAAGGACCACAGCACCAATACGCCGATCTATGACGGGATCTGCCGGGTGCTGGGCGGGCGCGCGCCCGAGCATTTCACCTATGAGCTGTTCCTCGATGCGAGCGGCGAGAAGATCTCGAAATCGAAAGGCAACGGGCTTTCGATCGACGAGTGGCTGACCTATGCCTCGACGGAATCGCTGAGCTATTTCATGTATTTGAAGCCGAAGACGGCGAAGCGGCTGTGGTGGGATGTGATCCCGAAGATGGTGGATGAATATCACCAGCAGCTGCGCGCCTATCCGACGCAGGACATCGATCAGCAGGTGAACAACCCGGTCTGGCATATCCATGGCGGCAACCCGCCGGAGAGCAAGATGGTGGTGCCGTTTGCGATGTTGCTCAATCTCGCCTCGGTGGCCGGGGCGGTCGACAAGGCGGGGCTGTGGGGCTTCATCAAGCGCTATGCGCCCGAGGCCGCGCCCGAGACGCACCCCGATCTCGATCAGGCTGCGGGGTTTGCGGTGCGCTATTTCCACGATTTCGTGCGCCCGGAGCTGACCTTCCGGCTGCCTTCGGATGCGGAGCGGGCGGCGATCGAGGATCTGGTCGGGCGGCTCGAGGCGCTGCCGGCGCAGGATCTGCACGAGGTCTTTGCCGACCCTTCGGAGGAGCTGCAATCGATCGTCTTTGCGGTCGGCAAGGAGCATGGGTTCGAGAACCTGCGCGAATGGTTCCAGGCGCTTTACGAGGTGCTTCTGGGGCAAAGCCAGGGGCCGCGGTTTGGCGGGTTCATCGCGCTTTTCGGGGTGCCGGAGACGATTGCGCTGATGAAGCGGGCGCTTGCGGGCGAGCTTGCAAAGTAACCCGAAAGGCCGCCCCCGGGGCGGCCTTTTCGTTTAGCGCGCGGCGCGCCAGAGGCGGAACCAATGCCCCCAGCGGCGGGTGAGCGCCTCGGGTTCCTCGGCGAAGAGGCGCGCGCCGAGGCGGAAGGCTTCGGTCTCCTCGCGGGCCTGACGGGCGCGCAGGAGCCGGGTGAGGGGGGCGAGATCGACCTCGGCCGCGGCGCCGAGGCCGGCCTCGAGCGCCTCGGCGAGCATGGCGAGATCATGGTGATCGCCCAAGGTCTCGCCCAGCCGGTCGGTCGCCTCGATCCGGGGGGCGAGCATCTCGGGCCAGATCGGCGCCAGCAGGCGGGCATGATACCAGTGATGTTTCGCGCGCGAGCGCCAGGCGTGGCAGGCTTCGTCGGTGCCGGCGGCGCGGGCGGCGAACATGCGCGCCTGGCACTGGGCGTAGCTCGTCGCGAGGCCCGGGGCGAAGGCGGACCAGCCCTTGTGCGCAAGCGACCAGTGGCGCGCGCGTTTGCGGATCTCGGCGGTGGCTTCGGCAAAGGCGGTGAGCGCGGCGGGGGCGACGGCGGCGTGGTGGTCGGGCAGGGCGGCGAGCACGCGGCGCGCGGTGGCGGCGCCTTCGGGGTCGCTCTCGTCGGCGCCCAGTTCGATCAGCACCTGACGTTGCACCTCGGCATCGCGCAGCGCCGAGATGCCGAGCGCGGCGGCGCCGAGGGCCGCGTTTTCCTCGGCGAAGGGGGCAAAGCCCGGGCGCACGAGACGCAGCAGGCCGCGCATCCGCTTGATGCCCTTGCGCAGGTCATGGACGAGGAGCGCCGCGGCCTGCGGATCGGGCGCGCCTGCGGCGCCGGCCTCGGCGGCGGCGTGCAGCGCGCCGAGCTCCGCGCGCGCGATGCGGCGCAGGGTGTCGGTCGCGGTGTCATCCTCGGGGGCGAGCGAATAGGACATGGTGGCTCCAGCGTGATCCTCTGCGCCCCGCCTAGCAAGCCTTTGCTGCGGTTTGGTGACGTTTCGCTGCGGTGCGGCATCGTGGCGCCCAAGGCTTGGGCAGCGCACGGTCATCTCAGCAATCCTTTAACCTTTCCGGCTAGTTCTGTCGAAGCCGGGGCAAGACGCGCCGGTGCATTCCCGAGATGAGCGACGGCGCGTTTCCCCGCGGGCCGCGCGGGCGGCTGGCCCGCGCAGGGGGCGCGCGCGCGTTCTCCCGGGCGGGCCGGAACAAAGAGGATTCTCGGATGAACATTGCGATTACCGATGGGCTGGTGCTGACCCCGCCCGCCTTCGAACTGGGGCTCGACGTCTGGTCGAGCGAGGACGGCACGGCAGGTTCGGCGACCTATGACGGCGCGGCCAATGCCGCGATCGTCGCGGCCGATCAGGATTTCGGATCGTGTCTCGAGCTGACCAAGACGGCGGCCACGCAAAAGCTGCGCTACATGGGCCAGACGCCGATCCTGCCGGGGGTTTACCTGCGGGTGAGCGCGCGGATCAAGGCGGTGAGTGGCAACCTGCCGGCGGTGCGCGTCGCGGGCTATGCGATGTCGGCCTCGGGGCATGTGGCGGGGCTGGTCGAGGTCGGCACCTCGACCGCGCTCGACAGCTATGGCGAGGTGATCACCGTCAGCGCGATCATCGGCACCGGCAACCGCGGCGGCGTCAACATGGTCTGGGGCACGACCCCGATCTACGGCCATTTCGGGCTCGATCTGACCGGGCAGAACGGCGGCGTGGTGCGCATCGACGATCTCCAGATCGACGATGTGACCGAGGCCTTCCTGCGCGAGATGATGGATTGGGTCGATGTGCGCGATTTCGGCGCCAAGGGGGACGGCGTCACCGACGACCGGGCGGCCTTTGCGGCGGCGGATGCGGCGGCGGCGGGTCGGGGCATCCATGTGCCCGAGGGAAGCTATTACATCGGCTCGACGCTGTCGATCGACGCGCCGATCCGGTTCACCGGCACGCTGGTGATGCCTACCGCGGCGCGGCTCTCGCTGATGTCGAGCTATGATTTCCCGACCTATGCGGAGGCGTTCGGCGACGAGCAGCTGGGGCTCGAGAAGGCTCTGCAGGCGCTTTTCGCCTATACCGACCACAACACGCTCGACCTCAAGGGGCGGCGCGTCGAGATCACCCGGCCGGTCGATATCAAGGCGATCGCGCCCGATATCACCTCGTTCTCGAACCGCCGGGTCTTGCGCAACGGCCAGTTCAACGTGATCGACGGCACCGCCTGGGATACCGTCACGGTGACCTCGCAGGCGACCTATTCGACCGCGAATGACACCACGCTGACCGGCGTCGTCAATATCGCCAATATCCCGGTCGGCGCGCGGGTCTCGGGGACCGGGGTCGGGCGCGAGGTCTATGTGCGCGCGGTCAATGTCGGCGCGGGGACGCTGACGCTCTCGATGCCGCTCTATGGCGGCTCGGGCACGCGGGTTCTCACCTTCACGCGCTACAAATATGTGCTGGATTTCTCGGGGCTTGCCAAGCTCGACCGGTTCAACATCGACGATGTCGAGATCCTGTGCAACGGCGAGGCGAGCGCGATCTTGCTGGCGCCGTCGGGGCAGATGTTCTGCGTGCGCGACAGCTATATCAACGCGCCGAAGGATCGCGGGATCAGCTCGATCGGCACCGGCTGTCAGGATATCCTGATCGACCGCTGCCAGTTCCTGTCGAACGAGAGCCAGGTGCCGGCGCAGGACCGCGTCTCGATCGCCTTCAACGTCAACGCCAATGACGCCAAGATCCGCGACAGCCGGTTCGTGCGCTTTGGCACCACCATGGTGCTGCATGGCACCGGGCATCTGATCGTCGGCAACCACTGGTTCCAGGGCGACGAGGAGGAACCCGGCGTGCGCGTGGCGGGGCTGGTCTTCACCCAGACCAACGTGCAATCGGCGGTGACGGGCAATTACATCGACAACTCGGTCATCGAATGGACCAACGAGCACGATGCGACGCCCGATTACAATTCGGAGTTCTCGTTCGGCGGGCTGACCGTCACCGGCAACACCTTCGTGGCGATGAATGCGGCCAACTGGTTCACCTGGTTCTCGCTCAAACCCTATGGCGACGGGCATTTCATCCAGGGGCTCAACATCTCCTGCAACGTGTTCCGCGCGATCAACGGCACGCTCGACCGGTTCGAGAAGGTCGACACGACCTTCGCCGATCTCGACCGCACGCGGTTCCGCAATATCCTGATCGAGGGCAATGCCTTCAACGGGGTGACGCAGTTCGTCTGCAACCCGGTGTTCGTGCAGGTCGATCAGGCGACCGCGCAGACGACCTGGACGGTGCAGCCGGGGCCCTATCTGCCGTTTGGCGGCTATGCGCGCAATGTCGAGAGCCTGGTGGCCGAGGGCAAGATCACCAATGCCTCGAACGCGCGGGTGAGCACGATGCCCTATATCGAGGTCGAACAGGGCACGAGCCAGCAAAACGTCACCGTCAACTGGGCCGAGGCGGCCAAGGGGCGGGTTCACATGCGCATCCGCTGCGATAACCCGAACTGATCGGGCCAGCGGTGGCATCGGCCCAGCGGGGCCAGAGCGGGCGCCTTCGGGCGCCCGTTTTCATGTCAGATCATCGGCGGTGAGCCGATAGGCGCGGGCAAAGCCGCCGTTGAGCGCGCCCGCGAGGATCTCGAATTCCACGAAGAAGAAATCGGGCAGGTCGATATAGATCTGCGCCTTGGGGTGATCGGCGAGCCAGCGTGCGCGCAGCGCGGCGCGGCGCGGGTCGGTATCGGGCAGGGGATGGGCGCGCAGCTGCAGGCTCAGCCGCGGATGGGCGAGCGGGTCGCCCTTGCCGGGCTCGCCGAGCAAGAGCCCCGCGCGCGGATCTTGCCCGAGCGCGCGGCTATGCGCCGAGAGCCCCGAGATCAGCGTGAAGAGCCCGCCCTCGGGGCCCGGGCCCACCGCCACGCGGCTCACCGCGGGGAAGCCGGTTTGCGGGTCGAGCACGGCCAGCGCGCCAAAGCGCGCCTCCTCGATCAGCCGGCGGGCAAGCGCGCGCGCCTCGTCATCGGTCTCGCGGATCGGATCGGTCGTCATCTTGCCCTCCCGGCGGATCTTGCGTTTCGGACGCCGGTTTGACCGGGCCTACCCCCAGACCTAGGGGCGGGGGCGGGGCGAATCAAGCCCGGGCGAAGCCGGCGTGTTCAGCATGATTCGGAAAATGCTGCAATGCGGAAAGTTTCTTGACCGGCCTGTCATGCGCAACAACGTTGCGTCACGAAACACGGGTCCGTGAACAGGCAAGCGCTTGAAAGAACTTGTCAAAATTCGGAACAAATTCGTCACATTTACAACCTTATCCCGTCACCTGTGAAATAATTTACAGAAAAATTCAATGCACGTAGGGGGTTACATGAAAGGCAATGTTCGGTTTACACTGAGGCGGGGTAGAGCGCTTTTGCCGAAAGGCGGGAGCTGAAGGCGGCGATTGCCGCAAGGTTTTCTAGGGAGGACATCATGACGGCTGTTCAGGAACAGACCCTCGTTGCGCCGGAGATGCGCGACATTCCGGCGGGCTTCGAAAACGCCCATGCGAATACGCAGAAATATCTCGAGATGTATCGCGAATCGATCGAGAACCCGGATGCGTTCTGGGGCCGCGAGGGCAAGCGTCTCGATTGGATGACCCCCTATACCAAGGTCAAGAACACCGATTTCACCTTCGGCAAGGTCTCGATCAAATGGTTCGAGGACGGCGTTCTGAACGCCTCGGTGAACTGCATCGACCGCCACCTGAAGGACCGCGCGCTGCAAACCGCGATCATCTTCGAACCCGATGATCCGGAAGAGCCCGCCCAGCACATCACCTACAAGGAGCTCTCCGAGAAGGTGAACCGCATGGCCAACGTCCTGCTCAGCCAGGGCATCATGCGCGGCGACCGCGTCGTCATCTACCTGCCGATGATCCCGGAAGCGGCCTATGCGATGCTCGCCTGCGCGCGCATCGGCGCGATCCATTCGATCGTCTTCGCGGGCTTCTCGCCCGACGCGCTGGCCAACCGGATCAACGACTCGGGCGCCAAGCTCGTGATCACCGCCGACACCGCCCCGCGCGGCGGCAAGCGCACCCCGCTCAAGGCCAATACCGATGCGGCGCTGCTGCACTGCTCGGACAAGGTGCGCTGCCTCGTGGTCAAGCGCACCGGCGATCAGATCTCTTGGGTGCAGGGCCGCGATGTCGACCTGCTCTACCTGATGGATCACGTCTCGCCCGAGTGCCCGCCGCGCCCGATGAACGCCGAAGACCCGCTCTTCATCCTCTACACCTCGGGCTCGACCGGCAAGCCGAAGGGGGTCGTGCATTCGACCGGCGGCTATCTCGTCTATGCCTCGATGACCCACCAATACACCTTCGATTACCATGACGGCGATGTGTTCTGGTGCACCGCCGACGTGGGTTGGGTCACCGGCCACAGCTATATCGTCTATGGCCCGCTCGCCAATGGCGCGACGACGGTGATGTTCGAAGGCGTGCCGACCTACCCGGATGCGGGCCGGTTCTGGGCGGTGTGTGAAAAGCACAAGGTCAACCAGTTCTACACCGCGCCGACCGCGATCCGCTCGCTGATGGGGCAGGGGCCGGAATGGGTCGAGAAATACGACCTGAGCTCGATCAAGGTGCTCGGCTCGGTCGGCGAGCCGATTAACCCGGAAGCCTGGGTGTGGTATGACAAATATGTCGGCAAGGGCAAATGCCCGATCGTCGACACCTTCTGGCAGACCGAAACCGGCGGCCACATGCTCACGCCGCTGCCGGGCGCCACGCCCACCAAGCCGGGCTCGGCCACCAACCCGTTCTTCGGGGTGAAGCCGGTGGTTCTCGACCCGCAGACCGCGGTGCGGATCGGCGAGACCGAGGCGGAAGGGGTGCTGTGCATCTCCGACAGCTGGCCGGGCCAGATGCGCACCCTCTGGGGCGACCATGACCGCTTCCAGGAAGCCTATTTCGCCCAGTATCGCGGCTATTACTTCACCGGCGACGGCTGCCGGCGCGACAAGGACGGCTATTACTGGATCACCGGCCGCGTCGATGACGTGATCAACGTCTCGGGCCACCGGATGGGCACCGCGGAAGTCGAGAGCGCGCTGGTGGCGCACCAGGCCGTGGCCGAGGCCGCCGTGGTGGGCTATCCGCATGAGCTCAAGGGCCAGGGCATCTATGCCTATGTCACGCTGATGAACGATGTCGAACCGACCGACGCGCTGCGCAAGGAGCTCGAGAAGTGGGTGCGCACCGAGATCGGCCCGATCGCGAAGCCCGATATCATCCAATGGGCCCCGGGCCTGCCGAAGACCCGTTCGGGCAAGATCATGCGCCGCATCCTGCGCAAGATCGCCGAGAACGACTTCGGCGCGCTGGGCGATACCTCGACGCTGGCCGATCCTTCGGTCGTCGACGATCTGATCGCCAACCGCGGCAACAAGGGCTGAGCCGATGACGGGGGCGCTCAACACGGTCGAGACCAAGCCTGCGGTGCTGATCCTGCTCGGCCCTCCGGGGGCGGGCAAGGGCACCCAGGCGCGGATGCTCGAGGAGCGGTTCGGGCTCGTGCAGCTCTCGACGGGCGACATGCTGCGCGCGGCGGTGGCCGCGGGCACGCCCTCGGGGCTCGCGGCGAAAGCGGTGATGGAAGCGGGCGGGCTCGTCTCGGACGAGATCGTGCTCGGCATCTTGCGCGAGCGGCTCGGCCAGCCCGATGTCAAGGCGGGCGTGATCCTCGACGGCTTTCCCCGCACCGCGGCGCAGGCCGAGGCGCTCGACAAGCTCCTGGCCTATGGCGGCCAGCGCGTCACCGCCGCGATCTCGCTCGAGGTCGACGACGAGGCGATGATCGCGCGCGTTGCGGGGCGCTATACCTGCGCGGGCTGCGGCGAGGGCTATCATGACGATTTCAAACACCCCGAAACCGCGGGGGTTTGTGACAAATGCGGCGGCACGGAGTTCAAGCGCCGTGCCGACGACAATGCCGAAACGGCGCGTGCCCGGCTCGAAGCCTATCACGCGCAGACGGCGCCGCTGATCGCCCATTACGGGGCTCTTGGCGTGCTCGAGACGATCGATGCGATGGCTTCCATCGACACGGTCGCCACGGGTCTCGGGTCGATCGTGGAACGCGTTTCGGCTTGAAACATGGGAGGGGCGGGCCCCGGGGAGGGGGCCCGTTCGGAGGTATAAAACAGGGAGTAACGCTCATGGCGGACAAATCTTCGTCCAACGCCTACTGGAAAGCGAATATCCGGACCATCCAGGTCTTTCTGGTGATCTGGTTCGTCTGTTCCTTCGGCTTTGGCATTCTGCTGCGCCCGATGCTGTCGGGTATCGGCATCGGCGGCACTGATCTGGGCTTCTGGTTCGCCCAGCAAGGCTCGATCCTCGTCTTTCTCGTGATCATCTTCGCCTATGCGGCGCGGATGAACAAACTCGACAAAGAACACGGCGTGGAAGAGTAAGGGAGCATCGGGACAATGGATCAGTTTACCCTCAACCTTATCGTGGTGGGTGCGACCTTCGCGCTCTACTTCGGTATCGCGATCTGGGCCCGTGCCGGCTCGACCGCGGAATTCTATGCCGCCGGCGGCGGCGTGCACCCGATCGCCAACGGCATGGCCACCGGCGCGGACTGGATGTCGGCGGCCTCGTTCATCTCGATGGCCGGCATCATCGCCTTCGGCGGCTATGACACCTCGGCCTATCTGATGGGGTGGACCGGCGGCTACGTGCTGCTCGCCATGCTGCTCGCGCCCTATCTGCGCAAGTTCGGCAAGTTCACCGTGCCGGAATTCATCGGCGACCGCTTCTACTCGGGCACCGCGCGCGTCATCGCCGTGATCTGCCTGCTGATCATCTCGATCACCTACGTGATCGGCCAGATGTCGGGCGTGGGCGTCGCCTTCTCGCGCTTCCTCGAAGTGTCGAACGCGACCGGCCTCTATATCGGCGCTGCGGTGGTGTTCGCCTATGCCGTGCTCGGCGGCATGAAAGGCATCACCTATACCCAGGTGGCGCAATATGTCGTGCTGATCATCGCCTACACGATCCCGGCGATCTTCATCTCGCTCAACCTGACCGGCAACCCGATCCCCCCGCTCGGCCTCTTCGCCGATGCCAAGGCCACCGGCACGCCGCTCTTGACCACCCTCGAAGGCCTCGTCGCCGACCTCGGCTTCAAGTCCTACACCGCGCAATCGGACACCACGCTGAACATGTTCCTGTTCACGATGTCGCTGATGATCGGTACCGCGGGTCTGCCGCACGTGATCGTGCGCTTCTTCACCGTGCCGAAGGTCGCCGATGCGCGCTCCTCGGCGGGCTGGGCGCTGGTGTTCATCGCGCTGCTTTACCTCACCGCCCCGGCGGTTGCGGCGATGGCGCGGATGAACCTGATCAACACCTTCTACCCGAACGGCCCGCAAAACGCGCCGCTCGCGATCTCCGAGACCCCGAACTGGGTCGACAACTGGGTGAAAACCGGGCTCTTGAAGGTCACCGACCTGAATGGCGACGGCCTGATCCAGTACTACAACGATGGCGCCGCCAAACAGGCTGCCGCGATCGCCGATGCCAAGAAAGCCGGCGCGGATGAGGCGAAGATCGCCGAACTCACCGCCGCCTTCAACGAAGCGGCGGCGGCCGGTGCGGCCAAACTCGCCGAGAAGAACCCGCAAGCCGCCGGCTGGAAGGGCAACGAGCTGACCGTGAACAACGACATCATGGTGCTCGCCAACCCGGAAATCGCGCAGCTCCCCGCTTGGGTTATCGCGCTCGTCGCCGCCGGCGGTCTCGCCGCCGCGCTCTCGACGGCTGCGGGCCTCCTGATGGCGATCTCCTCGGCGGTCTCGCACGACCTGATCAAGGGCCAGCTCAACCCGAACATCTCGGAAAAAGGCGAGCTCCTGGCGGCCCGTGTCTCGATGGCGGTTGCGATCGCCGTGGCGACCTGGCTCGGCCTGAACCCGCCCGGCTTCGCGGCGCAAACCGTGGCTCTGGCCTTCGGTGTGGCGGCGGCGACGATCTTCCCGGCGCTGATGATGGGCATCTTCACGAAGCGCATCAACTCGAAGGGCGCGATCGCGGGGATGGTTGTGGGTCTGGTGTTCACCGTGGTCTACATCTTCCTGCACAAGGGCTGGTTCTTCGTGGCCTCGACCGCGTCCTACTCGGATGCTGCCCCGATGCTCTTCGGCATCAAGTCGACCGCGATCGGCTCGATCGGTGCGATCCTCAACTTCGTGGTGGCCTATCTCGTCTCGAACGCGACGGAAGAGACCCCGGCCGAGGTGCAGGAACTGGTCGAATCGATCCGTATCCCCAAAGGTGCGGGCGCGGCGACCGGCCACTGAGGCCCGGGCTGCGGGCGGGGCTCCGGCTCCGCCCCCTTCAAGATCCGGGTCGCCCCCAAGGGCGGCCCCCCTTCCCGGGGAGAGTTCCATGGACGCCGATATTCAAGCCATCACCGCCTTTCTCGAAAGCGTCCACCCCTATGATACCCTGCCGCGTGACGAGCTGGCGTCGGTCGCCCGTTCCTTCCGCCGCATGGAATTCAAGTCGAATTCGCTGATCTATGTCTTCGACGCGCCGATCGGCGGGCTTTACCTGATCAAGCAGGGCGCGGTGGAGATCACCGATGGCAACGGCGGGCTGGTCTCGCTTCTCGGGCCCCGCAACAGCTTTGGCGAGCGCGGCTTGATGCGCGGCGGCATCGCCGTGACCCAGGCCAGGGCGACCGAGGATTCGATCATCCTCGTGCTGCCCGCGCCCACGTTCAAATATCTCAACGAGACCTTCCCGGCGTTTTCGCGCTTCTTCACCCGCACCCGCGGCGACCGCGTGACCAACGATATCGCCACCCAGAAGGTCGCCGATCTGATCGCGCGCAAGCCGCTCTCCTGCGGGCCGGGCGCCTCGGTGCTCGAGGCCGCGCAGTTGATGCGCGATGCGCATGTCTCCTCGCTCGGCATCGTCGACCCCGAGGAGCGGCTCCTCGGCATCGTCACGGTGCGCGATCTGTCCAACAAGGTGCTCGCCGAGGGGCGCGATCTGGCCACCCCGGTCGCCGAGGTGATGACCGCCGACCCGGTCTCGCTGCCGCCCACCGCGCTCGGCTCCGATATCCTGCATATCATGCTCGAGCGGCGCATCGGCCATCTGCCGATCACCGAGGGCGGCAAATTCGCCGGCATGATCACCCAGACCGACCTGACCCGCTTCCAGGCGGTCTCCTCGGCGGTCTTGATCCGCGATGTGGTCTCCTCGGAAACCGTCGCCGAAATGGCCGCCGTCACCGCGCGGATCCCGCAGCTTCTCGTGCAGCTCGTCGGCGGGCATCAGAGCCATGAGGTCGTCACCCGGCTGATCACCGATATCGCCGATGCGGTCACCCGCCGGCTCCTGGTGATGGCCGAGCGCGAGCTTGGCGCGCCGCCGGTGCCCTATCTGTGGCTCGCCTGCGGCAGCCAGGGCCGCCAGGAACAGACCGGCGTCTCGGATCAGGACAACTGCCTGATCCTCGATGACAGCGCCACCGAAAACGACATGGCCTATTTCCGCGCTTTCGCGAAAATCGTCTCCGACGGGCTCAACGATTGCGGCTATGTCTATTGCCCGGGCGACATGATGGCCACCGCCGAGCGCTGGTGCCAGCCCGTGCGGGTCTGGCGCGACTATTTCCAGGGCTGGATCAACACCCCGAGCCCGGAGGCGCAGATGCTCGCCTCGGTGATGTTCGACCTGCGCCCGATCGGCGGCACGGGGCTGCGGCTCTTCCAGGATCTGCAGGCCGAAACCCTCGATCTCGCGGCGCGCAATTCGATCTTCACCGCGCATATGATCTCGAATTCGCTCAAACATACCCCGCCGCTCGGGCTTTTGCGCGGCTTTGCCACGATCCGCTCGGGCGAGCATCGCAACCATATCGACATGAAACACAACGGCGTCGTGCCGGTGGCGGATCTGGCGCGCGTCTATGCGCTCAAGGGCCAGCTCAGCGCCGCCAATACCCGCGCGCGGCTTCTGGGCGCCGAGGAGCACGGGATCATCTCCGCCTCGGGCGCGCGCGATCTGATCGAGGCCTATGATCTGATCGCCACGATGCGGCTCGAAAACCAGTCGCATCTGATCAAATCCGGGCGTAAACCCGACAATTATCTCGCCCCGTCCGATCTGTCGGATTTCGAGCGCTCCCATCTGCGCGACGCCTTCGTCGTCGTGCGCACGATGCAATCGGCGATCGGTCACGGCAAGGGCGTGGTGAGCTGAGGATAGAAAATGACCAATGATTTCATCACGATGTTCGCAGCGGGCCTGTTCGCGCTGATCATCGTGTTTGCCGCGCGCCATGCGGCGAAAAAGGCGCTTGGCGTGGTGTTTCCGCGCTGGGTGATGCCGGCGGCGGCGGGGCTTGCGATGCTGGGCGTGACGATCTGGGGCGAATATGCGTGGTTCTCGCGGCTGCGGGCGGGGCTTCCGGCCGAGGTCGTGGTGCTGCGCTCGGTCGAGCAGAGCATGGGCTGGCGGCCCTGGACCTATCTCGTGCCGATCACCACCCGCGCGATCGCGCTCGACCGGCGCGAGCTGGTGCAGGTCGCGCCGGGGATCGTTTCGGGCAAGCTGATCTTGCTGCAACGCTGGGCGCCGGTGCAGACCGTGCCGGTGGCGTGGGATTGCACCAAGGGCGCGCGGGCGGATCTGCTCGACGGCGCCACGATCGGGCCCGATGGCGCGCTGACGGCCGGCGCCTGGGTGCCGCTCGAGGCCGATGATGCGGGGTTGAAGGCCGCCTGTATGGGAGGATGAGTATGGCTGGGGGGAGCAAGCCGCGGGTTCTCATTGTGGAGGATGAGGACAATATCGCGATCGCACTCGACTACCTGATGAGCCGCGAGGGCTATGAGCACGACCGGATCGCCTCGGGCGCGGGGGCGCTCGAGCGGATCCGCGACACGCGGCCCGATCTGGTGTTGCTCGACGTCATGCTGCCGGAGGTCTCGGGCTATGAGATCTGCCAGGAGGTGCGCGCCGACCGCGGGCTCGCGGGGGTGAAGATCTTGCTGATGACCGCGCGCGGCTCGGCGATGGAGCGGCGCAAGGGGCTCGCGCTCGGGGCCGATGGCTTTATCGCGAAACCCTTTGAGCTCAAGGAGTTGCGGGAAGAAGTTCACAGATTGCTCGAAGCGGGGGCGACGCCATGAGCCTCGCCGGTCTGAGCCTGCGGCTGCGTATCTTCCTGTTCTTCGCCGCGCTCGCGCTTGGCAATGTCGCCGCGCTCGTGGCGGGGCTCGTCTATGGTTACACCAAGCTCGGCGAGCCCGATCTGCTCGACGGTTTCCTGATCGGCGGCACGGTGGCGGGCTTCGTGATCTTCGGCCTCGTCGTCGCGGTCTGGTTCCTCTTCGACGAAAACGTCGCCAAGCCGATCGAGCGGCTCGCCGGGGGGATGCGCGCGCGCACCCATGCCGAGGTGGTGGCCGAGCTCGACCAGACCGCCGGGCGCTACTTGGGCGATCTCGCCCCGGCGGCGGCGGCGGTGACGCAGCATCTGGCCGAGACCCGCTCGGCGCTCACCGAGGCGGTGCAGCGCGAAACCACCCGCCTTGCGCGCGAGAAGGAGCGGCTCGAGGCGCTCCTGTCGGATGTGCCGGTCGGCGTGCTGCTGTGCACGGCCGATCATCAGCTCGTTTTCTACAACGGCCAGGCGGTTGATCTTCTCGGCGGCGCCCATGCGCCCGGGCTTGATCGGCGGGTGTTCGATTACCTCCACCAGCCGCCGATTTCCCACGCCTATGCGCGGCTGATCGAGACCGACGACCCGGATGCGGCCTCGGATCTGCTCTGCGCCACCACCGCCGACGGCAAGGTGCTTGCCGCGCGGATGCGGCTTTTGTCGGAGGGCGAGGATCATCATCTGACCGCGCGGCCGGGCTATGTGCTGACCTTGCGCGATGTCTCGGGCGACATGCGCGCGCATGCGAGCCGCGAGCAGCTGATGGATGAGCTTTTCGACCGGATCCGCCGGCCTGCGGCGGCGCTGCAATCGCTCACTGGGGTGCTGACCGCCGATGACGGCCCGACGGGCGCCGCGCGCGATCGGGTGCGCGAGGCCGCGCGCAGCGAGGCCGCCCATCTCGCGCAGGCGATCCACACGCTCTTCGAGCGCCACGAGCAGAACCGCGCCGATTGGTGGCCGCTCGCGATGATCCGGGCCTCCGATCTCGGCGAGGCGGTGCGCGCGCGGGTCGAGGCCGAGGGGGGGGCGCTGCTCGCGGTCGCCGCGCCCTTGATGCTTCGCTGCGAAGGCTTTGAAATGGTTGCGCTTTTGGCCGGCCTCGCGGCGCGGCTCGAGGGTCGGAGCGACCTGCGTCTCGAGATTTCCGAGGATGGCGCGGGGGCGATGATCGCGCTCGAATGGACCGGCGCGCCGGTCGCGATCGGCGCGCTCGAGCGCTGGCTCGATGCGCCGCTCGAGACCGGGCTTGCCGGTGTCACCGGGCGCAGCGTGCTGGTCAGCCATGCCAGCGAAATCTGGCCCGAGCGGCTTGGCGAGGGGCGCGCGCGGCTGTGCATCCCGCTGCGCGAGGCGCGCCGCTCGGTCAAGCGCCCGAAACCGGTGCCGCGCAAGGTGGTCTATGATTTCGACCTGCTCGGCCAATCGCGCGAGGCGGAATTCGCCGCAACCCCGCTCGAGCGGCTCACCTATGTCGTCTTCGATACCGAAACGACGGGGCTTTTGCCCTCGGAGGGCGACGAGATCGTGCAGATCGCCGCGGTGCGGATCGTGAACGGCCGGCGCGTCGAGAGCGAGGTCTTCGACACGCTCGTCAACCCCGGGCGGCGGATCCCGCCGGCCTCGACCGAGATCCACGGGATCTCCGATGCGATGGTCGAGGACGCCCCGGATATTGTGGATGTCGGTCGGCGGTTCCACAAATTCGTGGAAGGCGCGGTGCTGGTCGCGCATAACGCGCCCTTCGATATGGAGTTCCTGCGGCGCAAGGAACTCGCCATCGGGCTCAATTTCGACAACCCGATCCTCGACACGGTGCTGCTCTCGGCGGTGGTCTTCGGCCAATCCGAAACCCATAGCCTCGACGCGCTGACCCATCGGCTCGGCATCACCATCCCCGAGGAGGCGCGCCACACCGCGATCGGCGATACGGTGGCGACGGCGGATGCGTTTCTCAAGCTGATGCCGGCCTTGAAGGCGCGCGGGCTGGCGACCTTTGGCGATGTGGTGGCCGAGGTGCGCAAGCACGGGCGGCTGATCAAGGATCTGAACGGCTGATCAGAGCAGCGCGAGCACGGCCTCGGGCGGGCGGCCGAGCCGCGCGGCGGTCTCGCTGAGCACGAGCGGGCGCTCGATCAGCCGCGGCCTGGCGGCCAGCGCGTCGAGGATCTCGTCCTCGCTCGCGTCGCGCGCAAGGCCCGCCTCGGCGGCCTCTTTCCAGCGCACCAGCGCCTCGGCGGGCGCGTTAAGACGCGCGAGTGCCGCCGCGAGCTCGGCCCGGCTGGGTGGGGTTTCGAGGTAAAGCCGCACCTCGGGCGCCGCGCCATGCTCTTGCAAGAGCGCGAGCGTTTGGCGCGATTTCGAGCAGCGCGGATTGTGCCAGATCGTCAGAGCCATTTGTCGCGCCCTGTGCCCACCGCCTGCGCGACCGAGCCGAAGCCATCGCGGACCAAAAGCGCGTCGAGCCCGCGCGCGATCTCGGCGGCGAGCGAGAGCCCGCCATAGACCATCGCGGTATAGATCTGCACGGCCGAGGCGCCGGCGCGGATCTTTTCATAGGCCTGCTCGGCGGTGGCGATGCCGCCGACCCCGATCAGCGGCAGTTTCCCGGCCGTCAGACGCGAGAGTTGTGCGAGCACGCGCGTGGACTTTTCGAACAATGGCGCGCCCGAAAGCCCGCCCTGTTGGCCCGCATTTGCACTTTTCAAACCTTCGCGCGAGAGCGTGGTGTTCGTCGCGATGATCCCGTCGAGGCCCGAGCCGAGCGCAACCTCGGCGATCTCCTCGATCTCGGCGGGGCTCAGATCGGGGGCGATCTTGAGGAACACCGGGATCGGGCGGGCGAGCTCGGCGCGCGCGGCCATCACCCCGGCGAGGAGCGCGGCGAGCGCCTCCTTGCCCTGCAGATCGCGCAGCTTTTCGGTATTGGGGGAGCTGACGTTCACGGTCGCGAAATCGAGATGCGGGCCCGCGTGGCGCAGCACGGTCGCGAAATCGGCGGCGCGGTCGGCGCTATCCTTGTTGGCGCCGAGGTTGAGCCCGACCGGGATCCCCGCCGGGCGCGCGGCGAGGCGGGCGGTGATCGGGGCCATGCCCTGATTGTTGAAGCCAAACCGGTTGATCGCGGCGCGATCCTCGGTCAGGCGCCAAAGCCGGGGCTTGGGGTTGCCGGGCTGGGCGCGCGGCGTCGCGGCGCCAACCTCGAGAAAGCCAAAGCCCGCGCGCATCAGCTGCGCGAGCGCCTCGGCGTTCTTGTCAAAGCCCGCGGCAAGCCCGACCGGGTTGGGCAGCGCCAGCCCCGCGAGCTCGGTCGCGAGCCGCGCCGAGCTGACCGGGCCGGGCAGCGGCGCGAGCCCCGCCCGCAGCGCGCGGATCGAGAGCCCATGGGCGGTTTCCGGGTCGAAGCGGTGCATCAGCGCAAGGCCTGCGCGTTCGAACGGGGTCATTGCAGGGCCTCCGGGAAGATATGGCCCGCGGGCCCGAGCGGCAGATCATGGACCTGCACGACCTCGGTGAGCGTGAGCGGGCGGTAGAGATGCGGGAAGAGGGCGCCGCCGCGCGAGACCTCCCATTTCAGCTCGGGGCCGAGCGCCTCGGCCTCGACCGCGGCCAGAACCAGATCGGCCACGCCCGCGAAATGTTTCGCGGCGGTCTCGGGCGCCTGGGCGGCGGTCGAGAAATGGATGAAGCCATCGGCCAGATCGACGGGGGCGCCGAGGGTGAAACCGACGGCGCGGAGGGCATCCCATTCGGGGCGGCGGAGGATTTTATAGATCAGCATCGCTCTCACATGCCTTTTGCCCGGGGATTGGTCAATCCCGCCGATCGGCGCAGAGGGGCTTTGACAGCGGCGCGCCTTGCCCGCAAGCTGGGCCCATCTCAATTTCCGGAGGGTTACATGATTGCTCGTTTTCTCGCTTCGGCGGCCGTTTTGGCGCTTTCGGCCGGGGCGGCATCGGCCGATTACACGCTGCATATCCTGCACACCAACGATCTGCACAGCCGGATCGAGCCGATCAACAAATACGATTCGACCTGTGGCGCCGAGGATGAGGCCGAGGGCAAATGTTTTGGCGGCATCGCGCGGGTGGCGGCGAAAGTGGCCGAGCTGCGCGATCAGATCACGGCCGAGGGCGGCCATGTGATCGTGCTCGATGCGGGCGACCAGTTCCAGGGCTCGCTGTTTTACACGACCTACAAGGGCGCCGATACGGCAGAGTTCATGACCGATATCGGCTATGATGCCATGGCTGTCGGCAACCATGAGTTCGATGACGGCCCGGCGGCGCTGGCCGCCTTCATCGAAAAGGTCAAGTTCCCTGTCATTTCGGGCAACCTCGATCTGTCGAACTCGGCCGAGCTGAAGGGCAAGGTCGCCAAACATGCGGTGCTCGAGGTGGGGGGCGAGAAGATCGGGGTGATCTCGGCGCTCGCGACCGATACGGTCGAGACCTCCTCGCCCGGGCCGAATGTGATCTTCCAGGCCGAGGCCGACAGCCTTGCGGCGGAGGCGGCGGCGCTCGAGGCCGAGGGGGTGACGAAGATCATCGCGCTCACGCATACGGGCTTCGTGAAGGACAAGGCGCTCGCGGCGGTGCCCGGGGTCGATGCGGTCGTGGGCGGGCATTCGCACACGCTCTTTTCCAACACCGAGGAGGGGGCGGAGGCCTATCCGACGATGGTCGGCGCGGTGCCGGTGGTGTCGGCCTATGCCTATTCGAAATATCTCGGCCATCTGGTTTTGACCTTTGACGACGCGGGCGTGCTGAAGGAGGCCAAGGGCGACACGATCTTGCTCGATGCCTCGGTGACGCCCGATGCGGCGGTCGCGGCGCGGGTGGCGGAGCTGGCCAAGCCGTTGCAGGAGATGCGCGAGAAGGTGGTGGCGGAGGCCGCGGCCGAGATCGACGGCGCGCGGGAGAACTGCCGGCTGAAGGAATGCGCGATGGGCAATCTGATCGCCGAGGCGATGCTCGACCGGGTCAAGGATCAGGGCGTGACGATCGCGATCCAGAACGGCGGCGGCGTGCGCGCCTCGATCGATGCGGGGCCGGTGACGATGGGCGAGGTGCTCACGGTTCTGCCGTTCCAGAACACGCTCTCGACCTTTGAGGCCAAGGGCTCGACCATCGTTGCGGCGCTGGAAAACGGCGCGAGCCAGATGGAGGAGGGCGCGGGGCGGTTTGCGCAGGTTGCGGGGCTGAAATACACCGTCGACCCGGCGGCCGCGGTGGGCGCGCGGATCTCGGAGGTGATGGTGCGCTCGGGCGAGGATTGGGCGCCGATCGACCCCGAGGCGGTCTATGGCGTGGTCACGAACAACTATGTCCGCACCGGTGGCGACGGGTTCAAGATGTTCGATGCCGAGGGGATGAAGGCCTATGATTTCGGGCCCGATCTCGCCGATGTCACGGCGGAGTATCTGGCCAAGGTCGGGCCCTATAGCCCGGTTCTCGATGGTCGCATCACGGTGAAGTGACGCCTTTTCAACGGGTTGCGGGGGCCTTTCGGGGCCCCCGTTTGCATGGGGGGCAAGATGGACGCAGAGGGCCTGTTGCGGGCGATGTTTGGCGCGGCGGTGGCGGCGGCCGATCCGATGCGGGTCTTGCCGCGGGTTTTGGGGCCGCGGCCGGGGGGCCGGGTCGTGGTGGTCGGCGCGGGCAAGGCTTCGGCGCGGATGGCCGAGGCCGTCGAGGCGGCTTGGGGGCCTTGCGAGGGGCTGGTGATCACGCGCTATGGCTATGCGCGGCCGTGCCGGGGGATCGAGATCGTCGAGGCGGGCCATCCGATCCCCGATGCGGCGGGGGTGGCGGCGACGGAGCGGATGCTCGGGCTCTTGCGGGGGCTTGGCGCGGAGGATTTCGTGCTGGCGCTGATCTCGGGCGGGGGCTCGGCGCTTCTCTGTGCGCCGGCGCCGGGGCTGGGTTTGGCGGAGAAACAGGCGCTGACGGGGGCGCTTCTGGCCTCGGGCGCGCGGATTTCGGAGATCAATCTGGTGCGCAAGCATCTGAGCGCGGTGAAGGGCGGGCAGCTTGCGGCGGCGGCCTATCCGGCGCGGCTGCGGGCGCTTTTGATCTCGGATGTGCCGGGCGATGACCCGGCGGCGATCGCCTCGGGGCCGACGGTGGGCGAGGCCCAAGGCGCGGGGGCGGCGGCGGCGGTTCTGGCGCGCTACGGGATCGCGCCGCCTGCGGCGGTTTTGGCGGCGGGGGCGGGGGTGATTGCGCCGGGCGATGCGCGGCTCGGGCGGGCCGAGACGGAGGTGATCGCGGCGCCAGGGGCCTCGCTGGCGGCGGCGGCGGAGGTTGCGCGGGCGGCGGGCTGCGCGGTCGAGATCCTCGGCGATGCGCTCGAGGGCGAGGCGCGGGAGGTGGGCCGGGCGCAGGCGCGTGCGGCCTTGGCGCGGCGCGGGGCGGGGCCGCTCGTGCTCCTCTCCGGGGGCGAATGCACGGTGACGCAGACGCCCGGCGCGCGCGGGGTCGGGGGCCCGAACGCGGAATTCGCGCTCGCGGCGGCGCTCGAGCTTGCCGGTGCGGCGGGGATCTGGGGGATCGCCTGCGATACCGACGGGGTCGATGGCGCGGCCGAGGTGGCGGGGGCGGTCTTCGGCCCCGAGACGCTCGCGCGCGGGGCCGCGGCGGGGCAGGACCCCGCGCGCGCCTTGGCCGAGCATGACAGCCACGGCTTCTTCGCGGCGGCGCAGGGCGCGGTGGTGACCGGGCCGACGCTCACCAATGTCAACGATTTCAGGGCGTTGCTGGTTCTTCCGGCAGAACGGTGACCGGCGCGGGGAGGACCACCTCCTCGAGGTTGGCGCTCGGCCCGATCCGGTCGACGACGGCGAAGAGGCCCGGCGCGGCGAGCGGGGTCAGCACGCCATGCCAGGTGCCGCGGCGAAAGTTGATGCCCTGCGCGCCGCTCGTGAGGAAGGCGCGCGGCGCGCCGGGGCGCCCGCCCGCATCGGGGGCGACGATGATCAGGAACGGATCGGCCGTCATCGGCAGGAAGGCCTGGCTGCCCTCGGGGTGGCGCTCGAGCAGCTCGAACGTATAGGGCAGCGCGCGCGGCACCGCCTGAAAGACCGAGATCCCGGCGCGGCCGGGCGCGGGGCCGAAATCGAGCGTGGCGCGGTCATGAAAGCGCCCGCAGAGGCCCGCGTTGATGATCTTGTCGGGCGGGCCGGCGGCCTCGAGCACCTCGCCGAAGGGGGCGAAGGCGGCGGCGGTCAGCGGTTCGGCGCGGATCTGCATGGCTCAGCGCGCGAAGGGGCCGCGCAGATGGGCGTGGCGGTTCACATCCTTGTAAAGCAGGTAGCGGAACGGCCCCGGCCCGGCGGCGTAGCAGGCCTGCGGGCAATAGGCGCGCAGCCACATGAAATCGCCCGCCTCGACCTCGACCCAATCGCGGTTGAGTTTGTAAACCGCTTTGCCTTCAAGGACATAGAGGCCGTGCTCCATGACATGGGTTTCCTCGAAGGGGATCAGCCCGCCGGGTTGGAAGGTGACGATATTGACATGCATGTCGTGGCGCAGGTCGGTCGGGTCGACAAAGCGGGTGGTCGCCCAGCGGCCCTGGGTGTCGGGCATCGGCGTGGGCGCGATCTCGCGCTCATTGGTCACGAAGGCCTCGGGCGGCGTCAGGCCGGGCACGCGGTCGTAGAGTTTGCGCAGCCAATGGAAGCGCAGCGGGTGGTCGGCGCCGTTCTTGACGCGCCAGGCGGTGCCCGGCGGGATATAGGCATAGCCCCCCGCGGCGAGCTCATATTCCTGCCCGTCGAGCGAGAGCCACATCTCGCCCTCGGTGACGAAGAGCACATGTTCGGCGCCGGGCTCCGGGTCGGGCTCGTCCGAGCCGCCATCGGGGGCGACCTCCATGACATATTGCGAGAAGGTCTCGGAAAAGCCGCTCATCGGGCGGGCGATCAGCCAGAGTTTCGTGCCCTCCCAGCCGGGCAGGTAGCTCGTCACGATCTCCGAAAAGCAGCCCTTCGGGATCACGCAATAGGCCTCGGTGAAGACGGCGCGGCCGGTCATCAGCGCGGTTTGCGGGGGCAGGCCGCCCGGGGGGGTGTAGTAGCCGGTCATGGCAGAAGATCCTTCAGGCGCAGGCCCGCGATCCGTTCGACCTGGGCGCAGGCGGTGGCAAATTCGGTGTCGGCGTCGTTGGCGAGGCGGGTCTCGAAGGCGCGCAGGATGCCCGCCTTGTCATGGTCGCGCACGGCGATGATGAAGGGGAAGCCGAAGCGCGCGGTATAGGCGGTGTTAAGCGCCTCGAAGCGGGCGCGCTCGGCGTCGGTGAGCGCATCGAGCCCGGCGGAGGCCTGTTCGGCGCTGCTTTCCGCGGTCAGGCGTTTGGCCTGGGCGAGTTTGCCGGCGAGATCGGGGTGGGCGCGCAGCACGCGCAGCCGCTGGCTCTCGGAGGCGGAGCGGAAGGCGCGGGCGAGGGCGTTGCCAAGGCCCACCGCGCTGTCATGGGCGGGGCCGAGCTCGAGATCCCAGGCCTGCTCGGCGATCCAGGGGCTGTGCTCGTAGATCGCGCCGAAGGCGTTGACGAACTGGCCGCGGGTCATCTGGCTCGGGCGGGCGAAGCGGCGATGGGGGTGGGTGGCGGCCCAATGCGCGGCGATCTGGCCGCGGGTCGCGAACCACACGCCGTCATGGGTGCGGGCGTAATCGAGGAAGCGCTTGAGCCCCGCGACCTTGCCGGGGCGGCCGATCAGCCGGTTGTGCAGCCCGATCGAGAACATCTTGGCGCGGCCCTCGAGGCCCTCGGCGTAGAGCGTGTCGAAACTGTCCTTGAGATATTGGAAGAACATCTCGCCCTCGATCCAGCCCGGCGAGGTGGCGAAGCGCATGTCATTGGCCTCGAGCGTATAGGGGATGACGAGCTGATCGCGCGCGCCGACTTCCAGCCAATAGGGCAGGTCGTCGTCGTAAGTATCGGAAATCCAGTCGAAAATGCCGGTCTCGGCGGTCAGGCGCACGGTGTTGGCCGAGCAGCGGCCGGTGTACCAGCCCGTCGGCGGGGCGCCCACGACCTCGGTGTGCAGGGCGATCGCCTCGGTGATCTGGCGGCGCTCCTCGGCCTCGGGCATGTCCTTGTGTTCGACCCATTTCAGCCCGTGGGAGGCGATCTCCCAGCCCGCCGCCTTCATCGCCTCGACCTGTTCGGGGTTGCGGGCGAGGGCGGTCGCGACGCCGTAGATGGTGATCGGCAGGCCCATCCCGGTGAAGAGCCGGTGGAGCCGCCAGAACCCGGCCCGGGCGCCGTATTCATAGATCGACTCCATGTTCCAATGGCGCTGGCCCGGCCACATCGCGGCGCCGGCGATATCGGAAAGGAAGGCTTCGGAGGCCGCATCCCCATGCAGGATCGAATTCTCGCCGCCCTCTTCGTAATTGAGCACCAGCGAAATCGCCACTTTCGCGCCGCCCGGCCAGGCCGCATCGGGCGCGTTCGGGCCGTAGCCGCGCATGTCGCGAGGGTATCGGATCATCGGAGCCTCCGTTTTTCCAGCCGATCAAAAGCGCAATCCGGGGCGGGCGCAAGAGGCTTTGCGCGCGCCCTTGTGAGCGGCGCCGCGCCGCCGCATAGTCGGGCAAAACGGAGGCTCCGATGGACGGATATTTGACGACGCATGTGCTCGATACGGCGCGCGGCCAGCCCGCCAAGGGGCTGCGGGTGGTGCTTTTTGCGCTCGAAGGGGGCGCACGGCGGTTGGTGGCGGAGGCGCAGACCAATGCCGACGGGCGCACCGATGCGCCGATCCTGCCGCGCGGGGCCTTCGCGCCGGGGGTTTACGAGCTCGAGTTCCACGCCGGGGATTACCTGCGCGCGAGCGGGCAGGCGGGGGCGGAGCCGCTTTTCCTCGACATCGTGCCGATCCGTTTCGGGATTTCGGACCCGCAGGCGCATTATCATGTGCCGCTGCTGCTCTCGCCCTATGGGTTCAGCACCTATCGGGGGAGCTGATCGCCTGAAATTTGATCTTCGGGTCAGAAAACGGGCGGGCGGGGCGCGAAATCCGGCCCGGCGGGCTTGAAGCGCGGGCGCGGCGGGCGGATGCTTGGCCAAAACGAGGGAAGCATGCTCGATTATACCTTCTGGCTGGAATGGGCGCAGTTTGCCGTGCGCTGGGTGCATGTGATCACGGCGATCGCCTGGATCGGGTCGTCGTTCTATTTCATCGCGCTGGATCTCGGTCTGCGGCCGGAGGCGGGGGCGCCGCGGGGCGTGCATGGCGCGGCTTGGCAGGTGCATGGCGGCGGGTTCTACCACATCCAGAAATATCTCGTGGCGCCCGAGCGGATGCCGAGCGAGCTGACCTGGTTCAAATGGGAAAGCTACGCGACCTGGCTGTCGGGGTTTGCGATGCTGATCCTGGTCTATTGGCTCGGGGCGGAGTTCTTTCTGGTCGACCCGCGGGTGGCGGATATTCCGGTCTGGGCGGCGGTGGCGATCTCCTTCGGGTCGCTGGTTTTTGGCTGGTTGGCCTATGATTTCATTTGCAAAACCCGGTTCGGGGATGACAACACGCGGCTGATGGTGGCGCTTTATGTGATCCTCGTGGCACTGGCCTGGGGCTATACGCAGGTGTTCTCGGGGCGCGCGGCGCTTTTGCATCTGGGGGCGCTGACGGCGACGATCATGTCGGGGAACGTGTTTCTCATCATCATCCCGAACCAGAAAATCGTTGTGGCGGATCTTGTGGCGGGGCGGGTGCCGGACCCCAAATATGGGAAGATCGCCAAGCAGCGCTCCACCCATAACAACTATCTGACGCTGCCGGTGTTGTTCATGATGGTGTCGAACCACTATCCGCTGGCTTTCTCGAGCGCGTGGAACTGGCTGATCGCGGCGCTGGTGTTTCTGATGGGGGTGACGATCCGGCATTTCTTCAACAGCCATCATGCGCACAAGGGCACGCCCTGGTGGACCTGGGGGGTGACGGCGGTTCTGTTTGCTCTGGTGGTCTGGCTCTCCTCGCTCGGCCCGGGCGACGAGGCGGTGGGGCTTGATGAGGCCGCTTTGGCGCCGGCGCAGGCGCGGTTTGTGCAGGCGCCGGGGTTTGACGAGGTTGCCGGGATCGTGATGGGGCGGTGTTCGATGTGCCATGCGGCGGAGCCGGGGTTCGACGGGATCGGGCGGGCGCCGAAGGGGGTGCATCTCGAGACGCCGGCGCAGATCGCGGCCGCCGCGCGGCAGATCTATGTGCAATCGGGGCTGACCCATGCGATGCCGCCGGCGAATCTGAGCCTGATGGAGGAGGCTGAACGCGCGGCCATTCGGGCCTGGTATCGGCAGGCGATGGGGCTGGCTTCAGCAGGCTGAGGGCTGAGGCGGGCTGAGGGCTGCGGCGGAGGTGAAAAGAGCGGCGCAGGGCCGCTCTTTTGCTTGGATCTCAGAAGTCTTCCCAGTCGTCTTCCGTCCGGACGGGCTTCAGGGCGCGGGCGGCGGAGTTGCGGCGCACCGAGCTGAAGGCGATCGGCGGATTGGCCTCCGCTTGGGGGGCTACGTTCGGGCCGGCCGGTTTGCGCGCGCTCGCAACCGCTTTGAGATGCGGCGCCGAGGCGCGCGCGGGGGGCGGCGCGGGCATCGCGAGGGGGGCTGCCGCGCCCGGGGCGCCGAGGCGGAAGCGGGCCATGGTCGTGCCGAGGCTGTCGGCCTCTTGCAGGAGCGACTGATGGGCGGCCGAGGTTTGCTCGAACATCGCGGCGTTTTGCTGGGTCACCTGATCGAGCTGGTTCACCGCGGTGTTGATCTCGGCAAGGCCCGCCGATTGCTCGCTGGTCGAACCGGCGATATCCGCAACGGTGGTATAGATGTCCGCAACCGAGGTCTGGATGCCGTTCAGGGTTTCGCCCGCCTGGCCGACGAGTTCGACGCCGCGTTTGACCTGCGTCGAGGAGGAGGAGATCAGGCTGGCGATTTCACGCGCGGCGTCCGAGGAGCGTTGCGCGAGGGCGCGGACCTCGGAGGCGACGACGGCGAAGCCGCGACCGGCTTCGCCCGCGCGGGCCGCTTCGACGCCCGCGTTGAGGGCGAGCAGGTTGGTCTGGAAGGCGATCTCGTCGATCACGCCGGTGATGCGGGAGATCTTGTTCGAGCTTTGCTCGATCTCGCCCATGGCGAGCACCGCCTCGTGCACCACCTCGCCGCTGGTCTCGGCGTGTTTCTTGGCTTGAGAGACCATTTCGTTGGCGCGTTTGGCGCCCTCGGCCGCGGAGACGACCGAAGCGGTCAGCTCGTTCAGCGCGGCGGCGGTTTCCTCGAGGGTCGCGGCTTGTTGTTCGGTGCGGCGCGACAGATCTTCGGCGGCGTGGGAAATCTGGCCGGTTTCCGAGCGGATCGAATCGGCTTTCTCGAGCACGCTTTGCATGGCGCTGCGCAGGGTCGCGGTCGCGCGGTTGAAATCCTGGCGCAGGGTTTCGTATTCGCCGGGGAACACGGTGTCGATGGGCCGGGTCAGGTCGCCTTCGGAGAGGTGCTCGAGCGCGGCGCGCAGGGTGTCGATCACGTTGCGCTGATCGGCCTGATCTGCGGCGCGCGCGGCTTCAATGCGGGTGCGTTCCTCGACGATCTCGGTGATGTCGGTGCCGAGCAGCACCTGTTTGATCACGGTGCCGCTGCGATCGCGGATCGGGCCGAAGACGGCGTCGAGATGCGCGAGCGGTTGCGGGGCGCGCTCAAGCGACAGGGGGCCGACGATCTGGTCGCCCCGCGCGAGGCGGGCAAAGATCGCGTCCGAGCCGCCTGCATCGCGCAGGAGCGGGGCGAAATCGCGCATCCGCAGCGTGTCGAGGGGGGCACCGAGCATCTTGCAAAACAGCGCGTTGGCTTGCAGCAATTTGCCGTCGGCGGTGAATTCGGCGCGGACCTGGGTGGTATCCATCGCCTCGAGAATGGCGGCGTTCTGGCGCGATTCGGTGACATCGAGCCATTCCGACACATGGCCGATCTTCCCGCCGTCGGCATCGAAGACCGGGTTGATCAGCACGGTCAGCGCGCCGGAGGCGAGCTCTTGTTCGAGGCGCAGGGTCTCGGTCGCGCCGCCGTCGAGAGGGGCGGCGGTCTGGTGGGCCGAGGGCAGGATTTGATCGGCGCGGGTTCCGAGCAGGGTCTCGGGGTCGAAGCCGGGCTGCAGCTCGCGCAGGGCGGCGGCGTGTTTGTGCAGCAAGTGGCGCATCGCCGCGTTCATGTAGGTGATGCGGTGATCGTTGTCGGTCAGCATGAAGGCGGTGGTGCCGGCGCTCAGCGCGGCGCCGCGGATCAGGGCGAGGCGGTTGGCCTCCTCCGAGGCGGCGAGGTCGTCGCGGAAGGCGCTGAGCGAGCGGGCGATCGCGCCGATTTCATCCTGGCGGCCGGTTTCGGGGATGGTGAGGGCGTAATCTTGCGCCGAGACGCGGGCCATGGCGCCGTTGACGCGGGTCAGCGGGCGGGCCAGGCCGCGATGCAGGGCCCAGCCGATCAGCGTTTGGCTGATCAGGGCGATCACGGTGGTGATCGCGATGCTCTTGAGAAGCTGGGCGTTGATCACGGCGATGGCGCGCTTGTCGCTCCAGGCGATGGCGATGGCGCCGACATTGGTTTCCCCGACTTTCACCGGGATCGCGTAGGTGAGCTCGTCGGGCGAGCGGGCCGGGCTCTGGGTGCTCAGCGCGGTGGCGGCGGTGGCCTTGAGTTGCGCGGGGGCGCCGCCGGCATCGATCTCGGCGAGGACGGTTCCGTCGGCCAGCAGCGCGATGGCGCCAAGGCCTTCCCCATCCGAATCCGCGATCAGCGCCTTGAAAGCGTCATCGGCGGGCTCCGCCTTGGAAAAGCGCAGCGCGCCGCTGATCTGCCGCGCGATCAGCGGGGTCAGTGCGGCGACATGCTCGCGCGCCTCGAGCACGGCGGTGGCGCGGGCGCTGCGGTAATTGGCGATGCCGAGGCTCGTCGCGGCGAAGATCGTCGCGGCGAAGGTCATCATCAGGGTCTTGAAGAACACCGAGCGGTAGAAGGGGAGGGAGGCCTGGATCGTGGTCATGATCTGTCCGTCAGTTGAGTTGCTCGGCATCGACCGCGACGGTCATCGCGCCGATGGCGGCGCCCGAGGCGGGGTCGGTGACGGTGAAGGAAATCTGGACCTGATAGGTCTGGGTCGATTCGTCGAATTCGACCTCGCTGACATGGACCGCCTGCGGGCCGGCCCCATAGGTTGCGGTGAACTTCTCTTCATCCCCCTGCCAGTAGTCCGAGGTCAGGTAGGCGGTGGCGACGTTGAGGCCGAGGTTGTCCATCACGAAGGCTTCGGTGAAGCGGCCCTGCGAGGCATCGATCTTGGCGCGCAGCGTGTCGGAGGCGGCATTGCCGAGCACCGGGGCGATGGTCGGTTGCGCGGCGGCGCCGACCTCGGCGCCCCAGGCTTTGTCGAGCGCGTCGATCCTGGCGGCGTCGAAGCCCGCATGGGCGGTATTTTGTGCCTCGATCGCGGCGATGATCTCGGGATCCTGCGCCCAGGAGCGCAGCTCATCCGCGACAAGGCCCTGGGCCTGGGCGCTGACATCAGCGGCCTGGGCGCAGGGGGCGAGGGCGAGAAGGGCGGCGAGGGGGAGGAATTTGAACATCGACAGGCTCCAGACGCGAAGTGGATCACATTTGGAGATCACTTTAGCGATCAACCCTTTCCAGCAGTTTAACCGCCGCAGATTAACCGCCTTGGCAGAACGAGATTTTCTGGCCACCCTTGCAGCGTCTGGTGCGCGCTACTAAGACTCTCGTAAAGATCTACGGTTATGCAGTGAGACGGCAACGGAAGGCAGGCTGATGAAAGACCCGATTGAGACGTATATGAACACGCTCGTGCCGATGGTGGTCGAACAGACCTCGCGGGGCGAACGCGCCTACGATATCTACTCGCGCCTGCTCAAGGAGCGGATCATTTTCCTCTCCGGCCCGGTGCATGACGGCATGTCGACGCTGATCTGCGCGCAGCTGCTGTTCCTCGAGGCGGAAAACCCGACCAAGGAAATCTCGATGTATATCAACAGCCCCGGCGGCGTGGTGACCTCGGGGCTGTCGATCTACGACACGATGCAATATATCAAGCCGAAGGTCTCGACGCTGGTGATCGGCCAGGCGGCCTCGATGGGCTCGCTCCTGCTGCAGGCCGGCGAGAAGGGGATGCGATTCTCGCTGCCCAATTCGCGCGTCATGGTGCACCAGCCCTCGGGCGGCTATCAGGGCCAGGCCACCGACATCATGATCCACGCCCAGGAGACGCAAAAGCTCAAGCGGCGCCTGAACGAGATCTATGTCAAGCACACCGGCAACGATTACGAGACCGTCGAAGCGGCGCTCGAGCGCGACAATTTCATGTCGGCCGAAGACGCCAAGGCCTGGGGCCTGATCGACGAGATCCTCGAGAATCGCGGCAAGGCCGAGAGCGACAAGTGATCTGCCAGAAGTGAGCCTCCCTTAACCGGGAGGGGCATTTTGGCATTGTGGTGACATAGGGGCTGCCCTAGACTTTCGGACAGGGCAGCCCGCAAGGGCCCCGGGGGCGCCCCGGGCAGCGCAGAGGAAGACGATGGCGAATAATTCCGGCTCCGACAGCAAGAACACGCTCTACTGCTCGTTCTGCGGCAAGAGCCAGCATGAGGTGCGCAAGCTGATCGCGGGCCCCACGGTGTTCATCTGCGACGAATGTGTCGAACTGTGCATGGACATCATCCGCGAGGAGACGAAGTCCAGCGGGCTGAAATCCACCGATGGCGTGCCGACGCCGCGCGACATCTGCAAGGTGCTCGACGATTATGTCATCGGCCAGATGCATGCCAAGCGCGTGCTCTCGGTGGCGGTGCACAACCATTACAAGCGCCTCAACCACAGCTCGAAGACCGATATCGAGCTTGCGAAATCGAACATCCTGCTGATCGGGCCGACCGGCTGCGGCAAGACGCTGCTGGCGCAGACGCTGGCGCGGATCCTCGATGTGCCGTTCACGATGGCGGATGCGACGACGCTGACCGAGGCGGGCTATGTCGGCGAGGATGTGGAAAACATCATCCTCAAGCTCCTGCAGGCCTCGGAATACAACGTCGAGCGCGCGCAGCGCGGCATCGTCTATATCGACGAGGTCGACAAGATCACCCGCAAGTCGGACAACCCCTCGATCACCCGCGACGTGTCGGGCGAGGGCGTGCAGCAGGCGCTGCTGAAGATCATGGAGGGCACCGTCGCCTCGGTGCCGCCGCAGGGCGGGCGCAAGCATCCGCAGCAAGAGTTCCTGCAAGTCGACACGACCAACATCCTGTTCATCTGCGGCGGCGCCTTCGCGGGGCTCGACCGGATCATCGCGCAGCGCAACAAGGGCACGGCGATGGGCTTCGGCGCCGATGTGAAGAACAACGATGACCGCGGCGTGGGCGAGCTCTTCAAGGAACTCGAGCCCGAGGATCTGCTGAAATTCGGCCTGATCCCGGAATTCGTCGGCCGTCTGCCGGTGATCGCGACGCTCGAAGACCTCGATGAGGCGGCGCTGGTGACGATCCTGACCGAGCCGAAGAACGCGCTCGTCAAGCAATACCAGCGGCTCTTCGATATCGAGGGCGTGAAGCTGACCTTCACCCCCGATGCGCTCTCCGCGATCGCCAAACGCGCGATCAAGCGCAAGACCGGCGCGCGCGGGCTGCGCTCGATCATGGAGGACATCCTGCTCGACACGATGTTCGACCTGCCGGGGATGACCGATGTGCAGGAGGTCGTGGTGAACGAGGAGGCGGTCGACGCCGCCGAGGCCAAGCCGCTGCTGATCTACGCGGAAAAGAAAGAACCCAAGACCGCCGGCTGAGGCGGGAAGCGGCGGGCGAAGGCCCGCCGTTTTGCTTTTGGCTGCGGCGATTTGCCCCCAAAACTCTGGACCTTGGCGCGGCCTGCGCTATAAGGGGCCAAGCAAGCTCTGCGGAGGAACGAGATGAAATTTCTGCTGCGCCTTCTGACCTGGTGGAACAGCCAGACCCTTGGCACCCAGCTTTATACCGCCCGCAAAGGCGTGAAAGTGGGCGAGGATGAGCAGGGCAATATCTATTATCAGACCCGTGACGGCGTGCGACGTTGGGTGATCTATAATGGCGATGTCGAGGCGACGCGCGTTCCGACCGAATGGCACGGCTGGCTGCACCATACGTTCAAAGAACCGCCGACCAAGGCGCCGCTCGCCCACAAGCCGTGGGAGCTGCCGCATATGGCCACGCAGACCGGCCTTGCCTCGGCCTATGTGCCGGCGGGCTCGATGCGTCAGGCCGCCCCGGTGGAGCGCCGCGATTACGAGGCGTGGCAGCCGAAGTAAGGCGCCAAGGGGGCTCCGATGAGCGAGAATCGGGCCGAGGTTCTGGCAGGGCTGGCGGTCGTCGCGGTGGCGGCGGGGTTCATGCTCTGGGCGGGCAGCGGCTCGCGGCTGGCGCCCACGGGCGCGAGCTATCCGCTCGAGGCGGCGTTCCGCTCGGTCGAAGGGGTGTCGGTGGGCACCGATGTGCGTCTCGCCGGCGTCAAGATCGGCACGGTGAGCGCGATCGCACTCGATCCGAAGAGCTATTTCGCCAAGACCACGCTCGCGCTCGACCCGGGCGTGCAGATCCCCGATGATTCGGTGGCGATCGTGGCGTCCGAAGGGCTGATGGGCGGAGCCTATATCGAGATCGTGCCGGGCGGCAGCCTCGACACGCTCGCCGCGGGCGCCGAGATCACCGATACCCAGGGCGCGGTTTCGGTTCTGTCCTTGATGATGAAATTCGCAGGCGGCGGCGCGGCCCCCGCCGCGCAGGAGGGCGCGCAATGATCGGCAAACTGGTTCTGGCTCTGGTCCTGGCGGGCGGCGCGGCCGCGGCGCAGGGGGCCCCGGAGGGGCTCGCCGAGGCGCCGGGCGCGGTCTTGCGCGGGCTCGACAAGGTCGCGGGCATGTCGCAAGACATCACGCTGGCCACCGGCCAGACCGCCGAATTCGGCCATATCACGGTGACGCTGCGCGAATGCCGTTACCCGGCCGAAGACCCGTCCTCGAACGCCTATGCCTATCTGATCATCGCCGACAAGGGCGCCGAGAAACCGGCCTTCGCGGGCTGGATGATCGCCTCGAACCCGGCGCTCTCGGCGCTCGATCATCAGCGCTATGACGTCTGGGTCATGCGCTGCAAGATCGACTGAGGGCTGGGCACGGCGGGGGCGGTGAATTCTGCGGGCCGCTCGAGCGCGCGCGCGAGTTGGCGGCGATACTCGAGCCGCGGGATCTCGACGCCGCCGAGGCTGGCCAGATGCGGCGTCAGATATTGCGTATCGAAAAGCCGGAACCCCGCCTGGGTCAGCCGGTCGACGGTATAGGCGAGGGCCACCTTCGAGGCATCGGTGATGCGCGAGAACATGCTCTCGCCGAAGAAGGCCGCGCCCAGCGTGATGCCGAAGATCCCGCCCGCGAGCTCACCACCTTTCCAGACCTCGAGACTATGCGCATAGCCCGCGGCGTGAAGTTCGTCATAGAGCGCGACGAGCGGCGCGTTGATCCAGGTCTCGGGCCGGTCGGCGCAGCCCTCGACCACGGCGCGAAACGCCGCGTTTGTTGAAATAGTGAAAGTCTCGCGCCGGATCACCCGGGCCAGAGACCGCGAGATGTGGAATTTCTGCAAGGGGATCACGCCGCGCAGCTGCGGGTCGAACCAGTAAAGCTCGCGCGCCTCACGGCTTTCGGCCATCGGGAAGATGCCCTGCGCATAGCCCGAGAGCAGCATTTCCGCGCTCAATCCCTGCATCGCCCTCCCTCTCCTGCGGCCGCCTCCGGGCCAGAATGCGCGCAAACCGCGGCGGGTTCAAACAGGTTTCGGGCATGAAAAAACGCCCCCTTGCGGGGGCGTCTCAACAGCGTCGCGGCTCAGCCGTAGGTCCGGGCGAGCCATTTCTCGAGCCAGTGGATCGAGTAATCGCCGCGCTGGATATCGGGCTCGGCCAAGAGCGCGGTGAAGAGCGGCACCGTGGTATCCACCCCGTCGACGATCAGCTCGCCGAGCGCGCGCCCGAGCCGCGCGAGCGCCTCGTCGCGGTCGCGGCCATGCACGATCAGCTTGCCGATCAGGCTGTCGTAATAGGGCGGGATCTTGTAGCCGTCATAGAGCGCGCTATCCATCCGCACGCCGAGGCCACCCGGCGCGTGATACTGGGTGATCTTGCCGGGGCAGGGCGAGAAATTCGGCAGCTTCTCGGCGTTGATCCGCACCTCGATCGCGGCGCCGCGGATGGTGAGATCGTCCTGGGCGAAGCTCATCGCCTCGCCGGCCGCCACGCGGATCTGCTCGCGCACGAGGTCGACGCCATAGATCGCCTCGGTCACCGGATGTTCCACCTGCAGGCGGGTGTTCATCTCGATGAAGTAGAACTCGCCATCCTCGAACAGGAATTCGATCGTGCCGGCGCCGGAATACTGCAGCTCGGCCATGGCATTGGCGCAGATCCCACCGATGCGGGCGCGTTGCTCGGGCGTGATGCAGGGGCCGGGCGCCTCTTCGAAGACCTTCTGGTGACGCCGTTGCAGCGAGCAATCGCGCTCGCCGAGATAGACCGCCTTGCCGCGGCCATCGCCAAAGACCTGCACCTCGATGTGACGCGGCTTCTGGAGATATTTCTCCATATAGACCTCGTCATTGCCGAACGCGGCCTTCGCCTCGGAGCGCGCGGTGCGGAAGGCGATCTCGAGCGCCTCCTCGTTTTCGGCGACCTTCATGCCGCGCCCGCCGCCGCCGGCGGTGGCCTTGATGATCACCGGATAGCCGATTTCGGCGGCCACGCGTTTGGCCTCGGCCACGTCGGCGACCCCGCCGTCCGAGCCCGGCACGACCGGGATGCCGAGCTTTTTCGCGGTGTCCTTGGCGGTGATCTTGTCGCCCATGATGCGGATATGCGCCGCCGAAGGGCCGATGAAGGTGATGCCGTGATCTTCCAGCACCTGCACGAAATTCGCGTTTTCCGAGAGGAAGCCGTAGCCCGGGTGGATCGCCTGCGCGCCGGTGATCTCGCAAGCCGCGACGAGCGCGGGGATCGAGAGGTAGCTTTCCGAGGAGGGCGGCGGGCCGATGCAGACCGATTCATCGGCCATGCGCACATGCATCGCGTCCGAATCGGCGGTGGAATGCACCGCGACCGAGGCGATCCCCATCTCGCGGCAGGCGCGGATCACGCGCAGCGCGATCTCGCCGCGGTTGGCGATCAGGATCTTGTCGAACATGGCTGCGCCCTCACTCGACGATCATCAAGGGCGTGCCGAATTCGACCGGGCTCGCGTCGTCGATCAGGATGCGCTTGACGGTGCCCGATTTCGGCGCGGGGATGTGGTTCATGGTCTTCATCGCCTCGACGATCAGCAGCGTCTGGCCTTCCTTGACCGTATCGCCGACCTTGACGAAGGCCGCCGCACCCGGCTCGGGCGAGAGATAGGCGGTGCCGACCATCGGCGAGGCGACGGCGCCCGGATGCGCGGCCGGGTCGGCCTCGGCGGCCGGGGCCGCGGCCGGGGCCGGGGCCGGGGCGGCCGGCGCGGGGGCGTGGGCCATCGGGGCGGGGGCGGCATAGACCGGCGCGGGCGCGGCGACCACGGTGGCCTGTTTCACCACGCGCACCTCGAGGCTGTCATCCTCGCCATATTCCCGCACCACCGCGATTTCCGTCAGCTCGTTCTTGTTCAGAAGCTCCGCGAGAGCCTGAATGAAGGCGACGTCGTTTTCATGGGTCTGTTTGCTCATGCCATCCTCGGAAGGTGCTGTCAGGGAATGGGCCCCCTCGGGGCCCTTATTGTCGCGATGCTTATACGCCAGCATGCGGGGGGAGGAAAGCGGCAACGACTGCCGCAGCGTCAGCGCGCACCGGGCTGGCGGGTAAAATCTGCCCAAAATTTCAGCAATCACCCCGCCGCAGCGCGGAATTTCGGGGCTTTCACGCCGGGCCAGGCTCTCGCAATAATTTTACCACTTGATAAAATTTAGCCCCGTGGCAGCGTGGAAAAAAACCAAAACGCCAGCCAGGGAGGTCCACCCGTGACCACAAGCCAGCTTACCCCCGGGGTCGTCCCGGGGCGGCTCTCGCCGCAAGACTATTGCGAGAATTTCGCCGATATCGCGCCGCGGCTCAGCGCCCATGAGGCGCGCGTCGCGGCCGATCGGTGCTATTTCTGCCATGACGCGCCCTGCGCCACGGCCTGCCCGACGACGATCGACATCCCGCTCTTCATCCGCCAGATCGCGACCGGCACGCCCGACGCCGCGGCCAAGACGATCCTGTCGCAAAACATCCTGGGCGGGATGTGCGCGCGGGTCTGCCCGACCGAGACGCTGTGCGAGGGCGCCTGTGTGCGCGAGGCGGCCGAGGGCCAGCCCGTCGAGATCGGCCGCTTGCAGCGCTTTGCCACCGATACGCTGATGGAAAAGGGCCCGCAGCCGTTCAAGCGCGCGGCGTCCACCGGGCGCTCGGTCGCGGTGGTGGGGGCGGGGCCGGCGGGGCTCGCCTGCGCGCATCGGCTGGCGATGAAGGGCCATGAGGTCACCATTTACGAGGCGCGCGCCAAGGCGGGCGGGCTCAATGAATACGGGATCGCGGCCTATAAGGCGCCGGGCGGGTTTGCCGCGGCGGAGGTCGCGTGGCTCCTCTCGATCGGGGGGATCACGCTGGTCGAGAACTGGCGGCTCGGGCGCGCGGGCGATGGCACGCTCGAGGATCTGCTGGCGGACTATGACGCGGTCTTCCTCGGGATCGGGCTTTCGGGCGTCAACGACCTTGGTGTGCCGGGCGCCGATCTGGCCACCCCGGCGACCGAATTCATCGCCGCGCTGCGCCAGGCCGAAGACCTCGCCACGCTGCCGGTGGGGCGCAAGGTGGTGGTGATCGGCGGCGGCATGACCGCGATCGACGCCGCGGTGCAGGCGAAGCTCCTGGGCGCCGAGACCTCGACGCTGGTCTATCGCCGCAGCCAGGCCGAGATGCCGGCCTCCAAGGTCGAGCAGGACCATGCCGCGGTGAACGGCGTGCGGATCATCACGAATGCCGCGCCGGTCGCGATCCATGCGGTCGAGGGCGGGCTCGAGGTCGAATTCGCGCGCACCGAGACCGGCGGCGCCGGCCTGCGCCAGCTTGACGATACCTTCCGGCTGAAGGCCGATCAGGTGCTCTCCGCGATCGGTCAGGCGCTCGGGGCGCTGCCCGAGGGGGTCAAGCCCGCGGGGCGCAAGATCGGCACCGATGGCGCGGGGCGCACCGCGCGGGCGCGGGTCTGGGCCGGGGGCGATTGCACGCCCGCGGGCGAGGATCTGACCGTCACCGCCGTCGCCCAAGGGCGCGATGCCGCTGAAGACATTCACACTTTCCTGATGGGGGCCTGATCATGGCTGACCTGCGTTCCGAATTCGTGGGGATCAAATCCCCGAACCCGTTCTGGCTGGCCTCGGCGCCGCCGACCGACAAGGAAGTCAATGTGCGCCGCGCCTTCGAGGCGGGTTGGGGCGGCGTCGTGTGGAAGACGCTCGGCTCCGAGGGCCCGCCCGTCGTCAACGTCTCCGGGCCGCGCTACGGCGCGATCTTCGGCGCCGACCGGCGGCTTCTGGGGCTCAACAATATCGAGCTGATCACCGACCGCCCGCTCGAGGTGAACCTGCGCGAAATCAAGGCGGTGAAGCGCGATTACCCCGACCGCGCGCTCGTCGTCTCGCTGATGGTGCCCTGCGACGAGGCCTCGTGGAAGGCGATCTTGCCGCTCGTCGAGGAGACCGGCGCCGATGGGGTCGAGCTCAATTTCGGCTGCCCGCATGGCATGGCCGAGCGCGGCATGGGCTCGGCGGTGGGGCAGGTGCCCGAATATATCGAGATGGTGACGCGCTGGGTCAAACAGACCACGCGCATGCCCTGCATCGTCAAACTCACCCCCAACATCACCGATATCCGCCGCCCGGCCGAGGCCGCCAAGCGCGGCGGCGCCGATGCGGTCAGCCTGATCAACACGATCAACTCGATCACCTCGGTCGATCTCGACGCCTTCTGCCCCGAGCCGATGATCGACGGCATGGGCACCCATGGCGGCTATTGCGGCCCGGCGGTGAAGCCGATCGCGCTCAACATGGTGGCCGAGATCGCGCGCTCGGCCGAGACCGCAGGGATCCCGATCTCGGGGATCGGCGGCGTCACCACCTGGCGCGACGCGGCCGAGTTCATGGCGCTCGGCGCGGGCAATGTGCAGGTCTGCACCGCGGCGATGACCTATGGGTTCAAGATCGTGCAGGAGATGATCTCCGGGCTCTCCGACTATATGGACGCCAAGGGCTTCACCTCGACCGCCGAGATCGTCGGCCGCGCGGTGCCGAAGGTCACCGATTGGAAATATCTCAACCTCAATTACGTCACCAAGGCGGTGATCAACCAGGACGATTGCATCAAATGCGGGCGCTGCTACGCGGCCTGTGAAGACACCTCGCACCAGGCGATCGCCATGGACGAGGAGCGGACCTTCACGGTCAAGGACGAAGAGTGCGTGGCCTGCAATCTCTGCGTCAATGTCTGCCCGGTGGACTGCATCACGATGAAGCAGCTCCCCTTGGGCGAGGTCGATCCCCGCACCGGGCGGGCGGTGGGCCCGGCTCAGAACTGGACCACCCACGCCAACAACCCGACCGTGGCCGCGGCCGAATAAAGCAACCAGATCAGCGCGTTACGTCGATATTCGGCGGGGGCGCGCTGTCCATCTGATGCCAGTCGCCCTGCGAGCTCCCAGCCTGCGGGGCGATCTGCTGTGCCTCTTGGGCTGGCTGAGGGCGCGTCTCCCTCTCCGGTTGCGCCTCCTCGGCAGCGGTGCCGGGCGCGCTCGCCCCTGTCGCGGCGGCATAGCCGGCGGGCGCGGCGGCGGGCGGCGCGGCGGCGGCGGCGCCTTGACGGGCCGCGGCGGGCGCCTCGGCGCCATCCTCGGCGGGCGCGGCCCCGCGCGGGGGCTCGGCCTCGGGCTCGGGCGCGGGATCGGGGCTCAGCGCCTCGGGCGGCGCAAGCCGACGCGCGGCCGCCGCTTCGAGCGGCGTCACGTCAAAGGTTGGCGGCGGCCCGGTCGGCGCATCGGGGTCGGGCGGCGGCTCGATCCCCGCGAGCAGCGTCGCGAGCACGGTTTCCTCCGCGCCGGAGCCCGTGGCCCCCGCGCTCTGGACGCCAAGGCCGGCCAAAGTGCTCTGGCTCGCTGCCGTTTGCACGATCAGCGCCGCCTGCGCCTTGAGCGCCTGCACCTGTTGGGCACGGTCCTGCGGGGTCTGGGTATCCACCCCCGCCTCCATGCCTGAATTGAGATTGGCGGACTTCGCCGCAGGCTCCACCGTACTGGCGGGAGCTTTCTTCGGTGTCGCTGGCATCAGCAGCGGCGACCAGCCGATTTGAGGCATCAGCCCCGAAATCTGGTCCATCCCCACACTCCTCGCACTCAACACCCCCACCATGGACGATTCTGCGCGCCCGAGGTTACTCAAGCGTGAATCTCCCCGGGATTCTCGGCAAAGGGTTAACGGCGCGGGGCCTCAGGGCGCGAGGAGCCGCTCGAACAGCGTCTCGAGAAAGCGCTCGGCCTCGGCGAAGGGGGCGCGCCCCGGGCCCAGAACCGCGCGCACCTGCACGTCGAAATCGGCGTAATGCTGGGTCAGCGCCCAGATCGAGAAGATCAGGTGATAGGGGTCGACCGGCGCGATCTTGCCCGCCGCCGCCCAGGCGCCGATCACCGCCGCCTTGTCATCGACGAGCGTCTTCAGATCGCCCTCGATCCCCTCGATGAACCGCGGCGCGCCCTGCAGCACCTCATTGGCGAAAAGCCGGCTCTCGCGCGGCATCTCGCGGCTCATCTCGAGCTTGCGGCGCATGTAGCCCATGATCTCGGCCTTCGGCTCGCCCGCCGGGTCCATCGCGCGCAGCGGCGCGAGCCAGATATCCATCAGCCCCTCGAGCAGCGCCACATGGATCGCCTCTTTCGAGGGGAAATAATAGAGCAGGTTCGGCTTCGAGAGCCCCGCGGCCTGCGCGATCTGGTCGAGCGTCGCGCCGCGGAAGCCTTGCGCGGAAAACACTTCGAGCGCGGCCTCGAGGATCGCTTCGGTGTTGCGGCGCTGGATCCGGGTCTGCGGGCGCGGGGGCGTGGCTTCGGTCAAATTGCGTCCTCCAATTGCGGGGCCTATAGCGCAGCCCCCCCGGCCGATCAACGCGCGCCGCGCCGCAAATCGCAGGTTTTGGCGGCTCTTGTCTCTGGATAGGCCGTTCCTGACCGAAAGGTCAAATCAGATCGCCGCTTTTGTCGCCCCGGCGCGGGCGGCGGCGGCGCGCTGCACACCAAAGCGTCATTTCGCGCCCGCGCGCGCGGCGGTTAAACTGGCCAAAACCCCGGAGACCCGATGCGCCTGACCCTGCTTCCGCTTCTCGGCCTTGGCCTGCTCGCCGCGCTTCCCGCGCGTGCCGAGCTGGTGCGCTGCACCACCTCGCTGCGCGGCGAGGCGGTTGGCTTCGCTTATGACCCGCAAAACGAGGCGCTGCGGGGCAGCCGGTCGCTGCGCGAGAAGGTCTTGGGCGGCAAGAAGGGCGTCGATTGCCCGGGGCTGGTGACGCTGCGCGCGCTCACGCCCGAGCTCGATGACGCGGGGCGCGCGCCGTTCTGTCTGCAATGGGATGAAAAGGCGGGCACCTATCTCGGCTATGCGACGGGCGCGCGCGATCCTTGGGGCCATTGCCGCGCGCCCTCGCGCAGCTTTTGCGAGCGGGTGAACGGCTCGGCCGCGGCGGCGGGGCGGATCATGGGCAATGCGAGCGGCATCGCGCGCGAGGCCGAGGCGCAGGTCAGCGCCAACCCGGTCGGCGCGGTGGTGATCGAGGGGCAGGGGGCGCGGCTCGGTGCCAAGTTGCGCGACATGGGCGCGAGCGCGGTTCTGGGGCTCAGCCCGGCGGGGCTGGCGGCGGTGGCGGTCACGGCGGTGGCGGTGGGCGGCGCGGTCTATGTCTGCTCGGATCAGGGGGCCGAGGGGGCCGCGCTCGCCGCCGCGCCCGAGGCCTTGCCGCCCGAGGGCTCGGTGATCGGCGAGGCGGGGGCGGGGCCGGTCCTGCGCGCCGAGGACATGGCGACCGATCTGCCCGCGACGAGCGGCGACGGGATGGTGCCGATGCTGACCATCGCGCCGCCCGATCTGAGCCCGGCGGGGCCGCCGGCGCCGCCCGCCGCGGTGCCGCCCGCCGCGCCGCCCGCCCAGCCCTGATCAGGCCGGATCGACGCCGATCCCGCGCAGGATGATCTCCTTGACGCTGGTCTTGGCCGCCTGCCAGGCCGCCGGGCTCAGCGGCCCGCCGTTCAAGACCTCGATCTGGTGGTTGAAATCGGCGTAATGCTGGGTCGTGGCCCAGAGCATGTAGAGCAGATGCGCGGGCTCGACCGGCGCCATCTTGCCCTCGGCGATCCAGCGTTCGATCACCGCCGAGCGCCCCGCGGTCCACTCCCGCAGCGTCGTCTCGAGGTAATCTTGCACCACCGGCGCGCCATGCATCACCTCCGAGGCCCAGACCTTCGAGCCGTTCGGATGGCGGCGCGAGATCTCCATCTTGGCCTCGATATAGGCGCCGATCCCCTCGGCCGGGCCCGCCGCATCATCCATCACATTCGCCGCCTTCAGCCAGATCTTGAAGATCCGCTCGACGACCGCGCGGTAAAGCGCCTCCTTGGTGGCGAAGTAATAATGCAGATTGGCCTTCGGCAGGCCCGCCATATCGGCGATCAACTGCATCGTGGCGCCGCCATAGCCGGCCTCGGCGAAGACGGTTTCCGCCGCTTTCAGGATCGCAGCCTCATTGGCGCGGCGGGTCGCGGCGCGCGAGTGCCCGTTTTTTGTGCGACTGCCTGTCGTCTCGTCTTTCACCGCGCGGCCTTTCGGAATTTTGTTGACCGTATGGTCAGGTCATGGTGCCCTGAACCTGACCATACGGTCAGAACAAGATTCGTCGCAAGAGGGCCGCAAGCGCCCCGCAGCCGACAGGGAGATAAGCCGATGTCCGCACCCGGAGAAAACCTCCGTATCAATTCCGCACGCCTGTGGGACAGCCTGATGGAGATGGCCAAGATCGGCCCGGGCGTCGCGGGGGGCAACAACCGCCAGACGCTGACCGACGAGGATGCCGCGGGGCGCGCGCTCTTTCAGAGCTGGTGCGAGGCGGCGGGGATGGTGATGGGCGTCGACAAGATGGGCACGATGTTCGCCACCCGTGCGGGCGAGGATCCCGACGCGCTGCCGGTCTATATCGGCAGCCACCTCGACACCCAGCCGACGGGCGGCAAATATGACGGCGTGCTGGGGGTGCTCGGCGGGCTCGAGGCGATCCGCACGATGAACGATCTGGGCATCAAGACCCGCCATCCGATCGTGCTGACCAACTGGGCCAATGAGGAGGGCGCGCGGTTTGCGCCGGCGATGCTCGCCTCGGGGGTGTTCGCGGGCGAGATCGACCTCGATTACGCCTATGCGCGGCAGGATCTCGAGGGGCTGAGCTATGGCGCCGAGCTCGAGCGGATCGGCTGGAAGGGCCCCGAGGAGGTCGGCGCGCGCAAGATGCACGCCTATTTCGAATATCACATCGAGCAGGGGCCGATCCTCGAGGCCGAGGAGAAGACGATCGGGGTGGTGACCCATTGTCAGGGGCTGTGGTGGCTCGAATTCACGCTGACCGGCAAGGAGGCCCATACCGGCTCGACGCCGATGGCGATGCGGGTCAATGCGGGTCTGGCGATGGCGCGGATCTTCGAGATGGTGCAGGAGGTCGCGATGGCGGCGCAGCCGGGCGCGGTGGGCGGCGTGGGGCAGGTGAAATTCACCCCCAATTCGCGCAACGTGCTGCCGGGCAAGGTGGTGTTCACCGTCGATATCCGCTCGCCCGATCAGGCCAAGCTCGACGGGATGCGCGATGCGGTCGAGGCGCGGGCGGCGGCGATCTGTGAGGAGCTCGGGGTGGGGTGTTCGGTCGAGCGGGTCGGGCATTTCGACCCGGTGACCTTCGCGCCCGAGCTCGTCGCGCGGGTGCGCGGCGCGGCCGAGAAGCTCGGGCTGAGCCATATGGATATCATCTCGGGCGCGGGGCATGATGCGTGCTGGGCGGCGAAAGTGGCGCCGACGACGATGATCATGTGCCCCTGTGTGGGGGGGCTGTCGCATAACGAGGCCGAGGAGATTTCGCCCGAATGGGCGGCGGCGGGGGCGGATGTGCTGCTCCATGCGGTGCTCGAGACGGCAGAGGTTGTGCGCTGAGGCAAGCGGCCGGGGGCGCCGCCCCCGGACCCCCGGGATATTTTGGGCAAGATGAAAGCCTGAGGAGATTTCAAAATGGCGAGCAAGGTCATCAAGAACGGGACGATCGTGACGGCGGATCTGACCTACAAGGCGGATGTGCTGATCGAGGGGGGGCAGATCATCGCGATCGGGCCCGATCTGAAGGGCGATCGGGTGATTGACGCGACGGGGTGTTATGTGATGCCCGGCGGCATCGACCCGCATACCCATCTCGAGATGCCGTTCATGGGCACCTATTCGGCCGATGATTTCGAGAGCGGCACGCGCGCGGCTTTGGCGGGCGGCACGACGATGGTGATCGATTTCGCGCTGCCGAGCCCGGGGCAGGGGCTGATGGATGCGCTCAAGATGTGGGACAACAAGGCCGGGCGGGCGCATTGCGATTATTCGTTTCACATGGCGGTGACCTGGTGGGGCGAGCAGGTGTTTGGCGAGATGAAGCTCGTCACCGAGCGCGGGATCAATTCGTTCAAGCATTTCATGGCCTACAAGGGCGCGCTGATGGTGAACGACGACGAGATGTTCGCCTCGTTCAAGCGCTGTGCGGAGCTCGGCGCGATCCCGATGGTGCATGCCGAGAACGGCGATATCGTGGCGGAAATGTCGGCCAAGCTCCTGGCGGAGGGCAATACCGGCCCCGAGGCGCATGCCTATTCGCGCCCGAGCCAGGTCGAGGGCGAGGCCACCAACCGCGCGATCATGATCGCCGATATGGCGGGGGTGCCGCTCTATGTCGTGCATACCTCCTGCGAGGAGGCGCATGAGGCGATCCGGCGGGCGCGGATGCAGGGCAAGCGGGTCTATGGCGAGCCGCTGATCCAGCATCTGACGCTCGATGAGAGCGAATATTTCAACGCCGATTGGGACCATGCGGCGCGGCGCGTGATGAGCCCGCCGTTTCGCAACAAGATGCATCAGGACAGCCTCTGGGCGGGGCTCTCGTCGGGCAGTCTGAGCTGTGTGGCGACCGACCATTGCGCCTTCACCACCGATCAGAAGCGCTTCGGGCTGGGCGATTTCACCAAGATCCCGAACGGCACCGGCGGGCTCGAGGACCGGCTGCCGATGCTCTGGAGCGCGGGCGTCAACACCGGGCGGATCACGATGAACGAATTTGTCGCGGTGACCTCGACCAATATCGCGAAGATCATGAACATGTATCCCAAGAAGGGGGCGGTTCTGGTGGGGGCGGATGCCGATCTGATCGTCTGGGATCCGAAGGCGCGCAAGGTGATTTCCGCCGCGTCGCAACAATCTTCGATTGATTACAACGTCTTCGAGGGTAAAGAGGTGACGGGGCTGCCGCGCTACACGCTCTCGCGGGGCGAGGTGGTCTTCTCCGAAGGCGCGATCACCGGGCCGGAGGGGCATGGCGAATTTGTCGCGCGCGCGCCGGGCACGCCGGTGGGCCGTGCGCTCTCGACGTGGAAAGAGCTGACCGCGCCGCGGCCGGTGGCGCGGGCGGGGATCCCGGTGACCGGGGTCTGAGCCGGGCGTGCGGCGAGCCGCTCGCCGCACCTTAACTTTGGCCTGCAACCAACTGACAAGAAAGAAAATATGCGCGCGCCCGTGATCGAAGCCAAAGACGTGAACCTGATTTTCGAGACCCGTGACGGGCCGGTTCACGCGCTCAAGGATGTCAACCTGACGGTGGAGCGGGGCGATTTCGTCTCGTTCATCGGGCCCTCGGGCTGTGGCAAGACGACGTTTCTGCGCTGTATCGCGGCGCTCGAGACGCCGACGGGGGGTGATCTCAAGGTCAATTCGATGAGCGCCGAAGCCGCGCGCAAGGCGCGCAGCTATGGCTATGTGTTCCAGGCGGCCGGCCTCTACCCCTGGCGCACGATTGCGGGAAATGTGAAACTTCCGCTCGAAATCATGGGCTTTACCAAGGCCGAACAGGAGGAGCGTGTTGCAAAAGTGCTCTCGCTGGTCGACCTCGAGGGCTTTGGCAAGAAATATCCCTGGCAGCTTTCGGGGGGGATGCAGCAGCGCGCCTCGATCGCGCGGGCGCTCGCCTTCGACGCCGATATCCTGCTCATGGACGAGCCCTTCGGGGCGCTCGACGAGATCGTGCGCGACAAGCTCAACGAGGAGCTCCTCAAGCTCTGGTCGGCGACCGGCAAGACGATCGGCTTCGTCACCCATTCGATCCCCGAGGCGGTCTATCTCTCGACCAAGATCGTCGTGATGAGCCCGCGCCCCGGGCGGATCACCGATGTCATCGAAAGCCCGTTGCCGCGCGGCGCGCGCCCGCTCGAGATCCGCGACACGCCGGAGTTTCTCGAGATCGCGCATCGGGTGCGCGAGGGGCTGCGGGCGGGGCATGCCTATGATGCGTAAGGGCGCCGCACGGGCCGCGCTCCCGCTTCTGGGCGTGCTCATCCTGGGGGCGCCGGCCGGGGCGGAGACCCTCGAGCAGGCCTATGGCCTTGGCGCCACGCCGCCGCAGCCCGAGGTCTGGCTGAAGCTCGGTGCTGACATGTCGGTGCGCGCGCGCCTCCTTGATGCTCAGGGCGGGCTGGCCCAGACCGCGCGCCCGGGCGAGAAGCTGCATCTCGCGCTCGAGTTCCGTGCCGCCGAGGGCGCGGCGGATCGCGCGCTCGATCTGACCTGTGCGGCGCGCTTTTACGATGCGGAGGGCACCGCCTCCGCCTATCAGGGCGCGGCGGTGCCCTGCTACCACGGCCGCCTGGCCGATGGCGCGGCGGATTTCCAGCCGATTGATTTCACGTTTGTTTTCGTCAATGACGCCGAGGATCCTCTCGGCACGGCGGCGGTTGTGGCCACGGTCCGGGACCGCGCGACGGGCCGCGGCCGAGAGCTTGCGCCGACCTATCGGCTCGGGAGGTAAGGGGATGCGAAATCTGGGACCGATCCTGACCGTTGTCGCCGCGATCCTGGTGATCTGGTATGGCGCGGCGGTGAAGATGAACGCGAAATGGGTCTATGATCAGGCCGCGCGCGCGGGCGCCGAGGTCAGCACGAGCCAGCTTCTGCGCGAGACCATGGCGCAGGAGCGCCCGGTGCTGCCGGCGCCGCATCAGGTGGCCAAGGGGCTTTGGCAGGGCGTCGCGGGGCAGAAGATCACCTCGAAGCGCAGCCTCGTCTTCCACGGCTGGGTGACGCTGTCGGCGACGCTGGCGGGCTTTGCGCTCGGCGCGGCGGCGGGGCTCCTGCTCGCCATCGGCATCGTGCATTCGCGCGCGATGGACATGTCGGTGATGCCCTGGGCGATCGCGAGCCAGACGATCCCGATCCTTGCGATTGCGCCGATGGTGATCGTGGTGCTGGCCTCGCTCGGCATCAAGGGGCTGCTTCCGAAGGCGATCATCGCGGCTTACCTCAGCTTCTTCCCGGTGCTCGTCGGCATGGTGAAGGGCCTGCGCGCCCCCGATGCGATGCAGCTCGACCTGATGCGCACCTATAACGCCAACCGGGCCGAGACTTTCTGGAAGCTGCGCCTGCCCTCTTCGATGCCCTATCTCTTCGCCTCGCTGAAGGTCGGCATCGCGGCGGCGCTGGTCGGCACGATCGTGGCCGAGCTGCCTGCGGGCGCGACCCAGGGCCTCGGCGCGCGGCTCCTTTCGGGGAGCTATTACGGCCAGACGATCCAGATCTGGGCCGCGCTTTTCGCCGCCGCCACGCTCGCGGCGGGGCTCGTGGTCGCGGTCGGCGCGATCGAGCGGGTGGTCCTGCGCAAGATGGGGATGGCGGCATGAAACTCCTGATGTTTGCCCTCGCGTTCTGGCTCGGTGCGAGCCTTTTCAACAGCTGGCTCGCGGCGCGGTTCTCGCACAGGCGCTGGGCGCAGCTCTTCGTGCCGGCGCTCTTCGGGGTGACGCTGCTCGTCCTGTGGGAGGGGGTGGTCGCGGGCTTTGCGATCAGCCCGGTGATCCTGCCCGCGCCCTCGGCCATCGTCGCGCGCTTTGCGCAAAGCACGGCGCTCCTGTGGGGCGATTTCGCCCAGACGATCCTGAAGGGCGCGCTTGCGGGCTATCTCCTCGGTTGCGGCGCGGCGATCGTGACCGCGATCGTGATCGACCGCTCGCCATTCCTGCAGCGCGGCCTGATGCCGGTGGGCAATTTCGTCGCCGCCCTGCCGATCGTCGGCATCGCGCCGATTCTGGTGATGTGGTTCGGTTTCGATTGGCAGTCGAAGGCGGCGGTGGTGGTCTTGATGGTGTTCTTCCCGGTGCTGGTGAACATGGTCGCGGGGCTGAAAGCCACCGATCATTTGCAGCGCGACCTGATGAAGACCTATTCGGCCAGCTACCGCGACACGCTGTTCAAGCTGCGCCTGCCGGCGGCGATGCCGTTTCTCTTCAACGGCTTGAAGATCGCCACCACGCTCGCGCTGATCGGGGCGATCGTTGCCGAATTTTTCGGCAGCCCGACGCGCGGCATGGGCTTTCGGATTTCGACCGCCGTCGGGCAGCTTGATATGCCGCTCGTCTGGTCGGAGATTGCGGTGGCGGCGCTCGCGGGCTCGGGGTTCTTCGGGGCGATGGCCCTGCTCGAAAGGCTCGTCACCTTCTGGCACCCGTCGCAACGGGCGCGATGATCTGAGTTTCAAACACCGGCACAAAGCCGGGATCAACACTGGAGAAGTGCATGAAGAAGTTTCTGATCGGGGCGGCGCTGGCGGCGCTGACGGCGGGTTCGGCGAGCGCCGAGGAGGTCAAGCTCCAGCTCAAATGGGTCACCCAGGCCCAGTTCGCGGGCTATTATGTGGCTCAGGAGAAGGGGTTTTACGACGAAGAGGGCCTCGAGGTGACGATCATGCCGGGCGGCCCGGATATCTCGCCCACGCAGGTGATGGCCGGCGGCGGCGCCGATGTCACCGTCGACTGGATGCCCTCGGCGCTCGCGGCGCGCGAGAAGGGGCTCGATCTGGTCAATATCGCCCAGCCCTTCAAGAGCTCGGGGATGATGCTGACCTGTCTGAAGGAAACCGGCATCAAGGGCCCGGAGGATTTCAAGGGCAAGACGCTCGGCGTGTGGTTTGGCGGCAATGAATATCCGTTCCTGAGCTGGATGGCGACGCTCGGGATCCCGACGGATGGCTCGGAGGGCGGTGTGACCGTGCTCAAACAGGGCTTCAACGTCGATCCGCTCCTGCAAAAACAGGCCGCCTGCATCTCGACCATGACCTATAACGAATATTGGCAGGTGATCGATGCGGGCCTCGCGCCCGAGGATCTCGTCACCTTCAAATATGAGGATGAGGGCGTGGCCACGCTCGAGGACGGGCTTTATGTGATGGGCGACAAGCTCGCCGATCCGGCCTTCAAGGCGAAGATGGTCAAATTCGTGCGCGCCTCGATGAAGGGCTGGAAATATGCCGAGGCGAACCCCGATGAGGCGGCCGGCATCGTGCTCGAGAACGACGAATCGGGCGCGCAGACCGAGACCCACCAGAAGCGCATGATGGGCGAGATCGCCAAGCTCACCGCGGGCTCGCAGGGCGCGCTCGATCCGGCCGATTATGAGCGCACCGTGAAGATCCTGCTCGGCGGCGGCTCGGACCCGGTGATCTCGAAGGCGCCGGAAGGGGCCTATACGCTTGAAATCACGGATGAAGCGCTGAAATAAGCGCGCAATTTTCGCGATTGCGGGGCGCGGCTGCCGGCTGCGCCCCGTTTTGGTAAGGGCTTTGTTAACCTCGCTGTGGTGTGCTGATTGCGCGTGATGGAGGCGCAAGATGCAGGAAACCGGCCAGTATAGTGAGGATCGGCTTTCGGGCTGGGTGATCTGGCTCGGCGGGTTCGCGCTTTGTGTGGGGATCGCGGGGGCCTTCTGGTTCGTCTGGAAGAGCCAGTTCGCCGCGCCCTCGGGGTTTCTCTTCGGCTCCCCCACGCGCGAGATCGAGGCGGGCTATTGCCTCGGCGTCGCGCAACAGGTCGTGCCCGGCGGCTCGCCCACCGGCGGCTTTGTCTCGGAGACCACCGATTTCTGGATCAAGCGGTTGCGAAGTTACACCCGCGACATGGGCCCGCCGATCGCCGCCGCCCAGGCGCGGATTGCCCGCGATTTGCAGGTAAGCCTCGGGGGGGAGCGCGAATGGCTCGAGGAGGCGATGATCACCTGCACCAAGCGCGCGCAGACCTATGGCGCGAAATTCCAGACGCTGAAGTGAGCCCGGCCCGGCGGTCTTTGTAAATCCGTTGGAAATTTCGGGCGTTGCGGGTAAATCTGGGGCGAACCCAGAGGGAGGCGCCCGTGGCCAGATCCGCCCTGACCGGCACCCGTATCCGCGAGCGGCGCACCGCGATCCGGATGAAACAGGCCGATCTGGCGCGCCTCTCGGGGATCTCGCCGGCCTATCTCAACCTGATCGAGCACAACCGCCGCCGGGTTGGCGAGGCGCTGATGATCCAGATCGCCGGCGCGCTCGGCGTGGCGCCCGAGGCGCTCTCCGAGGGCGCGGAGGGGATGCTTTTCGAGGGGCTGCGCGAGGCCGCAGCCAGCGCCGAGATCGAGGGGGGCGCGCGCGGCGCAAGCCCGCCCGAGATCGAGCGGATCGAGGAATTCGTCGGCCGTTTCCCGGGCTGGGCGGGGGTGCTTGCCGGCCGTCAGGCGCGCGTCGGCGCGCTCGAGCGGGTCGTCGAGAGCTATTCCGAGCGGATGGCGCAGGACCCGTTCCTGCTCGCCTCGCTCCATGAGGTGCTCTCGGCGGTGACCAGCCTGCGCTCGACGGCGGCGATTCTCGTCGAGACCGAGGATATCGAGCCCGAATGGCGCGCGCGGTTTCTGCGCACGATCCAGGAGGAGAGCCTGCGGCTTTCCGATACCGCCGAGGCGCTGGTCGGCTATCTCGACGAGATCGAGGAGGCCGAGACCGGGCTGAGCTCGCCGCAGGAGCAGGTCGAGGCCTGGCTGACCGGGCGCCGGTGGCATCTCGAGGAGCTCGAGCGCCCCGATCCGCCGCCTGCCGAGACGCTGATCGAGGGGGTGGCGGAGCTCGCCTCGGGGGCGGCGCGCAAGCTCGCGCTCGCCCATATCGCGCGCGCGGCGGCCGATGCGGCGCTTCTGCCGCTCGCGCCCTTTGCCGCGGCGCTCGCCCGTCATGGCGCCGATCCGGGCCGGCTCGCGGCGGAATTCGCCGCGCCGCTCGGCGCGGTTTTCCGCCGCCTCGCGACGCTGCCTGCGGGCATCGAGGGCGCGCCCGCGGCCGGGCTTGTCGCCTGCGACGGCTCGGGCACGCTGACCTTCCGCCGCCCCGCGCCGGGCTTTGCGCTGCCGCGCTTTGGTGCGGCTTGCCCGCTCTGGCCGCTTTACGAGGCGCTCACCCGCCCGATGCAGCCGATCCGCGCGGTGGTCGACATGGCCGGGCGCCTGCCGCAGCGCTTCCTGACCTACGCCTTTTGCGAGCCGCGCCAGCCCGGCGGCTTTGACGGGCCGGTGCTGATGGAGGCGATGATGCTGATCCTGCCCGGCCCGCGCGCGGCGCCGGGGGATGCGCGCGCGGTGGGTTCGTCGTGCCGGATCTGCCCGCGCGGGGCCTGCCCGGGGCGGCGCGAGCCCTCGATCCTTGCGGAAAGCTGAGCGCTAACGCGTTTGACAGCGCCCCCGCGCGCGCCGATAGTCGGGCCGGGGGAGAGGAGGAAGCCGATGTCGTCAAAACATGTGCTTCTGGTCGAGGATGAGCCGCATATCGCCGAGGCGATCCGGTTCATCCTGACGCGCGCGGGCTGGCAGGTCTCGCTGGAGGAAAACGGCGCGCGGGCGCTGGCGCGGATCGGCGCCGAGCGGCCCGATGCGGTCATTCTCGATCTGATGTTGCCGGGCCGCTCGGGGCTCGAGATCCTGAGCGCGCTGCGCGGCGCGCCGGGCGGCGATGTGCCGGTGCTGATGCTCAGCGCGCGTGGCCAGGGGCGCGACCGCGACGCCGCGCTCGCCGCGGGCGCGACGGCGTTTCTCGCCAAGCCCTTTGCCAATGCCGCGGTGCTTGAGGCGCTCGAGGCGATTTGCGCGGGCGCCGAGGCGCGGAGCGCCTGATGCCGCAGCGGGGGCAGCCGGTGTTTCTGGCGCGCCGCGCCTATCGGCGGCGGCGGATGATGGATGCGGTGCGGCTCCTGCCGGTGCTGGGCACGGTGTTGCTGCTCCTGCCCGGGATCTGGGCGCCGGCCGAGAGCGACCGGCCCGATACCGGGCGCGGGGCGGTCTATCTCTTCACCGTCTGGGCGGGGCTCGCGGCGGCGGCTTTCGCGCTCGCCCGCGGGCTTGGCCCCGCGCTCGACGAGGCCGAGCGCGCCGAGCCCGCCGCCCCCGAGCCGGAGGACCGCGATGCCCTTTGACGTGCTGGTGGCGGTCAGCCTGATCTATGTGATCGTGCTGTTCGCGGTCGCCTTCGTGGCCGAGCGGCGCGCGCGTCAGGGCCGGCTGATGATCCTGCATCGCCCGATCGTCTACCCGCTCTCGCTCTCGATCTATTGCACCGCCTGGACCTTTTACGGCGCGGTGGGCTACGCCGCGCGCTCCGGCCTCGAATTCGCGACGATCTACCTCGGCCCGACGCTGGTCTTCGTCGGCTGGTGGTGGGTCTTGCGCAAGCTCGTGCGCATCGGCCGGGCGCAGCGCGTCACCTCGATCGCGGACCTGATCTCCTCGCGCTATGGCAAATCGAACCTGCTTGGCGTCATCGTCACCTTGATGTCGGTGGCCTCCTCGACGCCCTATATCGCGCTGCAATTGCAATCGGTGACGCTGTCCTTCGGCGTCTTCTCCGAGCCCGCGCCGGTCGGCTGGGGCCCGGCGGTCTGGAACCTGCCCGATCAAAGCGCCACCGCGCTCTGGATCGCGGCGGGGCTGGCGCTCTTCACGATCCTCTTCGGCACCCGCAACCTCGACGCCAATGAGCGCCACCACGGCGTCGTCATGGCGATCGCGCTCGAGGCGGTGGTGAAGCTCGTCGCGCTCGTCGCGGTGGGCTCCTTCGTGGTCTGGGGGGTGGCGGACGGGCCCGCCGATGTGCTCGCCCGCATCGACGCCTCGCCGATCGCGGAATGGGATCTCAAACCGGGCCGCTTTGCCGGGCTGATCTTCGTCTCGGCCGCCGCGGTGCTGACGCTGCCGCGGATGTTTCAGGTGCTCGTCGTCGAAAATGTCGATGAGCGCCACCTCGCCACCGCGAGCTGGGCCTTTCCGGCCTATCTGCTGCTGATGAGCCTGTTTGTCGTGCCGATCGCGGTGGTCGGGCTCGAGCGCCTGCCGCCGGGCGCCAACCCCGACCTTTTCGTGCTGACCCTGCCGCTCGCGCTCGATCAGGGCAAGCTCGCGCTGCTGGCGTTCCTCGGCGGGTTTTCCTCGGCCACCTCGATGGTGATCGTCGCCGCGATCGCGCTGGCGACGATGGTGTCGAACCATATCGTCACGCCGCTCTGGCTCGCGCTGAACCGCCAGGGCGCGCGCGAGCCGGGCGATATCCGCGGCCTCGTGCTCTTCTCGCGGCGCGTCTCGATCGCGGCGGTGCTGGCGATGGGCTATGGCTATTACCGGCTCTCGGGCGGATCGACGGCGCTCGCGGCGATCGGGCTGATTGCCTTCGTCGGCGCGGCGCAGGTGCTGCCGGCGCTTCTGGGGGGGATGTTCTGGCGCGGCGCCACCCGGCGCGGCGCGGCGGCGGGGCTCGTCACCGGCTTTGCGATCTGGCTCTATACGCTCTTTCTGCCCTCCTTCGGCGGCGGCGGGCTGATCTCGACGGCGGTGATGCAGGCGGGGCCCTTCGGGCTTGGCTGGCTGCGCCCGCAGGCGCTTTTCGGCATCGCGGGGCTCGACCCGCTGCTCCATGCGCTCTTCTGGTCGCTCCTTTTCAACACGCTCTTCTTCCTCATCTTCTCGATGACCTCCTTCCCCGGCCCGATGGAGCGGCTGCAAGGCGTCGCCTTCGTCAATGTCTTCGAGCAGACCGCGGGGGCGCGGTCGTGGCTGCGCGGTCAGGCCGAGGCCGAGGATCTGCTCTCGATGGCGCAACGGATCCTCGGCCCCGAGGAGGCGCAGCGCTTCTTTCAGGCGCAGGCCGCGGGGCAGGGCAAGGGCGGCTTCCTGCCCGACCCGACGCCTGATTTCCTCGCCCGCCTCGAGCGCCAGCTCGCCGGCTCCGTCGGCGCCGCGACCGCCCATGCGATGATCTCGCAGCTCACCGGCGGCGCCTCGGTCTCGGTGCAGGATCTGATCGCGGTTGCCGGCGAAACCGCCGAGATCAAGGAACATACCGCCGCGCTCGAGGCGAAATCGGCCGAGCTCGAGCGCACCGCGCGGGCGCTGCGCGAGGCCAATGAGAAGCTCACCTCGCTCTCGGTGCAAAAGGATGCCTTCCTCGGCCAGATCAGCCATGAGCTGCGCACGCCGATGACCTCGATCCGGGCGTTTTCCGAGATCCTGATGGAGCCCGACCTGCCCGAGCCGATGCGCGCCCAATATGCCGAGATCATCTTCGAGGAGGCGCGGCGGCTGACCCGGCTGCTTGACGATCTGCTCGATCTGAGCGTGCTCGAACACCGCAAGGCGCAGCTCTCGGTCTCGGTGGCGAACCTGCATGACCTGATCTCGCGGGCGGTGCAGGCGGCCTCCTCGACCCGCCCCGAACGCGCCTTCCGCCTCGAGCGCGATTTCCCCGCCGAGCATATGCCGGTCTTCACCGATACCGACCGGCTCGTGCAGGTGTTCATCAACCTCGTCTCGAACGCGCGCAAATATTGCGACGCCGAGCGGCCGGTGCTGCGCATCGAGGTGAAGCGCCGGGGCGGCCGCGTGCAGATCGACTTCATCGACAACGGCAAGGGGATTCCCAAGCAATCCCAATCGCTTATCTTCGAGAAATTCGCCCGCCTGACGGATACCTCGCGCGCCGGCGGGGCGGGGCTCGGGCTCGCGATCTGCCGCGAGATCATGGCCAATCTGGGCGGCACGATCGATTATCTGCCCGGCCAGGGGGGGGCGGCCTTCCGCGTCAGCCTGCCCTTGCGGCGCGAGGCGGGTGAGGGCGCCACAGGGTAAATTCCTTTCCGAAACTTCGAAGGCCTAAACGATTTGTAAACCTTGATCTGCGATTCCTGTCTCAAGTGCCCCCAATGGGCAGGACGGGACGGATGACACAGGAGCGGGTTCACACGGCGTTGCGCAAGAAAGCCGAGGCGGGCAGGCCCGCACCGGACAGCGCCCCCATGACCCCTGAACGGGCGGTCAGCCAGGCGCTTGCGAAGGTCGCCGAGGAGCAGCTGTCGCTGCCGGTGCAGATCAAATCCTGCCGCGAAACCCGGATGAGCCTTGCGGATCTGCCCGAGGCGCTCGAGGATCTGTCGCTTCTGGCGGTGATCGAGGGGCCGGGCGAGGGGCTCGGGCTCGTCGCGCTGCCGCCGGTGACGCTGGCGACGCTGATCGAGGTGCAGACCATGGGGCGGCTTGGCAAGGGCACGCCGCCCGCGCGCCGCCCGACGCGGATCGACGCGGCGATGGTGGCGGAGTTCATCGACGGTGTGCTCGGCGCGATCGAGGAGTCGTTGATCGAGATGGAGGCGGTCGCCTGGGCGGGCGGGTTCCGCTACGCCTCGTTCCTCGATGATCCGCGTCCGCTCGGGCTGTTGCTCGAGGATATCCCCTATCGGGTCTGGAAAGTGTCGCTCGGGCTCGGCGCGGGGGCGGAGCGGGAGGGCGAGTTCCTCTGGGCGGTGCCCGCGCAGGGCCGCGGCCAGCGGCTGCGCCGCTTCCCCGGCATGGGCGCGAGCCCCGCGAGCGAGGCCGCGCAGGATGAAGCCTTTGCGCGCGCGCAGGCCGAGGCGGAATGGGCGGGCAAGCTCGAGAGCACGGTGCTCGGCACCCATGTCACGCTCGATGCGGTTCTGCACCGCGCCACGGTGCCGCTCTCGGCGGTGATGGGGTTTCGCGTCGGCACCGAGATCCCGATCTCGATGGATGCGCTCGAGCGGCTGTGCCTCGAGGCGGTGGGCGCGCGCAAGATGGCGCGCGCGCGGCTCGGCCAGCACAAGGGCTTTCGCGCGGTGCGGCTGAGCGATGAGGCGGAGGAGGGCGCCGAGATGGAGGCGCCGAGCCTTGCGCGCCCGCATCTCGCGCCGAGCGAGTTCAGCGCGGGCACGAGTCCCTTCGCCGGGCTCGCGGCGGAGCCGCATGTGCCGAGCGGGTTGGGCGATCCGCATTCGGTGGCCTATGACCTGCCCGAGGGCGGGTTCCCGGCGATGGATATGGGGGGCTTGGGCGGGCTCTCGGACGAGGGGGCGATGCCGATGGGCATGGCGCTCGACGGGTTTGACAGCGCCGAGGGCGCGGGCGATCTGCCGCCGCTCAAGATCGGGTCGGGGCTTTGAGCGCGGCTCAGGCGTCGTTTTCGGTGCGCGCCCCGTCGAGCCGGGCGAGAAGCGCGCGCGCCGGCACCGCGAGCCACATCCCCGCGATCATCGCCGCCACGAAGAGGGCAACCGGCCAGCCGCCGAAGCTCAGCGCGCCCATCGCCGGGCCCGGGCAGAGCCCCGCGAGCCCCCAGCCCGCGCCGAAGAGGAGCGAGCCGAGCACGAGGTTGCGATCCACCAGTTTCGGGAAATCCCCCGGCATCGGCAGGCCGAGCGCGGAGCGCTCGCGTCGCGCCGCGAGCCACCAGACCGGCACCATCACCCCCACCGCCGCCGCCATCACGAAGGCGAGCGTCGGATCCCAGCGCCCGAAGACATCGAGCCAACCCTGCACCCTGGTGGTATCGACCATGCCCGCGACCAGAAGCCCCGCGCCAAACAGGCCCCCCGCCACGAAAGCGCTCAGATACCGCATCAGATCCACCCCAGAAGATGCCGCGCGACCACGAGCGCGAGCCCGCCGCCGATCAGGTAAAACGCCGTTGCCGTGATGCCGCGCAGCGAAAACCGCGAGATCCCGCACACCCCGTGCCCCGAGGTGCAGCCATTGGCGAGCCGCGTGCCGAGCCCGACGAGCAGCCCCGCCGCGATCAGGATCGCGGGATTGGTGCTCGCATGGGTATCGACGACGCGGTAGAGCGGCACGAGCAGCGGCGGCACCGCGACGAGGCCGGCGAGAAAGGCGATCCGCTCGGCGCGGCTCTTGCGCCCCGAATTGTCGACGAGCCCGCCGAGAATGCCGCTGGCGCCCAAAACCCGGCCGTTGACGAGCAGATAGAGCGCCGCGGCCGCGCCGATCATCGCGCCGCCGACAAGGCCCCAGATCCAGTCCTGATGCATCTCTTCCCCCCGGGTTGCGCCGCCGGGCTTAACGGGCGGGGGCCGGGCGCGCAAGATTGACCTGCGTCAATGTATCTTCTTGCGCGCAGGCGCATCCTGCATCTGTGCACAGGAGGACAGCATGAAAACGCTTGATATGCGCAAGGCGGAGCTTGAGGCGCGGCGCGCGCAACTGGTGGCGCGGCTCGAGCAGGTGAGCGAGGAGCTCGAGGTGGAGGAGCCCAAGGATTGGGAGGATCTCGCGACCGAGCGGGAGGGCGACGAGGTGCTCGAGGATCTCGGCGCGACCGCGCGCCACGAGATCCGGATGATCGACGCGGCGCTCGCGCGGATGGCGGCGGGCGAGTATGGCTATTGTGTCGTCTGCGGCGCGCAGATCTCCGAGGCGCGGCTCGATGTGGTGCCCGCGACGCCCTTCTGCCGGCATCACGCTGCGCGGCATTGAAGCTAATTTCCGATTGCTTTGCAGGGGTTTGGCCGTAAACTCGGGGAAACCGGGCGGGATCTGGCCGAACCCGGGGCACGGAGGGGCGAGCATATGGCACGACGGGTGAAGCTGCAGCGGCGCGAGGGCGTGGCGTGGCTCACGCTGCCCGGCGGCGGCGAGGCGGGGTTCGATGCGGAGCTGCGCGCGAGCCTGGGCGGCGCGCTGGAGCTTGCGCTGGCCGAGCCCGGGCTGAAGGCGGTGATCTTGCGCGCGGGCGAGGGCGGCTGGCCGGTCTCGCGCGAGCCGGGGGCCGATTATGCCGAGGACGAGGCGCCCGCGATGCGCGCTCTCGCTGATCGGGTGGCCTTTGCGCCGGTGCCGGTGGTGGCGCTTTTGACGGGCAAGGTTTCGGGCGGCGGCATGGCGCTGGCGCAGGCGGCGCGGCTGCGGCTCGCGCTCACCGGCACGCAATTCGCCGCGCCGGAGTTCCGCTTCGGGCTGATCCCGGCGGCGGGGGGCTTTGTGCGGCTGGCGCGGCGGGCCGGGGCGGGGGCGGCGCTGCGGTTTCTGACCGCGCCGCGCGAGTTCAATTCGCCCGAGGCGATGGCGATCGGGCTTTGTGACGCGCAGGCCTCGGCGGGCACGTTGGAGGGGGCGGCGCTCGGCGCGGCGCTCAACGCCTTCGAGGGGGGGGCGGAGCTGCCCTTCGCGGCGCGCGATGCGGCGCTGGCGGATCCCGCGGGCTATCTGGCGGGGCTCGAGGCGGCGCGGGCCGGGGCGCCGGGCGGGTTCCTCGCGCCGATCGCGGCGCGGGCGGCCGAGGTGGCGGAGGCGGCGCTCTTGCTGCCCGAGGATGAGGCGGTGTCTTTCGAGGCGGTGGCCTATACCGATATGGCCGCGCAGGAATTGCCCGCGGCGCTGCGCTGGCAGGCGCGGGCCTGGCGGGCGGCGGCCGAGCTGCCCGGGGGGTGGCGGGTGCGCCGCTCGGCGGGCCGGTCGCGCTCTGGAATCAGCCCGAGGGCTTCGCGGCGGAGCTGCTCGGCATGGGCCATGAGCTGCGGTTCGGCTTGAGCGAGGCCGCCGGGCTCGAGGCGGCCTTCACCGCGATCGCCGAGGTGCAGGAAAAGGCCGTGCGGGCGGGGCGGCTCGCGCCGGAGGTGCGCGAGGCGGATTGGGGGCGGCTGACGGCGGCCTTTGATATTGCAGCGCTTTCCGGCGCGGCGGCGGTGATTGCGCGGCCGCGCCCGGGCGAGGCTGCGGCGATCATGGCGGCGACGCCCGGCGCGCTGCATGTCTTCGAGGCGCCGGCCGGGGCGGGGGCTTGCGGGTTTTCGCGCGCGGGCAAACTGGTCGAATTGCAGGGCGAGGGCGCGGGCTTTGCGCAGGCCGCGGCGCTGTTGCGCGCCGGCGGGGCGCGGGTGATCGCGGCGGGCTGGGGCCTTGGCGCGCGGCTCGAGGCGGCGTTCTTTGCTGCGGCCGAGCGCGCGGTGATGGCGGGGGCGGCGCCTGAAACGGTCGACCGGGTGCTCTCGGTCTGGGGCTTTGCCGAGCCGCCGTTCCTGCGCGCCGACCGGATCGGCATCCCCGCGGTGGCGGCGCGGCTCGAGGCGGCGGGGCGTGCGCCGGGGGTGTTGTTCACCTTCCTCGCGATGGAGGGCCAGACCGGGCGCGAGGAGGGCCGCGGCGTCTATATCTACCCCGAGCCGCAATCGGCCCCGAAACCCGCGCCGGGGTTGGCCGAGATTCTGGTTGCGCTGCGGGCCGAGGCGGGGGTGACGCCAAAGCCGCTCTCGGCGGTCGAGATCGCGGCGCGGATCTGGGCGGAGATGGCCGGCGAAGGGGCGGCGGCTTTGCAGGCCGGGCGGGCCCATCGCGCGGGCGATGTCGATCTCGCGGCGGTGGCGACGGGCTTTCCGCTCCACCATGGCGGGCCGATGTTCCTCTCGGATCGGGCGGGCCTTCTGGCCACGCGCAAGCGCCTGCGCGCGCTCGCGGCCGAAGGGGCGCCGGCTCCGGTCACGCTTTGGGATGTGTTGATCCGCAACGGCCGCGTCTGGGCCGAGCTCGACGGCTGATCAGCCGAGCAGCACGCCCACCACGACCATCATCAGCCCGATCACCGAGACGAAGAGCGCGCCGAGGTTGATCGCGACCACGCGTTGCAGCCGCGCGCGCAGGCCCGCGTCATCGAGGCCCGCGCGTTTGGCCTTGGCGATGGCGAGGATGCACCAGATGATCCCGCCGAGGCCCGCAAGCGACACCACCGCGCCGATCCAGATCAGCATTTCCATCTCGCATCCTCCCGGTCTGAGCTCGCGCAGGCCCTAGCGCGCGGCGCGCCCGCAGGCAAGCGTTTTGGCGCCCGCGCGGCCCGGCGGCGCTTGATGCGGGCGCGCGCGCAGGCTACTCAGGGGCAAATCTTCCGAGCAGGAGCGAGCCGATGCCCAATGATGCCGCCTATAACGTGACCGCCGACGAGCTGCGCCAGTTCATCGAGCAATTCGAGGGGCTGGAAGCCGAGAAAAAGGATATCGCCGAGCAGCAAAAGGACATCATGTCCGAAGCCAAGGCGCGCGGCTATGACACCAAGGTGATGAAGAAGATCATCGCGATGCGCAAACGCGACAAGAACGATCTGGCCGAGGAAGAGGCGATCCTCGATATCTACAAGGCCGCGCTCGGCATGGCCTGAGGCCGCAAGGCCGAACTCGTATGGGCCAGAGGCCGCAAGGCCGAACTCGTATGGGCCAGAGGCCGCAAGGCCGAACTCGTATAGGCCAGAGGCTGCACCAAAGCCCCGGCCGCGCGCGGGTGGCAAAGGAATCTGCGTATTTTTGCCAAGAAGAAGCGGATGGGTTTCTTCTTGGTCCAAATACGCAAATCCGACCCCGGCCCGGGGGCTCGACGGGGGTTAGGCGGCGATGAACTGCACGCCCGGCATCTGCGCGATCTCGGCGATATCGGCGTCATAGATCAGGCTGATCTCGTCGACGAGATCCTCGGTCCAGCCGGGCAGGGGCACGTCGACCTCGATCGCCTCGGGGCGGGCGAATTTGTCGAGGAAGGCGGTGACGATCTTGCGCCGTTGCAGCACTGATTGCGGGGGGTGCGAGGCGAGATAGCCGCGCATCCGCTCGAGCCCCTCCTCGGTCATGATCTGCGCGAGCAGCGCATCATCGCCCTTCAGCGCCGTCGTCGCCGGCAGCCCGGCAAGCGCGCGCAGCACCTCCGGCCAGATCAGCGGCATATCCTCGTTGCACCACAGCACGATCGGCCGCCCCTGCGCGGCCTCGACCATGCCGCGAACCACCGGCGCCCAGCGCAGATCGCGCGGGTCGAGCCCGCACATGATATCCTCGTAGCTGCGCTTGGGCTGGCGCGCGACGAGCGCGGGGATCAGCAGCGCGGGGTTGATCAACCCCATATGGAACTCGGTGCGCGCCTGCGGAAACAGGTTGGCGAGCGGCGCGAGCTTGTCGGGGACCATCGTGTAAAAGCCCTGCGGCGTGATCACCCGGTCGGGCAGGCAGAGGAAGAACTCATGGCTGAAGATCAGCCGCCCGACATCGTCGCGGTCCGAACAGGCGGCGAGCACGGTGTCCTGGGTGGCCTGATCGGCGGGCGCGCCGCGCATCTCGAGCAGCGCATCGCGCAGCACCAGCCGGTAGCGCTTCGGCCGCGGCACCACGACGCCCGCGGCGTCGAGCGTTTCGCCGTTTTCGGCGAGTGTGCGCACGAGGCTGTCTTCGTCGGTGGAATGCGCCCCGAGGTGATAGACGACCTGCATTGTTCTTTTCCTGCCTGACCTTCGCCAAACACTACAGGCGGTTTTCTGGACAGGCAAACGGGTTTCGGTATAAGCCTGCGACATGGTGACTGATTCAAAAACTCAGGAAATTGCGCGCGGGGGTGCCGCCGGCTTGCGGGTGGCGGGCTCGGGGCTGTGGTCGGTGGGCGCGGCGGCGATTGCGGCGGTGGTTCTGGCGCCGATCCTGGCGGTGATCTGGCTGGCGCTGAGCCCGACGGAGAATATCTGGCCGCATCTTCTGGCCACCACGCTGCCGCGCTATCTGGCCAATACCGCGGTGCTGGCGGGCGGTGTGGCGGTGCTCACCGCGATGATCGGGGCGGGGGCGGCCTGGCTCGTGTCGATGTATCGCTTCCCGGGGTCGGTCTGGCTCGAGTGGCTGCTGCTCCTGCCGATGGCGATCCCGGCCTATATCGGCGCCTATGCTTTGGTGGATTTCCTTGATTATTCAGGGCCTTTGCAGGTTGCGCTGCGGGAGACCTTCGGCTGGGCCTCGGCGCGGGACTATTGGTTCCCCGAGGTGCGGGCGCGCTGGGTGGCGGTGGTGGTGCTGGCGGCGGCCTTCTATCCTTACGTCTATCTCCTCGCCCGCGCGGCCTTCCGCGAGCAATCGGGCGGCAGCTATGAGGTCGCGCGCGCGCTTGGTGCGGGGCCGGTGGGGCTCTTCCTGCGGGTGGGTCTGCCGCTTGCGCGCCCGGCGATCGCGGCGGGGGCGGCGATTGCGATGATGGAAACCGTCGCCGATTTCGGCGTGGTCGATTATTTCGGCGTGCAGACGCTGACCACCGGGATCTTCACCACTTGGCTCGAGGGCGGCAATGCGGGCGGCGCGGCGCAGATCGCGGGGGTGATGCTCGCGGTGATCTTCCTGCTGCTTGGGCTCGAGAAACGCTCGCGCCGGCACGCGCGCTACTACCAATCCGCCCGCCAGCCCCGCCCGATCACGAAGCTGCGCCTCACCGGCCCGTCGGCTTGGGTGGCGAGCGCGCTTTGCGCGGCGCCCTTCGTGATGGGCTTCGTGTTGCCGGTGGGCGTGATCGCGGCCTATGCCTGGGCCAACCCGGAGGGCTGGGTCGGGCCCGGGCTTGCGCGCGCGCTTGGTCATACGCTCCTGACCGGGGGCGTGGCGGCGGCGCTGTGCGTGGCGGCGGCGCTTTTCATGGTCTACGGCGTGCGGATGACCGGGCGGCGGCTGCCGCGGCTCGTCTTGCCGCTCACCGCGCTCGGCTATGCCGCGCCCGGCGCGGTGCTCGCGGTGGGGATCTTGATCCCGCTCGCCGCGCTCGACCATCGCCTCGCCGATCTGATCTTCGCGCTGAGCGGCACCGACCCGGGGCTGTTGCTCACCGGCTCGGCTTTCGCGATCATGTTGGCCTATGTCGTGCGGTTTTTCGCGCTCGCGCAATCGGCCGCCGACAGCGCCTTTGGCCGCGTGCCGCCCTCGCTGCCGATGGCGGCGCGCTCGCTCGGGCGCAGCGCGGGGGGGGCGCTGCGCGAGGTCTACCTGCCGCTCATGCGCGGCTCGGTCGCCTCGGCGGTGCTCCTGGTCTTTGTCGAGAGCGTCAAGGAGCTGCCCGCGACGATGCTCCTGCGGCCGTTCAATTACGAGACGCTGGCGACGCGCGTCCATGAAAAGGCGAGCCTCGAGAACCTCGGCGATGCCGCCCCCGCGGCGCTTCTGGTGATGGCGGTGGGGCTCGTGGCGACGGTGATCCTCGCGCGCGCGAACCTCGGCGGCGGGCGCTGAGGCGCTTGCGCGGCGCGCGCGGCGATTGTAGGAAGCCCGAGGGCCGGCATAGCTCAGTTGGTAGAGCGGCGATCTTGTAAGTCGAGGGTCGGGGGTTCAAGTCCCTCTGTCGGCACCAGTTTTTCTCGCAAATCGCGCCGCTCCGGCGGCTTGTGCCGGGGCGCGAAATCTTCTAGCTCTGGGGCATTATCTCTGGAGGCTTCATGTATCGCTTTGGATTCATCGCGCTTTTTGCGCTGACGGCCTGCGCGCCGAGCGTCATCACCGAGTATAACGGCCATTCGCTGCGCGTGCAGACGACCGGCGCCAAACCCACCGCCGAAGCGGTCGCCGAGGCGCGGCGGATCTGCGCGATGCAGGGGCTTCAGGCCGAATATGCCTCGACCCAGACGCCGCCGAATGCGCTCCACAGCAGCCATCTGTTCCTGTGCCTGCCGCAGGCGAAGCCCAATGCCGGCCTGCCGCGCCCGGGCGGCCCGGCGCGCGTCGATTACCTCGAGCGCACCGCGACGATGTAGGGCTCAGGCGTCGAGCTCGATCCAGACCGGCACATGGTCGGAGGGTTTGTCGCGCCCGCGCACCTCCTTGTCGATGCCGCTGTCGCGCAGAAGGTCGGCCGCCTGCGGGCTGAGCAGCAGGTGGTCGATGCGGATGCCGTTGTTGCGCGCCCAGGCGCCGGCCTGGTAATCCCAGAAGGTGTAGAGCCCGGGCTCGGGGTGCTGGGTGCGGAGCGCATCGGTAAAGCCGAGGTTCACGATCCGCCGGAACGCCGCGCGGCTCTCGGGGCGGGCAAGCGCATCCTCGCGCCAGGCCTCGGGTTTGGCGGCGTCGGCGTCGAGCGGGATGATGTTGTAATCGCCCGCCATCACGACCGGCTCCTCGGTGCGCAAGAGCGCAGCCGCGCGGGCGCGCATCCGCTCCATCCAGGCGAGCTTGTAGTTGAATTTCGGCCCCGGCGCGGGGTTGCCGTTGGGCAGGTAGAGCCCGCAGATCCGCACCGCGCGGCGGCCCACGACGGTCGCCTCGATCCAGCGCGCCTGCTCGTCGCTCTCGTCGCCCGGCAGGCCGCGGGTCACATCCTCGAGCGGCAGCCGCGACAGGATCGCGACCCCGTTGAAGCTCTTTTGCCCATGCGTTTCAATACGATAGCCGAGGCCGTCGAAGATCTCATGCGGGAAGGCCTCGTCGACCGACTTGATCTCCTGCAAGACCACGACATCGGGCTCGGCCTCCTTGAGCCAAGCCGGCAAGGCCTCGGCGCGGGCCTTGATGCCGTTGATGTTGAAGGTTGCGAGTTTCATGGGGGCCTCCCTTTGGGATGGTTGTAGGGGAGGGGGCGCGCGAGGGGAAGGGGTTAGGGCCCTGCAAAGGTCTTGATTGCATTGGCCAGAGCTAAGACGGCATCGTCGAGCCCGGCCAGCTTGGCCACGATTGCGGCAGCCGTTCCTTTACCAACTGTGGCGCCCAAGGTCTCGACGGCCTTGTCCAAGGCCTTGTCCGCTTTCAGCCCACAGTATCTGGCGATAGCAATGGCGGCGTTCTTGAGGCTCGTGCCAATTTTGCGCAGCACAGATTTGTCGGGCTTCGGCTTCGAAAGCTCAAGCTCGGCATTGTCGAGCATAGCCCAGATTATGGTCAGTTGCTGGGGAAGGGGCGCATCATCCAGCGGTTCGGGCGGGTGATTGTGCCCGATTGGTGCCGCGGCGGCAGCGGTAACCATTGGAGCAAGTTCGGTCTTGAGGCGCCGGGTTTCAGCGAGGAGCCGATGTCGCGCCTCGATCTCGGCGATCAGCGCAGCGATGTGTTCTGCGCCCTTTTCCCAATCCTCGTCGGGGATGAGGGCGATGTCGGTCAAAAGCTCGTCGTGGGTTTCCCAATCGCCCGTGAGCGGGCGCCCTGCGAGGGCGGCCTCATACCAGCGGATCCAGAAGTCATGGCCGGGGTGGACGGTGAGCCAAGCGCGCGCCGTGGCCCATGCCTGCTGCAGGGCCTCGGGGGCGTCTGGCCACAGCGCAGATTGTTCGGGGTTGGCGCTGGTTTCCAACTTTGCGGCGTCGCTCTGAATTTGGGTCCAAGCGGCGGCGGCGAAGGCGGAGTCGGCGGTGGTGGCGGCGAAGGCGGAGTCGGCGGCGGTGGCGGCGAAGGCGGCGGCGAAGGCGGCGGAGTCGGCGGTGGTGGCGGAGCGGGTGGCGGCGGCGGAGCGGGTGGTGGCGGAGCGGGTGGTGGCGGCGGCGGCGGCGGTGGCGGCGAAGACGGCGGCTTTTTTGACTTCGGGGGCCGGGTTCCCCACAGTGGCCCCCGAAGTCAAATTCGGGCGCAAAACAGGTAGGGCTGTCAGACCATGTTTTTGTGCCCAGCCCTCGTTGAGTTCCTGAACAAAAAGCGGCAGCACCCGCATGGCGGCCCGATGGGCGATGATGACGGCATCGCGCTGTTGTGTCGTCTCGGGCCGCGCCGCAAGCCAGGCTTGCAGCGTTTTTTCGTCCCTGATCTCACTCGCCTGCATCATTCACCCGCACCCTGCCGCTCGCGTCAACTTTGCAGCAGGCGAGGCAAGCGCGCAAGGCGCCCCTCACATCGCGAAACTGATCCCGCAGCCGCAGCTCGCGGTCGCGTTCGGGTTCTGCACGACGAACCGCGCGCCGATCAGCTCGTCGGTGAAATCGATCACCGCGTTTTCCAGAAACGGCAGGCTGACCGGGTCGATCAGCACGCGCTGGCCGGCGCCTTCGAGCACGATGTCATCGGCCTCGGGCGCCTCGGCGAGGGTGATCTGATACTGAAACCCCGAACAGCCGCCGCCCTCGACCGCGACGCGCAGCGCGCGCGGCGCGGTGGCGGCGGCGTTGATCTGGGCGAGGCGCTCGAAGGCGCGGGGGGTGACTTTCGGGGGCAAAACCATCGCGTTGGGCCTGTTCTTGGGGGTTCAACCCGATATAGGGTGGGGCAAAGGCGCCGACAAGCGAGGACGACGTGCTGCACCCCTATGCCTGCCATCCCGAGGCCAGCCGTGGCCGGCTTTTCCCGGAAAACATCTCGACCTTCCGCTCGCCGTTCCAGCGCGATCGCGACCGGATCATCCATTCCTCGGCGTTCCGGCGGCTCAAGCACAAGACCCAGGTTTTCGTCGAACATGAGGGCGATTACTACCGCACGCGGCTGACTCATACGATCGAGGTGGCGCAGGTGGCGCGCACGATCGCTTCGGCGCTCGGGCTCAATACCGATCTCGCCGAGGCGGTGGCGCTCGCCCATGACCTCGGCCACCCGCCCTTCGGCCATACCGGCGAGGATGCGCTGGCGGTGTTGATGGAGCCCTATGGCGGGTTCGATCACAACGCCCAGGCGCTCCGGATCGTGACCAAGCTCGAGCGCCATTATGCGGGGTTTGACGGGCTCAATCTGACCTGGGAGACCCTCGAGGGGATCGCCAAGCACAACGGGCCGGTGATCTCGGACAGGGGCGGCTCGCATCAGGTGCCTGACCGGGCGAGCCTGCCCTATGCGCTGGCGGAATTCGACGCGGCCTGGGATCTCGAGCTCGAGACCAATGCTTCGGCCGAGGCGCAGGTGGCGGCGGTGGCCGATGATTGCGCCTATAACCACCATGATCTGCATGATGGGTTGCGGGCGGGGCTGTTCACCGAGGAGGATCTCTGCGCGCTGCCGGTGATCGGGGATTGTTTCGCGGAGGTGGACAAACTGCACCCAGGCCTCGAGCCGATGCGGCGCCGGCATGAGGCTTTGCGGCGGGTGTTCGGGGTGATGGTCGAGGATGTGATCGCGGTGGCGCAGAACCGGCTGGCGAGCCTGCAGCCGCAATCGGTCGACGATATCCGCCATATGGAGGGGCCGATCATCCGCTTTTCCAAGCCGCTTTACCAAAACCTCAAGGCAATCAAGCGGTTCCTCTTCGAGCGGATGTATCGCGCGCCGACGGTGGTGGTCGAGCGCAAGCGGGTGACGGCGATGGTCAATGCGCTCTTTCCGCTGTTTCTGGAGCGGCCCGAGCTCTTGCCCGAGGATTGGCAGGCCGATGTCGCGGCGGCGGCGGCGCGGGGCGAGACCGAGCTTGCGCGGATGGTGCTCGATTATGTGGCGGGGATGACTGATCGTTTCGCGATCCAGGAATATCACCGGCTGATCGGGGGCGAGCCCTGATCGGGGGCGCCGCCCCCTCTGGCCTGCGGCCATTCACCCCCGGGATATTTCGGCATCGTTGAAGGGCGGGTCAGGCGAGCGCGTGGCGGCGCAGCACGTCGAAGGCGCCGGTTTCGGCGCCGAGCTCGATCTCGCAGGCGGCGAGGCGGTCGAGGAGGCGGCAGCGGCTGCGGATATTGAGCCAGCTCGCCTCGGTGAGGCGGGTGCGCAGCTCGAGGCAGGCGCCGAGGCCGAAGGCGCGTTGGGCGTCGGAGAGCGCGAAATGGGGGGTGAGGCGGCGCGCATCGGGGCGCAGCTGCAGCCGGCTTGCGGTTTTGAGGAGCCGCGCGAGGCGTTCGATGTAGCTCAGCCGGTCGGCGGGTTGGCGCAGGAAGGCGCTTTCGGCCTCGCGCAGCTGGGCGTGGGCGCGATCGGGCAGGGCGTCCGGGTCGGCCTCGGCGAGCAGGAGCATCACGTCGAGATCGGATCGGGTCACCGTCTTGGCGGTGAGGCAGGCTTGGGCAATGGCGGTCAGTTCGCGAAACATGCGCGTCTCCGGCCCCGAACCATGCGGCTTATGGTAGCAGGGCGCGCGCAATGCAACCTGAAGGTGCGTGTCAGGCCGGGGGCAGGGCGGCGCCGGTGTCGAGGCCGCGCTCCATCATCGGGGCGCGGGCGGCCTCGAGGCGGGCCCAGACGGCGGGGTCGGTGCCTTCGCCCTGCCACACACCGGTGAGCGCGAAGGCCACGCGCGGGGCGCGGCGGGCCTGATCCTCCAGCCGGTCGATGACCGCGGGGCCATGGGCGGCGATCAGATCCTCGAGCGGGCCCGCGGCCAGAAGCCCCGCCTGCCAGGCGGTTTCGGCCTTGCGCAGCGCGCGCAGGATGAAGGCGAGGAGCACCTCCGGGTGGGCGTCGAGCTCGAAGACGCAGAGGTCGGACCAGGTCGGCTCCTCCGGGTCGCCGCCGTCCTCGGCATGATCGGCCAGCCACAGATCGGCCAGCGCCTCGACGGTATGGAGCCCCGCGGGCGCGCCGGCGGCCTCGGTCAGGCGCGTCGTCAGATCGGGCGGCAGCGGCGTCACTGCATCATCTCCTTGGTCGCCGAGAGCTTGACGCCCTCGTAATCGCGCACCACGCGGTCGATATCCCATTGCAGGCGGGTCAGGAACACGATGTCGCCGTCATGGTCGGTGGCGATATGCTGCTTGTTGACGTTGACGAGCTTGTCGACCACGTCCTTCGGCCCGGTGACCCAGCGCGCCGAGGTGAATTGCGAGCTCTCGAAGCGCACCGGGATCCCGTATTCGATCTCGATCCGGCTCGCCAGCACGTCGAATTGCAGCGCGCCGACGACGCCCACGATGAAGCCCGAGCCGATCATCGGCTTGAAGACCTTGGCCGCGCCTTCCTCGGCGAATTGCATCAGCGCCTTCTCGAGATGCTTGCCCTTCATCGGGTCGGTCGAGCGCACCGCTTGCAAGAGCTCCGGCGCGAAGCTCGGGATGCCGGTGAAGCGCAGCTTCTCGCCCTCGGTCAGCGCATCGCCGATGCGCAGCTGGCCGTGGTTCGGGATGCCGATGATGTCGCCCGCCCAGGCCTCCTCGGCCAATTCGCGGTCGGCAGCGAGGAACAGCACCGGGTTCGTCACCGCCATCGGCTTGCCCGAGCGCACATGGGTGAGCTTCATGCCGCGCTCGAAATGGCCCGAGGCGAGGCGCACGAAGGCCACGCGGTCGCGGTGCTTGGGGTCCATGTTGGCCTGCACCTTGAAGACGAAGCCCGTGACCTTGCCCTCGCCCGCGTCGATCGCGCGTTCGGCGGCCTTTTGCGGCTGCGGCTCGGGGCCGTATTCGCCCATCCCGTCCATCAGCTCCTTGACGCCAAAGGAGTTGATCGCCGAGCCGAACCAGATCGGCGTCATATGGCCCTCGAGGAAGCTCCGCCGGTCGAAGGCGGGCAGGAGCTCGCGCGCCATCTCGATCTCCTCGCGCAGCTTGGCGAGCAGATCGGCAGGCACATGTTCGGCGAGCTTGGGGTCGTCGAGCCCCTCGATCTTGATGCTCTCCGCCACCCGGTTGCGGTCGGCCCGGTCCATCAGCTCCAGCCGGTCGTGCAAGATGTCGTAGCAGCCCACGAACTCGCGCCCCATCCCGATCGGCCAGCTCGCCGGCGCCACGTCGATCGCCAGGTTCTCCTGGATCTCGTCGATGATCTCGAAGGTGTCGCGGCTCTCGCGGTCCATCTTGTTACAGAAGGTCAGGATCGGCAGATCGCGCAGCCGGCAGACCTCGAAGAGCTTGCGGGTCTGGCTTTCCACGCCCTTCGCCCCGTCGATCACCATGATCGCGGCGTCGACCGCGGTCAGCGTGCGATAGGTGTCCTCGGAGAAATCCGAGTGGCCGGGCGTGTCGACCAGATTGAAGCGATACTGGCGGAACTCGAAGCTCATCGCCGAGGCCGAGACCGAGATCCCGCGCTCCTGCTCGAGCTTCATGAAATCCGAGCGCGTGCGCCGCGCCTCGCCCTTGGCGCGCACCTGACCGGCCATCTGGATCGCGCCCCCGAAGAGCAGGAACTTTTCGGTCAGCGTGGTCTTGCCGGCGTCGGGGTGCGAGATGATCGCAAAGGTCCGGCGGCGGGCGATTTCGGGCGGGAGGGCGGCGTTCTGGGTCATGCCCGCCCTTTATCCGAAGGGCGCGGGGCGGGCAATGGGCTTGGGCGCTCAGCGGCGCTTGAGCTGCAGGGTGGTCTGCACCCCATAGGCATAGTGCGAGGAGCCGGTGAGCGCGAGCGCGACCGCGCCCTTGGTGTAGGAATATTGCGCGCCGCGGCTCCACATGTCCTTGCCGGTGCCGTCGCGGCTGTAGCCGCGCGCCTCGAGCGCGGTGGTGATCTCCGCGCCCATCCCCTGCAACGCGCCGGAATTGGTCGAGAAATTGCAGCTCTCGCCGTCGAACTTGACGGTCATCGCCACCGCGCCCGTCGTGCTGGCCCAGCTGCCGAGCATCCCCACCTTGTAGCCCAGCCGCGCCATCGCCGCAGGGGCGGCCGGCGTGCCGCTTTCGAGCGCGGCCAGACAGACCGGGACCAGCGGCTTGATCGCGGCGCGCGACAGCGCGTCCTGCTCGGCGACACGGGCCTCGGCGGCGGCGATCTGCTCGGGGGTCGGGCCCTCGAGACAACCGGCCAGCACCAGCGCGGCCAAAAGAAGCGCCCCCGGCGCGGCGCTCAACGAAACGAACCCATGAAAATCTCCTGAAATTATCTGCCCAAACCGCTGAACATCCGCGCGCCCGATCCCCCTTCAACGATGTCGAAATATCCCTGGGGACTGGCCGCAGGCCAGGGGGGCAGAGCCCCCGCGCGCTCACTCCTTCTTGCGAAACAGCGCCTCACGCCCCACCGTCTCGAGCAATTCGCGCCCGGCTTCGGTGCCGAAATGCGGCGCATGTTTGAGATCGGGCAGCCGCGCGCGGATCTCCGAGGTCAGCTCCTCGGGCATCATGCTCAGCGTCGCCTCCGAGACCATCAGGCTCTCGACCGGGATCCCCTCGGCATAGATGATCTCATGATGATCGAAAACCAACGCATAATAATCGACATAGCCGCCCTCGCGCCGCCAGACATGCTCGCCATCGACGAGATGCTTGGCCTGAACGAGGATCTCGGCGGTCTCGCCAAGCCGCTTCTCGCCGCGCCGATAGAGAAACACCCGGTGATGCGGCGAGACCACCAGATCGCCCTCATTGCCCAGCGTGCCGGCCGAGATCACCACCGGCGCGAAGGAGCCGAGCGCGCGCATCGTCGCCCGCGCCACCACCCGCAGCGGCTGGGGCCCGTTGTCACGCGTCAGCACCCGGTCGCCGGGGGAAAGCGTCTCGATCGGGGCCTGCGCGCCGCCCGCCATGGTGATCAACGTGCCGGTGGTGAACGCCACGCAGACGAGATCGGAAAGCCGCACCGTGCCCGGGTCCTCATGCGCCTCGAGCAGCGTGTAATCCATCCGCGGCGCGATCGGCGAGAGCGGCAGCGCGAAGAGACGATGACTTTCCTCGTGGCGGATCAACAAGATATCGACCGTATCGCCATCGGGCGCCATCATCACATGGCGCGCCACCAGGCTCACCCGGTCGCCCGGCAGCCCGATCTCGGAGCCCTGCGCGATGGTCTGCGCGCCGTCCGCCCCGGTCGCAAGCAAGATCCGCAGCGTCTCGGCCTCGGCGTCGAGCTGATAGACATCGCCCGCCTCGCAATTCTCCGCCGGCTCCAGCCCGTCGCCCTGATTGGCGCCGGACGTCACCCAGATCAGATCGGCGTCAAAGACATGGACGGCCTGAGCGGGGAGGGGGGAGGCGGAAGACATACCGGCGCGACTACTCTGCAAAAAGGTTGTGTGCCCTTGATAGCACGACAAAACTGCCGGAGGGTTAACCAACTCACGTCCCTCGGGTCAAGTATTTCGGGGCCTGCGCGGGCGCGATCCGGGCTTGCCCGTGGCGCGCGGGCCGCTACATCTGGGCCAAAGCAAAGGAGAAGCGACATGGATCTGGGGATCAGGGGCAAGCGCGCGATCGTCTGTGCGGGCTCGAAGGGGCTTGGGCGGGGCTGCGCCGAGGCGCTGGCCGAGGCGGGGGTCGAGATCGTGCTCAACGCGCGCGGCGCCGAGGCGCTCACCCGCACCGCCGCGGAGATTTCCGCGCGTTACGGCGTCACCGTCACCCCGGTCGCGGCCGATATCACCACCGAGGCCGGGCGCGCCGAGGTGCTCGCGGCGGCGGGCGGCGCGGTCGATATCCTCGTCAACAACGCCGGCGGCCCGCCGCCCGGGCTCTGGAGCGACTGGTCGCGGGAGGATTTCCTGCGCGCGATCGAGGGCAACATGCTCACGCCGATCGCGATGATCCAGGCGCTGGTGCCCGGGATGATGGCGCGCGGCTGGGGGCGGGTGGTCAATATCACCTCGGCGGCGGTGCGCGCGCCGATTGCGCCGCTGGGCCTGTCGAATACCGCGCGCACGGGGCTCACCGGCTTTGTCGCCGGCACCGCGCGGCAGGTGGCGCCCGCGGGGGTGACGATCAACAACCTCTTGCCCGGCATGCATGGCACCGACCGGATGGCCGCGCTCGACGGGCCGGTGGCGGCGGCCGAGGGGATCACGATGGAAGAGGCCGCCGCGCGGCGCGCCGCCACGATCCCGGTGGGGCGCTATGGCACCGCGGCCGAATTCGGCGCGACCTGTGCGTTTCTGTGCTCGGCCCATGCGGGTTTCATCGTCGGGCAGAATATCCTCGCCGATGGCGGGGCGACGAACCTCACCCTGTAAAGGCGGGCGGCGGCGCGCTTGCGTGGCGGGCGCGGCGCTGCTATCCCCGGGGGATGCCTGAGAATTTTGATCGGATAGCCCCGTGAGCCTTGCCGAAACCGCGCCCGTCCCGCCCGCCGCCCCGCCCGAGCCGCCGCGCCTCGAGGTCCAGAACCTCACGCGGATCTTCGACGGCCAGGTGGTGCTGGACGATGTGTCCTTCTCGATCCCGGCGGGGCAGGTGACCTGCCTGCTCGGCCCCTCGGGCTGCGGAAAATCGACCACGCTGCGGATCGTCGCGGGCGTCGACATGCAGGACGCGGGCAAGATCTTCGTCGACGGGGCGCTGGTGTGCGACACGGTCTTCCGGGTGCCGCCCGAGCGGCGCGCGATCGGGCTGATGTTTCAGGATTTCGCGCTCTTCCCGCATCTGAGCGTGGCGGAGAATGTGGCTTTCGGGCTCACCGGGCCGCGGGCGGAGAAACGCGCGCGGGTGGAGGAGCTGCTCGCGCGGGTGCGGCTTTCGCGCCATATCGACAGCTACCCCCATGCGCTTTCGGGGGGTGAGCAACAGCGGGTGGCGCTGGCGCGCGCGCTCGCGCCGCGGCCGCGGATCTTGCTGATGGATGAGCCGTTCTCGGGGCTCGACGAGCGGCTGCGCGACGGGATCCGCGACGAGACGCTGGCGCTTCTGAAGGAGGAGGGGACGGCGGTTCTCCTTGTCACGCATGAGCCGCATGAGGCGATGCGGATGGCGGATCAGATCCTGCTCATGCGCGCGGGCAAGATCGTGCAGCGCGGCGCGCCCTACAACCTTTACAACGCCCCGGCCGACCGCGCGGCGGCGGCGTTCTTCTCGGATATCAACGTGATCAAGGGCCGCGTCAAAGGCGCGCTGACCCCCACGCCCTTTGGCGATTTCCTGACGCCCGGCCACCCCGACGGCACCGAGATCGACATCGTGATCCGCCCGCAGCATCTCAAGATCGACTTCGACCGCGCCGGGCGCGGCCCGAACCCGACCGTGCAGGACGGCACGCCCGCGCGGGGCGTGGTCGAGCGCGCGCGTTTCATGGGCCGCGAGAGCCTTGTGGAGTTTCGCATGGAGGCCAATGGCGAGGTGCTGCGCGCCACCGTGCCCAATGTCTTCCTGCCCAAGCCCGGCACGCCGATGTGGCTGATGATCCGGCGCGACCGCTGTTTCGTCTTCCCCTCGCAGAGATGAAAAAGGCGCCCCGCGGGGCGCCTTTTCTGACGTGAGGGGCCCGCTCAGACCGCGCGGATCGGCGCGATCTTGGCGCTGGGCGCGGGGTCGGCGTTCTGGTCGATGAACTCGAGCACCAGCGGGCGGATGTTGTTGCGCCACGAGGAGCCCGCGAAGATCCCGTAATGGCCCGCGCCCGGCTCGAGATGCTGGGCCTTCTTGCTCTCGGGCAGGCCCGTGCACAGCCGCAGCGCCGCGACGCATTGGCCCGGCGCCGAGATATCGTCATTCGCGCCCTCGACGGTCTTCACCGCGACATCGGTAATCTTGCCGATATCGACGCGCTTGCCGTTCACGGTGAAGCGGTTCTGCGCGATCTCGAGGCCCTTGAAGATCCGCTCGACGGTGGAGAGGTAGAATTCCGCCGTCATGTCCATCACCGCGAGATATTCATCATAGAAGATGTTGTGGTGATCGCGCTCGGAGCCTTCGCCCTTGGCCTCGGCGAGGATCTTGTCCTGGAAGGCCTTGGAATGTTTGTCGGCATTCATCGAGATGAAGGAGGCGAGCTGCATCAGCCCCGGATAGACCATCCGCCCGGCGCCCTTGTATTTGAAGCCGACGCGCTGGATGACCATATGCTCGAGCTGGCCCATGGTGACGCGGCGGCCGAAATCGGTGACTTCGGTGGCGGCGGCATCGGGGTCGATCGGGCCGCCGATCAGGGTCAGCGTGCGGGGCTGGGCGGCGGGCTCTTCCTCGGCCAGATAGGCGGTCGCGGCCAGCGTCAGGGGCGCGGGCTGGCACACGGCGATGACGTTGATGTCGGGGCCGAGGTGTTTCATGAATTCGACAAGATAGAGCGTGTAATCTTCGACATCGAACTTGCCGGCCGAGACAGGGATATCGCGCGCATTATGCCAATCGGTGACATAGACCTCCGCGTCGGGCAGCAGCGACGCCACCGTCGAGCGCAGCAGCGTGGCGTAATGGCCCGACATCGGCGCGACGAGCAGGATCCGGCGCTTCATCGGCGCGCGGCCCTGCACGTTGAAATGGATCAGCGCGCCGAAGGGCTTGTCGATCACCGTCTCGACCGAGATCAGATGGTCGCGCCCGTCCTCGCCGGGGATCGAGCGGATCCCCCAGTCGGGCTTGATCACCATCCGCGCGAAGCTGCGCTCGGTGACGCGGCCCCAGGCCGACATCACCTTGAACATCGGATGGGGCGTCAGGCCCCAGATCGGGTAGGAGGCCATGGCGCGTGCGGAGGCACCCATCCACTCGTTGGTATTCCTGATGGTTTCCATCAGGTCGTAACTCATAATGCCCTTCATCTGCGCTCCTTGGCCCTGAGGCTCTCCCCTGAAAACGCCGCTTTACCCTCCCGCAAAGGCGGCGCTATGCTGTTGTTCAAAAGGATAGGGAGGTTAACGCGTTATGGCAACTACTGAGGACTTTGCCCCCGCCGCATCGCAGCATTTCAAGGACAATCTGGCCAAGATCGAGGCTCTGACGCAACGCATGGTCGAGGCTCTCGCGCGCAAGCGCACGCGCCAGCCGGGCACCGAGGCGCCGGGGATGGATCTGGTGATGGCGACGAGCGCGGCCTTTCTCAAGGAGCTCACCACGCATCCCGAGAAGATCCTCGAGGCGCAGGTGAATTACTGGGGTCAGGCGATGAAGCATTACGTCGAGGCGAGCCATGCGCTCGCCCAGCGCGGCTTCAAGGCGCCGGAAAATGCCGGGCCGAAGGACCGCCGCTTCACCAACCCGCTCTGGGATACCCACCCCTATTTCAACTTCATCAAGCAACAATATCTGATCTCCTCGAAGGCGCTCGAGGAGGCGGTGAACAATGTCGAGGGGCTCGACCCGGTCGACCGCAAGCGGCTCGATTATTTCACCCATCAGATCATCGACATGATGGCGCCGACGAATTTCCTCGCGACCAACCCCGATGCGCTCGAGCGTGCGGTCGAGACCGAGGGCGACAGCCTGGTGAAGGGGCTGGAGAATCTGGTCCGCGACATCGAGGAGAACCAGGGCGACCTGCTCGTCACGCTCTCGGACAAGAACGCCTTCAAGGTCGGCCAGAACATCGGCACCGCCGAGGGCAAGGTGGTGTTTCGCAACCGCATGCTCGAGCTGATCCAATACAGCCCGACCACCGAGACGGTCCACAAGACGCCGCTGATCGTGTTCCCGCCGTGGATCAACAAGTTCTACATCCTCGATCTGAAGCCCGCCAATTCGCTGATTCGCTGGATCGTCGATCAGGGCTTCACGCTGTTCATGGTGAGCTGGAAGAACCCCGATGCGAGCTATGCCGATGTCGGCATGGACGATTATGTTGCCGAGGGCTATCTGGCCGCGATCAACGAGGTCAAGCAGATCACCGGCGAGAAGAAGGTCAACGCGGTCGGCTATTGCATCGCGGGCACCACGCTCTCGCTCACGCTCGCGCTGATGGAAAAGCGCAAGGACAAGTCGGTCAATGCCGCGACCTTCTTCACCACGCTGACCGATTTCTCCGATCAGGGCGAATTCACGCCGCTTTTGCAGGACGATTTCGTCGACGGGATCGAGGCGCAGGTGAAGGTCGACGGGGTGCTCTCGAGCTATTTCATGCAGCGCGCCTTCTCGTTCCTGCGCGCCAACGACCTGATCTACACGCCCGCGATCCGCTCCTACATGATGGGTGAGGCGCCGCCGGCCTTCGATCTGCTCTACTGGAACGGCGATTCGACCAACCTGCCGGGCAAGATGGCGGTCGAATATCTGCGCGGGCTGTGTCAGGACGACCGTTTCAGCACCAAGGGCTTCCCGGTGCTGGGCGAGCTGGTGCGGATCTCGGAGGTCAAGACGCCGCTCTGCGCGATCGCCTGCGAGACCGATCATATCGCGCCCTGGATCGCCTCGTTCAACGGCATGGCGCAGATGGGCTCGGCGGAAAAGACCTTCATCCTCTCGGAATCGGGCCATATCGCCGGCATCGTGAACCCGCCCTCGAAGAAGAAATACGGCCATTACACCTCCGAGGCGCCGATCACCGACCCGATGGCCTGGAAGGCGGCGGCGGTGCGCCATGAGGGCAGCTGGTGGCCGCGCTGGGGCGCCTGGCTTGCGGAGCGTTCGGGGCCGATGGTGCCCGCGCGCCAGCCGGGCGACGCCAAGCACCCGCCGCTGTGCGACGCGCCGGGGACCTATGTGGGCGAGGTCGTCCGCGTCTGAGCGGAATTAATTCGGCTGGTAAAATTTCTGCGGCGCAGCATTTTTAGTTGAAATGCTGCGCCGCAGCATGTATATAATTGAACAAGCGAACGGGCCCTCGCCGCAGATCAGTTTCGGGCCCCCAGATCGGAGCAAGACCAATGGCCAAGACCCAAGACTTCACCAAGATGATGCAAGACATGATGGCGTCGATGCCGATCGATGCCTCGAAATTCCAAGACGCGTTCAAGTCGCAAGCGGCGCTTGGCGAGAAGATGGCCAAGGTTGCCCTCGACGCCGCCGAGAAGTCGACCGAGATCTCGTCGAAATGGGCCAAGGACACGCTGAGCAAAGTCGGCTCGCTGGCCACCAAGAAAGAAGAGCCGGCGGATTACGCCAAAGCGGTGAGCGACTTCGCTTCGGCCTCGGCCGAGATGGCCGCTGAAAACCTCGCCGCCTTCGCCGAAGTCGCCAAGAAAGTTCAGATGGAAACCGTCGAGCTGATGCTGGCCGCCGGCAAGGATTTCTCGGAAGACGCGACCGCCGCGGTGAAGAAAGCCACCGAGGAAGTGACCGCTGCCGCGAAGAAGGCCACCTCGGCCGCGACCTCGAAGTAACTGTGACCTCGTAACGAGTTCCTCCCGCGACCCGGCAACCTCCTCCCTGCCGGTGCGGACTAGAGGGCGGGCTTCGGCTCGCCCTTTTCTTTTGTTGCTTTTGGGCGGCTGGCGGATCAAGATTGCTGCGCTGCAATAAGGGAGGACCCGATGAGCGATGAGACCAAGCCCCTGCTGATCAAGCGGTATGCGAGCCGCCGGCTCTACAACACCGAGACGAGCGATTATGTGACGCTCGAGGATATCGCGAGCTTCATCCGGGCGGGGCGCGAGGTGCAGATCGTCGATCTCAAATCGGGGGACGATCTGACGCGGCAATATCTGTTGCAGATCATCGCCGAGCATGAGAGCCGCGGCGAGAATGTGCTGCCGGTGGATGTGCTGACCGATCTGGTGCGCAGCTATACGACCTCGGCGCAATCGGTGGTGCCGCAATTCCTCGCGGCGAGTTTCGAGATGCTGCGCGAGGGGCAATCGCAGCTGATGGAGCAATTCTCCGGCTTCCCGAACCCGATGGCTTCGATGCCGGGGTTCGAGGCCTTGCAGCGTCAGCAACAGGCGTTCCTGAAATCCATGATGGCGGGCTGGGCGCCGCCGGGCGGGTCGAGCGGGCCGGAGGGCGAGGAGGCCCCCGCCGCGACGCAAGACCGCGAGGAGCTGGCCGCGATCAAGAAGCAACTCGCCGAGCTGCAATCGAAGCTCTCGAAGCTCTGATCTTTGGCCGGGGGGGGCTGCCGGGCAGGGGGCTCTGCCCCCGGGCCTTGCGGCCCTCCCCCGGGATATTTTTGGCAAGATGAAAGCGCAGGCGGCGCGTTCGGGCATCAAAAAGGGCGGTCCTTGCGGGCCGCCCTTGTGCATTTCAGGGGGGGGTGCGGCCTCAGACGAGGCGGCTTTGGTCCTTCGCGGCGCGGACGAAATCGGCAAAGAGCGGATGCGGCGCGAAGGGTTTGGATTTCAGCTCGGGGTGGAACTGCACGCCGATGAACCACGGGTGGCCCTTGTGTTCGACGATCTCGGGCAGGCGGCCATCGGGCGACATGCCGGAGAACACCAGCCCGCAGGCTTCCAGCTGCTCGCGGTATTTGATATCGACTTCGTAGCGGTGGCGGTGGCGCTCTTCGATCTCGGTGGTGCCGTAGACCTCGGCGACTTTCGAGCCCTCCTTGAGGCTCGCCGAATAGGCGCCAAGGCGCATGGTGCCGCCCTTGTCGTCGCCGAGTTTGCGCTCGACGCGGTGGTTGCCCTGCACCCATTCCTTGAGGTGGTAGACGACCGGGGTGAAGCGTTTCTTGCCCGCCTCATGGTCGAATTCCTCCGAGCCCGCGTCGGTCACGCCGGCGAGGTTGCGCGCCGCCTCGATCACGGCCATCTGCATGCCGAGGCAGATGCCGAGATAGGGGATGCCCTTTTCGCGCGCATATTGCGCGGCGCGGATCTTGCCCTCGGTGCCGCGTTCGCCAAAGCCGCCGGGCACCAGAATGGCGTTGAAGCGCTCGAGATGCGGGCCGGGGTCTTCGCGCTCGAAGATCTCGGCGTCGATCCACTCGGCCTTGACCTTGACGCGGTTGGCCATGCCGCCATGGGTCAGCGCCTCGGCGATCGATTTGTAGGCATCCTCGAGCTGGACATATTTGCCCACGATCGCGACGCGGACCTCGCCCTCGGCGTTGGTCAGCCGGTCCATCACGTCTTCCCAGCGGCCCATGTCGGGCTTCGGCGCGGGCGAGATCCCGAAAGCGTCGAGCACCGCCTGATCGAGGCCGGCGCGGTGATAGGCCAGCGGCGCCTCGTAGATCGAGCGCAGGTCATAGGCCGGGATCACGCTATCGGGGCGGACGTTGCAGAACAGCGCGATCTTGGCGCGTTCCTTGTCCGGGATCGGCTGTTCGGAGCGGCACACGAGCACATCGGGTTGCAGCCCGATCGAGCGCAGTTCCTTGACCGAGTGCTGGGTGGGCTTGGTCTTGAGTTCGCCCGATGCCGCCAGATAGGGCAGGAGCGTGAGATGCATGAAGATGCATTGGCCGCGCGGGCGGTCCTGCGCGAACTGGCGGATCGCCTCGAAGAACGGCAGCCCCTCGATATCGCCGACCGTGCCGCCGATCTCGCAGAGCATGAAATCGACCTCGTCGTCGCCGACCGCGATCCAATCCTTGATCTCGTTGGTGACATGCGGAATCACCTGGATCGTCTTGCCCAGATATTCGCCGCGGCGCTCCTTCTCGAGCACGTTCGAGTAGATCCGCCCCGAGGAGACCGAGTCGGTCTTGCGCGCCGAAACGCCGGTGAAGCGCTCGTAATGGCCGAGGTCGAGGTCGGTCTCGGCGCCGTCATCGGTGACGAAGACCTCGCCATGTTCGAAGGGCGACATCGTGCCCGGATCGACGTTGAGATAGGGGTCGAGCTTGCGCAGCCGGACCGAAAAGCCGCGCGCTTGCAAGAGCGCACCGAGGGCAGCCGAGGCCAGACCCTTGCCGAGCGACGAAACAACGCCGCCGGTAATGAAGACATAACGCGCCATGAGACCCCCGTGAGCAGAAAATTCTGAATTATTCCCGCGCCACGAGGGGCGGGATCACGGGATTTAATGCTTACACGATTCGCAGCCCGCCCGCAACCGGACCGCAAGCAGTTGAGTTAAGTCTTTGCAGCTACCCTATTTATAGGGTCAGTTTGCCGCAGGCGGCACCACCGGCGCATCGGAGGCCGCGGGCGGCAGCTCCACCGCCGGCGCGGCGGGGGTGGCGGGCGCCTCGGCGGGCGCGGGCGCGGCCACCGCATCGACGACCGAGCTCTGATTGGCCTTTTGCGCGGCCAGAACGGTCAGCGTGACCGAGGTGACGATGAACAGCCCGGCGAGCGCCCAGGTCACCTTTTGCAGCGCATTGGCCGCCTGGCGCCCGGTCATCACGCCCGAGCCGCCGCCCATGCCAAGGCCGCCGCCCTCGGAGCGCTGCAGCAGCACGACGCCGATCAGCAAAAGCGCGAGGATCAGGTGAACCGAAAGAACGACGTTTTCCATGCGGGCTGGGCCTTCCATCATCAGACGCGCCTACTTAGGCAGTTGTCGCGCCCCGCGCAACCCCTTTGGGGCCCCGCGCCCCCCGCCCGGTTTCTTCTTGGCAAAAATACGCAAATCCCCGGCCGGGCCGGCGCCGCCAATGACAGAAAGATGACGCGCGGGGGCGAAAAAGCGGTTTCAACCGGGCGGCCGGCCCGCTATATGTCGCGCGGTTTTGCAACCCTCGAGGAGAGAGACATGGCCAATGTCGTGGTGGTCGGCGCCCAATGGGGCGACGAAGGCAAGGGCAAGATCGTTGACTGGCTGTCGAGCCGTGCCGATGTGATCGCGCGGTTCCAAGGCGGTCACAACGCGGGCCATACGCTCGTCATCGACGGCAAGGTCTACAAGCTGAACGCGCTGCCCTCGGGGGTCGTGCGCGGCGGCAAGCTGTCGGTGATCGGCAACGGTGTCGTGCTCGACCCGTGGCACCTCGTCACCGAGATCGCCAAGATCCGCGAACAGGGCGTCGAGATCAGCCCCGAGACGCTGATGGTGGCGGAAAACACCCCCCTCATCATGCCCTATCACGGCGAGCTCGACCGCGCCCGCGAGGCGCAGGCCGCCGACAGCAAGGCGAAGATCGGCACCACCGGCCGCGGCATCGGGCCCTGCTATGAAGACAAGGTCGGGCGTCGGGTGATCCGCGTCGCCGACCTCGCCGACCCGGCCACGCTGGAACTCCGCGTCGATCGCGCGCTCGTCCACCACAACGCGCTGCGCGCAGGCCTCGGCCTCGAGCCGATCGACCGCGATGCGCTGATCGCCGAGCTCAACAAGATCGCGCCCGAAATCCTGCAATATGCCGCGCCGGTCTGGAAAGTGATGAACGAGATGCGCCGCGCCGGCAAACGCATCCTCTTCGAGGGCGCGCAGGGCTCGCTGCTCGACATCGATTTCGGCACCTACCCCTATGTGACCTCCTCGAACGTGATCGCGGGCCAGGCGGCCACCGGCGTAGGCCTCGGGCCGAACGCCATCGATTTCGTCCTCGGCATCGTCAAGGCCTACACGACCCGCGTCGGCGAAGGCCCGTTCCCGACCGAGCTGAAGGATGCCGATGGCGAGCGGCTGGGCACGCGCGGCCATGAATTCGGCACCGTCACCGGGCGCAAGCGCCGCTGCGGCTGGTTCGATGCCGCGCTCGTGCGCCAGACCTGCGCGATCTCGGGGATCAACGGCATTGCTCTGACGAAACTCGATGTGCTCGACGGGTTCGAGACGATCAAGATCTGCACGGGCTATGAGCTCGACGGCGTGGTGCTCGATTACCTGCCCACCGCCGCCGACCAACAGGCGCGCTGCACCCCGGTCTATGAAGAGGTCGAGGGCTGGTCGCAATCGACCGAGGGCGCGCGCAGCTGGGCCGATCTGCCCGGCGCCGCGGTGAAATATGTCCGCCGCATCGAGGAGCTGATCGGCTGCCCGGTCGCGATGCTCTCGACGAGCCCCGAGCGCGACGACACGATCCTCGTCACCGACCCCTTCGCGGATTGATCCGGCCCGCCGGCACAGTCTTTCGGCGGCCCTTGACCTGAGGGCCGCCGTTTTCCTATCTGGCCTCTGATGGCCAAGGAGACCTGCGATGAGCCTGTCCTACAAAACCCGCCGCCGCCTGTCGTTGCTCGTTCTGGTGGTCGGCTTGCCGCTTTATATCGTGGCCGCGGTCAGCCTGACGGGCTGGCTCGATGCGCGCTTCGGGCGGCTGCCGATCTGGGCGGAACTTGGCGTCTATGTCGGGCTCGGTTTCCTGTGGATGGCGCCGCTCAAGCCGGTGTTCACCGGAGTCGGCCGCGAAGACCCGGACGCCGAAAAGTAAAACGGAGGGGAAACCCCCTCCGTTTCAATGCGTTGGCTGCGGGTCAGGCGCTCTTGCTGTCGTAGTAGCGCGAGGCCTCGGTGATCGCATATTGGCCGCGCCGGACCTTCGCGATCTTGCCCTGACGCAGCAGTTTTCCAAACACCCGCAGCCGCTCCTCGCGGCTCGCGCCCGCGCCCTCATCGGTCGCAGCGACCTTCTTGAGGATATGGGGCGGCGAGAAATGCGGGCGCCCCTCGACCTGTTCGGTATAGGCCGCGGCGGCCTCCAGAAGCTCGGCGAGCCCCTGCGCGCCGCGCGCCTCGACATAATCGGCAAAGCTCGAGGCCCCTGCCGGCGCCGGGGCGGGCGCTTCCTCGGCCTCGAAAGCCTCCGCGTCGAACTCGGTCTCGGCCTCGGTCTCGGGCGTGGCGCGCTGCAGGCTCGAGATCCGCCGCGGGCGCACGACGACCGGCGACACCGGCGTTTCCGGGGTGCGATCGACGCGCTGTTCGGAGACGAGCACGAGCGGCGCCGCACGGCCGCCGGAAACCTCCGGGCGGCGGGTGGCGGCATGGGCGGCGGCGACCGGTCGGCGCGGGCGCACGGCCTGATCGAGATCGTCGCGATAGGGGCGGGTCTCGTCCTCGGCCTTCGGCGCGCCCTTCAGCCGCCGGTCGGCCACGGTCGCGGCGACGGCGGCCTTCAGATGCGCGATCGCCGAGAAGCGGCGGCGCGTCTCATTGCCCGAGATCTGCGCATCGGCCTTGTCCATCAGCCGCGCGAGATCGCTGTCCTGGGCGGCGGGCAGGCTCGGCGCGGCGGGGCGCGCGGGAGGGGCGTGGACGGCGGGCGCCTCGGGCTCCGGCGCGGCCGGGGCGTCGAGCTCCTCGGCCGCGACAGCGTCGCTCTCGGCCTCCTCGGCCGCGTCGATCTCTTCGAGCGCATCGAACTCCGGCGCCTCTTCCGCCGCGTCGATCTCCGCCGCAAGCTCGGCGATGAGCGCCTCCTCGGCGTCTGCCTCGGCGTCAACCGCCGCCTCGGGCGCGGCCCATTGCGGCGCCGCGCTCGGCTCGGCCACCGCCGCCATCACCGCGGCCAGCGCCTCGTCGTGATCCTCCTCCTCGACAAGCTCCGCTTCCTCGATCGCGTCGACGTCCTCGACGTCCTCGGCCATCGGCTCCTCGAAGGCGAAGGCCTCGAGATCGAGCGCGGCCTTGGCCTCAACCGGGGTCTCCGTCTCCGCCTCGAGTTGCAGCGCGGGCGCCTCGGCGGCCAGCGGCGCACCCAGAAGCGTGTCCTCGCCCACCGCCAGCGGCTCGCTTTCGAGCGCGGCAAGCTCGGCCATCAGCGCGTCTTCCTGCTCCGGCGTCAGCCCCGAGGCGAGATCGCTCTCGGCCCGGGCCCCGGCACCGAGCGCCGCAGCGATCAGCGCATCCCGGTCCTCGCCGGGCTCGGCGGGCGCGGCGGGCGCGGCGGCCGAAGCCGGCGCGATCGGTTCGGGGCGGCGCACCTTGATGACCCGGGCGCGAATGCGCGGACGCTCGGCCTCTTCGGGGGCGCGCTCGGGCAGCTGCGCAACGCTCACCGCCTCTGCGACCGGCGCAGCATCGCGCGGGGCCTCGGCGGCGGCGCGGGCGGCTTCGGCGGCGGCACGCGCTTCCCGCGCGGCGCGGCGGGCGGCGCGACGGGCGGCGCGGTTGGCGAAGAAATCCTCCGGCGCATCGCCCGAGGCTTCGGCGCTGTCCTCGTCCTCGGCGTCGTCGTCGTGGTCCTCGGCCTCCTCGGCCTCCGGCGCGGCCTGATCGACCTCCGCCTCCGGCTGCACTTCGGGGGCCGCGACCGGCGCGATCTCGGCGACGGGCTCCGCTTCCGCTTCCGGCTCCAGAGCTTCCGGCTCCAGAGCTTCGGGCGCGCCAGCTGCGAGCGTATAGCCGAAATCCTCGCTCTCGGGCTCGATCGCGAAATCGCTCAGATCGTCCTCTTGCGGGGCGGCGGCCTCGGTCAGCGGCGCCTCGGCAAACATCTGCGCAAGCGGCGCGGCCGGGGTCTCGGCCGCGGGCGCCTCGAGGGTTTCGGCCTCGGCGGGCTCGGCATGCTGGGCGGCGGCGGCGCGGGCGGTGGCCACGGCGGCGCGGATCCGTTGCAGCTTCGCCGCGACCGATTCGGGCACCGAGAGCGCCGGCGCGACATGCGCGGGCTCGGGCGCCACGACCGGCTCGGCGGCGGCGACGGGCTCGGCCCGCGGCGCCTCGATCACCGGCTCGGGAGCGACAGGGTCTTCGGCGACAGGCGCGGCGGCGACAGGGTCTGCGACGGGGGCGGGCTCCGCCTGCGGCGCGTCGAGGGCTTCCGCCACGGGCTCCGAAGCGGGCGGCTCGGCGGCGGGCGCGACCGGCGCCTCGGTAGGCGCCTCGACAGGCTCCGCGAGGGCTTCGGCGACGGGCTCGGACACGGGCTCGGGCACGGGTTCGGACACGGGCTCGGCCATGGGCGCCGCCGGCGAAACGGCCGCCGCAGGGGCGATCTCGGGCACGGCCTCGGGGCGCAAGATCACGCCATTGGCGTTGATCTTCGCCTCGACTCGGCGCTGGATCTCGCGCTCGGCGATCTTGTGGAGCATCTCCGCATCGGGCTGCGGGGGCTCGGCCCCGAAATAGCGGTCGTCGGCCGCCAGGTCGCGGAAATATTCCGCGATTGCCTTCATCGTGTTGAACGGCTCGTCAAACCCTTCGAGGGTGCACGAGAACGTCCCGTAGGACACGGTGAGGATTTTACTCGCTCCAACCATTGGCCCGCTCGCTTTCCTATTGAACCTCATTGCGCCCACATTCGAGGTAAACTGGTGCTTTAGCGTGAACGAAAAAAGGCAAATGCGGGGAATTTTATCGAGTTTGATTGTGTTTCTTTGCCGCAATTGGCATCAAATGGCGTATGAAAACGCCTATTGTCCAGTCTGACACCGGTGTAACGCTGCTTGGCGGGGGGGCCGTGGCGGCGGCGGATGTCCACGCGGCGTTGACAATCGCGCCGCGGCTGGTGGCGGCGGACGGCGGCGGCGATGCGGCGCTCGGCATGGGGATCACCCCCGCGGCGGTGATCGGCGATCTCGACAGCCTCTCGGAGGGCGCGCGCGCGCGGCTCGGGGCGCGGGTGCATCCGGTGGCCGAGCAAGACAGCACCGATTTCGGCAAATGCCTCGCCCATGTCGCGGCGCCGTTTTTCCTCGGGCTCGGCTTCACCGGGCTGCGGCTCGACCATACGCTCGCCACGCTCAGCGATATCGTGCAGGAGCCGCGCCCGGTGATCCTGATCGGCGAGGAGGAGGTGATCTTCCGCGCGCCGCCCCGGCTTGCGCTCGATCTCGGGCCGGGCACGCGGGTGTCGCTGTTTCCCTTCGGGCCGGTGAGCGGGCGCTCGACGGGGCTGCGCTGGCCGATCGAGGGGCTCGCCTTCGACCCCGCGGGGCGGGTCGGCACCTCGAACGAGGCGCTCGGGCCCGTGACCCTCGAGATCAGCGGAGCGGCGTTGGTTCTGCTGCCGAAAGCGGCTCTGCGGGCGGCGCTTTGCGGGCTCGGGCTGTCACCCGCTCGCGGTGGATGAGGTAGAGCCCGGAGCCGGTGATGATCGCGATGCCGATCCAAGTGAGCGCGTTCGGGAAATCGCCAAAGACGAGGAAGCCGAAGAGCGTCGCGGTCAGCATCTCGAAATAATGCAGCGGCGCGAGCGTCGTCGAGGGGGCGAGCTTGAGCGCATAGGTCATCGACATGTGGCTGACCGTCGAGGCGAGCCCGACGCAGAAGCACCACAGCCAGAAGATGCCGGTGGGCTGCGCGAAGGAGAGCTCCTTGAGCCCGGCCGCGGTGCCAAGGCCGAGAAGCGGCAGGCAGAGCACGGCGGCGACGAGCGCGGTATGGAGCTGCATCGTGACGGGGTGCATGTGGCGCGAAAGCGCGCGGGTGAGCAGGATATAGAGCGCAAAACAGACCGCCGTGCCGAGCGGGAAGAGCGCCACCGCGCCAAAGGTGGTGAAGGAGGGCTGGATCACGAAGAGCGCGCCGATGAAGCCCACGACCGAGGCCGCCAGCCGGCGCGGCCCGACCTCCTCGCCCATCCAGAACCGCCCGATCAGCAAGATCACGAAGGGCTCGACGAAGGCGATGGCCAGCGCATCGGCAATCGGCATCACCTGCACCGCCGCCACGAAACAATAGGTCGCCACGATCGACACCGCCGAGCGCGCGAGAAGCAGCCACCCCGCATGCCGGCTGACCCGCCAACTGAGCCGCATCGCCAGCACGATCGGCGCCATCAGCGCCGCCTGCACCAGATACCGCCCCAAGGTCACCGTGCCCACCGGCACCGATTGCGCCGCGAGTTTCGAGGCAACATCGATGAGGGGCGCGATGATACAAAACCCGAGCATCAGCGCGATGCCGGGGAAGATCCGATCCTGTTCGCTCATGCGGTCTTGTCACCCGATGCGCGGGGCGCGTCCATCCCGAAAGCGACCCTCCGCGCGGTGTTTTTCGGCCGCGCGCCGATTTCTTCCGGGGGCTCGTGGAGGGGCGCGCAGGGGGCGCTGCCCCCTCTGCCTTCGGCATTCACCCCCGGGATATTTGGAGCAAGATGAAAGGGCCGCACTTCATCTTGCCATAAATATCCCGGGGGGAGCCCGGAACGGGCGGGGGGCAGCGCCCCCCCCTGACCCGCGGGGGTCAGCCCATCCGTTCGGAGGCGTAGGAGCCGGGCGAGGCGGGGAAGACCACCGTCTTGTTGCCGTTCAGGAAGGAGCGGTGTTGCACATGGGCGTGGATCGCGCGGGCGAGCACCTGGGCTTCCACATCGCGGCCGAGCGAGACGTAATCGTCGGGGCTCTGGGCGTGGGTGATGCGGACAGTATCTTGCTCGATGATCGGGCCTTCGTCGAGGTCGGCGGTGACGTAATGCGAGGTCGCGCCGATCAGCTTCACGCCGCGTTCATAGGCCTGTTTGTAGGGGTTCGCGCCCTTGAACGACGGCAGGAACGAGTGGTGAATGTTGATGATCCGGCCCGACATCTTCTGGCACAGCGCATCCGACAGGATCTGCATGTAGCGCGCCAGAACCACGAGTTCGGCGCCCGACTCCTCGACCACGGCCAGCAGACGCGCCTCGGCTTCGGGTTTGTTTTCCTTGGTCACCTTGATGTGGTGGAAGGGGATGTCATGGTTCACCACGACCTTCTGATAGGTCATGTGGTTCGACACCACGCCCACGATCTCGATCGGCAGCGCGCCGATGCGCCAGCGGTAGAGTAGGTCGTTCAGACAATGGCCGAAGTTCGACACCATCAGCAGCACCTTCATCTTCGCGCCCTGATCGTAGATCGCCCAATCCATGTCGAAGGTCTCGGCGATCGGGGTGAAGCCCTTTTGCAGCGCCGCGAGGCCCGCGCCGGTTTCCGAGGTGAAGCTCACGCGCATGAAGAAACGGCCGGTCAGCTCGTCGTCATATTGATGCGAATCGGTCAGGTTGCAGCCCTGATCGGCGAGGTAATTGGCGATGGCCGCGACGATGCCGCGGGTGGTGGGGCATTGCACGGTGAGGACGTAGGAGCTCATCTGGGTTCCTTTTCGGGCCTTGCGGCGGAAGATCTGGCGCCAGATTTGCCGGGATGGCACGCGATTGGCCATCCGGAACCGACCGGCGGGCGGCGAAAAGCGGCGTGACTTCGGTCGCAAATGCGACGCAAGTTTCCGATAGGCGGCGGGCTGGACGCGGGCGGAACGGGCGCCTAGCATGGGCGCAAAGGAGACCCGATGCATGGCCGGTGGCTGGGCGCGCGATGGCGCGGTGAATGAACAGATCGACGCTTCGATCGCCGATGAGCTCAAGCGGCTGCAGGCGCGGCGCGAGCTGGTGGGCGAGAGCCTCGAGGATTGCGCCGAATGTGGCGAGGAGATCCCGCCGGCGCGGCGCGCCGCGATCCCGGGGGTGAAGCTTTGCGTGGCCTGTCAGCAGGCGCGTGACAAGGGCCGCGCGGCGGCGCGGGGCGGCATCAACCGGCGCGGCTCGAAGGACAGCCAGCTCAAGTGAAAGGCCGCCCCGGGGCGGCCTGTCGCGATCAGATCTGTTTTTCGGGGATATGGACGACGAGGCCGTCGATCTCCGGGGTGACCTTGATCTGGCAGGTCAGCCGCGAGGTCGCCGGGTTCGGGTTCCAGGCGAAATCGAGCATGTCCTCTTCCATCGAATCCTTCGCGGGCAGCCGCTCGACCCAGGCTTCATCGACATAGACATGGCAGGTCGAGCAGGCGCAGGCGCCGCCGCAATCGGCGTCGATGCCGGGCACGCCATTGTCACGCGCGCCTTCCATGACCGTCGCGCCGGGTTTCACCTCGACCTCGTGGCGGGTGCCGTTGTGTTCGATATAGATGATCTTCGCCATGATTTGCTTTCCGTTTTGCAGGCCCAGGGGAGATGTCTCGTCCAGATGTAGGCCAAGGGGGCGCGCTTGGCCAGAGGCGCCTTTGCCGCGCCGGGCGCGGTTTTGGGGCCGGGTTTGGGCCGGGGTTTGGAGCCCTTCCGCGCGGGCGCGAAAGCCGCTAGGGTGACGCGGTTTGATCAGCGGGGCAGGGCGATGCGCGGCAGGGACTGGGGGATCGGGGCGATGGTGGCGGGCGCGGTGGCGCTTGGCGGATGCGCGCCGGGGCCTGTCGCCGAGGGGCCGGTGGCGCCGACGCTCGCGGCGCAATGGCGCGCCGAGGGGCCGCAGCCCGGCGAGAAGGGCTGTTTTGCGCGCCAGACCCGGCCCGCGGTGGTCGAGACGGAGACCGAGCAGGTGCTGGTCGCCGCCGAAAAGCGCGATCCGGCCACCGGCGAGATCCTGCGCCCGGCGACCTATCGCACCAAGACCCATCAGAAGATCGTCTCGCCGCGGGCGGAGTGGTGGTTCGCCGCGCCCTGTGCGGCCGATCTGACGCCCGAGATCGTCGCCACCTTGCAGCGTGCGCTCGCCGCGCGCGGGCTCTATCGCGGCCCGGTCACCGGCGTGCTCGATGAGCCCACCCATCGCGCGATCCGCGCCTATCAGGCGCCGCGCGGGCTCGACAGCGCGACGCTGTCGCTGCGCGGCGCGCAGGAGCTCGGCCTGATCGCCTGGCTCGACGGCAAATGAAAAGGCGCCCCGCGGGGCGCCTTTCGAGATCGGACCGGGAGGCGGGCGTCACTCGACCGAGAGCGCCACGAAGCGGGGCTCGCCGCCGCGCCGGATCAGGAGCAGCACCGATTTGCGCCCGCCCTCCTTGGCCGCCGCCACCTGCGCGGCCAGATCGGCCGGCGAGGCGACGGGCTGCTGACCGGCCTCGGTGATCAGATCGCCCGGGCGCAAGCCCTTGTCGAAGGCGTCGCTGGTCTCGGCGAGATCCTTGATCACCACGCCCTTGGCGCCCGAGGGCAGGCCCATCTCGGCGATCATCTCGTCGCTGAGCGGCACCACGGTCATGCCCAGAACCGCCTCTTCATCGGCTTGCGGCTTGGCTGCCGCCGCCGGCGCCGCCTCGCCCTCGGCCAGCTCGCGCCGGCCAAGCGTGACGAGCAGCGTCTCCGACTTGCCGCCGCGCTGCACGATCACCCGCACCGCTTCGCCCACCGGCGCATCGGCCACGCGGCGCACGAGGTCGCGCGTGCTCTTCACCTCACCGCCATCAAAGGAGGTGATCACATCGCCCGCCAGCATGCCGGCCTCTTTCGCGGGGCCCTCGGGCACCTCGGAGACCATCGCACCATCGGCGCTCGCCAGCCCCATCGCCTCGGCCATGTCGGGGGTGATGTCCTGGATCTTCACGCCCAGCCAGCCGCGGCGGGTCTCGCCGAATTGCTTGAGCTGATCGACGACCTTCTTGACCACATTCGAGGCCATCGAGAAGCCGATCCCGATCGAGCCGCCGTTGGGCGACAGGATCGCGGTGTTCACACCGATCACCTCGCCGTTCATGTTGAAGAGCGGGCCGCCCGAGTTGCCGCGGTTGATGGCGGCATCGGTCTGGATGTAGTCATCATAGGTGCCCGAAAGCTCGCGGTTGCGCGCCGAGACGATCCCCGCGGAGACCGAGAAGCCCTGGCCGAGCGGGTTGCCGACCGCCATCACCCAATCGCCGACACGGCTCTTGTCGCTGTCGCCGAAATTGACGAAGGGCAGCGGCTTGTCGCTCTCCACCTTGAGCAGCGCGATATCGGTTTTCGGGTCGGTGCCGACGAGCTTGGCATCCATCTTCTGGCCCGAGAAGAACTCGATCTGGATCTCGTCGGCATTCTCGATGACGTGGTTGTTGGTCACGATATAGCCGTCTTCGGAGATCACGAAACCCGAGCCGAGCGCGTTCGAACGATGCGGCGCGGGGGCGTCGGGCTGGCCCTGCTGCGGGCCGTTCGGGAAGCCGAAATCGCGGAACAGCTCATCGAAGGGCGAGCCGGGCGGGAAGGGCGAGGCACCGCCCCCGGTGGGCTCGGCCACCATCGTCGAGGTGGTGATATTGACCACCGCAGGGCTGACCTGCTCGGCGAGATCGGCAAAGCCCTCGGGCGCGATGCGCGCCTCGGCGCGGCTGATCGGGCTGAGCGCCAGCGCCACGGCGAGCAGGCTCGCCGTCAGCATCGCACCGAAGCCGCGCGGCCGCGCGGGCGCGAGAGCGGCGGCGGCGGCGGCGGCGGCGGGGGAGGTGTTGGAGAAGGTCTGGATCATGCAAGGCTCCCGGTTTCGTCCCGACGAGCGCTTTGGCCCGCCGTAGCTTCGATAAATACCCTAGGCCCGCGGCGCGCAAATGAAAGCCCGTCGCGGAGTGTCAATTCGGTGTGAGGCTGCGGTGAGACGCCGGCCGGGTCAAGGGGGCGCTGCCCCCCTGCCTTCGGCATTTCCCCTCGGGATATTTGCACATCGTTGAAGAGGGGAGGTCGTCCTTTGCCTTCAACGATGTCGAAATATCCTCGGGGGTGAATGGCCGCAGGCCAGAGGGGGCAGAAGGCCCCCTTGCGCGGGCGGGTCGGGGGGCGACGCGGCGCCGCCCCCCGGATCGCGTCAGCGGGTCTCGCCGATCGATTTCAGGAACCGATCATAGTCGAAATAGACGCTGTCGGGCTGGGTCACGAGCGAGGAGGAGCCCGGCTTCATGCTCTCGGCATAGAATTGCAGAGCGCGGGTGAAGGCGAAGAAGGACGGATCCTTGCCATAGGCCTCGGCATAGACGCGGTTGGCTTCGGCATCGGCCTGGCCGCGGATGATCTCGGCCTCCTTGCGGGCCTCGGAGGTGACCTCGACCACGGTGCGCTCGGCTTGTGCGCGCACGCGTTGGGCCGCCTCGCCGCCGCGGGCGCGTTCGTCGGCCGCTTCGCGTTCGCGCTCGGCGCGCATCCGGTCGTAGGTGGCCGAGAGGTTTTGCGTGGGCAGGTCGGTGCGGGTCAGCCGCACGTCCACCACGTCGATACCGAGCGCCGCCGCCTCGCGTTTCGAGAGGTCGCGGATCCGGTTCATCAAGGGCGTGCGGTCGTTCGAGAGCACCGCCGTCGAGGGCACCGAGCCGAGAACCTCGCGGATCGCGTTGTTCAGGATGCCGTCGAGCCGGCTCTTGGCGATCGTCTCGCCGCCCGCGCCCACCGCCTCGCGGAATTTCACCAGATCGACGATCCGCCAGCGCGCGAAGGCGTCGACCACGAGGCGCCGGTCATCGAGCGGGGTCACTTCGAGCGGGTTCGTCGGCAGGCTCAGGATCCGGTCGTCATAGGTCACGACCTCCTGGATCAGCGGCAGCTTGAAGCCGAGGCCCGGGTCGGTCTTGATCTGCTTGACCTGACCGAATTGCAGCACCAGCGCCTTTTCGCGCTCATCCACCACGAAGAGCGACGAGAGCGCGACGCCGGCGAGCGCCACCGCGGCGGGGATCAGGAATTGCGCGCGCGCCATCAGTTGGTCCCTCCTGCGGTGGTCTGGCTTTTCTTGAGCTGATCGAGCGGCAGATAGGGCACGACGCCCTGGCCGCCCTGCGTTTGATCGACGATCACCTTGTCGACCGAGCCGAGGATCTTGCCCATCGTCTCGAGGAACATGCGCCGCTTGGTGACCTCGGGGGCCTTGACATATTCGTCATAGACCGAGGTGAAGCGCGCCGCGTCACCTTGCGCGCGGTTCACGATCTGCGCGCGGTAAGCCTCGGCCTCTTCCTTGAGCTGGGCGGCCTCGCCGCGGGCGCCCGCGGTGACCTTGTTGGCATAGGCATCGGCCTCTTTCTCGAGCCGGTCGCGCTCCTGCTGGGCGGCCTGCACTTCGCGGAAGCTGTCGATCACCTCGCGCGGCGGGTCGGCGCGGTTGAAGTTCACCCGCACGATGTTGATCCCCGCGCCATAGCTGTCGAGCGTGCCCTGCACCGCCTGGCGCAGATCGGCCGCGATCGCGCCGCGGTCACGGTTGAGGATCGGGGCGAGCTCGGAGCGCGCGATGATATCGCGCATCGCCGATTCCGAGACCGCGCGGATCGTGTCCTCCGGCTCGGCCAGGTTGAAGAGATATTTCGCCGGGTCGGTGATGTTCCACACCACCTGGAACTCGATATCGACGATGTTCTGGTCGCCGGTGAGCATCAGCCCGGTATCCATGTCGCCGCCGCGGCCGGTGCCGATATCGACGGTCTGTTCGCGCGTCACCGGCACGATCTCGGCGGTGACCACCGGCCAGGGCGCGAAGTTCAGCCCCGGGTTGCCGATTGCGGAATACTGGCCGAACATCAGCTCGACCGAGCGTTCCTCGGGCTTGACCGTGTAGAACGAGGCATAGGCCCAAAGCCCCGCCACCGCGAGCGCCGCAAGCCCGAGCGTCGAGCCGGTCAGCGCCGGGCCCGAGGGCACGCCGCCGCCGGGCCGCCCGCCCGGGCGCCCGCCCGAGCCGCCCTTGCCGCCCATCAGGACGCGCAGCTGCTCGGAGCCCTTCTTCATGATGTCCTCGATCTCGGGGATCGCGGGCGTCTCGCCGGGGCGTCGTGCGCCGGGGCGGCGCTCCTCGCGGTCCTTGTCGTCACCGCCACCGCCCCAAGGGCCGTTGTTGCTCATGCCATCCTCACCTTTCCGTGTCGTCCCTTGCCACTTGGGCACTCATCGCCGCGCGTTCAAGCGTGGCGCGTCGGTTTTCGCATCGTCACCAGCTCTTCGGCCATCGTCGGATGGACCGCGCAGGTGGCGTCGAATTGTTCCTTGGTCGCGCCCATCTTCATCGCGATCGCGGCGAGCTGGATCATCTCGCCGGCCTCGGGCGCGACGATATGGCAGCCGAGCACCCGCCGCGTCGCCTTGCAGACCACCAGTTTCATCAGCACCCGCGCCTCCGAGCCCGCAAAGCCCGCGCGCATCGGCTTGAAGGCCGAGGTATAGACCTCGATCGGGCCGGCCGCGCGCGCGGCCTCCTCGCTCAGCCCGCAGGTGCCGAATTCGGGCTGGGTGAAGACGGCCGAGGCCACGAGTTCATGATCGACCTTGCGCGGGGTGGCGCCAAAGACGGTATCGGCGAAGGCATGGCCCTCGCGGATCGCGACCGGGGTCAGCGCGATGCGGTCGGTGACATCGCCCACCGCGTAGATCGAGGGGATGTTGGTTTGCGACCATTCATCGACGACCACCGCGCCGTTGCGCGCAAGCGTCACCCCCGCCGCCTCGAGGCCGAGCCCTTCGGTATTGGGCACCCGGCCGGTCGCGTAGAGCACCGCGTCGAAGCGTTCCTCGCGGCCGTCGCCGCAATGGACGGCAAGGCCCGCCTCGGTCTTCACGATCCGGTCGATGACGATATTCTCATGGATCTCGATGCCGCGCGCGCGCATCTGCGCCACGATCAGATCGCGGCATTCGGTGTCGAACCCGCGCAGCAGGGGCGAGCGGTTGTATTGCACGACATCCGCGCCCAGCCCCTTGAGAATACAGGCGAATTCCGAGGCGATATAGCCGCCGCCGACGATCAGCACGCGCCCGGGCAGCGCCGGCAGATCGAAGATCTCGTTCGAGGTGATGACATGGTCGCGGCCCTCGAATTCGGGCACGAAGGGGCGCCCGCCGGTCGCCACGAGGATATGTTTGGCGCTGACCACCCGGCCATCGGCGAGGCGCACCTCATGCGCGCCCGCGACGGTGGCGCGCTGGTCGAAGACGGTGACGCCCGCGCCCTCCTGCCCGCGGCGATAGATCGCCTCGAGGCGGCTCAGCTCGGCGCCGAGTTTCGCGCGGAACCCCGCCCAGTCGAAACCGCCGAGCTCGGCCTGCCAGCCATAGGCGCGCGCCTCTTCGATCAGCGCCGGCCCCTGCGAGGCGAAGACCATCAGCTTTTTCGGCACGCAGCCGCGGATCACGCAGGTGCCGCCCATGCGGTATTCTTCCGCCAGCGCCACCTTGGCGCCATGCTCGCCCGCCGCGATGCGGGCCGCGCGCACCCCGCCCGAGCCGCCGCCGATCACGAAGAGGTCATAGTCGAAGCTCATCTCAATCCTTCCCGCGCGCGCCGCGCGTCTCACCTGCGTCCTGTTGCACGAGACTTAGCGGCCCACCCCCGCCGGGGCAAGGCGGCGGGCATGAAAAGGCGCCCGCCGGGGGGCCGGGGGCGCCTGAAACTCCGCGCGCGCGGGGCGGGCTCAGTCGAGATCGCGGAAGATGTTCTCATCCTCGGCGAAATCGATGCGCTCATGGGCCACGGTGCCGGCGTTGATGTCGCGGATCTCGACCTTGCCATCGGCGCCGCCGATGATCACCATGTCGCAGATGTCGATGAAGAGCCCGTTTTCCACCACGCCCGGGATCTGGTTGAGCACGAGGCTGAGCTGGCGGGGGTTGGCGATGCGGTTGAGATGCAGATCGACGATGTAATTGCCCTCGTCGGTGACGAAGGGCTGCGAGCCGTTGAGGCGCAGCGTGGTCGAGCGGCCGAGCACATCCATCGAGACGAGCATCTCCTCGATCAGCGCGCGCGTGGTCTGCCAGCCGAAGGGCACCACCTCGACAGGCAGCGGGAAGGCGCCGAGCTGGGCGACCTCCTTGGCGGCATCGGTGATCACGATCATCTGGTCCGAGGCGGTCGCGACGATCTTCTCTTGCAAAAGCGCGCCGCCGCCGCCCTTGATCAGGCTCAGCTCCGGGTCGAATTCATCGGCGCCGTCGATGGTCAGATCGAGCCATTTCGCCTCGTCGAGGCCGACGACCCTGATGCCCACCTGGCGCGCGAGATCGGCGGTGCGCGAGGAGGTCGGCACGCCGGTGATCCGCAGCCCCTCTTCGCGGACCATCTCGCCCAGGCAGCGCACCATCCAGGCCGCGGTCGAGCCGGTGCCGAGCCCGAGTTTCATGCCGTCCTCGACGAAGTCCACCGCGCGGCGGGCGGCTGCGAATTTGGCCTTGTCGATCGGCGAGAGTTCGGCGGGCATGGGCGTCTCCTGAGGGGTGGAAGGCAGTTGGCGCCGCTTATAGGCAATCGCGCCGCCCCGTGCGAGGCCGAATCGCGCCCGCGCGCCCGGCGGCGGGGGCGCAGCGCCTTTGAGGCGGAAAATGTCGCTTTTCGGCCCGCGCCGCGCCGCGCGGCAGGGCAAGCTGGGGCGAGCGAGGGAGAACGCGATGTTTTTGTCAGTCTTTGATATTTTCAAGGTCGGCGTGGGGCCGTCCTCGTCCCATACGATGGGGCCGATGGTGGCGGGGGCGCGATTCCTCGAACGGCTGCGCGGCTCGCCTTTTGCCGCCCATGGGCTGCGCGCGCGGCTTCATGGCTCGCTCGCCTTCACCGGCAAGGGCCATGCGACCGACCGCGCGACGATCCTCGGCCTCGCGGGCTTCGTGCCCGAAAGCTACGATGCCGAGGCCGCCGAGGCCACGCTCGCGGCCAACCGCGAGACCCGCGTGCTGACCCCGCCGGGGCTCGGCGCGCTTGCCTTCGACCCCGCCCATGATCTCGTCTTCGATTACGGCCCCGCGCTGCCCGGCCATGCCAATGGCATGGTGATCGAGGCGCTCGATGCCGAGGGCGATGTGCTCTTGCAGGAGACCTATTATTCGATCGGGGGCGGCTTCGTTCTGACCGCGGCCGAGGCGGCGGCGGTCGATGATCGCGCGCTCTCGGCGCCCTCGCCGGTGCCGTTCCCGTTCCGCTCGGCGGAGGAAATGCTGACCATGGCGGCGGGCTCGGGGCGCTCGATCGCGGCGATGAAACGCGCCAATGAGCGCAAGTTCCGCTCCGAGGCGGAGATCGAGGCGGGGCTCGCCCGGATCTGGCAGGTGATGGACGATTGCCTCTCGCGCGGGCTCGCGACGGAGGGGATCTTGCCGGGGGGGCTGAGCGTGAAGCGGCGCGCCAAGGCGATCCATGAGGCGCTTCTGGCCGAGCGCGGGATGAACCTCGCGCCGCCCCATACCGTCAACGACTGGATCTCGGCCTATGCGATGGCGGTGAACGAGGAAAACGCGGCCGGCGGGCAGGTTGTCACGGCGCCGACGAACGGCGCGGCGGGGGTGGTGCCGGCGGTGATCCGCTACTGGCTCGACCATGTGCCGGGCGCGAGCCGCGCGCGGGTGGGGGAGTTCCTGCTCACCGCGGCGGCGATCGGCGGGCTGATCAAGGTCAATGCCTCGATCTCCGGGGCCGAATGCGGCTGCCAGGCGGAGGTCGGCTCGGCCGCGGCGATGGCGGCGGCGGGGCTCGCGGCGGTGCTGGGCGGCACGCCCGAGCAGATCGAGAACGCCGCCGAGATCGCGCTCGAACATCACCTCGGGATGACCTGCGACCCGGTGAAGGGCCTCGTGCAGGTGCCCTGTATCGAGCGCAACGGGCTCGGCGCGATCAAGGCGATCTCGGCGGCAAGCCTCGCGCTGCGCGGCGACGGCACGCATTTCGTGCCCCTCGATGCCGCGATCGAGACGATGCGCCAGACCGGCCGCGACATGCATGAGCATTACAAGGAAACGAGCCTCGGCGGGCTTGCGGTCAACGTGCCCAACTGCTGAGACCGGGGAGGGGGCGCTGCCCCCGCCCGTTCCGGGCCCCCCGGGATATTTATCGCATCATTGAAACAACGGCCGTTTTCAACGATGTGAAAATATCCCGGGGGTGAAGGCCGCAGGCCGAGGGGGCAGCGCCCCCTGCGCCCGCCCTCAGAGGGCGCGCCAGCCGATATCGCGGCGGCAAAAGCCCTCGGGCCAGTCGATCGCATCGACCATGTCATAGGCGCGGGTCTGTGCCTCTTTCAGCGTCGCGCCGCGGGCGGTGACGTTGAGCACGCGCCCGCCGGTGGCCACCAGAACGCCATCCTGCCGCGCGGTGCCGGCGTGGAAGACCATGTGGTTGCTGTCCTCGGCGAGATCCTCGAGCCCGTCGATCGGCGTGCCCTTGCGATAGGCGCCGGGGTAGCCGCGCGCGGCCATCACCACGGTCAGCGCATGGTCCTCGGCCCATTGCGCGCGCACCTCGCCCAGCCGCCCCTCGGCGCAAGCGATCAACAGATCGAGCGCCTGCGCGCCGAGCCGCAGCATCAGCACCTGGCATTCCGGGTCGCCGAAGCGGACGTTGTATTCCACCAGCCGCGCGCGGCCGTCCTTGATCATCAGCCCGGCGTAGAGCACGCCCTGGAAGGGCGTGCCGCGGCGCGCCATTTCGGCCACCGTCGGGCGCACGATCTCGGCGAGCACCTGCTCCTGGATCGCACCGCTGAGCACCGGGGCGGGCGAATAGGCGCCCATGCCGCCGGTGTTGGGGCCGGTATCGCCATCGCCCACGCGCTTGTGGTCCTGCGCGGTGCCGACGGGCAGCACATCCTTGCCATCCGAGAGGATGAAGAAGCTCGCCTCCTCGCCCTCCATGAATTCCTCGATCACCACCTCGGCGCCGGCCGCCCCGAAGGCGCCGCCGAAGATCTCCTCGAGCCCGGCCTCGGCCTCCTCGAGCGTCATCGCCACGATCACGCCCTTGCCGGCGGCGAGCCCGTCGGCCTTGACCACGATCGGCGCGCCCTGCGCCCGGACATAGGCGCGCGCGGCCTCAAGCGTGTCAAACCGCGCCCAAGCGGCGGTCGGCGCGGCGCAGGCGTCGCAGACCTCCTTGGTGAAGGCTTTCGAGGCCTCGAGCTTGGCGGCCTCGGCCGAGGGGCCGAAGGTCAGGATCCCGGCCGCGCGCAGCGCATCCGCCACGCCGGCGGCGAGCGGCGCCTCGGGGCCCACGACCACGAAATCCACCGCGTTTTCCTCGACACAGGCCAGCACCGCCGCCGCATCGCAGGGGTCGATCGCGGCAATCTCGGCGATCGCGGCGATGCCGGCGTTGCCCGGCGCGACGATCAGCCGGTCGCATTTCGGGTTTTGCTTGATCGCCCAGGCCAGCGCATGTTCGCGCCCGCCGCCGCCCAGAACCAGAATATTCATCGCATCCCCCTTGGCCTCGGTTTGCGGGCCTTCTAAGCTCTGGGGCGATTTCAGGCAAGGCGCGCGATGGACCTTCTCGACGATACAACCGGCTCAAACGCCCATGATTACACCGTTTCGGAGATTTCCGGCGCGGTGAAACGGGTGATCGAGGGCGAGTTTGGCCGCGTGCGGGTGCGCGGCGAGGTCGGGCGGGTCAGCCGGCCGGGCTCGGGGCATCTCTATTTCGACCTCAAGGATGACCGCTCGGTGATCGCGGCGGTGAGCTGGAAGGGCCAGGTCGCGCGGATGGCGGTGCGCCCCGAGGAGGGGATGGAGGTGATCGCCACCGGCAAGCTCACCACCTTCCCGGGCCAGTCGAAATATCAGCTGATCGTTGATGAGGTGGAGCCCGCCGGCGCGGGCGCCTTGATGGCGATGCTCGAGGCGCGCCGCCGTGCGCTCGCCGCCGAAGGGCTCTTCGAGGCGGGGCGCAAACAGCCGATCCCGTTTCTGCCCGAGGTGATCGGGGTGGTGACCTCGCCCTCGGGGGCGGTGATCCGCGATATCCTGCACCGGCTGCGCGACCGGTTTCCGCGCCGCGTGCTGATCTGGCCGGTGGCGGTGCAGGGGCAGGCCTGCGCGCCCGAGGTGACGGCCGCGATCCGCGGCTTCAACGCGCTCGCGCCCGGCGGCGCGGTGCCGCGGCCGGACCTCATCATCGTGGCGCGCGGCGGCGGCTCGCTCGAGGATCTGTGGGGCTTCAACGAGGAAAGCGTGGTGCGCGCGGCGGCCGAGAGCGCGATCCCGCTGATCTCGGCGGTGGGGCATGAGACCGATACGACCTTGATCGATTTCGCCGCCGACCGGCGCGCGCCGACCCCGACGGCGGCGGCCGAAATGGCGGTGCCGGTGCGCGCGGAACTGGCCGCGCGGCTGGCCGAGGCGGAGGCGCGGATGGCGCGGGCGGCGCGCGGGCGCATCGAGCGCAATGGTCAGCGGATGGCGGATCTCTCCCGCGCGCTCGGCCGCCCCGAGACGCTGATCGCACCGGCGCGGCAACGGTTTGACCTGATGTCGGATCGTTTGGCGCCCGCGCTGCGGATGGTCTCGACGCGCAAACGCGCGGCCTTTGCGCCGCTTGCCGCGCTGATCGGGCCGCAGATTCTGGCGCGCTTCATGCGCCATGAGCGCGACCGGCTCGCTGGGCTCTCGGGGCGGCTCGCGCCTGCGCTCGCGCGCAACCGCGCCGAGGCCGCGCGGATGAATGCGCGCAACCGCGCCGCGCTCGAGGGGCTTGCCGAGCGGCTCGCGCGCGCCCCCGAGGCGCGGCTCGCGGCGCTGGCCGAGCGGCTCGCGCGGCTTGATCGGATGCGCCAGACGCTCGGCTATACCGAGACGCTGCGGCGCGGCTATGCGGTGGTGCGCGGCGCGCCGGGGCTGATCACCGCGCGCGCACAGGCCGCCGCCGCCGGGGCGCTCGAGATCGAATTCCACGATGGCCGGATCGGCGCGCAAACGACCGAAAGCCCGCCGCCGCCCGCCGCCCCCCCGGCCCCCGAGGCGAGCCCCGCGCCAAAAACCGCCCGCGCGAAGCCCCCGCGCAAGGACACGCCGCCCGAACAGGGCTCACTCTTCTGAGCTTCGCGCCTCTGGTTGCGGTCTTTTGCGTATTTGGACCAAGAAGAAGGGGCAGGGCGCGCGCTTGCCGTTTCTTCTTGGCAAAAATACGCAAGCGCGGCCAGCCCGGGGGCGCCGGGGTCGGGCTCAGGCGCCGATCTTCGGCCCCGGGCAGGCGAGCGGCTCGGCAGTTTCCTGAAGCGACACGAGCGGTTCGCTCTCGGACGCGCCTGCAAAGCGCGCGCTCAGGCCCGCGGGCGTGTCGAAGAACTGCCAGCATTGCAGCCCGCTCTCGTCGCCATAATCGAAGCAGATCTCTGCGCCTTGCTGAAACCAGCTGCCCTCGCGGCATTCCTCGGCGGTGAAGGCCCAGATCACCCGGCGCCCGGGCAGATATTGTTCGGTGCCATAGGGCAGCCCGCCGGCCGAATAGGTGATGGTCTTGCCCTGAGTGCGCGCCTCGAAGCCCGCGGCATCGAGGGGGGCGAGGTCTTGGGCGGCGGCGCTGAGGGGGACAAGCGCGGCGAGCAGGGGCAGCAAACGGGTCATCGGTCTCTCCAGAACTCGGCCGAGACTGCCACGCGGGCGCGCGCGGCGAAACCCACCAATGCGTGAGGCTCAGCCCGCGCGCAGCGCGCGCACGCGTTTGTCCATCACCCGCCGCCAGAGCGGCGGGAAAAGCGCGATCGCCGCCATCGCGGGCAGGCTGCGCGGCAGCACCGGTCGCCCCGGCGCCGCCATGTCGCCCAAGATCAGCGCGGGATAGGGGCGCGCGGGGTGGGCGTGGTGATCGGAATGGCGCGGCGCATTCAGCATCCAGAGCGCCGAGACCGGATCGGGGGCATCCCAGCTATGGGCCTCGGTCACCGGCTCGAAGGAGCCATCGCCGAGCGCGCGCCGCTCGAGCCCGTAATGCTGCACATAATCGGAGAGGAGAAGCTGGATCTGTGCGTAGGCGCAAAGGCCGAGATAGGCGGCAAGCCCCGCGCCGCCGAAGAGGATCGTGAAGAGGAGCGCAAACCACAGCCCGCCGATCAGATAGGTCGGGTAGGGGGTCAGGCGCGCAAGCCGCGTGCGCCAAACGCGCCCGCTCAGCCGCGCCGCGCGGGCGCGCTCCATCTCGAAGCCCGCGATGAAGGCGCCCCTCCAGGCGCGCGGCGCGAAGGCCCAGTAGCTCTCGCCCAGGGGCGCGGAATTGGGGTCATCGGGGGTGGCGACGAAGCGGTGGTGCACGAGCCGATGCGCCGAGGTGTGATGGCCGTAAAGGAGCGAGATATAGACCCATTTGCCGAGCGCGAAGAGGCGTTTGTCGGTGCGGTGGATCAGCTCGTGCGCGTTCGAATTCGACACCTGCCCGAAGAAGAGGCCGAAGGCGAGGAACAGCGCCATGCGTGAGGGGGCGTCGAGATGCGTCGCGCCTGAGATTGCCGAGACGGCGGCGAAGAGAAGCAGGAAATGCGCCCCCCCGAGCGCCACCGAGAGCCGGTCGGCAGCGGGAAATTCGGCGCCTTCGGGCGCGTCGGGGGCGGCGCGGGCGATCAGCCGGTCGAGCGCGTAGATCAGCGCGGTGATATAGAGGAGCGCGGCCCAGGCGACGGCCCCGCCCGCGAGCCCGCCGAGGAGCAAAAGCGGCACCGGCGCGAAGGTGGTCAGCGCAAAGAGCCGCACGGGCGGCACCTCGCGGCCGATCCGGGCGAGGGGGGCGAGAAACGCAGGGAGCTGCATCGGAACCTCCGAAATTGCCGCAACGATAGCGCCCGGGCGGCGGCGGGCGCGAGGGCAAAGGCTTGATCGGGGCGAGAAAATCCGCTCCTGTTGCGCCATGGCTTCGAGTGGTTTGCTGATCCTGGGTGCGGTTTTGGCGGCGGTTTACGCCCTGCGCTTTGCCGCCGAGGGGCCGGGTGCGGTGAAAAGCGCGGTGAAGACGGGGGCGGTTCTCGCTCTCGCGGGGGCGGCGGCGCTGGCGGGAGCGCCGGGGGCGATCGTGGCGGGGCTCGTGCTCGGCGCGGCGGGGGATTTCGCGCTCTCGCGCCCAGGCGAGCGGGCGTTTTTGGCGGGGATGGCGGCCTTTGCGGGCGGGCATCTGGCCTATCTCGCGGCGTTTTGGGCGCAGGGCGTCGCGTGGCCCGGCGCGGGGCCGGTGATCTTGCTCTATAGTTTCGGCGGCGCGGTCGAGCGCTGGGTCGCGCCGCGGGCGGGGGCGCTCAAATGGCCGGTGCGGGGCTATATTCTCGTCATTTTGGCGATGGCGGGGGCGGCGGCGGGGCTCGACGGGGCGCCGATGCTGGTGGCGGGGGCGGCGCTTTTCGTGGTCTCGGATCTGCTTCTGGCGATCGAGACCTTCGGCCTTGCGCCCGCGGCACCGCGCTATCCGCTCCTGCGTGCCGTCGTGGCGCGGCTCCTTTGGGGGCTCTATTGGGGCGGGCAGGCGCTGATCGGGCTGGGCGCGGTGGGGTGAGGGCGGATTTTGCGTATTTGGACCAAGAAGAAGGGAGAGGGCGCGCCCTTGCCGTTTCTTCTTGGCAAAAATACGCAAGCGCGGCCTGTGCGGGGCGCCGGGGCCGGGGGGGGGAGGCGCAATCCCCTTCCATCGCGCGCGCGGATTGGATAGGGGAGAAGAAACCCGGAGGCCCGCCGATGTCGTTTTTCAACAAGCTGAAATCCCGTCTGACCCGTTCATCGACGAAACTCGAGGAGGGGCTCGAGGCGATCGTTTCGGAGGGCGGTGCGGTGGAGGCGGCGCCCGAGAGCGCGCCCGAGAGCCTGCCTGCGCCCGAGGCCGGGAAGAAGCCCGGCTTCTTCGGGCGGCTGATCGGGCGGGGCGGCGAGGAGGCCGCGCCGCGCCGGGTGCTCGATGACGAGATGCTCGAGAGCCTCGAGGAGCTGCTCATCGCCTCCGACATGGGGGTGGAGACGGCGCTCAGGGTCTCGGCCAATATCGCCGAGGGGCGCATGGGCAAGCGCCTTTCCGTGCCGGAGATCAAGGGCTTGCTGGCCGATGAGGTGGCGCGGATCATGGGCCCGGTGGCGCGGCCCCTGCCGATCTACCCCAAGCGCCCGCAGGTGGTTTTGGTGGTGGGCGTCAACGGCTCGGGCAAGACCACGACGATCGGCAAGCTCGCGAGCCAGTTCAAGGCCGCGGGCAAGAGCGTGGTGATCGCGGCGGGCGATACGTTTCGCGCGGCGGCCGTCGAGCAGCTCAAGGTCTGGGGCGAGCGCGCGGGGGTGCCGGTTCTGACCGCGCCCGAGGGTTCGGACCCGGCCTCGCTCGCCTTCGATGCGATGACCAAGGCCGAGGCCGAGGGCGCCGATCTTTTGATGATCGACACCGCCGGGCGGCTGCAAAACCGCGCCGATCTGATGGAGGAGCTCGCCAAGATCGTCCGCGTGATCCGCAAGAAGGACCCGAGCGCGCCGCATAACACGCTCCTCGTGCTCGATGCGACGACGGGCCAGAACGCGCTCAGCCAGGTCGAGATCTTCTCGAAGATCGCCGATGTCTCGGGGCTCGTCATGACCAAGCTCGACGGCACCGCGAAGGGGGGCGTGCTGGTCGCGCTCGCCGATCGGTTCGGGCTGCCGATCCATGCGATCGGGGTGGGCGAGCAGATCGACGATCTGGCGCCCTTCGACCCGGAGGAATTCGCCCGTGCGCTCGTTGGCGCGGAGCGCTGAGGGTTACTCGGCCTCCGAGCCCGGGTGGCGCGCGCGGGCGAGCAGGCCGGCTTCGGCGCGGGCGGCGGCCTCTTCGGCGGCCTCGCGCGCGGCCTTGTGCTCGACCGCATCCTCGAGCCGCCGGAAGAGCCACAGCACAACGACCGTGAGCCCCGCCGCGAGGCCCGCAAGCCCGATCCGCCCGGTGCCGCAGGCCAGCCCCACCGCGCCCGCCAGCCACATTCCCGCGCCCGTCGTCAGCCCCTTCACGCGGCCCGCGTTGACCACGATCGTGCCCGCCGCCAAGAACGCCACCCCCGAGGTCACCGCGCCGATCAGCCGCAAGATATCATTGCGCGCGCCGGTCTCCGCGCCGCCCAACTGCCGCGAGATCTCCAGCAACTCGAAGGACAAAAGCGCAAAGAGCGCCGCCGCCACCGAGATCAGCATATGGGTGCGCAGGCCCGCGGGCTTATGGTGCCATTCGCGCTCGAAGCCGATCAGCCCGCCCATCACCATCGCCGCGACGAGCCGCAGCGTCGCCACCGGCGCCGGGGTGGCGGTGAAGGAGGCCGCGAGATCGGACCAGAGGGGGTCGAGAAACGACATGGATTTCAACCTTTTGAGGGCGCGCCTTGGGTGAGCTTATAACGGCGCTCGCGGGCACGCCAGCGGGACATCAGGCGGCGCTGGGCCTGGCGCTTGCGGCGGCGTTTCTGCATGCGCTCTTCGGCGCACTGCAAAAGGGGCGCCATGACCCCTGGCTCTCGCGGGCCGCGATCGACGCGAGCTATGGGCTGATCGCGGCGCCGGTCGCGCTCTTTGTCGTGCCCTGGCCCGAGCCGCATATGTGGCCGATCTTCGCGGGCGTCTGGGCGATCCATGCGGGTTACAAGATCGCGCAGGCGGCCTGCTACCAGCGCGGCGCCTATACCGTCGTCTACCCGGTCGTGCGCGGCACCGGGCCGCTCTTCACGGTGGCAGGCGCCGAGGTGATCTTTGGCGAGCATTTCACCGCGGGGCAATGGGCGGGGGTGGCGGTGCTTCTGGCCGGGATCTACGGGCTTGCGCTTTACAACCTGCGCACGGTGCGCGAGGGGCGCGAGACGATGGGCGCGGCGCTGGGGCTGGCGGTGCTGACCGGCGCCTTCGTGGCCGCCTATACGACCTTCGACGCCTATGGCATCCGCGCCACCGCCGATCCGTTCACCTTTCTGGCGTGGTTTTTCTTCCTCGATGGCTGGCTGATGCCGCTGCTCACGGTGCGGCGCTGGCGCCACGTGCCGAGCTCGGAATTGGGCCCCTTGCTGAAAAGGGGTGTCATCGGCGCCTTTGTCGCCTATTTCTCCTTCGGCGCGATCATGCTGGCCACGCGGCTCGACCGGGTGGGCGAGGCAGCGGTTTTGCGCGAAACCTCGACGGTCTTTGCCGCGCTGATCGGCTGGCTGGTGCTGGGGGAGAAGGTGGGGCCGCGGCGGGTCGCGCTGATGGCGCTGATCGCGGCGGGGGCGGTGATTGTGGAAATGGCGGGGTAGAATGGCCGGCAAGAAGATCAATCCGTGGCTGAAGGCGGGGCTCGAATTCGGGCCGCTGGTGGCGTTTTTCGCGGCCTTCGTGCGGCTCAAGGGCGAGAGCTTCGTGATCCATGGGGTGAGCTATTCGGGCTTCGTGGTGGCGACGGCGCTCTTCGTGCCCCTGATGGTGATCACCACCGGGGTGCTGTGGCGGCTGACCGGGCGGCTCGCGCCGATGCAGGTGGCGACGCTGGTGCTCGTGGTGGTGTTCGGCGGGCTCTCGATCTGGTTCAACGACCCGAAATTCTTCAAGATGAAGCCGACGCTGATCTATCTCCTTTTCGCGGGGCTTCTGGGCTTTGGCCTCTTGCGCGGCAAGCCGTGGTTGCAGCTCGTCATGGAAGAGGCGCTGCCGATGCGCCATGAGGGCTGGATGATCCTGACCAAGCGGCTCGCGCTCTTCTTCCTCGGGCTCGCGGTGGCCAATGAGGTGATCTGGCGCACGATGTCCGATCAGGCCTGGGTCAATTTCAAGACCTTCGGGCTCACCGCGGCGATGTTTGCCTTCTTCATCGCCCAGGGCGGGCTGATCCAGCGCTACGGGATCGAGAAGCCGAAGGACGGCGGGCCGGAGGCCTGACCCCCTGCCCGGCGGTCCGCTGCGCGGCGCGCGCGTTTGCGTATTTTTGCCAAGAAGAAGGGAGGGGGCAGCGCGATCCCGTGCCGTTTCTTCTTGGTCCAAATACGCAATCTGTCGTCGGATCTCGCGGTCGGCCGGGCCTCCTCGCTGCATTCAAACCCTTGCATACAAGGCCGAACTGCGCCTCGCGCCGGTGAGGCAGGTTGACGCAGGCGCCCCCGGGCGGTAGGGCAGGGCACCCCTCAAGACCAAAGGCCCCGCGATGAGCACCGACTGGAACACCCGCACCAAACTCGTTCACGAAGGCATCCGCCGCAGCCAATATGGCGAGATGGCCGAGGCGCTGTTTTTGACGCAGGGCTTTGTCTACCCCTCCGCCGAGGCCGCCGAGGCGCGGTTCATCGGCGCGGGGGAGGATGAGTTCATCTATGCCCGTTACGGCAACCCGACGACGCGGATGTTCGAGGACCGGATCGCCGCGATCGAGGGCACCGAGGATGCGTTTGCCTGCGCCTCGGGCATGGCCGCGATCAACGGCGCGCTGACCTCGCAGCTCAAGGCGGGCGACCATGTCGTCGCGGCGCGGCAGATGTTCGGCTCGTGCCTGCATGTGCTCAAGGTGCTCTCGGGCTTTGGCGTCGGCGTCACGCTGGTTGACGGCACGAAGCTCTACGAATGGCGTGCGGCGATGCGGCCGGAGACGAAGATCTGCTTCTTTGAAAGCGTGTCGAACCCGGGCCTCGAGGTGATCGATATCGCAGGCGTGGCGGAGATTGCGCATGCGGGCGGCGCGGTGGTGGTTGTCGACAATGTCTTCGCCTCGCCGATCTTCTCGAAGGCGGTGGCGCAGGGCGCCGATATCGTCGTCTATTCGACGACCAAACATATCGACGGCGGCGGGCGGGCGCTCGGCGGGGTGGTCTGCGGCACGCGCGCTTTCATCCGCGGCCCGCTTGAAACCTATGTCAAACACACCGGCGGCGCGATGAGCCCGTTCCATGCCTGGATCATGCTCTCGGGGATGCAGACGCTCGATTTGCGGGTGCGCGCCCAGGCAGCCAATGCGGCGATGGCGGCTTCGGCGGTCGCGGGGCATGCGGCGCTTGCGCGCACGATCTATCCGGGGCTGATCGATCACCCGCAACATGCGCTCGCTATGGCGCAGATGGGCTCGGGCGGCACCATGCTCTGCCTCGATCTCGCGGGTGGCAAGGAGGCCGCGTTCCGCTTCCTCAACGCGCTGAAAATCGTGAGCATTTCCAACAACCTGGGCGATGCGAAATCGATCGCGACGCATCCCGCGACGACCACCCACAAGAACCTGAGCGAGGAAGATCGCGCGGTGATCGGGATCACGCCGGGGCTGGTGCGGATCTCGCTCGGCATCGAGGATGGCGCCGATCTCGTGGCCGATCTGCGTCAGGCGCTCGACGCGGTCTGAACCGGCCCTTGGCAAGCGCGCCCGGCGCCCCATATGGTGCCGGGCAAGACGGAGCGGGGGGAGCCCATGACCATTCACGATCGGATCGGCGCGCCCGAGCGCGAAGCGGCGGAGCAGGCGCTCGCGACGTTGCGCGCCTGGGCCGCGCAGGCAGACCCCGCCGAGGTGGCGCGCCTCGACCCGGCGATCGCGCGGCTCTTGCCCGGGCGCGAGACCGGCAATTACCCCGATCTGCGGCGCGCCTATGACCCCGAGTTCCGCGCCGATGCCGCCTACAAGGCGGGCCTGCCCGATCTGCAGAACGGCCCCTCGAGCCTGATCGTTGGGGCGCGCACGCGGATCGAACATGTCGGCATCTCGCATTTCCGCCTGCCGATCCGCTACCAGCTCCGCGCCGGCGGCGAGATCGCGCTCGAGACCTCGGTGACCGGCACGGTCAGCCTCGAGGCCGAGAAGAAGGGCATCAACATGAGCCGGATCATGCGCTCCTTCTACGCCCATGCGGAAAGCGCGTTTTCCGGCGCGGTGATGGCGCGGGCGGTGGATGACTACAAGGACCACCTCGAGAGCTTCGACGCGCGGCTCTCGATGCGGTTTTCCTTCCCGAGCCGGGTGGAGAGCCTGCGCTCCGGCCTCGCGGGTTGGCAGTATTACGATATCGCGCTCGAACAGATCGACCGGGCGGGGGCGCGCAAACGGGTGATCCACCTCGATTACGTCTACAGCTCGACCTGCCCCTGCTCGCTCGAACTTTCCGAACATGCCCGCCAGGTCCGCGGCCAGCTCGCGACGCCGCATTCGCAACGCTCGGTGGCGCGGATCTCGGTGGTGGCGCAGCCGGGCGCGCGGCTGTGGTTCGAGGATCTGATCGAGATCGCGCGTGCCGCGGTGCCGACCGAGACGCAGGTGATGGTCAAGCGCGAGGATGAACAAGCCTTCGCCGAGCTCAACGCCGCCAATCCGATCTTCGTCGAGGATGCGGTGCGCGCCTTCGCGGCGGGGCTGCTGGCCGACCCGCGGGTGGGCGATTTCCGGGTGATGGCGAGCCATCAGGAGAGCCTGCACAGCCATGATGCGGTGGCGCTGCTGACCGAGGGCGAGACCTTCGCCTCCGACAGCCTCGACCCGCGGCTCTTCGCCTCGCTGCATCACCCCGGCTGAGCCGGCGCGGGGGCAGCGCCCCCTCTGCCCTTGGAAATTTGCGAACAAGGGGGGAACATGGCTTCCCCTTGCGGCGTGGCGCGGCTAGATTGAGCGGATGAACGGGTTTGATGACGCATATGAGGGGGCGCTGAGTCTCTCCGCGCGCGCGATGATGGCGGCGCGGGGCGGCGAGCCCGGCTATCTCGAGGGGCTGAACGCGGCGCAGCGGGAGGCGGTGGAGACGCTGGACGGGCCGGTCTTGATGCTTGCGGGCGCGGGCACCGGCAAGACCAAGGCGCTCACCACGCGGATCGCGCATCTGATCCATACCGGGCGGGCGCGGCCCAATGAGATCCTCGCGGTGACCTTCACCAACAAGGCCGCCCGCGAGATGAAGGAGCGGGTCGGGCGGCTCTTGGGCGGCGCGATCGAGGGGGTGCCGTGGCTCGGCACCTTCCACTCGGTCTGTGTGAAGCTCTTGCGCCGTCATGCCGAGCTCGTGGGGTTGAAGGCGAATTTCACCATTCTCGATACCGATGATCAGGTGCGGCTGCTCAAGCAGTTGATCCTGGCCGCGAACATGGATGAAAAGCGCTGGCCCGCGCGCCAGCTTGCCGGGCTGATCGATGGCTGGAAGAACCGCGCGCTGACGCCGGAGCGGGTGCGCGGCGCGGAGACGGCCGCGTTCAACAACCGCGGCTCGGAGCTCTACGCGGCCTATCAGGAGCGGCTGGTGACGCTCAATGCGGTCGATTTCGGCGACCTGCTCTTGCATATGGTCACGATCTTCCAGACCCATGCCGATGTGCTCGCGCAGTATCAGCGCTGGTTCCGTTATATCCTCGTCGACGAGTATCAAGACACCAATGTCGCGCAATATCTCTGGCTGCGGCTCTTGGCGCAGGGGCATCGCAACATCTGTTGCGTGGGCGATGATGACCAGTCGATCTATGGTTGGCGCGGTGCCGAGGTGGGCAATATCTTGCGGTTCGAGAAGGATTTTCCGGGCGCGGCGGTGATCCGGCTCGAGCAGAATTACCGCTCGACGGAGCATATTCTGGCCGCCGCCTCGCGGTTGATTTCGGGCAATGAGGGGCGGCTTGGCAAGACGCTCTGGACCGAGGCGCGCGGCGGCGAGAAGGTGCGGCTGATCGGCCATTGGGATGGCGAGGAGGAGGCGCGCTGGATCGGCGAGGAGATCGAGGCGCTGGCGGCGGGGCGGCGCGCGCTCGGGCCGGTGCGGCTCTCCGATCAGGCGATCCTGGTGCGCGCGAGCCATCAGATGCGCGCCTTCGAGGACCGGTTCCTGTCGATCGGGCTGCCGTACCGGGTGATCGGGGGGCCGCGGTTCTATGAGCGGCTCGAGATCCGCGACGCGATGGCCTATTTCCGCCTCGCGGTCAGCCCGGAGGATGATCTGGCCTTCGAGCGGGTGATCAACACGCCCAAGCGCGGCCTTGGCGACAAGGCGCAGGCGCGCATCCAGAGCCTTGCGCGCGAGACCGGCGTCGGGCTTTTGGAGGCGGCGCGGCTGATGGTGGCCGAGGGCGAGCTCTCCGGCAAGGCGGGCGGGCAGTTGCGCCAGTTCGTCGAGGCGGTGGACCGCTGGCATGCCGAGATCCGCGCGGCCTCGCCCGCCACCGCGGTGACGGCGGCGGAGGATGATGAGCTCCTGATCGAGCCCGAGGAGGGCGGCATCGCGCCGGCCAACGACCATTCGCATGTGCGCCTCGCCGAGCGGATCCTGGAGGAATCGGGCTATGTCGAGATGTGGCTCAACGACAAGACGCCGGAGGCGCCGGGGCGGCTCGAGAACCTGAAGGAACTCGTCAAGGCCCTGGAACAATTCGATAATCTCCAGGGCTTCCTCGAGCATGTCGCGTTGATCATGGACAATGACCGCGACGAGAGCGGCGACAAGGTCTCGATCATGACGCTGCATGGCGCCAAGGGGCTCGAGTTTCCGGTGGTGTTCTTGCCGGGCTGGGAGGACGGGCTCTTCCCCAGCCAGCGCGCGATGGACGAGACCGGGCAGAAGGGGCTCGAGGAGGAGCGCCGGCTCGGCTATGTCGGCATCACCCGCGCCGAGCGGCTTTGCACGATCTCCTTCGCGGGCAACCGCCGGGTCTATGGCCAGTGGCAAAGCCAGCTGCCCTCGCGGTTCATCGATGAGCTGCCGGCGGCCGATGTCGAGGTGCTGACGCCGCCCGGGCTTTACGGCGGCGGCTTTGGCGCGGCGGGGGCCTATGGCGGCGCGGGGGCGGGGTTTTCGGGCGGCTCGCGGCTCGAGGAGCGGGCCGGGCGGGCCGATGTCTACAATTCGCCGGGCTGGAAACGCTTGCAGGCGCAGGGCGGCCAGAGCGCCGCCCCGGCGCGGCGCGGCGCGCAGGTGTTTGACGCCGATGCCGAGGATTTCGAGATCGGCGAGCGGGTGTTTCACAAGAAATTCGGCTACGGGCGCGTGGTGGCGACCGAGGGCGACAAGCTCGTCGTCGATTTCGAGAAGGCGGGGGAGAAGAAGCTTCTGGCCTCCTTCGTGGTGCCGGCCGCGCAGGCGGGCGAGGTGCCGTTCTGAGGCTCAGCCCTCTTGCGGGGCGGTTTCGGTCTCGACGAGGCGCGCGAAGGCGGGCAGGCCGGGGCCGGGGGCGCGGCGCAGCGTGAATTTCGGCGCGTTGCGCAGCGGCAGGCGGCGGCCGAACATCGCGCGTTTCACCCGGGTTTCGCGCAGGATCGCGGCGCGCATCTCCTCGCCCTGACGGCGGGTGAGGAGCGGGCGCGCGGGCCGGATCTGGCGGCGGGCGAGATCGAGCGGCGGCGCATCGCCGAGCCGCGCGAAGAGCGCCATCGCCTCGGGCCCGGCGAAGAGGCTTTCGACAAAGGCGCCGCCCGCGCGGATCACCTCATGGTGGGCGCACATCAGATGCACATAGGTGACGCGCGCGCGCGGGCGCAGCCGGATCGTCGCGCCGTTGAGAAAGCTCAGCGCCGGGGCGAGGGCCTCGTTATCGCCATAGGGTTCGATCAGCGCGGCGCCGCGCAGGAGCACGCGGTGGTGCTGGCTGAGCTCGATGGGGGTGTCGTTGCCGATCGCGCCGCGCTCGAACCAGACGGGCGCGCCGGCGCGCTGGCCGCGCATCTCGTGGCGCGCGGCCCAGAGCACGGGCTGCGGCCCGCGGTCGAGGGTGTGGACGAGATCGCCCACGCCGATCTCGCCCGCCGGACGGGGGCCGCGCTCGGTCTCGATCGGGGTCTCGGCGGTGAAACAGGGCACCGCATAATTCGTGGCGCTGGCGTCGGTTGTGTAGAAGCCGGGCGGGTTCGAGGGGCCGTAATTGGTCCAATACCAGTTCTCGAGGTCGAATTCCGGCGTCCAGATCACCTGGGTGAGATCGCCCTTGCTGTCGAGCCCCTCGAAGACCACCGCCCAGCCCTGATCGTCGTTGATCGAGATCGGGTCGGTGCGGATCACGGTGGCGTTCTCGATCGTGGTGCCGCCGTTGCCGGTGAAGCTGACGGTATAGGTATCGCCCACGTCGAATGTATAGGGCGAGGGGTCGCCGTCTTGGGAGGAGATGACGAGGTTTTTGGTCGAATTCGGCGGGTAATCGAAGGTCGAGGTGCCCGCGCCCGAGTTCACGTTGCCATCCGTCGCGGCGGCGAATTGGTAATCCAGCGCGTAAATCGTCAGGCTCATGGAGGTCTCTCGGGAGGTTCGCCCGAGAGTGCCGCGGTGAGGTTAAGATCGCGCTAAGATCAGGGCTTCATCGAGCCGGTTTCGACGAAGCGTTGATGCCAGGAGAGCGCCTCGGGCAGGATGTTGGGGGCATGGAGGCCGTAACTGCTGCGGCTCGCGCGGTCGTAGTAATCTTGCAGCATCGGCCGGTAATCGGGGTGGGCGCAGCGCTCGATCACCAGTTTCGCGCGTGCCTTCGGCGAGAGGCCGCGCAGATCGGCGAGCCCCTGTTCGGTGACGATGACATGGACATCTTGCGCGATATGGTCGGTATGGGCCACCATCGGCACGATCGCCGAGATCGCGCCGCCCTTCGCGGTCGAGGGGGTCATGAAGATCGACAGGAAGGCGTTGCGCGCGAAATCGCCCGAGCCGCCGATGCCGTTCTGGATCCGCGAGCCCATCACATGGGTGGAGTTCACATTGCCATAGATATCGGCCTCGATCAGCCCGTTCATCGCGATGCAGCCGAGCCGGCGGATCAGCTCGGGGTGGTTCGAGATCTCCTGCGGGCGCAGCACGAGCTTGCCGCGGAAGCGCTCGGCCTCGGCGTTGATGCGGTGCGCCATCTCCGGGCTGAGCGAGAAGGCGGTGGCCGAGGCCATCAGCAGCTTGCCGGTCTCGAGCATCTCGATCATGCCATCCTGCACCACCTCGGTGAAGGAGGTCATTTGGTCAAACGGCCCGTGCATGAGCCCCGAGAGCACCGCATTGGTGACGTTGCCGACCCCCGATTGCAGCGGCAGAAGGTTGCGCGGCAGCCGCCCGACCTTCACCTCATGTTCAAAGAATTCAAGCAGTTGCCCCGCGATCGCATAGGCCACGGCATCGGGTTTGGCGAAGGGCGCGTTGCGGTCGGGCGAGTCGGTCATCACCACGCCCACGACCTTGGCCGGGTCGATGCGGAAGGTCGGCTCGCCGATGCGCTGATCGGGGCGAATGAGCGGGATCGGCACGCGGTTGGGGGGCAGGGCGGTGCCATAATAGATGTCGTGCATGCCCAGCAGATGTTCGGATTGCCAGGCGTTGACCTCGAGGATCACATTCTCGGCGATGTCGAGCCAGGTCTTGTTGTTGCCGACCGAGCTCGAGGGGATCAGATGGCCGTCGGGGGTGATGCCCGAGACCTCGACCACCGCCCAGTCGAGCTTGCCCAGAAAGCCCTGCCAGGCCATCGGCGCGACCTGGCTCAGGTGCATGTCGAAATATTGCATCGTGCCGGCGTTGATCTTTTGCCGCGCGATCGGGTCGGAATTGTAGGGCAGGCGGAAATCGATGCCGTCGGCTTTCGCCAGCGCCCCGTCGAGCTCGGGGCCGGTCGAGGCGCCCGACCAGATCGAGACCTTGAAGCGGTTGCCCTTGGCGTGTTCGTCCTCGATCCGCGCGGCGAGCGCCTGCGGCACCGCCTTGGGGTAGCCCGAGCCCGTGAAGCCGCTCATCCCGATCGCGGCGCCCGAGGGGATCAGCCGGGCGGCCTCCTCGGCGGTCATGATCTTCGAGCGGAAGGCGTGGTTGAGGATGCGATGGCTGGCGGGCACGGGGAACCTCCTGAAGGCGGGGCGCTCCCGCCGAATGGGGCATACCAATGCATACCGATTATTGAACGCGCAAGGATCTTGCGTGGCGAAAAGGGGGTCTGAAATGCGGGTATGCGCGTGGCGCATGGGTCGCGCCGCGTTTTGCATAGCTCTTCGCGCGCTGCCCGCGTTTTGGGCGGGGCTGCCCGGCGGTTGGGCTCAGAGCCGGCGGAACAGGCCCTCGAGGCGCCGCGCCTCGCCCTCGAGCCCCCAGGGCGGGTTCAGGAAGACCATCCCCGAGCCGATCATCCCGTGGCCCTCGCGCGCGGGCGGGAAGCCGACTTCGGAGATCAGCGCCTCGGGGTGGGCGTCGCGCAGGCTGCGCACCATCTTGCGCTGCGCCGCCGAGGCCGCGACCTCGGAGGCGAGGATCGGATACCAGAGCGCGAGGATGCCGACGTTCCATTTCCGCGCGACCTGGCCGAGCAGTTTCGGGATCGTCTCGTAATCGGCCTTCACCTCCCAGGAGGGGTCGATCAGCATGATCCCGCGGCGCGGCGTCGGCGGCGTCAGCGCCAGCGCCATGGCGAGCCCGTCCTTGTGGTGGAAGATGCCGCCATGGGGCGCCATCGCCTCGCGCAGGGCGGCGAATTCCTGCGGGTGCAGCTCGCACAATTGCAGCGCGTCGATCGGGCGCAAAAGCTCGGCCGCGAGCATCGGCGAGCCCGGATAGGCGCGCGGGCCGTGACGCGCCCGCACCGCCTTGAGCGCGCGCGCATAGGGGTGGGCGGCGCCGAACCAGCCGAGTTTCTCGACCCGCTCGATGCCCTCGGCCGCCTCGCCGGTCTTCACCGCCGCCGCGCTGTCGAGCGCATAGAGCCCGCGGCCCGAATGGGTCTCGAGGTAGCTCAGCGGCTTGTCCTTGCGGGTCAGATAGTCGAGCGCGGTGGCCATCAGCGCATGTTTGTGCACATCGGCCAGATTCCCGGCGTGAAAGCCATGTTGATAGGAGAGCATTGCGACCTCGTTTTTCCTCTCATGCCCCGGCCCGGGCGGGCGTGCAAGCATTGCGGTGCTTTGGGCGCATCAGGGGGGGGCAGAAAACAAAACGGCGGGCCCAGGGAGGAGGAGGGGCCCGCCGTCTCTTGTCCTCGGGCCCGGGAGGAGGAGGGGCCCGCGGTATTCTGGCGCACCCTCAGGGAGGAGGAGGAGGGCTCGCCGCACCCGGGCCCAGGGAGGAGGAGGGGCCCGGTATTTGTGACGGCGCCCTCAGGAAGGAGGAGGAGGGCGCCGCCCTGACGATCGGCCCAGGGAGGAGGAGGGGCCTTTCGTGTCTCGCGGGCGTTCAGCCCGGTATCTCGGCCCGCCGCGGGCGGGAGGGGAAGTGCGGCAGCCCCAGGGAGGAGGAGGGGGCCGCCGCCTTCGTCACAAAGGCCCAGGGAGGAGGAGGGGCCTTCGTCGCGGTCCGGGGCTTGCGCTCCGGTATTTGATGGCGGCACCCTCAGGGAGGAGGAGGAGGGCGCCGCCGATTTCCGAGGCCCAGGGAGGAGGAGGGGCCTCAGGAAGAGAATTACTTGCCGTAGGCCGCCTCTTGGGCGACGCGGGTGATCATCGAACGATGGATGCCCAGATCGGCCAGTTCGCGGGCCGAGAGAGCTTTCAGCTCGCGCAGCGTCTGGCGATACACCTTGCGGCGGGCGAGGGCTTCCGAAAGGCCCGCGAAGAAGCGGGTGAAGCCGGCGTCATTGCCGTGAAGTTCCTGAACCAGAGCCATCGTTACTGCCTTCGTATTTTCGGGGCGGATCGTTTCGCCGTTGGGGTCAATTTGGGGGTTTTGCTGCACCTGCACAATGGTTGGCGGATGCATTTCTGCCATGCAGAAAACGCATGGCCGGATTGGGCCATTTTGGGCCTGTTCCGATTATTTCCGCGGCGTCATTTCCTACCTTTTGTTTACATAAATTGCGCGCCCCCTTGAATCGCGCGGCAAAAACGCCACAGTCGCGCCGAAATCGACAGGAGACAGTCATGAGCCTCAGCAAGGAATCGGTCCTCGAAGCGCTTCGAATCGTGCGGATGCCGGGGGGCGGTGACCCGGTGTCGCGCGATCTGATCCGGGCGCTCGCGGTTGAGTCGGGGGTGGTACGCTTCGTGCTCGAAGGCGCGCCGGAGGCTGAGCTCGCGGCCGCCAAACCCGCGATCGAGGCGGCGGTGCGGGCGCTCGCCGGGGTGGAGAGCCTGACGGTGGTGGTGCCTTCGGGGCCGGCCAAGGGGATGGGCGCGGGGCCGAAGATCGGCCAGCACCCGACGCCGCAGGCGGGTCCGCAGGGGGTGGCGGGGGTGCGGCACATCATCGCGGTGGGCTCGGGCAAGGGCGGCGTCGGCAAATCGACGGTGAGTTCGAACCTCGCGGTGGCGCTGGCGCGGGCGGGCAAGCGGGTGGGCCTGCTCGATGCCGATATCTATGGCCCGTCGCAGCCGCGGATGATGGGGGTGCAGCAGCGCCCCGCCTCGCCCGATGGCAAGACGATCTTGCCGCTGCGCGCGCATGGGGTCACGCTGATGTCGATCGGGCTGATGCTCAAGGAGGATGAGGCGGTGATCTGGCGCGGGCCGATGCTGATGGGGGCGCTCCAGCAGATGCTCGGTCAGGTCGCCTGGGATCATTACGGGCCGCTCGATGTGCTGATCATCGATTTGCCGCCGGGCACCGGGGATATTCAGCTCACGCTGTGCCAGAAGACCAGGCTCGACGGCGCGATCGTGGTGTCGACGCCGCAGGATGTGGCGCTTTTGGATGCGCGCAAGGCGCTCGACATGTTCCGCCGGCTGGAGACGCCGGTGATCGGGCTGATCGAGAACATGTCGAGCTATGTCTGCCCCAATTGCGGGCATGAGGCGCATCTCTTCGGGCATGGGGGTGTGGGCGCGGAGGCGGTGAAGCTCGGGCTGCCTTACCTTGGCGAGTTGCCGCTCGATCTCGAGGTGCGGCTTGCGGGGGATGCGGGAACGCCGGTGGCGGCGGGCGAGGGGCCGGCCGCGGCGGGCTATCGGGCGATTGCCGAGAAGCTGATCGCCGCGGGCGCGGTTTGAGGGCGTTGCGGGGCGCTGCCCCGCACCCCGGGATATTTTTGGCAAGATGAAGGGGGCTGCGGCCCCCTTTTTGCTGCGCGGCGGGATTTCATGGCACCGGCGCCCGGGGGCGGTCTGCGGGTGGGAATTCGTGGGAAATGTCGTCCCGCCGGCCCGGTCACGCCGAATCACCGGGCTGTGAAGGGCTGTGAAACCGGGGATTCCGGGGCGGATTGCGGCGTGATCCGGGCGGGTATGGGAAAAATTCGGGATTTCATGGGCTGTGGATAGTTTCTGCCGCGATGACTAAATCTAGTGATGTTGCTTTTTGTTCTCCCGAGATCTGCGAAGTGTTAACCGGATTTTATCCACAACACCTTGATTTCCCGCCGCTTCCCGGACCAGATCTGGCCTTGGGTGGCGAAAATTCCTGTTGCTTCCCATGAATTCCCGTGGCATCCCTTGTGCATCGAGAGGCGAGGGTAAGGGGCAGCAAGACCCCACGGCGCAAAGACCGGGTTTCATACAGGCACCCGCTTCACGAAAGAGAGATCCGGCGCGCGGGCGAGCAGACATCCCCCCAGGTGGCGCGCGCAGTCCGGACACCCAGCGATGGGACGAGGGCGGCGGATCGGACAGTGGCAGCAGTCCGATCCGCCGTTTTCCATTTCTGGGATCGATGCAACGGGGTGGGACAGGAGAGCGCCAGCTTTGGCACGGCGGTTCAGAGGTTCGGAGACTTTCAAGGTGGACGCGAAGGGTCGCGTTTCCATCCCGGCCTCGTTTCGTCGCGTGATCGAAGCCGGTGACCCGGACTGGGCCCCGGGCGCGCGCCCGCAGATCGTGATCGTCTATGGCGGGGCGGAGCGCAAATATCTCGAAGTTTTCACCATGGAAGCGATCTACGAGATCGATGAGCAGATCGACGCGATGCAGCGCGGCTCGGGTGAGCGGGCCGAGATCGAAGAGCTGATGTATGCGCAATCGCACCAGACCGATATCGACGGCGACGGGCGGCTCGTTCTGCCGCAAAAGCTGCGCGAGAAGATCGCGCTGAAGGGCGAGGCGTTCTTTGCCTCGGCGGGGACCTCGTTCAAGATCTGGGATCCGGAGACCTATGAGGCCGAGCAGGCGGCGATTGCGGCGGCGCGGGCCGAGGCGCGGCCCGAGGGCTATGACCCGCTCGTGCATTTGCCAAAGATCGGAGCGGCGTGATGTCGGATGCGGAGCGCCCTCATATTCCGGTATTGCTGCGGCCGCTTCTCGAAGCGGTCGCGCCTGTCTCGGGGGTCTGGCTCGACGGCACCTTCGGCGCGGGCGGTTATGCGCGCGGGCTTCTGGCGGCGGGGGCGGGGCGGGTGATCGGCGTCGATCGCGATCCGTCGGTCTTTGCGATGGCCGAGGGCTGGCGGGGCGACTATGGCGATCGGCTGGTGCTCGTCGAGGGGACGTTTTCCGAGCTCGACACCTATGCCGCCGAGATCGCGCCGGGCGAGGGCGGGTTTGGCGGGCTCGACGGTGTGGTGCTCGATCTGGGCGTCAGCTCGATGCAGCTCGATCAGGCCGAGCGCGGCTTTTCCTTCATGACCGATGGCCCGCTCGACATGCGGATGTCGCGCAGCGGCCCCTCGGCGGCCGATCTCGTCAATGAACTGAGCGAGGAAGAGCTTGCCGACATCCTCTATCATTACGGCGAGGAGCGCGCCTCGCGCCGGATCGCGCGGGCGATCGCCGAGGCGCGGCGCGCGAGCCCCTTCGAGACCACCCGTCAGCTCGTCGCGGTGATCGAGCGCTGTCTGCCGCGGCCCAAACCCGGCCAGAGCCACCCTGCGACGCGCTCCTTCCAGGCGATCCGCATCGCGGTGAATGACGAATTCGGCCAGCTCATCGAGGGGCTCGAGGCCGCCGAGCGCGCGCTCAAGCCCGGCGGGCGGCTCGCGGTGGTGACCTTCCATTCGCTCGAGGACCGGGTCGTGAAGCGCTTCTTTCAGGCGCGCTCGGGGCGGGCGGCGCATGTCAACCGCTATGCCGCGGCCCCCGCCGAGGAGGCGCCGGCGCCCTTTGATCTCCTCACCCGCAAGTCGATCGGCCCCGACCCCGAGGAGCTGGCCGACAACCCGCGTGCGCGCTCGGCCAAGCTGCGCGTGGCGCGCCGCACCTCTGCCCCCGCCGGCCGCGCCGAGCGCGCGGGGCTTGGCCTGCCGGCCCCTGTTCTGACCCCGTCTCCCCGAGGAAAGTCGCGATGAGAAACCTGCTCTACCTTGCCACGGCATTGTGTGTGATGGGCCTTGCGTTCTGGGCCTATCGGGTGAACTACGATACCCAGGACCGGCAGGGCGAATTGCGCGCCCTGAACCGGGAGATTGCGAGCCTGCATGAGGGGTTGGGCGTGTTGAACGCGGAATGGGCCTATCTGAACCGGCCCGAACGGCTGACGGAGCTTGTGAACCTCAATTTCGAGCGCCTCGCGCTCCTGCCGCTCGCGCCCGAGCAGTTCGGCGCGGTGGGGCAGGTGGCTTACCCTGCACCGCCCGAAGCCGCGCCGCTGGGGGAGGGCGGCCTTGTGGACCCTATTGATGTGATCGCGCGCAACGGCGCCTCCGACGGGGGGCCGCTATGATCCGCACGCCGCTGCGCCCGCTCGCGCGCATCTTGCAAGCCCGCGCCAAGGGCGAGAACCCCGACGCGATCGAGCGCGAGAATATCCGCCTGCGCGGCGAGGAGACGCGCGACCGCGCGCGGCTGCGCGCCGAGGGGCGGCTTTTGATGATGGGGCTGATGTTTCTGGGCGCTTTCGTGGCGGTGGGGCTGCGGATGGGCTCGCTCGCCGCGACGCCGCCGCAGGAGCCGCAGCTCTCGGGCGGGGCCGAGGCGATCGTGGCGCAGCGCGCCGATATCACCGACCGCGCGGGGCGGGTGCTGGCCACCAATCTCGTGACGCATGCGCTCTACGCCCAGCCGCCGATGCTCGTCGACCCTGAGCGCACCGCCGACAAGCTGGTCAAGATCTTCCCCGATCTCGAGCGCGACCGGCTGGTGAAGGATTTCACCGGCACGCGCAAATTCGTCTGGATCAAGAAGAAGATCAGCCCCGAGCAGATGCAGGCGGTGCATGATATCGGCGACCCGGGGCTTCTCTTCGGCCCGCGCGAGATGCGGCTTTACCCGAACGGCCGGCTGGCCGCGCATATCCTTGGCGGCGCGCGTTTTGGCGCCGAGGGCGTCAGCTCGGCCGAGATCCTCGGCGTTGCGGGCGTCGAGAAGGCCTTTGACGGCTGGCTGCGCGACCCGGCCAACCACGGCGCGCCGCTCGCGCTCTCGCTCGATCTCACCATCCAGTCCGCGGTCGAGGAGATCCTCGATGGCGGCATGAAGCTGATGAATGCCAAGGGCGCGGCGGCGATCTTGATGGATGTGCGCTCGGGCGAGATCCTCGCGATGGCGAGCCTGCCCGATTTCGACCCCAACGACCGGCCCGCGCCGCTCGCCAAGGGCGATGCCTCCGACAGCCCGCTGTTCAACCGCGCGGTGCAGGGCGTCTATGAGCTCGGCTCGACCTTCAAGATCTTTGCCGTGGCGCAGGCGATGCAGCTTGGCCTCGTCAACCCCGCGACCATGGTGCCGACGAAGAGCCCGATGGTCTGGGGCCGCTTCCGCATCCGCGATTTCCACAATTACGGCGCGGAAAACTCGGTCACCGATATCATCGTGAAATCCTCCAACGTCGGCACGGCGCGGATCGTGCAGATGATCGGCGCCGACCGGCAGCGCGATTTCCTGCGCAAGATGGGCTTTCTGGAGCCCACCTCGGTCGAGCTCGTCGAGGCGCCGACGGGGCGCCCGATCGTGCCCGCGAAATGGTCGGAAATCTCGTCGATGACGATCGGCTACGGCCACGGCCTCTCGGCCTCGCCGCTGCATCTGGCGGCCGCTTATGCGACGATTGCGAACGGCGGGCGGCGGGTCATGCCGACGCTCGTTCATGGCAAGACCGCCGCCCCGGGCGAGCAGGTGATGGACCCGATCGTGGCGCGGCGCGCGCTGGCGATGATGCGCGCGGTGGTGGCGCGCGGCACCGCCTCCTTTGGCGAGGTCGCGGGCTATCAGGTCGCCGGCAAGACCGGCTCCGCCGACAAGGCCAAGCCCAGCGGCGGCTATTATGATGACAAGGTGATCGCGACCTTCGCCTCGGTCTTCCCGGTGACGGACCCGAAATATGTGCTGGTGCTGACGCTTGATGAGCCCTCCGAGAACTCCGGCTCCGAGCCGCGGCGCACGGCGGGCTGGACGGCGGTGCCGGTGGCGGCCGAGGTGATCCGGCGCGTCGCGCCGCTTCTGGGGCTGCGCCCCGAGGCCGGCCCCGACGAGATGGAAGGCATCCAGCTCGTCAAGAAGGACGGCTGAGCGGGCGAGCGCGAGAGGGCGACGGGCGGCGGGTCTTCGCCGCCCTTTCAGTTTCTGGCCCGGGCCGCGGCGGGGCGCGTTGACCTCGGGCCGCGGGCCGAGATAAATGGCGAAGACGAAACGGGGGCACAAGATATGGATATCGATCCCAAGCCGCTGAGCGCACTCGGGCTGACGGTGCCGAACGGGCCGGATGTGGTGATCTCGGGGATTTCGGTGGACAGCCGGCGGGTTCAGCCGCGCCATCTCTTCGCGGCGCTGCCCGGGGTTGCGGCTCATGGCGCGGCCTTCGTGGCGGCGGCGGTGGAGCGTGGCGCGGTGGCGGTTCTGACCGACCGGGCGGGGGGCGAGATCTTGCGCGCCGAGCTTGCGGGCGGGCCGGTCGCGCTGATCGTGGTCGAGGATCCGCGCCAGGCGCTGGCCTTCGCGGCGGCGCTTTTCTATGGCGCCCAGCCCGCCACGATGATCGCGGTGACCGGCACCAACGGCAAGACTTCGGTCGCGAGTTTCACCCGCCAGATCTGGCAGCTCATGGGCCTCGAGGCCGCCAATATCGGCACCACCGGCGTCGAGGGGGCCTTCACCGCGCCCTCCGCCCATACCACGCCCGAACCCGTCACCCTGCACCGGCTGCTGGCCGAGATGGCGGCGGCGGGCGTCACCCATGCGGCGATGGAGGCAAGCTCGCACGGGCTGGCGCAGCGCCGCCTCGACGGGGTGCGCCTCGCGGCCGCGGCCTTCACCAATTTCACCCAGGATCACCTCGATTATCACGCGACCTTCGAGGAGTATTTCGCCGCGAAGGCGGGGCTTTTCACCCGGGTTCTGCCCGAGGAGGGCGTTGCGGTGCTCAACACCGACGACCCGAAGGGCGAGGTTCTGGCGGCCTATGCCACCGCGCGCGGGCAGCGGGTGATCCGCGTCGGCCATGCCGAGGGCTGCGAGATGCGGCTGATGGGCCAGCGTTATGATGCGACCGGCCAGGATCTGCGCTTTGCCTGGGGCGGCGCGGCGCATCTGGTGCGGCTGCCGCTGATCGGCGGGTTCCAGGCGATGAACGTGCTGACCGCGGCGGCGCTGGTGATTGCCTGTGGCGCCGATCCGGCCGAGGTTTTTGCCACTTTGCCGCGGCTTTCGACCGTGCGCGGGCGGATGCAGCTCGCCGCCACGCGCGAAAACGGCGCGACGGTCTTTGTCGATTACGCCCATACCCCCGATGCGGTCGAGACCGCGATCCGCGCGCTGCGCCCGCATGTGATGGGCCATCTCGTCGCGATCGTGGGGGCGGGGGGCGACCGCGACCGCACCAAGCGGCCTCTGATGGGGCGCGCGGCCGCCGAGACCGCCGACCGGGTGATCGTCACCGACGACAACCCCCGCACCGAGGATCCGGCCACGATCCGCGCGGCGGTGATGGCGGGGGCGGGGCCGGAGGCGACCGAGGTCGGCGACCGCGCCGAGGCGATCTTGCGCGGCGTCGACATGCTCGGGCCGGGCGATGCGCTTCTGATCTGCGGCAAGGGCCACGAGAGCGGGCAGGTGATCGGCACCGACATCTATCCCTTTGATGACGTTGAACAAGCGAGCGTCGCGGTGGCCGCGCTCGACGGGAAGATCTGATGGCTGTGCTTTGGACCTCGGCGGAGGCGGTGGCGGCGACCGGCGGCCGCGCGACCCGCGATTTCGCCGCGATGGGGATCTCGATCGACACCCGCAGCCTGCGGCCGGGCGATCTTTTCGTGGCGCTCAAGGATGTGCGCGATGGCCATGATTTCGTGGCGCAGGCGCTTGCGGCCGGGGCGGCGGCGGCGCTGGTCAGCCGGCTGCCCGAGGGCTGTTCCGAGGCCGATCCGCTCCTCATCGTGGAGGATGTTCTGCCCGCGCTCGAGGCGCTCGGGCGGGCGGGGCGGGCGCGCACGCGCGCGCGGGTGATCGCGGTCACCGGCTCGGTCGGCAAGACCTCGACCAAGGAGATGCTGCGCGCGGTTCTGGCCGCGCAGGGGCGCGTGCACGCGGCCGAGGCGAGTTTCAACAACCATTGGGGCGTGCCGATCACGCTCGCGCGGATGCCGGCGGAGGCCGATTTCGCGGTGATCGAGATCGGCATGAACCACCCCGGCGAGATCGCGCCGCTCGCGCGTCTGGCGCGGCCCCATGCGGCGATGATCACCACCGTGGCGGCGGCCCATCTCGAGGCTTTCGCCGAGGCCGAGGGCGGTGGCCTTGCGGGGATCGCGCGCGAGAAGGCCGCGATTTTCGAGGGGCTGGAGCCCGGGGGCGTCGCGGTCGTGCCGACCGGGCTCGAGGTCAGCGCGATCCTCGAGGCGGCGGCGGCGGCGCGGGCTGATCGGGTGATCCGCTTTGGCCCGGCGGAGGGCTCGGACTATCGTCTCGTCTCGGCCACGATCGCGGGCGATGCGACGATCGTGCGCGCCGATCACGCCGGCCAGGAGCTTCTCTTCAAGGTGCTCAGCCCCGGAAAACACTTTGCTAACAACGCTTTGGGGGTTCTGGCTCTCGCTGAGGCGGTGGGCGCGGATGTGGCCGTCGCGGCCTGTGATCTCGGCCTTTGGGAGCCGCCCGCGGGGCGCGGCGCGCGCGAGCGGGTCTGGCTCGACATCGTCGACGAGAGCCAGAGTTTCGACCTCTTCGATGATGCGTTCAACGCCAACCCGGCCTCGATGACGGCGGGGCTCGAGGTTCTGGCGGGGGCGGCGCCGCGCGACGGGGTGGGGCGGGTCAAACAGGGGCGCCGGGTGGCGATCCTGGGCGATATGCTCGAGCTTGGCCCCGATGAGGCGGCGCTTCATGCCGCGATCGCGGACGACCCGTCGATGGCGGCGATCGACACGGTGCACCTCGCCGGGCCGCGGATGCGCGCGCTTTACGAGGCGCTGCCGCGCGCCAAGCGGGGCGAATGGTTCGCGACGGCCAAGGAGCTCGCCGAGCGCGCGCGCCATCTCGTCGATGCGGGCGATGTCGTGCTCGTGAAGGGCTCGAAAGGCTCGAAGGTCAGCCTTGTGGTTGACGCGCTGAAAAAACTCGGTCAACCCGGCGCCGCCGAAAGTTTCAAGGGATAACGCCATGCTCTACTGGCTCGCGCATCTGTCGGACGGGGGGGATCTGTTCAACCTCTTCCGCTACATCACCTTCCGGGCGGGGGCGGCGTTCTTCACGGCGCTGATCTTCGGGTTCCTGTTCGGGCGCCCCCTGATCGACATCCTGCGCCGCAAGCAGGGCAAGGGCCAGCCGATCCGCACCGACGGGCCGCAGAGCCATTTCGCCAAGGCCGGCACGCCGACGATGGGGGGGCTCTTGATCCTCTCGGCGATGCTCGTCTCGACGCTTTTGTGGGCGCGGCTCGACAATGGCTATATCTGGATCGTGCTGGGCGTGACCTATGGCTATGCGCTGATCGGCTTTGCCGATGATTACGCGAAGGTCACCAAGCAGAACGTCAAGGGCGTGAGCTCGCGCACGCGGATGGTGCTCGGGCTGTTGCTCGCGGGGCTGGCGGCGGTGGCAGCGGCCTGGCTGCACCCGGCGGATCTCTCCAACCGGCTCGCGCTGCCGATCTTCAAGGATGTGCTGATCAATCTGAGCTGGTTCTATGTGCCCTTCGCGATGGTGGTGATCGTCGGCGCGGCCAATGCGGTGAACCTCACCGACGGGCTCGACGGGCTCGCGATCATGCCCGCGATGATCGCCGCGGGCACGCTTGGCGCGATCGCCTATGTCGTCGGGCGCGCCGATTTCACCACCTATCTGGGCGTCCATTTCGTGCCCGGCACCGGCGAGATCTTCGTCTTCACCGCGGCGCTGATCGGCGGGGGCTTGGGCTTTTTGTGGTATAACGCGCCGCCCGCGGCGGTGTTCATGGGCGATACCGGCTCGCTCGCGCTCGGCGGCGCGCTCGGCGCGATCGCGGTCTGCACCAAACATGAGCTCGTGCTTGCCATCGTTGGCGGGCTCTTCGTGGTCGAGGCGCTCTCGGTGATCATCCAGGTCGCCTATTTCAAGCGCACCGGCAAGCGGGTGTTCCTGATGGCGCCGATCCACCACCATTTCGAGAAGAAGGGCTGGGCCGAGCCGCAGATCGTGATCCGCTTCTGGATCATCTCGCTGATCCTCGCGCTGATCGGGCTGGCCACGCTGAAGCTGCGCTGAGGCGGGGGAGGCGGGGCCGATGCTGCTCGCCCTCGTTCCGCTCGTCTTCGGCGTGATGGTGCTGCTGACCGCGCGCCGGATGGGCGGCGCGCGCCGCACCGAGGCCGCGCGCCGCGCAGGCCGGGGCGCGCATGCCGAGGCGCTGCGCGCGGGCGATTTCGCCGCCGCCGCCGCCCTCGCCGAGACCCATTACGGCCCGCAAAGCGCCGAGCTCGCCACAGCCCTCCTCGCGCTCTCCGAAACCGCCCCGCCCGAAGAGGCGCTCCCCGCGCTGCGCCGCGCGCTTGCCATCCTGAGCGCCCGCCAGGCGCCCCCCGAAACCCGCGCCGCCCCGCTCGCGCGCCTCGCAGCCCTCAGCCCCGATGCGGACGAGGCCTATGCCGCAATCACCCAATCGCTCGCCCAGACCCGCCGCGCCTTTGGCAAATCCGCCCCCGAATTCGCCGCCCGGACCGCCCAGGCCGCCCGCCTCTTCGCCGCCCAGGGCCGCGCCCCCGAGGCCGAGGCCCAGTTCCGCGCCGCCCTCGCCCTCGCCACCGGCCCCGAGGCCGTAACACTCCGCGCCGATTTCGCCACCTTCCTCGCCGCCCGGGGCCGCACCCGCGAGGCCGAAGTGCTGCGCGCTGCCCCCTGACCCTTCATCTTGCCAAAAATATCCCGGGGTGCGGGGCAGAGCCCCGCTCCGCCCTCGCCACCTGCTCCCCCCACAGGCCCCCTTTCCCTTTCCCCCCGCCTCACTTATCCCAAGAGCGCAAGGGGCCGCCCCCGCCAGCTACGGAGAATGCGATGATTCCGGTTCAGGGTTTTGATGGTCAGAAGGTCGCCGTGCTCGGGCTCGGCCGCTCGGGGCTCGCCACCGCCGCCGCGCTCAAGGCGGGCGGCGCCACGCCGCTTTTGTGGGATGACAGCCCGGAATCGCGCGCCCGCGCCGAAGCCGCAGGCTGGACCTGCCACGACCTGACCCGCAACGACGCTTTCGAGGGCGTCGCCGCGCTGATCACCTCGCCCGGCATCCCCCATCTCTACCCGACCCCGAACCGCCATATCGCCCGCGCCATGGCCGAAGGCATCCCGGTCGATAACGACATCGGGCTCTTCTTCCGCTCCTGGGCGACGCCCGAATGGGACAATTTCGACACCCCCCCGCGCACCGTCTGCGTCACCGGCTCGAACGGCAAATCGACCACCACCGCGCTCATCCACCATATTCTCGCCCATGCCGGGCGGCCCACGCAAATGGCCGGCAACATCGGCCGCGGCGTCCTTGATATCGACCCGGCCACCGACGGCGAGGTGGTGGTGCTCGAGCTCTCCTCCTACCAGACCGATCTCGCCCGCGCGCTCACCCCCGATATCGCGGTCTTCACCAATCTCTCGCCCGACCACCTCGACCGCCACGGCGGCCCGGGCGGCTATTTCGCGGCCAAACGCCGGCTCTTCGCCGAGGGCGGCCCGGATCGCGCGGTGATCGGCGTCGATGAGCCCGAGGGCATCTATCTCGCCAATCAGCTGGCGATGAGGCGCGAGGACGACCGGGTGATCCGCGTCTCCTCGGCGCGCAAACTGGGCGATTACGGCTGGTCTGTCTTCGCGCGCAAGGGCTTCCTCGCGGAATGGCGCAAGGGCCGGCAGGTCGCCTCGATCGACCTGCGCGAGGTCAAGGGCCTGCCCGGCGCGCATAACCACCAAAACGCCTGCGCAGCCTTTGCCGCCACCCGCGCGCTCGGGCTCTCGCCGCGCCTGATCGAGGAGGCGTTCCACTCCTTCGCGGGCCTGCCGCACCGCAGCCAGACGATCGCCGAAAAGGCCGGCGTGCGCTTCGTCAACGACTCGAAGGCCACCAATGTCGACAGCGCGGAAAAGGCGCTCGAGGCCTTCGACAATATCCGCTGGATCGCGGGCGGGCTGGGCAAGGAAGGCGGCGTCACGGCGCTGCGCGCGCATCTGGGCAAGGTGAAAAAGGCCTATTTCATCGGCCATTCGGGGCGCGATTTCGCGCTCGAACTGGCGCCGCTTGCCCATGAAATCTGCGAGACGATGGAGGCGGCGGTGGCGGCCGCGGCGCGCGACGCGGAGGCGGGCGATACCGTCCTTCTCGCCCCGGCGGCGGCGAGCTTCGACCAATATCCGAATTTCGAAAAACGCGGCGAGCATTTCGCCGAACTGGTCGCCCGTCTGCCCGGCTGATCAGAGAAACGCCGCGCCGCCGCCCGCGCCCATCACCACGAGCGCGAGCGGCGGCAACCGCGTCGCAAAGGCCAGCGCGGTAAGCGCGGCGGCGAGCGCCCCATGGCCGGGCGAGAGAAACGCCTCGGGCAGGATCTGGCCGAAAAACGCCGCGCCAAGCACGCCGACCACCGCCGCATTGGCCCCCGCGACCGCGCCCCGCGCCCCCGCGCGCGCCCCGATCCGCGCCCAAAGCGGCGCCACCAGCGCATAAAGCGCAAAGCCCGGCACAAAGATCGCGAGCGTGGCAATCGCCGCGCCCCAAAGGCCGCCCTGCACCGCGCCAAGATAGCTCGCAAAGGTGAACAGGGGCCCCGGCATCGCCTGCGCAAGCCCATAGCCGGAGAGGAAGACCCCCTCCGCGATCGCCCCGCCCAGAGCCTCGCGCAAGAGCGGCAAGACGACATGCCCGCCGCCAAACACAAGCGCCCCCGCGCCCAAATAAGGCCGCGCAAACGGGATCAGCGCAAGCCCGAGCGCGAGCAGCAAAAGCCCCCCCGCAACCCACCGCGCCCCGCGCAACGAGAGCGCGCCGCCCGCCGCCTCCGCCCCGGGCCGCAGCCACAGCGCACCCATCCCCGCGCAGAGCGCAATCGCGCCGATCTGCGCCCCGGCAAAGGGCCAGAGCACGAGCGCCCCCGCCACCAAAACCGCCGCCGCCCGCCGCGGCGCATCCGGGCACAGGCTGCGCGCCATCCCGACGAGCGCCTGCGCCACCACCGCGAGCGCCACGAGCTTGAGCCCCGCGAGCGCGCCCGCCACCGCCCCCGTGGGCGTCGCCTGCGCCGCCCAAAGCCCCGCCGCCGCCATCAGCCCCGCCGAAGGCGCCGTGAACCCCGCAAAAGCCGCCAGCGCCCCCAAAGGCCCGCCCCGCCGCCAGCCGATCGCAAAGCCCATCTGCGACGACGCCGGCCCCGGCAGAAACTGCGCCAAAGCCAGGGCCTGCGCAAATTCCGCCTCATCGAGCCAGCCCCTGCGCGCCACGAATTCCGCGCGGAAATAGCCGATATGCGCCACCGGCCCGCCAAAACTCATCAGCCCAAGCCGCAAGAACGCCCAGAAAATCTCGCCCATCACCCCTCCGATCGCGCCCCAGCCTAGCCGCCCCGCCCCCCGCCTTCAACGATGCCAAATATCCCGGGGGGAGGGCGCAGCCCGAGGGGGCAGCGCCCCCCTGAGCCGCGCGCAAAACCCCGCCGTTCGACCCATGTTCCTCTAGGCAGAGCCAGCACTTTCCGCTAGGCTTTCCCCAGACCCGGAAAACCGGGCTTTCGAGGCAGCGAGCGGTACAGCCCATGACAGAGATGGTTTTTGGCACCGTGCCCGTGCGGGCAGGTGAGCCGATTCTTCCGCGCTGGTGGCGCACGATCGACAAATGGGCGCTCTCGGCGATCCTGATGCTGTTCGGCGTCGGCATGCTCTTGGGCCTCGCGGCCTCGGTGCCGCTGGCGGAAAAGAACGGGCTCGAACCCTTCTACTACGTCAAGCGCCAGGCCTTCTTCGGGCTGGTCGCGCTCGGCGTGGCGGGGGGCGTCTCGATGATGAGCCCGCTGCAGGTGCGCCGGCTCGGCGTCATCGGCTTTGCCTTCGCTTTCGTCTCGATCCTGCTCCTGCCCATCTTCGGCACCGATTTCGGCAAGGGCGCGGTGCGCTGGTTCTCCTTCGGCTTCGCCTCGGTGCAACCCTCCGAATTCCTCAAACCCGCCTTCGTGATCACCGCCGCCTGGTTCATGGCCGCGGCCCATGAGGTCGGCGGCCCCTCGGGGCGGCTTTACAGCTTCATCCTGACGCTGATCATCGTGCTCGCCCTCGCGCTGCAGCCCGATTTCGGCCAGGCCTCGCTCGTGCTCTTCTCCTGGATGGTGATGTATTTCATCGGCGGCGCGCCGATCACGCTGCTGACCGCGATCGGCGGGCTGACCGCGGCGGGCGGCGTCTTCGCCTATAATACCTCGGAGCACTTTGCCCGCCGGATCAACGGCTTCCTCTCCACCGAGATCGACCCGCGCACGCAGATCGGCTACGCCACGAACGCCATCCAGGAGGGCGGGTTCTTCGGCGTCGGCGTCGGCGAGGGCACGGTGAAATGGTCGCTCCCCGATGCCCATACCGATTTCATCATCGCGGTCGCGGCCGAGGAATACGGGCTGATCCTCGTGATGATCATCATCGCGCTTTACGCGACGGTGGTGGTGCGCTCGCTCCTGCGGCTGATGCGCGAGCGCGACCCGTTCACGCGGCTCGCGGGCGCGGGGCTTGCCTGCGCCTTCGGCGTGCAGGCGCTGATCAACATGGGCGTCGCGGTGCGGCTCTTGCCGGCCAAGGGGATGACGCTGCCCTTCGTGAGCTACGGCGGCTCCTCGGTGATCGCCTCGGGCATCGCGGTGGGCGCGCTTCTGGCGCTCACCCGGTCCCGCCCGCAAGGCGAGATCTCCGACATTCTCGCGCGTCGCCACTGAGGCGGCGGCAGGGCCCGCGGGCCCAAGCCCCAGGGAGGAACTCATGGCCGAGCCGAAAGCGCCGCTTTTGCTGATCGCCGCCGGGGGCACCGGCGGGCATATGTTCCCCGCGCAGGCGCTGGCCGAGGCGATGGTGCGGCGCGGCTGGCGGGTGAAACTCTCCACCGATGCGCGCGGCGCGCGTTATGCGGGGGGCTTTCCGCATGTGGTCGCGGTCGAACAGGTCGCCTCGGCGACCTTCGCGCGCGGCGGGGTGGCGGCGAAACTCGCGGTGCCGTTCCGCATCGCGGGCGGGGTTCTCTCGGCGGTGATGCGCGGCCTGTCGGACCGCCCGGCGGTGGTGGTGGGCTTTGGCGGCTACCCGACGATCCCGGCGCTCGCCTCGGCGCAGGTGCTGCGCGTGCCCTGCGCGATCCATGAGCAAAACGGCGTGATGGGCCGGGTGAACCGGGTCTTTGCGCGCCATGTCGACGCTTTCGCCTGCGGCACCTGGCCCACCGACCTGCCCCAGGGCGTCGCGGGGGTTCATACCGGCAACCCGGTGCGCGCGGCGGTCCTCGAGCGCGCGAACGCCCCCTATATCCCGCCCGGCGATTACCCGCTCTCGCTCCTCGTGATCGGCGGCAGCCAGGGCGCGCGGATCCTCTCGGACATGGTGCCCGCCGCGCTTGCCAGCCTGCCCGAGGGCCTGCGCGCGCGGCTGCGTGTCGCCCATCAGGCGCGGGCCGAGGATATGGAGCGCGTTGCCGCGGCCTATGCGGCGGCGCAGATCCCCGCCGATGTGCAGCCCTTCTTCAACGACGTGCCGCGAAGGCTTACCGAGGCGCAGCTCGTGATCTCGCGCTCGGGCGCCTCGTCGGTCGCCGATATTTCGGTGATCGGGCGCCCCGCGATCCTGATCCCCTTTGCCGCCGCGACCGGCGATCACCAGAGCGCCAATGCCCGCGGGCTGACGGAAGCGGGCGCCGCGATCCTGATCCCGGAGGCGAAACTCAGCGTCGAGAGCTTGGCCGCGCAGGTGGCGCTCGTGCTGGACAATCCCGAAGGGGCGGTGCAAATGGCCCATGCCGCCGCGCGCCAGGGTATCCCCGATGCCACCGATCGCCTGGTGGAACTTGTTGAACAGATTGCAGGAAATTCGAAATGAACGCCGCCGCCGCCACCAAACTCCCGCGTGAGATCGGGCCGATCCATTTCATCGGCATGGGCGGGATCGGCATGTCGGGGATCGCCGAAGTGCTGATGACGCAAGGCTTTTCGGTGCAGGGCTCGGATGCGAAGGCCTCGAAGATCACCGACCGGCTGGTCGAGCTCGGCGCCACGTTCTTCGAGGGCCAGCGCGCCGAGAATATCGGCGAGGCGGCGGTCGTGGTGATCTCCTCGGCGATCAAGCCGGGCAACCCCGAGCTCGAGGAGGCGCGCAAGCGTGGCCTGCCGGTGGTGCGCCGCGCCGAGATGCTGGCGGAGCTGATGCGTCTGCGCTCGAATATCGCGATCGCGGGCACGCATGGCAAGACGACCACGACGACGATGGTCGCGACGCTGCTCGACAAGGGCAATTTCGACCCGACCGTGATTAACGGCGGGATCATCCACGCCTATGGCTCGAACGCGCGCGCGGGCGCGGGCGAATGGATGGTCGTCGAGGCCGATGAGAGCGATGGCTCGTTCAACCGCCTGCCCGCGACGATCGCGATCGTGACCAATATCGACCCCGAGCACATGGAGCACTGGGGCACGATCGAGAACCTGCGCAAGGGGTTTTACGATTTCGTCTCGAATATCCCGTTTTACGGGCTGGCGGTGTGCTGCACCGACCACCCCGAGGTGCAGGCGCTCGTCGGGCGCGTGAACGATCGCCGCGTGGTGACCTTCGGCTTCAACGCCCAGGCCGATGTGCGCGCGGTCAACCTGAGCTATGTGAAGGGGGTCGCGCATTTCGACATTCAGCTCCGCGGTGAGGGCGAGGGCGTGGTGATCGAGGGCTGCACGCTGCCGATGCCGGGGGACCACAACGTCTCGAACGCGCTGGCGGCGGTGGCGGTGGCGCGCCACCTCGGCATGAAGAAAGAGGAGATCCGCGAGGCGCTTGCGGGCTTTGGCGGGGTCAACCGGCGGTTCACCAAGGTCGGCGAAGTGCTCGGCGGCGTTGCGATCATCGACGATTACGGCCACCACCCGGTCGAGATCGCGGCGGTGCTGAAGGCGGCGCGGCAGGCGGTGGCGGGCACGCCCGGCGCGCGGGTGATCGCGGCCCATCAGCCGCACCGCTACACCCGTCTGCACAACCTCTTCGAGGATTTCTGCACCTGTTTCAACGAGGCCGATGTGGTCGCGATCGCCGATGTCTATGCGGCGGGCGAGGAGCCGATCCCCGGCGCGAGCCGCGATGATCTGGTCGCCGGGCTGATCCGCCACGGCCATCGTCACGCCCGCGCGATCCTCTCCGAGGAAGATCTCGCGCGGCTGGTGCGCGAGCAGGCGCGGCCGGGCGATATCGTGGTGTGCCTTGGCGCCGGCACGATCTCGGCATGGGCCAACGCGCTGCCCGCGCGGCTCGGGGCGTGAGGGTGGAGGCGCTCGCCCCCCTTGGCCTCGGCGCGATGGGCTCGCTCGGCGCGGCCTGCCTGTGGGCGATCGTGGCGACGGCGGTGGCGCTCGGGCCGCGGCGGTTCCATTGGCCGGCGGCCTGGGCGCTGATCGCGGCGGGGGTGCCGATCCTCGGCTGGGTGACCTTCGAGAACGGCTGGCTCGCGGGGCTGGTGGTGCTCGCGGGGGGGATGAGCGTGCTGCGCTGGCCGCTCAAGGCGCTGATCGCGCATCTGCGGCTCGGCTGAGCGCGCCCAAAGTGTTTTTGCTAGAGAAAATCGCGCTTTGCTGTATCCTGCGGCGATGTAACGCAGGGAGGGGCGGGTGCTTTTCTCGGTCAGTCACGTCACGAAATACAGCTATTCCGAGCCGGTGCGGCTGGGGCCGCATCTGATCCGGCTCTCGCCGCGGCCCGAGGCGGGGCGGCTCGTCGGGCAGGAGATCACCGTCTTTCCCGTCCCCGCCGCGCGCGCCGAGAAGGTGGATCTCTGGGGCAACCGGGTGCTTGCGCTCGATTTCGCGGGCGAGACGCGGGCGTTCCGCATCGAGAGCGCGCTGCGCTTTGCCACCCGCGCGCCCGAGCCTGCCGCGGCGCCCGCGCCCGACCCCGCCTATCTGCCCAATGAGCCCGCCGCGCCGGAGGTGGCGCGCTTTGCCGAAGGGCTGCGGCGCGCGGCTGGCGAGGGCGAGGCCTTTGCCACGGCGCTGTGCGAGGCGCTTTACACCCGCACCGACCGCCAGATCCGCGAGACCGGCGCCGCGCAGAGCGCGACCGAGACGCTGATCACCGCGCGCGGCGCGTGCCGCGATATCACCGTGCTCGCGATCGCGGCGGCGCGTGCGGTGGGGATGCCCGCGCGCTTCGTCTCGGGCTATCAGGCGATGGCCGAGAGCCCCGACGGGCGGCGCCATCTGCATGCCTGGGTCGAGATCTGGGTGGCGGGGCGCGGCTGGATCGGGTTTGACGCGACCCATGGCACCGCGGTCGGCGCGGGGCATCTGCCGCTGGCGGTCGCGCCCGATCAGGCCGCCACGATGCCGGTCGAGGGCTCGTTCTGGGCGGGCCGGGTCGAGACCACGCTCGGCTATGAGATCCGCATCGACACCCGCGCCTGAGGCGGCTTGAAAACCGCCCGCGCGCCGCGCTAGGAGGAGGCATGATGGATCAGCTCCCCTATACCCCCCGCGGCACGCTCACCGCCAACCGCCCGCTCGCCGATCTGACCTGGCTGCGCGTTGGCGGGCCGGCGGATTGGCTTTTCCAACCGGCCGATGCCGAGGATCTGGCGGCGTTTCTGGCCGCGCTGCCGGCCGAGGTCGCGGTCTTCCCGATGGGGGTGGGCTCGAACCTGATCGTGCGCGATGGCGGGATCCGGGCGGTGGTGATCCGGCTCGGGCGTGGGTTCAACGGCATCGAGATCGCGGGCGATCTGGTCACCGCCGGCGCCGCCGCGCTCGACGCCCATGTCGCGCGGCGCGCCGCCGATGCCGGGCGCGATCTGACGTTTTTGCGCACGATCCCCGGCTCGATCGGCGGCGCGGTGCGGATGAATGCGGGCTGCTATGGCGCCTATGTCGCCGATCATCTGATCTCGGCCGAGGCGATCTTGCGCGATGGCACGCGCGCGACGCTCACCCCCGCCGATCTCGCCTTTGGCTATCGGCAGAGCCGGCTGCCCGAGGGCGCGGTCCTGATCTCGGCCACCTTCCGCGCCGGCGCGGGCGAGCCCGCGGCGCTTGTCGCGCGGATGGAGGAGCAGATCGCCCGCCGCGATGCGAGCCAGCCCACCAAGGAGCGCTCGGCCGGTTCGACCTTCCGCAACCCCTCGGGCGCCTCCTCGACGGGGCGGGCCGATGACGTGCATGAGATGAAGGCCTGGGCGGTGATCGACCGGGCGGGGATGCGCGGCGCGCGGCTTGGCGGGGCGCAGATGAGCGAGATGCATTCCAACTTCCTGATCAACGCGGGCGGCGCCACGGCACAAGATCTTGAGGGTCTGGGCGAGGAAGTGCGCAAAAAGGTTTTGCAGACGCAGGGAATTTCGCTAGAGTGGGAAATCATGCGCGTGGGCGAGAATTGAGCCGCCCGGCGCGTTGCAAATGCAAGAAAACAGCGGGATAGCGGCGGCGCCGGTAAACCCGCGGCAAGGCGAAAGAGGCGGGCATGTCGAGCAGGGCATCCCACCGGGTGGCGGTTTTGATGGGCGGGACTTCGGCGGAGCGCGAAGTGTCGCTCTCCTCGGGGCGTGGCTGCGTCGAGGCGCTGACGGTGGCTGGGTTCGAGGTTATCGAGATCGATGCGGGGGCGGATCTGCCTGCGCAACTCGCCGCGGCGAAGCCCGATGTCGTGTTCAACGCCCTGCATGGCCGGTGGGGCGAGGATGGCTGCGTGCAGGGCCTGCTCGAATGGCTGCGCCTCCCCTATACCCATTCGGGCGTGCTGGCCTCGGCGCTGGCGATGGACAAGAGCCGCTCGAAAGAGGTGTATCGCGCCGCCGGTCTGCCGGTGGTGGAGAGCGTTCTGGCCACCAAGGCCGAGGTCGCGGCGGGCCATGTTCTGCCGGTGCCCTATGTCGTGAAGCCCAATAACGAGGGCTCGTCGGTGGGGGTCTATCTCGTCACCGAAGGGTCGAACGGGCCGCCGCAGCTTTCCGCCGAGATGCCCGAGGTGGTGATGGTCGAGACCTATGCGCCGGGCCGCGAGATGACCTGTGCGGTGATGGGCGACCGGGCGCTGTGCGTGACCGAGATCATCACCACGGGCTGGTATGATTACGCCGCGAAATATCAGCCCGGCGGCTCGCGCCATGTTTGCCCGGCCGAGATTCCGGTCGAGATTTCCGAGGCGTGCCGGGAGTATGCGCTGCGCGCCCATCGCGCGCTTGGCTGCCGGGGGCTGTCGCGGACCGATTTTCGCTGGGATGACAGCCGCGGGCTCGAGGGGCTGGTTCTCTTGGAGACCAATACCCAGCCCGGCATGACCGCGACCTCGCTTGCGCCCGAACAGGCCGCCGCCGAGGGGATCAGCTTCGCCGAGCTCTGCGCCTGGCTGGTGGAGGATGCCTCATGCGACCGCTGACCCCCGAGCCGCCGCTCTCGGCCCGCACCGGCGGGCAACGCTTCGTGCGCGTGGCGCGCCGCCGCCCGCGGGGCCCGCGGCGCGACCCGGCGCCCTCGCGGCTGGCTTACCGGCTCGAGCGGCTCTGGCTCACGCCCTTCGTGCGCGCCTTCACCCGGATCGGCGCGCCGGTCTTCGTGGTGACGCTCGGGCTCGGGATCTGGCTGGGCGACGAGGGCCGCCGCGCCGATCTCGTCGAGCAATATGACGCGCTGAAGACCGCCGTGCAGAACCGCCCGGAATTCATGGTTTCGCTTCTGAAGATCGAGGGCGCGAGCCCCGAGGTGGGCGATGCGATCCGGGCGATGTTGCCGGTGCGGCTGCCGGCTTCGAGCTTTGCCATCGACCTCGAGCTTTACCGCGACACGATCGCGCGGCTCGATGCGGTCAAGGAGGTGAGCCTCGTCGTGCGCCCGGGCGGCGTGCTCGAGGCGAAGGTGACCGAGCGCGAGCCGGCCGTTTTGTGGCGCACCGCCGCGGGGGTCGAGATGCTCGACGCCGAGGGGCACCGGGTGGCGACGCTGCTTGATCGCGCGACGCGCGCCGATCTGCCCCTGATCGCGGGGGAGGGGGCGGATCTCGCCGTGCCCGAGGCGCTCGATATCCTCGCCGCCGCCGCGCCGATCCTGCCGCGCACGCGGGGCCTCGTGCGGGTCGGCGAGCGGCGCTGGGATCTGGTGCTCGACCGCGATCAGCGGATCCTGCTCCCCGAGCTCGACCCGGTGCGCGCGGTGGACCGGATCCTCGCGCTCGACAAGGCCGAAGACCTGCTCGGCCGCGATTTTACCCGCCTCGATCTGCGCAACCCCGAGCGCCCGACGCTGCGGCTCACCGACCATTCCCTGCAAGCCCTGCACGCCATGTCCGGCCAGACCATCGACGTGAAAGCGACCCCATGACCGATCTTTACGAAACTCAACGCGCCATGCGCGCGATGCGCAAAACCGCCATGCAGCGCGGGGTGATCGCGCTGCTTGATGTGGGCACCTCGAAAATCGCCTGTCTGGTGCTGCGATTTGACAGCCCCGAGGGCGCGCGCGAGGGCGACGGGGTGGGCTCGCTCGCCGGGCAATCGGCGTTCCGGGTGATCGGCGCGGCGACGACGCGCTCGCGCGGGGTCCGTTTTGGCGAGATCGACGCGATGGCCGAGACCGAGCGCGCGATCCGCACCGCGGTGCAGGCGGCGCAGAAGATGGCCAACACGCGCGTCGATCATGTGATCGCCTGTTTTTCGGGCGCCGGTCCGCGCAGCTACGGGCTCGCGGGCGAGACCGAGGTGCGCGGCCAGCAGGTCGACGAGCAGGATGTGGCGCGGGTTCTGGCGGCTTGCGACATGCCGCCGATCGGGCAGGGGCGCGAGGTGCTGCATGCCCATCCGGTGAATTTCGCGCTCGATCATCGCTCGGGTCTGGGCGACCCGCGCGGCCATGTCGGCGCGCGGCTTGCGGTCGACATGCATCTGTTGACGGTCGAGGCTTCGGCGATCCAGAACCTCGTCTATTGCATCCGCCGCTGCGATCTCGAACTCGCGGGCATCGCGAGCTCGACCTATGTCTCCGGGCTCAGCTCGCTCGTCGAGGATGAGCTCGAGCTCGGCTCGGCCTGTATCGACATGGGCGGCGGCGCGACGGGCGTGTCGATCTTCATGAAGAAACACATGATCTTCGCCGATGCGGTGCGGATGGGGGGCGACCATGTCACCCGCGACATCGCCGCCGGGTTGCAGGTGCCGATGGCGGTGGCCGAGCGCATCAAGACCTTCCACGGCGGCGTCCATGCCACCGGCATGGATGATCGCGAACTCATTGAACTTTCGGGAAATTCCGGCGATTGGGAGAAGGATCGCCGGCAGGTCAGCCGCACCGAGCTGATCGGCATCATGCGCCCGCGCGTCGAGGAGATCCTCGAGGAGGTGCGCGGGTTGCTCGACGTGGCGGGCTTCGATTACCTGCCCAGCCAGCAGATCGTGCTGACCGGCGGCGCGAGCCAGATCCCGGGGCTCGACGGGCTCGCGGCGAAGATCCTGGGCCACAACGTGCGTCTCGGGCGGCCCTTGCGGGTGGCCGGGCTGCCGCAGGCGGCGACCGGGGCGGGGTTCAGCTCGGCGGTGGGGCTTGCGCTCTTTGCCGCGCATCCGCAGGACGAATGGTGGGATTTCGAGATGCCGCTCGAGCGGCTCGGCGGGCGTTCGTTCAAGCGCGCGATCCGCTGGTTCCGCGACAACTGGTAACGGCGCCGTCTCTAGCGCCGGGGGGTAGGGGCGATTCGCCCCACCAGATCCTGCGACATGCGCGAAATACCGCCGAAGGGCGGTAACCTCCCCGCCATATTTTGTGGGTGAGCTGTGTTTTTCTGGTGACGTTTCCGGGAATCGCAGGTAAAATCGTCGTAATTTCGGGGACTCTCGGCCTCCACCCGGGCCGTTGATCAAAAGCACAGGCGGAAACCAATGACCCTTAATCTGATGATGTCGGATCACGAAGACCTCAAGCCGCGGATCACCGTGTTCGGCGTTGGCGGTGCGGGCGGGAACGCGGTCAACAACATGATCGAGAAGGAGCTCGACGGCGTCGAGTTCGTGGTCGCCAATACCGATGCGCAGGCGCTCCAGCAATCGCGCTCGCAGGCGCGCATCCAGATGGGCGTGAAGGTCACCGAGGGTCTGGGCGCGGGCGCCAAGCCCACGATCGGCGCCGCCGCGGCGGAAGAGTCGATCGAGTCGATCGTCGACCATCTGGCCGGCGCGCATATGTGCTTCATCACCGCGGGGATGGGCGGCGGCACCGGCACCGGCGCTGCCCCGATCATCGCGCAGGCCGCGCGCGAGCTGGGCGTGCTGACCGTCGGCGTGGTCACCAAACCCTTCCAGTTCGAGGGGCCCAAGCGCATGCGTCAGGCCGAGGCCGGCATCGAGGCGCTGCAAAAGGTCGTCGATACGCTGATCATCATCCCGAACCAGAACCTGTTCCGTCTGGCCTCGGAGCGCACCACCTTCACCGAAGCCTTCGCGATGGCCGATGACGTGCTCTATCAGGGCGTCAAGGGCGTCACCGATCTGATGGTCCGCCCCGGCCTGATCAACCTCGACTTCGCCGATGTCCGCTCGGTGATGGACGAGATGGGCAAGGCGATGATGGGCACCGGCGAAGCCACCGGCGACGACCGCGCGCTGCAGGCCGCCGAGAAGGCGATCGCCAACCCGCTCCTGGACGAGATCTCGCTCAAGGGCGCGAAGGGCGTGCTGATCAACATCACCGGCGGCTATGACCTGACGCTGTTCGAGCTCGACGAGGCGGCGAACCGGATCCGCGAAGAGGTCGACCCGGATGCCAATATCATCGTCGGTTCGACGCTCGACCCGAACATGGAAGGCGTGATGCGGGTTTCGGTCGTTGCGACCGGGATCGACGCGGTGGTGAGCCATGTCGAGACGCCGGTGGCGCGCCGCCCGATGGCCGAGCCGCTGAAGGCCCCCGAGGCCCCGCGTCAGCCGGCGCTGACCGTGACCGCCGCGCAGCCGGTGGCCGCCGCGCCGCAGCCGGCGCCGCAGCAACCCGCGCCGCAGCCGATGGCCGAGCGCAACCTCTTCGAGGCCGCCGCCCCCGCGCCGCAAGCGCCGGTGCGCGCCGAGGCCGAGGATCTGCCGCCGCCGGCCTATCAGCCGCGCGCCGCCGCCCCCGCGCCGCGCGATCTGCATGTCGAGGACGATGCCGGCGCCTTCGTCGCGCCGCGTCCGCGCGCGCCCGGCACCCCCTCGCCCGAGGCGCTCGCGCGTCTGCAAGCGGCCGTGAACAAGGTGCCCGCGCAGCAAGCCGCGCCGCAGCCCCATCAGGCCGCGCCGCGCGCCGCGATGGCCGCGAGCCGCCCGGCCGCGCCGCAACCCGCGCCGGAAAAGCCGCGCTTCGGCATCAACTCGCTGATCAACCGGATGACCGGTCACGCCGCCGAGGCCCCGGCGCCCGCGCCGCGCGCCACCCATGCCGCCGCGCAGCAGGCGCCGCAGCATCAGGCCTATGACGAGGAGCAGGACGGCGATCAGGATCGCATCGAAATCCCGGCTTTCCTGCGTCGTCAGGCGAATTGAACGGATCACAAGATCTGCTGAAGAGGCCGGGCGCTGCCCGGCCTTTTTGTTTAAAATTCAAGTGGATAACTCTCGCTCGGCGGGGTTTTGCCGGGGCTTTGGCCTTATGTTTCAGTCCGTTACAAAGAGTGAGTTGAGATGCGGGCCGGGCTTGCCTAACTGATGCTGCGGCGCAAGGTGTCGGAGAATCTCGTTAACGAGAGGTCACCGCCCGGCGCCGGTGCAAGGACGAAAGGGTGAGATCGTGCAGACGACTCTGGTGAAAACGGTGGTGTTCGAGGGCGTGGGGCTTCACTCCGGCGCGCCGGTGCGCATGGCGCTGCATCCCGCCCCGGCCGACCACGGCATCGTCTTCCGCCGCACCGATGTGAGCGGCGTGAACCCGCGCATCCCGGCGCTGTGGGATCGGGTGACGCCCTCGAAACTCTGCACGCTGATCGAGAATGGCGATGGCGTCTCGGTCTCGACCATCGAACATATCATGGCCGCGATCGTCGGCGTCGGGCTGCACAACGCGCTGATCGAGATCGACGGGCCGGAAGTGCCGATCCTCGACGGCTCGGCGGCGCCCTTCGTGCGCGGGATGCGCCAGGCGGGGCTGCGCGCGCTTGGTGGCGCGCTGCGCGCGATCCGGGTGCTCAAGCCCGTCGAGGTGCGCGAGGGCGAGGCGGTGGCGCGGCTCGAGCCGGCCGCGGCGCTGGAGATCGATTTCGCGATCGATTTCGCCGATGCGGCGATCGGCAAGCAGGAAAAGCGGCTGAAAATGGCCAATGGCGCTTTCGTGCGCGAGCTGATGGACAGCCGGACTTTCTGCCGTCAGGCGGATGTCGATTTCATGCGCGCCAACGGGCTTGCGCTTGGCGGCACCTATGAGAACGCGGTCGTGGTCGATGGCGCCAAGGTGCTTTCGCCGGGCGGGCTGCGCCATGAGGATGAGGCGGTGCGCCACAAGATGCTCGACGCGCTCGGCGATCTGTCGCTCGCCGGGGCGCCGATCCTTGGGCGCTATGTCGGCGTGCGCGCGGGCCATGCGATGACCAACCGGCTCCTGCGCGCGCTCTTCGCCGATCCGAGCGCGTGGGAATGGGAAGCGTGCAGCCCTTTGCAGGCCCATAGCCTGCCGGGCGCGGGCGTGTGCCGGCCGGCTCTGGCGGCGGTCTGAGCGCGGGCCGCGGTGCGGCTTTTCGGCGGGCGCCGCGCACGCGCCCGTGAGCCGCGCGAAAGGCGTTTTGCGCCCCGGATTTTTCTGTGCTAGGACGGGCGAAGCAGGGCCGCCCCGGGGCGGCTGAACGGGTGAGATCCCGGGCGGAAGAGCTCGGGCACAAGGGATAGGGCAGGGCATGGCAGGCGGCAGATCGGCGGCAGTTCGGGTCGGAAGTCTTGTGCTGATCGGGGTCCTGGCGGCCTGTTCGGGCGGCAAGGACAAGGAGCCCAATCTCGAGAATTTCACCGCCGAAGAGATCTACAAGCGCGGCGAATATGAGCTCGAGGTCGGCAATCCGCGTCGGCCCAATACGGCGCTCAAATATTTCTCCGAGGTCGAGCGGCTTTATCCCTATTCGGAATGGGCCAAGCGCGCGCTGATCATGGAGGCCTATGCCCAGCACAAGGCCAAGCGCTACGAGGACGCGCGCGCCTCGGCGCAGCGGTTCATCGACACCTATCCGGGCGATGAGGACGCGGCCTATGCGAAATATCTGCTCGCGCTGAGCTATTACGACCAGATCGACGAGGTCGGCCGCGATCAGGGCCTGACCTTCCAGGCGCTGCAGGCGCTGCGCGATGTGATCGAGCAATATCCCGAGAGCGATTATGCGCGCTCGGCGATGCTGAAATTCGACCTCGCCTTCGACCATCTGGCGGCGAAGGAAATGGAGATCGGGCGCTATTACCTCAAGCAGGGCAATTACACCGCCGCGATCAACCGCTTCCGCGTGGTTGTCGAGCAGTTCCAGACCACCACCCAGACGCCCGAAGCGCTGATGCGGCTCGTCGAGGCCTATCTCTCGCTCGGCCTGCGCGACGAGGCGCAGACGGCGGGCGCGATTCTCGGCCACAACTTCCAATCCTCGCCCTTCTACGAAGACGCCTACAAGCGCCTCAAGAAGGAGGGGCTGGAGCCCGAGGTGAAGGGCGATAACTGGCTGACCGTGGTCTATCGTCAGGTGATCAAGGGCGAGTGGCTCTGAGCCACTGTCCCGCTTCGAGGCAGGCCGATGCTGCGCACGCTCGACATTCGTGACATGTTGCTGATCGACCGGCTGGAGCTCGGCTTCGGGCCGGGGCTCAATGTGCTGACCGGCGAGACCGGCGCGGGCAAGTCGATCTTGCTTGATTCTCTGGGCTTTGTGCTGGGCTGGCGGGGGCGGGCGGAGCTCGTGCGCGCGGGGGCGGCGCAGGGCGAGGTGACGGCGGTCTTCGAGCTGCCGGCGGGCCATCCGGCGGCGGCGGCGCTCGCCGAGGCGGGGATCCCGGTCGAGGAGGAGCTGATCTTGCGCCGGGTGAACACCGTCGAGGGCCGCAAGACCGCCTGGATCAACGACCGCCGCGCCTCGGGCGAGGTGCTGCGCGCGGTTTCGGCGACGCTTGTCGAGCTGCATGGCCAGCAAGACGATGGCGGGCTCTTGAATGCGCGCGGGCACCGGGCGCTCTTGGATGCGTTTGCGGGCCATGGCGCGCTGCTCGAGGCGGTGCGGGCGGCCTGGGGGGCGCGCGGGGCGGCGGCGCGGCGGCTGGCGGCGGCGCAAGCCGCGCTCGCGGCGGTGAAGGGCGAGGAGGAGTTCCTGCGCCATGCGGTGGCCGAGCTCGACAAGCTCGCCCCCGAGCCCGGCGAGGAGGCCAAGCTCGATGCCGAGCGGCGGCTGATGCAGGGCGCCGAGAAGATCCGCACCGATGTCGCGCGCGCGGCGCAGATCCTTGGCCCCGAGGGCGCCGAGGGGGCGATGCGCGACGCCGATCGCTGGTTGCAGGGCGCGGCCGATCGCGCCGAGGGCCGGCTCGAGGCGCCGCTCGCGGCGCTCGAGCGGGCGCTGATCGAGCTTGGCGAGGCCGCGCAGGGGGTGGAGGCGGCGCTCGATGCGCTCAGCTTCGATCCGCGCGCGCTCGAGGCCTGCGAGGAGCGGCTCTTCGCGATCCGGGCGATGGCGCGCAAACATGGCGTGCTGCCCGATGAGCTCGGCACTTTCGCCGAGGGGCTGCGCGCCCGGCTCGCGGCGCTCGATGCGGGCGAGGGCGATCTCGCGGCGCTTTCGGCGGCGCTGGCGGAGGCCGAGCGCGCCTATGCGGAGGCAGCCGACCGGCTCTCGGCGGCGCGGACCGAGGCTTCGGGGCGGCTCGATGCGGCGATGGCGGCCGAGCTCGCGCCGCTCAAGCTCGAACGCGCGGTCTTCGCGACCGCGATCGCGCCGGGCGAGCCCGGCCCCGAGGGGCGCGACGCGGTGGCCTTCACCGTGGCCACCAACCCCGGCGCGCCGGCGGGCCCGCTCAACAAGATCGCCTCGGGGGGGGAGCTCTCGCGCTTCCTCCTTGCGCTGAAGGTGGTGCTCGCGCGCGGCGCCGATACGCTGACGCTGATCTTCGACGAGATCGACCGCGGCGTCGGCGGCGCCACGGCCGATGCCGTCGGGCGGCGCCTCGCGCAGCTCGCCGAGAGCGCGCAGGTTCTCGTCGTGACCCACAGCCCGCAGGTCGCGGCCCGCGGCGCGCATCATTTCCGCGTGCAGAAAAGCGTCGAGGCCGGGGTGACCACCTCGCGCGTCACCGCGCTCGGGCCTGAGGAGCGCATCGACGAGATCGCCCGGATGATCTCGGGCGCCGAGGTTTCGGATGCGGCGCGCGCGGCCGCGGTCGCGCTCATTGAGGGCTGAGGAGGGGGCGGCGCCCCCTTTCGGCTCAGGCTTCGGGCACGAATTGCGCCGCGACGATTTCCCAGCCCTCGGCGGTGCGCCCGAGCGTCGCGCTCAGGATCGCGCCGATCCGGCCGGCGTCGGAGCCGTCTTCATGGATGAGGCCCGAGAGCACGAAGCGCTGCGTCAGAACCACCACCTCGGCGCCAACCGGGCGCAGCTTGGTCTTGCCGGTGACGAGGCGGGCGCGGGCAAAGGCGCCGGCCAGCTCGCCCGCGAAGAGCTCGGCGATCTCCGTCGCGCCCTCGGCGATGCCGCCGGTCAGGCTGAGGAAATCGGCGTCGGCGGCGAAGAGCGCGGCGAGTGCGCGGGCATCGCGCGCCCCCCAGGCCGAGGCGAAGGCGCGCGGCAGCTCTTGCGGGTCAGCGATGCTCATTGCGCGGCCTCCGGCAGATCGGGCACGAGTTTGCCCGGGTTGAGGATGTTGAGCGGGTCGAGCGCCTGTTTGATCGCGCCCATCACCTGCCAGCCCGCGCCATGTTCGGCCTCCATCAGCCCGCGTTTGCCCAGCCCGATGCCGTGCTCGCCGGTGATCGTGCCGCCCATCTCAAGCGCTCGTTCGGCCAGTTTATGCGCGAGCGCCTTGGCGCGGGCGAGCTCCTCGGCATCATCGCGGTCGAGCAGCAGGATCGCGTGGAAATTGCCGTCGCCGACATGGCCGAGGATCGGCCCGGTCAGCCCCGCCGCCGCGATATCGTCGCGCGCGGCCTCGACCGCCTCGGCCAGCCGCGACATCGGCACGCAGACATCGGTGACGAGCCCCATCGAGCCCGGCCGCGAGGCGAGGCAGGCGGTATAGGCGCCGTGGCGCATCTTCCAGAGCCGGTTGCGCGCCTCGGTGGTGGTGGCCCATTCGAAATCGGCTCCGCCCATCTCGGCCACGACCTCGCCAAAGCGGCGGCTGTCTTCGGCCACGGCCCCTTCCGAGCCATGGAACTCGATGAGAAGATGGGGTTTTTCCGGCATATGGGTGCCATTCATCTGGTTGAAGACCTGCGCGATGGTGCGGTCGACGAATTCGATCCGGGCCATCGGGATGCCCATCTGGATGGTCATCTGCACGGTCTCGACCGCCGCCTCGAGGCTCTCGAAGGCGCAAACGGCCGAGGAGATCGCCTCGGGCTGGCCATGCAGGCGCAGGGTGAGTTCGGTGATGATGCCAAGCGTGCCCTCGGAGCCGAGCATCAGCGCCGTCAGGTCATAGCCCGCCGCCGATTTCGCCGCGCGCGAGCCGGTGCGGATCACCCGGCCGTCCGCCAGCACCACCTCGAGCCCCGCCACATTGTCGCGCATCGAGCCGTAGCGCACCGTCGTCGTGCCCGAGGCGCGGGTGCCCGCCATGCCGCCCAAGCTCGCATTCGCGCCCGGATCGACCGAGAAGAAGAGCCCCGTCGCGCGCAGCTCCGCATTGAGCTCCTCGCGGGTGATCCCGGGCTGGACGACCGCCAGCATATCCTCGGCCGAGACATCGAGCACCCGGTTCATCCGGCTCATGTTGAGGCAGACCCCGCCGCGCGTCGCGAGCGCATGGCCCTCGAGCGAGGTGCCCGCCCCCCAGGCCACCACCGGCAGCCGATGCGCCGCGCAGATCTTCACGATCGCGCTGACCTCCTCGGTGGTCTCGGGCCAGGCCACCGCATCGGGGGGCGCGGGCGCAAACCAGGTCTCGGAGCGCGAATGAAGGTCGCGCTCGGCATGGGTGGCGCTCAGGCGCGCGCCGAGGAGCGCGGAGAGCTCGGCCAGGGCTTGGGTGAGATCGGTCGACATCGGGGCCTCCTTCGTTGCCCGACTCTTAGGCAGTTCGGCGCCCGGGGGGAAGGGGGCAGGGCGCGCCCCGGCACCTTCCCGCCGCGACGCGGAATTTTTTTCGCACGCGCAGCAAAAACTTGTCCATGATCAAGGTAAATCAACCCTGAGGCGTTTATCGAACCTTCACGGATGACACGGTAAACACGGGGCCACCCGTGAGCGAACAGGACTGCAAGGAGCACGCGATGATCTTCGAGAGCCGGATTTGGGATGAGCTGGAAGTGGGGCAGAGCGCCGAGCTGCGCCGGTTGGTCACTGCGGATGATTTCTATGTGTTCGCGGCCGCCTCGGGCAACCACAACCCGATCCATCTTGCGCAACAGAAACAAGAGCTTGGCACGCCCGAGAAAGCCGTCGCGCCGGGCATGTTCGTGGCCTCGCTGATCACCTCGGTGCTCGGCAATGTGCTGCCCGGGCCGGGCACGCTCTACCGCGCGCAGACGCTCGAGTTCCACGCCCGCGCCCATGCCGGCGAGGAGCTAGTGGCCAAGGTCACCGTCACCGCCAAGCATGACGACGGCACGGTGAGCCTCGCGACCGAGGTGCGCCGGCTCGAGGACGGGGTGGTGATCGTCTCGGGCGAGGCGTGCGTCGTCGCGCCGAAAAAGCGCATCCGCTATGAGGAGCTGGAGGTGCCCGGCCTCGTCGTGCAGCGCCACCGCCATTTCGAGAAACTGCTCGCGGTGGCCGAGCCCTTGCCGGCGCTCACCACCGCGGTCGTGTGCCCCGAGGCCGATCATGCGCTCGAAGGGGCGCTGATCGCGGCGGAACATTCGATCCTGACGCCGGTGCTGATCGGCGACCCCGACAAGATCGCCAAGGCCGCGAAGGAGATCGGCAAATCGCTCGACGCCTATGAGATCTTGCCGGCGCTGAGCCACCCGCTGGCGGCACGGATGGCGGTCGATCTGGTCAATTCGGGCCGCGCGGGCGCGATCATGAAGGGCCATCTGCATACCGATGACCTCCTGAAACCGATGCTCGACAAGGTGAACGGCCTGCGGATCGGGCGGCGCTTCACCCATATTTTCGTCATGGATGTGCCCGGCGTGAACCATCCGCTCCTGGTCACCGATGCCGCGATCAACATCGCGCCCGATCTCGCGACCAAGGTCGATATCGTGCAAAACGCCATCGATCTGGCGATCTCGATCGGCATCGAGCAGCCGAAGGTCGGTGTGCTCTCGGCGGTGGAGACGGTGAACCCGGCGATGCCGAGCTCGATCGACGCGGCGCTTCTGTCGAAAATGGCCGAGCGCGGCCAGATCAAGGGGGGCATCGTCGACGGGCCGCTGGCGATGGACAATGCCGTCGATATCGGGGCGGCGCGCACCAAGGGGCTGCGCGGGGCGGTGGCGGGCCATGCCGAGGTGCTGGTCGTGCCGGGGATCGATGCGGGCAACATGCTGGCCAAACAGCTCGCCTATATCTCCCACGCCGAGGGCGCGGGCATCGTGATGGGCGCCAAGGTGCCGGTCATCCTGAACTCGCGTTCGGATAGCGCGATGGCGCGTCTGGCCTCGGCCGCGGTCGCCGCGATCCATTACAACCGCACGAAAGGCGGTGCGAAATGACCCGCGCGATCCTGACGCTGAACTCGGGCTCCTCCTCGCTCAAGCTCGGGCTCTTCACCGAGGATCTGGGCACGATGGCGATGTGCCACGTCGACCGGATCGGGCGGCGCGAGGCGGCGATGAAGATCCGCGATGCCGAAGGCCGCGATCTGCCGATGCCGGACCATGCGCCCAACGCCTTTCGCACCAATGCCGCCGCGCTGCGCACCGCGCTCGAGGTGTTCCGCGCCGATTTCCCGGGCCTCGAGGTGGTGGCGATCGGCCACCGGGTCGTGCATGGCGGCATCAAGCACAACCACCCCGTGCGGCTGACCGAGGAGATGATGAAGGATCTCGCGCGGCTTGCGCCCTTCGCGCCGCTCCATCAGCCGCATAACCTCGCGGGCGTGCGCGCCGCGGTCGATACCTTCCCCGGCGTGCCCAATATCGCCTGCTTCGACACCGCCTTTCACCGCGGCCACCCGTTCGTGAACGACACGTTTGCGCTGCCGCGGCGCTATTACGAGAAGGGCGTGCGGCGCTATGGGTTCCATGGGTTGAGCTACGATTACATCTCGGGCGAGCTTGCCCGCACCGAACCCGCGCTCGCGGCGGGGCGCGTGGTGGTGGCGCATCTTGGCTCCGGCGCCTCGATGTGCGCGATCAGGAACGGCCAATCGATTGATTCCACGATGGGATTCTCGGCGCTCGACGGGCTGCCGATGGGCACCCGCACCGGCCAGCTCGACCCGGGCGTGCTGCTCTATCTGATGGATGAGGAGGGGCTCGACAGCCATCAGATCTCCGATCTCGTCTACAAGGAGTCGGGGCTTCTGGGCATGTCGGGCGTGTCGAACGACATGCGCACGCTCGAGGGCTCGACCGACCCCCATGCCGAGGAAGCGATCGATTATTTCACCTTCCGCATCCGGCGCGAGCTCGGCGCGCTGGCCGCCGCGATGGGCGGCATCGACGGGCTCGTCTTCTGCGGCGGTATCGGCGAAAACTCGGCCAATGTCCGCGCGCGCGTCTGCGAGGAGCTCGGCTGGCTCGGGATCGCGATCGACGGGGCGAAGAACACCACCCATGCGCGCGAGATCGGCACCGGGCCGGTGCGGGTTCTGGTGATCCCGACAAATGAGGAGATCGTCATCGCCCGCGCGGCGGCGGCGGTGCTCGAAACCTTGGCGGCCTGAGCAGCCCCGAGCGCGCTTGCGTATTTGGACCAAGAAGAAACGCAGCGCCCAAGCAAGGGGAGGGGGCGCGCCCTTCCCCTTCTTCTTGGCCTAAATACGCATATCCGAGGCCGGGCTCGGGCGCGCGCTCAGAGGGGGGCGCAGGCCGCCTCTAGCCAGCCACGTGTGGCGGGGCTGACCCGCGGGCCGATCCGCGCCAGCGTCTCGGCGTGATACGCGTCGAGCCAGGCGCGCTCCTCGGCGCTCAGCATCTCGGCCAGGATCAGCCGCCGGTCGATCGGCGTGAAGCTCAGCGTGCGGAAACAGAGCATGTCGCGCCGGTCCGCGCCCGTCATCGGCAGGGCGTTTTCGACGAGGATCAGGTTCTCGATGCGGATCCCGAAGGCGCCCTCGCGGTAATAGCCGGGCTCGTTCGAGAGGATCATCCCGGGCGCGAGCGGCACCTCGGAGACCCGCGAGATCCGCGCCGGGCCCTCATGCACACAGAGCGCCGCGCCGACGCCATGGCCGGTGCCGTGGTCGTAATCGAGCCCCGCCTCCCACAGGCTCGCGCGCGCCAGCGCGTCGAGATCGCGCCCGGCGAGGCCGCGCGGAAACCGCGCCCGCGCGAGCGCGATCATGCCCTTGAGCACCCGCGTGAAGGGCGCGCGCGCCTCTTGCGCTACCGGGCCCACCGCCACGGTGCGGGTGATGTCGGTGGTGCCGTCGGGGTATTGCGCGCCCGAATCGACGAGCAGGATCTCGCCCGGCGTCACCGCCCGGTTCGTCGCCTCGGTCACCCGGTAATGCACGATCGCGCCGTTCGGCCCGGCGCCGCAGATCGTGTCGAAGCTGATCTCGATCAGCGCGCCGGTGGCCGCGCGGAAGCCTTCGAGCGCGGTCACCACGTCGATCTCGGTCAGGCCGCCCTTCGGCGCCTCGGCGTCGAGCCAGGCCAGGAACTCCGCCATCGCCACGCCGTCGCGCAGGTGAGCGGCCTCCATCCCCTTGATTTCGTTCGGGTTCTTGATCGCCTTCGGCAGGATGCAGGGGTCTTCGCCCCAGAGGATTTCAACCCCCGCCTCTTCGAGCTCACGCGCGATTTGCACCGGCGCCGAGGCCGGATCGACCCGCACCGGGCCTTGCAGGCTGCGCAGCCCGGCGGCGAAAGCCTCCGGCGGGCGCAGGGTGATCTCGGGCCCGAGCGTGGCGCGCAGCGCGGGCGAGACTTTCGCGCCCTCGGCGAAGAGCGTCAGATGCGCGTCGTCATGGAGCACGGCAAAGCCCTGCATGAGCGGGTTGCGGGCGATATCGGCGCCGCGGATGTTCAAAAGCCAGGCGATCGAGTCGCTTAAACTGAGCACCGCCGCGCGGGCGCCGGCGGCGCGCAGCCCCTCGGCCAGGCGCGCGCGTTTCGCGGCGCTCGTTTCGCCCGCGATTTCAAGAGGATGGGCGCGGGCAGGCGCGGTGGGCGGCGCCGGGCGGTCGGCCCAGATCCGGTCGACGAGATTCGCGCTCTCGACCAGGGTGACGCCGGTGCCCTTGAGCGCCGCCTCGATCGTCTCGATCTCGCGGCGGGTGTGCAGCCAGGGGTCGAAGCCCACGCGCCCGCCCTGCGGCAGCGCCGCGGCGAGCCAGGGCCCTGGCTTTTCCTCGGGCCAGTTGACCGGCGTGAAGGCGCCAAGCTCGACCTCGGCGCGCACCTGCACCCGGTAGCGCCCGTCGATGAACACGCCCGCGCGGTCGCCGAGCGCGATGCAGAACCCCGCCGAGCCGGTGAACCCGGTCAGCCAGGCGAGCCGCGCATCGCAAGGCGCGACATATTCGCCCTGATGGGCATCGGCGCGCGGCACGATGAAGCCCGCCAGCCCCTCGCGCGCCATCTCGGCACGCAGCGCCGCGAGCCGGCCCGGCCCCGCCTCGGGAGAGGTCTTCGCCTCGAAGCTCTGAAACATCAGATCGCCTTTCGCATGCCCATGAACCGCGCCCGCGCGCGCGGGTCGCTGTCGAAGAGGCTCGCGAGCTGTTCGGTCATCGCGCCGGCGAGCTGTTCGACATCGGTGATCGTCACGGCGCGCTGGTAATAGCGCGTCACGTCATGGCCGATGCCGATCGCGATGAGCTCCACCGCGCGGCGTTTCTCCACCATGGCGATCACGTCGCGCAGGTGTTTTTCGAGGAAAATCGCGGGGTTGACCGAGAGGGTCGAGTCATCGACCGGCGCGCCATCCGAGATCACCATCAAGATCTTGCGCGCCTCGGGCCGCGCCATCATCCGCTTGTAGGCCCATTCGAGCGCCTCGCCGTCGATGTTTTCCTTCAGCAGGCCCTCTTTCATCATCAGCCCGAGGTTCGCCCGCGCCCGCCGCCAAGGCGCATCGGCGCCCTTGTAGATGATGTGGCGCAGGTCGTTGAGCCGGCCCGGCGCCTGCGGGCGCCCCTCGGCGAGCCATTTCTCGCGGCTCTGCCCGCCTTTCCAGGCGCGGGTGGTGAAGCCCAGGATCTCGACCTTGACCGAGCAGCGCTCGAGCGTGCGCGCGAGCACATCGGCGCAGATCGCCGCGATCGAGATCGGCCGGCCGCGCATCGAGCCCGAATTGTCGAGCAGCAGCGTCACGCAGGTGTCGCGGAATTCGGTGTCCTTCTCGATCTTGAAGGAGAGCGGCGTCGTCGGGTTGGCGACCACGCGCGCGAGCCGCCCGGCATCGAGCGTGCCTTCCTCGCGGTCGAATTCCCAGCTCCGGTTCTGTTGCGCCTGCAGTCGCCGTTGCAGCTTGTTGGCCAGCCGCGAGACCGCGCCCTTGAGCGGCTCGAGCTGCTGGTCGAGATAGGCGCGCAGCCGTTCGAGCTCGGCCGGTTCGGCGAGGTCTTCGGCGCGGATCTCCTCGTCGAATTCGGCGGTGAAGATCTTGTAATTCGGGTCGGCGGCCGAGGGCGGCGTCGGGGCGGGGGGCTCGGGGGGCGCGTCGGCCTGCGGCATCTCGACCTCGTCGCCGAGCTCCTGATCGGAGGCGTCGTCGGTGCTGACCGTGGTCTGGGTCTGGTCCTGGGTCTGATCCTGCGCGCGCTCGGGCGTGGCTTCGCCGTCGTCGCTCTCGCTCTCCTCGCCCTGTTGCTCCTCGCCGGCGTCGGGGTCGGTCTCGGCCTCTTCTTCGTTGGGCGCGTCATCCATCGGCTGGTCGGGGTCTTCGCCCAGCTGATCGGCATAGCCCAGATCGGCGATCACCTTGCGGGCAAGGCGCGCGAAAGCCGCCTGATCGGCCAGCACATCGCCCACATCGCTCAGATCCGCGCCCGCGGTCTGTTCGATGAACGGGCGCCACAGATCGAGCATATGCGTCGCCGCGGCGGGCAATTTGCGCCCGGTGGCGAGCTCGCGCACGAAATAGCCCGCGGCCACCGCGAGCGGCGCCTCGGCCTGGCTGCGGATCTGGCCATAGCCCTTGCGCTCGGCCTCCCAGGCGATTTTCGCGTCGATATTGGAGAGCGTGCCGGGCATGTCGCGCGCGCCAAGCGCCTCGCAGCGCGCCCCCTCCATCGCCTCGTAAAGCGCCCGCGCCATTTCGCCCGAGGGCGCATAGCGCGCGCCGAGCCCCGCATCATGGTGGCGCGTGCGCAGCGCCAGCGCATCGGCCGTGCCGCGCGCCAAGAGCACCTCGTCGCGGGTCATCCGGCGGGAGACCTGCGGCAGGCGCATCGTGTCGCCCGAGACGCCCGAGGGGTCGACGCTGTAGCTCACCGTCAGATCGGGGGCATCGGCCAGCGTCTTGGTCGCCTCGGCGAGGGCTTTCTTGAAGGGGTCGGCGGGGTTGTCGAGGGGCTTGCTCATGCGTGATCTTATGCACCGCCGTCGGGCGGCGGCAAGAGGGATCGCACGGCCGAGCACTGCGCATCTGCGCGGGTCTTTGCAGGAATGGCGGGTTGATAGTTTGTGAGCGCACAGAACTATCCCGGCACCTGCGGCGTTTGTGCGGTAGATTGTGGGGAAGGCGGCGGGATGGCCGGCCGCAGAGAACAGGAGATGACCGCATGAGCGAGACGTTGAAAATCGGGCTGATTGTCAGCTCCACCCGTCAGGAGCGCTTTGCCGACAAGGTGCTGGCGTGGTTCGCGCCGATCGCGGCGGCGCAGCCGGGTTGGGAGATCGAGGTGCTCGATCTGCGCGAGGCGGCCTTGCCGTTCTTTGACGAGCCGGTGCCGCCGGCGGCCAAGCCCGTCACCGCGCCCGCCGCGCAGGCCTGGGGCGAGAAGCTCGAGGCGATGGACGGGTTCATCGTGCTGACCGCCGAATATAACCATTCGATCACCGCGGTGCTGAAAAACGCTTTCGACTATGCGTTCGAGGGCTGGAAGCGCAAGCCGATCGGCACGGTGGGCTATGGCGGCGTGGGGGCGGCGCGCGCGGTCGAGCATCTGCGGATGATCGCGATCAATTTCGGCATGGTGCCGGTCGCGGGCGGGGTCAATATCGGCGGGGGCGATTTCGGCGCGCTGATGGGCGGCAAGAGCTTTGCCGATCTCGGGCCGCATCTGGAAAAATCCGCCGAGGGGCTGATCGCCGATATCGACTGGTGGGCGCGCGCGATCAAGGCGGCGAAAGCGGCCTGAGACCCGGCCCAAACGCAAACGGCGCGCCGCGTGGCGCGCCGTCTTCGCGGATCGGAGAGGGCTCAGCGCCCGGCGATCACCGCCGCCGATTCGGGCAGCTCCTCGTCAAAGAGGCGCTGGTAGAACTCGGCCACCGTGGCGCGCTCGAGCTCGTCGCATTTGTTGAGGAAGGTCAGCCGGAACGCATAGCCCACATTGCGGAAGATCTCGGCGTTTTGCGCCCAGGCGATCACCGAGCGGGGGCTCATCACCGTCGAGAGATCGCCGTTCATGAAGGCGGTGCGGGTCAGATCGGCGACATGGACCATCGACGAGATCGTCTTGCGGCCCTTCTCGGTGTTGTAATGGGGGCATTTCGACAAGACGATCGCGGTCTCGGCGTCATGGCTGAGGTAGTTCAGCGTCGCGACGAGGCTCCAGCGGTCCATCTGGCCCTGGTTGATCTGCTGGGTGCCGTGGTAAAGGCCGGTGGTGTCGCCAAGGCCCACGGTGTTGGCGGTCGCGAAGAGCCGGAAAGAGGGGTTCGGCGTGATCACCTCGTTCTGGTCAAGCAGCGTGAGCTTGCCGTCGGTTTCCAGAACCCGCTGGATCACGAACATCACATCCGCGCGCCCCGCGTCATATTCGTCGAAGACGATCGCGGTCGGGTTGCGCAAGGCCCAGGGCAGGATGCCCTCGTGGAAGACGGTGACCTGCTTGCCGTCGACGAGCTTGATCGCATCCTTGCCGATCAGGTCGATCCGGCTGACATGGCTGTCGAGGTTGACGCGCACGCAAGGCCAGTTCAGCCGCGCCGCGACCTGTTCGATATGGGTCGATTTGCCGGTGCCGTGATAGCCCTGGATCATCACGCGGCGGTTATAGGCAAAGCCCGCCAGGATCGCCATCGTGGTATCGGGGTCGAACTTGTAGGTCGGGTCGAGGTCGGGCACGCGGTCGGTGCGCTCGGCAAAGCCCTTGACCTTCATGTCGCTGTCGATGCCGAACACCTCGCGGATGTCGATCTCTTCGGTGGGTTTGGCAGAGGGGTCAAGAGCGGTCATGGCGGCGTCCTTTCGCAATTGGGGGAATTTGTGGACCATCGCAAAGGGCTTCGCAAGGGGGCGATTGTGCCCGGCACAAGCGGCGGGGCGGTTGTAACGGCGCGCGCGGGCTTCTATTTTCGGCGCAGGCCATCGGGGCCGGGTGAGGGATTGCGATGAGTGGATTGCTGGCGCTGCTCGATGATGTGGCGGGGATCGCGAAGATCGCCGCGGCGAGCGTGGATGATGTGGCGGCTCAGGCCACCAAGGCGGGCGCCAAGGCGGCGGGCGCGGTGATCGATGACGCCGCGGTGACGCCGAAATATGTGCATGGCTTTGCCGCCGCGCGCGAGCTGCCGATCGTGGGCAAGATCGCGCTCGGCTCGATCCGCAACAAGCTCTTGTTCCTGCTGCCCGCGGCGCTGCTGCTCTCGGCCTTCGCGCCCTGGGCGATCACGCCGCTCCTGATGATCGGGGGGGCCTATCTCTGTTTCGAGGGCGCCGAGAAGGTCTGGCATCTCTTCCTCCCTGCCGCCCCCCATGCCGACGGCACCCCGGCCGCCCCGCAAAACCCCGAACATCTCGAGGCCGAGAAGGTCTCGGGCGCGGTGAAGACAGATTTCATCCTCTCCGCCGAGATCATGACGATCGCGCTCGCGGCGCTGCCCGCGGGCCAGCCGGTCTGGATGGAGGCGCTCACGCTCGCGGTGGTCGCGGTGGGGATCACGGTGGTGGTCTATGGCGGCGTCGCGCTGATCGTGAAGGCCGATGATGTGGGGCTCTGGCTCGCGCGGCGCGGCCGGCTCGGCGCCACGCGCGCGCTTGGCCGCGGGCTGGTGGCGGTGATGCCGGGGTTTCTCAAGGCGCTGATGGCGGTCGGCACGGCGGCGATGCTCTGGGTCGGCGGCTCGATCGTGCTCCATGGGCTGGCCGAGACGCTTTGGCATGCGCCCTATGATCTGATCCATGAGCTCGCCGCCAAGGCCGGCCATGCGGTGCCCGAGAGCCTGCTCGGCGCGACCGAATGGAGCGTCACCGCCGCGCTCGACGGGCTCTTCGGGCTCGCGCTCGGGCTCGTGCTGCTGCCGATCGTGGCGAAACTGATCGACCCGGCGATCGCCGCGCTCAGCGGCAAGGGCAAGGCTGCGCATTGAGGCCGGAGGGGGCGCTGCCCCCGCCCGTTCCGGGCCCCCCGGGATATTTCGGGCAAGATGAAACCGGAGCCTTTCATCTTGCTGCAAATATCCCGGGGGTGAATGGCCGTAGGCCAGAGGGGGCAGAGCCCCCTGCGCCTCATTTGAAGTTGCGCGACTCCTTGAGCTGATCCCAGGCCCAGACCACCTCTTGCAGCATCTCTTCCTGGCTGCGGTCGCCGCCGTTCATGTCGGGGTGCAGCACCTTGATCAGCGCCTTGTAGCATTTGCGGATCTCGGCCTTGGTCATCGTCTCCTTGGCCTCGAGGATCTCGATCGCGCGCCGCTCGGTGGGCGGCAGGCGCCGCGCCGAGACCTTGCCGGGGTTTTGCGTGGCATTGCCGCCGAGGATCTCATGGGGGTCGGTGATGCCATGGCGCGCCCAGCCCAGCCGCTCGTCATTGGCGCGGTTGAAGGGTTTGGTGGGGCGCTCCCAGACGGTGGCATTGTCGAGGAAGGCCTGGAATTCCTCCTCCGACTGACCCTGGAAATAGTTCCAGTTCAGGTTGTACTCGCGCACATGGTCCTTGCAGAACCAATAGTAATCGTCGAGCACCTTCGGGCTTTTCGGCGCGCGATACTGGCCGGCCTCCTGGCAGCCCTTGTGGTCGCATTGCCGGGTCGAGGTCTCGAAAGCGCCGGACATGCCGCGCTTGCCTTTGGTGCGGCGTTTTTTGTCCGCGGCTGCGGAGATATTGAAACCGAACGGGTCACTGGTGCTCATGCAGCCCTCTTTCGTCTGTCGCGCGTCTCTCGGCAGGGCTCTTGACGGCCCCCGCCGACTCGGGTCACGCAGTCTAGACCATCTGGCGCGAGAGGGAAGGGGGCCTGTCCAATGCCGCAGGGAATTTTGCCGATTGCCGATCAAATCCGGGCGCGCCTCGCGGGGCTTGCGCCGGAACGCCTTGAAATTATTGACGAATCCTCCCGCCATGCGGGTCATTCCGAAGACGCTCGCCGCGGCGAGAGCCATTTCCGCATCCGCCTCGCGGCGCCGGGGCTTGCGGGCCAAAGCCGGCTCGCGCGCCATCGCGCGGTGCTCGCGGCGCTGGGCCCCGAGATCACCACGCGCGTGCATGCGCTCGCGATCGAGTTTCTGGATTAGGCCTCGTCTTCCTCGGCGGGGCCGAGTTTCGGCGCGCGGCCCTCGGGGCTGAGCGCGGAGAAGAGCTTGGCGCGCGCCGAGCTCGCCGCGGCCTCGGCCACGCTTTGCGCCATCGTCTCGCCGCCGAGCGGGCGGCGGAAGACGAGCAGATTGTGGAAGACGGTGGTTTTCGAGGTCAGCCCCGCGCGCTCCTCCGCGGGCAGCGTCTCGGCGCGCCAATATTCCCAGCCCTCGCGGCCGAGTTCGTTCATCAAGGCCCCGAGCGCATGGGCGAAGCGCTCCGCGCCGGTCTTCAGACCGCGCTCCTTCTCGCCCTTCACCGGGGCGGGGACGACCTTGTATTCATAGGACATTTTGCTCTCCGGCCTGTTCTTTCGCTGGTTCTAGCCGCTGGCTGCGCGCCGTCAAGAAACGAAGGGGTGAACGCAAAGGGCGCCCCGCGGGGCGCCCCTCGGGGCTCAGAGCCCGAGTTTCTTCGCGACGATCTCGTTGACCGCCGCGGGGTTGGCCTTGCCGCCCGAGGCCTTGATCACCTGGCCGGTGAACCAGCCCGCAAGTTTCGGGTTTTGCTTGGCTTTCTCGACCTGCGCGGGGTTCGCGGCGATGATCTCGTCGACCGCCGCCTCGATCGCGCCGAGGTCGGTGACCTGTTTCATGCCGCGCGCGACCACGATCTCCGCCGGGTCGCCGCCCTCGGTATAGACGATCTCGAAGAGATCCTTGGCGATCTTGCCCGAGATATCGCCCGCCTTGATCAGCGCGATGATGCCGCCGAGCTGCGCGGGCGAAACCGGGCTCTGGCCGATCTCGGCGCCGTCCTTCTTCAGCCGCCCGAAGAGCTCGTTGATCACCCAGTTGGCGGCGAGCTTGCCGTCGCCCGCGACCGCGACAACGGCTTCGAAATAATCGGCGTTCTCGACCTCGGCGGTCAGCACCGAGGCGTCATAATCGGAGAGCCCCAGCGCCTCGACAAAGCGCGCCTTCTTGGCGTCCGGCAGCTCCGGCATCGCCGCGGCGATATCGTCGACCCAGCCCTGTTCGATCTCGAGCGGCAGCAGGTCGGGGCAGGGGAAGTAGCGGTAATCATGCGCCTCTTCCTTCGAGCGCATCGAGCGCGTCTCGTTGCGGTCCGGGTCGTAGAGCCGGGTTTCCTGGGTGACGGTGCCGCCATCCTCGAGGATCGCGATCTGGCGCCGGGCCTCGTAATCGATCGCGGCCTGGATGAAGCGCATCGAGTTCATGTTCTTGAGCTCGCAGCGCGTGCCCAGATGCGAGAAATCCTGGGTTGCCTGATATTTCTCGTATTGGCCCGGCCGGCAGACCGAGACGTTCACGTCGCAGCGCAGGTTGCCGTTTTGCATGTTGCCATCGCAGGTGCCCAGGTAGCGCAGGATCTGGCGCAGCTTGACGACATAGGCTGCGGCCTCCTCGGGGCCCCGGATATCGGGGCGCGAGACGATCTCCATCAGCGCGACCCCGGTGCGGTTGAGATCGACGAAGGACATGTTCGGATCCATGTCATGGATCGATTTGCCCGCATCCTGCTCGAGGTGGATACGCTCGATACGCACCTTGCGCGCCACGCCCGGGCCCATCTCGACGAGGATCTCGCCCTCGCCCACGATCGGGTGGTAGAGCTGGCTGATCTGATAGCCCTGCGGCAGGTCGGGGTAGAAATAGTTCTTGCGGTCGAAGGCGGAGAACAGGTTGATCTCGGCCTTCAGCCCGAGCCCGGTGCGCACCGCCTGCGCCACGCAGAATTCGTTGATCACCGGCAACATCCCGGGCATCGCCGCGTCGACGAAAGCGACATTCGAATTCGGCTCGGCCCCGAAGGTGGTCGAGGCGCCGGAGAAGAGCTTCGCATTCGAGCTCACCTGCGCATGGACCTCCATCCCGATCACCAGCTCCCAGTCGCTCTTCGCGCCGGCGATGACTTTCGGTTCGGGGGCTTTCAAGGTGAGATGGTCGAGCATGGTCCGGTTCCCGTGTCCTGTGGTTCCCTGCCTTCTAGGACAGGGCCGCGCGCGGGGCAAGCCTTGGCGCAGGCGGAGGGGCCGTCGAGCGGGGCGCTGCCCCGCACCCCGGGATATTTGGAGCAAGATGAAAAGGCCGCGTATCCTTTCATCTTGCCCGAAATATCCCGGGGGTGAATGGCCGCAGGCCAGAGGGGGCAGCGCCCCCTCGCGCCCCCTCAGCCCAAGAGCCGTGCGGTCATCTCGCCCAGATCGCGGCTGAGGCCGGGGGTGGCCGCGATCCGCGCAAGCTCGGCGCGGATCTTCGCCTGCCGCCCGGCGTCATAGCGCGCCCAGGTCTCGAAGGCGGTCGACATCCGCGCTGCCGTCTGCGGGTTGACCGGGTCGAGGCGGATCAGCCAATCGGCATAGAAGCGATAGCCCGCGCCGTCGGCCCGGTGAAAGCCCGCGTGGTTGGCCGCAAACCCGCCCAGAAGCGCGCGGAAGCGGTTGGGGTTCTTCCACTCGAAGGCCGGGTCGGCGCCGAGCGCGGCGACCGTTTCGGCCGCCGTTTCGGGCGGGCAGAGCGCGGACTGCGCCAGGAACCACTTGTCCATGACGAGGCGCACGTCTTTCCAGCGCGCGCGGAAGGCCGCGAGCGGGCGCTGGGCCGCGCCCGCCCCGATCAGCAGGTTCAGCGCGCCGATCTCGTCGGTCATGTTGTCCGCGCTCTGGAACAGCGCCTCGGCCCGGGCGGTGCCCTCGGCGCGCGTCAGGATCGCGAGCGCGGCATGGCGCAGCGCGCGCCGCCCGGCGGGGCCGGCCTCGGGGGTATAGGGGCCGGGCACCGCCATCGCCTCGTAAAGCGCGCCGAGTGCTGCCCCATGCGCGCGCAAGAGCGCGGCCAGCAGCCCCTCGCGCGCGGCATGGATCGCCTGCGGGTCGGGGGCGGCGCCGCGCCGCGCGATCTCGGCGGCGATCTCATCCTCGCCGGGCAGCCGCAGGCAGGCCGCGCGGAAGGCCGGGTCGGCGCCCGCATCGCCGATCAGCCGGCCCATCGCGTCGAGATAATCGGCCCCCGCCGCCGCCCCGCCCGCCATCGCGACGAGCGTGTCGCGCGCAAGGCCGCGCCCCGCCTCCCAGCGGTTGAACGGGTCGGTATCATGGGCCAGCAGGAAGGCCTGTTCGGCGGGCGAGGTGGCGCGCTCGAGACCCACGGGCGCCGAGAAATCGCGCAAGATCGAGGGCACCGGGCGCGCGCCGAGGCCCTCGAAGGCGAAGCTCTGCCGGCGCTCGGTCATCTCGAGCACCCGCGTCGGCATGATCTCGTCGCCGTTTTGCCCCAAGAGCCCGACCGCGATCGGAATATGGCGCGGGGCTTTCTCCGGCTGGCCCGGGGTGGGCGGGGTTTCTTGCTCAAAATCAAGCCAGTAGGTGCCGTTCTCGAAGCGCTCGGCGACCCTCAGCCGCGGCGTGCCGGCCTCGGTGTACCAGCGCTTGAACTGGCTCAGGTCGCGGCCCGAGCTGTCCTCGAAGACCTTGATCCAATCCTCGATCGTGCAGGCCTGGCCGTCGTGGCGCGCGAAATAGAGATCGAGCGCGGCGCGGTAGCCCTCGGGCCCCACCAGTCGCTTGAGCATGCCGACGATCTCGGCGCCCTTCTCGTAGACGGTCGCGGTGTAGAAATTGTTGATCTCGCGATATTGATCGGGACGCGGCGGATGCGCGAGCGGCCCGGCATCCTCGCGAAACTGCCGCCCGCGCAGGGCCGCGACATCCTCGATGCGCTTGACCGCGCCGAGGCGCTCATCGGCGGTGAAACTCTGGTCGCGGAAGACCGTCAGCCCCTCTTTCAGACAGAGCTGGAACCAGTCGCGGCAGGTGATCCGGTTGCCGGTCCAGTTGTGGAAATATTCATGCGCGATCACCGCCTCGATACGCTCGTAATCGCTGTCGGTCGCGGTCGCGGGGCTCGCCAGAACCAGCTTCGAGTTGAAGATGTTGAGGCCCTTGTTCTCCATCGCGCCCATGTTGAAATCATCGACCGCGACGATGTTGAACACGTCGAGATCATATTCGCGCCCGTAAACCCGCTCATCCCAGGCCATCGAGCGCTCGACCGCGCCGAGCGCGAAGCCGCAGCGATCCTCATCGCCCGGACGCACCCAGATGTTGAGATCGACCGCGCGCCCCGAGGCGGTGGTGAAGCGCCCCGAGGTGGCCCTCAGATCGCCCGCGACGAGCGCGAAGAGATAGGCAGGCTTCGGCCAGGGGTCGTGCCATTCCGCCCAACCCGGCCCCGCCGCGCCGGGGTTGCCGTTCGAGAGGAGCACCGGCAGATCGCCCTCGATGCGCACATCGAACCGCGCCATCACATCGGGGCGGTCGGGGTAATAGGTGATCTTGCGAAAGCCCTCGGCCTCGCATTGCGTGCAATACATGCCGTTCGACATGTAGAGCCCCTCGAGCGCGGTGTTGCCCTCGGGCGCGATCTCGACCTCGGTCTCGAGGGTGAAGGGGCGCTCGGGCAGGGCGGCGGGGTGGATCGTCAGATCGGTCGGCGTGAGGCGATAATCGGCGGGCGTGAGCGGGGTGCCGTCGATCGCGGCCGAGATCAGCTTGAGCTCTTCGCCGTCGAGCCGCAGCGCGGCACCCGCCTCGCGCGGAGCGATCTCGATGCGCGCCCGCACGCGGGTGGCGCGCGGGGCGAGGGCAAAGGTCAGCGCGACGCCCCGGATTTCAAAGGGAAAGGGTTTGTAATCAGAGAGATAGGTGGTGCCGTCCATGTCATCCTCGCGCCTGGTCGGGGCGAGCCTAGGCCGCGCGGGGCCCGGGCGCAAGGCGGCGCGGACATCCGGGCGGGGCGCGGGCGGCGGCGGAATTTGCGTATTTGGGCCAAGAAGAAGCGCAGGGGGGCTCTTCGTTTCTTCTTGGAAAAAATACGCAAGCGCGGCCGGGGGCGGGCGCGCGGTGGCGATTTTCCGCCCGGGGTGCTGGACAGGGGCCGCGCTCTGGCCAAGATAGGGCGAAACAACGGGAGAGATCGGATGATCGAGAGAGTGGAGCGCGCGGGGCTGGCCGTGGCGGCGGAGCTGGCGGCCTTCATCGAGGCGGAGGCGCTGCCCGGCACCGGGGTTGCGGCGGAGCGGTTCTGGTCGGGGTTTGCGGCGCTCATTGCCGATCTCGCGCCGAAGAACCGTGCGCTTCTGGCCCGCCGCGAGGAGTTGCAGGCGCGGATCAACGACTGGCATCTGAAGAACCGCGCGCGCGGCCATGATGCGGCGGCTTATCGCGCCTTTCTCGCCGAGATCGGCTATCTCGAGCCGGAGGGCGAGGATTTCACCATCGAGACGCCGCCGACGGACCCGGAATTCGCCTCCGTTTGCGGCCCGCAGCTTGTCGTGCCGATCACCAATGCGCGCTATGCGCTCAATGCCGCCAATGCGCGCTGGGGTTCGCTTTATGATGCGCTTTACGGCACCGATGCGCTCGGCGCGGTGCCCGAGGCGCCGGGCTATGACCCCGCGCGTGGCGCGCAGGTGATCGCCTGGGCGAAGGGCTTTCTCGATACCGCCTTCCCGCTCGTGGCGGGGCCCTGGGCCGAGGTCACGCGGCTTTGGGTGCAAAATGGCGGGCTCTTTGCCGAATGCGGCGAAGAGACCGGGCTGAAAGACCCCGCGCAATTCGCAGGCTACCGCGGCAAGCCTGAGGCGCCCGAGGCGATTGTTTTGCAAAACAATGGCTTGCACGTCATTGTTGAGGTCAATCCGAGCTCCCGGATCGGCGCCGATGATCCGGCCGGGATCGCCGATGTGAAGCTCGAATCGGCGCTTTCTTCGATCATGGATTGCGAGGATTCGGTCGCTTGTGTCGATGCGGCGGACAAGGTTCTGGCCTATCGCAACTGGCTCGGGCTGATGCGCGGCGATCTGGCGGAGAAGGTCACCAAGGGCGGGCGCAGCTTCATGCGCGCGCTGGCCCATGATCTCGCCTTCACCGCGCCCGAGGGGGGCGAGCGGGTGCTCAAGGGGCGCGCGCTGATGCTGGTGCGCAATGTCGGCCATCTGATGACCAGCCCCGCGGTGCTCGATGCCGAGGGGCGCGAGGTGCCCGAGGGGCTGATGGATGCGATGGTGACCACGCTCTGCGCGGTGCATGATCTGCAAAAGACCGAGGGCGCGCGCAATTCGGTGACCGGCTCGGTCTATGTGGTGAAGCCGAAGATGCACGGCCCCGAGGAGGTGCGCTTTGCCTGCGAGATCTTCGACCGGGTGGAGGCCGCGCTCGGCCTGCCGCGGCTCACTGTCAAGCTCGGCATCATGGATGAGGAGCGGCGCACCTCGGCCAATCTGAAGGAATGCATCCGCCAGGCGAAGGAGCGCGTGGCCTTCATCAACACCGGCTTCCTCGACCGCACCGGCGACGAGATCCATACTGCGATGGAAGCCGGGCCGATGCTGCGCAAGGGCGAGATGAAGAGCCAGCCCTGGATCCTCGCCTATGAGGATCGCAACGTCGATATCGGGCTCGCCTGCGGGCTCGCGGGGCGGGCGCAGATCGGCAAGGGGATGTGGGCGATGCCCGACAAGATGGCCGATATGCTGGCGCAGAAGATCGCCCATCCGATGGCGGGGGCGAATTGCGCCTGGGTGCCGAGCCCGACCGCCGCGACGCTGCATGCGACGCATTATCACAAGGTCGATGTGAAGGCCCGCCAGGCCGAGATCGCGGCGATGGCGCGGCCGGCGCGGCTCGAGGATCTGCTGACCCTGCCGCTCGCCGTGGGGCGCAACTATTCCGAGGCCGAGATCACCGAGGAGGTCGAGAACAACGCGCAAGGCATCCTCGGCTATGTGGTGCGCTGGGTCGATCAGGGGGTGGGCTGCTCGAAAGTGCCCGATATCCATGACATCGGCCTGATGGAGGACCGCGCAACCTGCCGGATCTCGAGCCAGGCGCTGGCGAATTGGCTCCATCATGGGGTGGTCAGCGAGGGCCGCGTGATGGAGGCGCTGCGCAAGATGGCGGTGGTGGTCGACCGGCAAAACGCCGCCGACCCGGCCTATGTGCCGATGGCGCCCGATTTCAACGGGCTGGCCTTCCAGGCGGCCTGCGATCTGATCTTCCTCGGCGGGGTGCAGCCCTCGGGCTATACCGAGCCGGTGCTCCATCAGCGCCGCCTGCAACTCAAGGCCGGCGCCTGATCCCGGGCCGGGCAGGGGGCGCCGCCCCCTCGGGCTTCGCCCTCACCCCCGGGATATTTGCGCATCATTGAAGGGGCGCGCACCCGCTGTTTCAACGATGCCAAAATATCCCGGGGGACGCCGCAGGCGGGGGGCAGCGCCCCCTCGGCGGGATGACCTTGCGCCAATGCACAGAACGGGTGCGCTGCTGTGGGTTTTCGTGCGGATGGGAATCGCCTAGCTTTCCGGGGCGAAAGGACAGCATCATGACCAGACCCGTCGTCGGCATCATCGGCAACCGCGCCCTCATCAACGACCGTTACCCCGTCCATGAGGGCGGGCAGATGAATTCCTGTGCGGTGAGCCATGTGGCGGGCTGCGTGCCGCTGCTGATCCCGGCCGATCCGAGTTATGTCTCGGTCGAGGAGCTTCTGGAGATCTGTGACGGGTTCCTGCTCACCGGCGGGCGCCCGAATGTCCACCCGGAGGAATATGGCGAGGAGCCGACCGACAAGCACGGCGCTTTCGATCGCGCGCGCGATGCGATCACGCTGCCCCTGGTGCGCGCCTGTGTCGAGCGCGGCCAGCCCTTCATGGGCATCTGCCGCGGCTTTCAGGAGGTCAATGTCGCGATGGGCGGCACGCTGCACCCCGAGATCCGCGAGCTGCCCGGCCGGATGAACCACCGCATGCCGCCCGAGGGCACGCTCGAGGAGGCGTTTGCGCTGCGCCACAAGGTGCGGCTCGACCCGGAGGGCCGCTTCGCCGCGCTCTTCGGCGCCGAGGAGGTGCTGACCAACACGCTGCACGGGCAGGGGATCTGCCAGCCCGGGGCGCGGATCGTGATCGAGGGGCGCGCCGAGGATGGCACGCCCGAGGCGATCTATGTCAAGGATGCGCCGGGCTTCACGCTCTCGGTGCAGTGGCACCCGGAATGGAACGCCGAGGCAGACCCGGTCTCGCGGCCGCTGTTTCGCGCCTTTGGCGACGCGGTGCGGGACTGGGCCGCGCAGAAGGGCTCAGCCAAGGCGCTTTGAGGCCTCCTTGCGGGCGAAGGCTTTCAGCGTCTCGCCATGCGCCGCGAGCCAGTTCGCCACGGCCTCCGGGTCGTGTTTGGAGAGCTCGCGCAGCCACCAGCCGATCGCTTTCTGGATGAACCAATCGCGCTCGGGGGCCAGCCGCACGCACCACTCAAGCACCCGCGCGCGCGCCGCGGCCTCCGCGGGGGTGGGGTGGTTTTGCTTGGTGAAGGGCAGCGTCATGACCAGCGCCGCGCGCCGCGTCCACATGTTCTCGGCGCCAAGCCAGCCCTCCACGCGATCCAGCCGCGCGGGATCGGCGCTGAGCCGCCGCGCCCCGGCCGAGGCCGCGTGATCGGCGATCGCCCAGGCGTCAAACCCGTCGACCCAGTCGCAAATCAGCTCCCAGGCCGCGTCATCGGGGCGCATCCGGGCCTGCGTGAGCAGCTTCGCCGCGGCGATTTTCGCCTCATGGATATCGCTCGCCCAGAGCCCCCGCGCGAGCGCGATCCGCTCCTCGAGCGTGCAGGCCTCGCGCCAGAGCCGCGCCATATCCTCGATGAGCGGCACCGGCACGCCGAGATAGCGCCGCGCGACCTTGTGATAGGCCGCCGCCGCCTCGGCGCGGGTGGCATCGCCGCAGACCTCGAGCGCGGCGATCGCCTCCGCGAGGCTCGGCGCAGGCGCGGTTTCGCCCGTCTCCTCTTCCTCGGCGTAATAGGCGTAATCGGCCTCCGAGGCGGCATAGGCGGCGGCGGCCGCCGCGGCTTCTGCCTCCTCGGGGGTGAGCGGGCGATCCTCGGCGACCACGACGCGGGATTTGCGTGTGCGGCCCATTATTCGACCGTCACCGATTTGGCGAGATTGCGCGGCTGATCGACATCGGTGCCCTTCGCGACCGCGGTGTGATAGGCCAGCAATTGCGCGGGCAGCGCGTAGAGGATCGGCGCGAAAGGCTCGGGCACCTCGGGCATCTTGAGCGTGGCCCAGACCCCCTCGGCGGCCGCCGCCAGCCCCTTCGCATCGGAGATCAGCAGCACCTGCCCGTGGCGCGCCATCACCTCTTGCATGTTCGACACGGTCTTGTCGAAGAGCCGGTCATGGGGCGCCAGAACGATCACCGGCACCGAGCGGTCGATCAGCGCGATCGGCCCGTGCTTGAGCTCGCCCGAGGCATAGCCTTCGGCATGGATGTAGCTGATTTCCTTGAGTTTCAGCGCGCCTTCGAGGGCGAGCGGGAACATCGGCCCACGGCCGAGGAAGAGGATATCCTGCGCCTCGGCGAGCCGCTCGGCGAGCGCCGCGACCGGCCCGTCGCCCGCCAGCGCCGCGTTCATCAGCCCCGGCAGCGACCGCAGGCCCGCGACATGGGCCGCGAAAGCCTCCGCGCTCAGATGCCCGCGGTCGCGCCCGGCCTTCAGCGCGAGCGTGGCGAGCACCAGAAGCTGGCAGGTGAAGGCCTTGGTCGAGGCCACGCCGACCTCCACCCCCGCCAGGATCGGCAGCGCCACATCGGCCTCGCGCGCGATCGAGGAGGTCGCGACATTGACCACCGCGACGGTTTTCGCAACCTTCTCGCGGCAATAGCGCAGCGCGGCCAGCGTGTCGGCCGTCTCGCCCGATTGGCTGACGAAGAGCGCAAAGCTCTTCGCCGGGATCGGCGGCTCGCGGTAGCGGAACTCGGAGGCCACGTCGATCTCGCAGGGCAGGCCGGCTAGCGTCTCGAACCAGTATTTCGCCACCGAACAGGCATAGAACGCCGTGCCGCAGGCCACCAGCGTCAGCCGCTCGAGCCCGGAAAAATCGAGCGTTTCCGGCAGGTTGACCGTATCGCCGGGCAGATAATGCGCCAGCGCATCGCCCAGAACCACCGGCTGTTCGGCGATTTCCTTGGCCATGAAATGCTTGTAGCCGGCCTTCTCGACCCGCGCCGCGCCCAGATCGATGCGCAGCTCGTCGCGGTTCGCCCGCCGCCCCTCGGCGTCGAAAATCTCGGCCCCCGCGCGGGTGACAAAGGCGTAATCGCCCTCCTCGAGATAGGTGATCCGGTCGGTCAGCGGCGCGAGCGCAATCGCATCCGAGCCCACGAACATCTCGCCCGTGCCATGGCCGATGGCGAGCGGCGAGCCCTTGCGCGCGGCGATCATCAGATCGTCCTCGCCCTCGAAGAGCCACAGGAGCGCAAAGGCGCCCTCGAGCTTTTTCAGCGTCGCCGCGGCCGCCTCACGGGGGCCAAGTCCCCGGTCCATGAACATCCGCGTCAGGAGCGCGACGGTCTCGCTGTCGGTCTGGGTTTCGGGCAGGATCCCGGCGGCGGCGAGCTCCTCGCGCAGCTCGCGGAAATTCTCGATGATGCCGTTATGGACGACCGCGGTGCGCCCGGAGCGATGCGGATGCGCGTTGCCCACGGTCGCGGCGCCATGGGTCGCCCAGCGGGTGTGGCCGATGCCCGCCTTGCCGGCGAGGGGCTCGTGGACGAGCAGGTCGGAGAGGTTCACGAGCTTGCCCACCGAGCGCCGCCGGTCGAGCCGGCCGGCGTTCACCGTGGCGATGCCCGCCGAGTCATAGCCGCGATATTCCAGCCGCCGCAGGCTCTCGACGAGCTGCGGCGCGACCTCATGATTGCCGAGAATACCAATGATCCCACACATTTACGCGCCTTTCTTAAGGTTGGCCTTCTTGGCCCGCAGCATCTCGAAGAGTTTGGTGGCGAGCCCCGGCCGCGTCACCTGTTTGGCGCGCCCGAGCGCGATCGCGCCCGCCGGCACATCCTCGGTGATCACCGAGCCCGAGCCGGTCAGCGCGCCGTCCCCCACCGTCACCGGCGCCACCAGCATCGTATCCGAACCGATGAAAGCATGGGCGCCGATCGTGGTGCGGTGCTTGAACACGCCATCGTAATTGCAGGTCACCGTGCCCGCGCCGATATTGGTGCCCTCGCCGATCTCGGCGTCGCCCAGATAGGTGAGGTGGCCGACCTTGACCCCCTCGCCGAGGATCGCGTTCTTCACCTCGACGAAATTGCCGATATGGACCTCCTCGGCGAGCTCGGCCCCCGGGCGCAGCCGCGCAAACGGCCCGATCGTGGCGCCGCGCGAGATATGGCAGCCCTCGAGATGGCAAAACGCCTCGATCGTGGCGCCGCTCTCGATCGTCACGCCGGGGCCGAAGACCACATGCGGGCCGAGCACCACATCGCGGCCGATATAGGTGTCGAGGGCGAAATAGACGGTGCCCGGGTCGACCATGGTGACGCCGTTCTCCTGCGCCTCGGTGCGGGCGCGGGCCTGAAAGAGCGCCTCGGCGCGGGCAAGCTCCGCGCGGGTGTTGATGCCGAGCGTCTCGGCCTCGTCGCAGGTCACCACCTCGGCCGGAAGGCCGCGCGCGCGCGCCGCCGCGACGATATCGGTGAGGTAATATTCGCCCGCGGCATTGGCGTTGCCAAGCCCCGCGACGAGCTCTTCCAAAAGCTCCGCGTCACAGGCAATAACCCCGGAATTACAAAGCGTTATCGCGCGTTCTTCATCCGTCGCATCCTTGAATTCCACGATCCGCTCGAGCGCCGATCCGCTGGCCACGAGCCGCCCGTAGCGCCCCGGATCCGCCGCCTCGAAGCCCAGCACCGTCACCGCCGCCGGGCTCGCGGCGAGCCCTTCGAGCGTCTCGGGCCGGATGAAGGGCGTGTCGCCGTAAAGCACGATCACCCGCCCGGCAAAGCCCGCAAGCGCGGGCAGCGCCTGCGCCACCGCGTGCCCGGTGCCGAGCTGCTCGGCCTGGATCACCACCTCGGCCTCCGGGTCGATCTTCGCTACCGCCCGGGTTACGGCTTCGGCGCCATGGCCCGCCACCACGATCACCCGCTCGGGCTCGAGCGCGCGCCCCGCCGCCAGAGCATGGGCCACCAGCGGCGCCGCGCCGACGCGGTGCAGCACCTTGGGCAGGTCCGAGTTCATCCGGGTGCCCTGGCCCGCGGCCAGAACGATGAGGGCGATGGTCATGGGAATGCCTTTTCTTCTGCTCGCGCCTGTTTTACCGATACCACACCCCGCCGCAAGGCCCGCGCGTTCACGCTGTCTTTCGCTTCGTAACAAGGCGCGGCAAGGGCGGCCCGGGCGGGGGCGGTTTGCAACAGGGAGTGGCCGATGCGCACGGTGGTTTTCGATCTCGACGGCACGCTGGCCGATACCTCGGCCGATCTGATCGCGGCGGCGAATGCCTGTTTCGCGGCGCGCGGGCTCGGGCGCCCGCTCGATCCGGTCGCCGATGCGCTGATCGCCTTTCATGGCGGGCGCGCGATGCTGCGGGCGGGCTACGGCCGGCTCGGCCATCCGCAGGCCGAGACCCTGACCGAGGCCGATTACCGCGCGCTTCTCGATCATTACGAGGGCGCGATCTGCGTCGAGACCCGGCTTTACCCGGGCGCGGCCGAAGCCGTCGAGGCGCTGCGCTCCGCGGGCTTTGCCACCGCGATCTGCACCAACAAACCCGAGGGCCTCGCGCGCGCCCTCGTCAGCGCGCTCGGCATCGCCGATCTCTTCGGCGCGCTGATCGGCGCCGATACGCTGCCCACCCGCAAACCCGATCCCGCGCCCTATCTGGCGGCGGTGGCGGGCGTGGGCGGGGCGCCGGCGCGCTCCTTCCTGCTTGGCGATACCGTGACCGACCGCGACACCGCCCGCGCGGTGGGCGTGCCCTGCGCGCTCGTCACCTTCGGCCCCGAGGGCCGCGGCATCGAACGCCTCGCCCCCGAGGCGCTCCTTGAGGCCTATGCCGACCTGCCGGCCCTCGCCGAAAAGCTCCTCGGCTGAGCCCTTTCATCTTGCCGAAAATATCCCGGGGGGCGGCGCAGCCGCGGGGGCAGCGCCCCCTCGACGCCCGCCTCTCTCACTTCGCCCCGTAAAGCGGCACCGTCGAGATCGACATCTTCGCCGAACCCTGCGTGACCTCGGTCGCATGGGTGAGGTAGATCAGCGTCTGATGCGCCTCATCAAAGATCCGCGTGACCTTCAAGCTCTTGAAAATCAACGACCGGCTCTCGGAAAACACCGTCTCGCCCTTCGGCCCCTTGGCGATGGCGCCCAAGCTGATCGGCCCGGTCTGCCGACAGGCGATCGAGGCGTTCGACGGATCCTCGAACCAGTTGCCATTCGAGATCCGGTCAAACAGCGAGCGGTCGAAATAGGCCACATGACAGGTCACCCCCGCCACCTTCGGGTCCTCGATCGCCTCGATGACGATATCGTTGCCGACCCAATCGACGCCGACCTTGCCGACCGTCTCCGCCGCCACCGGCAGCGCGCCAAGCGCCAGCGCCGCGCCCAAAATCCATGACCGCATGACATCCTCCTGTCGTTTCCCCCAAGATCGGGACGCCACGTCCGTTGCGCAAGGGGGGATCGGCTCTTGACGCGAATCGCGCGCTCCGCATAAATGAACATATGTTCAATAATCGGAGGGGAGGCCGATGTTTGCAGGCTCCATGGAGTTCGATCTCGGAGAAGATATCCGCGCGCTGCGCGAGACCGTTCAGGCCTGGGCGCAGGAGCGTCTGAAGCCGATCGCGGCGGAGGTGGATCGCTCCAACCTCTTCCCGGCCGAGCTCTGGGCCGAGATGGGCGCGCTCGGGCTTCTGGGCATCACGGTGGCGGAGGAATTCGGCGGCGCGGGGATGGGCTATCTCGCCCATGTCGTCGCGACCGAGGAGATCGCGCGCGTTTCGGCCTCGGTGGCGCTCAGCTACGGCGCGCATTCCAACCTCTGCGTCAACCAGCTCAAGCTGAACGCCACCGCCGCGCAAAAGGCCAAATACCTCCCCGATCTCGTCTCCGGCGCCAAGATCGGCGCGCTCGCGATGAGCGAGACCGGCGCGGGCTCGGATGTGGTGGGCATGAAGCTCAAGGCCGAGAAACGCGACGGCTATTACCTGCTCAACGGCCATAAATACTGGATCACCAACGGCCCCGATGCCGATACGCTCGTGGTCTATGCCAAGACCGACCCCGAGGCGGGCTCGAAAGGCATCACCGCCTTCATCATCGAGCGCGGCTTCAAGGGCTTCTCGACCTCGCCGCATTTCGACAAGCTCGGCATGCGCGGCTCGAACACCGGCCAGCTCTTCTTCGACAATTGCGAGGTGCCCTTCGAGAACGTGCTGGGCACCGAGGGGCGCGGCGTGCGGGTGCTGATGTCGGGGCTCGATTACGAGCGCGTCGTGCTCTCGGGCATCGGCACCGGGATCATGATGGCCTGCCTCGACGAGGTTGTCCCCTATGCCAAGGAGCGCCACCAGTTCGGCCAGCCGATCGGGAATTTCCAGCTCATGCAGGCGAAAATCGCCGATATGTATGTCGCGATGAACACCGCGCGCGCCTATACCTATGAGGTCGCCAAGGCCTGCGACCGCGGCCAGGTCACCCGTCAGGACGCCGCCGCCACCGTGCTTTACGCCTCCGAACAGGCGATGGTGCAGGCGCATCAGGCCGTGCAGGCGCTGGGCGGGGCGGGGTTCTTGGCGGATTCGGTGGTCTCGCGGCTCTTCCGCGATGCGAAACTGATGGAAATCGGGGCTGGCACCTCGGAAATTCGGCGTATGCTGATCGGACGCGAAATCATGGAGAAACTCTGATGCGTCCTGTCCTCCCCGCCACCCTCTCCCTCCTCCTCGTCGCCCTGCCTGCGGGCGCGCAAGACCTGCCCGCGGATGCGGTGGCGGGGATGGAGGAGAGCGTGCGCGCCTGTTTTGCCGAGTATTCCCCCTATGCCGAGGGGCCGAGCTGCCTCGGTCAGGCCGCGCAGGGCTGCCTGGGCGCGACCGATCAGTCGACGCTCTCGACGGTGGCCTGCATCGGCGCCGAGACCGCGGTCTGGGATGATCTGCTCAACACCGAATACAAGGCGCGCCGTGCCGAGATGACGGCGGCGGGCCTCTCCGAGAAGCTGCTCGACGCGCAACGCGCCTGGATCGCTTATCGTGATGCGGAATGCGGGCTCGAGGTGGCGCGCTGGGGCGATGCGTCGCTTGCCGGCGTGGTGGGGGCGAATTGCCTGATGGAAATGACCGCGACGCGCGCGGCGCAACTGCGAGACAAGAAGGCCGATCCATGAAACTGACCTCTTCCTTCCTCGCCGGCTCCGAGGCGGCTGCGCGCAATCGTGCAGCCCATCTCGCGGCGCTCGAGACCGTGCGCGCGGCGGCCGAGGCCGCCACCGCCGGCGGCGGCCCCGAAGCGCAGGCCCGCCACACCGCGCGCGGCAAGATGAGCCCGCGCGCCCGCGTCGCGGGGCTTCTCGACCCGGGTGCCCCCTTCCTCGAGATCGGCGCGACGGCGGCGCATGCGATGTATGACGGCGCAGCCCCCGGCGCGGGCGTGATCGCGGGGGTGGGGCGCGTGATGGGCCAGGAGGTGATGGTCGTCGCCAATGACGCGACCGTCAAGGGCGGCACCTACTACCCGATGACCGTCAAGAAACACCTGCGCGCGCAGGAGATCGCCGAAGACTGCGGGCTGCCCTGCGTCTATCTGGTCGACAGCGGCGGCGCCAACCTGCCCAATCAGGACGAGGTCTTCCCCGACCGCGACCATTTCGGGCGGATCTTCTACAATCAGGCGCGGATGTCGGCCAAGGGCATCCCCCAGATCGCGGTGGTGATGGGCTCGTGCACCGCGGGCGGCGCCTATGTGCCGGCGATGTCCGATGTCACGATCATCGTGCGCGAGCAGGGCACGATCTTCCTCGCCGGCCCGCCGCTGGTGCGCGCGGCTACCGGCGAGGTGGTCTCGGCCGAGGATCTGGGCGGCGGCGATGTCCATACGCGGCTCTCGGGCGTGGCCGATTATCTCGCCGAGGACGATGCCCATGCGCTCGCGCTTGCGCGCCGCGCGGTGGGCAACCTCAACCGCACCAAGCCCATGACGGTGCAATGGCAAAGCCCCGAGCCCCCCGCCTATGACCCCGAGGAGATCCTGGGCCTCGTGCCCGCCGATCTGCGCACCCCCTATGACATCCGCGAACTGATCGCCCGGGTGGTCGACGGCTCGCGCTTCGACGAGTTCAAGGCCCGCTTCGGCGAGACGATCGTCACCGGCTTCGCCCATGTCGAGGGCTGCCCGGTCGGCATCGTGGCCAATAACGGCGTGCTCTTCTCCGAGGCCGCGCAAAAGGCCGCGCATTTCATCGAGCTTTGTTCGGCGCGCTCGATCCCGCTGATTTTCCTGCAAAATATCACGGGCTTCATGGTCGGGCGGAAATATGAAAACGAGGGCATTGCGCGCCATGGCGCGAAGATGGTGACCGCGGTCGCAACGACCAATGTGCCGAAAATCACCATGCTCGTCGGCGGCTCCTTCGGGGCGGGCAACTATGGCATGGCCGGGCGCGCCTATTCGCCGCGGTTCCTGTGGAGCTGGCCCAATAGCCGCATCTCGGTGATGGGCGGCGAACAGGCGGCGGGCGTGCTCGCCACCGTCCGGCGCGAGGCGATCGAGCGCAAGGGCGGCAGCTGGTCCACCGAGGAGGAGGCCGAGTTCAAACGCCCCACGATCGAGATGTTCGAGCGCCAGAGCCACCCGCTCTATGCCTCGGCGCGGCTGTGGGATGACGGCATCGTCGACCCGCGCAAGACCCGCCAGGTGCTCGCGCTCAGCCTCTCGGCAAGCCTCAACACGGCCATCGAACCGACGCGCTTTGGCGTGTTCCGGATGTAAACTTTCTAGCCTCCGGCGGGGATATTTGGAGCAAGATGAAAGGTCGATCCTGTTCATCTTGCCACAAATATCCCGGGGGCCCGGGGGCAGCGCCCCCGCCGCAGTCACAGGGAGACCGAGATGTTCCGCAAGATCCTGATCGCCAACCGCGGCGAGATCGCCTGCCGGGTGATCGACACGGCCCGCCGGCTCGGCGTGGCCACCGTCGCCGTCTATTCCGAGGCCGATGCCGGTGCGCGCCATGTGGCGATGGCCGATGAGGCCGTGCTGATCGGCGGGCCCGCGCCGAAAGACAGCTACCTGCGCGGCGCCGCGATCATCGCCGCGGCGCAGGCCACCGGCGCCGAGGCGATCCATCCGGGCTATGGGTTTCTCTCGGAAAACCCCGAGTTCGTCGATGCCGTGGCGGCGGCGGGGCTGGTGTTCATCGGCCCTTCGGGGGCGGCGATCCGGGCGATGGGGCTCAAGGATGCGGCCAAGGCCCTGATGGCCGAGGCGGGGGTGCCGGTCGTGCCGGGCTATCATGGCGCGAACCAGGACCCGGAGCATCTGGCGGGCGCGGCCGAGGCGGTGGGCTATCCGGTCCTGATCAAGGCGGTGGCGGGCGGGGGCGGCAAGGGCATGCGCCGCGTCGAGCGCGCCGAGGACTTCGCCGCGGCGCTGGCCTCGGCGCAGGGCGAGGCCGAGACCGCCTTTGGCAACCCCGCCGTCCTGATCGAGAAATATATCGACAAGCCCCGCCATATCGAGGTGCAGGTCTTTGGCGACGGCACCCGCGCGGTGCATCTCTTCGAGCGCGATTGCTCGCTCCAGCGCCGCCACCAGAAGGTCATCGAGGAGGCCCCGGCGCCCGGCATGACCGCCGAGATGCGCGCCGCGATGGGGCAGGCGGCGGTGCGCGCGGCCGAGGCGATCGGCTATTCGGGCGCGGGCACGATCGAATTCATCGTCGACGGCTCGGACGGGCTGCGCCCCGACCGGTTCTGGTTCATGGAGATGAACACGCGTCTGCAGGTCGAGCATCCGGTCACCGAGGCGATCACCGGGGTCGATCTGGTCGAATGGCAGCTGCGCGTGGCCTCGGGCGAGGGGCTGCCCGCACGGCAGGAGGATCTCGCGATCCGCGGCCATGCGTTCGAGGCGCGGCTTTATGCCGAGGATGTGCCGGCGGGGTTCTTGCCGGCCACCGGGCGGCTTGCGCATCTCGTTTTCGGGCCCGGCGCGCGGATCGAGACGGGGGTGCGGCCGGGCGATGCGATCAGCCCCTGGTATGACCCGATGATCGCCAAGGTGGTGACCCATGGCCCGACCCGCGCCGCGGCGCTCGCGCAGCTCTCGCGCGCGCTCGAGGGCACCGAGGTCGCGGGCACCGTCACCAATCTCGGCTTTCTGGGCCGGCTCGCGCGGCATCCGGGCTTTGGCGCGGGCGATGTCGATACCGGGCTGATCGCGCGCGATCTCGAGGCGCTGACGGCGCCCGCCCCGGTGCCTTTGGCGGCGCGGGCGCTCGGCGCGATCGCGGCGGCGGGGCTGATCGAGGGCACGGGCGGGGGCTTTGCTCTCTGGGCGCCCTTGCCGCGGGCGGTGGCTTTTGCCGAGCCCGTCGTGCTGAGCGTCGAGGCGCCCGGGCGGGTTTCGGTGGCCTTCGAGGGCGAGACGGTTCTGGCCGAGCTCAAGGCCGATGGCTGGTGGGTGGCCGGCGCCAAGACCGGCGCGCGGGTGCATGTGGGCGCGCAGGAGATCACCGTCTTCCTCGGCGCGCGCGGCACCCATGTGTTCGAGCGCCCCGATCCGCTGGCGCGCGCCTCCGAGGGGCCGGCGTCCGATCTCACGCTCGCGCCGATGCCGGGGCTGGTGAAGGCGGTTTTTGTCACGCCGGGGGCTTGGGTCGAGGCGGGTGCGCCGCTCGTCATTCTCGAGGCGATGAAGATGGAGCACACGATGCTCGCCGCGCGCGCGGGCCGGGTGGCGGAGGTTCTCGCCGCCGCGGGGGCGCAGGTCGAGGCGGGGGCGGCGCTGATCCGTCTGGCGGAGGAGGCCGAAGCCGCATGAGCGATTTCGTCGAGATCTACGAGATGGCGCCGCGCGACGGGCTGCAAAACGAGCCGCGCGCGATTTCGGTGGCCGAGAAGGTGGCGCTCATTGATGCGCTGAGCGGGGTGGGGTTTCGCCGGATCGAGGTGGGCTCTTTCGTCAGCCCGAAATGGGTGCCGCAGATGGCCGGTTCGGAGGCGGTTTTCGCCGCGATCGCCCGGGTGCCGGGCGTGCGTTACGGCGCGCTCACGCCGAACCTGAAGGGCTATGAGGCCGCGCGGGCGGCGCGCGCCGATGAGGTGGCGATCTTCGCGTCGGCCTCGGAGGGGTTTTCGCGCGCCAATCTCAACTGTTCGATCGCGGAGAGCCTCGAGCGGTTCGCGCCGGTCGCGGCGGCGGCGGCGGCCGATGGCATCCCGCTGCGGGGCTATGTCTCGATGGTCACCGATTGCCCCTTCGACGGGCCGGTCGCGCCGGGCGCGGTGGCGCGGGTGGTGGCGGCGCTGCGGGGGCTTGGCTGCCATGAGGTGAGCCTTGGCGATACCGTGGGGCAGGCGCGGCCCGAGGCGGTCGATGCGATGCTCGCCGCCGTTCTGGAGGAGGCCGAGCCCGCGCAGCTGGCTGGGCATTTCCATGATACCGCTGGGCGCGCGCTCGCCAATATCGAGGTCTCGCTTGGCCGCGGGCTGCGGGTGTTCGATGCCTGCGCGGGGGGCTTGGGCGGCTGCCCCTATGCGCCTGGCGCGGCGGGCAATGTCGCGAGCGAGCGCGTTGCGGCGCGGCTGGCGGAGCTCGGCTATGAGACCGGGCTCGATCTGGAGAAACTCGCCGCGGCGGCGGCAATGGCGCGCGGGCTGCGCGGGTAGGGGGGCGGATGTTCGAGACGATCCGGGTTGAGGAAGACACGCGCGGGGTGGCGCATCTGTGGCTGGCGCGGGCGGAGAAGCACAACGCGCTTTCGGCCGCGATGATCGGCGAGCTGACGCAGGCGATCGGGCGGCTGGGCGCCTCCGCCTCGGTGCGGGTCGTGGTGCTTGCGGCCGAGGGGGCGAGCTTTTGCGCGGGCGGCGATCTAGCTTGGATGCGCGCGCAGATGGCGGGCACGGCGGAGGAGCGGGCTGCCGGGGCGCGCGCGCTCGCGGGGATGCTCGCGGCGATGGATGGCTGCCCCAAGCCCGTGATCGGCCGGGTGCAGGGCAATGCCTTTGGCGGCGGCATCGGGATGATGTCGGTGTGCGATGTGGCGGTGGGGGTTGCGGGGGCGCGGTTTGGCCTGACCGAGACGCGCCTTGGCCTCACGCCCGCGACGATCTCGCCCTATGTGGTGGCGCGGATGGGCCCGGCGCGGGCGCGGCGGGTGTTCATGTCGGCGCGGCTTTTCGAGGCGGCGGAGGCCGAGCGGCTCGGGCTTTTGGCGCGCGTGGTGGCGCCCGAGGCGCTCGACGCGGCGATCGAGGCGGAGGTTGCGCCCTATCTCGCCTGTGCGCCCGGCGCGGTGGCCGAGGCCAAGGCGCTGATCGCGCTGATCGCGGGGCAGGGGCGCGACGCGGAGGCGCTGCGCGCGGCGACCGAGGCGGCGCTGGTGGCGCGTTGGGAGAGCCCCGAGGCGGCGGAGGGAATCAGCGCCTTTTTCGAGAAGCGCCCGCCCGGCTGGGCCTGAGGCGCGCGCCGCGCCAAAGCCGACAAAAGCCTGACAAGAATCGTCTCGATCACGCAAATTCTTGACTTTCATCAAGGGCGTCGGCCCCCGTGCGTGATCGGCCCGGGGCGGGCGCCCTTTGCGCAGGGAAATCGGGGCGGACCGGTGCCGCTAACGGTGTGCCTTGGTATACTAAATGCAGATTTCAACCCCCGAGCGGGCACCTCTTGGTTGACCCGGCGCGGAGGCAAGGCTAAAGGTCGGCCTAGCCGGAACCTGCGCGACAACCTGTCGCGTCACGAGGGAGCCAACCAGTGCACGATATGCTGCGTGAATATCTTCCCATTCTCATCTTTCTCGCGATGGCCATTGCTCTCGGGCTGGTGCTGATCATCGCCGCGGCCGTTCTTGCGGTGCGCAACCCCGACCCGGAAAAGGTGTCGGCCTATGAATGCGGTTTCAACGCCTTCGACGACGCGCGGATGAAATTCGACGTCCGCTTCTATCTCGTCTCGATCCTGTTCATCATCTTCGACCTCGAAGTCGCCTTCCTGTTCCCCTGGGCGGTGGCGTTTGGCTCGCTCTCGATGGTGGCCTTCTGGTCGATGATGGTGTTCCTCGCGGTCTTGACCGTGGGCTTTGCCTATGAATGGAAGAAAGGGGCGCTGGAATGGGCGTGATGACCGGACCGAATACCGCCGCGGCGGACATGAGCTCGGCGGCCGAGGCGCTCAACCGCGACCTGCAGGACAAGGGCTTCATCCTCACCACCGCCGAGGATTTGATCAACTGGGCCCGGATCGGCTCTCTGCACTGGATGACCTTCGGTCTGGCCTGCTGCGCGGTCGAGATGATGCATACCGCGATGCCGCGCTATGACGTGGAGCGCTACGGCTTCGCGCCGCGCGCCTCGCCGCGCCAATCCGACGTGATGATCGTCGCGGGCACGCTGACCAACAAGATGGCGCCGGCGCTGCGCAAGGTCTACGACCAGATGCCCGAGCCGCGCTATGTGATCTCGATGGGCTCCTGCGCGAATGGCGGCGGCTATTATCACTACAGCTATTCCGTGGTGCGCGGCTGCGACCGGATCGTTCCGGTCGATATCTACGTTCCGGGCTGCCCGCCCTCGGCCGAAGCGCTGATGTATGGCATTTTGCAGCTGCAGCGGAAGATCCGCCGCACCGGCACGCTGGTGCGCTGAGGAGGGGACGATGACCGAGCAACTGCAAGACCTGGCCACCCATATCGAGCTCAAGCGCGGCGAGGACGTGATCTCGACCGAGATCGCCTTCGGCGAGCTGACCGTGATCGTGGCGCCCTCGAAGATCCTCGATTTCGTGGAATTCCTGCGCGACGACCCGAGCTGCCGCTTCACCTCGCTGGTCGATCTGACCGCGGTCGATTACCCGACGCGCCCCGCGCGCTTCGATGTGGTCTATCACTTCCTGTCGATGTGGCGCAATCAGCGCATCCGCGTGAAGGCCGCGCTGCGCGAAGACGAGATGTGCCCCTCGATCGTCGGGCTGCATTCCTCGGCCAACTGGTTCGAGCGCGAGGTCTTCGACATGTTCGGGATCCTGTTCTCGGGCCACCCGGATCTGCGCCGCCTGCTGACCGATTATGGCTTCCGCGGCCATCCGCTGCGCAAGGATTTCCCGACCACGGGCTATGTCGAGCTGCGCTATGACGAAGTGCAAAAGCGCGTCGTCTACGAGCCGGTGAACCTGACCCAGGAATATCGGCAGTTCGACTTCCTGAGCCCCTGGGAAGGCGCCCATTACATTCTGCCCGGCGACGAAAAGCAGGGCTGAGCCCGCCCGGGCCAGCCTCCTGGCCCCGGCCATCGGCAAGCAAAGGTAAAGAACATGGACGGCGACATCCGGCAAAATACCTACGATGACGGCTCGACGGATTTCGTGACCGGCGAACAGAGCATCCGCAACTTCAACATCAACTTCGGGCCCCAGCACCCGGCGGCGCACGGCGTGCTGCGGATGGTGCTCGAGCTCGACGGCGAGATCGTCGAGCGGGCGGACCCGCATATCGGCCTGCTGCACCGCGGCACCGAGAAGCTGATGGAAAGCCGCACCTATCTGCAGAACCTGCCCTATTTCGACCGTCTCGATTATGTGGCGCCGATGAACCAGGAACATGCCTGGTGTCTGGCGATCGAGAAGCTTACCGGCACCGAGGTGCCGCGCCGCGCGCAGCTGATCCGCGTGCTCTATTCCGAGCTCGGCCGGATCACCAACCACCTCCTCAACGTCACCACCCAGGCGATGGACGTGGGCGCGCTGACCCCGCCGCTGTGGGGCTTCGAAGAGCGCGAGAAGATCATGGTCTTCTATGAGCGCGCCTGCGGGGCCCGTCTGCACGCCAACTATTTCCGCCCGGGTGGCGTCCATCAGGACCTGCCGCCGGAGCTGATCGACGATATCGAGAGCTGGGCCAAGGGCTTCCCGCAGGTGCTCGACGATATCGAGGGCCTCTTGACCGAGAACCGGATCTTCAAGCAGCGCAACGCCGATATCTGCATCATCACCGAAGACGAGATCGAACGCTGGGGCTATTCGGGCGTGATGGTCCGCGGCTCGGGCCTCGCCTGGGATTTGCGCCGCGCGCAACCCTATGAATGCTATGACGAATTCGAATTCAAGGTCTGCATCGGCAAGAATGGCGATTGCTATGACCGCTATCTCGTGCGGATGGCCGAGATGCGCGAGTCGACCAAGATCGTGCTGCAGGCCTGCGCCAAGCTGCGTCTGGCCGAGAACCAGGGCGACGTGCTCGCGCGCGGCAAGATGACCCCGCCCAAGCGCGGCGAGATGAAGCGCTCGATGGAGAGCCTGATCCACCACTTCAAGCTCTACACCGAGGGCTTCAAGGTTCCCGCCGGCGAGGTCTATGCCGCCGTCGAAGCGCCGAAGGGCGAGTTTGGCGTCTATCTCGTCTCCGACGGCACCAACAAACCCTATCGCGCGAAGATCCGCGCCCCGGGCTTCCTGCATCTGCAATCGATGGATGAAGTCTCGAAGGGCCACATGCTCGCCGATGTCTCTGCAATCATCGGCACGATGGATATCGTGTTCGGGGAGGTCGACCGCTAATGCTCCGCCGTCTTCATCACGAGCAACCCAGCTCCTTCGCCTTCACGCCCGCGAACCTCGCCTGGGCTGAGGCGCAGATCACCAAGTTCCCGGTCGGCCGTCAGGCCTCGGCGATCATCCCGCTCCTGTTCCGCGCGCAGGAACAGGAGGGGTGGCTCTCCAAACCCGCGATCGAATATGTCGCCGACATGCTCGGCATGCCCTATATCCGGGCGCTCGAGGTCGCGACCTTCTACTTCATGTTCCAGCTCGCGCCGGTGGGCTCGGTGGCCCATATCCAGATCTGCGGCACCACCTCCTGCATGATCTGCGGCTCGGAAGATCTGATCAAGGTCTGCAAGGAGAAGATCGCCGCGCATCCGTTCGAGCTCTCGGCCGATGGCCGGTTCTCCTGGGAGGAGGTCGAGTGCCTCGGCGCCTGCGCCAATGCGCCGATGGCGCAGATCGGCAAGGATTACTACGAGGATCTGAGTGAGGCGAGTCTCGCCAAGCTGATCGACGACATGGCCGCGGGCTCTGCGCCGCGTCCGGGCTCGCAAGTGGGCCGCTTCTCGTCGGAGCCGGCCTCGGGGCTGACTTCGCTGGCCGACAGCAAGGGCGAGCGCGAGGCCGCGAATGCCTCGGTCGGCACCGCGCTCGCGCAGGCTGACGTGGTCAAGAAGATCGACGGCACCGAAGTGCCGCTGCGCGCGCCCTGGCAGATGTCGGGCCAGCATGCGCCGATCGGCATCATGGGGGTGGGCCAGCGCCCGCTCTCCGCCGTGCAGCAGGCCGCCGCCGCGAAAGCGGCCGCCGAGGCCGCTGCTGCGGCGCCCGCGCCTGCGCCGGTTGCGGCCGAGGCCGTGGCCGCCGAAGCCGGCGACGGCGATGACAGCGTCGACGAGAGCGCCGGCGTCAAGCCCGCGGGTCTCGCCGCGCCGCGCGAGGGCCGCGCCGATGATCTCAAGCTGATCGAAGGCATCGGCCCGGTGCTCGAGCAGCGTCTGAACGAGTGGGGGATCTTCCACTTCGACCAGATCGCCGCCTGGGGCGCCGAGGAGATCGCCTTTGCCGACGCCAATGTGCCGCGGTTCAAGGGCCGCTGCAGCCGCGACAAATGGGTCGCGCAGGCGAAAATCATCGTGACCGAGGGGCTCGAGCGCTTCCTCGAGCGCGCCAAGACCAACGACTACTGAGGCTGACCATGGCGGGGATGATGCATCAGGGCCGAACCGACGGGCAGGGCAGCCGCCCGGCCCCGGCCCGCGTCACGCCCGCCGCCGCCACCATCGCGCGCCGGGGCCCCGGCCGCCCGCGCAACTGAGGGACGAAACATGCTGAAAGATCAGGACCGGATCTTTACCAACCTCTACGGGATGCACGACCGCTCCCTCAAAGGCGCGATGATGCGCGGGCATTGGGACGGCACGGCGAACCTGCTGGCCAATGGCCGCGACTGGATCATCGAGCAGGTCAAGGCCTCGGGGCTGCGCGGGCGCGGCGGCGCGGGCTTCCCGACCGGCCTGAAATGGTCCTTCATGCCCAAGCAGACCGATGGCCGCCCGGCTTATCTCGTCATCAACGCCGACGAATCCGAGCCCGCGACCTGCAAGGACCGCGAGATCATGCGCCACGATCCGCATACGCTGATCGAAGGCGCGCTGATCGCCGGTTTCGCGATGGGCGCGAGCGCGGCCTATATCTATATCCGCGGCGAATATGTGCGCGAGAAGGAGGCCCTGCAGGCCGCCATCGACGAGTGCTATGAAGCCGGGCTGATCGGCAAGAACGCCTGCAAATCGGGCTTCGATTACGATGTCTATCTCTCGCATGGTGCCGGCGCCTATATCTGCGGCGAGGAAACCGCGCTGATCGAGAGCCTCGAGGGCAAGAAGGGGATGCCGCGGATGAAGCCGCCGTTCCCGGCCGGCTCGGGGCTCTATGGCTGCCCGACGACGGTGAACAACGTCGAATCGATCGCCGTCGTGCCGACGATCCTGCGCCGCGGCGCGGATTGGTTCGCGGGCTTCGGCCGGCCGAACAACGCGGGCGTCAAGCTCTTCGCGATGTCGGGCCATATCAACACGCCCTGCGTCATCGAGGAGAGCATGTCGATCTCGATGAAGGAGCTGATCGAGAAACATGGCGGCGGCGTGCGCGGCGGCTGGAAGAACCTCAAGGCGGTGATCCCCGGCGGCGCCTCCTGCCCGGTGATCCCGGCGGCGATGTGCGAAGACGCGATCATGGATTACGACGGCATGCGCGCGCTGCAATCTTCCTTCGGCACCGCCTGCATGATCGTGATGGATCAGTCGACCGACATCATCAAGGCGATCTGGCGTCTGTCCAAGTTCTTCAAGCATGAGAGCTGCGGCCAGTGCACGCCCTGCCGCGAAGGCACCGGCTGGATGATGCGCGTGATGGACCGTCTGGTGAAGGGCGAGGCGGAGGTCGAGGAGATCGACATGCTGCTCTCGGTCACCAAACAGGTCGAGGGCCATACGATCTGCGCGCTCGGCGATGCGGCTGCCTGGCCGATCCAGGGTCTGATCCGTCACTACCGCGACGAGATCGAGGACCGGATCAAGGCCAAGAAGACCGGCCGCATGGGCGCGATGGCGGCGGAGTAAGCGATGCATCCTGCGCTCCCCCTCTCGGCTGCGATGGTGCTGGCGCTTGGCGCCTGTGCCCGCCCCGGCGTCGGCGAGGCCCCGCGCGGGGCCCGCACCGCGCCCGAGGGCTATGCGGTGGCCGAGGGCGCGCAGGGGCTCGTGGTGACGCGCGCGGGCCAGCCCTTCGGCTATGCCGATGGCGCCGAGGCAAAACGCGCGGCCAAGGCCTGGTGCGGCCCGCGGGGCGTCGCCTCGGGGGATCTCGACAATTTCAGGGAGGGCGTCTGGCTCTTCCCGGGGGGCTGCGCATGATGGCCCCCGCCCAAATTCAACGCGCGGGCCTCCGCGCCCGAGCCAAGTGACGGATCAGACACATGTCGAACACGCGCAAAATCATCATCGACGGCCATGAGGTCGAGGTTGATCCGAACCTGACCCTGATCCAGGCCTGCGAACAGGCCGGGATCGAGGTGCCGCGCTTCTGCTACCACGAGCGGCTCTCGATCGCGGGCAACTGCCGGATGTGCCTCGTCGAGGTGGTCGGCGGCCCGCCCAAGCCCGCCGCCTCCTGCGCGATGCAGGTCAAGGACCTGCGCCCGGGCCCGAACGGCGAGCCCTCGGTCGTCAAGACCAACTCGCCGATGGTCAAGAAGGCGCGCGAAGGGGTGATGGAGTTCCTGCTCATCAACCACCCGCTCGATTGCCCGATCTGCGACCAGGGCGGCGAATGCGACCTGCAGGACCAGGCGATGGCTTACGGCGTCGATTTCTCGCGCTACCGCGAGCCCAAGCGCGCCTCCGAGGACCTGAACCTCGGGCCGCTGGTCTCGACCTGCATGACGCGCTGCATCAGCTGCACCCGCTGCGTGCGCTTCACCTCCGAGGTCGCCGGCATCACCCAGATGGGCCAGACCGGCCGCGGCGAGGATAGCGAGATCACCTCCTATCTGAACATGACGCTCGACAGCAACCTGCAGGGCAACATCATCGACCTGTGCCCGGTCGGCGCGCTGACCTCGAAACCCTATGCCTTCACCGCCCGCCCGTGGGAGCTCACCAAGACCGAGACCATCGACGTGATGGACGCGCTTGGCTCGAACATCCGCGTCGATACCAAGGGCCGCGAAGTCAAACGGATCGTGCCGCGCAACCATGACGGCGTGAACGAGGAGTGGATCTCGGACAAGACCCGCTTCATCTGGGACGGCCTGCGCCGCCAGCGCCTCGACACGCCCTATGTGCGCGAAAACGGCAAGCTGCGCCCGGCGAGCTGGCCCGAGGCGCTGCGCCGCGCGGCCACCGCGATGAAGGGCAAGAAGGTGCTCGGCCTCGTCGGCGATCTCGCGCCCACCGAAGCCGCCTTCTCGCTCAAGACCCTCGTCGAGGGGATGGGCGGCAATGTCGAATGCCGCACCGATGGCGCGCGTCTGCCGGTGGGCAACCGCTCGGCCTATGTCGGCTCGGCCGCGATCGCCGATATCGACACCGCGCAGCATATCATCCTGATCGGCACCAACCCGCGGGTCGAGGCGCCGGTGCTCAACGCGCGCATCCGCAAGGCCTGGGCGCAGGGCGCGACGGTCACCGTGATCGGCCCCGATGCCGATCTGACCTATGATTACGAGAAGCTCGGCGAAGACCGCGCGACGCTGGCGCGGTTCGCCGCCGAGGCGGTCGCGGTCGAGGGCGCGCTGGTGATCGTGGGGCAGGGCGCGGTGAGCGAGGCCGATGGCGAGGCGGTTCTGGCCCATGCGCAGGCGCTGACCGAGAAGCTCGGCGGCAAGATGCTGGTGCTGCACACGGCCGCGGGCCGGGTCGGCGCGATGGATGTCGGCGCGGTCACCGAGGGCGGGATTCTCGCTGCGGTCGAGGGCGTGCAGGTCGTCTACAACATGGGGTCGGACGAGGTCGAAGTGGCCCCGGGCCCGTTCGTGATCTATCAGGGCAGCCATGGTGACCGGGGCGCGAGCCGCGCCGATGTGATCCTGCCGGCCGCCGCCTATACGGAAGAAAACGGCCTCTTCGTGAACACCGAAGGCCGCCCGCAGCTCGCCTTCCGCGCCGCTTTCGCGCCGGGCGAGGCCAAGGAAAACTGGGCGATCCTGCGCGCGCTCTCGGCCGAGCTCGGTCAGACGCTGCCTTGGGACAGCCTCGCGGGGCTGCGCCGCGCGATGCTCGCCGCGGTGCCGCATCTGGGCCAGGTCGATCAGGTCGTGGAGAATGTCTGGACCCCGGTCGCGCCGCGCGAAATGGGCCGGGCGAGCTTCCGCACCGCGATCCAGGATTTCTACCTCACCAACCCGATCGCGCGGGCCTCGGTCCTGATGGCCGAGCTCTCGGCGCAGGCCAAGGCGCGCCGCGAGGCCGCCTCGGCGGTTGCGGCCGAGTAAGGAGCCCCGATGACCCGTTTCCCCGCCCGTCTTGCGCGCCTCGCCCCCGGCCTTCTGGCCGGGCTGGCGGCCTGCGCGCCGGCGGGGGCCGCGACCGATGCGGGCGCCTCAGCGCCGGTCTATCGCGGGGTCGAGACCCGGCTTCTCGACGGGGATCTGGTGGAATTTCGCGTGGCGGTTTCCGATGCCGCGCAGGGACGTCAGCAGGTCGCGGATTACGCGGTCTGTGCGGCGGCGCAATATGCGCTGATCCGCGGTTATGGCTTCGCGCGCCATGTGCGCACGAAGGTTTCGCACAACGGTGGCATCTGGCGGGCAGATGCGGTCTACACCATCTCGCCCGCGCTGCCCCGCGGCTTGCGGACGATCGACGCGGAAGTGACGGTCGCCGATTGCGCGGATCAGGGAATACCGACGGTTTGAAGATAAGGCGGTCTGAGGGACAAAATGGCTGAGTTTCTGGCAACACCACTGGGCACGGCGCTCCTGATCGTCGTGCAGGCGCTGGGGATCATCGCATTCGTGATGATCTCGCTGCTCTTCCTGGTCTATGGCGACCGCAAGATCTGGGCGGCGGTGCAGATGCGCCGCGGCCCGAACGTGGTCGGCCCCTGGGGCCTGCTGCAATCGGTGGCGGATGCGCTGAAATATGTCGTCAAGGAAATCGTCGTGCCGGCGGGCGCCGACAAGTTCGTATATTTCCTCGCGCCGGTGCTCAGCTTCATCCTCGCGATGGTCGCCTGGGCGGTGATCCCGTTCAACGAGGGCTGGGTGCTCTCGGATATCAACGTGGCGATCCTCTATGTCTTCGCGATCTCCTCGCTCGAGGTCTATGGCGTGATCATGGGCGGCTGGGCGTCGAACTCGAAATATCCGTTCCTCGGCTCGCTGCGCTCGGCCGCGCAGATGATCTCCTATGAGGTCTCGCTCGGGCTGATCATCATCGGCGTGATCCTCTCGACCGGCTCGATGAACTTCTCCGATATCGTCAATGCGCAGAAGGGCTCCTTTGGCCTGTTCAACTGGTATTGGCTGCCGCACCTGCCGATGGTGGCGCTGTTCTTCATCTCGGCGCTGGCCGAGACGAACCGCCCGCCGTTCGACCTGCCGGAAGCGGAATCGGAACTCGTCGCGGGCTTCCAGGTGGAATACAGCTCGACGCCGTTCCTGCTGTTCATGGCCGGCGAATATATCGCGATCTTCCTGATGTGCGCGCTGATGTCGCTGCTGTTCTTCGGCGGCTGGCTCTCGCCGATCCCCGGCATCCCGGACAGCGTGCTGTGGATGGTCGCGAAGATGGCGTTCTTCTTCTTCCTGTTCGCCATGGTGAAGGCGATCGTGCCGCGCTACCGCTATGACCAGCTGATGCGGATCGGTTGGAAAGTGTTCCTGCCGCTGTCGCTCGGTTGGGTCGTTCTGGTGGCATTCCTTGCGAAATTCGAAGTTCTCGGCGGCTTCTGGGCCCGCTGGACGATGGGGGGCTGAGACATGGCTTTCGACTACGCACGCGCTGCAAAATATTTCGTCCTGTGGGACTTCATCAAAGGCTTCGCGCTCGGCATGCGGTATTTCGTGGCGCCCAAGCCCACGCTGAACTACCCGCATGAAAAGGGCCCGCTGTCGCCGCGCTTCCGCGGCGAGCACGCGCTGCGCCGCTATCCGAACGGCGAAGAGCGCTGCATCGCCTGCAAACTCTGCGAGGCGATCTGCCCCGCGCAGGCGATCACCATCGACGCCGAACCCCGCGAGGACGGCTCGCGCCGCACCACGCGCTATGACATCGACATGACGAAATGCATCTACTGCGGCTTCTGCCAGGAAGCCTGCCCGGTCGATGCGATCGTCGAGGGCCCGAATTTCGAATTCGCCACCGAGACCCGTGAAGAGCTCTTCTACACCAAGGAGAAGCTGCTCGATAACGGTGCGCGTTGGGAGGCCGAGATCGCCCGCAACCTCGAGCTGGATGCGCCCTACCGATGACCGAAGAATTCTCGAAACTCTTTTCGGCGATGATGGAGCAGGGGGCGGAGATGGCCCGCCTGTTCAATCCCGCGCTCGAGAGTTTCAACCCCGCCGCCTTCGAGAAGCTGTTTCCGACCATGTCGAAGGACATGATGGAGATCTGGTTCGGCAAGACCTTCAACCGTGAAGGTCTCGATGCCCGCACCCGGCTGCTCGTGACGATTGCGGCGTTGACGGTCTTGGGCGCGCAGGCCGATGCGCAGCTGCGCCTGACGATCCGCCACGCGCTGGAGGCGGGGGCCACCCAACGGGAGATCGCCGAGACGATCTTCCAGATGAGCATGTTCGGCGGGGTGCCCGCCATGACCCGCGCGCTGGAGATCGCGCGTTCGGTCTTTGACGAAAAATCGGGGGAAAACACATGACGGTGTTTGCATTCGCCTTTTACCTCTTCGCCATTACGGCGGTGGTCGCGGGCTTCATGGTGGTCGTGTCGAAAAACCCGGTCCACTCGGTTCTCTGGCTGATCCTGACCTTCCTCTCGGCGGCCGGGCTCTTCGTGCTGATGGGGGCGGAATTCGTGGCGATGCTGCTGATCATCGTCTATGTCGGCGCGGTCGCGGTGCTGTTCCTCTTCGTGGTGATGATGCTCGATGTCGACTTCGCCGAGCTGAAGGGGGAACTGGCGCGCACGATGCCGCTCGGGCTCCTGATCGGCGTGGTGATGCTGGTGCAGATCGGCGCGGGCTTCATGGCCTGGCATTCGGCCGAGGGCGCCGAGGGCTTGCGCGCGGTGCCGCTGGTCGAGGGCCAGCAGAACGCGGTCGCGCTCGGCATGGTCATGTATGACAAATATCTCTACCTGTTCCAGGCGGCGGGGCTTGTGCTGCTCGTCGCGATGATCGGGGCGATCCTGCTGACGCTGCGCCACCGCAAGGATGTCAAGCGGCAGAACGTGATCGCGCAGATGCACCGCGATCCGGCCAAGGCGCTCGAGCTCGTGGATGTCAAACCGGGGCAGGGGCTGTGATGAACACCAAGATCAAGATGAAGACGGGCGCGAACCCGGAGGGACAGCGATGATCGGACTTGAACATTATCTCGGCGTGGCGGCATTGCTGTTCGTCACCGGCATCTTCGGCATCTTCGTGAACCGCAAGAACGTCATCGTCATCCTGATGTCGATCGAACTGATCCTGCTGGCGGTGAACATCAACATGGTCGCCTTCTCGACCCATCTGGGCGATCTGGTGGGCCAGGTCTTCACCATGCTGATCCTGACCGTCGCCGCCGCCGAGGCCGCGATCGGGCTCGCGATCCTGGTGGTGTTCTTCCGCAACCGCGGCTCGATCGACGTCGAAGACGTCAACGTGATGAAGGGGTAAGCGCCAATGGAAACGATCATCCTTCTTGCGCCCCTCGTCGGCGCGATCATCGGCGGCTTCGGCTGGCGCGTGATCGGCGAAAAGGGCGCGATGACCGTCACGACGGGTCTGCTGTTCCTCGCCTGCGCGCTCAGCTGGGTCGTGTTCCTCGGCCAGGACGGCACCACCCGCCACGTCGAGCTCTTGAGCTGGATCCAGTCGGGCGGGCTCGACACCTCCTGGGGGATCCGCGTCGACCGGCTCACCGCGATCATGCTGATCGTGGTCACCACGGTCTCGGCGCTCGTGCACCTCTATTCCTGGGGCTACATGGCCCATGACGACAACTGGACCCATCACGAGCATTACAAGGCGCGCTTCTTCGCCTATCTGTCGCTCTTCACCTTCGCGATGCTTTCGCTGGTGACCGCCGACAACCTCGTGCAGATGTTCTTCGGCTGGGAGGGCGTGGGTCTCGCCTCCTATCTGCTGATCGGCTTCTACTACAAGAAACCCTCGGCCAATGCCGCCGCGATCAAGGCTTTCGTGGTCAACCGCGTGGGCGACTTCGGCTTCTCGCTGGGGATCTTCGGTCTCTTCTTCCTGACCGGCTCGATCAACATGGATGTGATCTTCGCCGCCGCCCCGCAGCTCGCGGAGACCTCGATCCATTTCCTGTGGCGTGACTGGAACGCGGCCAACCTGATCGGCTTCCTGCTGTTCATCGGCGCGATGGGCAAATCGGCGCAGCTCCTGCTGCACACCTGGCTGCCCGACGCGATGGAAGGCCCGACGCCGGTTTCCGCGCTGATCCACGCCGCGACCATGGTGACGGCGGGCGTGTTCCTCGTCTCGCGGATGTCGCCGCTCTTTGAATTCGCGCCCGAAGCCAAGATGTTCATCGTCTATATCGGCGCCACCACCGCCTTCTTCGCGGCGACCGTCGGCCTCGTGCAAAACGACATCAAACGCGTCATCGCCTATTCGACCTGTTCGCAGCTCGGCTACATGTTCGTGGCCGCCGGCGCGGGTGTCTATTCGGCGGCGATGTTCCACCTGCTGACCCACGCCTTCTTCAAGGCGATGCTGTTCCTCGGCGCGGGCTCGGTCATCCATGCGATGCACCACGAGCAGGACATGCGCAACTACGGTGCGCTGCGCAAGAAGATCCCCTTCACCTTCTGGATCATGATGATCGGCACCTTCGCCATCACCGGCGTCGGCATCCCGATGACCTCGATCGGCTTCGCGGGCTTCCTGTCGAAGGACGCGATCATCGAGAGCGCCTATGCCTCGGGTTCGAGCTATGCCTTCTGGGCGCTCGTGATCGCGGCGGGGATGACCTCGTTCTACTCGTGGCGCCTGATCTTCATGACCTTCTACGGCAAGGAAAAGGGCGATCATCATGCGCATGAACATGCCCATGAAAGCCCGATGGTGATGCTGGTGCCGCTCGGCGTGCTCTCGCTCGGCGCGATCTTCTCGGGGATGCTGTGGTACAACAGCTTCTTCGGCGATCATGCCAAGGTGCTGTCGTTCTTCGGCATGCCCTCGCATGAGGTGTCGGCGACCGAAGGCCATGCGACCGAAGCCGCTGCGGGCCATGCGACCGAAGCCGCGACCCATGTCGCGACCGAGGCCGAGACCGCCGGTCTGGCGGCCGAACATGCCACGGCCCATGCCGGCGCTCCGCAAGGCGCGATCTTCATGGCGCCCGACAACCATGTGATGGACGACGCCCACCATGCGCCCGCCTGGGTCAAGGTCTCGCCCTTCGTCGCGATGGTGATCGGCTTCGTGATCTCGTGGATCTTCTACATCGCCAAACCCGCCCTGCCGTCGCGTCTCGCCGCGGCCAACCCCGCGCTCTACGATTTCCTGCTCAACAAGTGGTATTTCGACGAGCTCTATGACGCGATCTTCATCCGTCCGGCGCAGTGGCTCGGCCGCTTCTTCTGGAAAAAGGGCGACGGCGCGGTCATCGACGGGGCCATCAACGGGGTGGCGCTCGGTCTCGTGCCGCGGCTGACCCGTCTCGCTGGCCGGGTGCAATCCGGCTATCTCTTCCACTACGCTTTCGCCATGGTCGTCGGCATCGTGGTGCTCATGTTCTGGGTCGTTCTGACCGGGGGGTCGCACTAATGCAGAGCCTGCTTTCCATCATCACCTTCACGCCGCTCGTCGCGGCGGCGATCCTCGCGCTCGTGATGCGCGGGGGCGGGGAGGCGGCGGACCGCAACGCCAAATGGTTTGCGCTCACCGCGACCACGGCGACCTTCCTGATCTCGCTCTTCCTGCTGGCGGGCTTCGATGCCTCGAACACCGGCATGCAGTTCGTCGAGGACCGGCCCTGGATCATGGGGCTGCACTACAAGATGGGCGTCGACGGGATCTCGATCCTGTTCATCCTTCTCACCACCGCGCTGATGCCGCTGACCATCGCCTCGGCCTGGCATGTCGACAAGCGCGTCAAGGAATACATGATCGCCTTCCTCGCGCTCGAGGGGCTGATGATCGGCGTCTTCGCCGCGCTCGACCTCGTGCTCTTCTACCTGTTCTTCGAGGCCGGCCTGATCCCGATGTTCCTGATCATCGGTATCTGGGGCGGCAAGGACCGGATCTACGCGACCTTCAAGTTCTTTCTCTACACCTTCCTCGGCTCGGTGCTGATGCTGGTGGCGATGGTCGCGATGTATATGAGCGCGGGCACCACCGATATCGTCGCGCTGATGGCGCATGATTTCCCCTCGACCACGCTCTCGGTCTTCGGCTTCACCGTCGTCGGCGGGATGCAGACGCTGCTGTTCCTCGCCTTCTTCGCCTCCTTCGCGGTGAAGATGCCGATGTGGCCGGTGCATACCTGGTTGCCCGACGCCCACGTTCAGGCGCCGACCGCCGGTTCGGTCGTTCTGGCCGCGATCTTGCTGAAGATGGGGGGCTACGGCTTCCTGCGCTTCTCGCTGCCGATGTTCCCGGTGGGCTTCGAGGTGATGACGCCCTTCGTGCTCTGGATGTCGGCGATCGCGATCGTCTACACCTCGCTCGTCGCGCTCGCGCAATCGGACATGAAGAAGCTGATCGCTTACTCCTCGGTCGCGCATATGGGCTATGTCACCATGGGGATCTTCTCGGCGACCCAGCAAGGCATCGACGGCGCGATCTTCCAGATGATCTCGCACGGCTTCGTCTCGGGCGCGCTCTTCCTCGCGGTCGGCGTGATCTATGACCGCATGCACACCCGCGAGATCGATGCCTATGGCGGCCTCGTGACCCGGATGCCGGCCTATGCGCTCGTCTTCATGTTCTTCACCATGGCCAACGTCGGCCTGCCGGGCACCTCGGGCTTCGTCGGCGAATTCCTGACGCTGATGGGCACCTTCCAGGTCAACACCTGGGTGGCGATGGTCGCGACCTCGGGCGTGATCCTGTCGGCGGCCTATGCGCTGTGGCTCTATCGCCGCGTGGTGCTGGGCGATCTGATCAAGGAAAGCCTGAAGACCATCACCGACATGACCGCCCGCGAGAAATGGATCTTCGCGCCGCTCGTCGTGATGACGCTGGTGCTGGGTGTGTACCCGAGCCTCGTCACCGACATCATCGGCCCGTCGGTCGGCCAGCTCATCCAAGACTACCACGCCAGCCTGCCCGCCGAAGTTGCGGCGGCGGCCGGGCACTGAGGGGAAACGACAATGACTTTCGCGGATTTCTCCACGATCCTCCCGGAATTCCTGCTGGCCGTCTTCGCGATGGGCGCGCTTTTGGTGGGCGCCTATGGCGGCAAGGACAAGATCGCCGTGCCGCTCCTGTGGGTGACGGTTGCGGTCATGGTCGCCTTCGGCGCCTGGATCGGGCTGCGCCTGCCCGGTGAGGGCACCGCTTTCGGCGGGCTCTTCATCGACGACGCCTTCGCGCGCTTTGCCAAGGTGGCGATCCTGTTCTCGGCCGCCGCGGTGATCGCGATGAGCGCCGATTACATGCTCCGCCGCGGCCTGCTGCGCTTCGAATTCCCGATCCTGGTCGTCCTCGCCGTGATCGGCATGATGATGATGGTCTCGGCCGGCGATCTGATGTCGCTCTACATGGGCCTCGAGCTGCAATCGCTCGCGCTCTATGTGGTGGCCGCGATGCGGCGCGACTCGGCGCGCTCCTCGGAAGCGGGTCTCAAATATTTCGTGCTGGGCTCGCTCAGCTCGGGCCTGCTCCTCTACGGCGCCTCGCTGACCTATGGGTTCGCCGGCACCACCTCTTTCGCGGGCATCATCTCGGTCGTGACCGAGAGCGGGCATCTGCCGCTCGGCGTGCTCTTCGGCATGGTCTTCCTGATCACCGGCCTCGCGTTCAAGGTCTCGGCGGTGCCGTTCCACATGTGGACGCCCGACGTCTATGAAGGCTCGCCGACCCCGGTCACCGCCTTCTTCGCCACCGCGCCGAAAATGGCCGCGATGGCGCTGATCGCGCGGGTGCTGCAAGATGCCTTCGGTCAGGTCACCGCCGAATGGGGCCAGGTCATCGGCTTCATCGCGCTCGCCTCGATGTTCGTGGGCTCGATCGCCGGTATCGGCCAGAAGAACATCAAGCGCCTGATGGCCTATTCCTCGATCGCCCACATGGGCTTTGCGCTCCTCGGCCTCACCGCCGGCACCGCCGAGGGCGTGCAGTCGATGCTCCTCTACATGGTCATCTATATCGGCATGAACATCGGCGTCTTCGCCTTCATCCTCTCGATGGAGCGCGACGGCCAGCCGGTGACCGAGATCGCCGCGCTCAACATGCTCTCGAAGACCGAGCCGCTGAAAGCCTTTGCGCTTCTGGTGCTGTTCTTCTCGCTCGCGGGCGTGCCGCCGATGCTCGGCTTCTTCGCCAAGTTCGGCGTGCTGAAAGCGGCGGTGGATGCGGGCTATGTCGCGCTGGCGACGGCCGGTGTGGTCGCCTCGGTGATCGGCGCCTTCTACTACCTGCGTGTGGTCTACTACATGTATTTCGGCACCGAGACCGACGCGCTCGACAGCCGGATGCCGGCGGTGCAATGGCTGTTCCTGATCGCTTCGGCGGCGATCATGGTGGCGGGCGCCTTCAACCTCTTCGGCATCGAAGGCGCCGCGCAGGCGGCGGCGGCTGCGCTTGTCCACTGATCTGGGAACCTGGCCCGAGGGCGTGGCGCGCCACGTCCTCGCCCGGGTCGAGACCACCATGGCCGAGGCCTCCCGTCTGGCCCCGCATCTTGCGGGGCCTGCGTGGATTCTGGCCCATGAGCAAACCGCCGCGCGCGGGCGGCGGGGCCGGCCCTGGCGGATGCCGCCGGGCAATTTCGCCGCGACGCTCGTCTTCCACCCGCCCGGCGGGCCCGCCCATGCCGCGCTTTACTCCTTCGTGGCGGCGCTCGCGCTCGACGAGGCGCTGGGATATCTGCTCGGCCCCGCCGCGCGGCTTTCGATCAAATGGCCCAATGATGTGCTCCTCAATGGCGGCAAGATCGCCGGGATCTTGCTCGAGAGCCTCGGCATCGGCGGGCAGATCTCGCATCTCACCGTCGGCATCGGCGTGAACCTCGCCGCGGCCCCGCCGCCCGCGGATCTCGAGCCGGGCGCGATGGCGCCGGTCTCGGTCGCGGGGGAAACCGGGCTCACGATCACGCCCGAGGAGCTCCTGACCCCGCTCGCCGCCGCCTTCGACCGCCGCGCGCGGCAGTTCGAGACCTATGGCTTCGCGCCGATCCGCACCGCCTGGCTCGCCCGCGCCGCCCGGCTTGGCGAGAAGGTCATCGCGCGCACCACCACCGAGACGCATGAAGGCGTCTTCGAAACCATCGACGAGAGCGGCGCGATGATCCTGCGCACCGCCCATGGCCCCCGCGCGATCGCCGCGGCGGACGTGTTCTTCTGAGGAGAGAGCCCATGCTGCTCTGCATCGACTGCGGCAATACCAACACCGTCTTCTCGATCTGGGACGGGAGCGAGTTTCTCGCCACCTGGCGCATCGCGACCGACCACCGCCGCACGGCGGATGAATATTTCGTCTGGCTCTCCGGGCTGATGGCGCTCAAGGGCGTGCCGCGCGGCATCTCGGAGGCGATCATCTCCTCGACCGTGCCGCGGGTGGTGTTCAACCTGCGGGTTCTGTGCAACCGCTATTACGATTGCCGCCCGCTGGTCGTGGGCAAGCCCGATTGCGCGCTGCCGGTGGGGCCGCGGGTCGACCCGGGCACCACGGTCGGCCCCGACCGGCTGGTCAATACCGTCGCGGGCTATGACCGCCACGGCGGCGATATCGTCGTGGTCGATTTCGGCACCGCGACGACCTTCGACGTGGTGGCCTCGGATGGCGCCTATATCGGCGGCGTGATCGCGCCGGGCGTGAACCTCTCGCTCGAGGCGCTGCATATGTCGGCCGCGGCGCTGCCGCATGTCGATGTGACCCATCCCGCGCAGGTGATCGGCACGAATACGGTGGCCTGTATTCAATCCGGGGTCTATTGGGGGTATATCGGTCTTGTCGAAGGGATCGTGCGCCAGATCCGCGCCGAGCGCGACCGCCCGATGAAGGTGATCGCGACGGGGGGGCTCGCCGGGCTCTTCGATCAGGGGTTCGACCTCTTCGACGCAGTCGAGGACGACCTGACCATCCATGGGCTGCGGCTCATCCACGATTACAACAAGGGGCTGAGCCAGTGAGCGAACGGCTGATCTATCTTCCTCTGGGCGGCGCCGGCGAAATCGGCATGAACGCCTATGTCTATGGCTACGGCCGGCCGGGGAAGGAGCGGCTGATCGTCGTCGATCTGGGCGTGACCTTCCCGGATATGGAGGGCTCGCCCGGGGTCGATCTGATCATGGCCGATGTCGCCTGGCTCGAGGAAAACGTCGAGCGGATCGAGGCGGTGTTCATCACCCACGCCCATGAGGACCATATCGGCGCGCTGCCGCACCTCTGGCCGAAGCTGAAAAAGCCGATCTATGCGCGCCGCTTCACCGCCCGCATCGGCCAGATGAAGCTCGAGGAGGCCGGGATCGCCTCGAACGACCTGCATGTCGTCGAGCCGCGCCCGACGGTGATCGAGGCGGGGCCGTTCAAGGTGCAATTCGTGCCGGTCTCGCATTCGATCCCGGAAAGCTCGGCGCTGGTGATCGACACGCCGGCGGGGCGCATCGTGCATACCGGCGATTTCAAGCTCGACGGCAACCCGGTGGTGGGCGAGGCCTTCGACCCGCTGCTCTGGCACGAGATCGCCCATGAGGGCGAGGGCGTGAAGGTTCTGGTCTGCGATTCGACCAACGTCTTCTCGCCGCAGCCGGGCCGCTCGGAGGCAACGCTCGCCGGGCCCTTGGCCGAGATGATCGCGGCTCAGACCGGGATGGTCGTGGCGACCACCTTCGCCTCGAATGTCGCGCGTCTGAAGACGCTGGCGGAAGCGGGGCGCGCCGCGGGGCGGTCGGTCTGCCTCTTGGGCCGCGCGATGAAGAAGATGGTGACGGCGGCCGAGGAGACCAATGTCCTCACCGGCTTTCCCGGCCATGTGCCCGCCGAACAGGCGGTCGAGCTGCCGCGCCAGAACCTGATGCTGATCGTGACCGGCAGCCAGGGCGAGCGCCGCGCCGCCTCCGCGCAGCTCTCGCGGGGCAAATATCTCGGGCTCGAGATGAAGGAGGGGGATACCTTCCTCTTCTCCTCGCGCACGATCCCGGGCAATGAGCGCGGCGTGATCCGGATCATGAACGCGTTTTCGGAAATGGGCGTCGAGGTGATCGACGACCGCGGCGGGCTCTACCATGTCTCGGGCCACGCGAACCGCCCCGATCTCGAGGCGGTGCATGACCTCTTGCGCCCGCAGATCCTGATCCCGATGCACGGCGAACACCGCCACATGCGCGAGCACATGAAGATCGCGCTGGCCAAGGGCATCGCCTCCGAAGTCGCGACCAATGGCACGATGCTCGACCTGACCGGCCCGGCGCCGAAGGTCGTCGAATATATCGAGGCCGGGCGGACCTATCTCGACGGCACGGTGCTGATCGGGGCGATGGATGGCGTGGTGCGCGACCGGATCCGCATGGCGCTGAACGGCCATGTGCTGATCACGGTGATCATCGATGAGGATGACGTGCCGCTCGGCGATGCCTGGGTCGAGCTGATGGGCCTGCCCGAAACCGGCCGCGGCGGCGCCGCGATCGCCGACCGGATCGAGGATGAGCTGGCCGAGTTCCTCGAACGCGCGCCCGACAAGGTGATCGGCAATGACGACAAGATGGACGAGGCGCTGCGCCGGATCGCGCGGCAGGTGACCATGGAAGAGATCGGCAAGAAGCCCGAGGTCACCGTCGTGGTGAGCCGCCTGATGGCGGATTGATCGCCCGATCAGAGAGAGCAAAAGCGGCGGGGGGAAACCTCCGCCGTTTCGCTTTTGGCGGGCGGGCAGGGGGGCGCTGCCCCCCGGCTTCGCCTCCCCCCGGGATATTTATGGCAAGATGAAATCCACCTCTTTCATCTTGCTGCAAATATCCCGGGGGTGAATGGCCGCAGGCCAGAGGGGGCAGCGCCCCCTGACCCGGCTCCAAGAAAAAGCCCCGGTCGCCTAGTGCGCGCCGGGGCTTTTCATCGAAGGGGGCTCGGTCTCAGCTTTCGCTGGTTCCGCTTTGCGGCGCCGGGGTGGGCGCGGCCTCGGGGGCCTCGGCTTTGGGCGCGGCGGTTTCCTGGCTCACCGGCGTCTCGGCGGTTTCGGCTTGCAGATCCTCGGCCTCGGGCTTGGCGGCCGGACGCGGGGTGGTGCGGAAGCTGCGCAGCAGGAAATCGGGCACATGGTCGCCCATGCCGACGACCACCGGGCCGTTGTCGCGGCCGCGACCGCGGTCGCGGTTCTCGCGGCGGGGGTCCTCGCGGCGGGGGTCTTCGCGGCGCTCATCACGACGATCCTCGCGGCGCTCTTCGCGGCGGGGGGCTTGGGCGCGGGGGGCGCTCTCCTGCGGCTCGGGGGCGGCGAGCGGCGTTTCGATCACCTCGGCCTCGAGGGCGCGCGGGGGTTCGGTGCGGTCGCCGCGTTCGGTGCGCTCGCCCCGTTCGCCCCGGCCACGGCCGCCGCGGCTGCGCGATTTGCCCGCGCCGCCACGGCCGGGTTTCTCGTCATATTGCTTGGGTTCGCGATGCGCGGCTTCGGAGAGGGTGAAGCCCTCGGGCGCCTCGACGCGCGGGATCTCCATCTTCACCAGCGCCTCGATCGCGGCGAGATATTTCGCATCCGAGGGCGTCGAGATCGAGAAGGCGGTGCCGAGCCGCCCGGCGCGGCCGGTGCGGCCGATGCGGTGGACGTAATCCTCGGCATGGCTCGGCAGGTCGTAGTTGAAGACATGGCTCACCGCCGGGATATCGAGCCCGCGCGCGGCCACATCGGAGGCGATCAGCAGTTGCAGCGAGCCGTCGCGGAAGCTGTCGAGGGTCTTCATCCGCTGCGACTGCTCGAGGTCGCCATGGATCGGCGCGGCGTTGAAACCGTGCGTTTTCAGCGACTTGGCGACGATATCCACATCCGATTTGCGGTTGCAGAAGATGATCGCATTGGTGCAGGCCTCGCCTTCGGCATTGATCAGCGCGCGCAGGAGTTCGCGTTTGGCCTTGGCGGCCTGATCGCGGCGCGGCGGGGTGATCTCGACGAGTTTCTGGGTGATCGTCTCGGAGGTGGTGGCTTGCCGCGCGACCTCGATACGCTCGGGCGCATGCAGGAAGGTGTTGGTGATGCGTTCGATTTCCGGCGCCATGGTGGCCGAGAAGAACAGCGTCTGGCGGGTGAAGGGGGTGAGCTGGAAGATCCGCTCGATATCGGGGATGAAGCCCATGTCGAGCATCCGGTCGGCCTCGTCGACGACCATGATCTGCACGCCGGTGAGCAGGAGTTTGCCGCGCTCGAAATGATCGAGCAGGCGCCCCGGGGTGGCGATCAGCACGTCGACGCCGCGGTCGATCAGCTTGTCCTGCTCGCCGAAGGACACGCCACCGATCAAGAGCGCCTTGGTGAGCTTGGTGTGTTTGGCGTAGATGTCGAAGTTCTCGGCCACCTGGGCGGCGAGTTCGCGCGTCGGGCAGAGCACCAGCGAGCGCGGCATCCGGGCGCGGGCGCGGCCCTTGGCCAGAAGCGTGATCATCGGCAGCGTGAAGGAGGCGGTCTTGCCGGTGCCGGTCTGGGCGATGCCGAGCACATCCTTGCCCTCGAGCGCGTGGGGGATGGCGCCCGCCTGGATCGGCGTCGGCGTTTCATAGCCCGCTTCGACAATGGCGGTGAGGACCTTCGGGTCCAGCTTCAGGTCGGAAAATTTGGTCATTAGCGTCCTTCGTTGCGGTATCGGACCGCAGGGTGGAGGGACGCGGCCTTTGGCGCCCCGGTCTGCCCGCCGGATGCGGGTCTGCGGCTGCATAGAGGAAATGCGACAAAACGTCAATCTTCGAGGCACGCGGCCCGGGGGGCGGGCATTGACGGCGTGCGCGCGCTCTGGCAGGGGTGAAGGCAACCGAAGGAAAGCCGATATGAACCTGTTTGCCGATATTCGTCTCGCGGTGATCGCCGCTCTGGATGCTCTCGTGGCCGAGGGGGGGCTCCCCGCGGGTCTCGATTATGCGAATGTGGCGGTCGAGCCGCCGCGCGACGCGCTCCATGGCGATATGGCGACGAATGCGGCGATGGTGCTGGCGAAGCCCGCGGGCGCCAAGCCCCGCGACATCGCCGAGGCGCTGGCTGCGAAGCTCGGGGCGGATGCGCGGATCATGGCGGCCGAGGTGGCGGGGCCGGGGTTCCTGAACCTGCGTCTGGCGCCCGGCGTCTGGGCCGATGTGGTGCGCGCGGCGCTCAAAGCCGGGGCGGGCTACGGGCGCTCGAGCCTTGGCAAGGGCGTGAAGGTCAATGTCGAATATGTCTCGGCCAACCCCACCGGCCCGATGCATGTCGGCCATACCCGCGGCGCGGTCTTTGGCGATGCGCTGGCGAGCCTGCTCGATTTCGCGGGCTATGAGGTCACGCGCGAATATTACATCAACGACGGCGGCGCGCAGGTGAATGTGCTCGCGCGCTCGGCCTATGAGCGCTACCGCGAGGCGAACGGGCTCGAGCCCGAGATCCGCGAGGGGCTTTACCCGGGGGATTATCTGATCCCGGTGGGCGAGGCGCTGAAGGCGAAATATGGCGAGAGCCTGCTGGGCCAACCCGAAGAGGTCTGGCTCGCCGATCTGCGCGAATTTGCGACCGAGGCCATGATGGGCATGATCCGCGAGGATCTGGCGCTTTTGAACGTCAAGATGGACGTCTATTCGAGCGAGAAGGCGCTTTACGGCACCGGCAAGATCGAGGCGGCGCTGAAGCGGCTCGAGGATCTCGGGCTGATTTATGAGGGCGTGCTGGAGCCGCCGAAGGGCAAGCTGCCCGAGGATTGGGAGGAGCGCGAGCAGACGCTGTTCCGCTCGAGCCAGTTTGGCGATGATGTCGACCGGCCGGTGAAGAAATCGGACGGCTCCTGGACCTATTTCGCGCCTGATATCGCCTATCACTTCGACAAGGTGGAGCGCGGGTTCGACCAGCTGATCGACGTTTTCGGCGCCGATCATGGCGGCTATGTCAAGCGGATGAAGGCGGCCGTTGCTGCGCTTTCGGAAAACCGCGTGCCGCTCGATATCAAGCTCATTCAGCTCGTGAAGCTCTTCAAGAACGGCGAGCCCTTCAAGATGTCGAAGCGCGCGGGCACCTTTGTCACGCTTCGCGATGTGGTCGAGCAGGCGGGGGCGGATGTCACGCGCTTCCACATGCTGACCCGCAAGAACGACGCGCCGCTGGATTTCGATTTCGACAAGGTGCTCGAGCAGTCGAAGGACAACCCGGTCTTCTATGTGCAATATGCCCATGCCCGGGTGGCCTCGGTGCTGCGCAAGGCGGCCGAGGCGGGGGTGGATGTCTCGGATGCGGCGCTTGGCGCGGCGGATCTGAGCCTCAACACCCATCCCGCCGAGCTCGAGCTCGCCCGCAAGATCGCCGAATGGCCCCGCCATGTCGAGATCGCCGCGCGCGCCAACGAGCCCCATCGGATCGCCTTCTTCCTCTATGAGATCGCTTCGGATCTGCATGCGCTGTGGAATCGCGGCAATGAGGAGCCGGCTTTGCGCTTCGTGCAGGACGATGCCGCGATCACATCGGCGAAAATCGCCCAGGCGCGGGCCTGTGCCGTTGTCATTTCCGCGGGTCTTGGTATTCTTGGCGTGACCCCGGCCGAAGAGATGCGCTGAAGCGTGCCCCGCCGGGTTTTCGGCAGTTGTGTCGGGTGACCGACGGCGAGGCAGGCATGGCGAGCTCATATTCCCGTCACGGGGGCGATTACGGCTATCAGGAGCCGGGCTGGCAGGGCGGTGAGCCCGGGGCCTATGGTGCGCCCGAGCCTGACGCGCCCTATCCTGGCGCGCCGCTCGACCCGGCGGCGCCGGTGCCGGTCGCCTCGCGGCTCGTGCAATATGCCGGCGCGGCGACCTCGGTGGCGCTGATCCTCGGGGTTGTGATCTGGGGCTATCGGCTGGCGGTGCGCGATGTCTCCGGGGTGCCGGTGATCCGCGCGATTGCGGGGCCGGCGCGGATCGCGCCGGAGGATCCGGGCGGGGATCTCGCGCGTCACGTCGGGCTTGCGGTCAATCAGGTGGCGGGGACGGGGCTTGCCGCGCCCGGGCCCGAGCGCGTCGTGCTGGCGCCCGCGCCGAGCGATCTCGCGCCCGAGGATCTGCCGATGACCGGGGTGAAGCTCGACCGCGAGGGGCGTGCGATTGTCGCCAAACCGGCGGCGAGCGTGCAGCCTGCGGCGCTGCCGGTGGCCGAGGTGCCGCGGGTGGGCGCCGGGGCGGTGACCGGCAAGGTCGAGGCCCTGCCCGAGGGCGAGGTCGATGAGGAGGGCGCCGCTGCGCCCGCGCCCGCGCCCGAGGTGGAGGCCGCGCCGCAAGCCGTCGCCCCGCCCGCCGCGCCCGCGCCCGCAGCCGAGGCCGCCGCACCCGAGGTCGCACCCGAGGCTGCGCCGGAGGCGCCGGCGCTCAAGATCATTCCCGCTTCGGTCCCCGGGGTTGCGGTCTCGCCGCGCCCGCTCGCGCGGCCGGGCAAGGATTTCGGCACCGAGGCGCTCGCCGCCGCGCTGACCCGCGAGATCGGCGGCGAGACCGCGCCCGCGGTGCGCGAGGTCGAGGCCGCGAGCCTCAAGGAGGGCACGCGCCTCGTGCAGCTTGGCGCCTTCGACACGCCTGAACTCGCCCGCGCCGAATGGGACAAGGCCGCCACGCGCTTCGAGGCGCTGATGGCGGGCAAGGGCCGCGTCGTGCAGGAGGCGAGCTCGGGCGGGCGCACCTTCTACCGGCTGCGCGTCGAGGGCTTTGCCGATGTCGACGAGGCGCGCCGGTTCTGCGCCGCGCTCGTCGCCGAGGGGCAAAACTGCATCCCGGCGCTGGTGCGCTGATGATCGGCGCGACGATTTTCGGCTGTGCGGGCCCGCGCCTTGCCCCCGAGGAGGCCGCCTTCTTCCGCGCGGCCGCGCCTTGGGGCTTCATCCTCTTTGGCCGCAATATCGAGACGCCCGCGCAGGTCGCCGCGCTCTGCGCCGATCTGCGTGCCGCCGTCGGGCGCGAGGCGGTGATCTTGATCGACCAGGAGGGCGGGCGGGTGCAGCGGCTGCGCGCGCCCCATTGGCGCGAATGGCTGCCGCCGCTCGATCAGGCGCGTGCCGCGCGCGACCCGGTGCGCAGCTTCTGGCTGCGCGCGCGCCTGCAGGCGGCCGAGCTGGCCGCGCTCGGCATCGACGGCAATTGCGCGCCGACCTGCGATGTGGCGGGGCCGCGCACCCATCCGTTCCTGCGCAACCGCTGTTTTGGCACCTCCGCCGCCGAGGTGATCGCGCATGCGCGCGCCACCGCCGAGGGGCTCCTCGCGGGCGGCGTTCTGCCGGTGCTCAAACATATGCCGGGCCATGGCCGGGCCGAGGCCGACAGCCATCTCGACCTGCCCACCGTCACCGCCCCGGCCGCCGATCTGGCCGAGGATTTCGCGCCGTTTGCGGCGCTCGCGGGCATGCCGATCGGGATGACCGCGCATATCCGCTTCACCGCTTTCGATGACGCGCCGGCCACGCAAAGCGCGCGGATGATCGGCCTCATTCGCGAGCAGATCGGCTTTCAGGGCCTTCTGATGACCGATGATATCGGCATGGAGGCGCTCTCGGGCGATATGGGGGCGCGGGCGGCGGCCTCGATCGCGGCGGGCTGCGATCTGGTCTTGCATTGCAAGGGCGACCAGCCCGCGATGGATGCGGTGGCCGCGGCCGCGGGCGCGCTTTCGGGCGCGGCGCTTGCGCGGGCCGAAGCCGCGCTCGCCGCGCGGCGCGCGCCCGAGCCCGTTGACATCTCCGCGCTGGAGGCCGAGTTTGAAAGCCTCCTGAGCGGCGAGGCGCATGGCTGAAGAGGTCCATCTGTTCGAGGCGACGAGTGTCAGCGAGCGGCTTGCGGCCGAGGCGCTGATCGTCGATGTCGAGGGCTTCGAGGGGCCGCTCGACCTGCTGCTCACGCTCTCGCGCACGCAAAAGGTCGATCTGCGGCGGATCTCGGTGCTTGAACTGGCCGAGCAATATCTGCGCTTCGTCGATCAGGCGAAGGCGCTCAGGATCGAGCTCGCGGCGGATTATCTCGTCATGGCGGCCTGGCTCGCCTTTCTCAAATCGCGGCTCCTGCTGCCGCCCGAGCCCGGCGCCGAGGGCCCTTCGGCCGAGGATATGGCCGCGCATCTGGCGTTCCAGCTCGAGCGGCTCGCCGCGATGCGCGAGGCCGCGGCGCAGCTCATGGCGCGCGATCAGCGCGGGCGCGATTTCTTCGTGCGCGGCCAGAGCGAGGAGGTCGCGCGGGTGCGCGCGGTGCGCTATACGGCGACGCTCCTCGATCTCATGCAGGCCTATGCGCGGATCCGCACCCGCGATGAGTTCCGCCCCTATGCCTTTGATCGCAAAGACCTTCTGACGATGGAGCAGGCGCTCGAGCGGATGCGGGCGCTGGTTGGCCATGCGGTCGAATGGACCGATCTCGTCAGCTATCTGCCCGAGGGCTGGGGGATGGATCCGAAAAAGCGCCGCACCGCCACCGCCGCCACCTTCGCCGCCTCGCTCGAACTGGCCAAACAGGGCCAGATCGAGATCCGCCAGAGCGGCACCTTCGCGCCGATCTCGATCCGCGCGCGCACCAGCCCAAGGAGCCGACCCGCCGATGAGTGAGAGCGAGAAATCCCTCTTTGCAGCGCCGCCGATCGCCGAGCAGGAGCGGATGGTCGAGGCGATTCTCTTCGCCGCGACCGAGCCGGTCAGCCTGCGCGAGATGGAGGAGCGGATGCCGCATGGCTCGGACCCCGCCGAGGCGATCGCCTATCTGCGCAAGCGCTATGAGGGGCGGGGCGTGCGGGTGGTGAAGGTCGGCGAGGCCTGGGCGATCCGCACGGCGCCGGATCTGTCGTTTTTGATGCAAAAGGAGGTCGTCGAGACCCGCAAGCTCAGCCGCGCCGCCGTCGAGACGCTCGCGATCATCGCCTATCACCAGCCGGTGACGCGGGCGGAAATCGAGGAAATCCGGGGGGTTGCGGTCAGCCGCGGGACGGTGGACCAGCTGCTCGAGATGGAGTGGATCCGGTTCGGGCGGCGGCGGATGACACCGGGGCGGCCGGTGACCTTTGTGGTCACGCAGGGCTTCCTCGACCATTTCGGCCTCGAATCGGCGCGCGACCTGCCGGGGCTGAAGGAGCTGCGGGCGGCGGGGCTGCTCGATGCCCGCCCGATGCCGGGGGCCGAGGACGAGGACGAGGGCGCGATCGGCCAGAGCGAGCTTTTCGAGGTGTTGGAGGATGGCGATGAGCCTTGAGAAACTGATCCAGATGGTGGTGAACCTGGTGCTCAAGCGGCTGGTGAACCTCGGCGTGACGAAGGGGATCGATCTCGTCGCGGGCAAGGGCAAGCCCGGCGCCAAGATGACCCCCGAAGAACGCGATCAGGCCAAGGGCCTGCGCGAGACGGTCAAACGCGCCCGTCAGGCCGCGCAGATCACCCGCCGTCTGCGCTGAGCGCCTCGAGATAGGCGCGCACCGCGTCCTGCACATGGCGGAAGCGGTCGCCGCCTAGGTGCTTGCCGCCATACCAGCGCGTGACCACGACGAGGTGGCCCTCGAGCCCCGCGCCTTCGAGCATCCGCAAGATGATCGCCCCCGCGCCCGCCTCGCCATCATCGTTCTTCACGCCGCCCTCGGGGCCGAGAAACCCCCAGGAATTATGGGTGGCCTTGGCGTATTTCTTGGCGCGTTTGAGCTCCTTCAAAAGCGCCTTTGCCTCCGCCTCCGAGGCGCAAGGCGCGCCGGATACGGCATATTTCGAGCCGCGGTCGGAGATGATGTTCTCGAGCTGAAGCATGAGGCGAGGGGTAAGCAATCGCGCTCGCGCGCGCAAGAGGGGCCGGGGAGGGGGGCGCTGCCCCCCGGCTTCGCCTCCCCCCGGGATATTTAGGGCAAGATGAAAGGGCTGTTTTCAACGATGCCGAAATATCCCGGGGGTGAATGCCGAAGGCAGAGGGGGCTGCGCCCCCTTACCCCGCGCGGAAATGTTTGGCGAGTTTGAGGCCCTGGCCCTGGTAGTTCGATTTCAGATCGGCGCCGTAAAGGTGCTCGGGGCGGTCTGCCATGCGTTCATAGACGAGCCGGCCAACGACCTGTCCATGCTCGAGCGCGAAGGGCGCCTCATGGCAGCGCACTTCGAGCACGCCGCGCGAGCCGGTGCCGCCAGCCGCGCCATGGCCGAAGCCCGGGTCGAAGAAGCCCGCGTAATGGACGCGGAATTCGCCGACCATGGCCAGATAGGGCGCCATTTCGGCGGCGAAATCGGGCGGGATCGTCACCGCCTCGCGCGAGACGAGGATATAGAAGGCGCCGGGGTCGAGGATGATCCGGCCCTCGCGCGTGCGGATTTCTTCCCAGAAATCCGAGGCGGGGTAATGGGCGATGCGGTCGAGGTCGATCACGCCGGTATGGGGTTTGGCGCGGTAGCCGACCAGATCGCCGCTCTCGGGGCGCAGATCGACCGAGAAACCGAGGCCGTGGTCGATCACCGCGGTGCCCGAGACGAGCGGCTCGGCGGCGTGCAGGGCCTTGAGCTCGGCATCCGAGAGCGCGGCCTGGCCTGCGCGGAAGCGGATCTGGTTGAGGCGCATGCCGGGGCGGACGAGGACCGAGAAGCTGCGCGGGCAGATCTCGGCGTAAAGCGGGCCCGCGTAGCCTGCGGGGATACGGTCGAATTCCGTGCCCTCATCGGTGATCACCCGGGTCAGCAGGTCGAGCCGGCCGGTCGAGCTTTTCGCATTGGCGACGGCGGTGATGCCCTCGGGCAGCGCCAGCCCCTCCATCAGCGGCACGAGATAGACGCAGCCCTTTTCGAGCACCGCACCCGCGTCGAGATCCATCCGATGCATCTCGAACTCGCCGAGTTTCGTCGCGATCGGCTGGCCCGGCCCGGCGAGGAAAGAGGCGCGGATCCGGTAGGCGATGCGCCCGAGCCGCAGATCGAGGCTCGCGGGTTGGATCTGGCCGGGGGTGACGGGCTCGGAGGCGGTGATCTCGCCGCGCGCGATCATGGCGCGGATCGAACGGTCGGGCAGGACGCCTTGGGTCATCTCGGGCTCCCCTCCTGGGCGCGGATATGCGAACGCCCACCCCGGGTTACGGAGTGGGCGTTGTTCGGATTGGTCGGGCCGGAGAGATTCGAACTCTCGACCTTCCGCCCCCCAGACGGACGCGCTAACCAGGCTGCGCCACGGCCCGACGAGGGGCATATAGAGGCAAGCGGGCCCCGGGCGCAAGCGGCAAAACGCAGATTTTTGCAACGACTTGCACGGGGCGGGGCGGCGGCGGCGGGGCGGCGGGCGCAGGCGCCTTTGGGCGCGGCGCTCACGCCGATTTCGGCGGCTGGCCGAGGCGCCCGGCAAGGCCGCGCAGCCGTTCGCGCGCGATCACGAGGCGGGTGCGTTCCTGGGCGCTGAGCGCGCCGGGCGCGAGCGCGGCCAAGCGCAGGGCGAGGCGGGCGAGAGGCGTCGGCTCGGGCGCGGGCAGGGGCGCGGCCTCGGCCTCGGCCCCGGGCGCGGTTTCGGGCGCGGCGGGCGCGGGCGGCGCTTCGCGGGTGGGAATCATCAGGCTGACCACTTGGGCCGGCGCGGCCGCGGCTGCGGGCTCTTCGGGCACATCGAAGGCGAAGGGCGCCTCGGGGGCCTCTTCCGGGGCGCTCGCGGGAGAATCACTTTCGAGCAGGGGCTCGTCCGGCTCGTCGGGCGGGTCGTCGAAAAGCGAGCGCTGTTGCCAGCCGCCCTTGCGCACCGGCGTGGGGCGGATGATCCGCGGCGCGGCGGCCGGGGGCGGTGCGGGCTCGGCTTCGGCTTCAGGAAGGTCGGGGTCGAGCGGGAACAGCGCCTCCGCGGCGGGCGGTTCGACGGCCGGCGCGAGCGGCGGCAACGCGATCGCCGCCTCGGGCGCCTCGGCCTGTGCGGTGGCGGGCGCTTCCTCGGGGGGGCTTCCACGGCAGGCGCGGCGTGGAGCGTCACCACCGGCGCGGGCTCCGGCGCCTCGATCAGCGAGGCGACAGTCTGCGCGACATCGGCGCCCTCCTTCTCGGAGCCAAGCTCGAGCCCGGAGAGCGCCATCACCGCCCGGGCGCCCTCATCCTTCAGGATCTTCTGCACGCCGCGGATCGCAAGCCCTTGTTCATGCAGCAATTTCTTGATGCCGCCGAGGAGCATGACATCATCGGGGCGGTAATAGCGCCGCCCGCCCGCGCGCTTCACCGGCTTGATCTGGGGAAAGCGGCTTTCCCAGAATCGCAGCACATGGGTGGGCGTTTCCAGCAGGTCGGCGACCTCGGAAATCGTGCGGAATGCTTCGGCTGATTTGGACATCACACCGCCTCGCTCGGGGGCTCAGGCCCGCCCGGGGCCCGATCCGGGCCGATTATTTGGAATTGCCCGCGGCGACGCGTTCTTTCATCAGATGCGAGGGGCGGAACGACAACACCCGGCGCGGCGAGATCGGAACCTCCTCGCCGGTCTTCGGGTTGCGGCCCATGCGCGAGCTCTTTTCGCGCACCGAGAAGGTGCCGAAGGAGGAGATCTTCACCGTCTCGCCCGCGGCCAGCGCGTCGGACATGTGTTGCAGCACGCTCTCAAGGAGCTGCGCAGATTCGTTGCGCGACAGGCCGACCTCGCGGAACACCGCCTCGCTCAGATCCATACGCGTAAGGGTCTTCTCGGACATATCATCCCCCCGGAGTGATTTTGGCCACGATGGGCGCAAAGAAATCCCGAGTCAATATCAATGACTTGCGCGGCGCAGTTGAGGCAGGATTGCGGGCCGAAAACTCTGTGGTTCCGCCTTCTTCTTGGACCAAATACGCAAAATCGCGGCCGCCACGCGGGCTCAGGCCGGGGTATGCGTATTTAGGGCCAAGAAGAAACGGCACTCACCAGCGCAGGACGACCGCGCCCCAGGCCAGCCCGCCGCCGATCGCCTCGGTGACGATCAGATCGCCGGTCTTGATCTGGCCGCGCGCGCGCCCGACCGAGAGCGCGAGCGGGATCGAGGCGGCGGAGGTATTGCCGTGGTCCTGCACGGTCACGACGACGCGCTCCATCGGCACCTGCATGCGCTCGGCGGTGGCTGAGATGATCCGCAGATTGGCCTGATGGGGGACGATCCAGTCGACATCCTCGCCCGAGAGGCCAAGCTTGTCGAGCGCGGCATGGGCGGTTTCGGCGAGCTTGTGGACGGCGTGTTTGAAGACCTGGTTGCCCTGCATGCGCAGATGGCCCGCCTGGCCGGTCGAGGAGACGCCGCCGTCGACATAGAGGAGTTCGCGGTAGCGGCCGTCGGAATGCAGATCGGTCGCCAGCACGCCGCGGTCGCCGTTCTGGCCCGAGCCGGTGGCGGCCTCGAGCACGAGCGCGCCCGCGCCATCGCCGAAGAGCACGCAGGTGCCGCGGTCGGTCCAGTCCATGATCCGCGAGAAGGTCTCCGCGCCGATCACCAGCACCCGTTCGGCCTGGCCCGAGACGATCAGGCCGTTGGCATTGGCGAGCGCATAGATGAAGCCCGCGCAGACCGCCTGCACATCATAGGCGAAGCCGCGGGTCGAGCCGAGGCCGGCCTGGACCATGGTCGCGACCGAGGGGAAGGTGAGGTCCGGCGTCGAGGTGGCGACCACGATCGCGTCGATCTGGTCGGCGCTCATCTCGGCGTCGAGGAGGGCGGCCTGGGCGGCCTTGATCGCGAGCTGCGAGGTGGTCTCGCCCTCGGCGGCGAAATGGCGCCGCTCGATGCCGGTGCGGGCGCGAATCCAGTCATCGGTGGTCTCGAGCGAGGCTTCGAATTCGGTATTCTCGACGATACGCTCGGGCAGGTAATGGCCGACGCCCCGAACCACGGCTCTGATTTTCATCTTTTACTCGCTGACTGCCTCGATATCGGGCGCATCCTGCCCCGAGACTGACGCAGAGGCAACCCGTGCCGCGAGTTTTGCCCGGAAGCCCGAGCGTGCGAGGCGCGCGGCGAGTTCGAGCGCGGCGGCAAAGCCCGTGGCATCGGCGCCGCCGTGGGATTTCACCACCGTGCCATTCAGCCCGAGGAACACGCCGCCATTGGCGCGGCGCGGGTCGATGCGGGCCTTCATGCGTTTGAGCGGGCCCATCGCGAGCAGCGCGCCGAGTTTCGACAGCCACGAGGCGGTGAGCGCGTCCTTCAAGAGATCGCCCGCGAGTTTCGCGGTGCCCTCGCCGGTTTTCAGCGCGATATTGCCGGTGAAACCGTCGGTCACGATCACGTCAACGCGGGCCGAGGGCAGGTCATTGCCTTCGACGAAGCCGATGAATTCGAACTGGCCGGCGTCCTGGGCCGCGCGCATCAGCTCATAGGCGGCTTTCAGCTCGGCATGGCCCTTGTGCTCTTCGGTGCCGACGTTGAGCAGGCCGACCCGCGGGCGGGTGAGCCCGAGCGCGTTGCGCGCGTAAGAGGTGCCCATCAGCCCATAGGTCAGCAGATCGGGCGCATCGGCCTTCACATCGGCGCCCATGTCGAGCATCACGTTCCAGCCCGACGGGTTGCGCGAGGGCCAGAACGAGGCGATCGCGGGGCGGTTCACGCCCGGCATCTTGCGCAGCCGCAGCATCGAGACCGCCATCAGCGCGCCGGTGTTGCCGCAGGAGACGGCGACCTCGGCCTCGCCGGCGCGCACCGATTCGATCGTGGACCACATCGAGGTGCCCTTGCCGTTGCGCATCACCGCGGAGGGTTTGTCGTGCATGGTGACGACGCCCTCGGCGTGGCGCAGCGTGCAAACGCCGGACAGCCCGCGGGCCGCGAGCAGCGGCGCGAGCGTGGCTTCGGGCCCGTGCACGATGAAGCGCAGGGCAGGAGAGGATTTCGCAACGATCGCCACCCCGTCGAGCACCGCTTCCGGGCCGCGATCGCCGCCCATCGCATCGACAGAGATGACAAGGGCGCCGGAGGTTCCCGGCGCCGTCGTGCCAAGAGCGTGAACTGCGTCAGCCATATCGATCGGAGACAGATTTGCAAGGCGCGGCGGGCCGGGGCCCGGGCGTCGGCAAAGCCGTGCGCGAGCGGCGCGGCTTACGCCGCGTCGTCGTCCAGATCGGTTTCGGCGGTCTGCGCGACCACTTCACGGTCATCATAGTGACCGCAGGCGCCACAGACGTGGTGCGGGCGCTTGAGTTCGCCGCAGTTCGGGCATTCCGCCGGGTTGCCGGCGACAAGAGCATCATGCGCGCGGCGCATGTTGCGGCGGGAGCGCGTGACTCGGTTCTGGGGGACAGCCATGTCTCAACCTCGGGTCTGATTGGGCGCGAAGGCCCTGATTTTCCTAGAGTTTCGTCACTGGAGCGCGCTGGCGAACCGGGTGCGAACCCAAACTTTGAATGAGGCCGGGAACATACTGCGATTCTGTCCCGGCGCAAGTCCTAAATTTCGCTTTTTTTGTCGGGTTCCGGGCGGGCCGGAACGGGGCGAAAAAGGCGCTTGCGAGGGGCCCCGAGGGGCCGCCGCGGGGGTGCTTTACTCGCTTTCGTCGCGTTTGGCCAGCAAATCACGCAGGTTCGCGAAGGGGCGCGTCGCTTCCTCGGTGAGCGGCGCGGCGCCCTCGGGGGCGGCGGAGAGTTTCGCCTCGTCGGCATCGGGCGCGCGCGGGTAGAGCGGCAGCGCGAGCTCGAGCGCCTCGAGCGCCACCGCCGCGAGGTCGATCTCGGTGCCGAGCCGCTCGAGGCTGTCATCCTCGGGCATCTCGACCTCCTCGCCCTCGGGTTCGGGCAGATCGGCGACATAATGGCGGGTGACGGTCTCGGCGAGCGCGGTCTTCACCGGCTTGAGGGTGACGGCGCAGGGCTGCACGACGCGGGCCGCGAATTCGGCCTCGAGCTGCCAGTCGTTGCGCCCGCGCGGCGTGAGCTGGCCCTTGAAGGTCAGGCTGTCGAGCGCGGAAATATCGGTCCATTGGGCCACCGCGGCGCGCAGATCCTCGGGCAGGCTGAGCGCAAAGCGGGTCGGTTTGCGGCCGTTGAGATCGGCCACGCGCAGCGGCGCGCTCCAAGGCAGGGCGTCTTCGGTCATCGCGGGCTCCTTCGAATGGGCGGTCAAGGCGGCGGGGCGGGGGCGGCGGGGGCCGCCGGCCGCGGGCGCATCGCGCTTGAGGGCCGGGCCGGGTTGTTGTAAGCGGGATAAAAGGCCGCAGGCTCCGAGGCAAGAGGGGGATCGAGGTGGGACACGACGCGATGAGCGGATCGGGCATGACCCGGCGGGTGACGCTGGCGCTGTGCCTTGGCGCGATGATGGCCGTGGGCGGGTGCGCCGCGATCTATCGCAACCATGGCTACGTGCCCGAAGATGCGGATCTGGCGCAGATCGTGGTCGGCAAATCGACCCGCGAGGAGGTTGCCGCGGCGATCGGGCGGCCGGCCTCGACGGGGCTGATGGAGGGGGCGAGCTGGTATTATGTCGGCTCGCGCTGGAAATATTACGGCGCGCTGCCGCCCAAGGAAATCGACCGGCAGGTCGTTGCGGTGAGCTTCGACGGCGCCGACAAGGTCGCCAATGTCGAGCGGTTCGGGATGGAGCGCGGCGAGGTCGTGGTGTTGTCGCGGCGCGTCACGGCGAGCTCGGTCAAGGGCATGGGCGTGATCCGCCAGCTCCTCGGCTCGCTCGGCCGCGTCTCGGCGGGGCAGATCGTCGACTGATCGCCCCCGCGCGGGGGTCGGGATCAGAGAAACCGCCGGGCGCGCTGCGCTGCGGCGGTTTTGCTTTGCCGCGGGCGGGGGTTGGGCTATGCTCGGCCCGGGTCGGGCCATGCATGGGTGAGGCGAAGATGCAGGTGTTCGAGAAGGGCCGCTACCGGGTGCGTCTGGCGACGAGCCCCGAGGATCTGGCGGCGGCGCAGGCGCTGCGCTGGCGGGCGTTCGTGGGGGCCCGGGGTGGGGCCCGGGGTGAGGCTCGGGGCGGGGCTGAGGCGCCGGCGGAGAGCGCGCTCGATGCCGATGATTTCGATGCGATCTGTCGGCATGTGCTCGTCGAGGAGATCGCGGGCGGGCGTCTGGTGTGCTGTTTCCGGCTCTTGCCGCTCAAGGACGGCTCGGAGATCGGGCGCAGCTATTCGGCGCAATATTACGAGCTCGACGCGCTGCGCGATTTCAACGGGCCGATGGTCGAGATGGGGCGATTCTGCATCGACCCGGAGGTGACCGACCCCGATATCCTGCGCCTCGCCTGGGGGGCGATGACGCGCTTCGTCGACGAGGCGGGGGTGGAGATGCTGTTTGGCTGCTCCTCCTTCATGGGCACCGATTGGGAGGGCTATGCGGATGCGTTCGCGGTGCTGGCCGAGCGGCATCTGGCGCCGAAACGCTGGTGGCCAAGGGTGAAGGCGCCGAAAGTGGTGCGCTATGCGCGCGCGCTGATCGGGCGGCGGGGCGATCCGAAACAGGCGATGCTGAAAATGCCGCCGCTTTTGCGCACCTATCTGATGATGGGCGGCTGGGTCAGCGATCATGCGGTGGTGGATACCGATCTCAATACGCTCCATGTCTTCACCGGGCTCGAGATCCGGGCGATCCCGCCGGCGCGGGCGCGCGCGCTGCGCCTCGTGGCAGGCTGAGGAGGGGGGCGCTGCCCCCCGGCTTCGCCTCCCCCCGGGATATTTGGGGCAAGATGAAAAGCGGAGTGGGTTTCATCTTGCCATAAATATCCCGGGGGGCTGCCCGCAGGGCAGTGGGGGCAGCGCCCCCTCCGCGCTCGCCGCTGCGCCCCCGTTGACGTTTTGCCCGCGCGCCTGTAGCCCGGGCGCATGGCACGCGCACCTCTTCTCCAGCTTTCCGGCATCACGCTGACTTTCGGCGGTAACCCTGTCTTCGACGGGCTCGATCTCACCGTTCAACCGGGCGACCGGGTGGCGCTGGTCGGGCGCAACGGCTCGGGCAAATCGACCTTGATGAAGGTGATGGCCGGCCTGGTCGAGCCCGATCAGGGCGAGCGGGTGGTGCCGGCGGGCGTGCGGGTGGGCTATATGGAGCAGGAGCCGGATCTTTCGGGCTTTGCCACCTTGGGCGATTTCGCGGCCTCGGCCTTGGGGGATGCGGAGCGTTACAAGGTCGAGATGGTCGCCCAGGGGCTGAAATTCCGCCCCGAGACGCCGGTCGAGACCGCATCGGGGGGCGAGCGGCGGCGCGCGGCTTTGGCCAAGCTTCTGGCCGAGGCGCCCGAGCTCATGCTGCTTGACGAGCCCACCAACCACCTTGATATCGAGGCGATCGGCTGGCTCGAGGCCGAGCTGCGCCAGACCCGCACCGCCTTTGTGCTGATCTCGCACGACCGGGCGTTCTTGCGCCATCTGACCCGCGCGACCCTCTGGATCGACCGCGGCACGGTGCGCCGCACCGAGCAGGGGTTTGAGGGCTTCGAGGAATGGCGCGAGCGGATCTGGGCCGAGGAGGACGAGGCGCGCCACAAGCTCGATCGCAAGATCAAGGCCGAGGCGAAATGGGCCGTCGAGGGGATCTCGGCGCGGCGCAAACGCAATATGGGCCGGGTGCGCGCGCTCGAGGCCTTGCGGGCCGAGCGCGCGGGCCAGATCCGCCGCCAGGGCACCGCCGCAATGGAGCTCGAAACCTCCGGCCCCTCGGGCAAACGGGTGATCGAGGCCAAGGGGCTCGAGAAGGTCTTTGGCGAGAAGGCCATCGTCAAGGGGTTCGATCTGCGCGTGCTGCGCGGCGACCGGGTGGCTTTTGTCGGCCCGAATGGTGTGGGCAAGACCACGCTTCTGAAGATGCTCACCGGCGAGGTGGCCCCCGATGCGGGCGCGGTCACCCAAGGGACCAACCTCGAGATCGCGGTCTTCGACCAGGCCCGCGCCACGCTCGACTTCTCGATGACGCTCTGGGATGGCATGGTCAACGACCCCGATATGCGGGTCTCGGGGCGCTCTGATCAGGTGATGGTGCGCGGCACGCCCAAACATGTCGTGGCCTATCTCAAGGATTTCCTCTTCGACGAGCAACAGGCCCGCGCGCCGATCGGCTCGCTCTCGGGGGGCGAGCGCGCGCGGCTGCTGCTTGCGCGGATCATGGCGCGGCCCTCGAATGTTCTGGTGCTCGACGAGCCGACGAACGATCTCGATGTCGAGACGCTCGATCTGCTCCAGGACATTCTGGGCGAGTATGACGGCACCGTGCTCCTCGTCAGCCACGACCGCGATTTCATCGACCGCGTGGCCACCACCACGATCGCGATGGAGGGCGACGGGCGGGCAACCGTCTATGCCGGCGGCTGGTCCGATTATCAGGCGCAAAAACTCCTGAGCGCCGAAGCGCCCGCAGGCGCCGCGACGAAGCCCGCGCCGAAGAAAGACGCCCCGAAAGAGGCCGCCCCCGCCGCGAAAGAGGCGCCGAAGAAATCGGGCCTCTCCTTCACCGAGAAACACCGCCTCGAGGCGCTGCCCGGGGTGATGGAAAAGCTCGAATTCGAGATCCGCAAACTCGTCGATCTGCTCGCCGACCCGGAGCTCTTCTCGCGCGAGCCGGTGAAGTTCAAGAAAGCCACCGAGATGCTCGCCGAGCGTCAGGCCTCGCTCGAGGCGGCCGAGGAGGAATGGCTCGCGCTCGAGGAAAAGGCGGGCGGCTGAGCCTGAGGCTGGCCGCGGACGCCTCCGGCGGGCGTATTTGGGCCAAGAAGAAACGGATGACGTCGCGTCACGAAATCCCCGGCTTCCCCTTCATCTTGCCTGAAATATCCTGCGGGGGTCCGGGGGTGCAAAACCCCCGGCTTGCAACGGGAGCCTTCATGACTGACCAGCCCGCCCGCGGCCCGCTTGCCGGCCTGCGCCTCGTCGAGATCTCGGGCCTCGGCCCCACGCCCTTCACCGCCCAGCTCTTTGCCGACCTCGGCGCCGAGGTGATCCGCATCGCGCGGCCCGATTCCGCGGGCGCGGCCCATAATGTGCTCGGCATGGAGAACGACCCGCTCGAGCGCGGCCGCGATGTGCTCGAGCTCGATCTGAAGGCGCCGGCTGATCTCGCGGTGGCGCGGGCGCTGATTGCGCGCGCCGACGGGCTGATCGAGGGGATGCGGCCGGGCGTGATGGAGCGGCTCGGCCTCGGCCCCGCCGATTTCCCCGATCACCCCGCGCTTGTCTACGGGCGGATGACCGGCTGGGGCCAGACCGGGCCGCTCGCGCAGACCGCGGGCCATGACATCAATTTCATCGCGCTCTCGGGCGCGCTCCATGCGATCGGCACGCCCGAGACGCCCACGATCCCGCTCAATCTGGTGGGCGATTTCGGCGGCGGCACGCTGTGGCTTGCCTTCGGGATGATGGCGGCGCTCTGGCGCGCGCGGGCGACGGGGCAGGGGCAGGTCGTCGATGCCGCGATCACCGACGGGGTGGCGGGGCTGTTGGGGATGATCTGGGGGCTCAAGGGCAACGGGCTCTGGGCCGAGCGGCGCGGGGTCAACCTGCTCGACGGCGGCGTGCCCTATTACGGGATATACCCCTGCGCCTGCGGTGGCCATATGGCGATCGGCCCGATCGAGGAGAAATTCTGGCGCCTCTTTCAGGAGTTGATGGGCTTTGCCCCGGGCGATCTGCCCGACCGGGGCGACCGCGCCGCCTGGCCCGCGCTGCGCGCCGCGATCGGGGCGCGGTTTTTGGAGCGCAGCCGCGACGACTGGGCCGCGATCTTCGAGGGCTCGGATGCCTGTGCGACGCCGGTGCTCAGCCTCTCCGAGGCCGCGGCGCATCCGCATAACATCGCGCGCGGGGCCTATCTCGAGCATGAGGGCATGACCCAGCCCGCGCCGGCGCCGAAGTTTTCCGCCACCCCGGGCGCGATCGGCCCGGGCTCGACGCGCGCGCGGATCACCGCGGCCGAGGCGCTGGCGCGCTGGGGGGCGGCCCTGTAACAGCGGGCGATCGGGGCTTGACAGGGGGCGCCAGTTCACCGATAAGCCGCAGACCCGGCGGGAGGAGTCTCTTCTCGCGGGGGTTTTGTTTTCACACCGCCCCTCAGGGGCGCGCTGTCCGAGGCGGGGCAACCCGGTAAACCGCAAGGTGCCACAGGGCGCGGCTGACACGAAGGAATGGCCCATGTTTGCGGTCCTCAAGACTGGCGGCAAGCAATACAAGGTTCAGGCGGGCGATGTGCTCCGCGTGGAGCTGATTGCCGCTGAAGCTGGCGACAAAGTCCAGTTCAATGAAATTCTGATGGTCGGCGGTGACACCCTGACCGTTGGCGCCCCGCTCGTCGAAGGTGCCGCGGTCGTTGCGGAAGTCATCGACAACATCAAGGCCGACAAGGTCATCACCTATCACAAGCGCCGCCGGAAACATTCGTCGCAGCGCACCCGTGGCCACCGTCAGAAACTGACGCTGGTGCGCGTGACCGAGGTTCTCGCCTCGGGCGCCGCTGCCTCGGGCGTGAAGGAAGCCGTCGGCACCGCTGCTGCGCGCGTCGCCGCGCATGAAGCGAAGTAAGAGGAGACTGACAGATGGCACACAAGAAAGCAGGCGGTTCGTCCCGTAACGGTCGCGACTCCGCTGGTCGTCGCCTCGGCGTCAAACTCTACGGCGGCCAGGCGGCCATCGCCGGCAACATCATCGTCCGTCAGCGCGGCACCACCTGGTGGCCGGGCGAAGGCGTCATGATGGGCCGCGATCACACCATCTTCGCCGTCACCGAAGGCAAGGTTACCTTCCGCAAGGGCCTCAAGGGCCGCACCTTCATCTCGGTGCTCCCCGTTGCGGAGGCGGCCGAGTAAGCCGAGCGCTACCCGGATACGCATTTGGGGGGGATCGGCGAAACGCCGGTCCCCCTTCGCGTTTCCGGGCCCCCGCTTGGGTCCGGTTGGGAGGCCGGATCGGAGCGGGCAGGGGGCAAGCGCCCGTTCATCAATAAAATTTCAACGGGGTTGGGTTAAATTGTCATCAACCCGCCCCATTTAAGGGCCAAGGTCAGAATGACCGCGTTCGAGGAGGAGCGCCCATGTTTCAGGAAACCATTACCGCGCAACCCGTGATCGAGGCCGGCCGCTTCGTTCTGCGCCCGCTGCGCCGCTCGGATGCCGGGCTGATTTCCCTGTATACCGCGGATAAACGGGTCGCCGAAGGCACCCGCGCGATCCCCCATCCGCTGCCGCCGGGCGCGACCGAGGCCTATATCGCCCGCGCCCAAGGGGCGGATCGGCGCGAGGATGTCTGGGCGCTCGACGGCTCGGGCCAGGGGCTCGCCGAAGTGCTCGGCGTCGTCTCGCTCACCCGCATCGAACCCGATCAATCCGAGGTCGGCTTCTGGGTCGCGCCGGGGTTCTGGAACACGGGCTTCGCCTCCGAGGCGGTCGCGGCACTGGTCGCCGCCAATCCCCATGACAGCCGCACCCTCTTTGCCGAGGTCTTTCAGGATAACCCGGGCTCCGCGCGAGTGCTGAGCAATTGCGGCTTCGACTATCTGGGCGATGCCGAGAGCTGGTCCGTCGCCCGTGGCGCCCGCGTCCCGACCTGGACCTATCTGCGCAAGATGTAACCCCCTTCATCTTGCCCAAAATATCCCGGGGGCGCGGGGGCAGCGCCCCCGCATCCTGCGCTCCCCAAGCCGGGCCTTGATCAAACGCCCCGCGCGGCGTAAACGGACGCCTTGCAACAAGGGCTCATGCGATGAAATTTCTCGATCTTGCGAAAGTCTATATCCGCTCCGGCGGCGGGGGCGCGGGCTGCGTCAGCTTCCGGCGCGAGAAATTCATCGAATTCGGCGGCCCCGATGGCGGCGACGGCGGCAAGGGCGGCTCGGTCTGGGCCGAAGCCGTCGACGGGCTCAACACGCTGATCGACTTCCGCTACCAACAGCATTTCTTCGCCCAATCCGGCCAGCACGGCATGGGCTCGCAGCGCACCGGCAAGGACGGCGACGATATCGTGCTGCGCGTGCCGGTCGGCACCGAGATCATCGACGAGGATGAAGAGACGGTGATCGCCGATCTGACCGAGGTCGGCCAGCGGATCCTGCTCGCCAAGGGCGGCAACGGCGGCTGGGGCAACCTGCATTTCAAGAGCTCGACCAACCGCGCCCCGCAACGCGCCAACCCCGGCCAGGAGGGCGTCGAGCGCACGCTCTGGCTGCGCCTCAAGCTGATCGCCGATGCGGGGCTTCTGGGCCTGCCCAATGCCGGCAAATCGACCTTCCTCGCCGCCGTCTCGAACGCGCGCCCGAAGATCGCCGATTACCCCTTCACCACGCTGGTCCCGAACCTCGGCGTCGTCGGCATCGACGGGCGCGAATTCGTGATCGCCGATATCCCCGGCCTGATCGAGGGCGCCTCCGAGGGCCGCGGCCTTGGCGATCAGTTCCTCGGCCATGTCGAGCGCTGCTCGGTGCTCCTGCACCTCGTCGACGGCACCTCCTCGACGCTGACCAAGGATTACCGCACGATCATCGCCGAGCTCGAGGCCTATTCGCCCGAGCTCGCCGACAAGCCCCGCGTGACCGTGCTCAACAAGATCGACGCGCTCGACCCGAAGACGCTCTCGAACCGCAAACGCGCGCTCGAGAAAGCGGTCGAGGGGCCGGTGTTCCTGATGTCGGGGGCGGCGAAAAAGGGCGTCAACGAGGTGCTGCGCGCGCTCTGGGCCGAGATCTCGGAGGATCGCGCCGAAGCGGGCGATGAGGGCGGGGCGTGGCATCCGTGAAACCTGATGTGCGGGCCGCCCAGCGGCTGGTGATCAAGATCGGCTCGGCGCTTCTGGTCGGCGCCGAGGGGCTGAAGACCGAGTGGCTGCATGCGCTTGCGCTCGATGTGGCGCAGGCGCGGGCGCGCGGCGCCGATGTGGTGATCGTCTCCTCGGGCTCGATCGCGCTCGGGCGCCGAGTGCTCGGCCTGCCCGCGGGCGCGCTGCCGCTCGAGCAAAGCCAGGCCGCCGCCGCGGTGGGCCAGATCCGCCTCGCGCGCGCCTATGAAGAGGTGCTCGCGCCCCACGGCGTGAAGACCGCGCAGGTGCTGGTCACCCTCGAAGATACCGACGACCGCCGCCGCTATCTCAACTCGCGCGCGACGATGGAGACGCTTCTGGGCCTCGGCGTCGTGCCGATCGTGAACGAGAACGACACGGTTGCGACCGACGAGATCCGCTTTGGCGATAACGACCGGCTGGCGGCGCAGATCGCGGTGACGGTGGGCGCCGATCAGCTCGTGCTGCTCTCCGATGTCGACGGGTTCTACACCGCCAACCCGAAGGAAGACCCGAGCGCCACGCGCTTTGAGCTGGTCGAGCATATCACCCCCGAGATCGAGGCGATGGCGGGCGACCCGATCTCCGGCCTCTCGAAGGGGGGTATGAAGACGAAACTCCTCGCCGCGAAAACCGCGGTCGCGGGGGGCTGTGCGATGGCGATCATGGAGGGCTCGGTCGCGCGCCCGCTGACCGCGCTCGCCGAGGGGGCGAACACCACCTGGTTCCTGCCCGAGGGCGACCCGCAGGCCGCGCGCAAACGCTGGATCGCGGCGATGAAACCGCGCGGCGAGATCTTCGTCGATGCCGGCGCGGTCGAGGCTCTGGCTTCGGGCAAATCGCTGCTGCCGGCGGGGGTGACGAAGGTGGTGGGCCGTTTTGGCCGCGGCGAGCCGGTGGCGATCGCCGGGCCCGACCGCGCGGTGCTGGCCAAGGGGCTCGTGCGCTACACCTCGGAAGAGGCGCGCGCGATTGCCGGCCACCATTCGCGCGAGATCGGCGAGATCCTCGGCTATCCTGGCCGCGCGGCGCTGATCCACCGCGACGACATGGCGATCGGCTGAAGCTGACGCCGGGGGCGAAGGGGGCGCTGCCCCCTCTGGCCTGCGGCCATTCACCCCCGGGATATTTGCACATCATTGAAACGCAGGAGAGACTGCTTTCAACGATGTCGAAATATCCCGGGGGGAGAGGCAACGCCTCCGGGGGCAGAGCCCCCGATCAGCCCGCCGAAGGGGAGGAAGGCCGGGCGCGAGGTCCGGCCTCCCCAAGGCTCAGTTCACCACATAGAGGATCTGGCGCGTCTCCGGCTCGACGAGCACCGGCCGGTCGTTGACGTTGAGATAGGCGTAGGTGGTGTCGGGCACCGGGACGAGGGTCACGGTCTCGGGCAGGATCGCGCCGGCGGTCACTTCGCCCTCGAGATAGATCGGGTCGACCGGATGCGCCTCGACATAGGTCACGACCTGTTCGTCGGGCACGCTCGCCGCCGCGCCGAGCGAGCCGCCGATGATCGCGCCGGCGATCATCGCCGCCGGGCCGCCGACCGCGGTGGCGGCCACGGCGGCGCCGGCGGTCATGCCGGCGGCGGTTGCGCCCTCATGCTCTTCATGCTCGGCCTTGTCGACGTAAGTCACGGTTTTCACGGTCAGATCCTTCGGCCCATCGGAGAGGGGGATGATCGCATCGCCCGATTTCACCGCGATCTCGGTGCCGCGCAGCCAGCCCATCTGGCCGCCGGTCTTCACCTCGCACCAGTCGCGGGTATCGAGACAGCCGTTCACCTCGAGCGCGGTCTGGGCGTTCAGCCCGGTCAGCACGGCGGTCTCGGCGCTCGGGCCCGCGCGCAGGTTCGAGGGCTCGGTGGTCACCGCCTCGAAGGCCGAGGCCGAGCCCGCGATCATCACGCCGGCCAAGGTCAGCGGCAGCAGGGTGTTCCGAAGGGTCATGGTCTTTCTCCTCACTTTCGCGCGGGCCGTTCGGGCGCCGCGCCCTATGGGGAAAGAACACCGCCCGGGCGGAGAGGTTCCGGCCCGGGCGGTCACGATGTTTTCAGGGTCTCGGCGGGAACCCGCGCGCTCAGCCCTTGGCGCTTTCCTCGGCCTCGATGGCGGCGGCGCGTTTCTCGACGAGCTCGACGATATGGTCGATCATCTTGTCATTGGAGAGTTTGTGGTCCTGTTTGCCGGCCAGATAGACCATGCCCGACCCCGCACCGCCGCCGGTGAAGCCGATATCGGTCATCAGCGCCTCGCCCGGGCCGTTCACCACGCAGCCGATGATCGACAGGCTCATCGGCGTCTTGATATGCTCGAGGCGTTTTTCCAGCGCCTCGACGGTCTTGATCACGTCAAAGCCCTGCCGCGCGCAGGAGGGGCAGGAGATGATCTGCACGCCGCGCGTGCGCAGGCCGAGCGATTTCAGGATCTCGTAGCCGACCTTGACCTCCTCGACCGGATCGGCCGAGAGGCTCACGCGGATCGTGTCGCCGATCCCCATCCACAACAGGTTGCCCAGCCCGATCGCGGATTTCACCGTGCCCGACATCAGCCCGCCAGCCTCGGTGATGCCGAGGTGGATCGGCGCGTCGGTGGCCTCGGCCAGCGCCTGATAGGCGGCCGCGGCGAGGAACACGTCGGAGGCCTTCACCGAGATCTTGAACTCATGAAAATCGTTGTCTTGCAGGATCTTGATATGGTCGAGCCCGCTTTCGACCATCGCCTCGGGGCAGGGCTCGCCATATTTCTCGAGCAGATGTTTCTCGAGCGAGCCCGCGTTCACGCCGATGCGGATCGAGCAGCCGTGGTCCTTGGCGGCGCGGATCACCTCGCGCACGCGGGTCGCATCGCCGATATTGCCGGGGTTGATGCGCAGGCAGGCCGCGCCCGCCTCGGCCGCCTCGATCGCGCGTTTGTAGTGGAAATGGATATCGGCCACGATCGGCACCGGGCTCTCGCGGCAGATCTCCTTCAGCGCGCGGGTCGAGGCCTCATCGGGGGTCGACACGCGCACGATATCGGCGCCGACATCGGCCGCGCGCAGCACCTGATCGAGCGTCGCCTTGACGTCGGAGGTGTCGGTGTTGGTCATCGTCTGCACCGAGATCGGCGCATCGCCGCCCACGGGCACGCGCCCGACCATGATCTGACGCGAGGTGCGGCGGTAGATATTGCGCCACGGGCGAACGGGGTTGAGCGACATATGGAGCCTCCGACACTGAGCCGCCCCAGACATAGGACAGCCGTCGCCCGAGGGCAACGGCTGGCAGAGCGCGGCGCGCGGAAGGTTATTCGACCGGCACCGGGGCGCCGCTGTCGGCAACCGCGACCATCTTGGCCAGATCGCTGTCCGAGGCCATGTCGGCGGCGGCATATTTCGCGCTGAGCGCCTCGGCGGAGAGCACGATGCCCTTGGTGACCTCGCCGCGCGCGCCGACCGGGCCATGCGCGACGCCATTCACCGCGAAATAGATCGCGCCGGATTCGCCGGTGCGCATCTGCGGCGCTTCGGCGAGTTTGGGCAGCGCGAAGCGTTCGCCCGCATCCATGACCTTCTCGAAGATCACCGTGCCGTCGGCTGCCGAGATCCGCACCCAGGAGGGCCGGACGGCGAGCACTTCGACCTCGGGCGCCTCGGCGCCGAGCGTGCGCACGACCGCGGGGCCGGAGGGCAGGGCGCTTTCGCCGGCTTCGGCGAGCGCCATCTCGATCGAGTTGCCGGCGGGCGCGGCGGGGGCCGCGGCGCCGGTGCCGACGAGGAGCCCCGCCTGCGCCGGGTCGATCGCGGCGATCGGGCCATCGCGGGCGATCAGAACCGGGGTGTCGAGCGCGGCCGGGCGATAGATCCGGTCGAGCGCTTCGGCGGAGGGGAGCTCGGGCAGGCTGTCCTCGGCCGAGGCGGTCTCGGTCTCGGTCTCGGCGGGCTGCGCCGCGGCGAGCGGGTCGAGCTCGGCCACCACGCCCGGCGCCTGATCGACGGGGGCGAGCTGCACGCGCTGGACCTCTTGCAGGACCGACCAGCCGCCGTAGCCGATGCCGCCCGCGAGCAGCGCCAGCACCAGCACCGAGCCTACCGCGCGCGGTTCGATCTTCGTCCAGAAGGCCTGGCCGCGCGGGATGAAGGAGGCGTTCGGATTGGCCAGCGCCTCGGCCACTTCGGCGGGGCGGCGCTGCGGTTTCGGGCCCGAGGCGGCGGGCGCCATGCCATGGGTCGGCTGGAAGCCCGATTCGGCGCAGAACCGCGCGAAGGCCCAATCCGGGTCCATGCCGAGATAGCGCGCGTAGGAGCGCACATAGCCCGCGATGAAGGAGGGGGTCTCGAAGGCCGCGACATCGCCGCTTTCGATCGCGGCGATATAGGCGGCCTTGATGCGCAGCTCGCGCTGCACATCCAGAAGGGATTTCGCGAGCGTTGCACGCTCGCCGCGCATCAGGTCGCCGAGCTTGAGCTCGAAATCGTCGAAGCCTTTCGGCTTGTCCTCAACCTGCGTCGAAGGTTTGCTCCTCCGCCCGATCATGTGCCTGTCCCTGCCTCAAACGCTAATGGTGGACGATTCGGGCCCCCAAGCCCGTGATCCTTAGCCGCTGTTTATCACAAGCCAGAGAGCCGTGCACCCGCAGAACGCGGCTCAGGCCGAGGCTTCGGCGCGATTCAGCGCACAGCGCGACCAGAGCGCATCCATCGCATGCACGAGGTGGTCGATCTGCCCCAGATCGTGCACCGGCGAGGGCGTGAAGCGCAGCCGCTCGGTGCCGCGCGGCACGGTCGGGAAGTTGATCGGCTGGACGTAGACGCCGAATTCCTCGAGCAGCATGTCGGAGAGCGCCTTGGTATGCACCGGGTCGCCGATCACCACCGGCACGATATGCGAGCCGTGGTCGATGATCGGCATGCCGAGCGCCTTGAGGCGCATTTTCAGCACCTTGGCGTGGAGCTGTTGCGCATCGCGCAGCTTCTGCCCCTCGGCGGTCTTGAGAAACGCGATCGAGGCGGCGGCACCGGCGGCCACCACCGGCGGCAGCGAGGTGGTGAAGATGAAGCCCGGCGCATAGGAGCGGATCGCGTCGACCATCTTTTCCGAGGCCGCGATATAGCCGCCGAAAACGCCAAACGCCTTGCCGAGCGTGCCGTTGAAGATGTCGATGCGGCCCATTTCGCCGAGCTTCTCGGCAAGCCCGGCGCCGCGCGGGCCATACATGCCCACCGCATGGACCTCGTCGAGATAGGTCAGCGCGTTGAATTCCTGCGCCAGATCGCAGATCGCCGAGATCGGGCCGAAATCGCCATCCATCGAATAGACCGATTCAAAGGCGATCAGCTTCGGCGCCTGCGGGTCATCGGCGGCCAAGAGTTCGCGCAGATGGGCGGTGTCATTGTGGCGGAAGATGCGCTTGGCGCCGCCGTTGCGCTTGATGCCCTCGATCATCGAGGCGTGGTTGAGCTCGTCGGAATAGATGATCAGCCCGGGGAACAGCTTGTGCAGCGTCGAGAGCGTCGCGTCATTGGCGATATAGGCCGAGGAGAAGACGAGCGCGGCTTCCTTGCCATGCAGATCGGCCAGCTCCGCCTCGAGGCGCTTGTGATAAACCGTGGTGCCCGAGATGTTGCGCGTGCCGCCCGAGCCCGCGCCGGTGGCGTCGAGCGCCTCATGCATGGCGGCGAGGACGGCGGGGTGCTGGCCCATGCCGAGGTAATCGTTGCCGCACCAGATGGTGATCTCCTTGCGGCTGCCGTCGGGACGGGTCCATTCCGCTTTCGGATAGGCGCCCTTCTCACGCTCGATATCGATGAAAACGCGATAGCGGCCTTCGTCGTGCAGCCGTTGGATCGCGGTATCGAGTGCGTGATTGTAGTCCATGTCGTTTCCCTCGCCAAAGTTCGCTGGGGTGAGCCATACCGGCCCGGTTCGCGTCGGGCATTGATAAAGGTCAAACTCATAAAAAGGGAGCGCAAAAATGTCGCGGATTGAAATCGGGGCGGCGGATCTGTCTCGAAATGCAGGGCAGGGCTGCGCTGGACAGTGGCGCGCGGGGTGCTAGGGTCTGGCCAAGACAAGGAGAAGACCATGACCCTCGAAAGCGTTTTGACCCGGATCGACGAGAGCTTGCCCGAAGCGATGGAGCGGCTGATGACGCTCCTGCGCATCCCGTCGATCTCCACCGATCCGGCCTATAAGGCAGAGTGCGAGAGCGCCGCCGACTGGCTCGTTACCGAGTTGAATTCGCTCGGTTTCAAGGCCGAGAAACGGAGGGTGCCGGGGCACCCGATGGTGGTGGCGCGCCATGAAGGGCCGGGGCCGCATCTGCTCTTTTACGGCCATTATGATGTGCAGCCGGTCGATCCGCTCACGCTGTGGGATCGGCCGCCGTTTGAGCCCGCGATCGAGGAGGGCCCGAACGGCCCGGTGATCCGCGGGCGCGGCTCCTCCGATGACAAGGGCCAGCTGATGACCTTCCTCGAGGCCTGCCGCGCTTACAAGGATGTGACCGGCACGCTGCCCGGCAACCTGACGATCTTCTTCGAGGGGGAGGAGGAATCGGGTTCGCCCTCGCTCATTCCGTTCCTCGAGGCCAACCGCGACGAGCTCGCCTGTGACCTCGCGCTGATCTGCGATACCTCGATGGTCTCGCCCGGCGTGCCCTCGATCGCGGGGCAGCTGCGCGGCATGCTGAAGGAGGAATTCACCCTCCACGGGCCGCGGATCGACCTGCATTCGGGCCATTACGGCGGCCCGGCGCTGAACCCCTTGCGCGAAATCTCGAAGCTGATCGCGAGCTTCCATGATGAGGCGGGCCGGGTCGCGGTCGAGGGCTTTTACGAGGGCGTCGCCGAGGTGCCGGCCGAGCTCAAGCGCCAGTGGGAGGCCTGCGGCTTCGACGAGGCGGCCTATCTCGGCCATGCCGGGATGACGGTCGCGCATGGCGAGGCGGGCTATTCCGCGCTCGAGCAGCAATGGGCGCGGCCCACGCTCGAGATCAACGGGCTCTGGGGCGGCTATCAGGGCGCGGGGTCGAAAACCGTGATCCCGGCCGAGGCGCATTGCAAGATCACCTGTCGGCTCGTCGGCGCGATGGAGCCGGGCGATGTGCGGCGCAAGCTGCGCGCCCATGTCGAGGCGCGGCTGCCCACCGATGCGCGCATCACCTGGGACAGCGATCTCGACGGCGCCCCCGCGGCGGTGATGGATACCTCGCGCCCCGAATTCGAGGCCGCGCGGCAGGCGCTCTCGGAGGAATGGAACCGCGAGGCGGTGATCGTCGGCATGGGCGGCTCGATCCCGATCGCCTATTACTTCAAGTCGATCCTCGGGATGGATGCGATGCTGATCGGCTACGCCAATGACGATGACGCGATCCACAGCCCGAACGAGAAATACGACGTGAAGAGCTTCCACAAGGGCATCCGCTCCTGGGCGCGGATCCTCGACCGGATCGCCAAGTGACTTGCGCCGGGGGCTGTCTGCCCCCGGACCCCCGAGGATATTTGGACATCATTGAAGGAGGGGCTTTTCCCCTTCAACGATGTGAAAATATCCCGGGGGTGAATGCCGCAGGCAGAGGGGGCAGAGCCCCCTTCGCCGCTCGGCCCGGGGTTACTGGCGCAAGAGGCGCGCCTCGGCGGCATCGGCTTGCGCCCAGGTCATCACGCCTTGCGCCGCGGCCTGCGCCATGCGGGCCCGCCATGCGTCATCGAGCAGGCGCTGGCGGTCGGCCTCGGAGGAGAGAAAGCCCAGTTCGAGCAGCGCCGAGGGGATGTCGGGCGATTTCAGCACCGAGAAATTCGCCCCCTGCACGGCATGTTTGTGCATCTTGAGCCCTTCGGATTTGATCGCGCCGGCAAGGGTTTGCGCAAGGCGCAGGCTGCGCGGCTGGGTCTCGGTGCGCGCCAGATCCATCAGCACCATCGCCACCGCATCGTCATGGCCGGCGAGATCCACCCCGGAGAGCAGATCGTCGCGGTCATGGCGCTCGGTGAGTTTTTGCGTCGCGGCGGTCTCGGCGGTTTCGGCGAGGTGATAGACGGTGGCGCCGGTCGCCTCGCCCTCGGGCAGCGCATCGGCATGCAGCGACAGCAGCAGATCCGCCCCGGTTGCGCGCGCCACCGTGATCCGGGTTTCGAGCGGCACGAAGACATCCTCCTCGCGCGTCATCACCACCTCGACGCCCGCCCGCGTCAGCGCCTCTTTGAGCGCGCGCGCGAAGGTCAGCACCAGAACCGCCTCCGATTGCGCGCCGGATTCGGCGCCCGGGTCGATGCCGCCGTGGCCCGGGTCGAGCACCACGCGCAGCGGGCGGGTGCCGTCCTGGCGGCGGTGGGGGGGCTCGGTCGCGGCGGGTTGCGGCAGATCCCAGAGCGCGGAGGAGGGCGCGCCGACACGGGTGGCGAACTCCTCCTCGGCCACCGGCAGGAGCCGCAGGCGCACCTGCGCGGCGCCGGGCTCAGTCAGCTCCACCGCTTCGGCGATCTCGACGGGGGTGTTGAGCTCGGCCACGAGCCGCGACCAGCCGGGCCGGAACCGGCCCCAGCGCAGGGTCGCGACCGCGCCGGCGGGGGCGAGCGCCTCCGCGCGGGTCGCGGAGAAATCGACCTCGCGGAAATCCACCACGAGGCGGCGCGGGCTGTCGAGCAGATAGGCGCGAAACGGCACCGGCTGGCTCAGCCCGAGCGTGATCTCGGTCGCGGCGCCTTGCGCCACGATCGCCGAGCGCGCGGGCTCGAGCCGCGCCAGCGCTGCGAGCTCTTCGGCGCGCGCGCCCGTCAGAGCCCCGAAAAACGCCAGGAACCCCAGCGCGAGTGCCGCGAAAATCCGTTTCATCTGCCTGTCCGGTTGACCCCGTTTGCGCCACTATAGCGCGGGGCGCGCGTCTCAGCGAGAGGCCATGAAGGCGGTCAGCCGCGCCAGCCCCTCGGCGATATCGGCGCTCGCGCGCGCGTATGAAAAGCGCAGCGTCCGGCCGCCGCGATGGGGGTCGAAATCGAGCCCCGGGGTGACCGCGACGCCGGCTTTCTCGAGGATCTCGGCGGCGAGCGCGCGGCTGTCCTCGGTCAGGTCCGAGACATCGGCGTAGATGTAGAAGGCGCCATCGGGGGGGGCGATTTTCGTGAAGCCCGCGCGCGGCAGGCCCTCGAGCATGAGGCGGCGGTTTTCGGCATAGACGGCGCGGTTGGCCTCGAGCTCGTCGATCCCCTCGAGTGCCGCAAGTGCGGCGATCTGGCTGGCGTGGGGCGGGCAGATGAACATGTTCTGCGCCAGCCGCTCGACGGTGCGGATATGGCTTTCGGGCACCACCATCCAGCCCACCCGCCAGCCGGTCATCGAGAAATATTTCGAGAAGGAGTTGATCACGAAGACCTCGTCGGAGAGCTCGAGCGCGGTGACCGCGCGGGCCTCGTAATGGAGCCCGTGATAGATCTCGTCGGAAATGAAGGCGATGTCGCGCGCGCGCGCGGCCTCGATCAGCGCGCCGAGCTCGGGCGCGCCGAGCATCGTGCCCGAGGGGTTGCCGGGCGAGGCCACGATCAGCCCCGCGACGCCTTCGGGGATCTCGGCGGGCACCGGCTGGTAACGGTTTTCGGCGCGGGTGGGGATGCCGACCGGCTCGACCGACATCGCGCGCAGGATCTGGCGATAGCTCGGATAGCCCGGCTCGCCGAGCGCGACGCGATCACCGGCATCGAAAAGCGCCGAGAAAGCGAGCAGGAACGCCCCCGAGGAGCCCGCCGTGACCACCACCCGCGCGGGGTCGAGCTCGACGCCATACCAGCGCTTGTAAAGCGCCGCGATGCCCGCGCGCAGCTCAGGCAGGCCGAGCGCCACCGTATAGCCAAGCGCCTCGCGCTCGAGCGCCGCGGCCAGCGCCGCGCGCGCGACCGCGGGGGCGGGCGTCGAGGGCTGGCCCACCTCCATATGGATGATGTGTCGCCCCGCAGCTTCGGCGGCGCGCGCGGCCTCCATCACATCCATCACGATAAAGGGATCGACCTGACCACGGCTTGAGAAACGCATCTTTCGGCTCCATGCTTGGGAGGCTTCGCGATAGGCCGGCGGCCGGGCGCGGTCAAGACGCGCGACCCGGTGCCGCGCCCCCCTTGCGCCGCCCGCCCCGAGCCGCCACTGTGCCGCCCAACCGCCCCCCGGGGCCCCACCGATCCAGGAACCGCCATGATCCGCACGACTTTCGCCGCTCTCGCCCTCTCGACCGCGCTCGCCGCCCCCGCCGGCGCGCTCGACCTCTCCGCCATGACCGATGCCGAAAAGGCGGCCTTTGGCGAGGCGGTGAAGGCCTATCTGATGGAAAATCCGCAGGTTCTGGTCGAGGCGATCAATGTCCTCGAAGAGCGCCAGCAGGCCGCCGAGGCGCAAAACGACAAGGTTCTGGTGGCGACCAATGCCAAGGACATCTTCGAGGCGCCGGCCGATTGGGTCGGCGGCAACCCCGAGGGCGATGTCACCGTGGTCGAGTTCATGGATTACCGCTGCACCTATTGCCGCAAGGCCTATTCGGAGGTGGAGGAGCTCCTCAAACAGGACGGCAACATCCGCTTCGTGGTCAAGGAATTCCCGATCCTCGGCCAGGAAAGCGAGCTCTCGGCGCGCTTTGCGGTGGCGGTGAAGCAGATCGCGGGGGATGCGGCCTACAAGACCATCCACGACGCGCTGATCGGTTTCCGCGGCGCGATCACGCTCGAAAGCCTCACCCGGCTCGCCGAGGAGAACAAGCTCGACGCCAAGGCGATCATGCAGCGGATGAACGAGGAAGAGGTCACCGCGGTCTTGCGCGCCAACCACCAGCTCGCCGAGCGGATGCGGATCTCGGGCACGCCGGCCTTTATCATCGGCGAGGAGCTGATGCGCGGCTATGCGCCGCTTGCGACGATGCAGGAGATCGTCGACGGCCAGCGCGGCTGAGCCCGGCGGGGAGGGGGGCGCTGCCCCCCGGCTCCGCCTCCCCCCGGGATATTTATGGCAAGATGAAATCCCCCCTTTCATCTTGCTTCAAATATCCCGGGGGTGAATGGCCGCAGGCCAGAGGGGGCAGCGCCCCCTGCGCCGCTTCAGATGAGCGAAGGGGCGCCGTTTTGACACCAAGTTGTTTTGACCCGGGCCCGCGCGCGCGATATAGGGGGCGCGACATGGGGGCGGGTGCCCTCCGGGGGTAAGTCTTTGATCCGTTTTCTTCTGTCCTCGATCGGTGGTCTGTTCTCGTGGATCGTCACCGCGTTGTTCTTCGCGGCGCTGACGATTGGTGCGATTTTCTGGATGTATTCGCGCAATTTGCCGAGCCATGAGCAGCTCGCGCAATATACCCCCAAGACGATCTCGCGGATCTACAGCGGCGAGGGCCGTTTGATCGACGAATTCGCCGAGGAGCGGCGGATCTTCGTGCCGATCAACGACATGCCCGACCTCGTGAAGAACGCCTTCGTCTCGGCCGAGGACAAGAATTTCTGGGTGCACAAGGGCTATGACGCGCGCGGCATGATCGCGGCGATGGTCGATGCGGTGCGTTCGGGCGGCAAGGAGATGCGCGGCGCCTCGACGATCACCCAGCAGGTGATGAAGAACTTCCTGCTCTCCTCCGACCGTTCGGTCGAGCGCAAGATCAAGGAGTTGATCCTGGCGAGCCGGGTCGAGGAGGCGCTCTCGAAGGACCGCATTCTCGAGCTCTATCTCAACGAGATCTTCCTCGGGCAGAACTCCTACGGCGTGGCCGCGGCTGCGCAGACCTATTTCAACAAGACGCTGGCGCAGCTCGATGTGGCCGAGGCCGCCTATCTCGCCGCGCTGCCGAAAAAGCCCGCGCAGCTGCACCCGGTGCGCAATTATGAAGAGGCGCGGCTGCGGCGCAATTATGTGCTGCGGCGGATGTATGAGGACGGCTATATCGACCAGCCGACGATGGAGGCCGCGCAGGCGAGCGAGCTCAAGACCGTGCAGCGCGGCGATTATGCGCCGTTCCGCGACCAGCTGCCGCCGCGCGATTATTTCACCGACGAGATCCGCCGCCAGCTTTCCAAGACCTTCGGCCATGATGAGTTCTTCGGCGGCGGTCTGACGATCAGGGCGACCGTCAACCCCGACATGCAATCGGCCGCCGCCAAGGCGCTGCAGGAGGCGCTCGAGAAATATGACCGCGGGCAGGGCGTCTGGCGCGGCACCGGCGCGGTGATCGGGGCCGACAGGCTCGGCACCGAGGCCGACTGGCGCGCCGCGCTGGCCGAGGTGCCCACCGACAAGGCGCCGCGCGATATCGAGGGCTGGCACCCGGCGGTGGTGCTCGAGCTGGGCGACAGCGCCGCGCGGATCGGCATCGAGGGTATCGCCGAGGATGAGGACGGGCATTGGATCCCGGCCGAGGATGTCACCTGGGCGCGCAAGCGGCTCGAGGGTGGCAAGCTCGGGCCGAGGGCGCGCAAGGCGGGCGATCTCGTTTCGGTGGGCGATGTGGTTCTGGTGCGCGCGCTCGGCGGCGACGGGGCCGATTTCAAGCGCTGGTCGCTGCGTCAGGTGCCGGTCGTCGAGGGCGCCTTCATGGCGATGGATGTCAACACCGGTCGCGTGATCGCGATGCAGGGCGGCTTCTCCTATCAGGCCTCGGTCTTCAACCGCACCACTCAGGCGCAGCGCCAGCCGGGCTCGAACTTCAAGCCCTTCGTTTACGCCGCCGCGCTCGATTCGGGCTTCGCGCCCGAGACCGTCGTCGTCGACGCGCCGATCGAGGTGAACACGCCGCAGGGCCTGTGGCGCCCGAAGAACGCCTCGAACAAATATTACGGCCCGACGCCGATGCGCACCGGGCTCGAACAATCGCGCAACCTGATGACGGTGCGGATCGCGCAAGAGATCGGCATGGAGACGGTGGCGCAATATGCCGAGAAGTTCGGCGTCTACAACCCGATGAAACCGTTTCTCGCCAATGCCTTGGGCTCGCAGGAGACCACGATGTATCAGATCGTGAGCGCCTATGCGATGTTCGCCAATGGCGGCGAGCGGGTGGAGCCGACGCTTGTGGACCGGGTGCAGGACCGCTGGGGCCGCACCATCTACCGCCATGACCAGAGCGTGTGCGAGGATTGCGCCGACGAGGTTCTGCCGGCCGGCCTCGGGCCGCGGGTGCGCACCGACCGCGAGCGGGTGATCGACCCGATCACCGCCTATCAGATGATCTCGCTGATGGAGGGTGTGGTGAAACGCGGCTCGGGTTCCGGGGTCAACCTGCCGGTGCCCGTCGCGGGCAAGACCGGCACCACGAATGACGCGAAAGACGTGTGGTTCACGGGCTTTACCTCGAATATCGTGGCGAGCTGTTACATGGGCTTTGACCAGCCGCGCTCGCTCGGGCCCGGCGCCTATGGCGGCACGCTCTGTGTGCCGGTTTTCAACGCTTTCATGAAAGAGGCGGTGAAGGAATATGGCGGCTCGAAGTTCAAGGTGCCGCCGGGGGGGCATTGGGTGAAGTTCAACCGCTTCACCGGCGAGCGGCTCTCCGACGATGCGACGGGCGATTTCGTGCAGGCGGAATATCTGCGCGACGGTCAGGAGCAGATGGCGGGGCTCGGCCTCGTGGTCGATGGCGGCTTTGCGATGGGCGCCGATCTGCCGCTCTTTGCGCAGGGCGAGACCGACGAGGGCGATGCGACGGTCACCACCTCGACGGGCAAGACCAAGGTGATCCCGAAGAAGGCCGATTTCGGCACGGTGAGCTCGGGCGGGCTTTACTGAGGGCGCGCGGGCGCGGGCAAGGCTTGCCCGCGCGCGGGGGAGGCTGTATCACCGCGACCAAGATAAAAAGAGGACTGCAGCGAGATGCGCGCCGAGACGCTCAATACCGTGGAAGCGATCAAGAAATCGCTGAAACTTCTGGCCCAGCGGATGGATTGGGAAACCGCCCCGCACCGGCTGGAGGAATTCAACGCCATGATCGAGGACGGCGATCTGTGGTCCGACCCGGCGCGCGCGCAAAAGCTGATGCGCGAGCGGCAGATGCTGATGGACAAGGTCGAGACCTATCGCAAGATCGAGCGCGAGCTGACCGACAATGTCGAGCTGATCGAGCTCGGCGAGGCCGAGGGCGACCCGGAGATCGTCGCCGAGGCCGAGAAATCGCTCAAGGAGACCCGCGAATTCGCCGCCGCGAAGGAGCTTGAGGCGCTGCTCGATGGCGAGGCCGATGGCAACGACACCTTCCTCGAGATCAACGCCGGCGCGGGCGGCACGGAGAGCTGCGATTGGGCCTCGATTCTGGCGCGGATGTATGTGCGCTGGGCGGAGAAAAAGGGCTACAAGGTCGAGCTGCAGTCGGAATCGGCGGGCGACGAGGCGGGGATCAAATCCGCCGCCTACAAGATCTCGGGGCCCAATGCCTATGGCTGGCTGAAATCGGAATCGGGCGTGCACCGGCTCGTGCGGATCTCGCCCTATGACTCGGCGGCGCGGCGGCATACCTCGTTCAGCTCGGTCTGGGTCTATCCGGTCGTCGACGACAATATCGAGATCGACATCCCCGCCAGCGATATCCGCATCGATACCTATCGCTCCTCGGGCGCGGGCGGCCAGCACGTCAACACCACCGACTCGGCGGTGCGGATCACCCACTTGCCGACCAATATCGTGGTGACGAGCTCGATGAAATCGCAGCACCAGAACCGCGAGATCGCGATGAATGCGCTGCGCTCGCGGCTCTATCAGCTCGAGCTCGAGAAGCGCAACGCGGCGATCAACGCGGCCCATGAGGCCAAGGGCGATGCCGGCTGGGGCAACCAGATCCGCTCCTATGTGCTCCAGCCCTATCAGATGGTGAAGGATCTGCGCACCGGCTACGAGACCTCCGATACGCAAGGCGTGCTCGACGGCGATCTCGACGGGTTCATGGCGGCGACATTGGCGATGGGCGTCGAGGGCAAATCCCGCGCCGATGCGCAGGCGGAGGATTGATCCATGGCGGCGCGGGTCTATATCACCGGCGCCGCAGGATCTGGAACTTCCTCTCTCGGGCGCGCACTCGCCGAAAGGTTGAGCGTGCCCCATCTCGATACCGATGATTTCTTCTGGGCGCCGAGCGAGGTGCCCTATACCGCCAAGCGCCCGGTGGCCGAGCGGCTGGCGCTGATCGCGGCCGCGCAGGCGGGGCAGGAGGCGGCGGGCGCGGCGGCGGGCGAAACCGGCGGCTGGGTGCTCTCGGGGGCGGCCGATGGCTGGGGCGAGCCCGCGATCGCGGGGGCCGCTCTGATCATCCTCGTGCTCACGCCGACGCCGGTGCGCCTTGCGCGGATCCGCAAGCGCGAGGCGGGAAAGTTCGGCGCGCGGGTGAAGCCCGGCGGCGATCTCTATCACAATCACGCGGAATTCCTGAAATGGGCGGCTTCTTATGACGAGCCCTATTTCGGCGGCCGCTCGCTCACCCGCCACCGGGCCTGGCTTGCGGGGCGCGATGAGCCGATCCTCGAACTTTCCGGCGCGCGCCCGGTCGAGGAGATCACCGAGGCGGCGCTGGCGCGGCTCGCGGCGCTGGGCGTGCTCTGAGGGTCTGGCGGCGCGCCCGCTGAAGGGTCGGAATTTGCGTATTTTTTCCAAGAAGAAGGGGGGAGTGCCGCCCCTGGTTTCTTCTTGGTCCAAATACGCAAGCGCGCTCGGGCCGGGGCGCGCGGCCGGGCGGGGGCGGCGGTCAGCCTGCCATCACCAGGGGTTTGTGGTTCTTGGCGTGGCGCAGGCTGAGCTTCCGGCCAATCCGGCCATTGGCCAGCGGGCGGGCGGTTTCGGGGGCGGCCTCGGGGCGGCGCAGTTCGGGGAAGAGCTCGAAGATCTCGGCGCGCGCGGCGCGGGTCAGGCTGCGCAGCGCCTGCGCGCCAGTGTAGAGCGATTCCGCCTCGGCGCCATTGGCGAAGACCACCTCATGGCGGTCGAAGAGCAGGTGCAGGTAGCTCACCGGCCCCGCGCCGGGCGGCATCTGGGTGATGCCCGGATAGCCGACGAGATGTTTGGCGCCGATCAGCACCTCGCGCGCGCCGCTCATCCGCTCGGCGATGGCGGAGCGCAGCAAGATCCGATGTTGGGGCGAGACGAGGAGATCGTGGCGTGGCAGGCCGCGGCCGAGTGCCTCGGCGCGGATCCTGACCGGCGCGAGATGGGGCGCGGCGGCGAGCGCGGTCGCGTCGAGATCGCGCCGGCCGATCCAGCGCAGCGGTTGCAGCCCGTGATCGAGTGTGCGCACCCGGTCGCCCGGGCGCAGCGTCTCGATCGCGCGCGGGCCGGTTGCGGTTTCGATCAAGGTGCCCGCGCAAAAGCAGATCGGGTCGAGCGCGGTATAGGCGTCGGAGAAATCGAGCTGGCCGTCATTGTCGCCGACCGTCGTATCGCCCTGCTCGTCGGTGGCGTAATAGGTCAGCGTGGTCGGCTGGGTCGGCAGATTGCCGGAGAGATCGAGCAGCAGAAACTGGCCGTGCCCTTCGAAGACGATGTAATCATCGCCCGCGCCGAGGCCCGCGACGAGGTCGTTCTTCGGGGTGAGGTTGCCAAAACCGGGCGAGGCGCTCCAGCCGCTGTTGCCGGTCGTCGGGTCGCCGTCCTTGTCGATGCCGGGGGTATAGACCTCGAGTTTCCAGAACTGGCCGTTCGAGAATTCGGTCGCGGAGGCGTTCTTGTTGCCGGTCCAGACGAGGCGATAGAGCGTGTCGGAGCCCGAGAGCGCCTGGGCATTGGGCAGCACGATCCCGAAATTCGCGTCGCCCGGGTTGCCCAGATTCGTGGGCTGCCCGGAGAGCTTCGCCAGCATGTCGCCGGTGAGATAGATCGGGTCGGTATAGGTCGCCATGGCCTGCCTTGGGGATCGCGCGCGACCGCGCCCGGGGGGGGGCGGGGGCGGCGGGATCGGGTGGGTCTGCTCGGTCGTCCGTCTTGGCGGCGGATCGTGGTAAATTTCTGTTAACCAAGCTGCCACAGAATGGCCGCAAAGCAAGCAAAACCCGCCGAAAGCGGCGGGTTTTGGCGGGGTTTGCGCGAAGGTGAGGGGGATCGGCCACGATTTTGGCCGCCCCGGGGGGGGGCGGTGCCGGTCGCGCTCAGCCTTGGGGCGCGCCGATCACCCGCGGCGGCGGCGCGCGCAGGCCGTTCGCGCCCGGTTCGACGAGGGCGCGGGCGTTTTGCAGATGGCGCTGGGCGAGGCGGCGGCCGAGCCGGCCCGAGAGGATCAGCCGCGCGGGCTCGGGCGGGGTCGGGGCGGCGAGAAGCTCGGGGAACAGCGTCAGGAGCTCGCGCCGCTGCGCGCGGGAGAAGGCGCGCAGCGCCTGTTGGCCGGTGTAGAGCGACTCGCTCGCCGCGCCGTTCGCGGTCACGATCTCATGGCGGTCGAAGAGCAGGTGCAGATAGACCACGCCTGTGCAATCGGTATCGACGGTGATCCCCGGCAGGCCGACGAGCTGTTTGGCCGCGACCAGCACTTCGCGCGTGCCGCTCATCCGCTCGGCGATGGCGGAGCGCACCAGCATCCGGTGCTGGGGCGAGACGCGCAGCGCGCGCGCGGGCAGGCCCGGGCCGAGCGCGCCCGGCGCGATCACGATCGGGCGCAGCTCGGGGGCGGCGCGCAGCACCTGAGCCGAGAGCCGGCGCTTGCCGATCCAGCGCAGCACCTGCGCGCCGTGGCCCTGGGTGGTGACGAGATCGCCGACCCGCAGCCGCTCGATCGGGCGCGGGCCGGTGGGGGTGAGGATCTCGGTGCCGGGGGTGAAACAGGGCACCACGCTTTGATAATCATTCGCGCTGCCCGAGACATAGGTGAGCGGCACGCCGACCGGCGGCGCCGGCCCGTCCCAGGCGAAGCCGATCAGCGAGCTCGAGACCCCGCCATCGGGCGAGAGCGAGATGCCGACGAAGCGATAGGTATTGGTGCCATCGGTCAGCGTCACCTCGTATTCGTCCTGGATGACATTGCCGTCGGCGGCGAGATAGGTCACGCCGTTCACGGTGATGTCGTTCATCAGGATCTGGTGGCTGCTGTCGTCATCGAGGCTTTGCGCGGAGAGGGTCATCGCCGGGTTCCAGCTCGGCGTGCTGCCGTCGAGATCGGTGTCTTCGATCAGCGCGGTGACGGCAGGGGCGGCGGTCATCGTCAGCCCCGCGCCCGCGACGTTCGGCCAGCCGCCGTCGGAGAGGTTCCAATTCGGGGTGAACCAGGCGGGCGAGAAACTGGCCGCCGAGAAGGAGAAGATCTGGAGCGAATAGAGCGCCATCTCAGCGCCCCCGGGCGGCGGCGGGGAGGGCGAGCGGGGCGACAGCGGCAGGCATTTGCGAAAATCCGTTCAGGGCAGGTCTCAAAACGCTTTGGATTCAAGATCGCCGCACCTTCGAGCCGGATTGGGCCGAAATTATGGTGAAAATTCGGTAAATTCATTCGGGGCGCCCGTGACTTGGCGGCAGCCTGCTGAATGAAAAAGAGCAGCCCGGGGGCTGCTCCTCAAAGCGCTGTGCGGCGGGCTCAGAGGCCCTGCGCGGGGTCTTGCGGCGCGGCGGGCGCGGGCGGCGCGAGCTTCGGCGCGCCGGCGCCTTGCAGCGGGTCTTCCTGACGCTGCACCGAGCCTTCGAAATGCGCGCCCGACTCGATCGCGATGGTCTTGTGAATGATGTCGCCCTCGACGCGGGCGGTCGAGGTCAGGCGGACCTTGAGGCCCCGCACCCGGCCCACGACGCGGCCGTTGATCACCACGTCATCGGCGATGATCTCGCCCTTGATGGTGGCGGTTTCGCCGACGGTGAGCAGATGGGCGCGGATATCGCCCTCGACCACGCCCTCGACCTGAACGTCGCCGGTGGTCTTGATATTGCCGACCACGGTCAGGTCGGAGGAGAGCACCGAAGCCGCGGGTTTGCCGCGCGCGGTGGGCACGAAATCGCCCATCGGACGCGAGGGCACCGAGGTCTCGGCCTTCGGCTTCTCGGTTTCGGCGGCGGCCTTGGGGCCCGGCTCGTGGATTTTGCTCTTAGAAAACATCTCTGGCAGCCTTGATGAAGGTCATCGGGTTGGTGGGTGAACCGTCCACCCGGATTTCATAGTGCAGATGCGGCCCCGTGGACCGTCCGGTATTGCCCATATCACCGATGCGATCCCCGCGCGAGACTTTTTGCCCGACGCTCACGCGGATTTTGGACAGATGGCCGTAGACGGTCGAGATCCCGAAATCATGGCGGATCTTGACGACGTTGCCGTAGCCGCTTTCCCATTCGGCGGCGGTGACGGTGCCGTCGGCGGGTGCGGTGATCGGCGTGCCCACCGAGCCCGCGAGATCGACGCCCGCATGCAGCCGCCCCCAGCGATAGCCGAAGGGCGAGGTGAAGCGGAAGTTGCCCGGCCGCACCGGCAGCGCGAAGGGCAGCTTGTCGAGCGCGATGCGATACATGTTCATCGCGTCGAGATGCTTGAGGATGTCATTGGCGCGCGCGGCATCGGCGGAGAGATCGGCGACGCTTTTCGACGAGATCGAGACCGGCATCAGCGGCCCGCCGGTGCCCGAATAGCCGCGCCGCACCTGGCTGAGGATGGTGTCGGGGTTCATGCCGGCGGCCTTGAACATCTTGTCGAGCGGCGCCATCGAGATCTGCACCGCGCCTTCGAGGGTGGTGAAGATCTCGTCGTTGCGCTCTTCGAGCAGGCGTTTTTCCAGCGCGATCTCATCGGCTTCGGAGCGCGCCGCGGCGGCGTCCTGGCTGGCCTGATCGCGCTCGGTCGCGACCTGGCCGAGCGCGGCCGAGAGCATGTCGACGGTGCTCTCCATTTCCTCGGCGCGCAGGCTCGGCGTGCGGCCGGCGGCGCCGGTGCCGGTCTCGGCGGCGGCGAGCTTGATGCGCGCGGCGTCGCGTTCGGTCATCGTGCGGCGCAGCGTCGATTGGATGACGTTGATCCCGGTCTGCAGCTCGCGGTTGCGCTCTTCCGAAGCCAACAGCGCCGATTGCATCTGCGAGACCTGCTCGAGCGCGGTCTGGAAACGGTTTTGCGCGGCCAGCGCCTCGGCGGCGCGGCTGTCGCGCTCGCGGGCGAGGCTGTCGAGGCGGTTCTCGAACGCCGCACGCGCGATCGCGGCCTGGTCGCGCGCCGAGCCCGAGGAGATCCCGTCGATGAACAGCAGCGCCGAGGCGATGACCGCCCAGGTGAACAGGAGCGCCGCCCCCGCCAGCCCGGCGAGCTGCGTCAGCGGGCGCAGCCGCACGAAGCGGGTGGTGTCGTCGGATTTCATGAACAGACGTTGCTCGGGCAGCCAGCGCTCGAGGCTCGCGTTCACGCGGAGAAGAAGGCGTTTGGGCAAACCGGAAGTCCTGTGTCGCAGCCATCGGGAGGCCCTCGGGGCGGGGCGGCGGCGGGCCGCGCCACCCGAAGGGGCCGCGACGGACTTAGCAAGCGCGGGCGGCGCGGCGCAACCGCTTTCGCCCGGACGCGGCGTCGCAGGGCGCGGGGCGGGCGGGTTTGGGCGAGATTCTGCCGAAGGCCGGGGGCGCGAAAGGCGGGCGCTGCGCCGACCCCGGCGGGGCTTGCGTATTTTTGCCAAGAAGAAACCAGGGCGCGCGCAGCTGTTTCTTCTTGGTCCAAATACGCACGCTTTGCCCGCAACCGGGCGCGGCGCCGGGCAGGGGCGGGGGCGGCTCAGCCGAGCGCGCGCACCGCTTCGAGCACCTCCTCGGCATGGCCCGCGACCTTCACCTTCGGCCAGACCTGCGCGACCTTGCCCGCGCCGTCGATCAGGAAGGTCGCGCGCTGGATGCCCATGGAGGTGCGCCCATACATGCTTTTCTCGACCCAGGTGCCGTAGCGCTCACAGGTGTCGCTCTCGGCATCCGAGACGAGCACCACGCCGAGCCCGTGTTTGGCGCAGAATTTCTCGTGTTTGGCAGTGGTATCCTTCGAGATCCCGATCACCGTCGCGCCGGCGGCGGCGAATTCGGCCCCGAGGCGGGTGAAATCGAGCGCCTCGGTGGTGCAGCCGGGGGTATCGTCCTTGGGGTAGAAATAGAGCACGACCTTGCCCGGGCGCAGCGTCGAGAGCGTCAGCTCGGCGCTCTCGGTGCCCGCTTCGGTGCGGGGCAGGGTGAACTCCGGCGCGGTTTCGCCGATGGCAATCATTTGTCTCTCCTTTTCCTGCGCAAGGCTGCTAAACTCCTCACGAAGTTAGGTCGTCTCGCCGAAATGTAAACCGGAGGCCGCGAGAGCGCCGGGGGCGGGGCGGCACATGAGGGTTGATGAGCGAAGAGCGTCCAGACGGTGATCCTCGCGCGTGGCGCGCGCGGCCGGAGAGCGCCCCTCTGGGGGAGGCTGACGGCTGCGCGGTTGCGCCCGATGCGGCGCCCGATGCGGCGCCTGATGCGGGGGCGGCGCCGCTTTCCGGGGGGGCGCGGGCCGATCTGGTGATGGCGGTCGCTGCGGCGCGGGGCGCGCGCGCGGGCGCGCGGGCGGAGCCGCCGCCCTGGCGGGCGCTGCGCCGGCCGCGCTTCGGGCTCGTCGTGGTGCTCGCGGTGCCGCTTTTGCTGATCGCGGCGCTCTTTGCGGCGATGGTGGTCACCCATCAGCCGGTGCCGGTGCCGCGCGCGCTCGTCGACCGGATCGAGACGCGCGCCAATGCGGCGCTCGGCGGGCGGCTCAAGGTCACGCTCGGCGGCGGGGCGGAGATCTTCGTCGATGAGGGGTTCTTGCCGCGGGTGCGGTTTCGCTATGTCGAGCTCACCCGCGCCTCGGGGTTGCCGATCGCGGTGCTGGGCGAGCTGCGCGCGACGCTCGACACCGAGGGCCTTTTGGCCGGGCGGCCGGGGCTGAAGAGCCTGCGGGTGCGCGGCGCGACGGTGGCGCTGCGCCGGCTCGAGGATGGCCGGATCGACCTCGATCTCGGCCAGGCGCCGATGCCTTTCACCACGATCACCGCCGCGCTCGACGCGTTCGAGGCGGCCTTCGCCACGCCCGCGCTCAAGGGGCTCGAGCAGATCACCGCCGAGGAGCTGACGCTGCGGCTGCGCGATGAGCGGCTCGGGCGCAACTGGGAGGTCTCGCAGGGGCGGCTGCGGCTCAGCCAGGATCCGCAGGCGATCGGGCTGACGCTCGCCTTCGATGTCGGCGAGGCGGGGCGGCTGCCCGCGCAGGTGGCGCTCACCGCCTCGACGCGCAAGGGCAGCCCCGAGGCGAGTTTCGGCGCGGCGGTTACCGATGTGCCCGCCCGCGATCTGGCGCTGCAATCGCCCGCGCTCGCGGTCCTTGGGCTGATCGATGCGCCGATCTCGGGCAGCCTGCGCTCGGGGCTCGATGCGGCGGGCACGCTCGAGCGGATGGATGCCACGCTCGAGCTCGGCCAGGGCGCGCTCAGCCCCGCCGAGGGCGCGCGCCCGATCCCCTTCGAGGGCGCCCATCTCGCGCTCGCCTATGACCGCGGCGCGCAGCGCGTCAGCGTCTCGGAGCTGAGCTTCACCAGCCGCGCGCTGCGTTTCAAGGCGGCGGGGCAGGCGCTCTTGCGCGAGTTCCGCAAGGGCCTGCCGCAAAGCGTGCTGACGCAGGTCTCGCTCTCGGATCTGCAGCTCGACCCCGAGGGCGTGTTCGAGCGCCCGGCGCGGTTCTCGGAAGGCGCGGTCGATCTGCGGCTGCGGCTCAAGCCCTTCCGCGCGGAACTCGGCCAGCTCCAGCTCGTCGAGGGCGACCACCGGCTGAGCGCGCGCGGCGCGGTTTCGGCCGATGCGGCGGGCTGGCGGGTGGCGGTCGATACCGGCATCGACCGGATCAGCCATGGCGATCTGCTCGCGCTCTGGCCGCCCGCGCTCGTGCCCCATACCCGTAATTGGGTCGATCTCAATGTCGCCACGGGCGAGCTGCAAAACGTGCGCGCGGCGCTGCGGCTTGCGCCCGGCGCCGAGCCGCAGCTGGCGCTCGGATATGAGTTCCGCGGCGCCGATGTGCGGGTCCTGCGCGAGCTGCCGCTGATCCGAGAGGGGCGCGGCTTTGCCACGATCCATGCCTTCTCGCATGCGCTGATGGTCGAGGAGGGGCATGTGATCGCGCCCGCGGGCGGGCAGATCGAGGTGGCCGATTCGACCATGGTGGTGCGCGATATCCGGGTGAAACCCGCGCCCGCCGAGGTCCATCTCGTCACCCGCTCGCCGATCCCGGCGGCGCTGTCGCTCCTCGATCAAAAGCCCTTCGAATTCATGACCAAGGCCGGGCGCGGCACCGATATCGCCGAGGGCTGGGCCGAGGCCGAGACCAATCTGCGCTTCGTGATGAAGAAGAAGCTGCCGCCCAATGAGGTCGATTTCGACGTGCGCGCGAAACTCATGGATGTGCGCTCGGAGAAGATCGTGCCGGGGCGGGCCTTCACGGCGGATCTCTTGCGCCTCACGGCCGATCGCAAGGGGCTCGTGATCTCGGGGCGCGGCGCGCTCGACGGGGTGCGGTTCGACGGGCGCTGGGCGCAGAATTTCGGGCCCGAATACAAGGGCCTCTCCGCGGTGCGCGGCTATGTCGAGATCACGCCGGCGGGGCTCGAGACCTTCAAGGTGGGCTTGCCGGCGGGGATGGTCTCGGGGGCGGGCTGGGGCTCGCTCGCGGTCGATCTGGTGCAGGGGGGGCGCTCGGGCTTCCGGCTCGAGACCGATCTCAAGGGGCTCGCGCTGAAGATCCCCGAGGTGGGTTTTGCCAAGGCCGCGGGCCCGAAGGGGAATTTGCAGATCGCGGGCGCGCTCGGCGCGCCGCCCGAGATCGACCGGATCGCGCTCACCGCGCCGGGGCTTTCGGGCGAGGGGCGGCTGGCGGTGGCGGCGGGGGGCGGGCTCGAGCGGCTGAGCCTGTCGAAGCTGCGGCTGGGCGGCTGGTTCGATGGCGCGGTCGATCTGGTGGGGCGCGGCGCGGGGCGCGCGCCCGATGTCGAGGTCAAGGGCGGCGCGCTCGATCTGCGCAAGATGAACCTCGGCGCGGGCGGCAAAGCGGCGGGCGGGGGCACGCGAATCTCGGGCCGGCTTGATCGGCTCACCGTCGCAGAGGGGCTCGCGCTGACCGGGCTGAAGGGCGCCTTCACCACCCGCGGCGGCTTTTCGGGGAGCTTCACCGGCCAGATCAACGGCGGCGCGGCGGTGGCGGGGCTGGTCGAGCCCGGGCCCGGCGGGCGCCCGGCGGTCAAGGTCTCGGCGCGCGATGCGGGGGCGGCGCTCGCCTCGGCCAATATCTTCGGCAAGGCGCGGGGCGGCGCGCTCGGCCTCACGCTCACCCCCACCGGTAAGCACAGCTATGACGGCTCGGCCACCGCCACCAACCTGCGGGTCAAGGATGCGCCGGTGCTCGCCTCGATGCTCTCGGCCGCCTCGATCATCGGGCTTCTCGAGCAATTGAACGGCGAGGGGATCTTGTTCTCCACCGCCGAGGCGCGCTTCCGCTTGACGCCGGAGGGGCTCAGCCTCACAAGGGGCGAGGCTCTGGGCGCCTCGATGGGCGTCACGATGACGGGCAATTACTATCCGGGCAGCGGGCAGATCGACATGCAGGGCGTGATCTCGCCATTCTATATCGTCAATGCGATCGGCCAGATCTTCGCCCGCAAGGGCGAGGGGCTCTTCGGCTTCACCTATAGCCTGACCGGCGCGGCCAAGGCGCCGAAGGTGGTGATCAACCCGCTCTCGATCTTCACGCCGGGGATGTTCCGCGAGATCTTCCGCCGGGCGCCGCCCAAGCTGGTGACGGAATAACGGGTAAGGCCATGAAACTCGACGATTTTGATTTCGATCTGCCGGAGGGGCTGATCGCGACCCGGCCCGCGCGCCCGCGCACGGCGGCGAAACTGCTGGTGGCCGAGGGCGACACGATCCGCGATCTGCATGTGGCGGATCTGGTCGATCTCTTCCGCCCGGGCGACCGGCTGGTGCTGAACAATACCAAGGTGATCCCGGCGCGGCTGTCGGGCACGCGGGCGCGGGTCACCGGGCAGGGCACCGCGGTCGCGCGGATCGAGGTGACGCTTCTTGAGCCCGCGCCGGGCGGCGCGTGGATGGCGCTCGCGAAACCCCTCCGCAAACTCGCCGAGGGCGAGGAGATCCGCTTCTCGGACGCGCTCTCGGCGCGGGTCGAGGCGATCGCCGGGGGCCAGATGCGCATCGCCTTCAACCTGACGGGGGGCGATTTCGACGCGGCGCTGGCAGAGGCGGGGGCGATGCCGCTGCCGCCCTATATCGCGGCGCTGCGCGCGCCCGATGAGGCCGACAAGACCGATTACCAGACGGTCTTTGCCCGCCATTCGGGCGCGGTGGCGGCGCCGACGGCCTCGCTGCATTTCACCCGTGAGCTGCTCGAGGCGCTGGCCGCCAAGGGGGTCACCTTCACTGAGGTGACGCTGCATGTGGGCGCGGGCACCTTCCTGCCGGTCAAGGTCGAGGATGTGACGACCCACAAGATGCATGCCGAATGGGGCGAGGTCTCGGAGGCCGCGGCGGCCGAGATCAACGCGACGCGCGCCGAGGGCGGGCGGGTGATCCCGGTCGGCACCACGGCCTTGCGGCTGATCGAGAGCGCGGCGCCCGAGCCGGGCCGGGTCGCGCCCTTCCGCGGCACCACCGAGATCTTCATCTACCCCGGCTACCGCTTCAAGGTGGCCGATGCGCTGATGACCAATTTCCACCTGCCGAAATCGACGCTGATGATGCTCGTCTCGGCGCTGATGGGGCCGGAGCGGATCCGAAAAATTTATGACCATGCGGTCAGGAACGGCTATCGTTTCTTTTCTTATGGCGATGCGTCGCTTTTGATTCCCTGACGTCGCCCGCGACACTTGGCTTTCCGAGGCGCCGCGCTATCTGCGGCGCTCCGACTTGAGGAGTTTTCGATGCTGACCGTGCTGCGCCAATCCTGGCCCCTGCTTCTGGGGGTGATGTTGTTCATGGTCGGCAACGGCATGCAGGGCACGCTGCTCGGCATCCGCGGCGGTATCGAAGAGTTCGGCACCTATGAGATGTCGATCGTGATGTCGGGCTATTTCCTCGGCTTCCTGTTCGGCTCGCAGATGACGCCGGTGATGATCCGCCGGGTGGGCCATGTGCGGGTTTTCGCGGCGCTGGGCTCGATGATCTCGGCGGTGCTGATCCTTTACGCCGCGGTGCCGCATTGGGTCGCCTGGGCGCTGATGCGGGTGGTGATCGGGTTTTCCTTCTCCGGCGTCTATATCACCGCCGAGAGCTGGCTGAACGCCTCGTCGACCAACGAGACCCGCGGTCAGGCGCTCTCGGCCTATATGATCGTGCAGATGATCGGCATCATCGCGGCGCAGATGCTGATGAACACCGCCGACCCGGCGGGCTGGCTGCTCTTCGTGATCCCCTCGGTGCTGGTCTCGGTGGCCTTCACGCCGATCCTGCTCTCGGTGGCGCCGGCGCCGGCCTTCGCAGAAGTTCAACGGTTGAACTTTGGCAAGCTGTTCCGGGCCTCGCCGCTCGGCGTGGTGGGGATGTTCCTGATGGGCGGCACCTTCTCGGCGCTCTTCGGGATGGTTTCGGTCTGGGGCACGCGGGCGGGGCTCACCGTGCCGCAGATCTCGACCTTCGTCGCGATGATCTATGTGGGCGGGCTCGTCGCGCAATATCCGATCGGCTGGGCCTCGGACCGGATGGACCGGCGCAAGCTGATCCTCGGGGTCTCGGTCGCGGGGGCGCTGGCGATGCTGGTGGCCTTTGTCTTCTCGCCGGGGTTCTGGGTGCTGGCGGGCTTGGGCGCGGTGATCGGGGGGGTGGCGAACCCGCTCTATGCGCTGCTCGTGGCCTATACCAACGATTACCTCTCCAAGGAGGATATGGCGGCGGCCTCGGGGGGGCTTCTGTTCGTCAACGGCATCGGCGCGATGGCCGGGCCGCCGATCACCGGCTGGCTGATGGAGACGGTGGGCAATGGCGGCTTCTTCCTGTTCCTCGCGCTCCTGATGAGCGGGATCGCGGGCTATGCGGCCTGGCGGATGACGCGCCGGCCGTCGCTCTCGCCGGAGGTGACGGGCGCCTATGCGGTGCTCTCGCCCACGGCGACCGCGCTGGCGGTCGATGCGGCGCTCGGCTCGGCGCAGGAAGAGGGCCCGCCCGCGGGGGGGTGAGTCGGGGGCGCGCTGAGCGCGCTGCGGCGCGCGGATGCCGCTTTGCGGCATATTTGCCGCCGCGCTGCCGCTTTGTGCGCCGCATAACCGCCCATTTACCGGGCAAACCCCTTTTTTCATTGGTTGCGCGGCGGGCAGGTCGCGGTTTTTCTTGCCCGCTCGCGGCTTTGTGTCATGGTCTCGACACGTCCACAAATCGAAGGCAAGTCTCTGATGGAACAGGTCACTTCCGTGATCGCGTTCTGGCGTGACGTGGTCGGGCCGGAACGCTGGTTTGATGCCGATCCCCTCCTTGATCAGGAGCTGCGACTCCGGTTCGAGCGCCTTTGGCGCAAGGCGCGGGTGGGGGCGCTCGAGGGCTGGGAGGAGAGCCCCGCGGGGCGGCTCGCGCTCATCTTGCTCCTCGACACTTTCCCGCGGCGGATGTTTCGCGGCACCCGCGAGGCGTTTCTCGGCGATCCTGTGGCACGCGGGGTGGCCGACCGGGCGCTCGCGCGCGGCGATGATGCCTGCCACGGCGCGGGCTGCGGGGCGGATCCGCTCGAGGGGGCGGTGCGGCTGTTCTTCTACATGCCCTTCCTCCATGCCGAGGATCTGCGCGCGCAGGAGCGCGGGCTTGCGCTCATCGCCGAACATATCCGCGGCGCGGCCGAGGAGGATGCGCGCGCGCGCCACATGGTGATCCGCCGGTTTGGCCGGTTCCCCTGGCGCAATGCCGCGGTCGGGCGGCACAGCTCCGACGAGGAGGCGGCGTTTCTCTGGGCGGGCGGCTATGACTGGGCGCTGCGGGCGCAACGCCCGCGCGGGCGCGCCGCCTGAGACCGCTGCGATCGGAAGGCTCCGGGCCCGGAGGTGTGACGGCACCCCCGGGCTTTTCTCATTGGCCTGTTGCTGCGCTGGCAAAAATAGTTTAATGCCAAACTAGTTTTCAGACGGAGGAGAGACCATGGCCGCCAGCAGCTTCGACATGATCGTGATCGGCGCCGGGCCCGGTGGCTATGTGGCCGCCATCCGGGGCGCACAACTCGGGCTCAAGGTGGCCGTGGTGGAGCGCGAACATCTGGGCGGTATCTGCCTCAACTGGGGCTGTATCCCGACCAAGGCGCTGTTGCGCTCGGCCGAGGTGTTCCACCTGATGCACCGCGCCAAGGAATTCGGCCTCTCGGCGGGTCAGATCGGCTATGATCTCGACGCGGTGGTGGCGCGCTCGCGCGGGGTGGCCAAGCAGCTTTCCGGCGGCATCGGCCATCTTCTCAAGAAGAACAAGGTCACCGTGGTGATGGGCGAGGCCACGCTGCCGAAGGCGGGGATGGTGTCGGTCAAGACCGAGAAGGGCACCGAGGAGCTCAGCGCGAAGGCGATCGTGCTCGCCACCGGCGCGCGGGCGCGCACGCTGCCCGGGCTCGAGGCCGATGGCGATCTGGTCTGGACCTACAAGCACGCGCTTGCGCCCAAACGGATGCCGAAGAAGCTCCTCGTCATCGGCTCGGGCGCGATCGGCATTGAATTTGCGAGCTTCTTCAACACTTTGGGCGCCGATACCACGGTGGTCGAGGTGATGGACCGGGTGCTGCCGGTGGAGGATGCCGAGATCTCGGCGATTGCGAAAAAGCAGTTCGAGAAACAGGGGATGAAGATCCGCGAGAAGACCACGGTGGTCAAACTCGACCGCGCGCCGGGCAAGGTCACCGCGCATCTCGAGGCGGGCGGCAAGACCGTCACCGAGGCGTTCGACACGGTGATCTCGGCGGTCGGCATCGTCGGCAATGTCGAGGGGCTGGGCCTCGAGGGGCTCGGCGTGAAGATCGACCGCACCCATGTCGTCACCGATGAATTCTGCCGCACCGGCGTGCCGGGCCTCTATGCGATCGGCGATATCGCGGGGGCGCCCTGGCTTGCGCACAAGGCCAGCCACGAGGGGGTGATGGTGGCCGAGCTGATCGCGGGCGGGCATCCGCATCCGATCAAGCCGGGCTCGATCCCGGGCTGCACCTATTGCCACCCGCAGGTCGCTTCGGTCGGGCTGACCGAGGAGAAGGCGAGGGCCGCGGGCCATGAGGTCAAGGTCGGCCGCTTCCCCTTCATCGGCAACGGCAAGGCGATCGCGCTGGGCGAGCCCGAGGGCCTCGTGAAGACCGTGTTCGACGCGAAGACGGGCGAGCTTCTGGGCGCGCATATGGTCGGCGCGGAGGTCACCGAGATGATCCAGGGCTATGTGATCGGGCGCACGCTCGAGACGACCGAGGCCGAGCTGATGGAGACCGTCTTCCCGCATCCGACGCTGAGCGAGATGATGCATGAATCGGTGCTTTCGGCCTATGGGCGGGCGATCCACTTCTGACCTTTCGGTCAAATCGCTTGACGCCGCGGCGCGGCAGGCAAAGATATCAGGGCCCGGGCATGCGCTCGGGCCTTTCGTTTCAGGGGGCGCGATGCGCGACGAGACCGAGGCGCGGTGGGGCGCGATCTTTGCGCTGTGGTTCGCGGCGCTCTGCGCGGCGGGGCAGTTTGCCAAGGTCGGGGTGATCTTGCCCGAGCTCGGCGCGCGCTGGCCGGGGCAGGGGGCGCTCTTGGGGCTCACCGTCTCGGTCGTGGGCGGCATGGGGATCGTGTTTGGCACCACGGCGGGGCTGGTGGTGGCGCGGGCGGGCGCGCGGCGGCTGATGATCGGGGCGCTGATCGCGGGCGGGCTGATCTCGGGGGTGCAGGCGCTCGGGCTGCCGTTCTGGGCGATGCTGGCGAGCCGGGTGGTCGAGGGGGTAGCGCATCTGACGGTGGTGGTCGCGGGGCCGGTCTTGATCGCGGGGGCGGCGGGGCCGCGCCATCAGGCGGCGGCGGCGACGCTCTGGTCGACCTATTTCGGCCTCGCCTTCACGATCGTCGCGATCTTCGGCCTGCCGCTGGTGCGCGCCCATGGCCCCGAGGCGCTCTGGGCGGTGCATGGCGCGCTGACGCTCGTCTCGGCGGCGGTGCTCGCGGTGGTCTTGCCGCGCGAGGTGGTGCTGCCGGCGCCGCCCCTGCGGCTCGGGCGGCTACTGGCCGATCATCTCGAGATCTACCGCAGCCCCTGGCTCGGCGCGCCGGCCTTCGGCTTCATCTTCTACACGCTGATCTTCGTGGCGATCGTGACGGTGACGCCCGGCCTCGTGCCCCCCGAGAGCCGAGGCACGACCGCCGCGCTGATGCCGCTCCTGTCGATCCTCGTCTCGATGAGCCTTGGCGTGCAGATCAGCCGCCGGCTGAGCGCGGTGCTCTGCGCGCAACTGGGCTTTGCCGGGGGGGCGGCGGCGGCGCTTTTGTGGGCCTTCGCCACCGGGCCGCTGGCCGTGCTCGCCGCCTGCGCGATGGCGGCCAGCCTCGGCCTCTCGCAAGGCGCGAGCTTCGCCGCGGTGCCCGAACTCAACCGCTCCGCCGAGGACCGCGCCCGCGCCTCCGGGGCGCTCGCGCAGATGGGCAGCCTCGGCAATACGCTCGGCACGCCGATCCTCGTGACGCTGATCGAGGCGCAGGGGCGCGGCGCGCTCACCGCCTTCGTGCTGCCGGTCTGCCTTGGCGGCATCGCGATGCATCTGTGGCAAGCCAACCGCCGCGCGCGCGCCCCGAGATGAAAAAAGAGGCCGCAGCCCCTTCATCTTGCCACAAATATCCCGCGGGGGTTCGGGGGCGCGAAGCCCCCGGCGCGGGGCTTGTGGAAAGCGCGCGGAGGCGCTGCCCCCCTGCCTCCGGCAGTCCCCCGGGATATTTTTACATCATTGAAACGGATCAGACCCGCTCGATTGCGCCCCCGGCGGCGTGCCAGTCGTAGAGCCCGCCGAGGTTGTAGACCGTCTTGTAGCCCATCTGCGCCAGCATCTGCGCGGCGCCGGCGCTGCGCGCGCCCGAGGCGCAGTAGAGCGCGACCGGCTTGTCGACCGAGAGCTGCTTGAGGCATTCCGGGCTCGAGGGATCGCATTTCATCCGGATCGCCGCCAGCGGCACATGCAGCGCGCCCTTGGCCTTGCCGCTCGCCTTGAGCTCCATGCCGTCGCGCACATCGATCACGACGAGCTCGCCCGCCGCCGCCTGCGCCACCGCATCCTTGCCGCTGATCCGCGCCGCGCCGCCCGAAGGCCGAAGGAAGTTGAACATTGCGAAAACCCTTTCCGTGCGGGCCGGAGGCGGCCCTGCTGCGCCTGATTTGGCAGATCGGGCGGTTAAATCAAGCCCCGGCACCGCGCCGCCGCGAAAATAATATTCACAAAGGCGAATATCAGCCGGGCGGGCCGCGGCGCCTGCCTGCGGTTTGTGCATTTTCCGTGCCGGGCGGCGCGATGTTCGGCCTTCGTTCGCATATTTCGGTTGGAGACTCGCGCGCCGCCCCCTATCTAGGGCGGGTGACCGGGTTCAGGGGTGCGACATGGCCGAACAGAAGTTCATCGAGGTGCGCGGCGCGCGCGAGCATAACCTCAAGGGGGTCGATCTCGACATCCCGCGCGATGCGCTCACCGTGATCACCGGGCTCTCGGGCTCGGGCAAGAGCTCGCTCGCCTTCGACACGATCTATGCCGAGGGCCAGCGCCGCTATGTCGAGAGCCTTTCGGCCTATGCGCGCCAGTTCCTCGACATGATGGGCAAGCCCGATGTCGACCATATCTCGGGCCTCTCGCCCGCGATCTCGATCGAGCAGAAGACCACCTCGAAGAACCCGCGCTCGACCGTCGGCACGGTCACCGAGATCTATGATTACCTGCGGCTTCTCTTCGCGCGCGCGGGCACGCCCTACAGCCCCGCGACCGGCCTGCCGATCGAGGCGCAGCAGGTGCAGGACATGGTCGACCGGGTGATGGCGATGGAGGAGGGCGCACGCGGCTATCTGCTCGCGCCGGTGATCCGCGACCGCAAGGGCGAGTATCGCAAGGAATTCGCCGAATGGCGCAAGGCGGGCTTCCAGCGCGTCAAGGTCAATGGCGCGTTTTACGACCTGGAGGAGCCGCCGACCCTCGACAAGAAATTCCGCCACAATATCGATGTGGTGGTCGACCGGATCGTGGTGCGCGAGGGGCTCGAGACGCGGCTGGCCGACAGTTTGCGCACCGCACTCGACCTCGCCGACGGGATCGCGCTCTGGGAGGAGGCCCTGGCCCCCGATGCGCCCGAGGGCACCGAGCCCGCGCGGATCACATTCTCGGAGAAATTCGCCTGCCCGGTTTCGGGGTTCACGATCCCGGAAATCGAGCCGCGGCTCTTTTCCTTCAACGCGCCGTTTGGGGCCTGCCCGGTCTGCGACGGGCTCGGGGTCGAGCTTTTCTTCGACGAGCGGCTGATCGTGCCTGATGCGGCGCTTTCGATCCCGGGGGGGGCGATCGCGCCCTGGGCGAAATCGAAAAGCCCCTATTTCACCCAGACGGTCGACGCGCTCGCCAAGCATTACGGCTTTGATAAACGCAAGCCCTGGAAGGACTTGCCGGACAAAGTCAAAGCGCTTTTCCTGCGCGGTTCGGGGGCGGAGGAGATCCCGTTCCGCTTTGACGAGGCCGGGCGCGTCTATGAAGTCAGCCGCACCTTCGAGGGCGTGATCCCCAATATGGAGCGGCGCTGGCGCGAGACCGACAGCGCCTGGGTGCGCGAAGAATTCGAGCGCTATCAGAACAACCGCCCCTGCGGCGCCTGCGGCGGCTACCGGCTGAACCCGGCGGCGCTCGCGGTGAAGATCGGCGGGATGCATATCGGCCAGATCGTCGAGCTCTCGATCCGCGAGGCCCATGACCGGATCGGCGAGGTGCCCGCGCATCTCACCGGCCAGCAAAACGAGATCGCGCGGCCGATCCTGAAGGAGATCCGCGAGCGGCTGGGCTTTCTGATCAATGTCGGGCTCGATTACCTGACGCTGAGCCGCGCGGCGGGCACGCTCTCGGGCGGCGAGAGCCAGCGGATCCGGCTCGCCAGCCAGATCGGCTCGGGGCTCACCGGCGTGCTCTATGTGCTCGACGAACCCTCGATCGGGCTGCATCAGCGCGACAATGACCGCCTGCTCGCCACGCTGAAAAACCTGCGCGATCAAGGCAATACCGTGCTCGTGGTCGAACATGACGAGGATGCGATCCGGCATGCGGATTATGTCTTCGACATCGGCCCGGGGGCGGGGGTGCATGGCGGGCAGGTGGTTGCGCGCGGCACGCCCGAGGAGATCGCGGCCGACCCCGCGAGCCTCACCGGCCAATATCTGAGCGGGGCGCGCGCGATCGAGGTGCCGGCGCTGCGCCGCGAGGGCAATGGCAAGAAACTCACCGTGGTGAAGGCCTCGGGCAACAACCTCAAGGATGTGACGGTCGAGTTCCCCTTGGGCAAATTCGTCTGCGTGACCGGGGTGTCGGGCGGGGGCAAATCGACGCTGACGATCGAGACGCTCTACAAGACCGCCGCGATGCGGCTCAACGGCGCGCGCGAAACGCCCGCGCCTTGCGAGCAGATCAAGGGCTTCGAGCACCTCGACAAGGTCATCGACATCGACCAGCGCCCGATCGGCCGCACCCCGCGCTCGAACCCCGCGACCTATACCGGCGCCTTCACGCCGATCCGCGACTGGTTCGCGGGCCTGCCCGAGGCGCAGGCGCGCGGCTACAAGCCGGGGCGGTTCTCCTTCAACGTCAAGGGCGGGCGCTGCGAGGCCTGTCAGGGCGATGGGGTGATCAAGATCGAGATGCATTTCCTGCCCGATGTCTATGTCACCTGCGAGACCTGCAAGGGCCAGCGCTACAACCGCGAGACCTTGGAAATCAAGTTCAAGAACAAGAGCATAGCGGACGTTCTTGAGATGACGGTTGAGGATGCGCAGGGCTTCTTCAAGGCGGTGCCCTCGATCCGCGAGAAGATGGATGCGCTCGTCGAGGTGGGGCTTGGCTATATCAAGGTCGGCCAGCAGGCGACGACGCTCTCGGGCGGCGAGGCGCAGCGCGTGAAGCTCTCCAAGGAGCTCAGCCGCCGCGCGACGGGGCGCACGCTCTACATCCTCGACGAGCCCACCACGGGGCTGCATTTCGAGGATGTGCGCAAACTCCTCGAGGTGCTGCACAGCCTCGTGGATCAGGGCAATACGGTGGTGGTGATCGAACACAACCTCGATGTGATCAAGACCGCCGATTGGGTGATCGACATCGGCCCCGAAGGCGGCGACGGCGGCGGCGAGATCGTCGCGACCGGCACGCCCGAGGCGATCGCCGCGAGCCCGCGCAGCCACACCGGGCGCTATCTCGCGCCGATGCTGGGGATCCGCACGGCCGCCGAATAGGGGGCGCTGCCCCCTCGGGCTTCGCCCTCACCCCCGGGATATTTCGACATCGTTGAAAACACCCCGTTTCAATGATGTGCAAATATCCCGGGGGGCTGCCCGCAAGGCAGCGGGGGCAGCGCCCCCTCCGGGCTAACGGCTGCGCGCGGGGCCCACCACCTCGATCACGAGATGGCTGTCGGCCGCAACCTTATAGATCATGCGATTGACGAGGTAGTAGCGCCACGGGCCATCGACGGGCGCGAGCCCGTAGCGGTCGAGTTCCATCAGCATCGAATGATCATAGACCGGGAAGGGGTCGCCCACCGCATAATCGGGGGCGCGGGCGTTTTGCAGCACCCAGCGGTTGCCCTGTTTGCAAAACCGGTCGCCCGTGCTTTGCATGATGCGACATTCCTCGGCCCGCGCGAGGCTCGGCGCGAGGGTCAGGAGGGCGAGGAGGAGCGGTGCGGCGGAGCTCATGGGGTCAGTTTACCCCAGCCGCCGCACGGGCCAAGAAAAAACCGCCCGAAGCTTCCCCCGGGCGGTCCAAGCGGTTGAAAACCTCCGCTTATTTCTTCATCGGGCAGGTGTTCATCCCGAAGATCGAATAGGCCGGGCAGCTGCCCAGGATGCCGGTGAAGAGCGGGATGATCCCGATCAGATAGGCCCAGCGGTAGGTCGCTTCGGTGTTGAGGAAGAAGCCCGCGATCAGCGCGAGGCCGAGGACGATGCGCAGCACGCGGTCGATACCGCCGACGTTATATTTGAACATGATCTAAGCTCCCTGATCATTCGGATGGTCGTCGGGCGCGGGCGCGCCCTGGATAAGGCCTTCTTAACCTGAGTCGGCGTCCATGTCTGTGACATGATCACCAAGGGCCGGCGGGGCTCAGCCGGCCTCGCAAAGCGCCAGCCGCTCGAGCGCGCGCGGATCGAGGATCTGCACCGCGCCGCGCTCCGTCGCGACCCAGCCGCGCCGGGCGAAGGCGTCGAGCCGGCGGGAGACGACCTCGCGCGCCGAGCCGATCTGGGCGGCGATCTCGGCATGGGTGGCGGCGACGCGGCCCGCTTCGGCGCGCGCGCAGAGCCAGCCCGCAAGCCGCGCCTCGACCGATTGGAACGAGACCCGTTCCATCAGCGCGATCATGCCGTTCATCCGCTCGGCGAAAGCGGCGAAGACCATCTGTCGAAAGCTCGGCGCGCGGTCGATCAGCTCGAGAAAGAGCCCGCGCGGCACGAGCACGATGCGGGTCGGGCGCGTGGTGACCGCCTCGCCCGCGTAATCGCCCCCGCCGAGCAGCCCGAGCGTCGTCTGCACGCAGCTTTGCCCCGGCTCGACCGCGTAGAGCAGAAGCTCGCGCCCGTTCGCGCCGGTCAGGAAGACCTCGATCCGCCCCTCGAGCACGATCGCGAAGCCCGCCACCGGCTCGCCCGGGCGAAAGAGCACCGCGCCGCGCGGCAGATCCATCGGCACAAGCGCGCCAAGTGCGGCGCGCGCGGCGTCGTCAAGGCCGGTGAGGGCGGGGGAAAGCTGGGTCCAGTCGCTCATGGCGCTGTTCTAGCGGCTGGGGGCGGGCGGCGAAAGGGGCGCCGCCCGTCCGGCGGCCGATCAGTTCAGCAGATCGGTCATCAGCCCGACGACGGCGAGCACCTTCATCGTGGTGTCGTCGACGCGCACGATGGTGCCGTCGATCACCCGGTAGTGCTGATGATCGGGCAGGCGCGGCAGCCGTCCGTCATAGCGGCTGCGGTCGATGATCACCCAATCGCGGGCGTCATCGCCCAGATGCGGGCCGCGTTGCAGGCCCGGCGCGCGCACGCCCGAGGGCGTCACGCCGAGCTGCGGGGGCGTGGCTTTGTGGGCCTTGTCATGGCCTTTGCCCGGGTGCTTTTGCGGCGCGCTCTCGCACAGCATCTGGCCATTGCCGAGCGCGATGCAGCCGGCTTGCGATTTGGACCCGGCCAGCGCGGGCGGCGCGGCGAGCGTCACGCCGAGCGCGCCGATCAGCGCGACGAAAGCGGGCCGGGACATATGGCGAAACATGGATCTCTCCCCTCGAGTGCTTTGGCTATAAACACCCTCGGGGCGAGAAGGTTCCAGCCTCCCGGCCCGTTTGTCGCGCGGATGTGACCGCGCGTCAGGCGCCGTGAGGCCGCGCCGCGAGCCGCGGCAGCATCGCGGAGAAATCGCGGCCGCGGCCGTCCTCCTCCTCGACGAAACGGCCGTAGAGCTCGGCCGCGAGCGCGCCCATCGGCGTATCGGCATCGGCGCCCGCCGCGGCTTGCTGGCTCAGGCGCAGGTCCTTGAGCATCAATTCCGCCGCGAAGCCAGGCTTGTAGCCGTTGTCGGCGGGCGAGCTGGGGCCCACCCCCGGCGCCGGGCAATAGGCGTTGACCGACCAGCTCGACCCAGACGAGGTCGAGACCACGTCGAAGAGCTTTTGCGCCTCGAGCCCGAGCTTTTCGGCCAGCGCGAAGGCCTCGCAGGTGGCGATCATGGTGACGCCGAGGATCATGTTGTTGCAGATCTTCGCCGCCTGGCCCGCGCCCGCCGCGCCGCAATGCACCGCCTTCTGGCCCATCACCTCGAAGAGCGGCAAGACGGTGGCAAAGGCCGCGTCCGTGCCGCCGACCATGAAGGTCAGCGTGCCCGCGCTGGCGCCGCCGACGCCGCCCGAGACCGGGGCATCGAGCGCGCCGAGCCCGGCCGCCGCCGCCATCTCGGCCACCGCGCGCGCACTCTCGACATCGACCGTCGAGCAATCGCACAGCACCGCGCCCGGCGCCATCGCCGGGATCAGCTCGCCCGCCACCGCGCGCAAGATCGCGCCATTGGGCAGCATGGTGATCACCACCGCGGCGCCGGTGGCCGCCTCGGCCGCGGAGGCGGCGCGCTGCACCCCCTCGGGCGGCGCGGCCGCGAGGTCGAAGCCCATCACCTCATGGCCCGCTTTCGCGAGATTGGCCGCCATCGGCCCGCCCATGTTCCCAAGTCCGATAAAACCGATTTTCATGTGTCCTCCCAAGACATTACGAGCCGTTCTTCAGGCGGCGAAAGGGATTTCCCAGCCTTTCGGCAGGGGCTCCAGAAGCGCCGCGACCGCCGCTTCGGGCAGCGTTTCGAGGCTGTATTTCCAGACCGGCTTGCGGTCCTTGTCGATGATCTGGGCGCGCACGCCCTCGAGGAAATCGGCGTGTTCGACCGCGCGCAGCGTGAAGCGGAACTCGTTTTCCAGCGCCGAGCGGATGTCGGGCGTGGCGCGCGTCATCCGCACCAGCCGCAGCGCCGCCTCCATCGAAAGCGCCGAGTTGCGCCGGATCGTGGCGAGCGTCTCGGCGGCGAAAACCGTGCCCGCCGTTTCCAAAGACGCAACAATCTCGCGCAGGTTGGCGCCGCCGAAGGCCGCCTCGATCTGCGGCCGACGATCGGCGAGAAAGCCCTTCGCCTCCGGCATCCGCCCGCGCGCGATCACGCCGAGATCGGCGGTCTCGACAAGCCGCGCCTTCAGCGCCTCCCATTCCGCCTCCGGAGCGTAAACATCGGCAAAACCTGCATAAATCGCATCCGCCGCGCCGATCCGCGCGCCGGTCAGGCCGAGATATTCGCCCACCCGCCCGGGCGCGCGCGCCAAAAGCAGCGTGCCGCCGACATCGGGGATCAGCCCGATCCCGCATTCCGGCATGGCGATCTGCGTGGTGTCGCCGACCACGCGGCAGGTCACATGGCCGCCGACGCCGACGCCGCCGCCCATCACGAACCCCTGCATGAAGGAAACAATCGGCTTCGGATATTCGGCCAGATCGGCGTTCATCCGATATTCGTCGCGCCAGAATTTCGGCCCGGTGGTGAAATCGCCCGCGCGGCCCTGATGGTAGATCTTGGCGATATCGCCGCCCGCGCAAAAGGCGCGCGGCCCGACTGCGTCGATCACCACGATCTCGACCTCGGGGTCGTCGCGCCAGGCGACGAGCGCGCGCTCGATCGCCATCGCCATATCGAAATCGAGCGCGTTGAGCGCCTTCTCCCGGTTGAAGGTCAGCCGCCCCGCGCGGCCTTCCTTGCGCACGATCATCGTCTCTTCGCTCATTCGCCCCGCTCCGCTTTCATGGCGCGGCTGATGATCAACCGCATGATTTCATTGGTGCCTTCGAGGATCTGGTGGACGCGCAGATCGCGCACGATCTTCTCGATGCCGTAATCGGCGAGATAGCCGTAGCCACCGTGCAGCTGCAGGCATTGGTTGGCCACCTCGAAGGCCGCGTCGGTGACGTAAAGCTTTGCCATGGCGCAGAATTTCGTCGCGTCCGGGGCGCGGTTGTCGAGCTTCCAGGCCGCCTGGCGCAGGAAGATCCGGGCCGATTGCAGCTTGACCTCCATCTCGGCGAGGCGGAATTGCAGCGCCTGGAACTGATCGAGGCTCTGGCCGAAGGCCTGGCGCTCGGACATGTAGCGCTGCGTCGCGTCGAGCGCGGCCTGCGCGCCGCCGAGCGCCGAGGCCGCGATGTTGAGCCGCCCGCCGTCGAGCCCGGCCATCGCATAGGCAAAGCCGCGCCCCTCCTCGCCGATCAGGTTCTCGGCCGGCACCGGGCAGGCGTCGAATTGCACCTGCGCGGTGGGTTGGGCGCGCCAGCCCATCTTGTCCTCGGCCGCGCCGAAGCTCAGCCCCTCGGTGCCGGCCTCGACGACGAGGGTCGAGATCCCTTTCGGGCCGGGGCCGCCGGTGCGGACCATGGTCAGATAGGCGTCGGAGTAGCCGCCGCCCGAGATGAAGGCCTTGGTGCCGGTCACCGCCCAGCCGCCCGGCGCGGCTTCGGCGCGGGTGCGCAGCGCGGCCGCATCCGAGCCCGAGCCGGGTTCCGTCAGGCAGTAGGAAAACACCGTCTCCATCGTGCAGAGTTTGGGCAGCCAGCGCGCCTTGTTCTCGGGCGTGCCGAATTTGTCGATCATGCCGCCGCACATGTTATGGATCGACAGAAACGACCCGACCGCCGGGCAAGCCATTGCCAGCGCTTCGAAAATCAGCGTCGCATCGAGCCGCGAGAGGCCCGAGCCGCCCCAGTCCTCGGCGACATAGATCCCGCCGAGGCCAAGCTCGGCGAGCTTTGGCCAGAGGCTTTTGGGGATCGTGCCCTCGGCCTCCCAGGCGCGGGCATGGGGCGCGATCTCGGCTTGGCCAAAGGCATGGGCCATGTCGAAAATCGCCTGTTGTTCCTCGCTGAGTGCAAAATCCATGAGCTCCTCCCGAAGTCGTCTGGGTCAAAGTGTCTGCGCCGCGCGGCGCGAAGGCAAGGGTGCGCTTGTCGGGCGCGGGGGGCGTTGATAGGGGGGCCGCCGAGCCCAGAAGGAGAGCGCCCCAGAATGTCTCAGACCCCGACGCCCGAGCCCGCCCCGACGCCCGAAGCGCTCGACATGGCCGCGGGGTTGAAAGACGCGCTGAAGACCGTCGACGGCCTCTTCGGCATCGAAAAGATGCTGCGCGACGAGGGCGAGGACCGCACCAAGATCTATTACGAGCAGTCGCGGATCGGCTAGGAGAAGTTCTACAGCCAGCGCGGCTGCATGCATCTTGCGATCAACATGGACCGTGTCTACCACCCCTCGGGGTTCCGCGCGCAGGCGGTCATGGTCAAGCGCAAGATCGTCAACCGCGGCGCGAAACGGGTGCTCGAGCTGGGCGCGGGGATGGGGTTCAACGTGCTGCATCTGGCCGAGCAGCTGCCCGAGGTGGAGTTTGTCGCGCTCGATCTGATGCCCGCCCATGTCGCGGCGATCCGGGCGCGCGCGGCCGAGCTCGGGCTGACGAATGTCACCGCGGTCGAGGCGAGCTACGAGCCGATCCCGGCGGAGCTGGGCACCTTCGATGTGGTCTTCAGCGTCGAGACGCTGTGCTATGCGGTCGATCTCGACGCGGTTGCGGGCGCGATCGCGCGGGTTCTCGCGCCGGGCGGCTGGTTTGTCATGTTCGACGTGTTCCGCAACCTGCCCTTCGAGGACTTCGCCCCCGAGATGCAGCGCGCGGTGAAGCTCTATGAAATCTCGATGGCGGTGAACAACGGCTTTTCCAACGCCCCGGCCTGGGAGGCGGCGCTGACGGGGGCGGGGATGGCGATCGAGAGCTGCGTCGATCGCAGCCTCGAGGTTCTGCCGGGGCTGTGTGATCTGCACCGGCGCACGGCGCCCTTCGTCGGCGACTGGAAGGCGCGGCTCGCGGTCAAGGCGGTGCCCTATCTGGCGCGCAACGCCGTCGCGGGGATCCTCGGCCCCTATGTCTATGCGCAGTTCGAGCTGCCCGCGGGGCGCGAGACCGGGCCGCTCAGCTACATGCGGCTGTCGGCGTTCAAGCGCTGAGGCGGGCCGCGGGGGCGCGGTGATTTCCATGGTTTCCTCCCCGAAACTCTGGAAATGAACTATCGTTTAATTTTTTCGGCGAAAGCAAGAGGCGCCAGCGCGGCGCCTCTTGAGAGCGGGGTGGGGGCGCTGCCCCCCGGGCCTTGCGGCCCTCCCCCCGGGATATTTGGGGCAAGATGAAAGCGGATGCGTTTCTTCTTGGTCCAAATACGCAAATCCGGGGTCGGGGCCGGGCGCCGCCCTTGCGAGGAGGGCACCCGGGCGCGAGGGCTCAGTCGAGCGCCTTGAAGTTCAGGCTCGCGCCTTCCTTGATGCCCGAGAACCAGCGCGCGGTGACGGTCTTGGTCTTGGTGTAGAAGCGGAAGGCGTCGGGGCCGTATTGGTTGAGATCACCAAAGGCCGATTTCTTCCAGCCGCCGAAGCTGTAGTAGCTGAGCGGCACCGGGATCGGGAAGTTGATGCCGACCATACCGACATTGACGCGCGAGGCGAAATCGCGGGCGGTGTCGCCGTCGGCGGTGAAGATCGAGGTGCCGTTGCCGTATTCGTTGTCGATCACGAGCTTGAGCGCCTCTGCGTAGGTCTCCATCCGCACGGTCGAGAGCACCGGCCCGAAGATCTCCTGTTTGTAGATGTCCATCTCCGGGGTCACGTCGTCAAAGAGGGTCGGGCCGACGAAGAAGCCGTTTTCATAGCCCTGGATCTTCAGCCCGCGGCCGTCGACGACGAGGGTGGCGCCCTGATCCACGCCCGAGCCGATCAGCCCGGTGATCCGGTCGAGCGCCTGTTTGGTGATGACGGGGCCGAAATCCACGTCCTCGCCGGCGGTATAGGGGCCGACCTTCAGCTTCTCGATCTTCGGGATCAGCTTTTCGATCAGCTTGTCGGCGGTTTCCTTGCCCACCGGCACCGCGACCGAGATCGCCATGCAGCGCTCGCCCGCAGCCCCCATCGAGGCGCCCACCAGCGCGTCGGCCGCCTTGTCGAGATCGGCGTCGGGCATGATGATCATGTGGTTCTTCGCGCCGCCGAAGCATTGCGCGCGTTTGCCGTTATTGGCGGCGCGGCCGTAGATATATTGCGCGATCGGGGTCGAGCCGACGAAGCCCACCGCCTGCACGGTCTCGTTGTCGAGGATCGCGTCGACGACCTCCTTGTCGCCGTTGACGACCTGGAGCACGCCATCGGGCAGGCCCGCTTCCTTCGCGAGCTCGGCCAGACGCAGCGAGGTCGAGGGGCAGCGCTCGGAGGGTTTGAGGATCATCGCATTGCCCGCCGAGAGGGCCGGGCCCATCTTCCACAGCGGGATCATCGCCGGGAAGTTGAACGGCGCGATGCCCGCGACCACGCCGAGCGGCTGGCGCATCGCGTAGAGGTCGATGCCGGGGCCGGCGCTGTCGGTATATTCGCCCTTGAGCATCGCCGGCGCGCCCATGCAGACCTCGATCACCTCGAGGCCGCGCTGCACATCGCCGCGCGCATCGGGCAGCGTCTTGCCGTGTTCGGCCGAGACGAGGGTGGCGAGTTCTTCCATGTGCTGGTTGATCAGATCGCCGAATTTCATCATCACGCGGGCGCGGCGCTGCGGGTTGGTGGCGGCCCAGCCCGGTTGCGCGGCTTCGGCGGCGGCGACGGCGGCGTCGAGCTCGGCCTTGGTCGCGAGCGAGACCTTCGCCTGCACTTCGCCCGTCGCGGGGTTGTAGACATCCGTGAAGCGGCCCGAGGTGCCCGCCACGAGCTTGCCGTTGATCCAGTGACCGATCTCTTTCATCGCATCCTCCCAAGGATTGGTTCGGGGCGAGATTATGATTGCGAAAATGCCGAGAAAAGCGGAAGTGTGGCAAAAGCGTTTTGCATTTTTGCAAAGGGAGCGGCGATGGATTGGGATGATCTGCGGGTGTTTCTGGCGGTGGCGCGGGGCGAGAGCCTGTCGGCGGCGGGGCGGGCGCTGAAATGCGATGCGGCGACGGTGGGGCGGCGGATCGGGCGGCTCGAGGAGGATCTGGGCGCCAAGCTCTTCGTCAAATCGCCGCAGGGCTATCAGCTGAGCGAGGCGGGCGGGCGGCTTTTGCCCCATGCCGAGGCGGCCGAGGCCGCGATGAGCGGCGCGGCGGAGGAGCTGTCGGGCGCGGCCGGGCGGCTCACCGGCCAGCTCAGGATCGGCGCGCCCGATGGCTGCGCCAATTACCTGCTGCCGCAGGTCTGCGCGGCGATCTGCGACGCGAACCCGGGGCTCGAGATCCAGATCGTCGCGCTGCCGCGGGTCTTCAACCTCTCCAAGCGCGAGGCCGATATGGCGATCGCGGTGTCGCGGCCCTCGGCGGGGCGGCTCACGGTGCAAAAGCTCGCCGATTATCACCTGCATCTGGCCGCGCATGAGGATTACCTCGCGCGCACCCCGCCGATCCGCGCGAAAGCCGATCTCGCGGGGCATCGGATGATCGGCTACATCCCCGACATGATCTTCGACAAGGAGCTCGATTATTTCGCCGAGACCGGGGCGGGGACGGTCGGGCTCGCCTCGAATTCGGTCTCGGTGCAGATGCAGATGGTGCGCGCGGGCGCGGGCGTCGGCATCGTGCATGATTTCGCGATCCCGTTTTGCCCGGGCGTGCGGCGGGTCTTGCCCGGCTCGGTCGCGATCGCGCGGACCTTCTGGCTGATCCGTCATGCCGACGACCGCCGCTCCGAGCGCCTCACGCGGCTGGCCGAGGCGCTGGGGCAGGGGGTGCGCGCCGAGGTCGCCCGGCTCGAGGCGCTGGCGGCGCAAGAATAGTTAACGCTAACATTCCGGCTTGACAGATTCTTGCGTGGCGGTGACGCTAAGGCATGGCTGCGCAAGGGGAGGATGCGATGCAGGTTCTGCAAATTCTGAAGACCAAGAAGGACGACAGCGTGACCACCGTCGCGCCGGGCACGAGCGTCGCCGAAGTGGCCGAGATCCTCTCGGCGCGGCGGATCGGCGCGCTGATCATCTCGCGCGATGGGCGCCATGTCGACGGGATCGTCTCGGAGCGCGACGTGGTGCGCGAGCTCGGCCGGCGCGGCGCGGCGGTGCTGGCGCTGCCGGTCGATGAGATCATGACGAAAAACGCCATCGGCTGCACCCGCACCGATACCACCGCCGAGGTGATGGAGCGGATGAGCAAGGGCGGCTTTCGCCACATGCCGGTGATGGAGGGCGAGGTGATGGTCGGGCTGATCTCGATCCGCGACGTTATCGCGGCGCGGCTCGCTGAGCTCAACATGGAGAAAGAGGCGCTCACCGGGATGATCATGGGGAGCTGAGCGGCGGGCCGACGCGGCGGTCACGGGCCCGTGACGCTGCGCCGCGGCGCTTCGGGGCTTGCAAAAGGGCGCGCAATATCGTTGCGTGCCCTGAACCCTTGCTGAAACGGTCTCGAGGAGGAGCCCATGCGCGTCGGTCTTTACCCCGGAACCTTCGATCCGGTGACCCTGGGGCATATCGACATCATCCAGCGCGCGCTCGCGCTCGTCGACCGGCTGGTGATCGGGGTCGCGATCAACCGCGACAAGGGGCCGCTGTTCTCGCTCGAGGAGCGGGTCGAGATGATCGAGGCGGAATGTTCCGAGATCACCGCGCGCTGCGGCGGCGAGATTGTCGTGCATCCGTTCGAGAACCTGCTGATCCATTGCGCGCGCGATGTGGGGGCGAATGTGATCATCCGCGGGCTGCGGGCCGTGGCGGATTTCGAGTATGAATTCCAGATGGTTGGCATGAACCGCGCGCTCGATTCCTCGGTCGAGACGGTGTTCCTGATGGCCGATGCGCGCCGTCAGGCGATCGCCTCGAAACTGGTCAAGGAGATCGCGCGGCTCGATGGCGATGTCTCGCGCTTTGTGACGCCCGCGGTCAAGGACCGGCTGCTCGAGCGCCTCGGCAAGGCCTGAGCCGGCTCAGCCCGCGTAAGCGGGCAGCACGCCGATCGTGACCAGCGCCTTCAGCACCGCATCGACCGCCACCGCGGCGAGGATCATGCCCATCACCCGGCTGATCACCGCCGCGCCCGTCGTGCCGATCACCCGCACCAAGGGCCCCGCCGCGAGCAAGATCCCGAGCGTCGCGCCCAGCACGAGCGCCATCAGCCCCGTCGTAATCGCCTGATGGGCGAGCGAGAAGCGGTCGTTGTCGGTCAGGATCACCACGGTGAGCATCGCGCCGGGCGAGGCGATCGAGGGGATCGCGACCGGAAACACCGAGGTCTGGCGCACGCGTTCGGCCTCGGCGATCTCCTCCTCGGGCTTGGAATGGCCGAAGATCATCGTCAGCGCGAAGAGAAACAGCACGATCCCGCCCGCGATCTGGAAGGCCGGCAGAGCGAGGCCGAGCGCATCGAGCACGACCTGGCCGAGCACGATGAACACGGTCAGCACCACGAAGGACACCGTCACCGCCCGCAGCGCCACCGAGCGGCGCTGCGCCGCGCTCATCCCCGCGGTGACGGCGAGAAACACCGGCAGCGTGCCGATCGGGTCGATGACGACCCAAAGCGTGATGAATTCCTGCAAGATCTGGGCGGGGGAGAGCAAATCGGATCCTTTCGTGAGCCCGAGCACTCTAGCGGCGCATCCGGGAAACGACAAAGGGGCGGGCGGTCACATTCCCGCCAGCCCCTTCATTTTGCGCAAAAAATCCGCGTCTCAGATCAGCTTGCCCATCGCGACGGCGGTATCGGCCATGCGGTTGGAGAAGCCCCATTCGTTGTCATACCAGCTCAGCACCCGGATCATGTTGCCTTCCATGACATGGGTCTGGTCGAGCGCGAAGGTCGAGCTGTGCGGGTCGTGGTTGAAATCGATCGAGACATTGGGCCGCGCGGTATAGGCGAGGATGCCCTTGAGCGGCCCCTCGGCGGCGGCGATGATCGCGGCGTTGATCTCCTCGACGGTGGTGTCGCGCTCGGCCTCGAAGACCAGATCGACGACCGAGACATTGGGGGTCGGCACCCGCACGGCCACGCCGTCGAGCTTGCCCTTGAGCTGCGGCAGAACGAGCCCCACCGCGCGCGCCGCCCCCGTCGTCGTCGGGATCATGCTCATCGCCGCCGCGCGGGCGCGGTAGAGATCCTTGTGGAACGTGTCGAGCGTCGGCTGATCGCCGGTATAGGAGTGGATCGTGGTCATGAAACCCTTGGTGATCCCCACCGTCTCGCTCAACACTTTCGCCACCGGCGCGAGGCAGTTCGTCGTGCAGCTCGCATTCGACACGACGAGCTGATCGGCGGTCAGGCTGTCATGGTTGACGCCGTAAACCACGGTATTGTCCGCGCCTTTCGAGGGCGCCGAGACGAGAACCCGGCTCGCGCCATTCTCGAGATGGATCGCGGCCTTCTCGCGGTCGGTGAAGATGCCGGTGCATTCCATGACGATATCGACATGCGCCCAGGGCAGCTCGGCGGGGTTGCGCACCGCCGAGACCTCGATCGGCCCGCGGCCGACGTCGATCGTGTTGCCGGCGGTTTTCACCTCGACGGGGAAGCGGCCGTGAACGGAATCGAATTGCAGCAGATGGGCGTTGGTCTCCACCGAGCCGAGGTCGTTGATCGCCACCACCTCAATGTCGGTGCGCCCCGATTCGATGATCGCGCGCAAGACATTGCGCCCGATCCGCCCGAAGCCGTTGATTGCCACTTTAACCGCCATCTCTGCCTCCTCTGGCCACGCGCCACACTGCGGCGCAGCGTTGGCGCTAACATCGCACGAAAGCACGAAAGGTCAACAGAAGATAGCGCGGCTCAGCGCCAGAATTCGACCCAGTCGATCAGCAGGAGCATTTTTCGGGCGAGAAAAAGCATTGCGCCCCAATCGTTGGCAAAGCCGTCGATCAGAGCGCAAAGAATGATCAGCGATGCAAGCCCGATGGCGATAGGGGTGTTCATCCGTCCCTCGTCCCCCGGGCCCGCCCGGGTGTTAGATGAGCCGCCCGATCGCGCCGGCCACATCGGCCATGCGGCAGGAGAAGCCCCATTCGTTGTCATACCACGCCAGCACGCGCACCAGCTTGCCGCCGGTGACCTTGGTCTGGTCGGGGGCGAAGATAGACGATTGCGTGGTGTGATTGAAGTCGATCGAGACTTTCGGTTCCGGGTCATAGCCGAGCACGGCGCCCATATGGCCCGCGGCGGCCTCGCGCACGATCTCGTTGATCTCGTCGCGGGTGACCGATTTGCCGGCGATGAAGGTCAGGTCGACCGCCGAGACATTCGGGGTCGGCACGCGCAGCGCGGTGCCGTCGAGCTTGCCGGCGAGTTCGGGCAGCACCTCGCCGATCGCCTTCGCAGCGCCGGTCGAGGTCGGGATCATCGCCATCGCCGCGGCGCGGGCGCGGTAGAGATCCTTGTGGCGGCGGTCAAGCGTCGGCTGGTCGCCGGTGTAGCTGTGCACCGTGGTCATGATCCCCGATTCGATGCCGACGGTGTCGTTGAGCACCTTGGCCAGCGGCGCGAGGCAGTTGGTGGTGCACGAGCCGTTCGAGACGACGAGATGCTCGGCGCGCAGATCGCGGTGGTTCACGCCATAGACGATGGTCTTGTCGGCGTTGGTCGCCGGCGCCGACACCAGCACGCGTTTCGCGCCGCGGCCGAGGTGGACGGCGGCCTTGTCGCGCGAGTTGAACTTGCCGGTGCATTCCAGAACGACATCGATGCCGTCCCAGTTCAGCTCATCGGGGTTGTAGGTCGACATCACCTCGATCGGGCCCTGGCCGAGGTCGAGCGTCTTGCCCTCGACCTTCACCGGGCCGCCGAACCGGCCGTGGACCGAGTCGTATTTCAGCAGATGCGCGTTGGTCTCGATCGGGCCGGTGGCGTTGATCTTGACAACCTGCACGTCGTTGCGCGCGGCTTCCGCGATATGGGCGAGGGTGCAGCGGCCGATGCGGCCGAAACCGTTGATCCCGATGGTGACGGTCATAGCGCTCTCCTGACTAGGTAAAGGGGCCAAGGCAATCGGAGCGATTGCGTTGCAAGGCCGATACCATGGCTTTGCCGAGCGGAAAACCCGCAGTTTCAGGGTGGTAGCGGAAACATCTTCTGGTGGCGGTAACGTTAGCGGCCACGGTGTGCCATTGTGCACAAAGCCGCCGATCCGCGGTCCGGCCCGCCGCCGGAATTGGGCGCGCAAAGCCCCGCCGCCGCCCGCAGCCCCCGGTCTGAGTCGCGCCAGCCCCGCCCCGGTCCTGCGGCCCGAGCCCCGCAGGACCGGGGCCGCAAGCCCCGCGGCCTTGCCGCCCGCGCCCAAGGCCCGGGGCGCGCCCGCCCTGAGCCGGATCCGCCGCCGGGCCCGACAGCCCGCCCGCCCGCGGCCCCGTCGCCCGCGCCCAAGGCCCGGGTCGCGCCCGCCCTGCGCCGGATCCGCCGCCCGCGCCCCGCAGGACCGTGACCGCAAGCCCCCGCGGCCCCGCCGGCCGCATCCGAGGGTCGCGGTTGGCTTGCCTGTGCCGGATCTGCCACCGACGCCTGATAGCGCGGCCGCTCGAGGCGCCGCGGCCTTGCCGCCCGCGCCCAAGGCCCGGGTCGCGCCCGGCCTGACCCGGATCCGCCGCCGACGCCATGCAGGGCTGCCAACGGAAGCCCTGTTGCACCGGCCCGCGAATCCCACGTCCCCGCCGCCCAAAGCCCCGCCGAGCCTCCGAGCCGCCGCGCCCGGTATCGCCCGCGCCCGGCCCCGGCTTTCAACGATGCCGAAATATCCCGGGGGAGGCCGCAGGCCGGGGGCAGAGCCCCCTTACTCCTCGTCCTCCGCGACGAGGAAGATCTCGCCCGAGGCTTCCATCTCGCGGATCGCATTGACGACTTCGTTCGCGGCTTCCTCGGCATCCTTTTCCTTGACCTTGCCAAGGTTCGCCATCTCGTCGCGCAGACTTGCCGCCATCCGCTGCGACATGTTGGTGAGGATGAATTCCGCAGCCTTCTCCGCCTCGCCCTTGGCGCCCGCCAGCGCGGTGATGAGCCGCGCCTGATCGACATTGCGCAAGATCTTCGGGATATCGCGCGGATCGATCCGGGAGGGGATATTGGTAAAGGTGAAAATCGCCTTGCGGACCTGTTCGGCGAACACCTGATCCTCCTCCTCGAGCCCTTTGAGCACCGCATCGCGGGTCGCGGCGGGGGAGTAGTTGAGGATCGCGCCGACGCGCTCCACCGGGCCGGTGTCAAAGGCCTTGGGCGGCGCCGCATCGAGCTGCTGGGCGAGGGCGAGGCCGATCCGATGCACCGTCTCGGGCGCGACATTGCCGGTCAGCGACACCGCATAGGCGATCCGCCGCGCCTTCTCGCCCGGCAATTTCCCCAGGATTTCCGCGGCCTTGGCGACCGAGAGCTTGGAGAGCACGACCGCCCCCACCTCGGTGCTTTCCGCCTCGATCACCGGCAGAAGCACCTGCGCGTTGAGCCCGGCGAGCCGCTCCCAGGGGTCGGCGCGCGAGCTGCCCGAAGCGAGCCGGCGCAGCCGGGTCGCGGCGGAGGCCGAGAGCTGCCCATCGAGCAGCGAGAGCGCGCCATCGAGCCCGCCGGGGAAGGCGAGCCCCACCGCCTCGAGCTCATGGCAGAATTCCTCGACAACCTCCTGCAGCGTCTCCTTGTCGACGAGTTTCATCGCCGCGATATGCTCGGTCAGCTGCGTCTGCTGATCCTCGCTCAGATCGGTCAGCGGCACCTTCAGCCCCTCGGCCGACAGAAGCCGCACGATGATCGCGGCCTTTTGCTTTTTCGACAGCACCGGCCGCGCCGAGCCGCCAAAGCCCGTCAACTGACCCAAGGGCTGCATCTGAGCGATCGCGTTCACCCGTTCCTCCGATTCCTGCGGCTTTCCGGCAGGGTGGCACGAAGGCGGTTAAGGCGCGGTTACCATCGCCCCGTCGCCCATGCAAAAGGGGCCCCGAAGGGCCCCCGGATCGCGCGTCGCGCCGATCACGCGCCAAACACGCGGCGGAAGATCGTGTCGACATGTTTGGTGTGATAGCCGAGGTCGAATTTCTCCTCGATCTCGGCGGGCGAGAGCGCGGCGGTGACCTCGGGGTCGGCCAGGAGCTCGGTCTTGAAATCCGCGCCCTGTTCCCAGACTTTCATCGCGTTGCGCTGCACCAGCCGATAGGCATCCTCGCGCGACACCCCCGCCTGCGTCAGCGCCAGCAAAACCCGCTGCGACATCACCAGGCCTTTGAACTTGTTCATGTTCTTGAGCATGTTGTCGGGGTAGATCACGAGGTTCTCGATCACGCCGGCGAGCCGGTTGAGCGCGAAATCGAGGGTGATCGTCGCATCCGGGCCGATGCCGCGCTCGACCGAGCTGTGCGAGATGTCGCGCTCATGCCAGAGCGCCACGTTCTCCATCGCCGGCACGACCGCCATCCGAACCAGCCGCGCAAGCCCGGTGAGGTTCTCGGTCAGCACCGGGTTGCGCTTGTGCGGCATCGCCGAGGAGCCCTTCTGGCCCTTCGAGAAGAACTCTTCCGCTTCCAGCACCTCGGTGCGCTGCATGTGGCGGATCTCGATCGCGACATTCTCGATCGAGCTCGCGATCACGCCGAGCGTCGCGAAGAACATCGCGTGACGGTCGCGCGGGATCACCTGGGTCGAGATCGGCTCGGGGCGCAGGCCGAGCTTCTCGCAGACATGTTCCTCGACCGCCGGGTCGATATTGGCGAAGGTGCCGACCGCGCCCGAGATCGCGCCGGTGGCGACCTCCCAGCGCGCCTTCTCGAGGCGGTTCTTGTTGCGGTCCATCTCGGCGTAGAAGCGCGCGAATGTCAGGCCCATGGTGGTGGGCTCGGCGTGGATGCCGTGCGAGCGGCCGATGCGCACCGTGTCCTTGTGCTCGAAGGCGCGCTTTTTCAGCGCCGCGAGCAGCCGGTCCATGTCCTTGAGCAAGATATCGGCGGCGCGCACGAGCTGCACGTTGAGCGTGGTGTCGAGCACGTCCGAGGAGGTCATGCCCTGGTGCACGAAGCGCGCCTCGGTCGAGCCGATATGCTCGGCCAAATGGGTCAGGAAGGCGATCACGTCATGTTTGGTGACGGCCTCGATCTCGTCGATCCGCGCGACATCGAATTCGACATCCTTGGCGGTCCAGACGGCGGCGGCGCTTTCCTTCGGGATCACGCCGAGAGCCGCCTGCGCGTCACAGGCATGGGCCTCGATCTCATACCAGATCTTGAATTTCGTGGCGGGTTCCCAGATGTCGACCATCTCTTTGCGGGAATAACGCGGGATCATGGCGGGCCTCTTGCTTGTGGCGGATCTGGCGCGCTTCTAGACTGGCAGGGGCTTTGGGGCAAGGCGGATGGGGGGCGGATGGCGCGGAAACTGGCGGATTTTGCGGGGGAATGGACGGTTGCGCGGCGGATCCGGGCGGCGGGGCAGCCCGAGGCCGCCTTCACCGGCCGCGCCTGGCTCCGACCCGAGGGCGGGGGGCTTGCCTACCGCGAGGAGGGGGAGCTCCTGATCCCCGGCGCGCGCCCGATGCGCGCCGAACGCGCCTACGCTTGGGCCGAGGAGGGCGGCGCGATCGCGGTCCATTTCTCCGACGGGCGGTTCTTTCACCGCTTCTCCCCCGATCAGACCGCGGCCGAGGCGCAGCATTGGTGCGACCCCGATGATTACCGCGTGCGCTATGATTTCTCCGTCTGGCCCGCCTGGCGCGCCGAGTGGCGGGTGCGCGGCCCGCGCAAGGATTACACGATGATCTCCGATTACCGGCGGGCGTGAAGGGGGCGCTGCCCCCTCTGCCTTCGGCATTCACCCCCGGGATATTTGGAGCAAGATGAATGAGCCCCCTTCATCTTGCCAAAAATATCCCGGGGGGAGGCGAAGCCGGGGGGCGGCGCCCCCCTGCAGCGTTGGGTCTTGCGCGGCGCCCGGTTCGGCGCGAGCTTGGCGCCATGAGCCCGATTCTGCAAAACCGTCTGTCGTTTGCCCCCTGGCATGATCCGCGCACCCGTCGTTTGCCCGGGGTGGTGCCGATCGAGATGGCGGACTGGCTCGAGGTGGATGACGCCTATAGCGCGCAGATGGCCGAGCGGGTGCGGCTGATCGAGGGCGATCGGGCGGCGGTTCTGGCGCTTGCGGAGGCGGCGCGTCCGGCGGCGGAGGAGCTTTATGACCTGGTTCTGGGCCTCTTGCCGGGGCTTGGGTTCGAGTTCGCGGGGGGCGAGGTGCGGCGCCCGGATGGGGTGTGGGTCACGCTCGAGCGCGCCGATCCGCTCGCCACGCTCGGGCGCCTCGTGCAGGAGGATTTCTGTCTGATGGAGGCGGGCCCCGAGGGCCATGTCCTGACCGGGGCGGTGCTCTGTTTCCCCTCGGGCTGGCGTCTGGCGGAGAAATTCGGCCGCCCGATGATGGGGATCCATGTGCCGGTCAAGGCCTATACCGAGGAGATCGGCGCGCGGGTGCAGCGGCTGCTCGACGGGGTGCAGCCCGGCCGCCCCTTGATGCGCGGCACGGCGCATTTCTCCGATGCGCCGCTCCACAACCCGCGCGGCGAGGCCGAGGACCGCGCCTTGCATGGCGCGGCGCCCTTCATCCGGGTCGAGCGGCAGGGCCTCGTGCGGCTGCCCGAGAGCCGGGCGGTGGCGTTTTCGATCCACAGCTATTTGGTGCGCCCCGAGGCGCTCAGCCCCGATCAGGCCGCCTCGCTCGCGGCGTTTCCGATCCGCGCCTCGCAATAACCTCGGCGCGCCGCTTTCGCGCTTGAATGGCGCGGGCGCTCGGGTCATCTGAGAGGAGGGCAATTGAGGCCGTGGGGACAGGATGCGTCAGTATGAGCTGGTGGGGTTGGCCGAGCTATTGCGCGCGGCCGAGAACCCCTATGAGATTTTTGATCGTTTCTTGCGCGACCATGGGGGTGTGGGCTGGTTTTACGGTTTTGCCGCGATGCCCTCGGATCTCTTGACCCTGCCCTATACCCGCGCGCTCTATTTCCACCACACCTACCCCGAGGATTGGGTGCAGGCGGTGGGCGCGGGCACCTTGCTCGATCACGATGCCTCGCTCGAGTTGCTGGTGAATGGCGCCGCCGAGGTGCAATGGGAGCCGCCCGATCTGGCCGGCTGGATGGCGCAGATGCGCCCCGAGCAGCGCGCGCAATTCGAGATCGAGCGCGATCTGGGGATGCGGTTTGGCGTGAGCCTGCCGATCAGCGCCGATCCTGCGGGGCGGGTCGTCGCGGGGCTCGGCGTGTGGCATGGCGCGACGGCGGCGCCGGCCTATCGGCGCGACTGGGAGGCGCAGGGCGCCACGATCCGCGCGGCGGGGCGGCTTCTCGATGCGCGGGTGCGGCGCGACCGGGCCAATGATTTCGTGGGCCTCACCCCGCGCGAGCTCGATTGTCTGAGCTATCTCGCGGCGGGGTTGCGCCCGGCGGAGATCTGTTTCCGGCTGGGGATCTCGGAGAAGACCTTCGAGAAGCATATCGCCCGCGCCAAGGACCGGCTGCGCGCGCGCACCCGCGATCAGGCGGTGGCCAAGGCCTTGATCCTGAACATCGTCACGCCCTGAGCGGGGGGGCTGAGCGGGGGGGGGCTGAGCGACTGACCCGGGGCGCGGCAGGCCCCCGGCGAATGGACCCCGGCGGCTGGCCCCCGGCGAATGGCCACCGGCCCGGGGGCCGATGGCAGAGGGTCTGAAAAGCCTGGTGAAAACCGGCTCCGGGGCGGTGTGTCGCCAAGGCGCCGTGGCCCATCGTGGCGGGCGGGGGCGTGCCGGGCCAGAGGGGGAATTTCCCCGCTTGTCGTGGTTAACCGCCGTAGGCGATCTGGGCGCGCAAGATGGCGCGGTCGGTCGCGATCATCCCGGGGATCAGGAGCGCATCGAGCAGCCACCAGAGCCCGACGAGCGCGAGCGGGATATAGCCCACCAGGATGAAGGCCAGCGCCGAGCCGATCCCGAAGAGCACGAGCATGATCAGCCCCGAGAGCCAGCGCCCGAGGTAGAAGCGATGCGCGCCGAACATGCCGAGGAAGAACCACAGCAGGTAAGCCACCAGCGCCGAGGGGCTTTCATTGGCGACGCGTTGTTCGATGTAGAGCGCGCGGGTGTCGGTCATGTGAACCTCCTTAACATGGGGGAGATATGGGGAGGGCCGGGCGGTTGCGCAAGGGGGGAGGGCCTCGCCCGGCGCAGCCCCTCGTCGCGCAATGCAAAAGGCCCCGCAAGCGCGGGGCCTTTCGGTTCGGTGTGGGGCGCTTACGACTTGGCGAGGTTGCGCAGCACGTAGTGCAGCACGCCGCCGTTCTTGAGGTATTCGATCTCGACCTCGGTATCGATGCGCGACTTGAGCTGGATGGTTTTGACGGTGCCATCCTTGAAGGTGATCGTGCAGGGCACGAGCGAGAGCGGCTTGATATCGCCTTCGAGCCCTTCGATGGTCACCACTTCGTCGCCGGTCAGGCCGAGCGACTTGCGGTTTTCGCCGCCGGTGAACTCGAACGGGATGACGCCCATGCCGATCAGGTTCGAACGGTGGATCCGCTCGAAGCTCTCCGCGATGACCGCCTTGACGCCGAGCAGGTTGGTGCCCTTCGCCGCCCAATCGCGCGAGGAGCCCGCGCCATATTCGATGCCGCCGAAGATCACCAGCGGGATGCCGGCCGCCTGGTATTCCATCGAGGCGTCGTAGATCGAGGTCTGCTCGCCGTTCGGGCCCTTGGAATAGCCGCCCTCGACGCCGTCCAGCATCTCGTTCTTGATGCGGATATTGGCGAAGGTGCCGCGCATCATGACTTCATGGTTGCCGCGGCGCGAGCCGTAGCTGTTGAAGTCGACCGGCTTCACGCCGCGCTCGGTCAGGTATTTGCCGGCCGGGGTGGTCGGCTTGAACGAGCCCGCGGGCGAGATGTGGTCGGTGGTGATCATGTCGCCGAGGATCGCGAGCACGCGCGCGTTCTTGACGTTCGAGATCACGCCCGGCTCTTGCGACATGCCGCGGAAGTAGGGCGGGTTCTGGATGTAGGTCGACTCGGCCGGCCAATCATAGGTCTCGCCTTCCGAGGTCTGCACGCCCTGCCATTTGGCGTCGCCCTTGAACACATCGGCGTATTTCGACAGGAACGCCTCGCGCGTCACGGTCTTCTCGACCAGCTCGGCGATCTCGGCATCGGTCGGCCAGATGTCCTTGAGGAAGACATCCTTGCCCTCCGGGGTCTGGGCGATCGGATCCTTGGTGATGTCGATGTTCATGTCGCCCGCGATCGCATAGGCGACGACGAGCGGCGGCGAGGCGAGGAAGTTCGCGCGCACATCGGGCGAGATCCGGCCTTCGAAGTTGCGGTTGCCCGAGAGCACGGCCGCGGCGACGAGATCGTTCTCGTTGATCGCCTTCGAGATCGCCGGGTCGCCGAGCGGGCCCGAGTTGCCGATGCAGGTGGTGCAGCCGAAGCCGACGATGTTGAAGCCCATCGCGTCGAGATCGTCTTGCAGGTTCGCCGCGGCGAGATATTCCTGCACGACCTGGCTCCCGGGGGCGAGCGAGGTCTTCACCCAGGGTTTCGATTTGAGCCCGAGCGCGCGCGCCTTGCGGGCGACGAGACCGGCGCCGATCAGCACATAGGGGTTCGAGGTGTTGGTGCAGGACGTGATCGAGGCGATCACCACCGAGCCGTCACCGACCGAATAATCCTTGCCCTCGACCGCGACGGTCTTGATCCCCGATTTCGGCGCGACCGCGAGGCCGCCTTCATCGGTCATTTCCTTGGCGGGCGCGCTCATGTCCACGCCGCGGTAATCGGCGACGACCTTGGCGAAGGCCGGGGCGGCATCGGTCAGCGGCAGGTAATCTTGCGGGCGTTTCGGGCCCGAGATCGCCGGCACGATCGCGCCCATGTCGAGCTCGAGCGTCGAGGAATAGACCGGCGCGTAATCGGCGCCGCGCCAGAAGCCGTTTTCCTTGGCATAGGCTTCGACGAGCGCGATGCGGTCCTCGTCGCGGCCGGTCTGGCGCAGGTAGCGCAGGGTTTCATCGTCGATCGGGAAGAAGCCGCAGGTCGCGCCATATTCGGGCGCCATGTTGGCGATCGTCGAACGCTGCGCGAGCGGCAGGTTGTCGAGGCCTTCGCCGTAGAATTCGACGAATTTGCCGACCACGCCGTGTTTGCGCAGCATCTGCACGACTTTCAGCACGAGGTCGGTGCCGGTGCAGCCTTCCTTGAGCTTGCCGGTGAGCTTGAAGCCGACGACTTCGGGGATCAGCATCGAGATCGGCTGGCCGAGCATCGCGGCTTCCGCCTCGATCCCGCCCACGCCCCAGCCGAGCACGGCCATGCCGTTGACCATGGTGGTGTGGCTGTCGGTGCCGACGAGGGTGTCGGGGTAGGCCACGGTCTCACCGGCCTGGTCGGTATCGGTCCAGACGGTCTGGGCCAGATATTCGACGTTCACCTGGTGGCAGATGCCGGTGCCGGGCGGCACCACGCGGAAGTTGTCGAACGCGCCCTGACCCCATTTGAGGAACTGGTAGCGCTCCATGTTGCGCTCATATTCCAGGTCGACGTTCTTCTGGAAGGCGCGCGGGTTGCCGAATTCGTCGATCATCACCGAGTGGTCGATCACCAGGTCGACCGGGACCAGCGGGTTGATCTTCTTGGCGTCGCCGCCGAGCGCCTTGATGCCATCGCGCATCGCCGCGAGGTCGACCACGGCGGGAACGCCGGTGAAGTCCTGCATCAGCACGCGCGCCGGGCGATAGGCGATCTCGCGCGGGTTCTTGCCGCCCATCTTGGCCCAGTCACCGAAGGCTTTGATGTCTTCGACCGAGACGGTGAACCCGCCATCCTCGAAGCGCAGCATGTTCTCCAGAACGACTTTCAGCGAAGCGGGCAGCTTCGAGAAATCGCCCAGGCCCGCGTCCTGCGCGGCGGGGATCGAATAATAGGAAACGGATTTGCCGCCGACCGTCAGCTGACGGCGGGTCTTGGCGGTATCCTTGCCGGTAACGATGGGCATCAGATGGCCTCCCTTGGCTCTCTAGGGTGTCGCTGGGCAAGTGTTTGCCCCTTTTGCGAGAGTCGATCAAGGGGGGGGTGGCAAATTTGTATACCATTGCACACAGTTTTTGCCGATGCGCCGGGGCGCCGGCCGCAGGCGGGCGCGGGCGGTTTGGCGGGCGGCCCGCCTCTATCTGGACCGGAAACCGCCTTGGGGGCAAGGCCGGATCGGCCTGCGGGGCCGGGAAAGCGCGCGCGCGGGCGTCGGGGCGCGGGCGTCGGGGCGCGGGCGTCGGGGCGGGGGCGTCGGGGCGGGGGCGTCGGGCTGTGCCGCGGCGCGGCGCCGGGCGCGCCTCGCAAAACCTTGATTGGCAAAGGCCCCTGCGGCGTTTTAGGTAGGGGACAGCTACGACAGAGGCAGTATGGCACGCGCGACGATCAACGCAGCTTTCGGTGGATGGATCGCCCTTGTGGCGCTCGGGTTTGGCGCGGGCACGGCCCTTGCGCAGGCCGTGGGCGCGGCCTCGGGCGGCGCCGATACGGCTGCGGGGGCGGCCAATGGCGCGGGCCCGGGCGGCGCTGGCCCCGCTTCGGTGTCTGGGCCCGCCTCTGGCGCCGCGTCGGGCGCGCTCTCGGCGGCAGGCTCGGCGGCCTCGAATGTCGCGGGCGCGGCCTCGGCGGTCGCCGGTGCGGTGACGGGCGCGGTTTCCGGTGCGGTTTCGGGCGCTGTCGCGGGCGCCGTTTCGGGCCCCGCCGGCCCCCTCAGCGCCCCTGAGATGGCCGCCACCGCGAGCCGCCCGCCGGTGCAAAGCCCGATCGTCGTCGAACTCTTCACCTCGCAGGGCTGTTCGGCCTGCCCGCCCGCCGATGCGCTGATGGCCAAGATCGCGCCGCGCACCGATATCATCGCGCTCGCGCTGCATGTCGATTATTGGGATTATCTCGGCTGGGAGGACCCTTTCGCCCAGCCCGCCTTCACCGCCCGCCAGAAGGCCTATGCCCGCGCCAAGGGTGAGCGGATGATCTACACGCCGCAGATGATCGTGGGCGGCGCCGAGGCGCTCGTCGCGCCTGAGGCGCCCGCGCTCGAGGCCGCGGTGGCGAAGGCCGCCGCCGCGCCGAGCCCGGTCGGTATTCAGGTTTCGGGCGGCGCCGGGCAATATCAGATCGAGCTCTGGGCCAACCCGCCGCTCACCGAGGGCACCGTGGTGCAGATCGTGCGCTATGCGCCGCAGGCCCGGGTCGAGATCCTGCGCGGCGAGAATGCCGGGCTTGAGCTCGATTACGCCAATGTCGTCACCGCCTGGCATGCGGTGGCCGAATGGGACGGCACCGCGCCGACCCGGCTCAACGCCAAGATCGAGGGCGAGCAGCCCGCCGTGGTGATCGTGCAGCGCGCCCATCCGGGCAAATCGGTGCCGCTGCCGGGGGCGATCCTCGCCGCGGCGCGGTTGCAGTAACCCCCTGATTTCGCGGGCTCAGTCGATCTCGCCTCGGGCGCGGGCGAGCTCTTCCTCGTGGTTCCAGACCTTCCAGCGCCGATGCACCCAGAGCCATTGCTCCATATGGGCGCGCACCTGCGCCTCGAGCCGGTCGTTGAAGGCCTGTGACATCTCCTCGGGCGTGCCCGACGGGATCGGCGCCTCGACGGTGATCTCGAAGCGCAAGCCATCGGGCAGGCGGCGGGCAAAGATCGGGATCAGCGGCGCGTCATATTTCAGCGCGAGCTCGGCGGCCGAGAGGGGGGTGTTGGCGATCTGGCCGAAGAAGGTCAGCCGCGCGCCGATATGGAAGAACTGGTCGATCGCGAGCCCGACCATGCCGCCCTCGCGCAGATGGCGCAGCATCTGGCCCATGCCGCGTTTGTCGCGCGGCCACATCGGCCCGGCGATGCCCTGGATCGCGGCGACATAAGCGTCGTTGAAGGCGCGGTTGTTCATCGGCCGGTAGAGCGCGCCGACGGGGTAGCCGCGCTGGCCGAGTGCGCCGCGCCAGGCGTCGTAATTGCCGTAATGGCCGGTCACCAGCACGGCGGGCTTGCCCTCGGCCTTCAGGCTTTCGAGGAGCGCCGCGCCGGGGCCGGTGAGCGGCAGATCGCGCACCCGGGCGAGGAATTCGGGGCCGGCGTAGATCTCGGCGAGCGAGCGGCCGATATTGTCGGGCACCGCGCGGGTGAGCCGCGCGACCTCCTCGGGCGGCAGATCGGGGCAGGCGAGCGCGAGGTTCTCGCGGATCCGGCGGCGCCAGCCGATCAGCGGCGCGAGGCCGCGCGCGATGGCGCCGGCGGTGGCGATCCGGCGCGGATAGGGCAGGCGCCCGAGCGCGCCCATCGCCAGCGCAAAGCCGCGCGCGACGAGGCGGTCGGTCAGCGGCGCGGGGGAGGTGGGGTCAGTGTCGCTCATGGCTCGAAAGGATCGGGGGCGGGCGCGGGCCGCGCCGCACGGCGTTCTCGGGCCCAGACATAAACACCCGCGCCCACGATCACAAGCGCACCGAGGCAGGTCGCGACGTCAGGCAATTGCCCGAAGATCAGCGCGCCCCAGAGGCTCGCGAAGATCAGCCCGAAATAGCCGAACGGCGCGAGCGCGCCGGCCTCGGTCTCGGCGAAGGCGCGCAGCAAGAGGAGCTGGCCCAGCGAGCCGAGCCCGCCGAGCGCCGCGAAAAGCCACAGATCGGCGAGCGCAGGCGGGGTCCAGACGAAGGGCAGCGCGAGCGAGGAGGCCAGCACCCCCACCAGCGCCGACCACAGAAGCGAGGTGCCGATCGGCTCGTCGCGCAGCACCCGCGTGAGCAGCGCGCCCGCGGCATAGGTCACCGCACCCGCGAGCGCCAGAAGCGCCACCGGGTCGAAGGCCGCCACCCCGGGGCGCAGGATGATCAGCGCGCCGACAAAGGCCGCGCCGATCCCCGCAAGGCGGCGCGGCCCGAGCCGCTCGCCCAGAAAGAGCGCCGCGCCGAGCGAGATCAGCACCGGGTTGATATCGAAAAGCGCGGTGACCTCGGCAAGGCCGAGCCGGCTCACCGCGGCGAAGAAGAGCGTCACCGTCGCCACCTGCGCGAGCGTGCGCGCAAGCTGCAGCCCCGGCTGGCGGCTGCGCAAGAGCCCCGGCACCCGGGCGCGGAAGATCGCGAGCAGGATCAGGAAGTTCAGCGCGAACCGCACCCAGACGATCTCGAACGGATGGTAGCGCGTGCCGAGGAATTTCGCCGTCGCATCCATCAGCGTGAAGAGCGCGAGCGCGCCGAGCAGATAGGCGATGCCGCGCGCGCTCGCGCCCTGCGGCGGGGCGGCGGGGGCGGCGGCGGAGGGGCACGAAATGGCAGAGGGGGCCGCGGCCGGCCCCCCCTTGGATGTCTCCTGCGCGCTCAGGCTCACAGCAGGGCCTTGACCTTGGCGACGATCGCCTCGGGGGTGATGCCGAATTCGGCATAGAGCCGCTCGGCCGGGGCGGAGGCGCCAAAGCCCTCCATGCCGACAAAGCCCGCCTTCTTCTCGGAGCCGCGCTCGCCCAGGAGCCAGCGATCCCAGGGCTGGCGCACCGCGGCCTCGACCGCCACACGCACCGCGCCGGGCGGCAGGATCTTGCGCCGGTAGGCCTCGTCCTGCGCCGCGAAAAGCTCCATGCAGGGCATCGAGACGACGCGGGTGCCGATCGCCTCGGCTTGCAAGAGATCGCGCGCTTTCAGCGCGATCTCGACCTCGGAGCCGGTCGCCATCAGGATCACCTGACGCTTGCCCGCCGCTTCCTCGAGCACATAGGCGCCCTTGGCGACCATGTTGGTCGCGGTGTGCTTGGTGCGCAGCGTGGGCAGGTTCTGGCGCGAGAGCGCGAGCACCGAGGGGGTCTTCTCGGCCGAGAGCGCGAGCTCCCAGGCCTCGGCGGTCTCGATCACATCGGCGGGGCGGAAGGTCCAGGTGTTCGGCGTCGCGCGGCAGATCGCGAGATGCTCGACCGGCTGGTGGGTCGGGCCGTCTTCGCCCAGGCCAATCGAGTCATGGGTCATGACATAGACCGCCGGAACCCCCATCAGCGCCGAAAGACGCATCGCGCCGCGGGCGTAATCGGTGAAGCAGAAGAAGGTGCCGCCATAGGGGCGCACGCCGCCATGCAGGTAGAGCCCGTTCATCGCCGCCGCCATGCCATGCTCGCGGATGCCGTAGCGCAGGTAACGGCCCTTGCGGTTGTCGGGCATGAAATCCGAGATGTCGGAGGTCTTGGTCAGGTTCGAGCCGGTCAGGTCGGCCGAGCCGCCCATCGTCTCGGGCACCACCGGGTTGACGGCGGCCAGCACCATCTCGGAGGCCTTGCGGGTCGCCACCTTCGGCGCGGCCTCGGAATTGGCCTTCTTGAAGGCGCGGATCGCGGCGCCGAGCTTCTTCGACACACCGCGGCTCATCTGCCGCTCGAACTCGGCCGCTTTCGCCGGCGAGAGCGCAGCCAGTCGCGCCTCCCACTCGGCCCGCTCCGCCGCGCCGCGCGCGCCGATCGCTTCCCATTCGGCCTTGATCTCGGCCGGGATCTCGAAGGGCCCATGCTCCCAGCCATAGACCGCCCGCGTCGCGGCGATCTCGGCATCGCCCAGCGGCGCGCCATGGACCGAATAGCTGTCGGCCTTGTTGGGCGAGCCGAAGCCGATGATCGTCTTGCAATCGACCAGAACCGGGCGCTTGGCCTTTTTCGCCTCAGTCAAGGCGCGGTCGATATCGGCCGGGTCATGGCCGTCGCAGGCCAGCACATCCCAGCCCGAAGCGGCAAAGCGCGCGTGCTGATCGGTGATGTCCGACACCGTGACGCGGCCATCGATGGTGATGTTGTTGTTGTCCCAAAGCACGATCAGGTTGTCGAGCTCCTGCTTGCCCGCAAGGCCGATCGCCTCCTGGCTGATGCCCTCCATCAGACAGCCATCGCCCGCGATCACCCAGATCTTGTGATCGACGACCTTGGCGCCAAAGCGCGCCTTCATCGATTTCTCGGCGATCGCCATGCCGACCGCGGTCGAGATCCCCTGGCCGAGCGGGCCGGTGGTGGTCTCGACGCCCTCGAGATGGCCGTATTCCGGGTGCCCCGCCATCCGCGAGCCCCATTGGCGGAAGGTCTTCACTTCGGCCAGCGTCGCCTGGGCATAGCCGGTCAGATGCAAGAGCGCATAAAGCAGCATCGAGCCATGGCCCGCCGAGAGGATGAAACGGTCACGGTCCGCCCAGTTGGGGGCCGAGGCATCGAATTTGAGGTGGTTGCGGTAGAGCACCGTGGCGACATCGGCCATGCCCATCGGCATGCCGGGGTGGCCCGAATTCGCCGCCTGCACGGCATCCATCGCAAGCGCGCGGATCGCGGTGGCGAGTTTCCAATGGTCGGGGTGCGCGGCACGCAAGCTGGCGATATCCAAGAGCCTGTCCTCATTGCGGTGATAACGGTAACTTGCGCCCCTGATAGCAGGGATCGGCGCGAGATCAAGCGCGGCGCCCAAGTCCTTGATGCAAAAGGGTGGGCTTGGGGTGCGCTTGATGTGTAAACTGTTACGAAAGAGCCCCAGGTGCGATTCGCGCCGCCAGGGGCGGGTTTGCGGGGGCAGGGAAAGAGGCCGATGAGCGAGATTGCCGAATATGAACGCCGGATCAGTTTCGCGCTGGAACGGATCTCGCGCGGGGTCGAGACGCTGACCAGCCGCCCGGCCGCGCCCGAGGCAGGGACGGTCGAGGAGGAGGCGGTCGAGACGCAGCCCGAACCCGCGCCCGAACCGCAGCCCGAAGCCGCGCCCGAAGCCGCGCCTGAGATCCCCGCAGTGCTGGCCCGCGCCGCCGAGCAACAAGCCGCCGCCGCCGCCCAGGCCGAGATCGCGCGGCTGACCGAGGCGCTCGAGGCCGAGCGCACCGCCAATGCCCAGCTCTCCGAACGCGTCCGCGCGATCCGCGAGAAACAGGAAACCATGGTCTCGGCGATGGAAAAACGCCTCGCGCAGACGATGAAGAGCTATGAGGCCGCGCAGGTCGAGATCGCCCGGCTGCGGCGGGTCAACAAGGATCTGAGCACCGTCAACGCGGAATTCATGGAATCGGGCACGTCGCCCGCCGCGCATCTGATCAACCGCGCCGCGATGGCCGAGCTCGAGGCGCTGCGCGCGGCGCGGGCGAGCGAGGCGGCGGAGATCGAAGAGGTGCTGGGCGCGATCGAGCCGCTCTTGGCGGCCAAGGAAACGGGGGCGGAACATGCCTGAGGTGAAAGTCACGATCGGCGGGCGCGATTTCGACGTGGCCTGCCAGCAGGGCGAGGAACATTTCCTGCGCGCCGCGGCCGGGATGCTCGATACCGAGGCGCAGGTGATCATGGGCCAGATCGGCCGGATGCCGGAATCGCGGATGCTCCTGATGGCGGGGCTGATGCTCGCCGACAAGACCGCCTCGATGGAGGATCAGCTCCGCCTCGCGCAGGAAAAGCTCGACGCGCTCGAGGCCGAGATCGCCGATCTGCGCGCCAACCCCGCGAAGGTCGAGGTGCCGGTGATCCCCGCGCAGGTGAGCGAGACGCTGGCCGAGATCGCGGCGCGCGCCGAGGCGCTGGCCGAGCGGGTCGAAGAGGCGCTCTGAGCCCCGCCGGGCGCCTTTGGCCCGCGGGGATTTGCGTATTTGGCCAAGGAGAAGAGGGAGGGCGCGCGCCTCTGCCCCAAGTCTCTTGCCCGGACCTTGCCGTTTCTTCTTGGCAAAAATACGCAAAATCCGACAGCGCCCGCTCCGCAGACCGGTCGGGCAGGAAAAAACCGGCGCGCGAGGGCTCCGCACGCCGGTTTTTCATTTCAGGGCAAAGGCTTACTCGGCGGCCTTCATCTGGAAGCCATGCGCGATCCGATCCGAGGGCGCGATCGGATATTCGCCCGAGAAACAGGCGTCGCAATATTGCGGGCAGGCGTTGTTGCGCCCGCCGCTTTCGCCCGCGGCGCGGTAGAGCCCGTCGAGCGAGATGAATTTCAGGCTGTTCACCCCGATCCAGTCGCGCATCTCGTCCTCGGTCATCCGCGCGGCGAGGAGCTTGTTGCGATCGGGCGTATCGACGCCATAGAAGCACGGCCAGGCGGTCGGCGGGGAGGCGATGCGGAAATGCACCTCGGCCGCGCCCGCATCGAGGATCATCTCCTTGATCTTGCGCGAGGTGGTGCCGCGCACGACCGAGTCGTCGACGAGGATCACCCGCTTGCCCTTGATGATCGACTTGTTGACGTTGAGCTTCAGGCGCACGCCCATGTTGCGGATCTGCTCGGTCGGCTCGATGAAGGTGCGGCCCATGTATTGGTTGCGGGTGATGCCGAGCGCGAAGGGGATCCCCGACTGGTGCGAATAGCCGATCGCGGCGGGGGTGCCGCTATCGGGCACCGGGCAGACGAGATCGGCCTCGACGGGGGCTTCTTTCGCGAGTTCGACGCCGATCTGGAAGCGCGTCTCATAGACCGAGCGGCCGCTGATGATGCTGTCGGGGCGCGAGAAATAGACATGTTCGAAGATGCAGAAGCGGCCTTTCGAGGGGCCGAAGGGGCGCGAGCTCTCGACCCGGCCGTCCTGGATCACCACCATCTCGCCCGGCTCGATCTCGCGCACGAATTCCGCGCCGATGATGTCGAGCCCGCAGGTCTCGGAGGAGAGCACGAAGCCGTTGTCGCCGATCCGGCCGAGCACCAAGGGGCGCACGCCGAGCGGGTCGCGCACGCCGATCAGCTTGGTGCGCGTCATCGCGATCACCGAGAAGGCGCCCTCGACGCGGCGCAGCGCATCGGCGATGCGGTCGGCGTGGTGCTTCTGGATCGAGCGCGCCATCAGGTGGATGATGCATTCCGAATCCGAGGAGGATTGGAAGATCGCGCCGCGTTCGATCAGCTCGAGGCGCAGCGCCTCGGCGTTCGTCAGGTTGCCGTTATGCGCGATCGCGCAGCCGCCCATCGAGAATTCGCCGAAGAAGGGCTGGATATCGCGGATCACCGCGCCCTTCGAGCCCGCGGTCGAATAGCGCACATGGCCGATCGCGAGCGGGCCCGGCAGGGTCTCCATCAAGGAGGCCTTGGTGAAATTGTCGCGCACATAGCCGAAGCGATGGGCGGAGTTGAAGCCCTTCTCGGGGTGATGCGAGACGATGCCGCCCGCTTCCTGGCCGCGGTGTTGCAGCGCGTGGAGCCCGAGCGCCACGAAATTCGCGGCATCCGCCACGCCGATGACGCCGAAGACGCCGCATTCTTCCTTGAGCTTGTCGTCGTCGAACGGGTGCGAGAGGAACGGGCTGGCCGGGTGGGTCATGGGGAGCTGTCCTTGGTCCGGGAGGCTTGCGAGGGTCATTTAATGCGAAACGGGAGGGCTGCAAAGCCCTCCCGCCTGGAAAGTTGTCACCTTGATGTCACTTTCGCGCTCAGTTCGCGGGCGCGGTCGTGGGCGCGGGCGTCGCCGCAGGTGTCGCGGGCACGGCGGGCGCCACGCATTTCGACACGAGCTGCTCATAGCGCGCCACGATCCAGCCGGGCGCATCGGCGGGCATGGTCTCATCCATCTGCCCGCTCATCCGCGAAAACACCTTGGCCGAGCGCGAGGCCTCGACCACCGGGATCGCATCGGAGACCACCACCCGGTCATAGACCACGAAGGCCACCGCCACGAGCACGACCCCGCGCAGCACGCCAAAGAGGAAGCCCAGGCCCTGATCGAGCCCGCCGAGCGCCGAGCGCTGCACCGCCGAGGCAAAGAGCGGCGTCAGGATCGAGAAGACCACGAGCGCGAGCGCAAAGACCGCCGCAAAGCCGCCGATCGTGGCGAGCTCGCAGCTGTCGGCGAGGAATTTGTTCAGCACCGGCAGCTGCGCGATCAAGGGCCGCGCCGCATCGGCGAAGATATAGGCCACGACCGCCGCCGCGACCCAGCCCGCAATCGCGAGCCCTTCGCGCACGAAGCCGCGGCTGTAGGCGAGGATCGCCGAGAGAATGATGACGATCGCCACGATGGCGTCGATGATGGTAAAGCCGTCCATGCGTCCCCGCTTCAGGGCGCGTCACCCCGCGCCGAACATGTCCCCAACGAATGTCACGAGATCCGGCAGCTGTCGCAGCCGCATCCCGGCGCCGCCCGCGACCTTGGTCCCTTGCGGCAGGATTGCCTGTGAGAAACCAAGTTTCTCCGCCTCTTTCAACCTGTTTTCCGCCTGACCGACCGGCCGCAGCGCCGCCGAGAGGGAAATCTCGCCGAAAATCACCATGTCTGGCGGAAGTGCCACATCTTCGCGCGCGCTCAGAAGCGCCGCGGCGAGGGCGAGATCGGCGGCGGGCTCCATCACGCGCATGCCGCCCGCGACGTTGAGAAACACATCGAGCCCGGTGAAGGGGATGCCGCAGCGGCTCTCGAGCACGGCGAGGATCGTCGAGACGCGGCCCGAGTCGAGCCCCACCACCGTGCGCCGGGGCGAGGCGAGCGAGGAGGGCGCGACGAGCGCCTGGATCTCGGTCAGAACCGGGCGCGTGCCCTCGATGCCGGCAAAGACCGCAGAGCCCGGCGCGGGCTGGCCGCGCTCGCTCAGAAACAGCGCCGAGGGGTTGGCGACCTCGGCCAGCCCCGCGCCGGTCATCTCGAAGACGCCGATCTCGGAGGCCGGGCCGAAGCGGTTCTTGACCGCGCGCAGGATGCGGAACTGATGGCCCCGCTCGCCCTCGAAATAGAGCACCGTGTCGACCATATGCTCGACGACGCGCGGGCCCGCGATCTGACCCTCCTTGGTGACATGGCCAACGAGCACGATCGAGACGCCGCGCGATTTCGCGAAGGTGACGAGCTCATGCGCGGCCGCGCGCACCTGGCTGACCGAGCCGGGCGCGGCCTCGACCGTGTCGACCCACATCGTCTGGATCGAATCGATCACCGCGAGATCGGGGCGCTCGGCCTCGAGCGTGGTCAGGATATCGCGCAGATTGGTCTCGGCACCAAGCGCCACCGGCGCATCCGCAAGCCCGAGCCGCGCGGCCCGCATGCGCACCTGCGCCGAGGCCTCTTCGCCGGAAATGTAGATCGTTTTCAGCCCCTTGCGGGCAAAACTTGAGATGGCTTGCAGCAGCAGCGTGGATTTCCCGATGCCCGGATCGCCGCCCACCAGGATCGCCGAGCCCGGCACCAGCCCGCCCCCCAGCACCCGGTCGAACTCCGCCATCCCCGAGAGCGTGCGCGGCGGCGGCGGCTCTTCGACCGAGAGCGTGGTCAGCGCGATCTGGCGCCCCTTGACCCCGCCCAGCCCCTTGCCCGAAGGCCCCGCCGAGAGCGGCGCCTCCTCGATGATCGTGTTCCAGGCGCCACAAGCCTCGCAGCGCCCGGCCCATTTCTTGTGGGCGGCGCCGCAGGCGGTGCAGGTGAAAAGAGCGGGTGCTTTGGCCATGGCCCTTCATGGCAGAGCCCCGCGCGGGCGGCAAGGGCGCTCGGGGGCGCTGCCCCCCCGAGGCAGAGCCTCGGTCCCCCGGGATATTTGCACATCGTTGAAAGCAGACGGTTTCCCTTCAACGATGTCGAAATATCCCGGGGGTGAGGGCGTAGCCCGAGGGGGCGGCGCCCCCTGGCGCTCAGGCCTTGCGCGGCGGCAGATGCGAGAGCGCGAGCGAGGCGAGGATGCAAAAGCTCAGCAGGTAAAGCCCCCAGCCGGTCTCGAGCCGGCCGACGCCGACGCCCTTCGCGATGACAATATAGAGCGCGATCAGGAAGATATCGGCCATTGCGAGGCGGCCGAGGGCGGTGAGCGGGCGGGCGAGGCGGGCCGGCGCGCGGCCCGATTGCAGCGCGATCAGGCCGAGGAGCTTCAGCCAGGGCGCGACGATGGCGAAAAAGGCCACGAGGAGCGCGAGCAGGATATCTTTTTCCCAAAGCGCCGCGAGGCCGGAGAGGACCGAGATTTCCTCGAGGCCGAAGATCGGCAGGAGCCCTGCGCGCAGCAGCGGCGCCGCCCAGGCGATGGGGAAGAGAAGGAGCAGCGCAAAAGGCGCCATTTGGAAGAAAAATGATTTCAGCTCAGGGGATTGCGGTGTGATCTTCATGCGGGGTCAGCGCAGCGCGGCGATCGGGCCGGTGGCGCGGCCATGGATGAACTGTTGGACGTAAGGGTTTGAGGTTGCGTCCATTTCCGTGATCGGCCCGGCCCATTCGATACGCCCCTGATAGAGCATCGCGACGCGGTCGGCGATGGCGCGGACCGAGGTCATGTCATGGGTGATGGTGATCGCGGTGGCGCCCATTTCGGTCACGATCTCGCGGATCAGGTCGTTGATCACGCCGGCCATGATCGGGTCGAGGCCGGTGGTGGGTTCGTCGAAGAAGATCACCTCGGGCTCGGCGGCGATGGCGCGGGCCAGCGCCACGCGTTTTTGCATGCCGCCCGAGAGTTCGGCGGGGTAGAGATCGGCGACCTCGGGGGCGAGGCCGACGCGGCGGAGCTTTTCGACCGCGATCTCGCGGGCCTCGGCGCGGGGGCGTTTGAGGCGCCCGCGCAGCAGCCGAAACGCCACGTTTTGCCATACCGGCAGGCTGTCGAAGAGCGCGCCGCCCTGAAAGAGCATGCCAAAGCGCGCCAGAAACGCCTCGCGCGGGGCCTCGCGGACATCGCGCCCCTCGAGCCGGATGACCCCGCCATCTGGTTCAACAAGGCCGAGGATGCATTTGAGAAGAATGGATTTTCCGCTGCCCGAGCCGCCGATCACCACGAGGCTTTCGCCGCGCGCGACGGAAAGGTCGAGCCCGCGCAGGACGGCGTTCGGGCCGAAGGATTTGGTGACGCGCTCAAGCTCGATCATGACCGGAAGAACGCCTCCGTGAGCAGGTAATTCGAGCCGAGGATCGCGATCGAGGCGAGCACGACGGCCGATTTCGTGGCCCGCCCCACGCCCTGCGCGCCGCGCCCCGACTGCATCCCCGCATAGCAGCCCGCGAGCGCGATCACCGCGCCGAAGACCGCGCCTTTCACCAGCCCCGAGCCCACATCACAGGGCTCGAGATAGGCCCAGGTGTTGTCGAGATAGGCCGCCGCGTTGAAGCCGAGCCGCCCGGTGCCCACGAGCCACCCGCCCAGGATCCCGATCGCATCGCCCACCGCGACGAGCGCCGGCACGCTCACCACTGCCGCCAGAAGCCGCGGCGCCACGAGATATTTCATCGGGTTGGTCGAGAGGGTGACGAGCGCGTCGATCTGTTCGGTGACCTTCATCGTGCCGATTTCGGCCGCGATCGAGGAGGCCACGCGCGCCGCCACCATCAGCCCGCCGAGCACCGGGCCGAGCTCGCGCACCATGCCGATCGCGGTGATCGTGGGGACAACGCTTTCGGCCGAGAACCGCGAGGAGCCTGCGTAGATCTGCAGCGCGAGCGCCGCGCCGGTGAAGAGCGCGGTGAGCCCGACGACCGGTAGCGAGAGCCAGCCGATCTGCAAAAGCGCCTGGCCGAATTCGCGCGGGTAGAAGGGCGGGCGGACGATATGGCTCGTCGCCCGCGCCGCGAAGAGGGCGCCGCGTCCGAGGCCCGCGAGCGCGCCCAAGGCGGCGCGGCCGAGGCCTGCGAGCGCGGCAGCGATCACCGCGCGCCCTCGACATAGTGGCGCGCGTAGCGCTGGCCGAGCCCGGTCAGGATCTCATAGCCGATCGTGCCCGCGACATCGGCGACATCATCGACCCCCTGACAGGGCCCGAGCAGGTCGAGCCCGGCGGGGATCTCGCTCAGATGGGTGACATCGACGGTGATCAGATCCATCGAGATCCGGCCGACGACCGGGCAGGGCACATCGCCCGCCCAGAGCGTCGCGCGCCCGCCGAGCGTGCGGTGGATGCCGTCGGCATAGCCCGCCGAGACGGTGGCGATGCGGCTCGGCCCCTCGGCCTCCCAGGCGTTGGAATAGCCCACCGTCTCGCCCGGCGCGACCTCGCGGACCTGCACCACCGGCAGGGTCAGGCGCACAACGGGCTCGGCCGCCTCGAAGGGCAGCCCGCCGTAAAGGCCGATGCCGGGGCGCACCACGTCGAAGTGGAAGGCCGGGCCCATCAGGAGCCCGCCCGTCGCCGAGAGCGAGCGTTTGACGCCGAGCCCGTCGGTCATCGCGTGGAATTGCGCGAGCTGGGCGGCGTTCATCGGGTGTTCGGGCTCATCCGAGCAGGCCAGATGCGACATCACGAGTTCGGGGCCCTGCGGCAGCACGATCGGCGCGACGGCCTGCCATTCGGGCGCCTCGAAGCCAAGCCGGTTCATGCCGGTATCGAGCTGGATCCCGAAGGGCGCGCCGGGCAGGGCCTCGAAATGGCGGGTGACCTGATCGAGCGAGTTGAGCATCGGCGTCAGCCCGAGATCGGCGATCATCTCGGTATCGCCCGCCATATGGCCGGAGAAGATGAAGATCTGCGGCCCCTCGCCGAGCGCCTGACGCACCGCCACGCCCTCCTCGGTGCAGGCCACGAAGAACTTGCGCGCCCCCGCGCGGGCCAGCGCGCGCGCCACGCGCGCCGCGCCGAGCCCGTAGCTGTTGGCCTTGACCACCGCGCCGGTTTCGGTGGCGGGGCCCGAGAGCGCGTCCAGCGCGCGCCAGTTGGCGAGGATTGCGTCGAGGTCGATGCGGAGCGAAGCGGTGGCCATGGTCTATCCGGTCTTGGTCTGGGAGGGAGGGGGGAGGGCGTCAGTCGTGGACGTAATGGCCCTGGATCGGCGGTGCGTAGGGCGGCGCCTCGAGCGGTTTGCGCGCGGCATAGACGATCATATGCGGGCCCTCGAGGAAGCGCTCGCCGCCGCGGGGCTGGCCGGTCGGATCGGGGATCTCGATCAGCTGGCCGGGGAAGGCGCGCGGCGCGATCGAGACCTCGAGCATCTCGTAGCCGCGCGCATGGTGCCAGTAGCGCCAGGGCACATCGGGCCCGGTCTGGAAGAAGCCATGCCCGAACCAGCCATCGGCCGCGACATAGGACATCACCACGCCGCCGGGTTTGAGCAGCTCATGGCAGGTATCGAGCGCGGCGCCGATGTGGAAGATATGTTCGGTCGTGCCGCCATCGAGCACCACGTCGAACTGGCCGCGCAGATGGTCGGGGCAGGGGTGGTTGAGGTCGTGCACATGCTGCGCGCCCTCGGCATCGGTGAAATCGAGCGCCTCCATCTCCGGGTAGCCGAGCGCGGTGAAGAGCGCCTCGGTGAAGCCGTCCTCCTGGCGGATCTGCTCCTCGGTGAGCGGCTTGCCCATCGCGGCCATCATCTTGAGAAAGCGCACGACGCGGCGGTCGCGCATGTGCAGCTTTTGCCGCCCGAGCACCAGCCCGCGGCCTTCGGGGGCGACATGGGCGGCGTTGCGGGCCAGAAACAGCGCGGGGATCAGGGAAATGCCCATGGTCGTCCTTTCAGGTGCGGGGGGCGGCGGGCCCCCCGACCGGGATTATTCCTCGAGCGCCTTGGCCGGGTCGACGCCGGTCTGCGCGGCCATCCGCGCGGCATAGGAATTCTCGAGCGGCACGTTCTTGCGCCACCAGGGCTTGGTGCCGTTGGTGTAGAGATGGACCGAGAGGGTCGCATCGGTGAACCAGCCCTCGACGCGGCCATAGGGGTCGTAGAAGATGTCGTTGAGCTGGAACGGCACCGGGTAGAGCACGTCGTGGCTGAGCGCCTTCTCGTAATCGCCGGTCTGCTGGGCGAAATAGGTGAAGGCCTGCGGGCCAAAGGCGGTGCGCTCGGCGTTGTAGATCCGCACCGCCTGCGGCAGCGAGGTGTCCTGCTTGGCGATCCGCTTGCGTTGCTGCTTGTTGAACCACGGCGGCGCCTCGGGGAGGTTTTCGTAGTAATCGAGCAGCACGTCGATCAGCTCGCCCTCGCGCGGGATATAGACCACCCCGCAGTTGAGCGCGCCGCGGAAGCCGTGGCCGGCGTAGATGTTCTGCATCTCGTCGGGGAAGGGGCGGTGGCAAAACGCATCGCAGTCGATCCAGACCGCATCGGTCTTCTTGATCATCTTGTAGCGGAACACGTTCGACAGGAACGAGGCCGAGGTCTGCTCGACGATCGCCATGTCGATATCCATGATCTCGGTCGCCGGGCGGACCTCGACGCCCTCGGGGACATTGGTCACCGTGTCGGTGCAGTAAAGCGTGGTCGGGTGGCCGGCCTGGACATGGGAGAGCAGGCACATCTGGTTGAGATAATGCAGGCGCTCGCCGATCCAGAGCGAGGCGACGGGGCGGCGGATGGTGTTCGACACGGGAAGGCGGCCTTTCGCTTTGGCCGCGCGCGGCGCGCGGCGGCGGGGTTTCTCAAGGGTTACAACTCGCCTGCCCCTCGGGCAAGGTCGGAGTTCGGGGCAAGGTCGGCGTTCGGGGCGGTCTCGTCGGTCCGGGGTTCGGCGCCCTCGGCCCCGTCGGTCTGGGGCTCGTCGCCCTCGGACTGCGCCGCTTTCTTGCGCTTGCGCGCCTCGCGGGCGGCGGGGTCGGGCGGGGCGAGGCCATAGCCATAGCCGCGCGTCAGGTTCGGGTCGAAGCCAAAGCCCTGCACAAAACCGCGCGGCTCGATCAGCGCGTCATACTCCGCCAGCCGCGCGCGATGGGCCTCGAGGAGCCGGCCATGGAGGAACACCAGCCCCGGCATCGGGCAATCGGGCCGCCCCGCATGGGCGAGGATCGCGGCGAAGACCTCGGGCGAGATCCGCGGATCGGCGAGCAGCAGCGCCTGCGGGCGGCGCGCGGCGATCTGGGCGAGGATCGCGCCGGCCGGGTCGGCGCCGAGCGGCGCGGCGATCAGCTCGGGCGCGCGGGTCAGATCGCGGCCGTTTCGCGCCGCGATCAGCCGCAGCGCGGCGGCGAGCCCTTCGTCCTCCTCGGCCATCGCGAGGGTCAGATCGGGGCGCACCGCCGCCAGATGGCCCATCACGAAGCCCACCCCCGCGCCGATCTCGAGCACGCTGGCGCCCTGCGGCAGCACCGAGGGCATCCGCCGCGCGAGCCCGCGGTCGAACTTGCCCTTGCCGATCACGCCGAGCATCGGGGTGTTGAAGATCCGGTGGTCGAGCGGCAGCTCCATCGTGTGGTTCTTGACCCAGTCGCCCGCATAGGGCGGCTCGGTCACCACCGGCCCGGCGACGAAATTGCCCAAAGGCACCGTCTCGATCGGCTCGCGCGGGCCCGCGGCCTTGCGCTCCTCGCGCGCTTTCAGCCCGCGCTGGCGCTCCACCTCGCTCATCAGCGCGGCGATCTTCTCGCGGTCGCGCGCCTGCGGGGGTTTGGCGACGATCTGGCTCAGCGGCACCGCCGAGGCGGCGGCGAGATCCTCGACGAGCTTGACATAGGCCTCGGTGCCCTTGATCTCGGCCAGCCGCGCCTCGGCGCGCGCCACCGCGGCATGGTGGAGGCGGTTGAGCACCGGATCGGTCAGCAGCTCGGCAATGATCGCATCGCGCCGCGCCTTGTAGCGCAGCATCGTCTCGTCGCGCACCTCGTTGCGGTCCTGCAGCGACCAGTAATCGGAATTATACTTGTCTTTCTTGTTGTTGACATTGCCGCGCAGCTTGCGGATCGCGTAGCTGTCGACCGATTTCACCGCGTAATGGTTGAGCTGCACCCAGTCATAGCCGACCGTGCGCGTGATCGAGCGCCAGCCGCGGAACTTGAAGTAATCCTCCATCTCGCGGCCCGAGCCGTTGAGCCATTTCACCTGATCGGGGAACTCGGTCTTGATGTGGCGGGTCTTCATCTTCGGGCGGTGGATGCCGAGCTTCCAATACTCCGGGTCGAAGGTGAACAGCGTCTTCACCCCCCAGCCCTTGTTCCATTCGGGCGGTGCGGCCATCAGATATTGCTCGCTCACCGGCGCGCGCGACCATTCGACGACGCCGCCCGAGCCGAAGATCCGCCAGGTGATCACGATGCCATTGGCGCCTTGCTCCTTGGCGGCGGCGATCAGCTGATCGAGCGTGCCATCGCCGTATTTGATCGAGACGAATTCATCGGCATCGAAGACCAGAACCCAGTCGGAGAGCCCGACGAGCGGGTCGTCCTGAGCGTAGTTGAGCGCGGAGGGCTGCGGGCGGATGCCTTCGGGGATCACGTTGCGCCGGTGATGCGCGAGGCCGAGCTCCTCGAGGCGGATCAGCATGTCATCGGTGCCGTCCGAGCAATCATTGGTGTAGACGATCAGGTCGGTGAAGCCGATCGCGAGGTGATGGGCGACCCATTCGATGACATAGGGGCCTTCGTCCTTCATCATCGAGACGGCGGTCACCTGACCGTGGGGCGAGACATGGCGCTTGAGCGAGAAGGGCACGGTGCCCCACAGCGGCGCCGCGCCGCGCGGGCGCTCGGGGTGGCGCTCGGCCTCTTCGCGGGCGGCTTTCAGGCGGGCGCGCGGCGAGGGCTGGCCTGCGGCTTCGGCGGCGGCCTCGCGCGCCTCGTCGTCATCGGGGCTGTCGAGATCGTCCTCGCCAAAGCCCTCCTCCTCGGCCTCCTCCTCGGCGTGGGGGGGCTTGGCCTTCGCCTTGGCGGCGGCCTTGGTCTTGGCGGCGGCCTTTGCGCCGCCCTGGCCCTTGGCTTTGCCCTGGCCCTGGCCCTGGCTCTTGCCCTTGGCGGGGCGCTCACCCGCCGCGCGCGCCGCGTCGTCGCCCGGGGTCGCCGCCTCGGCCTCTTGCCCCTCGGGCGATGCGTCCTTGGTCATCGCTTGCCTTTCTGCCCCGCCGGGGTAATGCCCGCTCGTAAACCGTTTATTTCCATATTTTCGCCAATTTATCGCAGGATCCTCTGCAACGGCAAGGGGCGGTGCGGCATTGGCCGGTTTTGGGGTGACAGCCCTGTTAACCGTCTCTATTCTGGAAACAATGCCCGGACGTGGCGGACCAGACACAAAGGTGAGGCAGGATGAGCAATATCGACACGCAAGCGGCCTTCGCGGCGCCGGATCTCGAAACGCCGGGCGCGAAGGTGCCCTATGGCGCGCTGCTTGCCGTCTATCACGGCGTCGAGGTGCTCAACATGCCGCATTTCACGCCGCGGATGCGCGGGCGGCTGCGCGAGGGCGGCTATGAGGGCAAGGAGGTCGCCTGCGGCCTCAAGGCGATCCCGCGGGGGGCGCGGCTGCTCGAAATGGGCGCGGGCTCGGGCGTGGTGGGGGCGGTTCTGGCCAAGAACCTCGATCTCGCCGCGGTGCTCTCGATCGAGGCCAACCCGAAGATGATCGACCCCGCGCGCGCGCTTTACGCCCATAACGGGCTCGCCGACCGGATCGAGCTGCGCCATTCGGTGGTGTTTTCCGCCCCCGATGCGCCTGAGCATGTCAGCTTCCATGTCGCGACCAATTTCCTCGGCTCGGGGCTCGATGCCTCGAAGGCGGCGGCGGGCACCGCGGTCGAGGTGCCGGTGATCCGCTATGCCGATCTGAGCGCCGAATTCCCCCATGATGCGATCATGATGGATATCGAGGGGGGGGAGCTGCCGTTCCTGCGCGATGCCGATCTGAGCGGGGTTTCGGTGCTGGTCTTCGAGGTGCATCGCAAGATCTATGGCCGCGAGGGGATGCGCGAGATCCGCCATATCCTGCGCGACAAGGGCTTTGAGCAGGACGAGGAAAACTCGCTGCCGGGTGTGCATATCTATCGCAAGGGTTGAGGAGAGCGGCGATGAAGCCGGAAGAAGCGGCCGGGGTGCTGGACGAGACGCGGGCCGCGCAGGGGCAGGGTGAGGCGCCGGAGGAGACCCGCGCGCCCGAGGATCTGGCCGAGGACGGCGATGGCGCGGATGATCAGGAGCCGGGGCTGAGCCGGCCCTATCCGGCGCTCTTTGAGACCCCCGAAGAGGCGCCCGACGCCGCCGCGGCCGCGGGGCGCGCGGCGTTTGTGCTGCGCGCGGGGCTCGTTGATGCGTGGTTCCTGCACCGCTCCGACACGCTCTGGGTGACCTTCGACAACCTCAATTCGATCGGCGAATATGACCCGCCGCAGCCCTGGTTGCAGGGCCGCGCGGCCAAGGCCGGGGCCTCGATCCTCGGGATCATGGCCTCGCGCAAGGATTGGTATCGCAATGCCGAGACGGCGGCGGTGATCACCGCGCTGCGCGAGGCGGGGTTCTTCGCGCGGTTTCGCAACATTCTCTTCGTCGGCGCCTCGATGGGCGGCTATGCGGCGCTGGCCTATGCGGGGCTGGTGCCGGGGGCGCGGGTCTTGGCGTTTTCGCCGCAGACGACGCTCGCGCGCAAGATCGTGCCCTTCGACAAGCGCTACCGCTATGCGCAGCGCAAATGGGATTGGAGCGAGGAGCTGCCCTATCGCGACGCGGCCGCGGCGATCACCGATCAGGAGGTGACGCTGGTCTATGACCCGCTCGAGCATGAGGACCGGCTGCATGCCGCGCGGATCGCGGGGCCGCGGGTGACGCGGCTGATCGCGCCGCTCTTTGGCCATCGGGCGATCCGGATGGTCAAGGAGCTCGGCGTCTTGCAAGATCTGATCGAGGCGGCGGCGGCGGGGCGGGTCGATGCGCAGGCCTGGGCGCGCGCGATGCGCGGGCGGCGCGATCTGCATGGCTGGCGGCGCGGGTTGATCAAATCGGCCGATGCGCGCGGCCATGATGCGCTGGCGGCGCGGGTGGCCGAGCTCAGCCTCGAGATCGACCCGGAGATGAAGGCCGCGCGGCGGCTCTTGCGCAAGCAGCGCAAGGCGCGGCGCGCCGAGAAGGAGGCGCGCGGGCGGATGAGCGCGGCGCGCGCGGAGGGCGATGAGCGGATCCTCGTGCCCGGCGGTGCGGCCGGGGTGTTCACCGGCGAGATCCTGTCGCTCGGCGCGGCGCTTGTGGTGCCCGAGCGCGAACATGACACGCCGCTGGCCTCCGGGGTGATCGACGCCAAGGGCGACTGGGTCGAGCTCTCGAAAGCCTGGATCCGGGCGCGCAAGACCACGCCCGCGCCGACCATCCACCCCGAGGACGAGATCGAGGAGCTGGCCGGGCGGCACCTCTTCTGCGGCCATTTCCGCGGCCATTTCGGCCATTTCCTGGTGGAATCCTCGGCCCGGCTCTGGGCGCTCGACCATATCGAGGGCGGCGTCGACGGGCTGATCTATCTGCCCTATCGCGGCGCGATCGAGCCGGTGCGGCGCGCGATCGAGGGGCAGGCGGGGTTCTTCCAGACGCTCGGCATCGACCTGCCGGTGCGCAGCTTTGCCCATATCCAGCGCGTCGAGCGGCTGTTCGTGCCCGAGCTCGGCTTTGGCTGGAACGAGCGCTATGCCGGCTCGCCCGCCTACCGCGCCTTCATGCAGGGCCGGCTCGGCGCGGCGGCGCCCGCGGCGGGGGGCGAGAAGCTCTATGTCTCGCGCGCGCGGCTGCCGGCGCAACGCGGCGGGGTCCTGGGCGAGACGGTGATCGAGGAGAACCTCGCGCGGGCGGGCTATGAGATCTTCTACCCCGAGAAGGCGCCGCTGACCGAGCAGATCGCCCATTACAAGGCCGCGCGGCAGATCGTGGCGCTCGATGGGTCGGCGCTGCATCTGGCGGCCTATGTGATGCCCGCGGGCGGGCGCGTGGGCATGATCTTGCGCCGCTCGAAGGCCAATGCGGCCGATTACGACCTGCAATTTCGCAACTTCTGCGGCATTACCCCGGATGTGATCGATGTGATCAAGGCCGATTGGGTGGCGGGCGATGCGGCGCGGGTCGATTTCCGCTCGATCGGCGAGCTCGATTTCGGTGCGCTCTTCGCGCAGCTGATCGCGCGCGGCTATCTGCCGGCCGATTTCCGCCCCGAGCTGCCCAGCGAGGCCGAGATCCGGGCGCTTCTGGAGAGTTATGAGGAGCGCCGGGGCGAGCCGTTCCGGGCGCTGGGCGCGCAGGAGCGCCACCCTGAGGACGAGGAAGAGGAGTAACGAGATGGCGCCGCGGATGACCGTCTATTTCATTGTCGAGCCGCCGAGCTATCAGATCATGGCCTGTTATCTCGCCGCCTCGCTGCGCGAGCAATTCGCCGAGGGCGAGCTCGCGCTCGTCGGCTATTGTCCGGCGCCGCGGATGGGCGAGGTCTCGGGGGATGTGCGCAAGGTTCTCGACCGGCTCGGCTGCGATCTGCGCCCCTTCGAGGTCGAGGGGCGGTTCGACCCGCCCTATCCGCATGGCAACAAGCTCCTCGCCACGCTCGAAAAGCGCGACACGCCGTTTTCGTGCTTCATGGATTCCGATGTGCTGTGCATCCGGCCGAACGTGGTCGAGGCGCTGGCGCGGCCCGGGCATGTGTCGCTCTCGAAGGCGGCCTCGATGAACTGGGCGCCGCAGACGATCTGGGACGATATCTACCGGGTGTGCGGGATGGAGATCCCCGAGGAGCGCTTCAAGCTGATGAAGCAAAAGCGCGGCGAGGAGCGGGTGCCCTATTTCTCCTCGGGGCTGTTTTGCTTCCCCGAGGATCATCGCTCCGCCGAGGGGCTGAGCTTCCCCGAGGTCTGGATGCAGGTCGCCCAGGAGATCGACGCCGCGCCCGAGATCCCGAAAAAGCGCCCCTATCTCGACCAGATGTCGATGCCGCTCGCGATCCGCCGGGCGGGGCTGGCGTGGAACATCCTGCCCGATGAGCAGCACTGGATCCTCGGCGGGCGCTCGCGCGGCGAGCCCTTGCCGGCGGATCGCGAGATTTTCACGGTGCATTACCGCAATCTCGAGGTGCTGCGCGAGGTCGGCCTTGTGCGCCCGGCGAAGAATTATCTCGAGAAATGGGCGGGCGTGCGCCGGATCGGCCAGATCAAGAACGCCGCCCCGGCCGCGGCCGGCGAGGCGCTGGAATAGGCCCGAGGCGGGGGGGGCGGGGCTCAGAAGCCCTCGCCGCCCTCGCCCTGCCAGGGTTTGGCGAGATCGGAGAAGCGGGTGAAGCGGCTCTCGAAGGCGACCTCGACGGTGCCGATCGGCCCGTGGCGCTGCTTGCCGAGGATCACCTCGGCCTTGCCATGCACCCGCTCGGCCTTCTGCATCCATTCGGCGAATTTCGGGTCGTCTTCCGGCGGTTTCATGCGCTCGTGGTAATATTCGTCGCGGTAGACGAACATCACCACGTCGGCGTCCTGCTCGATCGAGCCGGATTCGCGCAGGTCGGAGAGCTGCGGGCGCTTGTCCTCGCGGCTTTCCACCGTCCGGCTGAGCTGCGAGAGCGCCATCACCGGGATGTTGAGCTCCTTGGCGATCGCCTTGAGGCCCATCGAGATCTCGCCGATTTCCTGCACGCGGTTGTCGGTGCGCCCGGTGCCGCGCAGCAGTTGCAGGTAGTCGACGATCACCACATCGAGCCCGTGGGTGCGCTTGAGCCGCCGGCAGCGCGCCGCGACCTGGCTGATCGGCAGCGCGGGCGTGTCGTCGATGTAAAGCGGGCAGGTCTCGAGCGCCTTCGCCGCCTCGACGAAGCGGCGGAACTCGGCCTCGGTCATGTCGCCGCGGCGGATCTGTTCGGAGGGCACTTCGGAGGCCTCGGAGAGCACCCGCGCGGCGAGCTGCTCGGCCGACATTTCCAGCGAGAAGAAGCCCACGACCCCGCCCTCGACCGCGCCCTCCGAGCCGTCGGGGCGCTGGCCGCGCTTGTAGGCCTTGGCGATGTTGAAGGCGATGTTGGTGGCGAGCGAGGTCTTGCCCATCGAGGGGCGCCCGGCGAGGATCAGAAGGTCGGACGGGTGCAGCCCGCCGAGTTTCTTGTCGAGATCGCGCAGGCCCGTCGAGACGCCGGCGAGGCCCCCCTCGCGCTGATAGGCGGCATTGGCCGATTGCACGGCCTCGGTCACCGCCTTGAGAAAGCTCACAAATCCCTTCTCGGCGGTGCCGGTCTCGGCGAGCTTGTAAAGCGCGCCCTCGGTCTTCACGATCAGCTCCTCGGGCTCGATGCCGACATCGAGCTTGGTGGCCGAGGCCGAGAGATCCTTGCCGAGCCGGATCAGCTCGCGGCGCAGCGCGAGGTCATGGATCATCTGCGCATAATCGCGCGCCGCATAGGCCGAGATCGCCGCGCCCGCGAGCCGCGCGAGATAGGCCGGCCCGCCGAGCTCCTTGAGCCCCGGGTCATCCTCGAGATAGCCCTTGAGCGTGACCGGCGAGGCCAGCGCATTCTTCTGGATCCGCGCGATCGCGGTTTCATAGATGCGCCGGTGCACCGGCTCGTAGAAATGCTCGGGCCGCACGATCGCGGCGATCCGGTCGAAGATGTCGTTGTTGGTCAGGATCGCGCCGAGAAGCTGTTGCTCGGCCTCGATATTATGCGGATCGATGTCTTCCGCGGCGGTTGCGGGCATTTCGGTGGGGATCGCGGCAAGGGTGGTCATCGTCGCCTCTGTCTGCTCAAGGGGCTCTCTTAGCGGAGCCTGCGCCGGTTCGGCTATCTGGATAAAAATGGGGATAAGCCCGGCCGCGGGGCCGAGCTTGGCGGGTTTGATGTGGGGGGCGCGGGGGCGCACCGCAAGATCTGGGGGCGCGGGGCGGGGCGGGACGATTCGGCGCGCGAACCGTCCCCAACCTGTCCACAGGCTTTTCCCCCGTTATCTCAGCCCTGCTTGCGGGCCTCTTGCCAGGGGCGCGGATCGCTCAGGAAGGCCTCGACCTCATCGAGGGTCTCCTTCGAGAAATGCCCCTGCGCGCGGGCCTCGGCCAGCACATCCCACCAGGTGCACAGGTAATGCAGCCCGACGCCATGCTCCTCGAGCTTGCCCACCGTCTCGGGGAAGATCCCATAATAGAAGATCACCGCCGTATGCGCACAGCTCGCCCCGGTCTCGCGGATCGCGTCGACAAAGCTCAGCTTCGAGCCGCCGTCGGTGGTCAGATCCTCGACGAGGAGCACCCGCTCGCCCTCGGTCATCACGCCTTCGATGCGCGCGTTGCGCCCGTAGCCCTTCGGCTTCTTGCGCACATAGGTCATCGGCAGCGCGAGCCGCTCGGCCACCAGCGCCGCGAAGGGGATCCCCGCGGTTTCGCCGCCCGCGATATTGTCGAAGGCCTCGAAACCCGCCTCGCGCATCACCGTCACCGCCAGGAAATCCATCAAGGTCGCGCGGATCCGCGGGAAGCTGATCAGCTTGCGGCAATCGATATAGGTCGGGCTCGGCAGGCCCGAGGCGAGGATGAAGGGCTCCTCGGGGCGGAAATTGACCGCGCCGATTTCCAGCAACATCCGCGCGCTGAGGCGGGCGATTTCGTCCTTCGCGGGGAAGCTCGTCGGGATCATCTCTGTCGTCCTTTCATGCTTTCATCTTGCTCCAAATATCCCCCGCGGAGCGTCCGATGGCGGGGCCGGGAGCCTCCGGCGGGGATATTTATGGCAAGATGAAAGGGTCAGTCTTTCACATGCCAATAGACCGGGAAGCCCGGGTTGAAAACGGTCACGGGGCCGGCGCCGGTGACGATCTTTTCGGGCCAGGCGGCGGGGGCGTCGGTTTTCACCAGCGTCAGCCGCGCGGTGTTCACCGGCAGGCGGTAGAAGGCCGGGCCGTTCTCGGAGGCGAAGGCGGCGAGGTTGGCCAGCCGGCCCTCGGCCTCGAAGACATGGGCCAGGAGGCTCATCGTGTTGGTGGCGGTGAAGCAGCCCGCGCAGCCGCAGGCGGATTCTTTCAGCTCGTCGATATGGGGCGCCGAGTCGGTGCCGAGGAAGAAGCGCGCCTCGCCGCTGGTTGCCGCTTCGACCAGCGCTCGGCGGTGGATCTCGCGTTTGGCGACCGGCAGGCAGTAGTAATGCGGCTTGATCCCGCCCACGAGGATGTGGTTGCGGTTGATGATCAGGTGATGGGTGGTGATCGTCGCGCCGAGGTCATCGCCCTGAGCGCGCGCGTAATCGACGCCGTCCTTGGTGGTGATATGTTCCATCACCACCCGCAGCCCCGGGGTGGCGCGGCGGATCGGGTCGAGCACAGTGTCGATGAACACCGCCTCGCGGTCGAAGATATCGAGCTCGGCGGTGGTGACCTCGCCATGGACGCAGAGCGGCAGGCCGATCTCGGCCATTTTCTCGAGCACCGGGCGCACTTTATCGAAATCGCGCACGCCGGAGGCGGAGTTGGTGGTGGCGCCGGCGGGGTAGAGTTTGACCGCGCGCACGAGGCCCGTGGCGGCGGCCGCGGCCACGTCCTCGGGGTCGGTCTCTTCGGTCAGGTAGAGCGTCATCAGCGGCTCGAAGGCCATGCCGGGCGGCAGCGCGGCGCGGATCCGGTCGCGGTAGGCCGCGGCCTGCGCCCCGGTCACCACCGGCGGCACGAGGTTCGGCATCACGATGGCGCGGGCGAAATGGCGCGTGGTTTCGGGCAGGACACCTTTGAGCATTGCGCCATCGCGCAGGTGCAGGTGCCAGTCGTCGGGGCGGGGGATGCTCAGCTCGGTCATGGCGTTGCTCTAGCGCGGGCGGGGGTGAAAATCCAGTGGCATGATCGCGCCGATGTGAGGGGCGGGGCGTTGCGGGGCGCGCGGGGGCGGTGCATCTTGGCGCAACTGTTTCCGGGAGGTTTTGATGATCCGATCCGCTTTGACGCTGAGCTGTGTGGCGGCTCTTCTGGCCGGGTGCAACGACCCGGGCTTTCGCGGCGTGCCCGGCGTGCGGGTGGCCGAGGCGGGCGAGGTCGGCGCGTGTCGGATGGTCTCGCATATCTCGATGCGGCCCTCGGTCTATGGGCCGGTTCTGGCCGAGGAGGGGGTGAAATACGCCCGCAACAAGGTGCTCGAATCGGCGCAGGCGGATGGCGCGAATACGGTCGTCTTCGAGACCGTGGTGCCGGGCGAGCCGGTGCTCGAGGTGAAGGGCACGGCCTATAGCTGCTGAGGGCGGCCGGGGAGGGGCTCCGCCCCGCCGGGCAGGCCCGGCCCCCGGGATATTTCGGCATCGTTGAAGGGGCGGGCTTGCGCGGGGCGCATGGCCGGGTTGCCTGGCGCTGGCAGGTCAGGTCAGCAATATTGACGCATCCTGAGATCCGGGAGAACCCTCCCTGGACCCGATCTCAGGAGGTTTCGATGGCTTTCACTCTTTCTCGGGCCCCGCATTTGTCCGGTTTGCGCCGGGCCTTGGCCCCGTCCGTGGCGCATTTTGGCGCGGCGGTGACGGCCTATCTTGAGCGACAGGGCCGCGCGGGCGAGCTTGCGCGGCTCGAGGCCAAGAGCGATGCGGAGCTCGGGGCGATGGGGGTGAGCCGCGCGCGTCTGGCCGGTCACCTCTATCGCGACCGGTTTTATTGTTGAGGCGGGCCGGGGGGCGGGGCGCGGTTGCCTCTTGCGGCGGGCGGCGCGCGGGCGGATAGTCGGGGCGGGCCAGCCGAGCCGGGAGGACGCCATGACACAATCCGCCTTTACTCTCATCGAATGCCGCGGCGATCTCGTTCTTGCGGCGCTTTGCGTGGGGCAGTTCCGGGCGCCGTGCCAGATCGAGGCGGATCGGCTGATCGTGCGGGCGGGCGAGCCTGTGATGGCGGCGCTGCGGGCGCTGGGCATCGATGTGGTGCCGGCGCCGGAGGGGGCGGTCTTCACCCCCGCGCCGAGTTTCGCGCCCGAGGGGCCGCATCTGCGCGCCGCGCGCACCCATGTCAGCCGCCACCACGACGACGAGGCGCCCGACGAGGATTTCTCGCCCGGTTCGAACGCCTGAGTCTCAGCCCTCGCGGGGCTCGGCGCGCATCGGCGGCAAGCTGATCTCGCGGGCTTCGAGTTCTTCCTCGAGCTGGCTCAGCCGGGCGCGGAAGCGCGGGCCGTTGATCCGGGTGACCATGGTGCGGCAGGCCAGCGCCTCGAGATAGGGGCGGTCGGCCTCGGCGAGGCGGGCGAGCAGCGTGCGCAGGTAGCGCGGCGTATCGCGGCGCGCGCGGTAGAGGCGCCAGAACCGCGCCGCATCGAAGCTGCCCGCGCAGGCGCTGCGCAGCAGCTCCTCGAGGATCCCCATTTCGACGAACATCCGTTCCACCGCGCGCCCGGCATGGGGGCAGGGCAGGAGCATGACATTGGGGCGCGCGTAGAGCGCGGCATGCATCGCATCGAGCGCGACATGGGGGTCGTAGAGGATATAGGCGGCCTCGGCGCCGTCGATCATGTCGGGGGCGAAGCCGTAGCGATCGGTGAAGGAGGTGCGGCGCATGAAGCGGAAGCGATCATCCCAGCCGGCGAGGCGGGCCTCGAGCGTGGCTTGCGGCTGGGCGGCGATCACGATCGCGCCGGGGGCGGCGACGGAGAAGGCGGCGGCCGCATAGCCGCAGGGGCCCGAGCCGTAAAACACCACCCGGTCGAAATCGGCGAAGAAGGCCTCATCGACCAGCCGGTCGAAATAGGCATAGACCGCCGGGTCGCGAAACCAGGTCTCGCGGTCGGCGATCAGCGTCAGGCTCGAATGGCCCTCGGCCTGGGCGAGCGTGAAGCCGCTCGGCAGATGGTCCTCGTTGCGGCGCCGGATCTGGGCGCGCGTCTCGAAGGTGACGAGCAGCACCGGCCCCGCATCTGAAAACAGCGCGCAATGGCTCGCGCCGAGGGGTTCGAAATAACCGGCCTCCTCGCCGATCTCCTCGATCCGGCCCTGCCAATCGGCATCGCTGAGCGCTTCCATGGGTCTATGCCTGTCCTCAATGGTCGTCATCCTGTCCTCCCCGGGAAGATACGTCAGAGTGTCAGGTTAATAGTTAATCTATCACTAGCGGACTGCGGCCGAAATGAGGGGATGTTCAGGAATTTCAGGGGATTGATGCGTGGGGCGGGGGTAATCCGGCGCTTTGGCTCAGATTGTTTCCCCTGCGTCACCTGCCGCCCGCGCCCGCATCCCGAGCTCGAGCATCCGCCGCGCCAAGGGCGCCGGCAGCGGCCGCGACGGCGGGGTCAGCATCAGCCGCCCGAAGAGGCTGCGATAGTCCTCCTCGAGCATCAGCGCGTCGATTCGCGCCCGCCGCCAGGCCACCGCCCGCTCGTGCAGCGCCCCAAGCACCGGATCGGCGCGCAGCTCGGCCAGAATCGCGCCCGAGGCCGCCGCCATCCGCGCGATCGTGCGGTCCTCCTCGGCGCAGAAATTGCGCTCGACCCAATAGGAGATGTCGAAGGGGCTCGCCTCGCGGTTGGCGCGCCCGCGCGCGGCCTTGAGGACATAGCTCTGCATCGCGCCGAGCGCGTAATGGTTGAGCTGCACGAGGCGGTGGCAATCGAGGCCCGGGGGGGTGAAAATCCGCGAGCGGGCGTAATCGGGGGGCAGGGGCGTGCCCGAGCCGTCAAACCAGCGCGCCGCGCCGATCCGGGCGGGGTCGGGCTGGCGGGGGCGGTGGACGCCGAGCTTGCCATAGGTGCCGTCGTTGCGAAACAGCGTCTTGAAGAGCGAGGCGCGCCAGGGCCAGAGCATCGAGGAGGGGGCGGCGCGGGTGAATTGCTCGGTCACCGGGGTGTCGCGGTAATCGACCACGCCGCAATTGCCGAAAAACCGCCAGGTGAGCGGGATCGCGCTGGCCTCGGGCAGGGCGGCGCGCAGCGCGTCGAGGGTGCCGTCGCCGGCGTGGATGTTGACGAATTCATCGACGTCGAGAAACAGGATCCAGTCGGCGGCGCGGGTCAGCGGGTGGCGGTCGGCGGCCTTCAGCGCGGCCCATTGCGGGCCCTCGGGCCAGGGGCCGGGGTTGGGCACATGGCTGAGCCACCCAAGCGCCGCGAGCCGCTCGAGCATCGCATCGGTGCCATCATCGCAATCGTTTGAAAAGACGAGGAAATCCGTGAAGCCCACGGCGCGGTGGTGGGCCAACCATTCCAGCAGAAAGGCGGCTTCGTTCTTGACGGTGAGAATGGCGAGGCTGCGCATGGCGCCAAGGTGCCCGCTCCGCGCGCCGATGTAAAGCGCGCGGCGCTTTCGCCAAAATGTCGCAGGGACGGTGCGCCCGGGTTTGACCTAGGTCAAAGTGAGCGCCCCGCCCGCGCGGCTATCAAAGGGCATCGGGTTCGTGATCTCCCTGAAATGCGGCGGCAGCCGCCGGAGCCCGAAACAGGATGCGACGCTCTCCCTCGTAGCATCCCATAACGCGCTGCGGGCCTCCCTCCCGCAGCGCTTTATTTTTTGGCGGGGCGGAATGAAGGGAAATCAAGGGGTTAGATGTCGCCCCTTATTTGCGAATTTCGCCAAATAACGAAATCAGATGATCTTCACCCGGCTGCCCACCGGGCAGAGCTCATAAAGCTCGGCGATCTTCTCGTTGAAGAGCCCGATGCAGCCCGAGGAGCTCTTGCGGCCGATCTTCCGGGTGTCATGGGTGCCGTGGATGATATAGGCGGGCCAGCTCAGATACATCGCATGGGTGCCGAGCGGGTTGTCGGGGCCGGGCGGCATGTAATGCAGGCTCGGGTCGCGCGCGAGCATGGATTGCGTCGGCGTCCAGTCGGGGCCCACCTTCTTGCGCGTGATCTTGGTGTAGCCGCGCTTGGTCAGCTCCTCGCTCATCGGCACCGAGGTCGGGTAGAGCCGGTATTCGGCGCCGTCCTTGGCCCAGTAATGGAGCGCTTTTGACCGCGTGTCGGCGATCAGCGTCACGGTGTCGAGCGTGTCGAAATGGTCGCGCCAGTCGATCTCGCGAAAGCCCGAGATGTTGTGGTTGAGCGCGGGGGCGACGATGGCGGGCTGCTCGGCCATCGGGATGTCTTGCGTGGCGGCGCGGGCGAGAGCGGGGGTGAGCAAAAGCGCTGCCCCCGAGGCGAGCGCCCGGCGGCGGGTGAGGTGGGTCATGGGTCCTGTCCGGTTGTCGCGTGTCCGGGGGCAGGGTCTCACGGGGGCGCGCCGGGGGCAAATCACGCCCGCTCACAGCGCCGCGAGGGCCCATGAAAAAACCCTCCCGCGGGGGAGGGTTTCGGGGGGGGGGGGGGGGGGGATGCCGCGGGCCGGATTACTTCGGCGCGATCATCATCACCATCTGGCGGCCTTCGAGCTTCGGCATCGACTCGACCTTGCCGGCCTCGCCCACGTCATCCTTGACGCGGTTGAGCAGCTCCAGGCCAAGCTGCTGGTGCGCCATCTCGCGGCCGCGGAAGCGCAGCGTGATCTTCACCTTGTCGCCATCCTCGAGGAAGCGCATCACCGAGCGCATCTTGACCTCGTAGTCATGGGTGTCGGTGCCGGGGCGGAATTTGACTTCCTTGATCTCGATGATCTTCTGCTTCTTGCGGGCCTCGGCTTCGCGCTTTTGCTGTTCGTATTTGAACTTGCCGTAGTCCATGATCTTGCAGACCGGCGGGACCGCGGTGGGCGAGATTTCCACGAGGTCGAGCCCGGCCTCTTCGGCCATCATCAGCGCCCGCTGCGGCGTCACGACGCCCACGTTCTCGCCATCGGCGCCGATGAGGCGAATCTCGGGCGAGCGAATGCGGTCGTTGACGCGGGGGCCGGTGTCGCGCTGAGGCGGGGCATTGTGCGGTCTGCGGGCTATGGCTGTGATCCTTCTGTGGCCAAGCGTGAATGGCGCGCAAAATAGGCACGCACGCGCCGGTATTCAACCGAAAAACGGGGGGCGGGCGCAAATCCCGCGGGGGGAAGGGGGCGCTGCCCCCTCGGCGCCAGGGCGCCTCACCCCCGGGATATTTAGGGCAAGATGAAGAAGCGACCCTTTCATCTTGCCCTAAATATCCCGGGGGAGGCGAAGCCGGGGGCAGAGCCCCCTCTACGCTCAGATCCCCTCGCCGACGAAGGCTTTCTCGACGACATATTCGCGCGGCTCGGAATTCGCGCCCTCGCGCAGGCCGAAATGCTCGAGCACTTCCATGACATCCTTGTTGAAGGCCAGCGAGCCGCAGACCATCGCGCGGTCATGTTCGGCATCCATCGGCGCGATGCCGAGGTCTTCGAAGACCTTGCCGCTCATCAGGTTGTCGGTGATGCGTCCGCGGTGGTGGAACTCCTCGCGCGTCGCGGTCGGGTAGTATTTGAGCTTGTCGCCGACCAGTTCGCCGATCAGCGGGTCGTCTTTCAGGCTTTCCACGAGCTGGCGGCCGTATTCGAGTTCCTCGACCGTGCGGCAGGTGTGCATCATCACGACTTCTTCAAACTTTTCATAGGTTTCCGGCTCGCGCATCAGCGAGGCGAAGGGCGCGATGCCGGTGCCGGTGGCGAGGAACCACACCCGTTTGCCGGGCAAGAGCGCGTCGATCACCAGCGTGCCCACGGGTTTCGGGCGCAAGATGATCTCGTCGCCCACCTCGATATGTTGCAGCCGCGAGGTCAGCGGGCCATCGGGGACCTTGATCGAGTAGAATTCGAGTTCTTCATCCCAGGCGGGCGAGGCGATCGAATAGGCGCGCAGGAGAGGTTTGTTCTTGTCGTCGAGCAGCCCGATCATCACGAATTCGCCCGAGCGGAAGCGCAGCGTCTGCGGGCGGGTGACGCGGAAGGAAAAGAGCCGGTCGGTCCAGTGGCGGACCGAGGTCACGGTCTGGGCGTCGGGGAGGTGTTTGACGGGCGGGATGGTGGCGGTCTCGGTCACGTCGGTGTCTTTCACTTGGGCCCCGCGCGGGGCAGAGGGGCGCGCAGCGGACGCGCGCGGCAAACATATGCCGCAGATACCTCTTCGCGCGGGGTCGATTCCTTGATTTGGCTCAAGTCGGTGGCTGAAAGCCTCATAGGCAAGAAAGGTTAAGGCGGGAAGAAGAAATCAGCCCATCAGCCGCGCGCGATAATCATGGGCCTGCCAATCGGCGCGCGCGCGCCATTGCTCGGGGCCCTGACGGGCGGCGAGCTCGTCGGAGATCTCGACCTCGTCGAAGCCCGCGCGCCGCGCCATGGCGTATTGATCGGCGAGCACATGGCCCGCCGCGCGCAGCCGCCCCGTGAAGCCCTGCGCGCGCAGCCAGCGGGCCAGCGTGAAGCCGCGCCCGTCGGAAAAGGCCGGGAAGGCCACCCGCACGAGCCCCGCCCCCGCGGTCAGCCCCGGCAGCGCCTCGGGCGCGGTGTCGGGGGCGATCTCGACCATGGGGCCGGTCCAGTCCTCGGCGTGGAACCCGTCGTCGCGGATGATCGTGCTCATGCGACTTTCTCCTTGTTTTCAGGCGCTTCCGCCTCGTTCTTGATGCGCACGGCCTTGCCGCCGATGAAATGGATCCCGCATTCGGTCTTGGCTTGGCCGCGCCAGCGGCCCGCCCGCGGGTCTTCGCCGGGTTTCACCGGCGAGGTGCAGGGCGCGCAGCCGATCGAGGGGTAGCCCTTGGCCACCAGCGGGTGCCGCGGCAGCCGGTTCTCGACCATGTATTCCTCGAGATCTTCCCGGCCCCAATGCGCCAAGGGGTTGATCTTCATGCGCTTTTCGGTCTCGACCTCGAAGAAGTCGATGGTCTGGCGGGTCGCGCCCTGATAGCGTTTGCGCCCGGTGATCCAGGCATCGAAGCCCGAGAGCGCGGCCTCGAGCGGCACTGTCTTGCGCAGCGCGCAGCAGGCATCGGTGTTGAACTGATGCAGCGTGCCGTCCGGGTCGTCGAGCTTCAGCGCCGCCTCGCTCGCGCGGATCGTGCGGACATCGGTCAGCCCCAGCTGCGCCGCGACATCCTGTTGATAGCGCAGCGTTTCGGGGAACAGCATCAGCGTGTCGATGAAGAGAACCGGCGTGCCCGGCGCGATCACCGAGACCATGTGCAGGAGCACGACCGATTCCGCCCCGAAGGAGCTGACCAGCGCCACCTCGCCGGTGTCGGGGTCTTTCAGCGCCTTTTCCATCACCGAAACCGCCGCGTGATGGCGGTAGCGGTCGTTGAGCGCGGCGACGCGCGGGCCGATCTCAGGCAGCATTGCGGGCCTCGCCATAGAGGGCCTCCTTGAACGGCGCGGGGCCGAGGCGGCGGTAGGTCTCGATGAAGGTCTCGGCCGGGCTTGCGCGATGCGCGAGATAGGCGCGCAAGAGCCGCTCGACCGCGGGCACCACCTCGTCATAGGCAAAGCCCGGGCCCGCGCGCTCGCCGATCGCGGTCTCGGGGCCCGCGTCGCCGCCCAGCGTGATCTGGTAATTCTCCACGCCCGCCCGGTCGAGGCCGAGGATGCCGATATGGCCGATGTGGTGATGCCCGCAGGCATTGATGCAGCCCGAAACCTTGATGTTCAGCTTGCCGACCTCGCGTTCATAGCCGAGAGCCTTGAACTGCAACGCGATTTTCTGCGCGATCGGGATCGAGCGGGCGGTGGCCAGCGCGCAGTAATCCATCCCCGGGCAGGCGATGATATCGGAGAGCAGCCCCGCGTTGGCGGTGGCGAGGCCCGCGCGCATAAGCTCGGCATGGAGCGCCGGCAGATCGGCCTTCGCCACATGCGGCAGCACCACGTTTTGCATATGCGAGATGCGCAGCTCGCCATAGCCGTAGCGATCGGCGAGATCGGCGAGAAGCCGCATCTGCTGCGCCGAGGCGTCGCCCGGGGTCGCGCCATGTTCCTTCAGCGAGACCGTCACGATCGCGTGGTTGGCCTCGCGATGGGCGGTCAGGTTGGTCTCGGCCCAAGCCCGGAAGAGCGGGTCGACGGCGCGGGTCTGCTCGAAATGATCGGGCGCGGTCGGCGCGAAGGCGGGGGGCGCGAAATGGGTCGCGATCTCGGCCAGCGCCGCCTGATCGACGCCGCTGAAGAGCGGGCGCACGCGGGCGAACTCGCCCTCGACGGCGGCGCGGAAGGCCTCGATCCCGGTCTCGAAGACGGTGATCTTGATCCGCGCTTTATACTTGTTGTCGCGCCGGCCGATCAGGTTATAGGCCGAGACGATCGCCTCGAGATAGGGCAGAAGATCCGCCGCGGGCAGGAAATCGCGCAGCTCGGGCGCGACCATCGGGGTGCGGCCCAAGCCCCCGCCGACGAACACGCGGAAGCCGATTTCGCCATCGCGCTCAATGAGTTGCAGGCCAACGTCATGGGCGCGGATCGCGGCGCGATCCTCGGGCGAGCCGGTGATCGCGATCTTGAACTTGCGCGGCAGGAACTGGAACTCGGCATGGTCGGTCGACCATTGCCGGATCAGCTCGGCATAGGGGCGGGGGTCGGCCACCTCATCGGCGGCCGCGCCCGCGAACGCATCGGTCGTGACGTTGCGGATCGTGTTGCCCGAGGTCTGGATCGCATGCATCTGCACATCGGCCAGCGCGTCGAGAATATCCGGGATCTCGGTGAGCTTGGGCCAGTTGAACTGGATGTTCTGGCGGGTGGTGAAATGGCCATAGCCCTTGTCCCAGCGCTCGGCGATCAGCGCGAGCTGGCGCATCTGCGCCGAGGAGAGCGTGCCATAGGGGATCGCCACGCGCAGCATATAGGCGTGGAGTTGCAGATAGACGCCGTTCATCAGCCGCAGCGGGCGGAACTCGTCCTCGGTCAGCGCGCCCGAAAGGCGGCGCTCGACCTGGGCGCGGAATTGCGCGGTGCGCGCGCGCACGAAGGCTTCGTCGAAATCCGAATACTTATACATGCGCGGTCTCCTGCTTGCCGTGGGCGTAGTTCGAGGGCCCGCGCGTGCGGAAAGCCTCGCGGAAATGGACGGGCTCGGGGCCCGCGGCGCCGGCGCGCGCCTCGGCCAGATAGGCGCCGACCACACGCTCGCCCTGGCCCATCGCCGCGATCAGCCGCAGCTCGGCGATCGCCTCATCCTCGATGAGCTCGGCCTCGTGGTGGTGCTCCGACCAGGCGCCCGCGGCGGTCATATAGACCACGAAGCCTTCGCGCAGGTCGTTCGCGGTGACGACTTTCGGGGTGAATTTGCGGCTCATGGCGGCCTCCGGGGCTGGTTTCTGCCCTGCAATATAGAAAATTGTTCCCCTATTTCGCCAGCCGCCCTTGCGAATAAGGATCGTTGTTCTATTCTGGCGCGGAATGGGGATAGGCTTCCCCGGATCAGGAGAAAACGCGAATGGCCGTCCGGCTCGATGACATGGATCGCAAAATCCTCTCCCAGCTGCAGGAGGACGCCAGCCAGTCGCTCGACGAGATCGCGCGCAAGGTGGGCTCGTCGAAAACCCCGGTGTGGAACCGAATCCGCAAGATGAAGGAGCTCGGCGTGATCGGCCGCCAGACGGTGCTGCTGGACCCGGACTCGCTCGGGCTCGAGGCCTGTTTCTTCGTGCTGATCCGCACCTCGGAACATGAGGCGAGCTGGCAGCAGGCCTTCCTCAAGACCCTGCGCGAGCGCCCCGAAGTGCTCGAGGCGCACCGGCTGGCGGGGGATATCGATTATATCCTGAAGGTGCGGGTGAAGAACGCGCGCGCCTATGATCAATTCTATCAGGCGCTGATCTCCGAGGTGAAGATCTACAATGTCACCGCGCTGCTGAGCATGGAAGAGATCAAGTCGACGACGCTTCTGCCGCTCTGAGGGCGGAGGGGGGGCGCCGCCCCCCGGCTTCGCCTCCCCCCGGGATATTTGGGGCAAGATGAAATCAGCTCTTTTCATCTTGCTGAAAATATCCCGGGGGTGAATGCCGAAGGCAGAGGGGGCAGCGCCCCCTTCTTGCCTCAGTACCGCACGCGCAGCCGCTCGAGCCCGTGGAAATGGTAGAGATCGGCGTAGCGCGGCGCGTCGTCGAGCGCGAGCGCGGGGAGCCGTTTGAAGAGCGCGGGCAGCGCGAGGCTCATCTCGAGGCGCGCAAGCGGCGCGCCGATGCAAAAATGCGCCCCCGCGCCGAAGCTGAAATGGGTCTGGATGGGTCTGCCGGGGGAGAAGGTTGCGGGCGTCTCCCAGGGCCCCGGGTCGCGGTTCGCGCCGGCGAGCAGGAGCCCGATCCGATCGCCGCGCCGAAACTTTTGCCCCGCGATTTCAAGATCTTCGCGCACCCAGCGGGTGAAGAGGTGGAGCGGCGGGTCGAAGCGCAAGAGCTCCTCCACCGTGCCCTCGACGCGGTTGCGGGTGAGCCAATAGGCGCCCGCGCCGCTCTCGAGCAAGGTCTTCACGCCATTGCCGAGGCTGTGGACGGTGGCCTCGTGGCCTGCGTTCAGAAGCAGGATGCAGGTCGAGATCAGCTCGGCCGTGCTGAGCTGTTCGCCCGCTTCCTCGGCCGCGATCAGATCGGTGATCAGGTCATCGCGCGGCGTGCGGCGGCGCTCGGCGATATAGCCCTCGAGGAAGGCCACGAAGCGCTCGGTCGCGGCGACGGCTTCGGCCTCGATCTCGGGCGTGCGCCGCGCCTGATACATCGCGACCATCGCGTTCGACCAGGCGAGCAGATCGGGCGCGCGTTCCTCGGGCACGCCGAGCAGCCGCGCGATCACGATCACCGGCAGGGGTTTGGCGAAATCTTCGATCAGATCGGCCCCGTCTGCGGGCAGCGCGTCGATCAGCCGGTCTGCGAGCGCGGTGATCTGTGGCGCGAGGGCGGCGATGCGCGCCGAGGTGAAGGCGCGCGCGACGAGCCGGCGCAGGCGCGCATGGCGCGGCCCGTCAAGCTCGAGCATCGATTGCGCCTCGACGGCGTAGAACGGCGCGAGATGGGCGGGCGGTTCGGGCGCAAAGCCCGGAGGCGCCTCGCGCCCGAGCCGCCGGTCGCGCAGCGCCGCCCCCACCACCGTCGCCCGCGCGCTCACCGTGAGGTCATAGTCGTCCCAGCGCGCGAAGGGCCCCGCCGCGCGGATGCGGTCGTAAAACGGGTAGGGGTCTTGCACGAAGCCGGGGTCGGTCGGCGATTGGCTGAGGCTTTGCATCGGGTCTCCTGTCGGGCGCAGGGTGCCGTGCAAATGCGGCATCGGCAAGGGCTTGATCTGCGCGCGCGCGCCGGGCACACCGGGGGAAAGCCAAGGGAGACCCGCATGAGCCTGACGATCCGCCCGGTGGAGGGACCCGACCGCGCCGCATGGGAGACGCTGTTTCGCGGCTATGCGGCCTTTTACGCGACCGATCCGGCGCCGGTGCTCGAGCGGGTCTGGGGCTGGGTCACCGACCCTGAGGAACCCTATTGGGCTGAGATCGCTTGGGGCGAGGCCGGCCAAGCCCTTGGTCTTGTGCAATATTCGCTGATGCATCGCTCGCTTTCGGGCGGGGCGGTGGTCTATCTCTCCGATCTCTTCACCCAGCCCGCGGCGCGCGGGCTGGGCGTCGGGCGGGCGCTGATCGAGCGGGTGCGGGCGTTTGCGCGCGAGAACGGTTACCCTTCGGTGCGCTGGCTCACCGCCGAGACGAATGCGCCGGCGCGCGCGCTTTATGACAGTTTCGCCCCGGCGTCGGGGTTCATCCTCTATGCCGTCGCGCCCTGAGCCGCCGCCTGCCGGGGCGCCGCCCGACGCCGCCCCGCGCGAGCCGATCCTGCGCCGGATCGGGGTTCTGGCGGCGGGGCTCGGGCTGATCCTCTGGGCCTCGGTTGCCGTCTGGCAAGGCGCGCTGGCCCGCGGTCTGATCCAGCTCGAGGAGCGCGGCGCGGCCGATCTGCGGCTCGCCTCGAACCGGCTCGTCGCGGCGCTCGCGGCCTATCGCGAGGTGGTCGCGATGGCGGCGGCCCATCCCTATATCGTGGCGCGGGCCGAGGGCGCGGCCGAGCCCGGCGCCGAGACCGTGGGCGCGGTGTTGCGCCGCATCGCCGATCAGGCCGGCGCGCGCGATCTGGCTCTGCTCACCCCGTCGGGCGAGGTGCTGGCGAGCTCGGGCGGCGTTGCGCCGGGCGCGCGGCTCGACCCCTCCGCGGCCGATCTTGCGCGCGCGGCGCAGGGCGCGGCAGGGGCCTTTCACTTCGTCGATCCGGCCACCGGCGAGCGGCTCTTTCGTTATGCGGCGCCGGTCTTTTCGCGCGCGGGGCCGGTCGCGGGGCTTCTGGCGCTGAGCTTTGCCGCCGAGCGGGTCGAGGCGCCCGGGCGGGGCGACCCGGTGCCGGTCTGGTTCACCGATGCGGCGGGGGTGGTCTTTGTCGCCAACCGCTCCGAGATGCTTTTCGCGGCGGAGCCCGGCGCGCTGCGCCCCGCGCCGCTGATCGGGGTCGATCTGGTCACCGGCGGCGGCTATCTGCCGCGCTATGGCCTCCTGCTCACGCGCGATCTGCCGGTGATCGAGATGGTGGGCCATTCGATGGCCGATGCCGGGCCGCTCCTGCGGCTCGCGCGGGCGCAGGCGCTCTCGGTGGCGCTGGCGCTCTTCGGCTTTGGTGCGGTGATCCTCGCGCTCCTCGAGCGGCGCCGGACCTTGGCCGAGCGCCTCGCCGCCGAGGCCCGCGCCAAGGCCGAGCTCGAGGCGCGGGTGGCGGCGCGCACCGCCGAGCTCAGCGCCGCCAATGACTTGCTCACCCGCACCCAGGCCGAGCTCGTGCAGGCGGGCAAACTCTCCGCGCTCGGCCAGATGTCGGCGGGGATCAGCCATGAGCTCAACCAGCCGCTGATGGCGATCCGCTCGTTTGCGGAAAACGCCGAGCTGCTGCTCGAGCGCGGCCGCGTGCCCGAGGCCGCCGCGACGCTTGGCCGGATCTCGGACATGGCGCGCCGGATGGGGCGGATCATCAAGAACCTGCGCGCCTTCGCCCGCGCCGAGACCGAGCCCGCGACGCGGGTGGGGCTCGCGGCGGTGGTGGAAAGCGCGCTTGAACTCTTGCAGCCCCGCCTTGCCGCCGCCGGGATCGCCCTTGATTGGCGCCGCCCCGAGGGGCCCGCGGTGGTGATGGGCGGCGAGGTGCGCCTTGCGCAGGTCGTCGTCAACCTGATCGCCAATGCGATCGACGCGATGGAGGGGCGGGCGCTGCGCCGCCTGACCATCCGCATCCGCCCCGAGGGGGCGCGGGTGCGCCTGACGATCCGCGACACCGGCCCCGGCATCGCCGAGCCCGAGCGGATCTTCGACCCGTTCTATTCGACCAAGGAGCCCGGCTCGGGCGAGGGGATGGGCCTTGGCCTCTCGATCTCCTATGGTCTGGTGCAGGGCTTTGGCGGCACGCTCACAGGCGAGAACCCGCCCGGCGGCGGGGCGCTCTTCACGCTCGGGCTGGTCGCGGCGCCCGAGATCGGCGGCGAGGGAGGGGCGCGATGATCGGCAAGGTGCTTTTGGTCGATGACGACCGGGCGGTGCGCGAGGCGCTGGGCCAGACGCTCGATCTGGCCGGGCTCACGCCGGTGCTCGCCTCGAGCTATATCGAGGCCAAGGATCACGTCGGGCCGGCCTTCGAGGGCGTCGTCGTCTCCGATATCCGAATGCCCGGCAAGGACGGCTTCGCGCTCCTCGAACTCGTGCAAAAACGCGACCCGGAGCTGCCGGTGATCTTGCTGACCGGCGAGGGCGATGTGCCGATGGCGGTGCGCGGGATGGCGGGGGGCGCTTTCGATTTCCTCGAAAAACCCTGCGCGCCCAAGGCGTTGCTGGCCGTGGTCGAAAAGGCGCTGAAGACCCGCGCCTGGGTGATGGAGAACCGCAAACTCTCGCGCGAGGCGAAACGCGGCGATGCGGCGGCGCGGATGCTGGTGGGGGCCTCGGCGGTGGCCGAGGCGCTGCGCGAGGCGGCGCGGGCGGCGGCGCGCTCGGGCGCCGAGGTCTTGATCACCGGCGCGCCGGGCGCGGGCAACGCCAAGGTCGCCGAGGTCATTCATCTGCTCTCCGCCGCCGCGCCGCGCGCCTTTGTCAAACAGGCCGCGGCCGGCCTCGCCCCGGAAACGCTCGGCGCGGAATTTGCCCGCGCCGAGGGCGGCACGCTCTACCTCGACGAGGTGGCCGACCTGCCGCCGCCCGCCCAATTCGCCCTGATCGAGCTGCTCGAGGCGCGCCCCGCAACGCGGCTGATCGCGGGCACCTATCGCGACCTCGCCGCCGAGGCGCAGGCCGGGCGCTTCCACCCCGAGCTCTTCTGGAAGCTCGAAGGCGTCAAGCTGCGCATCCCCTCGCTCGCCGAGCGCCCCGAGGATATCCCGCTGCTCTTTCGCCACTACGTCCAGCAGGCCTGCGAGCAATCGAACCTGCCCGCGCCCGAGATCACCCCCGAGCTACTGGCCGCGCTGATGGCGCGCGATTGGCCGGGCAATGCGCGCGCGCTGATGGCGGAGGCGCTGCGCTTTGCCACCGGCGGCGCCGCGCCCCCCGCGCCCGAGGCCGCGGCGCTGGGCCTGGCCGCGCGGATGGCCCAAGTCGAGCGCACGCTCTTGACCGAGGCGCTCGCCCGCGCACAGGGCAACGCCACCGAGGCCGCCGCGGCGCTGAAACTGCCGCGCAAGACCTTCTACGACAAACTCGCGCGCCATGGCCTCAAACCCGAAGATTTCCGCCCCTGAGCCTGCGGGAGGCCTCTCCCTGCGCCCGCCCGGGGCCGAATCCTCCCCGTTTCTTCTTGGCCCAAATACGCAAATCCCGCCCTCACCCCGAGGCGCGCGGCGCGCAGGGAAGCCCCAGAGATGTGCGGATTTCCGCACATTCGCCCCCTCGGCCTTGTGCGGAAATCCGCACGGCCCGCGCCGCGCCCGCCGCCCAAAAACTCCCCAAATCCCTGATATAAAACAATTTCCAACCCCCATCACGGGCTCTTCACGAAACACTTGATCGACGCGCCCGGCGCAGGATTCTTCCGCCAAGCGCCCGCTGGGGGCGCAAAGGGAGGATACCATGATCAAATTCAGCGCGACCCTCGCGGCGCTTGCCCTCACCACCTCGGCCAGCGCGGCGCTCGCCGCCGGCGCCTGCGACCCGGGCGAAATGGTGATCAAGTTCAGCCATGTGACGAACGCCGACAAACATCCCAAGGGCATCGCCGCGCAGCTCTTCGCCGACCGGGTGAACACCGAGATGAACGGCAAGGTCTGCGTCGAGGTCTATCCGAACTCGACCCTTTACGATGATGATCAGGTGCTCGAGGCGATGCTGCAGGGCGATGTCCAGATGGCCGCGCCCTCGCTCTCGAAATTCGAGGCTTTCACCAAGGTTTTCAACCTCTTCGATCTGCCCTTCATGTTCAAGAACATGGAAGCCGTCGACGCCTTCCAGACCTCCGAGATGGGGCAGGAGATGAAGGGCTCGATGGAGCGGCGCGGGCTCAAGGGGCTCGAGTTCTGGCATTCGGGGCTCAAGCAATTCTCGGCCAAGAAGCCGCTCCTGCTGCCCTCCGATGCCAAGGGGCTGAAGTTCCGCGTGCAGCCCTCCGATGTGCTGGTGGCGCAGATGCAGGCGCTCGGCGCCTCGCCGCAGCCGATGGCGTTTTCCGAGGTCTATGGCGCGCTGCAGACCGGCGTGGTCGATGGTCAGGAGAACACCTGGTCGAACAGCTATGGCCAGAAATATTACGAGGTTCAGGACAGCATCACCGAGACCAACCACGGCCTGCTCGACTATCTCGTCGTGGTCTCGACCGATTGGTGGGACAGCCTCGACCCGGCGGTGGCCGAGCAGATCGCGACGATCCTGAACGAGGTGACGCTCGAGCGCAACGCGGCGGTGAACGAGGTCGAGATGCAGGCGCGTCAGTCGATCCTCGATGCCGGCGGCAAGATCAACGAGCTCACCCCCGAGCAGCGTCAGGCCTGGGTCGATGCGATGAAGCCGGTCTGGGCGCAATTCGCCGAAGGTGTCGGCCAGGACAAGATCGACGCGGCTCAGGCGATCAACGCCGCGCACTGAGGCCCAAGGCCCGGCGGCGTGAGGCCCTCGCGCCGCCCCAACCCCTCTCGGGAGACAGACCATGAGCGCGAGATATGCGCCGAAAACCCCGCTCGGGCGGGCCGTCCACGCCTTTGAGGAGACCGCGATCGCGGTGATCCTCGGACTGATGACGGCGATCACCTTCATCAACGTGGTGCTGCGCTACGTGTTCAACCATTCGCTCCTGTGGGGGCTCGAGGCGTCGCTGATCCTGTTTGCCTGGCTCGTGCTCTTTGGCATGTCCTATGCGGTCAAGGTCACGGCGCATCTGGGTGTCGATGCGGTGCTGGGCATGGTCTCGCGCGGGCCGCGGCGCGTGATGGCGCTCGTCTCGGCGGCGCTCTGCCTGCTCTATGCGGTCTTCCTGCTCAAGGGCGCGTGGGATTATTTCGCCCCCTTCGCCGGGCTCGAGCAGACCAGCGGCCGCTGGTTCCCCACCGGCTTTGTGAAAACCCGCGATCAGGCCTGGTATGAGACCGAGACGATCCCGATGCCGGGCTTCCTGCGCTTTCTCGAGGGGTCGATGAACGGCGGCGAGGAATATCGCAAGCTGCCGCGGTTCATCCCCTATTTCATCCTGCCCTTCGGCTCGGCGCTGCTCCTGTTCCGGCTGGCGCAGGCGAGCTGGGAGGTGCTGCGCCACCGCCGCGAGGCGCTGATCGTCAGCCACGAGGCCGAAGACGCCGTGGCCGATGTCGCCCATATGAACGCCGAGGAGTGATCCCATGGATGTCATCATTCTGTTTGTCATGGTGATCGGCTTCATGCTGATCGGCGTGCCGATCGCGATCTCGCTGGGGCTGAGCTCGATGCTCTTCCTGCTGCTGTGGTCAGATACCTCGCTCGCCTCGATCGCCCAGGCGCTTTACCAGGCGATGGAGGGCCATGCGACGCTGCTCGCGATCCCGTTCTTCATCCTCGCCTCGTCCTTCATGTCGACGGGGGGCGTGGCCAAACGCATCATCCGCTTCGCGGTGGCCTGCGTGGGGCACCTGCCGGGCGGGCTTGCGATCGCGGGGGTGCTGGCCTGCATGCTCTTCGCCGCGCTCTCGGGCTCCTCGCCCGCAACCGTGGTCGCGATCGGCTCGATCGTGATCTCGGCGATGCGCCAGGTCGGCTATTCGAAGGATTTCGCCGCCGGCGTGATCTGCAACGCGGGCACGCTGGGCATCCTGATCCCGCCCTCGATCGTGATGGTCGTCTATGCCTCGGCGACCGATGTCTCGGTGGGGCGGATGTTCCTTGCGGGGGTGATCCCGGGGCTTCTGGCCGGGGGGATGCTGATGGCCACGATCCTCGTCATCGCGATCTACAAGAAGCTGCCCAAGGGCGAATGGCAGGGCTGGGGCGAGGTCTGGGCGAGCTTTCGCGATGCCTTCTGGGGGCTGATGCTGATCGTGATCATCATGGTCGGGCTCTACGGCATCCCGGGCATCACCGGCGGGATCTTCACGCCCACCGAAGCCGCCGCCGTCGCCGCCGTCTATGCCTTCCTCGTGGCGAATTTCGTCTACCGCGACATGGGCCCGCTCGATGCCGGCACGGCGAAGATCCCGCTGTGGAAAAAACCGCAGGCGCTCCTGACGGCCTTCGCCCACCCGGGCACCCGCGCGACGCTCTTCGAGGCCGGCAAGCTCACCGTGACGCTCATGTTCATCATCGCCAACGCCTTGATCCTGAAACATGTTCTGACCGATGAACAGATCCCGCAGAAGATCACCGAAGCGCTCCTCGGCGCGGGCTTGGGCAAGATCATGTTCCTCGTGATCGTCAACGTGATCTTGCTGATCGGCGGGCAGTTCATGGAGCCCTCGGGGCTGATCCTGATCGTCGCGCCGCTGGTCTTCCCGATCGCGATCGAACTCGGCGTCGACCCGATCCATCTGGGGATCATCATGGTCGTGAACATGGAAATCGGGATGATCACGCCGCCGGTGGGGCTCAACCTCTTCGTGACCTCGGGCGTTGCGGGGATGCCGATCATGCGGGTCGTGCGTGCGGCGCTGCCGTTCCTTGGCGTGCTCTTCGCCTTCCTGATCCTGATCACCTATGTGCCGGTCCTGAGCACCTGGCTGCCGACCTCGGTCATGGGGCCCGAGACGATCGTCAAGTGACCGGCAAGCCGGGGGGCGCCGCCCCCGGACCCCCCGGGATATTTGCAGCAAGATGAAAGGGAAGGGGCCTCGCGCGACCGGGGCCCCTTTCATCTTGCCAGAAATATCCCGGGGGTGAATGCCGCAGGCAGAGGGGGCAGCGCCCCCTGCGCCCTCAGGCCCGCTCGAGCGCGCTGATGATCGCGCCGAAATCGGCGGCTTTCAGCGAGGCGCCGCCGACCAGCGCGCCATCCACATTCGAGGTCGCGAAGATCTCGGCCGCGTTCGAGGGTTTGACCGAGCCGCCGTAGAGGAGCCGGATCAGCCCGCCCTCGGCGCCAAACCGGCCGACGAGTTCGGAGCGCAGGAAATCATGCACTTCGGCGATCTGCGCGAGCGTCGGCGTGCGGCCGGTGCCAATCGCCCAGATCGGCTCATAGGCGATCACCGTGTTGGTGCCGGTCGCGCCCTCGGGGGTCGAGCCGAAGAGCTGGCGCCCGACCACCTCGAGCGTGGTGCCCGCATCGCGCTGGGCCTCGGTCTCGCCGAGGCAAATCACCGCGACAAGCCCCTCTGTGCGCGCGGCTTCGGCCTTGGCGCGCACCATGGCGTCAGTTTCGGCGTGATCGGCGCGGCGCTCGGAATGGCCGAGGATCACATGGGTCGCGCCCGCATCCTTGAGCATCCGGGCCGAGATATCGCCGGTATGGGCGCCCGATGTCGCGCTGTGGCAATCCTGACCGCCGACGCCGATCCGGCCCGCAGCCTTGGCCGCCATCGCGCCCACCAGCGTGGCGGGCGGGCACAGCAGCACCTCGCAGCCCGGGTTCGGATGCGCCGCGATCAGCGCCTCCACCTCGGCCAGGCTCGCGCCCGTGCCATTCATCTTCCAATTGCCTGCCGCGAGTTTTCTGCGCATCCGCCCCTCCATCTTTGCCGCCAATCTAGGCCGAAGGGCGGGCGGGCGCAAAGGGCAAATCGGCGCGGGCGGGGGCGATCAGCTCTCCGCCGTGTCGCGGAATTTCACCGACTCGCCGCAGCCGCAGGCCTCGACGACATTGGGGTTGCGGAATTTGAAGCCGCTCTCAAGGAGGCCCACCTCATAGTCGATCTCGGTGCCGAGCAGGAACATCTGCGCCATTGGCGCGATCAGCACCCGCGCGGCGCCCTCCTCGACGACGATATCCATCGGCCCCGCCTCGGCCGCGATCTCCATCGTATATTCCATGCCCGCGCAGCCGCCCTTCTTGACCCCGATACGGAAGCCCGCGGCGCCCTCGCGCGCCATCAGCCGCGCGATCTGGTCGATCGCGGCCTGGGTGAGGGTGACGGGCGGTTTCCCGGGAATGGCGAACATCGGTCTCTCCTGTGGCGCGCCCCTAAGATAGGCGCGCGGCCCGGGCAGGGCAAGGCGCCCCGCCCGGGTCCGGGTGTCAAAGCGTCGGGTAATCGGTATAGCCCTCGGCGCCGCCGCCATAAAGGAGCTCGGCGCGCAGCGGGTTGAGCGGCGCATCGCGTTTGAGCCGCTCGACCAGATCGGGGTTGGCGATGAACGCCCGCCCGAAGGCCACCGCCGCCGCGCGCCCCGCCGCCACCGCCTCGAGCGCCATCGCGCGGCTATAGCCGTTGTTGGCGATATAGGGCGCGCGGATCTCGCCGCGCAGCGCCTCGAGCGCGCCCTCGGGCCACTCCCGCGGGCCGCCGGTCTGGCCCTCGACCATATGCACGAAGGCGAGCCCGCGCGCATTGAGCGCCGCGATCACCGCGCCAAAGAGCGCAGGCGTGTCGCTGTCGATGCCCACATTGTTCGCGTTCGAGAAGGGCGAGAGGCGGATGCCCACCCGCCCGGGCTCCCAGGCGCCGGTGACCGCATCGACCACCTCGGTCAGGAACCGCACCCGGTTCTCGATCGCCCCGCCATAGGCATCGGTGCGCTGGTTCGAGGTATCGCGCAGGAACTGGTCGATCAGATAGCCGTTCGCGGCATGGATCTCGACGCCATCAAACCCCGCCGCGCGCGCGCAGCGCGTGGCATGGGCGTAATCGGCCACCGTCGCGGCGATCTCCTCGAGGCTCAGCGCGCGCGGCTCGGCCGTCTCGACAAAGCCCGCGCCGTCAAAGGTCTTCGAGGCCGCGCCGATCGGCGAGGGGGCCACGGGCTGCGCGCCGCCCAGCACATTGGGGTGCGAGATCCGCCCGACATGCCACAGCTGCACGACGATCTTGCCGCCCGCCGCATGGACCGCCTCGGTGACCTTGCGCCAGCCCGCGACCTGCGCCTCGGTGTGAATGCCCGGCGTCCAGGCATAGCCCTGTCCGATCGGCGAGATCTGCGCGCCCTCGGTCACGATCAGCCCCGCGCTCGCGCGCTGGCGGTAATATTCCACCGTCAGATCGGTGGGCACGCCCTCGGGCGCACGGTTGCGGGTCAAGGGCGCCATGACGAGACGGTTGGCGATCTCGATCGCGCCGAGCTGGCCTTGGGTGAAAAGCATCGGTTGGGGCATGAGGGGCTCCATGTTGATCCGCCCGCAGGCGGGAAGTGAACTGCTGCGTTCAGAAATACGCCGCCCCGCGCCCAAGACAACGCCGCGCCCACGCACAGCGCCGCCCGCTTCTGTGCACGGACGCAAATGAAAACGGCGCCCCGAGAGGCGCCGCCGCATCCGCCCGCAGGGCCCGGCTCACATGAAGCCAAGCTCAAGCCGCGCCTCGTCGGACATCATGTCCATCCCCCATTGCGGATCGAAGGTCATCTCCACATCGACCTCGCGCACGCCGGGCACACAGCTCACCGCATCTTGCACCCAGCCGGGCATGTCGCCCGCCACCGGACAGCCCGGCGCGGTCAGCGTCATGATGATCTTCACCGCGTTTTCCGCGCTGATCTCGATCGTGTAGATCAGCCCGAGGTCATAGATATTGACCGGGATCTCGGGGTCGAACACCGTCCGGCAGGCCTCCACCACCGCCTCATGCAGCGGATGGTCGGTCGTCGACGGTTTGATCAGCGGCGTGCCCTCGAGAGGCGGCTCGGCGTCGGTCATGATCGGAAATCCCGGGTTCGCGCGAAAGTCGAGGGTTTATATAGGGAAAGCCCGGCCGAAGGTAAAGGTCGCCTTTGTCACAGTTTCCCCCCCTTCATCTTGCCGAAAATATCCCGCGGGGGTCCGGGGGCGCGAAGCCCCCGGCGCCGCCACCCCGCGCCGCCCTCACGCCGCTCCGCTTGACGCGCGCGCCCAACCGCGCCAAACCCCGGGCATGGTTCCGCTCGATACCCTTGCCCAGATCACCCAGCGCTTCGAATTCCTCGAGGCCCGCCTCGGCGCGGCCGCAACCCCCGCCGAGATCGCCGCGCTCTCGCGCGAATATGCCGATCTGCGCCCGGTGGTGGCGGAAATCGCGGCCTATCGCCAACTCCTCGCCGATCTCGCCGAGGCCGAGGGCTGGCGCGCCGACCCCGAGCTGCGCGGCCTCGCCGAGGAGGAAATCACCCGCCTCTCCGCCGCGCTGCCCGCCGCCGAGGCGGCGCTCAAACGCGCGCTCCTGCCCAAAGATGCCGCCGATGCGCGCCCGGCGATCCTCGAGATCCGCCCCGGCACCGGCGGCGAGGAGGCGGCGCTCTTCGCCGCCGATCTCCTGCGCATGTATCAGCGCTACGCCGAGGCCAAGGGCTGGCGCTTCGAGCTGCTCGATTTCGCCGCCTCCGATCTGGGCGGCGTGCGCGAGGCGGTGGCGCGGATCGAGGGCGAGGGGGTCTTCGCGCGGCTCAAATATGAAAGCGGCGTGCACCGGGTGCAGCGCGTGCCCGAGACCGAAGCGGGCGGGCGCATCCATACCTCCGCCGCCACCGTCGCGGTGCTGCCCGAGGCCGCCGAGGTCGATATCGAGATCCCGGCCGCCGATATCCGCATCGACACGATGCGCGCCTCGGGCGCGGGCGGCCAGCATGTCAACACCACCGACTCGGCGGTGCGGATCACCCACCTGCCGACCGGGCTGGTCGTGACCTCCTCGGAGAAGAGCCAGCACCAGAATCGCGCCAATGCGATGGCGGTGCTGCGCGCGCGGCTTTACGAGATCGAGCGCGCCCGCGCCGCCGATGCCCGCGCCGCCGACCGGCGCGCGCAGGTCGGCTCGGGCGATCGCTCCGAGCGGATCCGCACCTATAATTTCCCGCAAGGCCGCCTGACCGATCACCGCATCAACCTCACGCTCTACGCGCTCGCGCAGATCCTCGCGGGCGATCTCGACCCGGTGATCGAGCCGCTGATCGCGCAGGATCAGGCCGAAAAACTCGCGGAGCTCGAAGGATGATCGCGCAAGCCGCCCTTGTCGCGGCCACGCGGCGGCTCGCGGGCGCGGGCATCGAGGGCGCCGCGGGCGATGCGCGCCGGCTTTTGGCCCATGCGCTGGGCCTCGCGCCCGAACGCCTGACGCTCGCGCTGCAAGACCCGCTCTCGGAGGCCGCGCAGGCCACCTTCGAGGCGCTGATCGCCGCCCGCGCGGCGCGCCAGCCGGTTGCGCAGATCGTCGGCGAACGGCTCTTCTGGGGCGCGCCCTTCCGCGTCACCCGCGACACGCTCGACCCGCGCCCGGAGACCGAGATCCTGGTCGCGGCGGCGCTCGAGGCGCCGTTTGCGCGGGTGCTTGATCTGGGCACCGGCACCGGCTGCATCCTGATCTCGCTCCTGCGCGAGCGGGCCGAGGCGACCGGCCTCGGGGTGGATCTCTCGCCCGCCGCGCTCGAGGTGGCCGCGGAAAATGCCGCGGCGCTCGGCGTCGCCGCGCGGTCGGAGTTTGCGGTCTCGGATTGGTTTTCGGGCGTGGCGGGGCTGTTCGATCTGATCGTCTCGAACCCGCCCTATATCGCCGAGGCCGAGATGGCGGGGCTCTCGCCCGAGGTGCGCGGCTGGGAGCCCGAGGGCGCGCTGACGCCGGGCGGCGACGGGCTCGCGCCCTACCGCGTCATCGCGGCCGAAGCGCGGGCGCATCTTGTGCCCGGCGGGCGGATCGGCTTCGAGATCGGCCCGACCCAGGGCGCGGCGGTGGCGGGGATGCTGCGCGCGGCGGGCTTTGAGGCGGTCGAGATCCGCCCCGATCTCGACGGACGGGATCGCACGGTTCTGGCGCGCGCGCCGCTTGACCACGCCTGAGCGCGGAAAATCGCGCAAGCCTTCACGGAATCGCAAGAAAATTCCCCGAAAATAGCGCTAACCGGGGGTTTTGGCACAGATTCCCGCTTGCCAGCCTGCCCGGCGCATGGTTAGTCAAACCTGTGCCGGGAGGAAGTCGATCCCCCGCACGGCTCAGCTTCACACTGCGGGTCTTGATGGTCTTCTCGGGCGCGGCCCGATCTGTGAGACCGATCCGCGGGAAGCGGCTCCTATCCGCGCCGGATTTCCGGTCCCGGTCCCGGGCCGTATCAGGATTTCAGCGCCCTTTGGGCAAAACGAACGAAAGCTCATGAGATCTTCCAAATCCCGTTCGCGCAATAAATCGAACCGTCAGCGCTCGATCGGCAATATCATCAACCGGGTGTTCGACAGCTCCGGCCCCGAGGGCAAGGTGCGCGGCACGCCGCAGCAGATCATTGACAAATACCTGATGCTGGCGCGCGATGCGCAGCTCTCCAATGACCGCGTGGCGGAGCAGAATTTCCTGCAGCACGCCGAGCATTACACCCGCATGCTGGGCGAGGCGCAGCGCGAAATGGCCCGCGAGCAGGAAGAGCGCGCGCGTCAGGGTGGGCAGAATTTCAACGGCAACACCGGTCAGAACGGCGGCCAGAACGGCAACCGCGAGCGGTTCGAGCGCGCCGAGCCGCGTGAGGATGAGGCCCAGGCCTTGCCCGAGGTGAGCGCCGAGGACGAGGGCTCGACGCTCGTCGAGACGCCCGAGATGCGCGCCGAGGCCGAGCCGGTGGCCGAAGAGGCCGCGCCCGCCGCCGCGCCCGAGGGCGAGGCGAAAGCCCCCCGCTCGCGCTCGCGCCGCAGCCCGCGCAAGCCGCGCGAGCCGAAGGCCGAGGGCGCGCCCGAGGCCCCGGCGACCTCCGCGCAGGACTGAGCCCGCGCAGGACATTTTTCAGCCGCGTGCCCCCGGGCGCGCGGCTTTTTCCTGGCCCGCGCCGGGGCTCTGCCCCGGACCCCGGGATATTTCGACATCGTTGAACTCAGGCGGCGGCTTTCACCAGCCGGGCGAGGTGGCAAAACTGCTCGAGGCTGACCTGTTCGGCGCGTTCGGTGGGCGGGATGCCGGCCTTAAGGAGCAGCTCCTCGATCCGCGGATGCACGCCCTTGAGCGAGGCGCGCAGCATCTTGCGGCGTTGGTTGAAGCCGGCGGCGACGATCCGCTCGAGGGTTCTGGCGTCGGCCGGGAAGCGCGGCTCGGGCAGCGCCTTGAGGTGGACGACGGCGGAATGGACCTTCGGGGCGGGGGTGAAGGCCTCGGGCGGCAGGACCATGACGATCCGCGCCTCGGCCCGCCATTGGGCGAGAAGGGCGAGGCGGCCATAGTGGTTCGTGCCCGGTTTCGCGACGATCCGCTCGGCGACCTCCTTTTGGAACATCAGCGTCAGGCTCTCCCAGAAGGGCGGCCAGTCGGGCGGGGTCAGCCAGCGCACCAGAAGCTCGGTGCCGACGTTATAGGGCAGGTTCGCGGCGATCTTGATCGGCGGGGTGAGATGGGCGCGCACATCGACCTCGAGCGCATCGCCGTTGATCACCTCGAGCCGGCCGGGGTAATGCGCGGCGATCTCGGCAAGCGCGGGCAGGCAACGGCTGTCCTTCTCGACCGCGAGCACGCGCCGCGCCCCCTCGGCCAGAAGCCCGCGGGTGAGGCCGCCGGGCCCGGGGCCGACCTCCAGAACATCGGCGCCGGTCAGATCCCCCGCCGCCCGGGCGATCTTCGCGGTGAGGTTGAGATCGAGCAGGAAGTTCTGGCCGAGGCTCTTCTTGGCCACGAGCTCATGGTCGCGGATCACGTCGCGCAGCGGTTTCAGCCCGTCAATCGCCGCCATCCCGGCCTCCTGCTTTCATCTTGCCACAAATATCCTCGGGGGTCCGGGGGCAGACAGCCCCCGGCGGTCGTCTCTAGGCCGGGCGGTTGGCAGGGGGCGCTGCCCCCTCGGCCTGCGGCCTCACCCCCGGGGTATTTCAGGCAAGATGAAAGGGCAAGGGGCGGGGCCGGGCTCAGCGCCGTGCGGCGCCCATCTGGGCGGCCATTTTCAGCGCGGCGATCAGGCTGGAGGGGTTGGCGCGGCCTTGGCCGGCGATATCATAGGCGGTGCCATGGTCGGGCGAGGTGCGCACGAAGGGCAGGCCGAGGGTGACATTCACCCCCTCGTCGAAGGCGATCGTCTTGATCGGGATCAGCGCCTGGTCGTGATAGGCGCAGATCGCCGCGTCATAGCGGGCGCGCGCCGCGGGGTGGAACATCGTATCGGCGGGCAGCGGCCCGGCGAGCGCATAGCCCTCGGCGCGCAGGCTCTCGATCTCGGCCGCGATCCAGTCGCGCTCCTCGCAGCCCATCGCGCCGCCTTCGCCGGCATGGGGGTTCAGCCCCGCCACCGCTAGGCGCGGGTTCTCGATGCCGAAATCGCGGCGCAGGCCCTCGGCGGTGATCCGCACGACCTCGCGCAGCAGCTCCGGCGTGAAGGCGCGCGGCACGTCTGCGAGCGCGATATGGATGGTGGCGGGCACCACCCGCAGCGCGGGCGCGGCGAGCATCATCACCACTTTCGCGCCGCCCGCGAGATGGGCGAGATATTCGGTATGGCCGGGGAAGGCGAAGCCCGCGCCGTCTTTGAGCGCCTTCTTGTGGATCGGCGCGGTGGTCAGCGCGAGCCCCTCGCCGCGCATCACCAGATCGACGCCGCGGGCGATCACGTCGATCACCGCGCGGGCGTTTTCCGGGGCGGGCTGGCCGGGCAGGGCGGCGGCCGGGAAGGGGTGGGGCAGCACCGGCAGCCCCGCACCCGCCGCGCTCATCGCCTCGGCGGGGCTCGCCACTTCGCGCAGCCGCGTGCCGCGCGGCAGATGCGCGGGGTCGCCGATCCAGACGAAGGGCAGCGTCGAGCCGAGCGCCTCCCAGGCCTTCGCGGCGAGCTCGGGGCCGATGCCCGAGGGGTCGCCGCAGCTCAGGATGACCGGCGCGTCGCTCATTTGCGGGTGATCACCGCCTGTGCCATCAGATCGGCCAGATCGGCATCGGCATAGGCGTTGAGCGCCTGATTGGTGAGGTTTTGCGCGACCTGATTGCGGTCGGGCTTGGCGGCCTCGGTGCCCTCGGCGGGCAGCGCGCTGCGCGCGCAGAGCATCACCAGCTCGGCATTCGCGCCGCGTTGCAGGACCGTGCTTTCGCCGATATCCATCGCGCCGAGCGCGAGCGAGAGATCGGCGGGCAGCGCGCCTTGCGCGCCGCTTTCGCGCAGGAGCCGTTCGGCCGGCAGACCCTTCGCGAGCCCATAGAGATCATCGCAGCGATCGGCGCCCGCTTTCAGCGTCGCGATCAGCGCGGAGGTTTCCGGCGCGCCGGCGGGACCCGCGATAAAGCGCGCGTAATCAAGCTGTTGCGGGGTGTTCTTCACGTTGCCCTTGTCGTCGATCCCGCGCAGCATGAAGACCGCGACGGCGTTCGGGATGGCGAGGGGCGCGCTCGCCTGACCGGGTTTGAGGCCGAGGATCACCGGGCGCAGCTGCGGCGGCAGGTTGTCGAGATCCATCCAGTCGAGCCGGCCGCCGCGCTCGGCGGAGGGCGCGGCGGAGATCTCGCGCGCGAGCGCCCCGAAGCTGCCGTCGCCCGAGGCCGCCGAGGCGCGTTTGGCCGCCGCCATCGCCTCGGCCTCGCGGCCGGGCGGCGCGGGGACGATGATTTCCGAGATCAGCACCCGCGTGCCTTGCCCGCGCGCTTGCGTCTCGAGCAGGAGCGCGCGGTCGATATCGGCATCCGACACCCGCACCTTCTGCGCGTATTTCTGCTTGACCACCTCGCGCCAGAGCATCCCCGCCTCGACGAAATCGCGGAAGGTCTGCGCCTCGACGCCGCCCTTGGCGAGCTCGGCGAGGAATTGCTCGGTCGAGAGGTTCGCGCGGCTGGCGAATTCCGCCATCCCCTGCGCGAGGCCTTCCTTGTTGAGCGTGATGCCCATGCGCTTGGCCTCGCCGATCCGCAGCCGGTCCTCGATCAGGCCCTTCTCGGCCTCCTTGCGCAGATCGCCCGGCTGACGCAGCAGCGTCATGAATTTCATCCGCTGGTCGATCTCATAGCCGGTGATGCCGAGATCATTGACCAGGATCACCGGCGCGAAGGGGTTTGCCGATTGGGCGGGCGCGGGCGCGGGGGCGAGCGCCGCGAGCGTGAGCGCCAGCGTGGTGGCCAGAAGGGGAAGGGGTCGCGTCATCACTCGGTCCGTCATCTGTCTCATCTCTTCTCCGGGCTCGGCCTCTTGTCCGGGCTCAGCCGCCACAGCTGCGCCGCGCGACGTTGTTGGCCGCCGAGGCGCCGAAGCCGATCAGTTCCACCGACAGGCCGATCCCGGTTTCGGGCTTCACACTAGAGGAGGATGTGAAGCGGCGCGAGAGGGAAAGATCGACGGCGAGGCACTCGGTGGCGTATTGCAGCCCAAGCGCCGCCTTGGTGGCGCGGTTGGCGGTGAAATCATAGCGCGCATCGAAGCTGCCCGACCAGCCCTCGGCCAAGCGCCAGTCGCTCTCGAAAAGGAGCTCGGAGGTCGCCACCGCGCGGCCCTCGGCGGCATTGGCCTCCATCCACAGATAGCCCGCCGCGACCGTGCCGCGCGCCGCGCCATAGCCCATCCGCAGCTCGCCGCGCGAGATGTCGAAGCCGCTGTCGAAGAGCATCCGGTTTGACAGGATCAGCCCGGCCTCGGTGGTCAGATGGGTGGCGAGCAGCCAATCCGAGAGCTCGCCCGAGAGCCCGGAGCCGGCGGAGAACTGGCCCAGATCCTCGGCGCGCACCACCCGCCCCGCGGTCACGCCGAGCGACCAGCCCGAGGCGTCGTGGCGCGTCCAGCTCAGCCCGAGATTCGCCCGCAGCCCGCGCTCGCGCGCGTCCTCGCCGGGGAAGCGGGTCATCGAGAAGAGGTTGCCCTCGTCGAATTCGGTCAGCCAGCTATCCTCGTCGGGGAAGGGTTTGAGGCTGCCGCGGCTCCACACGATCTGGGCGACCGGCTCGATCACATGGGCCGCGCGCCCCGAGGTCTGCACCCAGGGCCAGCGCAGCTCGAGCCCCGCCGAGGGCAGCGCGCGGGTCATCGTCGAGCCATAGGCCGGGTCTTGATTGACATGAACCGCGTCGAAGGCGAGCGCGGCCTCGGTCGCGGCGATGATCCCGCCCGAGAGCAGGTAATTGCGCCGCCAGTCGGTCTTCAGCGTCAGCCGCGTGCGGTCGCGCCCGTCGGAGATCGTGTCGAAATCGGCGCCGTCGGTGGTGGCATCCGAGGCGCGGCGCGCGCTCGAGAGGCTCGCCTCCACCGTCGCCTCGCCGCCCAAGCCCGCCGGCCGGATCACCCGCACCCAGCGCGCATCGCCCGCCAGCATCGGCTCGGTCGAATTGCTCTCGCCCTCGCGGATCGAATGGGTGTTGCCGATCCGCGCCCAGATCAGCTCCTCGGCGCGCACCCGCTCGAGCGTGACGCCCGACCACAGGCGATCCTCGTCGGTCACGTCGTAGTTGAGCAGATAGCTGTCGTCGGAGGTGGTGCGGATCTGCAGGCCGAGCTTGAACTCATCGGCGAGCGCGAAGCTGCCATCGGCGAAGAGATAGCCGCGGGTCTCGCCCGGGCGGATGTCATCGCGCGAGAACGCGCCGGCGATCTCGAGCGCGCCCGCGTCGAAGGCCTGGCGGTAGCGCCCCTCCAGCGTGCGGGTGCGCGAGGTCGAGACATAGGGGGTGAGCGTCAGATCGCGGCTGGGCCCCAGCGCGAGGAAATAGGGCAGCTTGATGCCGGTGCCGAGGCTCGAGGTGGTGCGGACCTCGGGGCGCAGGAAGCCCGACATGCGCTCGACCGTCGGGTCGGGCATGCGCAGATGCGGCAGATAGGCGAGCGGCACGCCCATCGCGCGGAACTGCGCGCCCTCGAACAGAAGCTGGCGGGTTTCGGCGTCATGGGTGATCTTCTTCGCGCGGATCTCCCACAGCGGCACCGGGTCGGTGATGCACACCACGCAAGACGAGGCGGTGACATGGTCGAGCTCGGTATAGCGCCCGTCGCGGCGCTCGATCTTGGCGGCGGCGAGTTGCAGCTCGCGCGCCATCACCATCCGCGCGCCGATCAGGATACCGTCTTGCAGATCGCGCGAGAGCTCGGCCTGTTCGGCGAGGATCACCGAGCCGGTCTGGCCCGGTTCGATCAGCTTGATCGGGCCCTCGATGCTGAGCGTGTCGGTCTTGCGGTCATAGGTGAGGCGCGTGGCGGAGAGCCGGTTCGAGCGGTAATAGACCTCGACCGCGCCCTCGGCGATGAGCTGATCCGAGCCGGTGAGCAAGATCCGGTCGGCCAGAAGGGTGGCGGCATTGTCGACGGGCTCGACGACCGGCGCGGGGGCCTGTGCGGAGGCGGGCGCGGCGGCCTCCTGCGCGCGGGCAGGCGCGAGCGCCCAGAGCCCCGCCAGCGCCGCGGCCGAGCACAGCGCCAGCGCGCGCGCGCGGCGCGCGGCGATGTTGCGAGGGGTATCGGCGCGCGCGGCCATCAGCCGTCCTCCAGATGCAAAAGCAGCGTCATCGCGAGCATCAGCGCGATCGCCGGCGGCGCCCAGCCCGCCAGCAGCACCGGAATCTGCCCGTTGTCGCCCAGAACCTGCGCGATATTGCGCAAGAAGAACACCCCCAGACCGGCGATGAAGGCCAAAAGCACCATCACCCCGGTATGGCCAAAGCGCGCCGGGCGCATGGTGAAGCCCGCCGCGATCAGCACCATGGCGGCGAGCACCAGCGGCTGGGCGAGCTCCATGTTGAGCCAGACCTGATGGCGGCGCGCCGAGAAGCCGGCCTTTTGCAGCGCCGAGATGAAGCTCGGCAGATCCCAGATCGGCACCGCCGAGGGGGTGCCGAAGCTGTCGCGGATGCGCTCGGCGGTCAGGTCGCTCTCGAGGCGCAGGCTCTCGGCGCGGGTCGCGTCGCGCTCGGGGTTGGTCGAGGCGCCGAGCGGCCAGTCCTTGACATCGGTGAGCTGCCAGGCGCCGGGCGTGAGGCGCGCGGCGCCCGCGTCGATGCGGCGCACCGGGCCCTCGTCGGGGGCGAAGATCAGGAAGGTCACGTCGTAAAGCTCGGTCGCGTCGAGATTGGCGCGCGCGGCGCGGATCACCGCCTGGCCGCCCGCGATCTCGTCGGAGCCCTGGCGCATCCAGACCCCCTCGCGGCCGATCGAGACGGTGGCGAGCCCGCCCTGCTTGTAGCGGCTGACGAGCTCTTCATAGCGGTTCGAGGTGGCCGAGACGATCGGGTTGCCAAGGCCGATGGCGAGCAGGCCCACGAGGAGCGCCACCGTGACCGGCGCGGCGAGCATCCGCAGCGCCGAGCGCCCCGAGGCGCGGATCACCACGAGCTCGGAGCTGCGCGCGAGCCCGATGAACATCACCACCGCCGCGAGCACCACGATCAGCGGCAAGATCGTGTAAAGCGAGGCGGGCACGTTGAGCGCGGCGAGCTCGGCGGCCTGACCAAGCCCGACCCGCGCGGCGTCGAAGGCGCGGATCTTCTCGACCAGGTCGATCAGGAACAAAAGCCCCCAGAACGCGCCGAGCACGAGCCCGAGCGCGCGCAGGAAGCGCCGCGCGAGATAGAGCGAGAGCGTCATGCCGCGGCCTCCGCGCGGTCCGCATGCGCGCAGATCTTGCGCGGCCGCCCCGCGAGCCACAAGATCGCCGCCGCCGCGCCGAGCCCGGCCAGCGCGGGCAGGTAACTGAGCCACCAGGCCTCGGGCATCGCGCGGCTCGCCGAGGCCGCGGCGTTGAGCGCGAATTGCACCACGATCAGCCCGAGCACCGCCCCCGCGATCTGGCGCCAGAGCCCGAAGCGCGAATAGCCGCCGAGCATCAGGATCGCGGCGCCGAGCAGCGAGACGGCCAGCGGCAGGAGCGGCTGGGCGAGGCGCTGATGAAGCGCGCGCGCGATCTCGCGCGCCGCGAGCCCGGTCTCGGCGCCGACCCGCTCGGGGAAGCGCAACAGCGTCAGCGTGGCGAAGCTGTCGATATCGCGCGGGCCCGAGGCGCCGCCGGTCATCAGCGCGCCGATATCATAGGTGAAATCGGAAAACCGCGTGATTGCAAGGCTTTGGTCGGCTGTGCGCAGGGTCTGGGCCATGCCGTCGAACATCACGAGCTTGGGCCCGGTCTCGGAGCGGGTGATCAGCGCGCGCTCGGCGGTATAGCTGGTGCGATGGCTCGGCGAGCGGCTGTCGGAGAGGAAGAGGTCGCGAAACTCGCCAAGCTCGGTGATCTCGCGGATATAGATCGTGACGCCCGCGGCGGGGTGCTGGAAGGAGCCCTCGATCAGAAAGCGCGCGGTGACATTCTCGGCGATCTGCGCCTGCCGCTCGGCCAGCCGCGCCGAGGCGAGCGGCACGAGGAGATTGACGAGCACCACCATCAGCGCCCCCACGATCAGCCCGAACACCGCCACCGGCCGCGCCAGCCGCCAGGGCGAGGCGCCGGTCGCCTGCATCACCACAAGCTCGCTGTCCTGGCTGGCGCGGTTGAGCGCGTAGACGCTGGCCGCAAAGGCCGCCACCGGCAGCACGAGGCGGATCACATTGGGCAAGGTGAGCGCGGTGAATTCGAGCACGACCCAGGCCGTCTGGCCATCGCCGATCAGCCGGTCGAAGAGCCGAACCGCCTGGTTGACCCAGTAGACCGACACCAGAACCAGCGCGAAGAAGCCGAACAGCGCCATCAGCTGCGCCAGAATATATCGGTCCAACCGCGTCAAACTTGCTCATCCCCCCGGATGTTTTGTCCTCTCTAACCCGTCCGGGGCGCGCGCGAAAGCCCCCACGGCGGGCGGCGGTGGTGGGCGGCGGATTTGCGTATTTGGGCCAAGAAGAAGGGGGAAGGGGCCGCGCTCCCCCGGCCGTTTCTTCTTGGCAAAAATACGCACTGTCCCGCGCGCGGGGCGGGGCGCGCGGCGGGGGATGGGCGCTTTTCATTTCCGCGGGCGCGGCATAGGCTCGGGGGCGAACCGGCCAACCCGGCCCTGTCTGCCCTGATCTTCGAGGACCCCATGACCCATCCCGTCGCGATCCAGTTCCGTGAGACCGATCCCGCTGCCCTCGCCGCGCGCGAGGGGGCGATTGCGCTGCTCGTCGATCCGGGGGCGGGGCTCGGCGCGGCGGGGCGGCGGCTTGACAAGCTCGCGCGCGGGGCGCTGAGCCGGGCGCTGGCGAGCGAGGCCTGGGGCAAGGCCAAGCCCGGCGAGGCGCTCGAGATCGGCTATCCGGCGGGGCTCGCGGCGGAGCGGGTCACGCTGATCGCGCTGCCGCGCCGGGCGGGGGTCGAGGAGGCGCGCAAGGCGGGGGCGACGGTGGCCAAGGGGCTCGGGCCGCAGGGCGCGCTGATCGTGGCCGAGGGGCATCCGCGCGCGGCCGAGGTGGCTTTCGGGCTCGCGCTGCGGGCCTATCGGTTCGATTACCACACCGCCGAGAAGCCCGGCTTCGGCCCGGTCGAGATGATGGTCGCGAAGCCCGAGGAGGTGGCGCGCCGCGCCGCGCCCCATGCGGCGCTCGCCGAGGGGGTGTTCTTCACCCGCGATCTGGTCAATGAGCCCGCCAATATCCTGACCACCGATGATTTCGCCGCCCGTCTGGCCGCGATGCAGGAGCTCGGGCTCGAGGTCGAGATCCTCGAGGAGGCCGAGCTCGAGCGGCTCGGGATGCGCGCGCTTCTGGGGGTGGGGCAGGGTTCGGTCAGCCCCTCGAAGGTGGTGGTGATGCAGTGGAAGGGCCTGCCCGACGAGGAAGACAGCTGCGGCGTGGCCCGGCCCGTCGCGCCGCTCGCGCTCGTTGGCAAGGGGGTCTGTTTCGACACCGGCGGGATCTCGATCAAGCCCGCGGCGGGGATGGAAGAGATGACCATGGACATGGGTGGCGCGGCGGTTGTCGCGGGCGTGATGCGCACGCTTGCGCTGCGCAAGGCGCGGGCCAATGTCGTGGGGCTCGTGGGGCTGGTCGAGAACATGCCCGATGGCGCCGCGCAGCGCCCCGGCGATATCGTCAAATCGATGAAGGGCGATACGATCGAGGTGATCAATACCGATGCCGAGGGGCGGCTCGTGCTGGCCGATGTGCTCTGGTATGCGCAGGAGCGCTTCGCCCCCGCCGCGATGATCGATCTGGCGACGCTGACCGGGGCGATCATCGTCGCGCTCGGCCATGAGCACGCCGGGGTATTCACCAATGACGACGGCTTTGCCCATGAGGTGCTGAAGGCCGCCAAGGCCGAGGGCGAGGGCGCCTGGCCGATGCCGCTGACGCCTGCCTATGACCCGCTGATCAAATCGCGGCTGGCCGATATCAAGAACACCGGCGGGCGCTGGGGCGGCTCGATCACCGCGGCGGCGTTTCTCAAGCGCTTCGTCAAGGACGAGACGCCCTGGTGCCATATCGATATCGCGGGGGTTGCGCTGCCGCCGGGCGAGACCACGCTCGCGCCGAAGGGGGCGACGGGCTGGGGGGTGATGACGCTCGACCGGCTGGTGCGGGAGCGGTTCGAGCCCAAGGAGGGCTGATGCCGGCGCTCTTTTATCATGTGACCCAATCGCCGGTGGAGGATGTCGTGGCGATGCTGCTCGCGCGCGCGCTCGAGCAGGGCTGGCGGGTGGAGCTGCGCGGCCGCGCGCCCGATCAGATGGCGCGGTTCGATCATCGGCTCTGGCTCGGCCCCGAGGAGGGGTTCCTGGCCCATGGCCTTGCGGGCGGGCCCCATGATGCGCTCCAACCAGTGCTGCTCACCACCGGGCCGGTGGCGGGGGCGGGGCGGTTTCAGGCGGTGATGTCGGTCCATGGCGCGGAGGTCAGCGCCGCCGAGACCGAGGCGCATGAGCGGGTCTGGATCCTCTTTGACGGCCATGACGGGCAGGCGGTCGAGCACGCCCGCGGCCAGTGGCGCGCGCTGACCAGGGCGGGGGCGAAGGCGCAATATTGGAACGACGAAAGCGGGCGGTGGCAGAAGAAAGCGGAGGCGTGAGGCTCAGGCCCGGCCGCGCGCCCCTTGCGGCGGTGCTTTTGCGTATTTGGACCAAGAAGAAGGGAGAAGGCGCGCGCTTGCCGTTTCTTCTTGGCAAAAATACGCATGCCGCCGTCGGGCCCGGGCGCGCGGCGGGGCAGGGGCGATCGCCCGGCTTCCCATCGGGGCGCGCTTGCGCTACACCCGGCGCCTGATCCGCAGGAGGCCCCCATGGCGCAAAACTTCGCCTTCACCCTGAACGCCACCGATGGTGCGGCGCGCACCGGCGTCATCTCGACCCCGCGCGGCGAGATCCGCACGCCCGCTTTCATGCCGGTGGGCACGGCGGCGACGGTCAAGGCGATGCTGCCGGAAAGTGTGCGCGCGACGGGGGCGGATATTCTCCTTGGCAACACCTATCACCTGATGCTGCGCCCCACCGCCGAGCGGGTCGCGCGGCTCGGGGGCTTGCACAAGTTCATGAACTGGGAGCGGCCGATCCTGACCGACTCGGGCGGGTTTCAGGTGATGAGCCTCGCCTCCTTGCGCAAGATGACCGAGGAGGGGGTGACGTTTTCGAGCCATATCGACGGCTCGAAACATTTTCTCAGCCCCGAAAGAAGCATGGAGATTCAACGGCTTCTGGGCTCGGATATCGTCATGGCCTTTGATGAATGCCCGGCGCTGCCGGCCACCGACGAGGAGGTCGCGCGCGCGATGCGGCTCTCGATGCGCTGGGCGCAGCGCTCGCGCGACGCTTTTGGCGACCGGCCCGGGCATGCGCTCTTCGGGATCATGCAGGGCGGCGTCACGCGCGAGCTGCGCGAGGAAAGCGCCGAGGCGCTGAAGGCGATCGGGTTCGACGGCTATGCGATCGGCGGGCTTGCGGTCGGCGAGGGGCAGGCGGCGATGTTTGGCGTTCTCGATTACGCGCCCGGGTTCCTGCCCGCGGACAAGCCGCGCTATCTGATGGGGGTGGGCAAGCCCGATGACATCGTTGGCGCGGTCAAGCGGGGCGTCGACATGATGGATTGCGTGCTGCCCTCGCGCTCGGGGCGCACGGGCCAGGCCTGGACGCGCCGCGGTCAGGTCAATATCAAGAACGCCCGCCATGCCGACGACCCGCGCCCGCTCGACGAGGCCTGCTCCTGCCCGGCCTGCACCGGCTATTCGCGCGCCTATCTGCACCATGTGTTCCGCGCGGGCGAGATGATCTCAGGGATGCTGCTCACCTGGCACAACCTGCATTATTTCCAGGAGATCATGCAGGGCATGCGCGAGGCGATCGCGGCGGGGCGGTTTGCGGAGTTCGAGGCGGAGTTCCACGCGCGCCGCGCCGAGGGCGATATCGCGCCGCTCTGAGGCCTAGAGGAGCGCCCAGGCGGCCCCTCCCGCGGCCAGCGCGGCGAGGCTGGCAAGCCCGAGCGGCGCCCAGAACCGCGCAGGCCCCGCAGCCGCCGCGAGCGCGACTTTGCCCACCGTATTGGCGGCGAGCGCGACAAGCACCGCGCGCGCGATCAGATCGGGGCCGAGCGTGGCCGGGTCAAGGCGCAGCGCGCTGAGCACCGCCACATCGACATCGAACAGCGCGGAAAGCGCCGAGCTGGCGAGCAGGCTGGTCGCGCCAAAGCGCCCCACCAGCGCGGCGTTGGCCACCGAGAGCGCGGCGAAACCGGCCGCGAAGGCCAGAAGCGCGCGCAGATCAAAGGGGTTGCGCAGCGGCTCGGGCGCGGGGGCGGCGGGCGCGCCGCGCGCGATCAGCGCGCCGCCCGCGAGCGCGAGCACGAGCCCGCCCGCGCCGACCGGCCCCGCGATATGGGGCAGGAGCGCGGGGGTCAGGAGCGCGACCACCCCGCTCACCCGCAGGATCGACACGAGCGCCGCCAGCATCGCCGCCCCGGCCAAGGGCCGCGCCGCCCCCTCGCGCGCCATCCGCGCGAGCGCCACCGTCACCGCCGTCGAGGAAACGAGCGCGCCCGCAAGCCCGCTCACCAGCACCCCGCGCCGTGCCCCGAGCACCCGCACCGCGATATAGCCCGCGTAGGAGATCGTCGCGATCAGCACCGTGAAGAGCCAGATCTGGCGCGGGTTCAGCCCGCCCCAGGGGTCGATCGTGCGATCAGGCAGGAGCGGCAGCACGATCGCGCTCATCACCGCAAGCACCAGCGCCGAACGCAGCTCGGCCCAGCTCAGGCGCCGCAGACCCGCGTGCAGCACCTCGCGGCTGGCCAGAAGCGCGGTCAGCGCCGTGGCCGCGGCCACCGCCACCCCCCGGTCGCCCAGCACCGCCAACGCGCCGAGGCCGAAGGTCGTCAGCCCCGCAAGCAGCGAGGTCACCGAGAAGGTGCCGTCATGCACCGCCTCGCGCCACTGAAACGCGCCAAAGAGCAGCGCAAAGCCGAGGAACCCCGCCGCGAGGACGCTCGCCGCGCCCGAGGCCACGCTCAGCGCCGCAAAGACCCCGCCCATCAGCCCGAAGATGCCGAAGCTGCGCAGCCCGGCGGTGCGGCTGCCCTCCGGGTCGTCGCGCTCGCGCCAGCCGCGTTCGAGCCCGACAAGGAGCCCGATCGCGAGCGCGGTCGCGAGATCGAGAAGCAGGGTTTCGGTCGGGGTCATCGGGGCCTCCGCGCCGATCATGGCGCAAGGGCGGGCCGGAGGGAAGGGCTCAGCCGGCGATGACGAGATCGGCGGCGCGGTTCTCGGTGCGCAGCAGCCGGCCGTTGGGCAGATCGTTCTCCTCGATCTTGCGGGCGGCCTCGTCGGCGGGCAGATCGGCCCAGCGCGCGGCGAGGCGGGCGCGCAAGGTGGCCTCGGGCACCGCGAGGCGGATCGTGAGGTCGAACAGCGGGAAGAGATCGCGCCAGCCCGGGCGGGTCAGGAGCAGATAATTGCCCTCGACGATCAGATGGCGCGCGGTGGCGGGGATCGCGGCGCCCTCCGGGTCGGGCTCGTCGGCGGCGCGGTCGAAGACCGGCACGAGATGCGCGGTGCCGGGCGCGCGGATCGCGCCGAGGCTGCGCGAAAGCCCTTCGATATCAAAGGTTTCCGGCGCGCCCTTGCGGGGCAGCAGGCCGCGCTCGGCGAGCACCCGGTTGGGCAGGTGAAAGCCGTCCATCGCCACCACCACCGCCGAGCCGGGCGCGTGGGCGTTCAGTTCGGCGGCAAGTTCGGCGGCGAGATGGCTCTTGCCCGAGGCCGGCGCGCCGACCACCGCGATCAGCGCGCGCGGCGCCTCGATCTGGCGGATATAGGCGGCGAGATCGGCGCGGTCGACGCGCAGCTCGCTGGCCATGAAGGCGCCCACGTCGCCCATCGGCCCGTCGCTGTCGCCCAGCCAGAATTCGCGCGCCTCCCCCGCCTCCATCGGCTCAGCCCATCGCCGCGATCAGCCGGCCGAGCGCGGCGGCCGGGTCGTCCTCGGCCCAGATCTCGGCGCCGATGCCGAAGAAATCGGTCTTCGGCGCGAGGGCGGCGACGAGATCCGCATCGAGCGCGCCCTCGGCCACCACCGGCACCTCGATCATCTCGGTCCACCATGCGAAAAGATCGGCCTCGGCGCGCGCGCCATGGCCGAGCGCGGAGGCGCCCGCCGGGCCGAAGGCCACATAATCGGCCCCCGCCTCGCCCGCGTTCATCCCCTCATGTTTCGAGGCGCCACAGAAGGCGCCGACGATCGCATCGGGGCCGAGCGCCTTGCGCGCGGCGCGCACCGAGCGCGCGCCATCGGTCAGATGCACGCCATCGAGCCCGTGGCGCTCGACGAGCGCGATGTGATCCTCGATCACCAGCGCCACGTCATGTTCATGCGCCACCACCCGCACCGCATCGGCCGCGCGCATCACCTCATCCTCGTCGCGCGAGGCGAGCGCGAGGCGGATGCAGGCGACCTCATGGGCGGCCAGCACCCGCGAGAGCGTGGCCGGGAAGGTGTCGAGCGAAAAGCTCGGCGGCGTGATGAGGTAGATCTGCGGGCGTTCGAGCTCGGCCATGGCGCGTCCTTTCGGTTTGCCGAGCCTTCTAGCGCAGGGGGGCCGCCCTTGCCAGAGGGTTTGCGCGCGCGTATGGGGGGGCCGAAAGGAGCCACCATGACCCCAACGCCCCCGCTTTTCATCCTCGTGCGCCCGCAGATGGGCGAGAACATCGGCGCCGCGGCGCGGGCGATGCTGAACTTCGGGCTGGAGCGGATGCGGCTGGTGGCGCCGCGCGATGGCTGGCCGAACCCGAAGGCGGTGGCGATGGCCTCGGGCGCGGCGGGGGCGGTGCTCGAACATGCGGGGGTGTTTGACGATCTGCCGGCCGCGATCGGGGATTGCGATTTCGTCTTCGCGACGACGGCGCGCGCGCGTGAGCTGACGAAGCCGATCTACACCCCCGAGACCGCGATGGCCGAGGCGCGGGCGCGGATCGCGGCGGGGCAGCGGGTGGCGGTGCTTTTCGGGCCCGAGCGCACCGGGCTCGAGAACGACGATGTGAGCCGCGCCAATGCGATCATCTCCGTGCCGGTGAACCCGGCCTTCCCCTCGCTCAACCTCGCGCAGGCGGTGCTGCTGACGGGCTATGAATTCATGCGCCAGGAGGTCGGCGCGCTGCCCGTCGACCCGGGGCTCGCGGGGGCGGATCCGGCCAGCCGGATCGAGATCGAGAAGCTCGGCGATCATTTCGAGGAGAAGCTCGAGGCGGCGGGGTTTTTCTATCCGCCGACCAAGGCCGCGCCGATGAAGCTCAACCTGCGCAACCTGTGGTCGCGGATGCCGTTCACCCGCGCCGATGTGCAGACGCTGCACGGGATGCTGCGGCAAATCACCCGCTCGCAGGGCTGAGCCCTTGCCGCGCGCGCGCCCAGGCGTCACCTTTGCGGGATGCGGGCGCTGAAACTCTCCCTTCTGGCGATGGTGGCGGGCGGGCTCTTGGGGCTCGGCGCGCTGGTCGCGTTCCTGCCGGTGCTGCGCGGGGCATTGGCGCCGGGGGCCTATGGGCTCGCCGAGGCGGCGCCCGGGGTCTTCGTGGAGGCCGGCATGGCGGCGCCCGAGCGCGCAGCGCTCCTCGCCGAGATCGCCGCCGCGCGGGCCAATGTCGCGGCCTTTTACGGGCCCGCCCGGGCGCATCTGCGGATCCTTGCCTGCGCGAGCGCGGCCTGTGACCGCGCGCTCGGCGGGCGCGGGGCGGCGGCGGTGACCTATTCGCTGGGCCCCGTGTCGGTGGTGCGGCTTGCGCCACGCGGGCTCGGGCTGACGATCCTCACCCATGAGCTCGCCCATACCGAGACCCATGCCCGGCTCGGCCTTTGGGGGCAGCTCAGCGGCCGGATGCCGACCTGGTTCGACGAGGGGCTCTCGGTGCTGATCTCGCAAGACCCGCGCTATCTCGGCCCGCCGCCCGCGCCCTGCCTGCGCCCCCCGCGCGCCGATCTGCCGCAAAGCCCGTTCGATTGGGCGCCGGCCGCGGCCCTGGACCGGATGCTCTACGCCGAAGCCGCCTGTGCGGTGTATCTGTGGGCCGAGGCGCGGGGCGGGCGCGCGGCGGTGCTCGCGGCGCTCGCGGCGGGGGCGCGCTTGCCCTGAGGCCGGAGGGGGCGCTGCCCCCGCCCGTTCCGGGCCCCCCGGGATATTTCGACATCATTGAAACGGCTTGTCCTCTTCAACGATGTGCAAATATCCCGGGGGTGAATGCCGCAGGCAGACGGGGCAGCGCCCCCTTGCTCCCGCCCGGGCCAAAGCCTAGGGTCGGGGCGACGACCAAGGGGGAGCTGATGGGCCAAAAGCGCAGCATTTTCGAAGAGGTGGGCGCCGAGAGCCGCCCGCAGGCGCCTCGTGGGGGCATGATCGACGCAGGCCCGAAGGGCGGGCGCGGCGCGGTGCGGCTTTGGCTTGCGGCTCTGGTGGCGCTGATCGGGGCGATGCTGCTTCTGGGGGGCGCGGCGCGGCTTCTCGATCCGGCGCTGGCGGGGGCGGGGCTGGAGCTCGGTTGGTTTGCGCCGGTGCCTGGTGCCGAGGGTGCGCCGGGGGCGGTTCTGCCATGGCTTGCGGCCTCTGCGGGGCGGGGGGCGCTTCTTGGCTGGGTCTTGGGCGTGCTGGGCTTTGGCCTGACCGGGCGGTTGCCGAAGGGGCGCGGCTGGGCGATTGCGGGCATTGGGCTCACGCTTGCGGGCGCGGGGGGCATGGGCGGCTGGCTGCCCGGGCTTTCGGGCGTTTCGGCGGCGGTGGCGACGGGCTCGTCGGTGCTGGGCGGCTTTGCGGCGCTTGGCATGGCGGCGGGCAGCTGGCTGCGGCTGGCGCGCCCCGAGGCCGCGCTCTTGCAGGCGCGCCGGCTTGGCGAGCGGCGGCTTGCGGGGCTCGCGACCGGGGTGATGCATCTGAGCCTCGTGCAGATCCTGCTTGGCGGCATGCTCGCCGGGCTCGACGCCGGGCGCAGCTTCACCGATTGGCCCTTGATGGGGGGCGCGCTCTGGCCCGCGGGGGCGCTTGACGGCGCGCTGTGGGAGAACACCGCGCTGATCCAGTTCGCGCATCGCGGCCTTGGCTATCTCGTCGTGATCCTGGCGCTCGTCGCGGCGCTGAAGGGCCGCCGTTCGGCCCATCCGGTGACGCAGACCGCGTTTCTCTGGCTCGGCGCGCTGGCGATCTTGCAAGCCGCGCTCGGCATCGCGAGCGTGGTCCATGCCGCGCCCTTGAGCTTTGGCCTCGCGCATGGCGTGGGCGCCATCCTGCTCTGGCTCGCCACGATCCGCGCCCGGATCCTCGCCCGCCTGCCCATCGTGCAATCCATCCGAGGAGGAGCAAAATGACCGCATTTCAGGAGCTTATGACGTTCCAGCGGGAGACGGAGGCGCTCTCGGGCATCGCCGAGCGGCTCGGCTGGGATCAGGAGACGGTGATGCCGCGCGGCGCCGCCGATCAGCGCGCCGAGGAAATGGCGGCGCTCGAATCGGTGCTGCATGCGCGGCGCACCGACCCGCGGATCGAGGATTGGCTGGCGCGGGCGGAGGCCACCACCCCGGCCGAGGCGCGCAGCCTCGATCTCGTGGCGCGCAGCTACAACCGCACCACGCGGATCCCGGCGCGGCTCGCGACCGAACTGGCGCGGCTCGTGTCGCGCGCTCAGGGCATCTGGGCCGAGGCGCGGGCGAACGAGGCGCCTGCGGCCTTTCTGCCGACCCTCGAGGAGGTCGTGCGGCTCAAGCGCGAGGCGGCGGCCTGCCTCTCCGAGGGCGATCTTTACGACGCGCTCCTCGAGGATTACGAGCCCGGCGCGACCCATCGCCAGATCGGCGCGATGTTCGACCGGATGCGCCCGCGGCTCGTCGCGCTGCGCGAGAAGGTGCTCGGCGCCGAGCGCCGCGTGCCGGTGATCGCGGCGGGCTTTCCGGAGGCCACGCAGCTGCGCCTCGCGCGGATCGCGGCCTCGGCCTTCGGCTATGACTGGACACGCGGGCGGCTCGATCTTGCGGTGCATCCGTTCTGCTCGGGCTCGGGGCAGGATGTGCGCATCACCACCCGCGTGGTCGAGGCCGAGCCGTTCAACTGCCTCTATTCGACGATCCATGAAACCGGCCATGCCTGCTATGAACAGGCGATCGAGCCGGCCTATCTGCTCACCCCGCTCGGGCGCGGCGCCTCGATGGGCGTGCATGAGAGCCAAAGCCGGATCTACGAGAACCAGCTCGGCCGCTCGCGCGCCTTCACCGGCTGGCTCTTCACGCGGATGGTCGATGCCTTCGGCGACTTCGGGGTGCGCGATGCCGAGGAGTTCTACGCGATCGTGAACCGGGTCAGCCCCGGCTTCATCCGCACCGAAGCCGATGAGCTGCACTACAACCTGCATGTGATGCTGCGCTTCGATCTCGAGCGCGCACTGATCGGCGGGTCGCTCGAAGTGGCAGATCTCGAGGAGGCGTGGAATGCGCGGTTCGAGGCGGATTTCGGGGTGAAGGTCGACAAGCCCTCGCACGGGTTCTTGCAGGACGTGCATTGGTCTTGCGGGCTCTTTGGCTATTTCCCGACCTATGCGCTCGGCAATGTCTACGCGGGCTGCCTCAACCAGGCGATGCGCGCGGCGGTGCCGGGGCTCGATGCGGCGCTGGCCGGGGGCACGGCCAAACCCGCGACCGACTGGCTGCGCGAAAACCTGCAACGCCACGGCAGCCTGCGCGCGCCGGCCGAGACGATCGCGGCGGCCTGCGGCTTTGCGCCGAACGAGGGGCCACTTCTGGACTATCTCGAGGCGAAATTCGGCGCGATCTACGGGGTTTGAGCGACGACGGGGGCTTTGCGCCCCCGCACCCCCGCAGGATATTTCTGCATCATTGAAGACGGTGTCGTTTCAATGATGTGCAAAGATCCCGGGGGTGAGGCCCGCGCAGGGGCAGCGCCCCCTGCGCGGGCGGTCACGCGCGCGGCGTCAGGTGTAGCCAGATGCCATCCTGGCCGCGCACGGTCAGATGCGCGACCGGCACGGGCGCGCGCCCTTCGACGGGGGCCACACGAAATTCCTTGAGGATCATTGCGAGGATCAGCGGGCCTTCGGCCATGGCAAAGCCTGCGCCGGGGCAGACGCGCGCGCCTGCCGAGAACGGGATATAGGCCGTGCGCTGGCCCTCCTTGCCGTTTTCGCTCTCCCAGCGGCCGGGGTCGAAATCGTCGGGGTTGTCCCAGATCCGTTCATGGCGGTGCAGGTGCCAGGGGCTGATCACCACCTGCGCGCCGGGCGCGACCGCGCGGTCGCGGAAGCGTTCGGGGCAGCGCGCCTCGCGCACGAACATCGGCACCGGCGGGTAGAGGCGCATCGCCTCGCGAAACACCGCGCGGGCGGTTTTCAGCCGGCTCAGGACCGAGAAATAGGGGATCTCGGGGCCGATTTCGGCGCGGGCTTCCGCGGCCACGCGGTCTTGCCACTCGGGCGCGCAGGCGAGCAGATAGAGCGACCAGGCGAGCGCCGAGGCGGAGGTTTCATGGCCTGCGAGAAAGAAGATCGCGACCTGATCGACCATTTCCTCGGTGCCGAAGGTTTCGCCGGTCTGCGGGTCGGGGGTGGTCATGATCTTGGTGGCGAGATCGTCAGGCGCGGTGCCGGCGCGGATCTCGCGGGCGCGGGCGGCGGTCAGGCTCTCGATCAGGGCGCGGATCTTGCGCGCGGTGCGTTTGGTGGCGCGGGAGTGAAAGCGCGGCACCCAGCGCGGCAGCGGCAGGAGCGCGCCGAGGTTCACCACCGGGGCGGAGCGTTGATGGGCGCGGAACTCGGCGAAGACGGCTTGGGCGGTTTCATTCTCGATCGGGATCGAGAACAGCGTGCGGAAGATCACATCGGCTGCGGCGTGTGAGGTTTCCGCCTCGATTTCAAGGGGTTCCGGGCCGATCTTCATCCTCAGCCGGGCGGTGCAGGCCTGGGCTGCATCCCACATCGCGGGGAAGGTCTCGCGTAGTTTGCCGCCCTCGAAGGCGGGGTCGATGATCCGGCGTTGGCGCGCCCAGGTCTCGCCATTGGTGATGAAGACGCTCTCGCGCAGGAGCGGTTTGAGCCCCTCGCGGATCCGGTCGGATTTCGGGAAATCCATCGGGCGCTCGCGCAGGACGAGATCGACGAGGGCGGGGTCGTTGCACAGGTAGGAGCGGAAGAACGGCGTGCGGAACTCGGCCATCCAGGCGCGGTAGAGGCGGGCGGGCTGGGCCGAGAGGATATCGGCGCGAAAGAGCCGCAGGTAGCGCCAGAGCGAGACCTTGTCGGGGCGGGCGGCGGGTTTGGGCGGGCGCGGGGTCATTCTGTCGTGGTATAGCGATTGACGGCGCGCTCAATGCGGCTTTTTGACGGGGGGCGGCCGGCGTAGCGGGCGGCGAGGGTTTTCGGCCCCGCGGTGAGGCGGAAATAATCGTAATCGCCCGGCCGGTCGAAGGCGCACAGATATTGAAAATGCAGCCGGAAGAACCGCCAGCGGAGCTCAGCCCAGCGTTCGGGCGAGAGCGTCTGGGTGAAGGCGGCGGAGAGGATAAGGGGCTGGTGCTGATCGGCGGGGGCGACGCCCGAGACCTTGACCGGGTCACAGAGCGCGAAGGCGCAGCCATCGCCGGGCGCGGTGACATCGACCCAGGCGAGCGCGCGGGTGGCGCCGAGGAAGGCCAGATCAGCGCGCAGGCGTTTGGCCGCGGGCAGGAAGCTCACCATCGGCACGACCTGGCCCAGCGTGAGGAGCGCAAGCGCCGGGCCGCCCGGCCGCGGGGGGGCTTCGCGGATCAGATCGGCGAGGATCGAGATCGCGAGATGCGCGCCCGAGCTGTGGCCGACGACGAGCACCTCGTCCCAGTCCTCGCTCAGCGCCTGCGCGATGGTGGCGCGGAATTCGGCCATCCGGGCCTCGAGCGCGGGCGGGTTGGCGCCGCCCCAGCGCGCCGAGAAGGCGTAATCATGCATCAGGTAATAGGCGTAGAAGCGCCCGTCCTGGCGGCGAAACCAGCGCAGGGTCGCCACGAAGGCCGCAAGGCCCGCCGCCGCGCCCGCGAGCCCCGCGCCGGGCAGCGGCACCTGCGCGATCAGCGCGCCGAGCGCGGCGCCGAGCCCGAGCCCGAGCGCGGCCTGCAAGAGCAGCGCGAAGATCGGGTAGAGCGCGGCGATGATAGGCCCCTTGCGCAGCCGCATCAGCCGGAAGAGCGCGCCGGTCAGGATATAGGTGGCGGCGGTGCGGGCGAGCTGGGCATAGGTCGCGCCGATCGAGGCGCCCATGCTGGCGCGCACGATATCGGACCAGACCAGCACCTCGACATCGGCCTCGGTCGCGGCGCCGTCCTGGCGGGAGGTGACATGCCAGCCATAGGGCCCGCCCGCGCGTTTGGGCGCGAGCGCGATCTCATAGCCCGAGATCGCGGCCTGGGCGGCGGCCTCCTTGCGGTAGAGCTCGCGGTAGCGGCGGGGGTGAATCGGGTCATAGCCGGGGATGTAGAACACCCGGCGGCGGCGCACGGCGGCGTGGTCTGGCGGCGGCTCTGGCTCGGTCATCGGCCCTCTCTCGGGGCCGAGATTAGGCGAGTTTTCCCGCGCGCGATAGGGGGTTAGCGCCAGCGCGCGGCATTGGCCTCGATCGCGGCAATGCGTCTGGGGGTCGCGGGGTGGCTCAGCAGCCAGGCGGGCGTGGCGCCGCGCGCGCCGCCGGTGAGCGCATCGAGTTTGGCTAAAAGCGAGATCTGCGGCGCGGCGCCGATCCCGGCCTTGATCAGGAGCGCGGTGGCGAAGGCATCGGCCTCGAATTCATCGCGCTGGCTGAGCCGCGCGGCGAGCGCCGAGGTGACGAGCCCCGCAAGCCAGGGCCCGACGCCCGGCAAGGCGCGCGCGAGCAGCGTGCCCAGCGCGAAGCGCAGCGCGTTTTGCCCGGAGAAATCGATCATCCGGCGGCGCGAATGGCCGTGGGCGACATGGCCAAGCTCATGGGCGATGACGGAGGCGAGCTCCTCGGGGGTGACGCGGCCCGCGTCGAGCGCAGCGAGAAAGCCCTGGGTCAGGAACACCCTTCCATCGGGCGCGGCGAGGCCGTTGATCGGCGCGATCCGGTAGAGATAGACCGGCACCTCGGGCAGATCGAGGGCGCGGGCGAGGCGGGCGAGCACCGGCGCGAGGCGGGGGTCGGTGAGGCGGGTGGAGTTCGCGCTGAGCTGGCGGGCGAGCGCGCGCGCGGAGAGATGCCACATCACGAGGCCGCCGAGGAGCGCGAGCAGGAGGGGCAGGAGAAGCCGGATCATGGCAGGGATATGGGGGCGCGGCGGCGGGCGGTCAAGCGGGGGGCGGCTCAGGGACGGGGGCTCTTGGCCGCGCGCCAGAGCCACCAGCCAAAGCCGAGGGCTGCGCCCGCGCCCGCCATCATGCCAAGCGCGTTGGTGGCGAGATCGGCGGCGGCTTCGAGGTTTGCGCCGAAGGTGATGCCGAGGCCGACATAGACCGAGACCCAGACGAGCTCGCCCAAGACCCCCGCGAGGGTGAAGCGCGGATGGGCAAAGCCCGAGGCGCCGGCGGCGAGGTTCACCCAGGGGCCGAGCGCGGAGAACATCCAGCGGGTGAAGAACACCGCCACAGCGCCGCGCCGCTCGAGCTGGGCCAGCGCGCCCGCGACGAGGCGGCCGCGGCGGCTCTCGGGGGCGGGCAGGAAGCGCCCGGCGCGCCGGCCGAGCCAGAAGCCGACCTGATCGCCCGAGACCGCGCCCGTGAGCGCCGCCCCCGCCACCGAGGCGAGCGCCAGATCGCCCGAGCCCACGAAGGCGCCCGAGGCGATCATCATCAGCGAAGACGGCACCGGGATCGCGAGGCAGCTCAGGAAGGTCGTGAGCCCGAGCAGCCACGGCCCCCAGACCGGCAGGAGCGTCAAGATCCAGTCGGTGAGCGCGGTCTGGCTCATTGCGGCGCGCCCGGGGCGGGCGCGTCGGGGTCGGCGCCCTCGGGCAAGGGCGCGATCTGCGGCAGCGCCCGGGTGAGCTCGTCGATCAGCACCTCGACCGGGATGCCGCGCGCGCGCGCGATATCGGCGAGGCGCTGGCGGCCCTTGCCCTCCTGCGGCGCGCCGAGCAGATCGACGAGCGCGCCATTGGGCAGATGCCAGCTGCGCGCGATATAGCCCGGCGTCATCCAGGGCTCGGGGGTCTGGCGAAGATGCGCGGGGTCGGCCCAATAGAGCGCGCGGCTGACCGTGCGGGCGCCGAAAAACACCATCAGCCCGAGCGCGAGGCCAAAGCCGATCATCGCGAGGCGCTGCTCGCGCCAGAGGCGGCGCAGCACGTTCATCCCATCGCCTTCATCGCGGCGGTGATCCCCTCGAGGGTGAGCGGATACATCCGGTCTTCGAAAATCTCGCGCACAAGCCCGATCGAGGCGGTATGGCCCCAGGCGCGCTCGGGCACCGGGTTGAGCCAGGCGTGCGCCGGCCATTGCGCGCGCGCGCGGGCAAGCCAGACATGGCCCGCCTCCTGGTTCCAATGTTCATTGGCGCCGCCGGCATGGGTGATCTCATAGGGCGACATCGACGCATCGCCCACGAAAATGCATTTGTAATCAGGCCCGTAGCGGTGAAGCACCTCGAAGGTCGGGGTCACCTCGTCCCAGCGGCGGCGGTTCGATTTCCAGACGCCCTCGTAGAGGCAATTGTGGAAATACCAATATTCGAGGTGTTTGAACTCGGCCTTGGCGGCGGAGAAGAGCTCCTCGACGAGGCGGATATGGGCATCCATCGAGCCGCCGACATCGAGAAACAGCACGACCTTGACGGCGTTGTGGCGCTCGGGGCGGGTTTTCACGTCGATATAGCCGGCCTCGGCGGTGGCGCGGATCGTGCCGGGCAGGTCGAGCTCCTCGGCGGCGCCATGGCGCGCCCAGCTGCGCAGCCGTTTGAGCGCCACCTTGATATTGCGGGTGCCGAGCTCGACATTATCGTCGAAATCGCGAAATTCTCTTTTGTCCCAGACCTTTACGGCGCGTTGGTGACGGCTTTCATGCTGGCCGATGCGCACCCCTTCGGGGTTGTAGCCATAGGCGCCGAAGGGCGAGGTGCCGCCGGTGCCGATCCATTTGTTGCCGCCCTGGTGGCGGCCCTTTTGCTCCTCGAGGCGCTGCTTGAGGGTCTCCATGAGCTTCTCGAACCCGCCCAAAGCCTCGATCTGGGCCTTTTCCTCCTCGGTCATGGTGCGCTCGACGAGCTTGCGCAGCCATTCCTCAGGCAGCGCGACGGCCTCCATCACCTCACTTGAAGAAATCGCTTCAAGGCCTTGGAAAGCCTGAGAAAAGGCGCGGTCGAAGCGGTCGAGGAAGCGCTCGTCCTTGACCAGGGTCGCGCGGGCGAAATAGTAGAAACCCTCGATGTCATAGGTGCAAAGCCCGGCCGCCAGCCCCTCGAGAAAGCTCAGATATTCGCGCAGGCTGACCGGCACGCCGCCCGCGCGGAGCTTTTCGAAAAACGGCAGGAACATCGGCCCTCCTTCGCAGCCGCGCGCCGCGGGCGGGCCCGCGGCGGCGCATCTTCGGGCCCGGGCCCGCTCAGTTCATCCGCGCCCCGGCATCGGCGAGCGCGGCGACCTCGGCCGCCCGCGCGCGCACCGCGGCATCTGAGCCAAAGCCATAGCGCGCCCATTGCGCCGAGTCGAGGCGGGCCTGCGCGGCCTCGGCGGTGTGACCGAGCGTCTCATAGGCCTCGGCGCGGATCAGGTAGAGCGTCGCCATCAGCGCAGCGTTCTCCTCCTCGAGCGCGGCCGAGAGCGAGCGGTTGACGAGCGCGATCGCGTCCTGCGCGCGGCCGGCCGAGAGGGCGAAGGCGGCGAGCTGCATGTCGACATGGGCGGCCTGGATGCCGGCGCCGGGGGTGGCGCGGTAGATCGCGCCCGCGTTGAGGAAGGCGCGCAGCGCGGTCTGCGGGTCGTCCTTCATGCTCAGCCGGCCGAGCGCGAACCAGGCAAAGCCCGCGCGGGTATCGGTCCAGCCCTGGCCCGCGGCGATCTGCACGGCCTCCTGCGCGGCGGCGGTGCGGCGCGCGCCGCGCGCCTTGGCGCCAAGCGCGCGCTCGATCGCGGCGATATAGGGGCGCGGGGTCGGGTCTTCGCGCAGCCGGGCGACGGCGCCGCCGGCGGGGTTGATGCGGGCAAAGACCTTCGGAAGCGCGGCGGCGACCTCGGGTTGGCTCATGCCGGAGCGCAGCTCGGGCGCATAGCTCGCGCGCAGGATCGTCATGTCGTAGCGGGTCAGGACGGTGTGGAAATTGTCGTCGTTCCAGACCGTGTCGGGGAGCCGGTAGAGATCGTTGAGCGGCCCGAGCGCCTGGCTGATTTCCTCATGCAGGCAGTCGCGGACCTCTTGCGGGGCGCTGTCGGAGGGCACGAAGACGGTGGCGGCGGTGCGGGTGGCGAGCGCCGCCCAATCGGCGCGCGGGGTGCGGCGGGCGGCGCGGTAATCGGCCCAGCCGGTGACATTGGGCACCACGAAACAGGCGGCGTTGGGCACCTCGGCCTGCATCTGGCGCTTGGGCACGAATTCGACGGTGATGCGGTTCGCGGCGCCCGCGCCGGTGGAGATATCGAGCCCGGCCTCGGAGCGCAGGCGGGCGACGAGGCGCTCGAGCTCGCGCGGCGCAGTGGCGGGCACCGGGCCCGAGAGGGTGATCGAGATCGGCCCCTCGAAGCGGGTGAAGCGCGGCAGGGCGCGGCCCGATTCGAGCGCGAAGCTCAGTTCGAGGAAATCGCGGGTCAGCGCCGCATTCGAGGGCAGGCCGGCGCGCGGCACCGGATCGCGCGCGCCGAGCGTCGGATCGGCGAGCGGCAGGGCGATCGCGGCCGAGGAGGCACGCGTGGTCGGCGCCTCAGGCGGCGGGGTCACCGTGCAGGCGCTCAACGCCCCGGCGAAAACGAGCCCCGAGAGGGCTTTGAGGAGGACCCCACGGCGCGCCCCGGCGGCAGAGCGCAGGGCGGCGGGGGCCCGGGCGGTCTCCGTGGCAGCGGAGACCGCCTCAGGCGGCAGACATGTGTCACGCATGGCAGTGCGTATTCCCAGGTTTGTGTCTGGAGCTTAGCCACAGAACTTTAACTTCGACTAGCAAATCTTTGGATTGTAATGAGATTTAATTGTGGCGGGGCCAGATATAGTGTCCGGCCCGCGCCGCGGACACGCCTTATTGTTGCCACAATTGGGCGCGGAAGGCGGGATTGGCGCGTTTTCCGAAACAGATTGATGCCGATCACAGCGAATCGCGCCGCCGTGATCGCGCTGGCGCGACGGGTTGTTTCCAAAACGGTGATCCGATTTTTGCCGGCGGGCGGCGCGGCGGGGGGCGGCGCGGGCGGTTTGGCGGGGGTGGGCGCGGGCCGGGGCCGGGGACGGGGACGGCGCGCGCCGGATTTGTGCGCGATCGCAAAACAAAACCCCGGAGCGCGGGGCGCTCCGGGGCAGAGTCAGGGTCAAGGCGAGGGGAAAATCGCGCGCGATTTCCCCCCTATGGGCTCAGCCGCGGCCGCGGCGGCCGCGACGCCCGCCCGCCGAGGTGGCGGCGGCCGAGGCCTCGGCGAAGGTCGCGCCCTCTTTCATCGCCTCGAGCACCTTCGAGAGCTTGATCCACTCCATCGCGTTATCGTCGTGGTTCATCAACAGGTTGGCGGCGCGGATCGCCTCCATCTCCTGCGCGCGCACCGGGTTCATGATGGCCGAGGTCATCCCCGCGCCGATCGCCATCGGCAGGAAGGCGGCGTTGACGCCATGGCGGCCGGGCAGGCCGAAGGAGATGTTCGAGGCACCGCAGGTGGTATTCACGCCGAGCTCGCTGCGCAGGCGCTGCACCAGGGTGAAGACCTGACGCCCCGCCGAGGCCATCGCGCCCACCGGCATCACCAGCGGGTCGACGACGATATCATGCGCGGGGATGCCGAAATCGGCGGCGCGCTGGACGATCTTGCGGGCGACTTCGAAGCGGACATCGGGGTCTTCCGAGATGCCGGTATCGTCGTTCGAGATCGCGACGACGGGGACGTTGTATTTCTTCACCAGCGGCAGCACGCGCTCGAGGCGCTCTTCCTCGCCGGTGACGGAGTTCAGCAGTGGCCGCCCCTCGGCCGCCTCGAGCCCCGCCTCGAGCGCGCCGGGCACCGAGCTGTCGATACAGAGCGGCACATCGACCACCGCCTGCACCCGCGCGACGAGCTCGCGCATCAGGGGCGGCTCGACGAAGTTGTTGTCGGCATAGCGCGGGTCTTCGGCCATCTTGTTGGAGAACACCGCGCCCGAGTTGATGTCGAGCACCGTCGCGCCGCAGGCCACCTGTTCGAGCGCATCGCGCTCGACGGTCGTGAAATCGCCCATCTCGAGCTCGGCGGCGAGCTTCTTGCGGCCGGTCGGGTTGATCCGCTCGCCGATCACGCAGAAGGGCTCGTCAAAGCCGATCACGACGGTCTTGGTCTTGGACTCGATTACGGTGCGGGTCATGGTCAGCCTTTCGTCTTTTCCGCGATCCAGGTCGCGTTGGCGGTGATCCCCCCGAGGGGGAAGAAATGCACATGTTCGATGCCGAAGGCCGGGTTGGCGGCCTTGTGGGCGGCAAGCTCGGCCACGAGCTCGTTCGGCTCGAAGGGCAGCAGGAGCTTGGTGACATCTTTCGCGCGTTTTTGCAGCACTTTCAGCGAGGGGCCGACGCCGCAGGAGATCGCGAATTTCAGAAGCGTTTGCAATTTCGCCGGGCCCGCCACGCCGATATGGATCGGCATCGAGATGCCCTCGGCCGCCAGCCGGTCGGCCCAGGCGATGATCGGGCCCGCCTCGAAGGCGAACTGGGTCACGATCGCCATGTCGGCATCGGTGCGGTTGGCGAAATCCTGTTTGAATTTCAGCGCGTCCATCACCACGCGGTCGCCGCCGGCGGGGTCGATGTCGCGGTTGCCTTCCGGGTGGCCGGCGACATGGAGCCGCGCGAAGCCGTTGAACGCACCCGTCTCGACGAGCTGCATCGAATTGTCGAAATCGCCCGCCGGGGTCTTCACGCCGCCGCCCAGAAGCAGCGCCTGTTGGACATCGGCCTCGCCCTTGTAGCGCGTCACCCAGTCGTTGAGCTCGGCCGCATCGCGGATCAGCCGGGCGGGGAAATGCGGCATCGGCTCGAAGCCCTCGGCGCGCAGCCGTTTCGCCGTCTCGATCATGTCCTCGATCGGCGTGCCCTCGATATGGGCGATATAGACGCGCGTGCCCTGCGGCAGGAGCGGGCGGAAATCGTCGATCTTGGCGGCGGTGCGCGGCATCACCTCGATCGAAAAACCTTCGAGGAAGGCGGTCACGGCCCCGTTGGCGGGGGTCTCTTGATCACGACGAAACTTCAACAGGGCCATTCCTCTCTCCGTCAGGCGGGCGGGGCGTTTTCCCAGCCATCGGTTGCAATCAGCGCGGCGATGCGCGCGGGCGTGTAGTCCGAGAGGATCCGGTCGAGTTCGGCATCCGCCGCCTGGGCCTCGTCGCCGGGGCGTTCGCCCATCGCGACCTTGCGCCATTCGGCGAGATAGGCATCGCTGTCGCGCGCCCCCACTTTCATCGCGCAGCGGTCGATGGCTTGCTCGAACCGCTCGGGCAGCGCGCGTTTGGCGCCGCGCCGGCCTTTGCCTGCGATGATCTGCGCGGGGATGTCGCGCCAGAAGACGATGGTGATCTCGGCCATGTGATTCCCTCCTGATCCACAGATACGCCCGCGAGCGACCTGCCCGATGACGAATTTCGACATTTGGCGAGGGGTTGGCGACCTCGCGTCAGATGCTTAGCGGGCGGCGCGGCGCGGCGCTACCGGGGCGGAGTGGAAAAATCCGCACCAAGATCATGAGCGCGGCTCATGCGGGGGGCGAGGCGGGCTAAATCTGCGGTTGATTCGGCGCCGCGGCGAGAGGCGGATGCGGCGGCGCGGCATTTACGGGCAAATATCGGGCGCGCGGGGCCGGTTTGGCGGGGCGAGGCCCGTAAAACTTGCGGCAAATCAATTCTGCACATGCAAAATTATGCTAATGTTTACATTGTTGACCCAAGCTAATGGAGGACAGACATGGGAACGATGAAGAAGGATTTGATCGGCGGTTTGCCGATGCCGGGTCTTGATATGGCGATGTTCCTGCGCCCGCAGGTGCGCATGGCCGAGGCTCTGCTCAAGCAAAACGTCGAGGTGCTCGATTTCCTGAAGGTGCGGTTCGAGAGGGACCGGGCGCTGATGGGCGAGCTGGCGAAGGCTGCCGACCCGCAGGAAGCGATGGCGATCTGGTCGGGGTTCTGGCAAGGCGCGCTCGGGGATTATGCGAGCGAAACCAACAAGCTCGCGGCTGCGGTGACGGAAATCGCCGAACAGGCCGTGCGCACGGCGACCGAGGAGGGGGCGGCCCTCACCAAGGTCATGACGCCGGTGACGAAAGCCGACTGAACTTACCGGGCGGGCGAACCGCCCGCCACAGGAGACGAGACGAATGAGCGATAAAGCCCCGAAAGCGCGCGCGTCGCGCGCCAAGGTTTCGGCTGCGGTTTCGGCCGCGGCCGATGAGGTGATCGAGGCCAAGCCGGCCCGCGCGCCGCGCAAGGCCGCGCAGGCCGAGACGGTGGGGCTCAAGACCGAGCCCAAGACCAGCCTGCCGGTGCCGGTGATGGCGGCGATGGGGGAGACGGCCGAGAAGAAGGCCGCCGAGGAGGCCTTCATCAGCCTCGACCGCTATGTCCATGCCTTGATGGGCAAAACCGGCGGCGGGCTGTCGCCGATCTCGCTCGCGCTCGCCTATGGCGACTGGGCCGCGCATCTGGCGATCAGCCCGGGCAAACAGGCCGAGCTCGTGTGGAAATCGGCCCGCAAATGGCAGCGTCTGGCGGCCGAGATGATGTGTCAGCTCTCGGGCGGGGCGGGCGATGGCTGCGTGCAGCCGCTCAAGCAGGACCGCCGCTTCGCGGGCCCCGAATGGCTGCGCTTCCCGTTCTCGCTCTATTCGCAAAGCTTCCTGCTCTCGCAGCAATGGTGGCACAATGCGACGACCGATATTCACGGCGTCGAGGACCGGCATGAGAAGATCGTCGAGTTCTACGGGCGGCAGATGCTCGACATGTTCTCGCCCTCGAACTTCCTCGCGACGAACCCGCTCCTGATCCAGAAGACCCTCGAGGAGGGCGGGCGCAACCTCGTGCGCGGCGCGCAGTTCTTCGCCGAGGATGCGATGAAGCAGGTCACCGGCCAGACCGCGGTGAAGCCCGAGATGACGCCGGGGGTCGAGGTCGCGCTGACGCCGGGCAAGGTGGTGTTCCGCAACCGGCTGATCGAGCTGATCCAATATGCGCCGACGACGGCGAGCGTGCATTCGGTGCCGCTGCTGATCGTGCCGGCCTGGATCATGAAATACTATATTCTCGATCTCACGCCGCCCGAATCGATGATCAAATGGCTCGTCGATCAGGGCTTCAGCGTGTTCTGCATCAGCTGGAAGAACCCCGATGAGGGCGACCGCGATCTGGGCTTTGACGATTATCGTCAGCTCGGCGTGATGGCGGCGATCGATGCGATCACGGCGATCACCGGCGCGCCGAAGGTGCATGGGCTGGGCTATTGCCTCGGCGGCACGCTTCTGTCGGTGACGGCGGCGACGATGGCGCGCGATGGCGATGAGCGGCTGGCCTCGCTGACGATGCTCGCCGCGCAGGTCGATTTCACCGAAGCGGGGGAGCTCTCGCTCTTCACCAACGAAGATCAGCTCTCGCTGATCGAGGACATGATGTGGGAAGAGGGGTTCCTCGAGAAAGAGGCGATGGCCGGCACCTTCTCGATGCTGAAATCGCAAGACCTCGTCTGGTCGAAGATCGTGCGCGAATACATGCTGGGCGAGCGCGAGGCGCCGTCTTCGCTCGGTGCCTGGAGCCATGACGCGACGCGGATGCCCTACAAGATGCATTCGGAATATCTGCGCAAGTTGTTCCTGAACAATGACTTGGCGGATGGCCGGATGGAATCGGGCGGCGCGCATATCTATCTGCAGGACATCTCGGCCCCGGTCTTTGCGGTGGCGACCGAGCATGACCATATCGCGCCGTGGAATTCGGTCTTCAAGCTCACCTATCTGATGCATTCGCCGGTGACCTTCGCGCTGGTGTCGGGCGGGCACAACACCGGGATCGTGGCGCCTCCGGGCAGCCCGCGGGCGAAATACAAGATGATGGCGCATGAGCAGGGTCGCGCGCATCCGGGGCCGAAGGAATGGGCGGCGAGCGTGCCGAAGGTGACGGGCTCGTGGTGGCAGCCCTGGGCCGAGTGGCTGCGCGGCACGGGCGTTGCGGCCGGGGGGGCGGAGATTGCGCCGCCGGCGATGGGCAATGTCGAGGCCGGGTTTGCGCCGCTCGAGGCGGCGCCGGGCAGCTATGTGCTGATGGAGTGATCGGCGGCGGGCGCCGGGGCTCTGCCCCGGACCCCGGGATATTTCTGGCAAGATGAAAGGGCGGGGCTTTGGCTCCGCCCTTTCCTTATCGGCCTTTCCAGATCCAGCCGCCGCCGAGGATCCGCGAGCCGCCGGTTTCGTAGAAGACGCAGGCCTGGCCGGGGCTGACGCCCTCTTCGGGGGCGAGGAGCTCGACCTCGGCCTCGGTGGCCGAGAGCGGGCGCAAGATCGCTTCGCGCGGCGGGCGCGTCGAGCGGATGCGCACCGAGACATGCCATTCGGGGCGGCTGTCGAACGGGGTGTCGCCGAGCCAGTTGATCTCGCGCACGGGCACGGTGCGGGTGGCGAGCGCCTCTTTCGGGCCGACGATCACGCGGCGGGTGTCGGGATCGAGTTTGACGACGTAGAGCGGCTCGCCAAGGCCGCCGATGCCGAGCCCGCGGCGCTGGCCGATCGTGTAATGGATCACGCCGCGGTGTTGGCCGAGCACATTGCCCGCCAGATCGACGATTTCGCCGGGGTCGGCCGCGCCGGGGCGCAGTTTCTCGATCACCGAGGCGTAATTGCCGTTGGGGACGAAGCAGATATCCTGGCTGTCGGGCTTGTCGGCGACGGCGAGGCCGTATTTGGCGGCGAGCGCCCGGGTCTCGGCTTTCGAGGCGAGGTGGCCGAGGGGGAAGCGCAGATAGGCGAGCTGTTCGGGGGTGGTCGAGAACAGGAAATAGCTCTGGTCGCGGTTGGCGTCGGCGGCGCAATGCAGCTCGGGGCCGTTCGGGCCGAGCTTGCGCTGGATGTAATGGCCCGTCGCCATGCAATCGGCCTCGAGATCCTTGGCGGTTTCGAGCAGATCCTTGAATTTCACCCGCTCGTTGCAGCGGATGCAGGGCACCGGCGTCGCCCCGCCGAGATAGGCGTCGGCAAATTCCTCGATCACCGCCTCGCGGAAGGTGTTCTCGTAATCGAGCACGTAATGCGGAAAGCCCATCGTCTCGGCGACGCGGCGGGCATCGTGGATATCCTGGCCCGCGCAGCAGGCGCCCTTTTTCGCCAGCGCCGCGCCGTGGTCGTAAAGCTGCAGCGTCACGCCGACGACATCATAGCCTTCCTCGGCGAGTTGCGCGGCCACGACCGAGCTGTCGACGCCCCCCGACATCGCGACGACGACGCGGGTTTCGCTCGGCGGCTTGGCGAAACCGAGCGAATTGACAGGGATTTCCTTACGCATCTGAAGGGTCCTTTAACCAGAACCGCAGGAATATAGGAAAATCCGAACTACTCACAACCCCGCGTTTCACCCGTCGTTAAGGCGATCGCGCCATTCTTGGGCCAGAAAGACGAAGGGGTGTGCCCATGTATCTCAAGAAAGTCGATGGACCGCGGGCGGTTACGCTTCCCGATGGCACGATTCTCACCCGTGCGGACCTGCCGCCGAAGGAAACGCGTCGCTGGGTGGCGAGCCGCAAGGCCACGCTCGTGCACGCGGTGGCCTATGGTTTGATTCCCCGCTCCGAGGTGCTCGAGCGCTATGATCTCTCCGAGGAGGAGTTCGATCTGTGGAGCGAGGCGATCCAGAAACATGGAATCGCGGGGCTCAAGGTCACGGCGATTCAGAAATATAGACAACTTTAAGTTGCAAAGTAAGTAAATGCTGCGAGAGTAACTGGGTGTTAACCATTTGGTGCAAGTCTCGATGGTGATCGAGGGATTAATGCGGAGAACCCAGGATGCGGATTTTGTTGGTGGAGGACGACCCTACGACCTCGCGCAGCATTGAGCTTATGCTCACGCATGCGAACTTGAACGTCTATTGCACCGATCTTGGCGAAGAAGGCATCGACCTCGCCAAGCTCTATGATTACGACCTGATCTTGCTGGATCTGAACCTGCCGGACATGAACGGGCATGAGGTTCTCCGGCAATTGCGCCTCGCGCGGGTCGATACGCCGATCCTGATCCTGACCGGGGCCGACGACACCGAGAACAAGATCAAGGGCTTCGGATTCGGCGCCGATGATTACATGACGAAACCCTTCCACCGCGAAGAGCTCGTCGCGCGCATCCATGCGATCATCCGCCGCTCGAAGGGGCATGCCCAATCGGTGATCCGCACCGGCAAGATCTCGGTCAACCTGGACGCGAAAACCGTCGAGGTCGAAGGCAAACCCGTGCATCTGACCGGCAAGGAATATCAGATGCTCGAGCTCTTGTCGCTGCGCAAGGGCACCACGCTCACCAAGGAGATGTTCCTCAACCATCTCTACGGCGGCATGGATGAGCCCGAGCTCAAGATCATCGACGTGTTCATCTGCAAGCTTCGCAAGAAACTCGCGGAAGTGACCGGCGGCGAGAATTACATCGAGACCGTCTGGGGCCGCGGCTATGTGCTGCGCGATCCCGATCCGGGCGAGATGGAGCGTCGCGTCGCGATCGGCGCCTGATCTCCCCCTCTGGACGCCCCCGGCGGCTGACCCTAAACCTTGAGGTCAGCCGAGGGGAGACAAGATGACGGCAGAAGACAAGATCGACGTCGCTCAGTTGAGCCGGGATGCCGCTGTGGCGGAGGTTGCGGAGTTGACCGCACGGCTCGTGGCCGCCAATACCGCCTATCATACCCTCGATCGCCCCGAGATCTCCGACGCCGAATATGACGCCCTCAAGCGCCGCCTCGCCGAGATCGAAACCCGCTTCCCCGATCTGCAAAGCCCCGACAGCCCGACCCTCAAGGTCGGCGCTGCGGTGGCGGATGGGTTTGCCAAGGTCACCCATGCGCAGCGGATGATGAGCCTCGAAAACGGCTTTTCCGAAGAGGATATCGCCGATTTCGTGGCCCGGGTGCGCAGCTATCTCGGCCTTGCCGAGGATCACCCGGTCAGCTTCACCGCGGAGCCGAAAATCGACGGGCTCTCGCTGTCGCTGCGCTACGAAAACGGCCGTCTCGTTCAAGCGGCCACCCGGGGCGACGGCGCGGTGGGCGAAAATGTCACCGAAAATGCCCGCACGATCGCGGATATCCCGGGCGAGCTGCCATGCGCGCCGGAGGTTTTGGAGGTGCGCGGCGAGGTTTACATGGCCAAAGAGGATTTCGAGGCGCTCAACTCCCGCCAGCTTGCTCGCAGCGAGAAGCCCTTTGCCAATCCGCGCAACGCCGCCGCGGGGTCGCTGCGCCAGCTCGATGCGAAAATCACCGCCGCGCGCCCGCTGCGTTTTTTCGCCTATGCCTGGGGCGAGCTCTCCGCCCCACTGGCCGAGACCCAGTTTGACGCGATCGCCCGCCTCGCGCGTCTCGGCTTCCAGACCAACCCGCTCACCGTCCTGTGCCAGACCCCGGCCGAGCTCCTCGCCCATTACCGCCGGATCGAGCAGCAGCGCGCGACGCTTGGCTATGACATCGACGGCGTCGTCTACAAGGTCAACGACCTCGCCCTGCAACGCCGCCTGGGCTTCCGCGCCACCACGCCGCGCTGGGCGATCGCGCATAAATTCCCCGCCGAGCTCGCCTGGACGCGGCTCGAGAAAATCGAGATCCAGGTCGGCCGCACCGGCGCGCTCAGCCCCGTCGCGCGGCTCGCGCCGGTCACCGTCGGCGGCGTCGTCGTCTCGAATGCGACGCTCCACAACGAGGATTACATCGCCGGGCGCGATTCCCGCGGCGCTGAAATCCGCGGCGGCAAGGATATCCGCGAGGGCGATTGGGTGCAGGTCTATCGCGCGGGCGATGTCATCCCCAAGGTCGCCGATGTCGACCTCTCGCGCCGCAACATCCACGCGCAACCCTTTGAATTCCCTCATCTCTGCCCGGAATGCGGCTCCGAGGCGATCCGTGAGGAGGGCGATTCCGTGCGCCGCTGCACGGGCGGGCTGATCTGCCCGGCGCAGGCCGTCGAGAAGCTCAAACATTTCGTCTCGCGCGCGGCCTTCGATATCGAGGGGCTCGGCGCGAAACAGGTCGAGGCCTTCTACAAGGACGGCTGGATCCGCACCCCGGCCGAGATTTTCACCCTGCGCGCGCGCTTTGGCCCGGGCAACCTGCGCCAGCTCGCCAATCGCGACGGCTGGGGCGAGAAATCCGCGCTCAAGCTCTTCGACGCGATCGACGAGCGCCGCCGCATCCCGCTCGCGCGCTTCCTCTTCGCGCTCGGCATCCGCCATATCGGCGAGAGCACGGCGGCGCTTTTGGCCAATCATTACACCTCCTGGGCGCGGCTCGCCGAGGCGGTCGCGGCCGCCGACAGCTTCACCGGCCCCGCCTGGGAGGAGCTGCTCGCGATCGATGGCGTCGGCGAAACCACCGCGCGCTCGCTGATCGCGACGCTCAACCACTCCGCCGACAAGGCCGCGATCGCGGCGCTGCTCGAGGAGGTCACCCCCGAGGACGCCGAGATCCGCGACACCTCGGGCAGCCCGATCGCGGGTAAGACGCTGGTTTTCACCGGCACGCTCGAGCGGATGACCCGCGCCGAGGCGAAGGCGCGCGCCGAGGCGATGGGCGCCAAGGTCGCGGGCTCGGTCTCGGCCAAGACCGATCTCCTGATCGCGGGCCCGGGCGCGGGGTCAAAGGCGAAAAAGGCCGCCGAGCTCGGCATCGAGGTGATCGACGAAGACGCCTGGATCGCGCTGGCGGGCGGCGTATGACGGGCCGCCCGGAGGCGCTTTTTCCGCTCTTCGCGGGCGCCGAGGTGCTCCCCGGCGTCGGCGCGAAATCGGCGCAGGCGCTCGCGCAGATCGGCGTGACGCGGCCGCGCGACATGGCGTTCACGCTGCCCTATTCGGTGATCGACCGCCGCCCCGTCGCCACGATTCGCGGCCTCGCGGCGCCGCTTGTCGTCACCGTCGAGGTCGAGGTCGAGGCCCATATCCCCGCGCGCCGCCGCGGCGGGCCGGCGCGGGTCTTCGTGCGCGACGCGGCGGCGGAATTGCAGCTCGTCTTCTTCCACGCGCGCGGCGACTACCTCGAAAAGATCCTGCCGCAGGGTGCGCGCCGGCTCGTTTCGGGCAAGCTCGAGGTCTTCGACGGCATCGCGCAGATCGTCCACCCCGATCACATCCTGCGCCCCGAGGAGGCCGATCAGCTGCCGCGGTTCGAGCCGGTCTATCCGCTCGGCGCGGGGCTGACGCAGAAGCTGATGGCGAAGGCGGCGGCCGGGGCGCTGGCGCGGCTCCCGGCGCTGGCCGAGTGGATCGACCCGGCGCTGAAGGCGCGCGAGGGTTGGCCCGATTGGGCCGAGGCGCTGCGCGCGGCCCATGCGCCGCAGGCGCAGGCCGATCTCGCGCCGACGGCACCGGCCCGGGCGCGGCTCGCCTATGATGAACTCTTCGCGCATCAATTGACGCTTGCGCTGGCGCGCCGCACGGCGCGGCAAAGCCCCGGTCGCGCCACGCTCGGCACTGGAACTATGTCGCGCAAGGTTATGGAATCGCTTGAATTTGCGCCGACGGGGGCGCAGCGGCGCGCGGTGGCCGAGATCGCCGAAGACCTCGCCAGCGGGCGGCGGATGAACCGGCTTTTGCAAGGCGATGTGGGCTCGGGCAAGACCTTGGTGGCGCTTTTGGCGCTCCTGATCGCGGTTGAGGCGGGCGGCCAGGGGGTGATGATGGCGCCGACCGAGATCCTGGCGCGGCAACATTTCGAGGCGCTCGCGCCGCTTGCCGCCGCCGCCGGCGCGCGGCTCGCGATCCTGACCGGGCGCGACAAGGGCGCCGAGCGGGCGGCGAAGCTCGCCGATCTCGCCTCCGGCGCGATCGACCTGCTCGTCGGCACCCATGCGGTGTTTCAAAAGGACGTGGCGTTTCACGATCTGCGGCTCGTGGTGATCGACGAGCAGCACCGGTTTGGCGTCGCGCAGCGGATGGAGCTTGGCGCGAAGGGGCAGGCGGCGGATGTGCTGGTGATGACCGCGACGCCGATCCCGCGCTCGCTCGCGCTTGCGCAATATGGCGACATGGATGTAAGCGTGCTCGACGAAAAGCCGCCCGGGCGCCAGCCGGTGCGCACGGCGTTGATCTCGACCGAGCGGCTGGGCGAGGTGGTGGCGCATCTGAGCCGCGCGGTGGCCGAGGGGCGGCAGGCCTATTGGGTCTGTCCGCTGGTCGAGGAGAGCGAGCGGGTCGATCTGACCTCGGCGGAGGAGCGATTCGCGATGTTGCGGGCGGCGCTTGGCGAGGGGGTGGTCGGGCTCGTGCATGGCCAGATGCCGGTGGCCGAGAAGGACGCGGCGATGGCCGATTTCGTCGCCGGGCGCAGCCGGGTTCTGGTGGCGACGACGGTGATCGAGGTGGGGGTGAATGTGCCCAACGCCTCGATCATGGTGATCGAGCGGGCGGAGAGCTTTGGGCTGGCGCAGCTCCATCAGCTGCGCGGGCGGGTCGGGCGCGGGGCGGCGGCCTCGACCTGCCTCATGCTCTATCAGGCGCCATTGAGCGAGAGCGGCGAGCGGCGGTTGCAGATCCTGCGCGAGACCGAGGACGGGTTCCGCATCGCCGAGGAGGATCTCGCGATGCGCGGCGCGGGCGATGTGATCGGCACCGCGCAATCGGGGCTGCCGCGGTTTCGCATCGCCGATCTTGAGCGGCAGGCAGGGTTGATGGCGGTGGCGCAAAGCGATGCGCGTGCGCTTTTGGTGCAAGACCCGGAGCTTGCGGGCCCGCGCGGGCGGGCGGCGCGGGCGTTGCTTTGGTTGATGGAGCAGGACCGGGCGATCCGGCTGATGGAGGTCGGCTGACGGATGTTCTTAAAAAGTTCTTTACTTGGCGGCACAGATATGAGAACAAAATAGCAACAAGCAACAGGAGGTCACCGATGCACCGCGACGTTCACGATGTTCTCAGCCGCAGCGCGGCGACGCTTCTTCCCGATGCGCTCGGGGCGGCCTCGCTCTGCGTGACCTTCCTTGCGCTGTTGTTCATTCCGGGCCTGTTCTGAGGCCCACCTGCTCACTGCCTTGCGCTTTCGCGGTCTCCTGTCCCCAAACGCCTGACCGCCTGTCCCGAACGGCTTATGCCTGAGAGCGCAGACTCGCGCCGCCATCCCCCAAAGATGGCGGCGTTTTTTCTTGGGGGCTCAGAATTTGTAGCCGATCCGCAGCCCGCCCCAATGGCGCCCGCGCACCACGATCGGCGCGGAGAGGTCTTTCATCAGCACGAATTGCCCGCCGCCCATGTCGCGGCGGTAGATCTGCAGCACGAAAGGCGCGGTCGATTGCCCCGCGCGCAGGCCCACCCGGTCGTTGAAGAGGCGCCGGTTGCGGCAATTGGCGCTGTTCCAGACCGGATCGCCGCTTTGCGGTTGCGAGAATTTGCGATTGTGGGTCGGCAGATAGCCCTGTCGGTCCACCGCGGCGCAGAACACCACCCGCGGGTCGGTCTCGAGCGCGCTTTCCTGCAACGGTGTGAAGAGCGTATCGGTCAACCGGGTGAAGGGCGCCATATATTGCGGCGGGTTCGTGCCCGGGATCGGCGCGTAGCTCTGGCTGAAGAGATCGGATTCGGTGATTCGCCCCTCCTCGATCGCTGCGCCGAGCAGCCGGCCGAACTCGCCCGCCGTGGTCTGGGCGAAATCGATCAGCAGGCTGTCCGAGGTCGAGCCGCCCATCACCACCGCGTCCTGCACGATGGTTTCGCCCGCCTCGATCAGCCCGTTGGTGCGCCCGCGCGCGGTGTCGATCTGTTTGACGGTCAGCTCCATCGCGCCGGCCATCCGCTGGAAGGCGGGGCCGAAGAGCGCATTGGCCTGGCGCACGGTATCGGCGCGCGCGGCGATATCTTGCACGGCCGAGCGGGTGCGGCTGACGCTTTCGGTCATCTGGCCGAGCGCCGTGTCGCTTTCCGAGGCGCCCGAGAGCACCGCGGCGGCGTTTTCGGAGATCGTGCCGGCCTCCTTGCGCAGCCCGTCGATGCGCTCGGAGAGCCCGCCCACCGCGGTGCCGATCCCGTCGGCGGCGTTCGCGGTCTTGCGCGAGAGCTCGTTGATCGCCTCGGCCACGACCGCAAAGCCGCGCCCCGCGTCGCCCGCGCGCACCGCCTCGATCTTGGCGTTGATCGCGAGAATGTTCACCTGTGTCGCGATCGAGCGGATCTCGGTATTCTCGGCGCGCACCTCGCTCAGCGTCTCGGTCACTTCGGCCATCCGGCTGACGACCGATTGCACCCATTCGGCGATCTTCTGGGCATGGGCGCCGGTCTGGCGCAGCTGGCCCACCGCCTGGCTCACCGCGGACATCGTATCCTCGGCGGCCTGCGAGACCTGATCGACGCCCGCCGTCACACGGCCGTTGGCCTCCTGCACGGTGCCGGCGGCCGCGCGCGCCTCGGCGAGCAGCGCCAGCTGCGCGTCCGCCGCCTGCGCGAGCGTATCGAGCGCCGCAGCGATATCGACGATATCGCGCCCGAGCCCGATCGCCTCATTCGCGATCCGGTCGAGCATGTCATGCGCCGGCGGATGCGGCGTGTGGGAGAGATCGTTCATGGCGCCTCCGGCCTCGTTTGGCCCGCAGAGTCGCACAGCCGCCTTTATTAGCGGTTAATTTCCCCTCAGCGCGGCGCGCGTCGCCTCGGGCGCGAGCAGGATCGAGGCATGGCGGTTGGGGTAATCGCGCGCGGCGGTCAGCACCTCATACTCCGCGAAGGGCGCGGCGGGCACCGGGGCGCCCTTGAGCATGGCGGCGAGCGTGTCACAGAGCGCCGCGATCTCGGCCGGTGTGCGCCCGATCACCGCCGCGCCGAAGATCGCCGCCGAGGCCTGGCCGAGCGCGCAGGCATGCACCTGCTGGCTGTAGCCGGTGATTTTCTCGCCGTCGAAGGTGAGCGCGACGGAGACCGTCGAGCCACAAAGCGGCGCGCGTTTGGTGGCGCTGTGGCTCGGCGCGGCGAGCGGCTCGGTCAGCGGCATGTCGGCGGCGAGCGCCAGGATGCGCTGCGAATAGAGCTTGAAGAGATCGGTGTCGCTCATGGCTTTCCCCGGGAGGCTTTGGCGGATAGATAGGGCGGCACAGCGACGGAGAAAAGCCATGTTCGACCCTGCGAGCCTCACCTATGACGCCAACGGCCTGATCCCCGCGATCGCGCAAGATCATGCGACGGGCGAGGTGCTGATGATGGCCTGGATGAACGCCGAGAGCCTGGCGCGGACGCTGGCGAGCGGGCAGGTGACCTATTGGTCGCGCTCGCGGCAGAGCTTCTGGGCGAAGGGGGAAAGCTCGGGCCATGTGCAGCGGCTGGTCGAGCTGCGGGTCGATTGCGACCGCGATTGCCTTCTGATGCTGGTCGATCAGGCGGGGCCGGCCTGCCACACCAACCGGCGCAGCTGTTTTTATACGGCGGTGCGCGGTGGTGACGAGGTCGAGATCCTCACGCCGATGGTGTGAGCCTAAAGCCCGATCAGGCGGCGGATATCGGCGGGGCTGGCGCCTTCGGCGCGGTAGGTCGCAAGCGCGCGGGCATCGTCGCGCTTGGCGAGGCGCTTGCCGGCTTCGTCTCGGATTAACATGTGGTGGCAATAGGTTGGCGTGGGAAGCTCAAGCAGTTTCTGAAGTGTGACATGGATCTTTGTGGCCTCGAAGAGATCGGCGCCGCGGGTGACATGGGTGATGCCCTGCGCCGCGTCGTCGAGCACCACGGCGAGGTGGTAGGAGGTGCCCATCTCGCGCCGCGCGAGCACCACATCGCCTACCTCGCGGATCATTTCGGCGCGGGTGATCGCGTGGCGGCCCCGGTGGATCTCACAGATTTCCTCGAAAGAACAATCCGTTGCCGCGCGTTCTTGATTGAGGCGCAAGACCGCGTCGGGGAGCGGTTGGCCCGGGCGCGGCGCGCCGCTCGCGCGGCAGGTGCCGGGGTAGATGATCCCGTCGGGGCCGTAGCTCACGCCTTCCTGCGGCGCCGAAGCCGCCGCCTCGATATCGCGCCGCGAGCAGGTGCAGGCGTAGAGAAAGCCGCGATCCCATAGCTTTTCAAGGGTTTGGCGGTAGATGTTGAGACGCTCGGATTGGCGCATCACCGGCCCGTCCCAGCTCAGACCGAGCCAGCGCAGATCGTCAAGGATCTGCGCCTCCCAGGCGGGTTTCGAGCGTTGCCGGTCGATATCCTCGATGCGCAGCAAGAACCGCCCGCCCGCGGCCCGCGCCATGTCATGGGCGCGGATCGCGGCATAGGCATGGCCGAGGTGAAGGGGCCCGGTGGGCGAAGGCGCAAACCGGGTGATCACCTCAGCTTTGCTCCGCAAGCCATTGAGAAAAGGCCTCTTTTGCGCGGTCGGTATAGGCCTTGTAGCGGTCCTTCCGGCCGCGGCGGCCGCCCTTTGCCTCGATCGGCGGGAACAGGCCGAAGTTCACGTTCATCGGCTGGAAGGTCTTGGCCTCGGCGCCGCCGGTGATGTGGTTCACGAGGCTGCCCATCGCGGTCTCGAAGCCGGGCGGCGGCAGGGTCGCGCCCTTGATTTCGGCCGCGGCCATCCGGCCCGCGAGGAGGCCCATGGCCGCGCTTTCGACATAGCCCTCGACGCCGGTGATCTGGCCCGCAAAGCGGATCCCGGGGCGCGATTTCAGCCGCATCTGGCTATCGAGCAGCGTCGGCGAGTTGATGAAGGTGTTGCGGTGGATCCCGCCAAGGCGCGCGAAGGACGCATTCTCGAGCCCGGGAATCATTTTAAAAACAGCGGTTTGCGCGCCGTACTTCATCTTCGTCTGGAAGCCGACGATATTGTAGAGCGTGCCGAGCGCATTGTCGCGGCGCAGCTGCACCACCGCATAGGCCTTTTCCTCGGGTTTGTGCGCATTTGTCAGGCCCACCGGCTTCATCGGCCCATGGCGCAGCGTCTCGCGACCGCGTTCGGCCATCACCTCGATCGGCAGGCAACCGTCGAAATAGCCCGCGGTCTCGCCCTCGTGGAACTCGGTCTTCTCGGCCGCGAGCAGCGCGTCGATGAAGGCCTCATATTGGTCGCGGGTCATCGGGCAGTTGAGGTAAGCCTTCTGCTCCTCCTCGGTCTCGCCCTTGTCGTAGCGGCTTTGCCGCCAGGCGACCGACATGTCGACCGTCTCGGCATAGACGATCGGCGCGATCGCGTCGAAGAAGGCGAGGCTCTCGGCGCCGGTGGCGGCGCGGATGCTCTCGGCCAGCGCGCCCGAGGTCAGAGGCCCCGTCGCGATGATCCATTTTCCACTTGAGGGAAGCTCCGTAACCTCTTCATTTGAAAAGGAAATCAGCGGATGCGCGCGGAGCGCTTCGGTGACCGCCGCGGAGAAGGCATCGCGGTCGACCGCGAGCGCGCCGCCCGCCGGGAGCTGATGGCGATCGGCCATCTGCATGATCAGCCCGCCCGCGGCGCGCATCTCCCAATGCAGGAGCCCCACCGCGTTGCGCTCATCATCATCGGAGCGGAATGAGTTCGAGCAGACCATTTCGGCGAAATCGCCGGTGCGATGCGCGAAGGTGGCCACATGCGGGCGCATTTCGTGCAAGACGACCGGCACGCCGGCCTCGGCCGCCTGCCAGGCAGCCTCCGAGCCGGCCATGCCGCCGCCGATGATGTGAAGCGTTTCCATGGCGCGGTGATAGCGCCGCGCGGGGCCTCGCGCAACGGGGCGCGCGCGCGTGCGCGGTCAGATCAGCGCGATGCGTTCGCGCCGCTCGGGGTCGGGGAAGGGGCGGTAGAGGCCCATCTCGGCCGAGGCGATCATCGCATGCATCAGATCATAATGCCGGGTCATGCCCTCGGGCAATTGGCCGACCGTGCGGAAGGCCTGATCGAGCGCCGACATGCTCGCCACCTCGATCTCGAGCAGGAAATCGCTGTGCGAGGAGCCGGCGAGGCCAAGTTTGCGCCGCATCAGACGCCAGTTGCCGATCAGCCCGCGGGCGGAAAGCTCGCTCATCCATTGTTCGAGCGCGCTGGCGAAGGCCAGCGCCTTCGCGTCGCTCTTCAGTTCGATCATGCAGTGATAGAGGTTCATGCTGTCCTCCCTTCGTGACGAGAAGAGCATGAACCTCTTGAAACTGCGTTAAGATCAGAGGCCGGGGACGAAGTCCTGGATGCCGCGGCCCGAGAAGGTCACGCCCTTGCCCTGGCCGAAGGTGGCCTTCAGGCCGACGCCGACGAAGCTTTCCGCATCCATGCCGTCGCCGTCATAGAGGCCGAGCTCGCCGGTGGCGCGCAGGCCGGGGGTGAGCTGATAGCCGGCGGTGGCGGCGGCGCGGTAGCTCATCTGGCCCTGGCCGTGCATCGCGGCGACCTTGCCGCCCAGATCGAGCGCCTCGGTCATCGCGAGGGCGCCTTCGCCTTGCAGGGCGTTGGCGTTCTGGCCGTTGCCGTTGAGGTGGGTATAGGCGGTCTGCCAGCTCACGCCGTTCATCTCGCCCGCAGCCTCCAGGCCGAAATGCTGGATGTTCTGCCCGTCGAGCCAGTCATGGCCGCCAAAGGCGCCGATCTTGGTGCCGTTGCCGATGTCATAGGCGCCATGCGCGGTGAAGGTCGTGCCGTTCCAGTTGCTCAGGCCGTAGTAGCGCTGCGCGAGGTCGCCCTGGACGGTGAATTGCGGGGTGATCGCATATTCGAGCGCGCCGCCGAGGGTCGCCTTGTTCACATCGCGCGCGCCGCCATCGGCGAGCATCGAGTAATTGAAGCCGATTTCGGCATTGGTGACCTCGGCCAGCGCCGGGGTCACGGTGAGCGCGGCGAGGGTGAGGGCGAGGGGGAGGAGTTTGGACATCATTTGCCTCATGCAAGACGCGCCCCCGGGATGGGGGCGCGAGGGGTGCCGCCCTTGGCGGGCGGTCGTTTCGGTTATTCGGGGGTCGGGCCGGCGGCCTCTGCGGGCACGGCGTCGGGTGCGGTCTCGGCCTCGGCCTCATCGCCCTGATCGGCGATGCGGGCGACGGTGACGACCTCTTCCTCGGCGCCGGTGTTGAACACCTTGACCCCGCCCGCCGAGCGCGAGCGGAAGGAGATGCCGGCGACCGGGCAGCGGATCGACTGGCCCGTCGAGGTGGCGAGCATGATCTGATCCGAGGTCTCGACCGGGAAGGAGGCGACGAGCGCGCCCGAGCGGCCCGACATCTTGAAGGCGCCAACGCCCTGGCCGCCGCGGCCGCGCACCGGGTAATCATGCGAGGAGGAGATTTTGCCGAGCCCGGTCGCGGTGATCGTCAGGATCAGATCCTGCGCCGCGCGCATCTCGGTGTAACGCTCATCCGAGAGCTGGCCCTCGGCCACCGGGGTATCCTCCTCGGCATCGGCCTCGAGCTCCTCTTCCGCGCCCAACTCGGTGCGGAAGCGTTTGAGGAACTCCGCGCGCTCCCAGGCTTCGGCCTCGAAATGGCGGATCACCGACATCGAGACGACCTTGTCGCCCGCCGCCAGCCGCACGCCGCGCACGCCCGTCGAGGAGCGGCCCTTGAAGACGCGCACCTCCGGCACCGGGAAGCGGATCGCACGGCCCGAGGCGGTGACGAGCATGATGTCGTCCTCCTCCGAGCACATCCTCGTATCGACGAGCGTCACCCCCTCGGGCAGCTCCATCGCGCGTTTGCCGTTGCGCATCACCTTGGCGAAATCGGAGAGCGCATTGCGGCGCACATCGCCATCCGAGGTCGCGAAGAACACCTGGAAGGCGTCCCAATCTTCCTCGGGCGCATCGACCGGCATCAGCGAGGCGATCGAGACGCCCTGCGGGATCGGCAGGATATTGACGATCGCCTTGCCCTTCGAGGTCCGCCCCGCGAGCGGCAGGCGCCAGCATTTCAGGCTGTAGACCATGCCATCGGTGGTGAAGAACAGAAGCTGGGTATGGGTGTTGGCCACGAAGAGCGTGGTCACCACATCGTCTTCCTTGGTGGCCATGGAGGCCAGCCCCTTGCCGCCGCGGCGCTGCGCGCGGAACTCGGCCAAGGGCGTGCGCTTGATATAGCCGCCCGAGGTGATGGTCACGACCATATCCTCGCGCTCGATCAGATCCTCGTCGTCGAGATCGCCCGCCCAGTCGACGATTTCGGTGCGCCTCGGCACCGCGAAGAGCTCTTTGACCTCTTTCAGCTCGGTCGCGATGATCTCCATGATCCGCGCGCGCGAGGCCAGGATCGCGAGATAATCGCGGATCTTGGCGGCGAGCTCGGCCAGCTCGTCGGTGACTTCCTTGACGCCGAGCTGGGTCAGCCGTTGCAGCCGCAGATCGAGGATCGCACGCGCCTGCACCTCGGAGAGGTTATAGGTGCCGTCCTCGTTCATCGAGTGCAGCGGGTCGTCGATCAGGCGCAGATATTCGGCGATGTCATGGGCCGGCCAGCGCCGCGCCATCAGCCGCTCGCGCGCCTCCGCCGCATCGGAGGAGGAGCGGATCGTCGCGACCACCTCATCGACATTCGAAACCGCCACCGCGAGGCCGCACAGCACATGGCTGCGCTCGCGCGCACGGCGCAGCTCATAGGCCGTGCGCCGCGCCACCACTTCCTCGCGGAAGGTGATGAAATGGGTGAGGAAATCGCGCAAGGTGAGCTGCTCGGGGCGGCCGCCGTTGAGCGCGAGCATGTTGCAGCCGAACGAGGTTTGCAGCGGCGTGAAGCGGTAGAGCTGGTTGAGCACGACATCGGGCGTCGCGTCGCGCTTCAATTCGATCACCACCCGCACGCCGACCCGGTCGCTCTCATCGGCGATCGAGGAGATCCCCTCGAGGCGCTTGTCGCGCACCAGTTCCGCGATCTTCTCGATCATCGCGGCCTTGTTGACCTGATAGGGGATCTCTTCGACGATGATCGCATGGCGGTCCTTGCGGATCTCCTCGATGCGGGTCTTGGCGCGGATGATCACCGAGCCGCGGCCTTCGAGATAGGCCTTGCGCGCGCCGCCGCGCCCCATGATCTGGGCGCCGGTCGGGAAATCGGGGCCGGGGATGATCGCCATGATCTCCTCGGTCGTCATGTCGGGGTTTTCGATCAGCGCGAGTGTGGCGTCGACCACCTCGCCGAGGTTGTGCGGCGGGATGTTCGTCGCCATGCCGACGGCGATGCCGCCCGCGCCATTGACGAGCATGTTGGGGAACCGCGCCGGCAGAACGGTCGGCTCGCGGTCCTTGCCGTCATAGTTGTCCTGGAAATCGACGGTGTCCTTGTCGATATCGGCCAGCATGAAGGCCGAGGGCTTGTCCATGCGCACTTCGGTGTAGCGCATCGCCGCCGCCGAGTCGCCGTCCATCGAGCCGAAGTTGCCCTGCCCGTCAAGGAGCGGCAGCGACATCGAGAAATCCTGCGCCATCCGCACCAGCGCATCATAGATCGCCGCATCGCCATGGGGGTGGTATTTCCCCATCACATCGCCAACCGGGCGCGCCGATTTGCGGTAGGGCTTGTCGGCGGTGTTGCCGGTCTCGTGCATCGCATAAAGGATGCGCCGGTGCACGGGCTTGAGCCCGTCGCGCAGGTCCGGGATCGCGCGCGAGACGATCACGCTCATCGCGTAATCGAGGTAGGCCGTCTTCATCTCCTCGGCGATCGACACCGTCGGCCCGTCATGAACGGGGCGTTTCGGGCCTTCCTCGAGGGTTTCGGGCGTTTCGGGAGTGTCGGTCACGCGCGTCTCGTTCTTCTAGATCTTGTTGGCCTGTTTTATAGCCACCCGAGGGCTTGGGTGCAATCACTCAGGCGGCTGCGCGGGCGGCACGGTGCGGAATTTGCGTATTTTTGCCAAGAAGAAGGGCAGGGGCAGCGCGGCACCTTGCCGTTTCTTCTTGGTCCAAATACGCAAGCCCGGCCAGCCTCAGGCGCCGCGGCGGGCCTTGGCGAAGGCGATCAGCCACCAGACGACGAGCCCCGCCGAGAAGACGGCGTTGAGGTTGGGCATGGTGATGCCGAAGATGTCCCAGACGATCTCGTCGCAGCGCACGAGCGGCGCGGTCTGGATCTGGGCGAGCAGGTCGGTGGCGTTGAGCCCGGTCACGCCGTTCGAGGTGCAGCTCGTCGGGCCCTCGAAGATATGCCGCTCGACGCCCGAGTGATAGACGCCGAGCGCCGAGGTGGCGGCGGCGGCGAGCGCGCCGGCGATCAGCGTCACCGCCGGCAGGCGCAGCGCCAGATAGGCCGCGCCGATCAGCGCCGCGGCCAGATGCGGCCAGCGTTGCAAGATGCAGAGCTCGCAGGGCGCAAAGCCGAGCGACTGGAAGATCAGCGCGCCGATCAGCAGCCCCGCCGAGCCCGCCACCGCGAGCGCGACCATCTGGCGCGAGGAGAGGGGCAGGGTCATCACAGATACCTCAACAGATAGAAGCCGCCCGCGAGGCCGACGACGAAGACGGTGAAGACGAGGCCGAGCCGGCGCTCGATGAAATCGCGGATCGGCGCGCCGAATTTCCACAGCAGCCCCGCCACGATGAAGAATCGCAGCGCCCGCGCCAGCACCGAGACGCCGAGAAACAGCGGCAGCGAGAGCTGCGTCGCGCCCGAGAAGATCGTGATCACCTTGTAGGGGAAGGGCGTCACCCCGGCGATCAGCACCGCCCAGCCGCCCCAGTCGTTGAACCGCGCGGCGAGCTCGTCGAACTTGTCGGCCTTGCCGTAGAACTCGAGGATCGGCTGGCCGATCGCATCCATGAACCCATAGCCGATCGCATAGCCGAGGCAGCCGCCGAGCACCGAGGCGAGCGTCGAGACCAGCGCGATCTGGAAGGCTTTTTCGCGCGCGGCGAGCACCATCGGGATCATCAGCACATCGGGCGGGATCGGAAACACCGAGCTTTCCACGAAAGCCACCGCCGCCAGCGCCCACATCGCGTGACGCGAGCTTGCGAGCCCCATCGTCCAGTCATACAGCCTGCGGATCATGCCTGTCCCCGTTTGGGCCCCCATTTTCGCCAAGGCTTCGCCCGGCCTGCGGCCAAGGTCAAGCCGGATCGGCGGGCGCGCGGGGCGGGGCGGGGCGAAATTCCCCTCTCAAAGCGCTGTCATTGTCGCGCCGGGGGGGCTAATCTCGGCTTCGTGAACGGTGGGAGGGCTTTCGATGAAATGGCAGGGGCGGCGCGGCAGCGACAATATCGAGGATCGGCGCGGGCGCTCGGTGGGCGGGGTCGGCGGCGTGACCGGGCTTGGCGCGGTGGCGGTGCTGCTGATCGGCTATTTCCTCGGGGTCGATGTGACGCCGCTGCTCGAGGGGGGGCCGAGTGTGCAATCGAGCGGCCAGCTTAGCGAGCGCGACCGGCAGATGGGCGATTTCGTCTCGGTGACGCTCGCCGATACCGAGGAGATCTGGGCCGATATCTTCCGCGAGGATCTCGGGCGGACCTATCATCCGGCGACGCTCGTGCTTTATTCGCAGCTCACCCAATCGGCCTGCGGCAATGCTTCGGGGGCGACGGGGCCGTTTTACTGCCCCTCCGACAAGAAGGTCTATCTCGACACCGATTTCTTCGCGACGCTGGCGGGCGAGCTCGGCGCCGAGGGCGATTTCGCCGCGGCCTATGTGGTCGCCCATGAGGTGGCGCACCACGTTCAGGACGAGCTCGGGATCCTGGCGCAGGTGAACGGGCTGCGCGCGCGCTCGAGTGCGGCGCAAAGCAACGCGCTTTCGGTGCGCATCGAGCTGCAGGCGGATTGTTTCTCGGGGATCTGGGCGCGCCGCGCGGCGGAGGATTTCGGCTCGATCGAGCCGGGCGATATCGCCGAGGCGATGACGGCGGCGGCGAAGATCGGCGATGACCGGCTGCAACGCGCGGCCGGGCGGGTGCCGGTGCCCGACAGTTTCACCCATGGCACCTCCGAGCAGCGGCAGCGCTGGTTCGCGACGGGCTTTCGCGCGGGCGATCTCGGGGCTTGCGACACCTTCGCGGCGCAGACGCTCTAAAGCGCTTGTCTTGGCGCGCGGGGGCGGCTAGAGGAGGAGCCGTGCCCGAGTGGTGGAATGGTAGACGCAGGGGATTCAAAATCCTCCGCCGCAAGGCGTGCGAGTTCGAGTCTCGCCTCGGGCACCAGCTTCAAGCAGAATCTCAAGCCGGACATCCCGGCCGCGCGGCCAGGGCGAGGGCCGGTGTTTTCTTGAGCAAACCGAAGTCAAGGCGCGGGGCGCGGCTCTGCGCTCTTCTCGCCGGTGCGGGCCGCGCGGGGCGGTCGCGATTCGGGCGATTCGCGCGCTGCAGCAACAAATCCGGCAGAAGCCCCGTTTTGATCGCGATTTGCGGACAATCTTTGTGGTGAATTGTTCAGCGATTGGCACGAATGCGATACAGGGACGGAAACCGCGGGGGCGGGCGGGCTGTTTCCGGGGCGGCAACAGTCGGTCCGGGCGGGCTGCGGGCGGGGCGGGGCGGCGGCAGGGTTAAGGCGCCGTTAGTCTTCATTCACCGCAGATTCACCTTAAATTGAAGCAAAGTCAGCGCTTCCGTGAGGAAACAATCGGGAACGAAGCAGGGCCGAAATTGGGCGCGGCCCCCCGCAAATGCGGCGAGGCGGGGCGATATCTGGGCATTTTCGTGGCAAATTCTCCTTCCCCCGGCGTCAGCCACGCGGTAATTTGATCCTGCCCGATTGGGGGGCAAAATGGCCATGGGGGTGGCCAGTGAAGAGTTGAAGGCACTTCCGGGTGCCTGTTGTCGAAGGTGCTGCCAGAGAACGAGGCGCTGCTGCTTGGTTCTTGATGTGATCGGGACGGAACATGCTTTCGCATGAGTCCCTTGCTGCGCCCTCAGCCGACAGGCGTCGCTCCTTCTCTTTTCAAGTTCATTTTGCGGGCCTTGACCGGCCTTGCGGGGATTTCACTGGCGCTGCCAATCGCGCCGATCAAACGGCGTGCGATTGCCAGATCGCAGGGCGGTGAAGGAGAGGGTTGAGATGACGTTCTTTATCAACTGGTACAACTCGGCGCCCGATGCGCGCAACGACGTGGCGAGCACCGATTTCAATTCGGCGGTGACGATCGCGGTTCTGAAGAACGACACGGACCCGAATTGTGACAAGCTCACCGTCACCAAGGTGACCGACCCGCTCGGCGGCACCGCCTCGATCAACGCCGACGGCACCGTGACCTTCACGCCCGATGCGGGCTTCGTCGGCACGACCTCCTTCTCCTACACCATCTCCGACGGCAAAGGCGGCTATGATACCGCGACCGTCTCGGTCACCGTCTGCGAGCCGGAAAGCGACGGGATCGTGTCGGGCACCGCGGGCGATGACCTGATCGACGGGGCCTATACGGGCGACCCCGATGGCGACATGGTGGACCACAAGGATGCGATCCTCGCGGGCTATGCGGGCGATGATGACCTGATCAAGGCCGGCGCGGGCAATGACACCGTGATCGCGGGCGCGGGCAATGACGACGTTTACGGCGAAGATGGCGATGACTCGCTTTCGGGCGGCGCGGGGGCGGATTACCTCTCGGGCGGCGCGGGCGATGACACGCTCTCGGGCGGCGCGGGCAATGACACGTTCAACGGCGGCACCGGCCTCGACATCATCGATTACTCGAATTCGACCGCGGGGGTGAATGTCAACCTCGGCACCTCCGTGCTCTCGGGCGGCGAAGCCTCGGGCGATGTGATCGAATCGGGCGTCGATGGCGTGCTTGGCTCGGGCTATGCCGATACGCTGACCGGCTTCGACCATCAGGGCACCTCGGCGGCCGACACCTATACCAACGTCTTCTACGGCAATGGCGGCGATGACATCATCTCCGGCGCCGGCGGCGACGACAGCCTCTATGGCGGCGCCGATGATGACAGCATCTCGGGCGGCACCGGCAATGATTACATCGAGGGCGATGGCGCCTCTCACGATGCGGGCACCGGCGCGGGCACCGAGCTCACGCTCGACTGGTCGGATCTGGGCGCGTCGGGCTGCGGGCTGAGCTCGGGCGCGTCGGTCGATACCGGCGGCGTCAAGGTCACCTTCGGCTTCCAGGCGCAGGATTCCGGCGCGACCGCCTCGGTCACCAATGAGGTGCAATATGTCGAGAGCGGCGACGGGCTCGACGCGGCGGGCGGGCTGAAGCTCTACGGCTGCGGCGGCGAGGGCGGGGTCGACAACACCTCGACCACCACGATGACCTTCTCCTCGACCAACGCCGCCTATGGCGACGCGGTCACCGATGTCAGCTTCCGCATCAATGACATCGATATCGGCACCTCGGCCGATTACCACCAGGATATCGTCACCGTTCACGCCTATGACGCAGACGGCAACGAGCTGCCGGTGACCTATACGCTCGAGGGCGGCCAGACCGTCTCGGGCAACACGATCACCGGCCATGATGTCGACAGCGGCACGATTTCCTCGGCCTCGGCGACCGGCTCGGTGCTGGTGCAGATCGACGGCGCGGTGGCGAAGATCGTTGTCGATTACGACAATGGCGGCAATACCGATCAGGCGATCTACCTGACCGATGTGAATTTCTCGACCACCTCGGCGACCGATGACGACGGCGAGGAGGGCGATGACACGCTCGACGGCGGCGAGGGCGACGACACGATCCTCGGCCAGGGCGGCAATGACCTGCTGACCGGCGGCGCGGGGGCGGACAGCCTCTCGGGCGGCGCCGACCGCGACGTGATCCACGCCGATGCGGGCGATACCGTCGACGGCGGCGCGGCGGGCGATGATTACGACACGCTCGATCTGACCGGCCAGGGCACCTACCGGGTGGTCAACACCACCCAAGACAGCAACGGCAACGGCCTCGACGGCACCGTCGAATTCCTCGACGCGACCGGCGCGGTCACCGGCTCGGTAGCCTTCACCGAGATCGAGGCCATCCTGGGCGACAATGCGGCGCCCGATGCGGTCGATGATACCGCCAGCACCGCCTATAACACCCCGGTCACTGTCGCGGTTCTCGGCAATGACAGCGACCCTGATGGCGACACGCTGAGCGTCACCGGCGCGACCTCGGCCAATGGCACCGTCAAGATCAACCCCGATGGCTCGATCACCTTCACCCCGGCGACCGGCTTCACCGGCGTGGCCGAGGTCGATTACACGATCTCGGACGGGCAGGGCGGCGTCGATACCGCGACGGCCTATATCACCGTGGCGGGCCCGGCGCTCGACGGCGTGGTCGAGGGCACCGCAGGCGCCGATCTGATCGACACAGCCTATACCGGCGACCCGGAAGGCGACCGGATCGACAATAATGACGCGCTCCTGCCCGGCGAAGCGCCGCAGGACGATATCGTGCAGGCCGGCGCGGGCAATGACACGGTCTATGCCGGGCTCGGCAATGACGATGTCTACGGCGAAGACGGCGACGACAAGCTCTATGGCGGCGACGGCGACGACAAGCTCGACGGCGGCGCGGGCAATGACCTGCTCGACGGCGGGCCGGGGGCCGATACGCTGCTGGGCGGGCTCGGCAACGACACGCTGATGGGCGCCGAGGGCGGCGATTATCTCGACGGTGGCGAGGGCAATGACTCGATCACCGGCGGCACCGATGCCGATACGATCCTCGGCGGCGCGGGGGCGGATACGCTGCGCGGCAATGCCGGCGACGATACGATCACCGGCGATGCGGGCAATGACACGATCGACGGCGGCGACGGCGATGACAGCCTCTCGGGCGGCGCCGACAATGACAAGATCGACGGCGAAGCGGGCGATGACACGATCCTCGGCGGGCTCGGCAACGACACGATCACCGGCGCGACCGGCAATGATCTGGTCGATGGCGGCGACGGCGCGGATTACATCAACACCGCGAACGGCTCCTATGCGCCCGACCGCGGCTACCCGGGCTTCTTCGCCGGCGACACCAACCCGAGCGACGATCTCGACACGGTCATCGGCGGCGCGGGCAATGACACGATCCTCACCGGCGATGACGCCGACAGCATCGACGGCGGCACCGGCGATGACAGCATCGACGCGGGCTGCGATGACGACACCGTCACCGGCGGCGCGGGCAACGACTTCATCGTCGGCGCCGAGGGCTCGGATCTGATCGACGGCGGCGACGGCAATGACACGATCTATGCCGGCCTGACCCCGAACTACCCCGATGCGCTCAACATCCCCGACGCGACCGATCTCGTGCAGGACAATGGCATGGACACCGTCCATGGCGGCGCCGGCAATGACGTGATCTATGGCGGCGACGACGATGACGCGCTCTATGGCGATGCGGGCAACGATTACATCGACGGCGGCATCGACGAGGACACGATCTCGGGCGGCACCGGCAACGACACGATCCTCGGCGGCCAGGGCGCGGACCTGCTCTCGGGCGATGACGACCGCGATACCTTCGTCGTCTCGACCGCCGAAGCCGGCGCGGGCGACTTCGTCGACGGCGGCGAGGGCGGCGACGACTTCGACGTGCTCGACCTGACCGGCGCGGGCCCGGTGAACATCATCTATGCCAACGACAACCCGGAAAACGGCACCGTCCAGTTCCTCGATACCGATGGCAATGTGGTCGGCACGCTCGATTTCGTGAATATCGAGAATGTCATCACCGACGGCGGTGACGGGATCGTCGAGGGCACCGATGGCGCCGATCTGATCGACTACAGCTATACCGGCGACCCGGAAGGCGACATGATCGATCACAACGACGCTCTGCTCGCCGGCGAAGCGCCCAATGACGACATCGTTGTCGCGGGCGCGGGCAATGACACGATCTACGCCGGCGCGGGCGATGACGATATCTATGCCGGCGCGGGCAATGACGTGGCCCATGGTGGCGATCAGAACGACATCATCCGCGGCGAAGACGGCAATGACACGCTCTTTGGCGAGGGCGGCCGCGATACGCTCGAGGGCGGCGCGGGCGATGACAGCCTGTCGGGCGGCTATGACGAGGACAGCCTCTCGGGCGGCACCGGCAACGACACGCTCGATGGCGGCGATGCGCGCGATACGCTCGAGGGCGGCGCGGGCAATGACTCGATCCTCGGCGGCGAGGGCGATGACCTGCTCTCCGGCAACGAGGGCAATGACACGCTCGACGGCGGCACCGGTCAGGACACGATCTACGCCGGCGCGAACGACGACGTGGCCTCGGGCGGCGAGGGCGATGACCGGCTCTATGGCGAGGACGGCAATGACTATCTGACCGGCGGTCAGGGTCAGGACAGCCTCGACGGCGGCGCGGGCGACGATACGCTGATCGGCGGCGACGGCGTCGACACGCTCTTCGGCGGTCAGGACAGCGATACCTTCATCGTGACCTCGGCCAATGACGGCAACCACGACCTCGTCGATGGCGACGAAGACGCCGATGGCAGCGACTGGGACGTGCTCGATCTCTCGGGCGTCGGCCAGGGCAACTTCAACATCATCTACTCGACGCCGGACCACGAGAACGGCACCGTGCAGTTCCTCGATAGCTGGGGCAATGTCACCGGCTCGATGAACTTCGCCAATATCGAGCAGATCGTTCCCTGCTTCACGCCGGGCACCCTGATCGCGACCCCGAAGGGCGAGCGTCTGGTGGAAGAGCTGCAGGTCGGCGACCGGGTGATCACCCGCGACAACGGCATCCAGGAGATCCGCTGGGTCGGCCGGCGCGACCTGAACCGCGCCGAACTGATCGCCGCGCCGCATCTGCGCCCGGTGATGATCCGCGCGGGCTCGCTCGGCAACGGTCTGCCCGAGCGCGACATGCTGGTCTCGCCCAACCACCGGATGCTGGTCGCCAATGAGCGCACCTCGCTCTACTTCGAGGAGCACGAGGTTCTGGTCTCGGCCAAGCATCTCGTCGACAACCGCGGCGTGATGGCGGTGGAAACGCTGGGCACCAGCTACCTCCACTTCATGTTCGACCGTCACGAAGTGGTGCTCGGTAACGGCGCCTGGACCGAGAGCTTCCAGCCCGGCGATCAGACCCTCGGCGCGATGGGCAATGCCCAGCGCAACGAGATCTTCGAGATCTTCCCCGAGCTGAAGACCGAAACCGGCATCGAGGCTTACGGCGCGGCCCGCAAGACCCTCAAGCGCCACGAAGCCAAGCTCCTGCTCGGCTGATCCAAGAGACGATATGGGGGCATCGGCGCCCGGGGGGCTTTCCCCCCGGGCCCTTTCCCGTTCCCGCTGGGGAAACTCTGATATTCGGGTCTTTATGACAACTTCGAGGCAATTTGGATTTTATTAAGGCTTTTCGTGGAGTATGGTTGCATTGGGGGCGCACGATGTCTTGGAACCCCAAGATGGATGGGCGTTAAGATGACTGCAACCGACCTGCGACTGAGCCTTGAGGGCGATTTGAGCTTCCGGACGCGCCTTGAGGGCGGGTTTGCCGAGCGTGGCGACAGCGCCACGCGGGAGCTTCGCTTCATCTTCTCGGATTACGACCTCGCCGACGGCGTGGTGCAGGCGCGTGATCGCAACAGCAATCGTGTCTTTTCGGGAACCTTGAGCGCTTTCTCCGGCGCGGTTCCCTGCTTTACCCCCGCCACCCAGATCGCAACGGGCCAAGGCCTGATCGCGGTCGAAGATCTGGTGCCGGGGATGCGCGTGGTGACGCGCGACAACGGGTTGCAAACCGTCCGCTGGGTCGGGCGCCGTCGCTTCGGCTGGCGTGCGCTGGGCCTGATCCCGGCGTTGCGACCCATCAAGATCCGGGCTGGCGCGCTCGGGAACGGCTTGCCGGAACGCGATATGGTGGTCTCTCCCAACCATCGCTTCCTGACGCAAAGCCCGCTCCCGTGGGACCGCGGCGAAGGTCTTGTGCAGGCCAAGGATATGACCGTATTCGACGGGGTGACCTCTGACACCCGCCCCGAAGTCGAGTATGTGCAGATCCTGTGCGACCGGCATGAGCTTTTGCTGGCGGATGGCTGCTGGTCCGAGAGCTTCCGGCCGACCCGCGCCTCGCTGCCGCTTCTGAGCGAAGCCGATGCGACAGGGTTGCTGGAGGTCCTGCCTGAGCTCGCTCAGACCGATCCGGCCTATCAGGGCGTGCGCCCCGATCTGGTCGCCGATCCCGGGCTCGCAACGGCCTGACGGCCGGGCAGGGGAACGCCTGCCCGGCCGGCCAACCACCCGCTCCGACCTCGCCCGCGCCGCCACCGGGCCGCGCGTTGCCCTGCGGGCGCCACAATCTCGCCGTTCAATTAACCTTACCGCGTCCCAAAACCGTCCGCTTCCGTCGCCATAACGATCCCACGTTCCGAGGGAGGTCGGGGCGCGTGAGGGTGTGATGGCGACGATTACCGGAAACAGTTTTGGCAATACTTTGAACGGCACGGCCGATGCCGACACGATCACCGGCCTTGGCGGCAACGACCGTCTGACCGGCTATGCGGGCGACGATCTTCTCGACGGCGGCACCGGCAATGACACGCTCGACGGCGGGGATGGCAATGATTCCCTCCTCGGCGGCGATGGCACCGATTCGATCCTCGGCGGCACCGGCAATGACACGATCGAGGGCGGCGCCGGCAACGACACGATCCGCGCCGGCGCGGGCGATGATGTCTGGTTCGCCGGCGACAGCCTCTCGGGCACCGATCTCGTCTATCTCGAGGACGGCAATGACCTCGCCTATGTCGGCTGGTTCACCGCAGGCTCGCCCGACACGATCGACGGCGGCACCGGCAATGACACGATCTCGCTCCAGTCGATCCCCGACACGACCGATTTCGGCATCACCCTCAACGATGACGGCACCTCGACGACGATCCTCTTCGGCACCGTCGTCAACAATTTCGAAAACGTCATCGGCAACGGCGCGAACAACGCGCTGACTGGCAATTCCGCGGCCAACTCCCTCTCGGGGCTCGCGGGTAACGACACGCTCGTCGGCAATGCTGGCAATGATACGCTCGATGGCGGCACCGGCGCCGATAGCCTTTCGGGCGGCGCCGACAATGACACGCTGATCGGCGGCGACGGCAACGATACGCTCGATGGCGGCACGGGCAATGACTGGCTCACCGGCGATACCGGCGCGGATAGCCTGCTCGGCGGCGATGGCAACGACACGCTCCTCGGCGGCGCCGATAATGACACGCTCTCGGGCGATGCGGGCAATGACACGCTTTCGGGCGGCACCGGCAATGATGCGCTCTATGGCGGCACCGGCAATGACACGCTCGCGGGCGGCGCCGGGGCGGATATCCTGTCGGGCGGCTCCGGGATGGACTACGCCGATTACACCGCCTCGGGCAGCGGCGTGTCGGTCAACCTCGCCGCCGGCACCGGCGCGGGGGGCGATGCGGCGGGCGACAGTCTCTCGGGTATCGACGGGATCTACGGCTCGGCCCATGACGACACGCTGATCGGCTTTGACGGCGAGGTCACCTCGGGCACCGATGCCTATACCAACGTGTTCTACGGCGGCGCGGGCAATGATTACATGGACGGCGCCGGCGGCTCCGATTCGCTTTACGGCGATGAGGGCAATGACACGATCCTCGGCGGCGCGGGCAATGACCTCGTCGCGGGCGGCACCGGCAATGATTCGCTCGACGGCGGCAGCGGCAACGATACGGTCGATGGCGGCGATGGCGATGACACGGTTCTCGGCGGGGCGGGCGATGACGCGCTCACCGGCGGGGCGGGCAATGACCTGCTCTATGGCGGGGCTGGCGCCGATACGATCACCGGCGGCGCGGGCTCCGATACGATCGTCATCTATGCGGGCGAGTCGGCGGGCGATGTCATCATCGGCGCCGAGGATGCCGATAGCAGCGATTACGACGTGCTCGAGCTGCATGGCGATTACACCGTCGTGCGCGACCCGAACGACTGGGAGAGCGGCACGATCCTGTGGGCGGATGGCTCGACGACCTCCTTCCAGAATATCGAGAAAATCATCCCCTGTTTCACCCCCGGCACGCTGATCGAGACCCGTCGCGGGCCGGTCGCGGTCGAAGATCTGGCGCCGGGCGACCGGGTCTTGACCCGCGACAACGGCTATCAGCCGATCCGCTGGATCGGCCAGCGCGCGCTCGGGCCCGCCGATCTCGTGCTGCGCCCGCAGCTTCAGCCGGTGCGAATCGCGCGCGGTGCGCTCTCCGCCAACGAGCCCGAGGCCGATCTGATCGTCTCGCCGCAGCACCGGATGCTGCTCTCCGGCTCGCGCGCCGAGCTGTTCTTCGGCGAGCCCGAGGTGCTGGCCGCGGCGCTCCACATGGTCGGCCGGCCCGGCATCACGCGCCTGACCTGCGCGCGCGTGACCTATCTGCACCTGCTCTTCGACAGCCACGAAATCATCCGCGCAAACGGCGCCTGGACCGAGAGCTATCAGCCCGGCAAGGCCACGCTCGGCGCGATGAGCGACCCGCAGCGCAAGGAAATTCTCGATATTTTCCCGGAGCTTGCCGAGATCGAGGCGGAGAATGGCTGGGCCGCGGCGCGGCTCTCGCTGAAGGCCCATGAGGTGCGGCTGATGCTCGCGGCCTGAGCGGATTGTGGCCTGCGTGCCGCAGATCGGGCCCGGCGGGGGCGGTCTCACAGCGCCGTGAATTGACCGGGCCCCGCGGCGGGCGCATCTAGAGCTTACCGAAAATAAAAACAACTCGGGCAGTTCAGAAAAAATGGCACAATCCGCCTACCACACCTCCGCCGGGGGGTTCGATTATATTGGTCTGCGCAAGGGCGCGCGGGGCGCCGTCGAGATCGTCTATGACGATGGCGTGGCGCGGCGCCGGGTCTGGCGCGTTTTGGGCGCGGTGAGCGAAAACCAGCTCGGCGATGCGATCGCGCGCGCGGCGCGGCAGGTCAAGGTGCTGCCCGCGCTCTATGACGAGCTGCGCAAGCGCTCGATCTCGGTGGAAGCGGTCCTGCATTAAGATCGCTCCCCAAGGCATTGTTTTGTAAATAAAAAAGAGGCCGGGCAAAGCCCGGCCAAGGAAGAGGATCCGACAGGGGACTGCGGGTCCTTTGGGAGTTAGAAGAGCCGGCGCGCCTCGCGCGTGGCTCTGGTCGTATCAAGCCCGACATCGGCCAAGAGCCGCGCATCGAGCCGCCCGAGGGCGCGGCGGCTGCGCAGGCGCGCCAGCCAATCCGCAACCTGCCGGCGCAGGGTCTTCGCCGGGACGCGGGCGGAGAACGGGCGGTGCAGCGACGGGCTGAACATGGGGCACCTTTTCTGTATTGATACAATCCGGGGATCTCTGATAGGTTGACCCTATCCGAGGGATACAATGCAATCCAGAGAAACATTGTGACAGATACAAGTTGGGCGCCGAACCTGGTGGCGCAAACCGGGCCGAAATATCTCTCGCTGGTGCGGGCGCTGCGAGAAGGCGTGCGGCGGGGCGATCTCGCGCCGGGCACGCGCCTGCCGACGGTGCGAAATCTGGCGTGGAAACTGGGGGTTACGCCCGGCACCGTGGCGCGGGCCTATCAGATCGCGACGCAGGAGGGGCTCCTGGAGGCGGCCGTCGGGCGGGGCACGTTTGTATCGACACAATCGCGCCGCCTCGGCCCGACCGAGCCGCTCTACCGCCATCCGCTCACCGACCCGAATGATGACGACGGCGTCGTCGATCTCCGCTCGCCGCAGCTCCCCGATGTCGGCCAGGTCGCCGCGCTCGCGCAGGCGATGGCCGAGGCCGCGGGCGAAATCGGCCGGCAATATCTCGAATATCCGGGCCTGCGCCGCGACCGCTATTGCCGCGAGGCCGCGCTCGACTGGTTCGAGGGCTATTCGATCGCCGGGCAGATCGACGCCGATGACCTCGTGCTGACCCATGGCGGGCAAAACGGCATCAATATCGTCATGCAATGCTGCCTGCGCGGCGACCGGCCGGTGGTGTTTTGCGAAGAGCTCGCCTATCCGGGCTTCCGCCATGCCGCGCGGCTCAATCGCGCCGAGGTGGTTCCGATCGCGCTCGATGCCGAGGGGATGGTGCCCGAGGCGCTCGAGGCGGCCTGCCGGCGCCATGGCGGGCAGATGGTCTGCATCACGCCCGATGCGCAGAACCCGACCACCGCGCGGATGTCGAACGCGCGCCGCCACGCGATCGCCGAGGTCGCGCGGCGCCATGATCTGCAGATCATCGAGGATGATTGCTATACCGCGCCGGTGTCCGGGCTCGACAGCCTGCGGGTGATCGCGCCCGAGCGCGCCTGGCATGTGACCTCGCTCTCGAAGACGATCTCGGCGGGGATGCGCTTTGGCATCGTGGTGGCGCCCGAGGGGATGGGCGAGGCCGGGCGGCTGACGGCGCAGCACGCTTTCTTCGGCCTGCCGCGGCCGGTGACCGATATCATCACGCGGCTCTTCCGCTCGGGCGAGGCGATGCGGCTGCGGCACGCGGCGCAGGAGGTGATGTCGCGGCGGCTGCAGATGGTGGTGCAGGCCTTTGGCGATCAGGATATCGGCTGGCAGCCGGGGCTGAGCTTCATCTGGCTCCGCCTGCCGACCGGCTGGCGCGGCTCGACCTTCGCGCGGGTGGCGGAGGCCGAAGGGGTGCTCTTGCGCTCGGCCGATGAATATGTGCTCCAGGATGGCCATGCGCCGAATGCGGTGCGGATCGCCATGGCGGGGGGCGTGCCCGAGGAGCGATTCCAGCGCGCAATCTCGCGGCTCGTGCGGATCCTGGAGAAGCCGCCGCTCGATCTGCCGGTGTAGGGGGCGCTGCCCCCTCGGCCCTTCGGGCCTCACCCCCGGGATATTTCGGCATCGTTGAAGGGGGAGGGATCCCTTTGGTTTCAACGATGTCCAAATATCCCGGGGGGTGAATTTGCGCAGCAAAGAGGGGGGCAGCGCCCCCCTTTTCTTATCGTCTCACTCGGCGCGGGCGGCGCGTTTGCGCTCATGCGGGTCGAGGTGGCGTTTGCGCAGGCGCACGATCTTCGGCGTGACCTCGACCAGTTCGTCGTCGTTGATATAGGCGATCGCCTCTTCGAGCGACATCCGCACCGGGGGCGTGAGGCGCACGGCTTCGTCGGTGCCGCTCGCGCGGACGTTGGTCAGCTTCTTGCCCTTGAGCGGGTTCACCTCGAGATCGTTGTCGCGCGAATGTTCGCCGATGATCATGCCGGTATAGACCTGCTCCTGCGCGCCGATGAACAGCTTGCCGCGCTCTTCGAGGTTCCACAGCGCATAGGCCACCGAGACGCCGTTCTCCATCGAGATCAGCACGCCCTGGCGGCGGCCCTGGATCGCGCCTTTATAGGGCGCCCAGCTGTGGAAGATGCGGTTCAGCACGCCGTTGCCGCGGGTGTCGGTCATGAACTCGCCCTGGTAGCCGATCAGGCCGCGCGAGGGCACATGGGCGACGATGCGGGTCTTGCCGTGGCCGGCGGGGCGCATCTCGACCAGATCGCCCTTGCGGTTGCCGGTCAGCTTCTCGATCACCACGCCCGAGAATTCGTCATCGACATCGACGATGACCTCTTCGATCGGCTCGAGCCGCTCGCCGCCTTCCTCGCGGAAGATCACGCGCGGGCGCGAGATCGAGAGCTCAAAGCCCTCGCGGCGCATGTTCTCGATCAGAACGCCCATCTGAAGTTCGCCGCGGCCCGAGACGATGAAGGCCTCGCCGCCGGGGGTATCCTCGACGCGGATCGCGACATTGGTCTCGGCCTCTTTCATCAGGCGCTCGCGGATCACGCGCGATTGCACCTTGGTGCCGTCCTTGCCCGCGAGCGGGCTGTCGTTGATGCCGAAGGTGACCGAGATCGTCGGCGGGTCGATCGGCTGCGAGGGCAGGGCGGTCTCGACATCGAGCGCGCAGAGCGTATCGGCGACGGTCGCTTTCGACATGCCCGCGATCGAGACGATATCGCCCGCGACGGCTTCGTCGATCGGCTGTTGGGTCAGGCCGCGGAAGGCGAGGATCTTGGTGCAGCGGAACTGCTCGAGCTTTTCGCCCTCGCGCGAGAGCGCCTTGAGCGGATCGCCCACTTTCAGCGTGCCGGCCTCAACGCGCCCGGTCAGGATGCGGCCGATGAACGGATCGGCGCCGAGCGTGGTGGCGAGCATCTGGAAGGGCTCGTCGGCGCGGAATTCCTGTTTCGGGGGTTCGACATGTTCGAGGATCAGATCGAACAGCGCCGAGAGATCCTTGCGCGGCCCGTCGAGCTCCAGATCCGCCCAGCCGCCGATGCCCGAGGCATAGACATGCGGGAAATCGAGCTGCTGATCGGTGGCGCCGAGGTTGGCGAAGAGGTCGAAGACCTCGTTGAGCGCGCGGTCGGGTTCGGCGGCGGGCTTGTCGACCTTGTTGAGCACCACGATCGGGCGCAGGCCGAGGGCGAGCGCCTTGGAGGTGACGAATTTCGTCTGCGGCATCGGGCCTTCGGCGGCGTCGACGAGCAGGCACACGCCGTCGACCATGCTGAGGATCCGCTCCACCTCGCCGCCGAAATCGGCGTGGCCGGGGGTGTCGACGATATTGATGCGCGTGCCCTTCCATTCGACCGAGGTCGCCTTGGCGAGGATGGTGATGCCGCGTTCACGTTCGATGTCGTTGCTGTCCATCGCGCGTTCGGCGACGGCCTGGTTCTCGCGGAACGCGCCGGATTGCTTGAGGAGTTGGTCGACGAGCGTGGTCTTGCCGTGGTCGACGTGTGCGATGATCGCGATATTGCGAATGTCCATTGGTCCGCCTGTTCGTGGTTTGGGGCGGCCATAGCCGAAACCGCCCGCTTGCGCCAGCCTCAATGGCTGGCAGAGTTGGAAAACAGGTTGATGACAAGGATTCCGGCGATAATCAGCGCGATTCCGGCGATTGCCGCCCAATCGAGGCGCTGTCCGAAGATCAGCCAGCCCGAGCCCGCGATCAGCACCATGCCGATCCCCGACCACATCGCATAGGTGATGCCGAGCGGCAGCACCTTGAGCACCAGCGTGAAGAAGTAAAACGCGCCGGCAAAGCCGAAGACCACGCCGACGGTTGGCCAGAAGCGGGTGAATTGCTGGCTGGCTTGCAGACAGCTCGAGCCGAAGGTCTCGAACATCACGGCGATCAGGAGGAAGAGATAGGTGCGCATCAGGTCACGATATACCAGTCTCGGCGGTGATTGAAAGCGATCACGAAATTCAGGATCACCGCGCCAAGGAGCGACCAGGCGACGCGGTCCCAGGGCAGGAAGGCGAGGGCGAGCGCAAAGAGCGCGAGGTCGTGGATGAGCTGCGTCCAGCCGGCCTTGAAGCCGAAGCGGTCTTGCAAGATCACCGCCACGATCGAGACGCCGCCGAGCGAGCCCGAATGGCGAAAGAGCCCCAAAAGCCCGACGCCCGCCGAGACCCCAAAGAGCGCCGCCGCCACGCCCGGCTGGATCTGGCCGACGGTGAAGAGCGGTTTGAGCGCCTCGGCCATCAGCGAGACCAGCGTCACCGTGGTCAGGCTTTTCAGGCAGAAGGTCAGCCCCCGCGCCCAATAGGCAAAGCCGTAAAACGGGATATTGATGAGGAAGAACACCGCCCCGAAGCTCCAGCCGGTGATATAGGACAGGATCAGGGCCAGACCGGCGGTGCCGCCGGTGACAAGCCCCGCCGCGCGCAAGAGGTGGATCCCCAGCGCGGCTTGGGTGGAGGCCAGGATCAGCCCCTGGATATCCTCGAAGAGGGTGTAATGTTTGTTGGGGGCAAGGTCAGCACTCATGACCTAACTCTGCCGCAAGCCGCGCGCGCTGTCCAGAGGGCGCGCGGGCGGGCGGGGTTGCGCGGCGCGCAGGGCTCGTCAGGCGATATAGCGGTCGCGGCGGTGGTTCATCGCGATCACGAGGTTGAGCACCAGCGCGCCGAGGAACGACCAGGCCACCGTCGTCAGATCGCGCAGGCTGAGCGCGATGGCAAAGACGCAGGCGTCGAAAATGAGCTGCGTCCAACCCGCCTTGAAGCCGGTTTTATCCTGCAGATACAAGGCCATGATCCCCACGCCGCCGAGCGAGGCGCCATGCCGGAAAAGCGCCAGCAGCGCCGAGCCCGAGATGAAGCCGATCAGCACCGCGCCAAGGAGCGGGTTGAGCGTGGCAAAGCTCACATAATTCGGCAGCACCATCGAGAGCCCCGACAAAAGCGCCACCGAGGCGAAGGTCTTGAGCACGAAGATGCCGCCCAGCCGGCGATAGCCGAACCAGTAGAACGGCAGGTTGACCGCGAAGAACACCGGCCCGAAGCCCCAGCCGGTCGCATAGGAGATCAGGATCGCGAGCCCCGCCGTCTGGCCGGTGACGAAGCCCAGATGGGTCAGCATCACGATGCCAAAAGCCGCCATCACCCCGCCATAGGCGAGGCCCTGGGCATCGTCGAGCAGCGTGTGGCGGGCGGGGTTTTCGGGGGTGATCTCGGTCATGGCCCTCTCTCTCACGGCGCGGGGGCGCTCGCAAGGGGCGGGTGGGGCCGGGCGGTTTCGTTTCTTCTTGGCCCAAATACGCCCTGCGACGCGGGGGCCCGGGCGTTGCTTGCGTATTTTTGCCAAGAAGAAGGGCTGTTACGAAATCGCCGCAGGGGCGCGGCGCGCGGTGACAGGGAAATAAGGGGTTGCGCCGACTCGCCCGCGCGGGGATCGTCTCGCCATCCGGCAATTTCAGACAGGAGGGCGGATCATGACCAGTCTCGCATTCGCCCCGACCGCCGGGTGGCTCAAGACCCGCGCCGCGACCTATCTGGTCGCTGCAACTGGCAAGCCTGTCGCGCCCGCGTATCGACGCGCCCGCCGACAGGCCTGATCCGAGCCCGGGGCGCCACGCCCCTGACAGCCTCGTCTGACCCTTCCGCCCGGTCTCTCTCTCCCGTCAGGGTCGCTTTGGTCCGGGCTTTCCAACCCCCAAAATGAGGCCGGCGCCCGCCGGAGATCCCATGACCGGAACCGACCCTTTGGCACCCTTTGGCGCACCCCTTGAAGAGATCATCGCGCATTTCGGCCTGCACCGGGTGCTTCTTGCGGCGCTTGGCGCGCAGATTGCGCGCCACCGCGCGCGGCCGCTTTCGAGCCTTGTCGCGCTCGATGATCACTTGCGGCGCGACATCGGCCTGCCGCCGAAAGCGGCCTCGCCGCCGCCGCTGCCAGATGTCCTCACCCATCTGAGGTGAAACGAAAAAGGCCGGCGCAGGCGCGCCGGCCCCCCTCCCGCGCGGCGGCCTCCTCAGCCCGCCAGCGCCTTGTTCAGATATTCGTCGACCTTCTCGAGGAAGCCCATCGTGGTGAGCCATTTCTGATCCGGGCCGACGAGAAGCGCGAGATCCTTGGTCATGAACCCGTCCTCGACGCAGGCCACGCAGACCTTCTCGAGCGTCTCGGCAAAGCGCGCGAGCTGCGCGTTGCCATCGAGTTTCGCGCGGTGCTTGAGCCCGCCCGTCCAAGCGTAGATCGAGGCGATCGAGTTCGTCGAGGTCTGCTTGCCCGCCTGATGCTGGCGGTAGTGGCGCGTCACCGTGCCATGCGCGGCCTCGGCCTCGACGGTCTTGCCATCGGGCGTCATCAGCACCGAGGTCATCAGCCCGAGCGAGCCGAACCCTTGGGCCACCGTATCCGATTGCACATCGCCGTCGTAGTTCTTGCAGGCCCAGACATAGCCGCCCGACCATTTCAGGCAAGACGCCACCATGTCGTCGATCAGCCGGTGCTCATACCAGATGCCCTTGGCCTTGAAGGCTTCAGCGAATTCCTCCTCATAGACCTTCTGGAACAGGTCCTTGAAGCGGCCGTCATAGGCCTTGAGGATGGTGTTTTTCGTCGAGAGATAGACCGGCCAGCCGAGGTTCAGGCCGTAATTGAGCGAGGCGCGGGCGAAATCGAGGATCGAGGCGTCGAGGTTGTACATGCCCATGTAAACACCCGCGTCGGGCGCGTCATAGACCTCGCGCTCGATCGCCGTGCCATCCTCGCCGACGAATTTCATCGACAGTTTCCCCTTGCCGGGGAAGCGGAAATCGGTGGCTTTGTATTGATCGCCAAAGGCGTGGCGGCCGACGACGATCGGCTTGGTCCAGCCGGGCACCAGACGCGGCACGTTGCGGCAGATGATCGGCTGGCGGAAGATCACGCCGCCGAGTATGTTGCGGATCGTGCCGTTGGGCGATTTCCACATCTGCTTGAGGCCGAATTCCTCGACGCGCTGCTCGTCGGGGGTGATGGTGGCGCATTTCACGCCGACGCCATATTCCTTGATCGCATTGGCCGCATCGATGGTGATCTGGTCGTTGGTGCGATCGCGCTCCTCGATGCCGAGGTCGTAATATTTCAGATCAATGTCCAGATAGGGCAGGATCAGCTTTTGCTTGATGAAATCCCAGATGATCCGGGTCATCTCATCGCCGTCGAGCTCGACAACGGGGTTCTCAACCTTGATCTTCGTCATGCGTGGCTTCCTCGGTTGGGTGACTCACTCGCTGGCGTGTCATAGCGCATTTTGACGCAGGGTTCCAGTCATTGTATGCAATTGCATACCGAAATTTGCGCCACCCCCCCTTTGGCGCGCATGGCGGGGTGGGACGCTCCGCGGGGGATATTTGGGGCAAGATGAAAGGGAGAGGGCTCCGCTCTTTCATCTTGCCAAAAATATCCCCGCCGGAGGCATCCGACCTCAGGTCCGGGTGGGCCAATCGAGAGGGTGGAGTGGCCGGGCTCAGCGGCCGCGGGCGGTGAACCAGGGGCGGATGCGCGCCTGCACTGCCGCCCAGACGCCGGGCAGCCCGCGCGCGATCTTGGCGCCGACGCGGGTTTCGAGCTGGTCCCAGCTCACATCATATTCGAGCCAGGAGCCGCCGCCGCCGGCGAGGTTGAGCATCACCGGCTGCACCCGGTCGAGCGATTTCGCATAGATCGCGGTGGGGGTTTCGGCGGCCTCGAACTCGTGCCAGAGCGCATGGAGATCGTCGCCCAAGGGCTTGGGAAGAAGGCCAAAAATCCGCTCGGCGGCTTTCGCCTCGGCGGCCTGGATTGCGGTGGAGGAATGCGCCGTGCCGCCTTGCGAATGGATCGGCACATCGCCCAGGTCGATCTCGACGAGATCATGGATCAGGAGCATCTTGACCGCGCGCATCACATCGACGCCGGGCGCGGCCTGATCGGCCAGAACCAGCGCATAGAGCGCCAGCGTCCAGCTATGTTCGGCCGAATTCTCGCGGCGCGAATTATCGGCGACGGGGGTCGCGCGGCTCACCGATTTGAGCTTCTCGATCTCGAGAAGGAAGGCGAATTCCTTGTCGAGGGGCGCGCTCATTCGCCCTGGCTCTCGGCTTCGGCGCGGCGCTGGCGCAGCACCTGTTCGAGATAGGCGCGGCCGCGCTGCTCGGAGAGGCGCAGCCGGCAGGAGGTCATGAAGGCCTCCTGCAACGATGGCGAGGAGGTGCCGATCACCTTGCCGACATCCATGTAGAGCCGGTCATCGCCGAGCTCGGCCATCGCCGCCATCGTATCGGCGGCGAGGGCATCGGCGAGCTCGTCGAGCAGCGCCATCAGCGCGAGCCTTCCGTCAGGCGGCGCTTCACATAGCTCTGCACCGTGTCGATCATCGGCTTCATATGCGCCTCGTCATCCTTGAAGAAGTGGTCCGCGCCCTCGACCTCTTCATGGGTGATGGTGATGCCCTTTTGCTCGCGCAGCTTCGACACGAGGTTGGCGGTATCCTTCGGCGGCGCCACGCGGTCAGCCGAGCCGTTGATGATCAGCCCCGAGGAGGGGCAGGGCGCGAGGAAGGAGAAATCATACATGTTCGCCGGCGGCGCGACCGAGATGAAGCCGGTGATCTCGGGGCGACGCATCAGCAACTGCATGCCGATCCAGGCGCCGAAGGAGAAGCCCGCGACCCAGCAATGTTTCGAATTCGGGTTCATCGCCTGCAGGTAATCGAGCGCCGAGGCCGCATCCGAGAGCTCGCCGATGCCCTGATCATATTCGCCCTGGCTGCGGCCGACGCCACGGAAGTTGAACCGCAGCACCGTGAAGCCGATCTTGTGGAAGGCATAATGCAGATTATAGACGACACGGTTGTTCATCGTGCCGCCGAATTGCGGGTCGGGGTGCAAGATGATGGCGATCGGCGCGTCGGGGGCGGGCTGCGGGTGATAGCGGCCCTCGAGGCGACCTTCGGGACCGGGGAAAATGACTTCGGGCATCGTCTCTCGCTGCGATCTCATCTCTGCCCCGGGGTGCGACGGCGCGCTAACTTGACGCTTTCGCTCGGACACCCTAGGACGGAAGTACCCGGCGGGATGCCGGGAATTCGGGTGTTCAGGAGTTAAGCGGCCAAGCGCGCGGCGTCAATGGCCGGGCCCGTTTTTGCGGGCAATCAGGCCGCGGCGGGGGAGGCTGAGATGAAACTTTCGACCAAAGGGCGCTATGCGATCGTGGCGCTGGTGGATCTGGCGATCGCGGGGGCCGATCAGATGACCTCGCTCGCGGCGATCTCGAAGCGGCAGGATATCTCGCTGCCCTATCTCGAACAGCTCTTCGTGCGGCTGCGGCGCGCAGGGCTCGTGGTCTCGGTGCGCGGGCCGGGGGGCGGCTATCGGCTGGCGCGCGCGCCCGAGGAGATCCGCATCTCCGATGTCTTCGAGGCGGTCGATGAGACGGTCTCGGCGCTGCATGTGGGCGCGGGGGCCTCGGGGGGGGTGTGCGGCTCGCGCGCGCAATCGCTCTCGAACCGGCTCTGGGAAAGCCTCTCGGCGCAGGTCTTCGTGTTCCTGCATCAGACGACGCTCGCCGATGTGGTGAAAAACGGGCTCAAACCCTGCCCGGCGGTGCCCTCGCTCTTTTCGGTGGTGGACGAATGAGCCTCCGGCGCGCCTCTGGGGGAGGTCGGACGCCTCCGGCGGGGGCGTATTTGGGCCAAGAAGAAACCCGGGGGCTTTCGCAACTTTCCCGTTTCTTCTTGGTACAAATACGCAAATTCAGCGAAATGGCCGGGTGCGCGGCTTGGGGGGCGTGATGCGTCCGCGGCTCTATCTCGATTGGAATGCCACGACGCCTTTGCGCGCCGAGGCGCGGGCGGCGATGATCGCGGCGATGGATCTCGTCGGCAATCCGTCTTCGGTTCATGCCGAGGGGCGCGCGGCCAAGGGGCTGTTGGAGCGGGCGCGCGCGCAGGTGGCGGCGGCGCTTGGCGCCGAGGGGCAGGATGTGATTTTCACCTCCGGCACGACCGAGGCGGCGGCGCTTGCGCTCGAGGGCAAGGGCTTTGCCTGCGGTGCGGTCGAGCATGATGCGGTTTCGGCCTGGTGCGTGGCGGATCTGCCGGTCGACGGCTATGGGCGGGTCGCGGTGGCCGAGCCTGCGCGCACGGCTTTGCAGCTTGCCAATTCCGAGACCGGGGTGATCCAGGATCTGCCGGCGGGTTTGGCGGTCTCTGACCTGACCCAGGCCTTTGGGAAAATTCCCTTTGCGTTCAACTGGCTCGGTTGCACGGCGGGGCTGGTCTCGGCGCATAAGCTCGGCGGGCCGAAGGGGGTTGGGGCGCTTGTGGTGCGGCGCGGCACCGAGGTTGCGGCGCGTCTGCGGGGCGGCGGGCAGGAGATGGGCCGCCGCGCGGGCACCGAGAACATCCTTGGCGCGGTGGGCTTTGGGGCCGCGGCCGAGGCGGCGGCGCGCGATCTGGCCAATGGGGTTTGGGAGGAAGTTGCCGAAATTAGAAATATTCTAAAAGAGGCACTGGAAAACCCGACAAAAGACCTCTATTTTCCCGGCTGGGAGACAGCGACAGGGGAGATCGGGACGCCGCCGGCGATCCTGCCCAATACACTGTCGGTTGTCACGCCCGGCTGGAAGGGGGAGACGCAGGTGATGCGGCTCGACCTGATGGGATATGCGGTGTCGGCCGGTTCGGCCTGCTCCTCTGGCAAGGTCCGCGCGAGCCGGGTGCTTACCGCGATGGGCTGGCCCGAGGCGGCGGCGGGTTCGGCGCTCCGGATCTCGATCGGCCCGGGGGTGACACGGGAAGAGGTATTGCGCTTTGCCGAGGACTTCGGCGCGGCACGTGAAAAACATCGCGCAAAAGTCTGACGCGGAAAGGAAAATGATGGTGGAGCAAGAGCTGGAGATCCGCGAGGGCGTGGACCGGGAAACGGTTGAGACCGTGGCCAACATGGGCTCCTACAAATATGGCTGGGAGACCGAGATCGAGATGGATTATGCCCCGAAGGGCATTTCCGAGGAGATCGTGCGGCTGATCTCGGCCAAGAATGACGAGCCCGAGTGGATGCTCGAGTGGCGGCTCGCGGCCTATCGGCGCTGGGTCACGATGGAGGAGCCGCAGTGGGCGCTCCTCGATGTGCCGAAGATCGACTATCAGGATCTCTACTATTACGCGCGCCCGAAAAGCATGGCGAAGAAGCCCAAATCGCTCGACGAGGTCGATCCGAAGCTCTTGGCGACCTATGAAAAGCTCGGCATCCCGCTGAAGGAGCAGATGATCCTCGCCGGGATCGAGGGCGCCGAGAACATCGTCGAGGGCGAGCGTCAGGTCGCGGTCGATGCGGTGTTCGATTCGGTCTCGGTCGGCACCACCTTCAAGGCCAAGCTCGCCGAGGCGGGGGTGATCTTCTGCTCGATCTCCGAGGCGATCAAGGAGCACCCGGAGCTGGTGAAGAAATACCTCGGCTCGGTCGTGCCGCAATCGGACAATTTCTTCGCGACGCTGAATTCGGCCGTGTTTTCCGACGGGTCCTTCGTCTACATCCCGCCGGGCACGCGCTGCCCGATGGAGCTCTCGACCTATTTCCGGATCAACGCCGAGAACACCGGGCAGTTCGAGCGCACGCTGATCGTGGCCGACCGGGGCGCCTATGTGTCCTATCTCGAAGGCTGCACCGCGCCCAAGCGCGACACCGCCCAGCTCCATGCCGCGGTGGTCGAGATCGTCATCCTCGAGGATGCCGAGGTCAAATATTCGACCGTGCAGAACTGGTTCCCCGGCGATGAAGAGGGCAAGGGCGGGATCTACAATTTCGTCACCAAACGCGCCGATTGCCGCGAGGCCCGCGCCAAGGTGATGTGGACCCAGGTCGAGACCGGCTCGGCGATCACCTGGAAATATCCGTCGTGCATCCTGCGCGGCGATGAATCCCAGGGCGAGTTCTACTCGATCGCGATCGCCAACAACTACCAGCAGGCCGATACCGGCACCAAGATGATCCACCTCGGGCGCGACACGCGCTCGCGGATCGTCTCGAAGGGGATCTCGGCGGGGCGCGCGCAAAACACCTATCGCGGGCTCGTCACCATGCACCCGAAGGCGAAGAATTCGCGCAACTATACCCAGTGCGACAGCCTGCTGATCGGCGACAAATGCGGCGCCCATACCGTGCCCTATATCGAGGTGAAGAACAATTCGAGCCGCGTCGAGCACGAGGCCACCACCTCGAAGGTCGATGACGATCAGCTCTTCTACTGCCGCGCGCGCGGCGTGGGCGAGGAAGAGGCGGTGGCGCTGGTCGTCAACGGCTTCTGCCGCGAGGTGTTGCAGGCGCTGCCGATGGAATTCGCCATGGAGGCGCAATCGCTGGTGGCGATCTCGCTGGAGGGGTCGGTCGGGTGAGACAGACCGTCGCAGGTCACGGCTTTTGCCTCGATTTGCCTAAATTCGGGCAAATTCAGGCGCTTAACCTTTCCTCGGGACGACCGGGGGAAGGGCTTGGCCATGGCGGTATCGACAACCACGTTCAACGAGCGGCTGCGGCGCATCGAGGCCGAGCGCGCGCGCGCCAAGGGGCGGATCCTGCTCCATGTGGGCGGCGAGGAGATCGCGGTGCGCTCGCTGGCCGAGATCGCGCCGGAGATCTGCGCCGAGAAACCGCGCCGGTTCGGGGCGGTCAAGGTGGTGCTGGCCTTTGCGCTCGGGGCGCTGGCGGTGGCGCTCGCGGTCGCGCTCAAGGTGCGCTTCATGCCGGTCTCGGTCGAGCAGGCGCTGAGCTTCGGCGAGGGGCAGACGGTGGTGATGCTGGCGCTCGGCGCGGGGCTGTCGTTTGTCTTGACCTTTGCCTTCGGGCTGCGGGGCGGGGCGGCGATGACCGGGCAGATGCTCGGCGTGGTGCTTGCCGTCTCGGCGCTGCACAACCTCGCCTTCTGGGCGCCCGGCGCGGCGGAGATGCTCTTCACCAAGGATTGGGTCGAGGTGCAGCGCGTCTCGGCGGTGCCCGATTCGCTGATCTTCCGGGGCGTGGTCTACACGCTCTGAGCGCCCGGCCCGCGGGCCTTGGGGGCGCGCGATGAGCGGCGCGCCCAAACCCGGCCTCTCGGCTGCGCCCGCCGCCGCGCAGGCGCCCGCGCTGACCTTGCCGCCGGCCGAGGCCGAGGCGCTTGGCGCGGCCTATGGGGCGGCCGAGGTGATCTTGGAATATGGCTCGGGCGGCTCGACGGCGCTCGCCGCCGCGATGCCCGGCAAGCGGATCTTCTCGGTCGAGAGCGATGCGGCCTGGGCGGCGGGGCTTGGCGCGTGGTTCGCCGCCAACCCCGGCGCGAGCCCGGTCACGCTGCATCACGCCGATATCGGCCCGACGAAGGACTGGGGCCACCCGGTCAATGCCGCCGCCTTCCGGCGCTGGCCGCTCTATGCGCTCTCGGTCTGGGATCGGGAGGATTTCGTCCACCCCGATGTGGTTTTCGTCGACGGGCGCTTCCGCGCGGCCTGTTTCCTGACCACGCTTTTCCGCATCACCCGGCCGGTCACGCTGCTGTGGGACGATTACGCCGACCGCCCCGCCTATCACGAGATGGAAGATTTCGCCCCGCGCACGGGGTTGATCGGCCGCATGGCCATCTTCGATCTCACCCCCGCCCCCATCCCGGCCGATCGCCTCGGCCAGATCTTGCAAACCTATCTCCGACCGCTCTGAGCGGCGCCGAAACGGGACCCTGAAAATGTTGGAAATCAAGAACCTGCACGTCAAACTGGAAGAGCATGACAAGGTCATCCTGAAAGGGGTGAACCTGACGATCGGCGCGGGCGAGGTGCATGCGATCATGGGCCCGAACGGCTCGGGCAAATCGACGCTCTCCTATGTGCTCTCGGGGCGCGACGGCTATGAGGTCACCGAGGGCTCGGCCGCGCTCGAGGGCGCGGAGTTGCTCGAGATGGAGCCCGAAGAGCGCGCCGCGGCGGGGCTGTTCCTGGCGTTCCAATACCCGGTCGAGATCCCGGGCGTGGGCAACATGACCTTCCTGCGCACCGCGGTGAACGCGCAGCGCAAGGCGCGCGGTGAGGAGGAATATTCGGCCGGTGAGTTCCTCAAACTCGTGCGCGAAAAGGCCAAGGCGCTCAAGATCGACGCCGAGATGCTCAAGCGCCCGGTCAATGTGGGCTTCTCGGGCGGCGAGAAAAAGCGCAATGAAATCCTCCAGATGGCCATGCTCGAGCCGAAGATGTGCATCCTCGACGAGACCGATTCGGGGCTCGATGTCGATGCGATGCGGCTCGTGGCCGAGGGCGTGAACGCGCTGCGCGATGCCAACCGCTCGTTCCTCGTCATCACCCATTACCAGCGCCTTCTGGACCATATCAAACCCGATGTCGTCCATATCATGGCCGATGGCCGGATCATCCAGACCGGCGGCCCGGATCTCGCGCTCGAGGTCGAGGCGAACGGCTATGCCGAGATCCTCAAGGCCCATGGCATCGAGGGGGTGCTCTGATGTCTGCGGCCGAGAAGATGACCCCGCTCGAGGCGCGTCTGGCGGCGCTCGGGCCGCTTTCCGGCGCGGCCTTCGGCGCGGCGCGGGCGGCGGCGCGCGCGCGGCTTGGCGCGATGGGCCTGCCGGGCAAGCGCGATGAATATTGGCGCTGGACCGATGCGAGCGCGCTCAACGCCGCGCAGCCGCCGGCGGCCGCGCCCTTTGAGGCGGGCGATGAGGCGCCGGTCTTTGGCGAGACCGACCGGCTCAAGATCGTCTTCGTCGATGGCGTCTTCGACGCGGCGGCCTCCGACCCGCTCGAGCTCGCCGGGCTCGAGATCTCGCGCCTTGCGCTCGCGGGCGAGGGCCATTGGGCCGAGGGGCTTTACGGCGCGCTCGAGGCCGATGGCCAGAGCCCGGTTGCGCGGCCCTTCGCGGCGCTCAACACCGCGGTCGCGAGCGATGGCGTCTTGATCCGCGTGACGGGGCGGCCCGCGAAGCCCGTGCATCTGATCTATATCCATGCCGATGCGACCTCGGACCCGGTGCTGCACCATTTGATCCGGGTGGAAACCGGCGCCGAGCTGACCGTTCTGGAAAGCGGCCCGGCGGGGGCGCGGTTCAACAAGGCGATGGAGGTCGATCTGGCCGAGGGCGCGCGGTTCCACCATATCCGCGTGCAGGGGCGCGACCATGAGCGCCGCGCCGTCACCGGCATCTTCGCGCGCCTCGCGGCGGGGGCGCTGTTCAAGAGCTTCACGCTGACCGCGAACGGCGTGCTCACGCGCAACGAATGTGTGATCGACATGCAGGGCGATGATGCGGTGGCCCATGTCGCGGGGGCGGCTCTGGGCGACGGGGCGCGCGCGCCCTTCCACCATGACGACACCGTGTTCATCACCCATGGCGCCGAGCGCGGCGAGAGCCGGCAGGTCTTCAAGAAAGTGCTCAAACACGGCGCGGTCGGCGTCTTTCAGGGCAAGATCCTGGTCAAGCCCGGCGCGCAGAAGACCGACGGCTATCAGATCAGCCAGTCGCTCCTGCTCGATGACGACAGCCAGTTCCTCGGCAAGCCCGAGCTCGAGATCTATGCCGATGACGTGAAATGTTCGCATGGCTCGACCACCGGCGCGATCGACGAGACGGCGCTCTTCTATCTGCGCTCGCGCGGTGTGCCGGTGCAGGAGGCGGTCTCGCTTCTGGTGCTGAGCTTCCTCGCCGATGCGATCGAGGAGGTCGAGGATGAGGCGCTGAAAGACGAGATCGTCGGGCGGCTCGAGGGCTGGCTGGCGCGGCACCGCGACTGAGCTTTGGGGGGCCGATGAGCGCCGTTGACGATATCTTCCGCAGCTACCGCGCGCCGCGGGCGGTGGTGCGCGCGCATCTGGCGCGCGGCCGCTCCGAGCCGCGGGCGCTGACCTTCCTGCTGGCGGCGCTCGGGGTGATCTTCGTGGCGCAATGGCCGCGGCTGTCGCGGCTGGCCTATCTCGAGCCCGATCTGCCGATGACCGGGCTGATGGTGGGCACGGGGCTTGCGCTTCTGGCGATGATCCCGGTGTTTTACCTGCTCGCGCTTGGCGCGCATGGGGTGGCGCGGCTCGCGGGCGGGCGCGGCAGCGGCTATGGCGCGCGGCTGGCGCTCTTCTGGGCGCTCTTGGCGGCCTCGCCGCTCATGCTGCTGCAAGGGCTCGTCTCCGGCTTTCTCGGCCAGGGGCTTCAGCTTTCGCTCGTCAACCTCTTGATTTTCGCCGCCTTCGGGCTGATCTGGGGGCGGGGATCCGGGTGGCGGAATTTGACCTCCCCGCAGGAGAGCGCGGATGAGCACGCCCGATGTCAAGGAGCTTCTGATCGAGACCTTCCGCGCGCCGAAGGATTTGGCGCGGCGGCTCATCGCGATGAACCTGCCGCTGCAGGCGCGGCTGATCGCGCTTGGCGCGGTGGTGGCGGCCTCGGCCGCGCTTGGCACGCTGGCCGAGATCCTGTTTGCCTTCATCACCAAGATCGACCTCGGCGCGGTCGGCAGCCCCTTGCCGATGGCGGTGGTGCAGGGCGTCTTGATCCTCTACGGCGCCTTTGCGATGGTGCTGGTGGGGGGCTGGTTTGGCGGGCGCGGGCGCTATGCGGATGCGCTTTTGCTGATGGTCTGGATCGAATTCGTGCTGATGGTCGCGCAGATCGTGCAGGTCTTGATCATGGTGTTCTTTCCGCTCACCTCGGTGGTGGTGTCGCTCGCGGTGGTGGGGCTGCTCTTTTGGCTGCTGGTGCAGTTCACCGCGGCGCTGCACGGGTTCACCGAGATGGTGCCGGTCGCCTTCGGGGTGATCGCGACGTTTTTTGTCAGCGCGCTGATTGCGGGCGTGCTGCTGGTCAGCCTCGGGATCGTGCCGGTGCCGGTCGCCGGGGCGGGCGCCTGAGGGCGAGGAGTTGGGCGATGTATGATGTGACGCAGATCCGCGCGGAGTTCCCGATTCTGGCGCAAAAGGTCAACGGGCGGGCGCTCGTCTATCTCGACAACGGCGCCTCGGCGCAAAAGCCACGCGCCGTGATCGACGCGATGACGCGCTTTTACGAGGAAGATTATGCCAATGTTCACCGCGGCTTGCATCATCTCTCGACGGTGGCGACCGAGGCTTATGAGGGCGTGCGCGGCAAGATCGCGCGCTTTCTGAACGCGCCCTCTGAGGAGCATATCGTCTTCACCACCGGCTCGACCGAGGGGATCAACCTGGTCAGCTATGCCTGGGCCGCGCCGCGCCTCGAGGCCGGCGACGAGATCGTGCTGAGCGTGATGGAGCATCACGCCAATATCGTGCCGTGGCATTTCCTGCGCGAGCGGCAGGGGGTGGTGCTGAAATGGGTCGAGCCCGAGGCCGATGGCGCGCTCGATCCGGCGCGGGTGCTCGAGGCGATCGGGCCGCGCACGAAACTCGTCGCCGTCACCCATATGTCGAACGTGCTCGGCACGCTTGTCGATGTCGCCGCGATCACCCGGGGCGCCCATGAAAAGGGCGTGCCGGTCCTCGTCGATGGCTCGCAGGCGGCCGTCCACATGCCCGTCGATGTCGCCGCGATCGGCTGCGATTTCTACGCGATCACCGGGCATAAACTCTATGGCCCCTCGGGCTCGGGCGCGCTTTATATCCGCCCCGAGCGGATGGCCGAGATGCGCCCCTTCCTCGGCGGCGGCGACATGATCGACACGGTGACGCGCGAGGCGGTCAGCTATGCCAAGCCGCCGATGCGCTTCGAGGCGGGCACGCCCGGCATCGTCCAGCAAGTGGGCCTCGGCGTTGCGATCGATTACCTCACCGGGCTCGGCATGGCCAATATCGAGGCCCATGAACAAAGCCTGCGCGCCTATGCCGAAGAGCGGTTCCGCGGCCTCAACTGGTTGAATATCCAGGGAAATGCTCCGAAAAAGGGGGCGATTTTCTCGATGACCCTCGACGGGCCGGCGCATGCCCATGATCTCTCGACGATCCTCGACAAACGCGGCATCGCGGTGCGCGCGGGCAGCCATTGCGCGATGCCCTTGATGCAATGGCTCGGCGTCTCGGCCACCGCGCGCGCCTCCTTCGGGCTCTATAACACCCGCGAGGAGGTCGATGCGCTGGTCAGCGGGCTCGAGCTCTGCCACGAGTTGCTCTGCTGACCCCGGCCGGGGATTTTGCGTATTTTTGCCAAGAAGAAACAGCGCCCCGGCAAGGGGGAAACCGGGGGCTGCGCGCCTCCCGGTCTCTTCTTCTTGGCATAAATACGCCCTTGCGCGGTTTGGCCCGGGCGTGGCGTTTTGAGTGATTTTGCCCGTTGCAGGGGGCGAGAGCCTCGTTTATACCCGCCCGCAGGCACCCATAGCTCAGCTGGATAGAGCGCTGCCCTCCGAAGGCAGAGGCCAGGGGTTCGAATCCCTTTGGGTGCGCCAAACAATTCCAGACGCTTAGCGGCGTTTCAGAGGCTCGGATTTTCGGCGGAAGTTGCACGATCGTGCAGTTTCCCCCGAATTCGGGCCTTTTTCGCGCCTTCGGAGGCCGGAATCGGCATCTCGGCACAGGGAGCCTGACAAAGGAAAACCCCGGCCATGCCGAGGGCGCGACCGGGGTTCAAGGATTGTCATTTGGGCAAATGACCCCGGCAGAATATGGGCTCTCGTCGTCTCGCACAAGCGCCAAGACGGCATTCAGCGGGAGGGCGGCGGCATGAGCCACGAAGCCACCCTTTGGGCCGTCAGGGCCTGCGACGTGCCGCTCGATGAGCGGATGGTGCTGGTCTACCTCGCCGACTGCCATTGCCCGGACAACGGGTGTCTGGTGACGCCCGAGCGGCTCGCCAAGGAAGCAGGGATCGACGTCAGCGAGCTGCACGGGATCCTCGACCGGCTCGAGGCGCGCGGGAAGGTCATCAGGTTCGCGGACACGGACAGATGGTTGCTCGAGTTCGAACCGGTGTTCGCCTCCTTGGCAGAGGGGGCGCGGGCATGAGCTACCAAGCCACCAACTGGGCCATGAAGCAGCGCGACATGAAGCCCGCGACGAAGACGGTCCTGCTGTGCCTCGCGGATCGCCACAATCCCGAGAACGGGTGCTTCCCATCCCACAAGCGCATCGCGACGGACGCCTGCATGTCGGAGCGGAGCGTCCGAAACCATCTGGCCGAGCTTGAGGCGATGGGCCTCCTGCGGCGGGTGAAGGGCACGGGCGGGCGGCTCAAGCGCGCCGCGACTCGGTACGTTTTCGCGTTCGAGGACGGCTTCGAGGCTGTGGATAACTCGGCCGAGCGCGCCGAAAGTCGACGGCAAAAATGCGCGGAAAGTCGACGGCAAATTTTGCCGCCTAACACTGTAAGAGAACCCTTAAAGGAGGAGGACGCGCGCGAGGCGCCGGATTCGAATGATCTTTTCGAAGGGGTGAAGCGGGCGGTGGGCTTCGGACCAAACGCCATCCTCCCGAGCTGGTGGCGCGAGCGGGCCGCGAGAGACCACGTGATCGGATGGACGAAGCGCTTCGGGCTGACCGAGGCAGAAATCCTCGACGTGGCGGCAGCGACGCGGAAGGAACACCCGATCCCGCCTGACGGGCCGAAGGCGCTCGACAGGGCGATGGAGCGCCGGTGGCGGGCGAAGCAGGCTGCGAAGAGCGGGGACAAGCGCAGGCGGCACGACAAGCGCCCCAGCGCGGCACCTGCGAAGCCGGTGTCAGAGCACGATGCGCTGAAGCTTCGGGCCGAATGGCTGAACGGTGACCGATACGTGCCGCCCACCCTGATCACGAACGTGCACGTGGCACGGTTGCTCGAGACCGGGATGGTTTCGCCCGAACGGTTCCGGAGGCACAATCTTGGCCACCTGCTGCCGAGCGGCGCGGTGGGATCGAGAAGGGAGGCGGTGGCATGAGCGAAGACGATCTGGTGGCTGAGCTGGCGCACGAGCTCGACCGGCTGATGCTTGAGTTCGTCGGGCGCGGCCTGCCGGGCCTGCACGTCCTCAGCGCCGCGCACGGCCACATGGTGGGGCGCCTCGCGGCGATCTGCGGGCCGGAGGGCACCGCAGCCCACCTGCGGGCCACAGCGGCCTCCGTGGGCCGTCTCCCAGCCAAGCACGAGGCACGGACACCCGCGCAGGTGCTGGCGGCTGCGAAGCCTGCAGGGCACGCCTGAGCATGAGGGGGGGCGCGCGGAACCGGGGGGGAGCCAGAGAACAGGCGCGAAGCGCCTCGCGGCTGGTTTCGGGCGGCGCGGCGCTAGGAAAGCAGGGCGCGGGCGGCTCGGAAATCGCCTCTCGCGGACTCCTCGCGGGCCACCCCCCCCCGGCTTTGGTTCCTCCTGCGCGCCAAACGTATGCGGGGGGCGGAAGCGCGCTAAGTCTCTAGCGTCAAAGGATTTTTACGGGTTTCCACCCTTGGGTTTCCACCTTTGGGTTGCCGGGTTGCCACCCGGTTTTCGGGCCGGTCAGCCTTTCCGAACGACGGGGGTTTTCAGCCACTCGCGGATCGCGTCCTCGTGGTAAAAGACCTTCCGACCGACCTTGATCAGATCGGGGCCGATCCCTTGCGTCGACCATCGCGCGACGGTGTCTCTCGTGACGCCCAGCTTCTCGGCCAGCTGCTCGCGAGTGAGATACCCCTCGAAAATGTCGGCTTCTTGCTGCTCTGCCATCCGTTCCTCCGGTTCTGGTCAGCGGTTGATCGCGGCGCGCCGGGCCTCGACGCCTTGCTGGTGCTTGGCTTCGCGATCGGCGATGCCAGCCTCCACTCGGTTCGCGGCCAGCTTGAGTGACCACAGCTGCACGAGGCGCTGCTCGAGCGTGGCAGGGCCCAGCCGCTAGAAGTCGCCAGACAGATCGGCGAGGCGCGCGCGCAGCGAGGTCACATCGGCCAGAGCCTGCTCCATCTCATTGTCCAGCTGCTGCCTCGCTCCCGAGTGGAAGTTCCCGTTCGCGGCCATCAGCGCATGCCAGTTTGCCTTCACCTTCGGCACGCGGGACGAGAGGTCGCCGAGCTGCTCGCCAATCTCGGCCGCGAGACGCCCGGCCTCCATCGCATGATCGCCGGTTCGGAACCGCGTGTTCTGGCGAAGCGCGAAGACGGAAAGCACGATGGCCAACAGCGAAACCACCAAGGCGATCCAGTCGACCGAAAGCGACGTCGGGATCCACTCAGGCATTGCGATCTCCTTTCAGGCGGACGCCAACGCCCGCGGTCTCGGTGGCCTCGATGAATTCCACGCCCGCTTCTTCCAGCGCCGCGCAGATCGCCTCGACTGTTCTTGGCCGCAGCGTGTCACCGCGCTCGAGCCTTGCGACGGTATCGATGGCGACACCCGCGCGCTGGGCGAGCTCCCGAATGCCGAAGCCGACTGCCGCCCGCGCCATCCTGCATTGCACCGCGTTCATCGGAATCCTGTCCTGATTTAAGTTGACGGCTTGCGCGCCTATCCTCATTCGTAACCGTGTCACGAATTCAGAACAAGGACCGAAGCCCATGCCGCTACCAGGACAGAGCCTGTTCAGCATCGATGAAGTCTCGGCACGGTGGATCGCTGCGCCGCATCAGGTGGCGCAGTGGGCTGCCCAGGAGCGCCTCGAGGTCACCACCAGCATTCCACCGGTGCATGCGGGCAGCGAGGAAGTGGCCGGGCTGGTCGTGGTCGCCATGGCTGACCTTCTGCCGATGTTCCGGCGCGATGGCTCGGGTCCGACGTCGATGCGCTTGCGGCGGCTGCGCAGGGTGGGCGAGCGCGAGTGGCGAACGGTGAGCGATCCTGCGGATGGCGTGATGGTCGCGGCAGGTGACCTGCTGATCGACGTCGCCGAGATGGGGCGGTTCGAGGACGAGCACGAGCTGATGCGCCGCCCGCACGCAGGGAAGGGACCGGAACCGAAGTACGATTGGGACGGCTTCTGGCGCGCGGTGGCGATCTACGTTCACCAGCACGGGGTTCCGCCCACTCTGAAGGAGTTCACCGAGGCCATGTCGAATTGGTTTCTGGACCAGACGCACGGCGCGGAATGCCCGAGCGACAGCGTCATCAGGAAGAAGCTGAGCCCGCTCTGGAACGAATTGCGCCGCGAAGCCTGACCAGCATTTGCGCAAGGTGGCTAAAGGAATGGATGCCCAGCGCCCCCTTCGAAATGGGGTGTCCTGCAAAACCGCGAATTTCTCACGTTTCCCAATGCCTTAAAGGCGAATCACCGAGGGCGCTGCGGATGAAACCCGCACAAAGCGCGCTGTAGGACGCTGCGGACGCCGCTCAATTGGACGAGCACGCGCAACGCTTGGCTCGCTGCAAGTGGCGAACGCGATTACCTTGTTTCCAATAGCTTACGGGAACGGGGTGGCGCGAAAATGGCAGATCATGGGCGGATACGACTGAGCGATTTCGCGACCTTCGCGGGCGAGAGCGTCGATGTGATCAAGAAGCGGCGCGGCGCTGGCATGCTCCCCTTCGAGGCTGACGGAACAGGGCAACGGACCTATGGGCCTGCCGACCTTCTTGCGTGGAAGCTGCAGGACGCGCTGACGGCGCAGGGGATGGCGATCCGCACAGCGGCGCTGTCCGTCCTTGCCTCTCGCGCGGCTCACGCTTTCCTCGGTGCTCTGGCGCTGGGCCACGACGTCTCGGACCTGCACCTTGTCGCGTGGCGCGAAGGCGAAGACGGCTGCGATGGCCGCGAGGTGAACCATCGTGCCGCGACCATGACGGGCGACGAGCTCACCGAGCTGCGCCTTGATCGCCCGGTGCCTGACCGGACGTGGCGGCGCCTCGACAAGGACGGAAACGAGACCGAGGTGCGGCACGCCACACCGGTTGGTCCGATTTCGATTACCTCGGTCCAGATCGCTCGCCAGTGGCGGGCTGCGGTCGAACGCGCGCGCGCAGCCGGTCTGGACCTGCTTCCGGGCTCGGTGGCGGTGCTGTCGGAGGATGCGGCCTGATGGATCGCCCCACCTTTCGGATATCCGGCTACATCGGCGCTGGGCGCAACACCGCCCTGGCGCTGGCCGAGTTCCTCGCCGGGCATTCTGGCCGCGACGTCGACGTGATCGTCAACAGTCCCGGTGGAGATGCTTTCGAGGGCGCGGCAATCCTCGCCGAGGCGGAGGCCCATGGCCGGGTGCGGTTCCGGGTGCGCGGCGTGGCCGCGAGTTCGGCCTCGCTGCTGATCTGCGGTGGGGCCTCTGTGCTGATGCACCCAGCAGCGTTCTGGATGGCTCACCACCCGTGGTCGATCATCGCTGGTGACGCAGACGCCCACCGCAAGGAAGCCGAGTTGCTCGAGAAGGTCGGACGGACCGACGCGGAAATCTACAGCCGCTTCTCTGGTCAGCCGGTGGCGCGGGTCCAGGCATGGCTCGCCGAGGAAACATGGCTCAGCGCCGAAGAGGCGATCGCGCTGGGCTTCGCGGACGGCCTCGATGGCGATGCGAAGCCCGAAGCGCCAGCAGAACACGACTACACGAAGCACTCGGCCGCACCGTCGGCCTTGCAGCGCCTCGCGCGCGAAAACGGCTGGGCGGCCGTCCCGTCCGAACCCAAAGGAGGCGAGCAATGAACGCACCCACCCAAATCCAGCCGCCCGCGCGGCTCTTGGCGCAAGCGCGCCTCTTCGCCCAGGAGCGGAAGCTTCCGGCGATCATGGCCGACGTCCTCGCGGCGCGGCCGCAGATGACGATCAAGCGCATGGAGACGCTGGCACCGGGTCTCGAGCTGATCCGCGACCTGACCGAGAAGAACAAGGTCGCCGCGGATGATCTTGCCAAGGCCGTGAAGGACTATCTCGCGGAAATCGATACCGAGCAGGATCCCGAAACCGACAAGGTCCAGCAGACGGCTCGGACCGTGGTGTTCTCGATGCTCGCCGACGCCAGCGTTCGCGACTACGGGCCGACGCGCGAATTCAGCACGGTGGGCACGGACTGGAACAGTGGGCCCGGCTTGCATGCGCGTGTGCGTGACGCTGTGGAGGCGCGGCTTGACCGGAGCCACACTCCCACCCTCGGACGCGACCTTGCCGGTGACTGGGGCGACATCATCATGGCGATCTGCGAAGGGCGCGGGGAGCGTGTTTCCAGCCGCACTCAGGCAGCGCGCCTGATGAGTAGCGGCACCCACACCGCAAGCGACTTCGCGATGATCACCGCCGACGCCATGTCGAACGTGGTTGCCCGGCAGTTCGCCCAGCGTGTCCCTGATCTGGCACGGGCCTCGCGGGAAATCCCGCGCGACACGTATCACCAGGGCAAAGCTCTGACCCTGTCGGCATCGGGCATGCCGCAAGAGATCGCCGAGGCCGGCGAGATCGAGTTCGTCACCATGGACGAGAAGGGCGAAGCGCTGCCGACGCCGCGTGACTTCGGCGCGGGCTTCAACCTGACCAACACCGCGCTGGTCAATGATCCGACCGGGCTGATGCAGCAGGCATCGGAGCGGATGGTTCGCGGCGCGGTCGAGCGGCTGCGGCGGGTACTCCTGGAACCCCTCGAGGCGAACGCGGGCGCTGGGCAGACGATGGCCGATGGACAGCCGATGTTCCACACCTCGCACGGCAACACGACCAGCACCGGGGCCGCGCTGAGTGTCACCAGCCTCTCCGAGGCGCGTGTGGCACTGCGCAAGGCCAAGGGGCTACAGGGTGAGCTCTACGCGATCGAGCCTTGGGCGCTGGTGGTCCCGGCAGAGCTCGAGACGGTGGCGCAACAGGTGGTGGCCGAAATCCAGGCGACGAAGTTCTCGGACGCGAACCCCTTCTCGGGCAAGCTCGAGATCATCGTGGAGCCCGGCCTCGCGGACGATGGCGCATGGTACCTGATCGGGAACCCTGCGCTGCACGACGGCCTCGCCCATGCCTTCCTGACCGGCCAGAGCGCGCCTCGGGTCGAGTCCCGGCCTGCCTGGGAAACCCTCGGGATGCAGTACCGCCTCGTCTGGGCGGTCGACGCCAAGTTCATCGAGACGGCGGCTTGGTTCCGTAACCCCGGCGCCTGATCCTGAATCACCGGGCGGAAAGGCATCCCGCCCGGTGACACCAGCAGTTCTCTCGGGCTGCGGAGCCCAGCGGGCGGTGGCGAATAACACCCGCAGCATCGGCGCATCACTCCGACGCGTGACGGTGCACTCAGCCGCGCTGGGCCTCGATGCGAGGATGATGCGCCCGAACGCCCAGCGCGGCACTCCACCAGGACGGGTTTGCGATGCAAGACAGACCGCTAGCCACATTGGACGAAGCCGCGCATGAATTGGGTGTTCCGAAGATGTCCCTTCGGAATGCAGCTGAAACACATGGCCTGCTCGTCCGAATGGGGTGCGCTCTGCGCATCGAGCGGGCCTCTTACCCGGAGTTGATCGAAGCATGCCGCAAAAAGCCAAGGGAGCCCGCCTGCACCAGCGGAAGACAGGTATCTGGTACATCCGCGATACCGGCCGCCACGACATATCGACCGGCACGCGAAGTCGCAGAGATGCTGAAATCGCGCTCGCCAACTACATCGCCACGCGCGGAAGGCCAACTGGTCCCGCTGCAGCGGAAGAAATGACGGTGGGCGGCTTGTCCATCTACGGCACCGAGCACGCTCCGCACGTCGCTGATCCGGTGCGCATCGCCTGCGCGATCCTCCCCCTCGATCGCTTCTTCGGAGGCTTGAAGGTTTCTGCGGTGACCGGCGCGACCTGCCGCCGCTACGGCAACACCCGGGTGAAGCCGGGCAAGCGGGATCCCGAGACGAAGGAAGTTCTCGAATGGCTCCCGGTCTCGCCCGGCACGATCCGGCGCGAGCTGGGCGTGCTGCGCGCGGCGCTGCAGTACTGCCACAGGGAAGGGCACCTTCTGTCGGTTCCGGGTGTGGCGCTGCCTGATAGGCCTCCCTCCAAGGATCGATGGCTCACCGAGAAAGAGGCAGCGCGCCTCCTGCGCGCGGCTTGGCGGAATCCGCACTCGAAGCATCTGGCTCGGTTCATCCTCGTCGGCCTCTACACCGGCACCCGCAAGACAGCCATCCTCGGCCTGCAATACCATCCCAACACAACGGGCGGCTGGGTCGACCTCGAGCGCGGCCTCATGCATCGGCGCGGCAACGCGCAGCGCGAGACAAAGAAGCGCCAGACGACAGCACGCATTCCTCAGCGGCTCTTGGCTCACCTGCGGCGCTGGGCGGGCGCAGGAAGCCGTCACGTGGTCTCGGAAGGGGGAGCGCGCATCGGCGACATCAAGACCGCCTGGCGGCGCGCCTGCCGCGAGGCTGGGCTGGCGGACGTCACTCCCCACACCCTCCGGCACACCGCGATCACGTGGGCGATGCAGAACGGCGCCCAGAAGTGGGACGTCGCCGGGTACTTCGGGGTGAGCATGGAAACCCTCGAGCGAACCTACGGCCACCACCACCCAGACTATCAGGCGACGGCGGTCGAGGCGATGGAGCGGAGACGGTGAAACTGCACGCTCGTGCAGCTTGACTTGTTTCGAAGTCTACGGAACCAGAACAAAACAAGGAGATTTGGGCAAATGAAAGGTGAACAAATGGGCTGGCATAGTCCTCCGAAGGCAGAGGCCAGGGGTTCGAATCCCTTTGGGTGCGCCATTTCCCTCAATATGACCCCCGGTAACGGGGGCGCTGCGGCGCCGATCGCCGGGTTTGCGCCTGTGATTTGGTGGATTTGAAGCAAATCCTCTTTGCAATCCGTCAACCAATCGCAACAATTCTAGGCAATCCGGCTTGTCGAAAATCATTGTTTAAGGGTTTGGGGGCAGGGTTGCGGGCATCCAAGTCGAGGTGCTCCATGTTTTTCAATCGCCGTTCCGCCGCCATCACCCCCCGCGATCCCGCCACGCTCGCCGCCGCCAACACCGCGCTGGCGATGATCTGGTTCGATCCTCAGGGCACGATCCTCGACGCCAATACGAATTTCTGCGCGGCGCTCGGCTATGATCTGGCGGAGATCGTCGGGCAGAAACATGCGATGTTCCTGCGCCCGGGCGAGACCGAGCGGGCGGAGTATCGCGCCTTCTGGGAGGCGCTGCGCGCGGGCAAGACCCAATCCGCGACCTTCGCGCGCCGCCGCAAGGATGGCGAGATGGTCTTCATCGAGGCCTCCTATGTGCCGATGACCGATGCCGCAGGCGCGGTGACCGGCGTGGTCAAATTCGCCGCCGATGTCACCGCGAAAACCCGCGAGGCGTTGCGCGCGAAGGGCTGGACCGAGGCGATCAACCGCTCGAATGCGGTGATCGAATTCACCCCCGAGGGCAAGGTTCTCGACGCCAACGAGGCGTTTCTCAAGACGCTCGGCTATGAGAAATCCGAGATCGTCGGCCAGATGCACCGCATGTTCATGCCCGCCGATGAGATCGGCCAGCCCGCCTATCAGCAATTCTGGGCCGATCTGCGCGCCGGCAAGTTCCGCGCGGGCGAGTTCCTGCGGATCGGCAAGGGCGGGCGCGAGGTCTGGATCCAGGCCTCCTACAACCCGGTCTTCGCGCCCGATGGCTCGGTCGCGAGCGTGGTGAAATTCGCCTCCGACATCACCGCGCAAAAGCTGCGCGCGCTCGATGCCCGCGGCCAGCTTGCCGCGCTCGATCGTGCGCAGGCGGTGATCGAATTTGATCTGTCCGGCAAGATCCTGACTGCGAACGATAATTTTCTCTCGGCGCTCGGTTATGAACTTTCCGAGGTGGTCGGCAAGCATCATTCGATCTTCGCGCGCCCGGGCGAGCGCGGCACGCCCGCCTATGCCAGGCTCTGGGAGCAGCTCGCCGCGGGCCAGTATCAGGAAGCCGAATATTGCCGGGTGACCAAATCCGGCGGCGAAATCTGGATCCAGGCGACCTATAACCCGATCCTCGACGCGCGCGGGCGGCCCTACATGGTGGTGAAATTCGCCACCGACATCACCGCGCGCAAACGCGCCGTGCAGCAATTCCAGGCGGCGGTGGGCGAGCTGGCGAGCGGGGATCTCGTGCATCGGCTGAGCCAGAAGATGCCGGGCGAGCTCGAGACGCTGCGGGGCGATTACAACGGCGCGGTGGAGCGGATGGCGGGGCTGATCGGCGCGATCCTCGGCGCGGCCGATGCGATTCAGGGCGAGGTCTCGACGATCCAGCAGACCTCGCTCGAGCTGGGCCGGCGCACCGAGACGCAGGCGGCCTCGCTCGAGGAAACCGCGGCCGCGCTCAATGAGCTGACCTCCTCGGTGGCCTCGGCGACCGCGGGGGCGCGCGAGGCGGCCGGCGCGGTGTCGCAGGCGCGCGAGCGCTCGAGCGCCGGGCGGCAGGTCGTCGATCAGGCGATCACGGCGATGAATGCGATCGCGGCGAGCTCGGGGCAGATCTCGAAGATCACCTCGGTGATCGATGATATCGCCTTCCAGACCAATCTGCTCGCGCTCAACGCCGGCGTCGAGGCGGCGCGGGCCGGCGAGACCGGGCGCGGCTTTGCGGTGGTCGCCTCGGAGGTGCGCGCGCTTGCGCAGCGCTCGTCGGAGGCTGCGCGCGAGATCGCCGAGCTGATCGCGACCTCGGAGAAACAGGTGCGCGACGGGGTGTCGCTCGTCGATCGCTCCGGGCGCGAGCTTTCCGAGATCGACACGCTGGTGCGCACGGTGGCCGATCTCGTGCATGAGATCGCCAATTCCGCATCCGAGCAATCGGTGGGGCTGGCCGAGATCAACACCGCGATGAACCATCTCGATCAGGTCACCCAGCAAAACGCCGCGATGTTCGAGGAGACCTCGGCCGCGGTGACCACGCTGCGCGATCAGACGCAGGATCTGGTGCGCGAGACCTCGGTCTTCACCACCGAGGGCGGCGGCCGGGCGGAGCCCGAATACCGCTACGCCTCCTGAGGGCTCATGCCCCGAAGGCGCGCGCGATGTGATAGGTGAGGAAGGCCGCGAGATAGGCCAGCGCGAACATGTAGCCAAGCGCCACCCACATCCAGCGCGCCCCGCCGGTCTCGCGTTTGATCACCGCGAGCGTCGAGATGCATTGCGGCGCGAAGACATACCAGGCGAGGAAGGCGAGCGCGGTGGCGAGGCTCCACTGTGACGAGAGCGCCATCGCGACCGAGGCTTCGGTGCCCGCGACCGCGTAGACCGTGGCCAGCGCCGCCACCGCGATCTCGCGCGCGGCCATGCCCGGCACCAGCGCCACCGCGATCTGCCAGTTGAAGCCGATCGGCGCGAGGAGCGGCGCGGCGAGATGGCCGATCTGCGCGGCAAAGCTCGTCTCGATCGCGGGGCCGGTATGGCCCTCGGGCGGCAGCGGGAAGGTCGCGAGCAGCCAGATCACCACCATCGCGAGGAAAATCGTCGTGCCCGCGCGGCGCAGGAAGGCCCAGGCGCGTTGCCACAGCCCGAGCGCCACCCCCTTCAGCCGCGGCAGCTTGTAATCGGGCAGGTCGAGCATCAGCGGCGCTGCGGCCTCGTGGCGCCGGAACAAGAGCCGCGCGGCGAGCGAGACGCCGAGCGCGCTGATGATCCCCGCGGCGTAAAGGCCAAACATCACAAGGCCTTGCAGCCCGAGCCCGCCGAGCACCGTCTTTTGCGGCACGAAGGCCGAGATGATCAGCGTATAGACCGGGATCCGCGCCGAACAGGTCATCAGCGGCGCGATCAGGATCGTGGTGAGCCGGTCGCGCCGGTCGCCGATCACCCGCGCCGCCATGATCCCCGGGATCGCGCAGGCAAAGCTCGACAGAAGCGGGATGAAGGCGCGCCCGTGCAGCCCCGCCGCGCCCATGATCCGGTCCATCAGGAAGGCCGCGCGCGCCATGTAGCCGAGGTCTTCGAGGAGCAGGATGAACAGGAACAGGATCAGGATCTGCGGCAGGAAGATGATCACCGAGCCGACGCCGCCGATGATCCCGTCGACGAGGAAGGAGCGCAACAGCCCGTCGGGCACGACCCGCGTGACGAGCTCCCCCGCGAGGCCAAAGCCCGCGTCGATCAGCTCCATCGCGGGCGCGGCGCCGGCAAAGACCGCCTGGAACATCGCAAAGAGCAGCGCGAGCAGGAAGATCGGCCCGAAGACCGGGTGCAGGAGCCAGCCATCGACCCGCCCGGTCAGGGTGCGCGGGCGCGGCGGCGCGGTGACGGCGGCGGCGAGCACCCGGTCGGCCTCGCGCTGCAACGCGCGCAAGCTCGTCGCGCTCGGCTCGGCCCAGGCGCCCGGGCGCGGCGCCGGCAGCCCCGCGCCGATCATCTCGTCGAGCCGCGTCCAGAGCGCCTCCATCCCGCCCCGGCGCACCGCCGTCGAGGCCACGACCGGCAGGCCGAGCTCGGCCGCAAGCCGCGCCTCGTCGATCCGGATGCCGCGGTGGCGGGCGATGTCGATCATGTTGAGCACGAAAAGGATCGGCCGGCCGGTCGCTTTGAGCTCCTGCACGAGGCGCAGCGCGCCGCGCAGGTTGGTCGCATCGGCCACCATCACGATCAGATCGGGCGGGGCGGTATCGGCGCGCTGGCCGAGCACCACCTCGCGGGTGACCGCCTCATCGGGCGAGCGCGCGCGCAGGCTATGGGTGCCGGGCAGGTCGATCACCGCGAGCGCAAAGCCCGCCGGCGTGCGGGTGCGGCCGATCTTGCGCTCGACCGTGACGCCCGAATAATTGCCCACCCGCTGGTTCGCGCCGGTCAGCGCGTTGAACAGCGAGGTCTTGCCGCAGTTCGGCGCCCCCACCAGAGCGATCTGGAGCTCCGCCGCCGCATCCTTGGAAGCCATTGTTATTCCGCCAGAATTGCCATGGCATCGCGGCGGCGCAGGGCCACCGTGGCCGAGCCCACCCGCACCGCGATCGGGTCGCCGCCAAAGGGCGCCTCATGGAGCACCTCGAGCTCGACGCCCTCGATGAAGCCGAGCTCGATCAGCCGCCGCTCGAGTTCCTCCGGGTCGAGCCGGCCCATCGCCTTGAGCGGCAGAAGGCTCACCAGCCGCCCGCGAAAGCCCTTGCGCGCCTCGGCGAGGCTCAGGGCACAGGTTTGGGGCGCAGTTTGGTCGGTTCGCATGGCATCCTCGCTTGCGGTTTCCGAGTAAAGCGCTCGGAAATTGCGGGCAAACTGCACCCTTTCGCGCGGCGCTTCAACTGAAATAGTCAAGAATGCCCTTCACAATTTTCGGCCCGGGCGTTTTGTCGCGGCGCCGGGCTGGCGGGGGCGGGGCGGGGCGGCTAGATTTCCGCCCAGACACAGGAGGGCGCGATGGCGGGCAAGGTTGCGGTGATGGGCGCGGGGGCGGTCGGCTGCTATTACGGGGCGAAACTTGCGCAGGCGGGCGAGGCGGTCACGCTGATCGGGCGGCCGGCGCTGGTCGAGGCGGTGGCGGCGCGCGGGCTGATCTTCGAGACGGGCGGTGAGACGCACGCGGTCGCGCTTGAGGCGAGCCTGGACCCGGGCGCGGTGGCGGGGGCGGATCTGGTGCTCTTCGCGGTCAAATCGGGCGATACCGAGGCGGCGGGGCGCGCGATCGCGCCGCATCTGGCGCCCGGCGCGGTCGTGCTGAGCTTGCAAAACGGGGTCAGCAATGCCGAGCGGCTTTCGGCGGTGCTCGGGCGGCCGGTGGTGCCGGTGGTGGTCTATGTGGCGGCGGAAATGGCGGGGCCGGGGCATATGCGCCACAACGGCCGGGGCGAGCTGATCCTGGCGCAGGCGCCGGGCGCCGAGGCGGCGGCGGCGCGGCTCGCGGCGGCGGGGGTCGCGGTCGAGGTCTCGGCCGAGGCGGCGGTGGTCATGTGGACGAAATTCACCGTCAACTGCGCCTTCAACGCGATCTCGGCGGTGGCGCGGCTGCCCTATGGGCGGATCTGGCCGCAGCCCGGGGTCGAGCAGTTGATGCGCGATGTGATGGGCGAATGCGTGGCGGTGGCGGCCGCCGAGGGGATCGTTCTGCCCGAGACGCTCTGGGAGGTGATCCACGCGGTCGCGGTGCAGATGGAGGGGCAGTTTTCCTCGACCGCGCAGGACCTTATGCGCGGGCGCCCGAGCGAGATCGATTATCTCAACGGCGAGATCGTGCGCCGCGCGGCCGCCTTGGGGCTCCCGGCGCCGGCCAACAACGCGCTGTGGGTGATGGTCAAGCTGATCGAGGCGCGGCTGGTCGAGGCGTGATTGCGAACAAATCGGGGAAAGTCATTCGCGAGTAGCGCTGTTTCATTCTGAAACGGGCTGGGCCATATCTCTCCCATGCCCCGCGGCCAGCGTGCCGCACCGGGTCCCCTCTTTGGGCGCCTCGTCGCCCGTCTGAAAGGAACGATCATGAGCCTCGCTTCCGCCCTGCAAAGCCTGCGCGACCGCTTCAAGACCACCGAGCGGATGCCGCTCGTCTTCCTCGGCCATGGCAGCCCGATGAACGCCATCGTCGAGACCGATTACGCCCGCAATTGGGCCGCGCTCGGCCGCGCGCTGCCGCGCCCGCAGGCGATCCTCGTCGTCTCGGCGCATTGGATGAGCCGCGGCACCACGCTCGTCGATGTCTCGCGCCTGCCGCGCACGATCCATGATTTCTACGGCTTCCCCGAGGCGCTTTACGAGCAGCAATACCCCGCCCCGGGCGCGCCCGACATCGCCCGCGAGGTCGAGACGATCCTCGCCTCGCACCATGCCGAGGGCGATGACCGCTGGGGCCTCGATCACGGCGCCTGGTCGGTGCTGAAATGGCTCTTCCCCGAGGCCGATGTGCCGGTCTTCCAGCTCTCGATCGACATGTCGCGCGATCTCGACTGGCAGCTCGAGATCGGCGCCGCGATCAAGGATCTGCGTCGGCGGGGGATCTTGATCCTCGGCTCGGGCAATGTCGTGCACAACCTGCGCCGGATGCGGGCGGGGAGCCCCTGGGATTGGGCGATCGAGTTCGATCAGGGCTTTGCCGAGCGGCTCGAGGCGCGTGATTTCAAGGCCTTGGCCGACCGGCGCGGGATGGGAGCGCTCTTTGATCTCGCCCATCCGACGCCCGATCACTATCTGCCGGCGCTCACCGTGGCGGGGGCGGCCGAGGCGGGCGACGAGCTTCTCTTCATGAATGACTCGATCGATATCGCCTCGGTCTCGATGCGCAGCTTCGTGTTCTACTGAGCCCCCTCGGGGCGGGGGATCCGCCCCAGCCGGCGCGCGGCGAGCCAGCTCGCCGCCGCCATCGCCCCCGCCGTGGCGAGGCAAGCCGGCAGGCCGCCGAGCTGATAGCTCAGCCCCGAGAGCGCCGTGCCCGCAAGCCGCCCCGCGGCATTGGCCATGTAGTAAAACCCCACATCGAGGCTCACCCGCTCGGCCCCCGCGAAAGCGAGGATCAGATAGCTGTGGAGCGAGGAATTGACCGCGAAGACCGCGCCGAAGAGCAAGAGCCCCGCAATGAGCGTGGCGGTGAGCCAGGGCGCCGGGGCGGGGGCGAGCGCCACCGCGAGCGCGAGCGCCAGAGGGATCGGCACGAGCGCGCCCGCCCAGTGCCGCGCGGCGCCCTCGAGATCGGCCTCCGAGCGGCGCGCGGCGCCAAGGAGGCGCGGCGCGAAGGCCTGCACCGCGCCATAGCCGATGATCCACAGCGCCATGAACCCGCCGACGAGGAAGAAGGCCGCGCGCCCGCCCTCCGGCGTGCCATCGTCAAACAGCGCGCTGAAATAGATCGGGATACCGACCACGAACCAGGTATCGCGCGCCCCGAACAGAAAGAACCGCGCCAGCGACAGCCCGTTCACCCGCGCATCGCGCGAGAAAATGGCGGAGACCTTCGCCCCCTTCTTGCCCGCCGGCAGCCCGGGCGGCAAAAACGCCACGATCGCGCCGAGAATGAGCGCCAGCCCCGCCGCCATGACCCAGAGCGCGGGCCGGAAGCCGATCAGCCCGAGCAGCGCCGCGCCGAGGAAAAACCCGAGCCCCTTGACCGCGTTCTTCGAGCCGGTGAGCGCCGCGACGAGCCGGAAGAGCGCCCCCTCGGCCGCCGGCGCCAGGAGCTTCACCGCCGATTTCGCCGACATCTTGGCGAGATCCTTGGCCACGCCCGAGAGCCCCTGCACGACCATCACGAAGACGACCGAGGCGCCCACCCCCCAGGCCGGATCGAGCTGCGCCAGCGCGCCGAGCGCGAGGATCTGGAGCGCGAGCCCGCCGTAAAGCGTGCTCGCGAGCCCAAAGCGCGCCGCGATCCAGCCCGCGGCGAGATTGGTCACCACCCCGGCGATTTCATAGAGCAGAAAGAGCCACGCGAGCGTCAGCGCCGAGAAGCCCAAGCCGTTGAAATGCAACAAAACCAGCATCCGGAGCGCGCCATCGGTCAGCATGAAGCCCCAATAAGCCGCCGTCACCGCCCCATAGGCGCGCAACGGCCCGCTCACGCGAGCCCCCCGACCAGCCGCGCCACATCGACGAGCCGGCAGGCATAGCCCCATTCATTGTCATACCAGGCGTAGAGCTTGAGCTGGGTGCCCGCGGTGACGAGCGTCGCGCCCGCGTCGATCACGCCCGAGCGCGCATCGCCCAGATAATCGCAGGAGACCAGCGGGCGCGTCTCATAGCCCAGGATCCCCGCGAGCGGCCCCTCGGCCGCGGCCTTGAGCGCGGCATTCGCCTCCGCCACCGTGGTCTCGCGCGCCAGCTCGAAGGTCGCATCGGTGAGCGAGGCATTCACGAGCGGCACCCGCACCGCATGGCCCGCGATCCGCCCGGTGAGCTCGGGGAAGATCTGGGTGATCGCGCTGGCCGAGCCCGTCGTCGTCGGGATCAGGTTCATCAAGGCCGAGCGCGCGCGGCGCATGTCCTTGGCGGGGCGGTCGATGATCGTCTGGGTGTTGGTCACGTCATGGATCGTGGTGAAGGAGGCATGACGGATCCCGAAGCTCTCGAGCACCACCTTGACCATCGGCGCGAGGCAGTTCGTCGTGCAGCTCGCCGCGGTCACGATCGGGTGGCGGTCGGGGTCATAGCTGGCGTGGTTCACGCCATAGACGAGATTGGCGACGCCCTCGCCCTTGACCGGCGCCGAGACGACGACCCGCGCGACGCCCGCCGCGAAATAGGGGGCGATCTTCTCGGGCGTCTTGAAGACGCCGGTGCAGTCGATCACCAGATCGACCCCCATCGCGGCGAGCGGCAGATCCTCGATCGTGCGGGCCTGGGTCAGCGCGATCTCGCGCCCGCCGAGGGTGAGCGCGCCGGGGCCATGGCCGACGCTCTGCCAGCGGCCCTGCGCGCTGTCGAATTCCATCAGGAGCGCGAGCTGTTCGGGCGTGCCCGCGGGTTCGTTGATCAGCACGATATGGCCGCCGAGGCCGAGGTTGAAGAGGCGGCGCAGGGCGAGTTTGCCCATCCGGCCAAGGCCGTTCAGCGCGATGCGGGTCATGTCAGCACTCCATCTGGTCAAGGCCGATCCGGTCGAGCGCGGCCTGAAGGCCCGCGCGGTCGAGATCGGGGGGGAGGGTGGAAAGCGCGGTGATCCGCGCGTTGAGCGTTGAAAAGGCTTGCGAAAAGGCCTCCGGGCTGGCCGCGCGCACGGGGTCGGGCAGGCCCCAATGCGCGGCCAGCGGCGCGCCGGGCCATTGCGGGCACTCCTCGAAAGCGGCCTGATCGCAGAGCGTGAGCACGAGATCGGGGGGCGGCGCCTTGGCGAGCGCGGTGAGGCCTTGCGGGCGGTGGCCGGGGGCCGCAAGGCCCCGCGCGGCGAGCTCGGCCAGCGCCAGCGGATGCACCGCGCGCGCCGGCCGCGTGCCCGCCGAATAGGCCGCCATCCCCGGCGCCCGCGCCGCCATCAGCGCCTCGGCCAAGATCGAGCGCGCCGAATTGCCCGAGCAGAGGAAATAGACCACCCGCGGCGCGCGCGCGGGCGGCGCGGCGGGGGCGAGGCCCGCGCGCCCGCGCGCGCAATCGAGGCTGAGATAGTCAAAGAGCTCGGCCACCCGCGCGGGCTCGACCCGGTAGAGCCGGCCGCGCCCGACCCGGGCATGGGAGATCAGCCCGGCGGCCTCGAGATCGGCCAGATGATGCGAGAGCGTGTTGTGCGGCAGCCCCATCGCCAGCGCCATCTCGCGCGGGCGCCCGCCCTGCGGCGCGAGGCGCAAGAGCATCCGAAAGAGCGCAAGCCGGCCCGGATGGGCCAGCGCGGCGAGGGGTTTTATGGCGTCATTGAGTTCCATGATTCTGGAATACTCAAAATTCGGCGCGCCGGCCAATGAAGGTTTTGTAACGGCTTTTCGACAGGGCTGCGGCGCGTGGTCACGGGGGGCAGGGCGCGCTTGCACCGACTCGCGCCCGGGCAGAACATGCGCCTGACCGCATATGCGCGAGGCCGCACCTTGCCGCTTGATCTGCTCACCGCCCTTGCCGAACCGACCCGCCTCGGCGCGCTGCGGCTTCTGGCCGATGGCGGCGAGCATTGCGTGTGCGAGCTGATGGCGCGGCTCGGGGCCACGCAAAGCCGGATGTCGCGCCACATGCAGGTGCTCAAGGCCGCCGGCCTCGTCATCGACCGGCGCGATGCGCAATGGGTGCGCTACCGGCTGAACCCCGATCTCGCGCTGCCCGCGCGCGCGATCCTCGAGGCGGTTCTGGCGGCGGCGAACCATGAGGAGGCCCTCGCATGAGCTTGATTTCCCATGAAAATCCACCCCGCGAAAACCCCTGGCTGTGGAGCCTCGCGCTCGCGGCCGGCCTTGTGGGCTGGGTCGCGCTCTATCGCGAGCTCCCCGCGCTTTCGGCCGCGCTCGTCCGCCTGACGCCGCTCGACCCGGCAAGCCCCGCCGGTTCGGCGCTCGCCTTCTTCTTCTATGACGTGCCGAAGGTTCTGATGCTGCTTGGGCTCATCGTCTTTGCGATGGGCGTGCTGCGCAGCTTCTTCGCGCCCGAGCGCACGCGCGCGCTGCTGGCGGGGCGGCGCGCGGGGGTGGGCAATGTCCTTGCCGCGCTGTTGGGCGTGGTGACGCCGTTTTGCTCCTGCTCGGCGGTGCCGCTCTTCATCGGGCTCGTCTCGGCCGGGGTGCCGCTGGGCGTGACCTTCTCCTTCCTGATCGCGGCGCCGATGGTCAATGAGGTGGCGCTGGTGCTGCTCTTTGGCCTCGTCGGCTGGCAGGTGGCGGCGGTCTATTTCGGCTTCGGGCTCGGGCTTGCGATGGTCGCGGGCTGGGTGATCGGGCGGCTCGGGCTCGAGGGCTGGTTGCAGCCCTGGGTGCGCGATCTCCTCGCCACCGCGCCCGCCGAGGCCGAGGTCGCGGCGATGCCGCTCGTGGCGCGCTACCGCGCCGGGCTCACGGCACTTGGCGAGATCTTCGGCCGCGTCTGGATCTGGGTGATCCTCGGCATCGCGATGGGCGCGCTGATCCACGGCTATGTGCCCGAGGGGCTGATGGTGCGGATCATGGGCGCCGAGGCGTGGTGGAGCGTGCCGGCGGCGGTCGCGCTCGGGATCCCGATGTACACGAATGCCGCGGGGGTGATCCCGATCGTCGAGGCGCTCCTGGGCAAGGGCGCGGCGCTCGGCACGGTTCTGGCCTTCATGATGAGCGTGATCGCGCTGAGCCTGCCCGAGATGATCATCCTGCGTCAGGTGCTCAGCCTGCGGCTGATCGCGGTCTTCATCGGCGTCGTGGGGGCCGGGATTCTGGCCGTTGGATATCTCTTCAACATACTGTTCTGAAAGGATAAATCATGGATATCAAGGTGCTCGGGACAGGCTGTGCGAAATGCCGCGCGACGGTCGATCTGATCGAGAAGATCGCCGCCGAGACGGGGGCGGAGATCGCGCTCGAGAAGGTCGAGGAGATGCGCGCGATCGTGGGCTATGGGGTGATGTCGACGCCGGCGGTCGTGATCGACGGCAAGGTGGTGCACAAGGGCTCGGTGCCGGCGGCGGAGATGGTCCGGGGCTGGCTGGCGTGAGGGGGAAAATATGAACGATTTCAAGGAACTGCCGGAGCTTCGTGAGATGTGCCCGACCTCGAGCCGCAAGGCGCTTGGCGATGGCGCGGTGCTCCTCGATCTGCGCGCGGCGGCGGATGTCGCGCGGGTGGGGTTTGCGGGCTGCAAGGTGATCGCGATCCCGCTCGAGGCGCTGGAGGAGCGGCTGGGCGAGCTGCCGCAGGGCCGCCAGATCATCGCCGTGGCCGAGACCCCGGAGGGCGCGAAGAAGGCTGGGTATTTCCTGCTTTATCAAGGCTTTGAGCGGGTCGCGGCGATGAACCCGGGGCTTGCGCGCTGGGTGGCGAAGGGCTTTCCGACCTATGGCGATACGGCGGCGCTCGGGGGCTCCTGCGGGGCGGGGTGTTGCTGCGCCTGAGCGGCGCGGAAGGCCGCCGGGCTGGTGCCGCGCCAGCCGCGAAAGGCGCGGTGAAAGGCGCTCGGCTCGCTATAGCCGAGCTCGGCCGCGATCTGCGCGATCCCCAGCGCGCCGTCGCGCAGCATCTCCTCGGCGCGGCGCGCGCGCAGCTCGTCGCGGATCGCGGCGAAGCTCTGCCCCTCCGCCGCGAGCCGCCGGCGCAGCGTCGCGGGCGAGAGGCCAAGATCGCGCGCGGCGGTCTCGTGGCTGGGCCAGCGCGCGGCGGGCAGGCTGCGCAGGCGCGCACGGATCTGGCCGGAGATCCCCTGATCATGGCGGTAGCGCACCAATAAATTCCCCGGCGCCTCGCGCAGAAAGGCGCCAAGCGCGGCTTCCGAGCGGATCGGCGCGAGGGCGAGATAGCGCGCATCGAAGCCCAGCGCGCTGACCTCCGCCTCAAACCGCACCGGCGCGCCGAAAAACTGCCGGTAATCGCCCCGGTCGGGGGGCGCGGCGCAGGCGAAATCGACCTGCGCGAGCGCGATCCGCCGCCCCGTGAGCCAGCACGCCAGCCCCATCACGATCAGCCAATAGGTCCGGTCGGCGAAGGCGCTGCGCGGCGCGGGGCCGCTCAGGGTGATCGTCGCGCGGCCCTCGGCCTGGGTGAGCCGCCCGGCGGGCGCATCGAGCACGATGGTCAGGAATTCGAGCATCCGGCGCAGCGCGGCCTCGAGGCTTGGCGCATGGAGCGCGGCCTGCGCCATCAGCGCAAAGGCCCCCGGCCGCATCGGGCGCGCGCCAAGGCCGAAGAATTCGCAGCCGATCGCCCGCGCGATCCGCCGCCAGAGCCGCCCGTAAAGCTCATGCGAGATCGGATGGCTCACCGGGGCGGTGAGGCCGAGCGGGCCGAGCACGGCCTCGGGCGCGCCGCCGGCCGCGATCAGCGCGGCGAGCGCATCCTCGACAAAACCGGGGGCGATGGTGCGGCGGGGGAGCATCTTGTCTCCGGGGTGACAGTCTCGCTCACGATATTGGAGCCGGGATGTCATTGTTTGCAAGTCAATTGCGGTGCAATCTGACGCCGCCGCCGGGGAGGGCGGCCTGAGGGAGGATGCGATGCAGATCAGCGAAAGCGTGATCGCGATCACCGGCGCGGGCTCGGGGCTCGGCGCGGCGGTGGCGCGGATGGTGGTCGAGGGCGGCGGGCGCGCGCTCCTGATCGATGTGAACGCCGAGGCGGGGGCGGCGATGGCGGCCGAGCTCGGCGGGGCGGCGCGGTTTCAGCGCACCGATGTGACGAGCGCGACCGAGGGCGCGGCGGCGATTGCGGCGGCGGTGGAGGCCTTCGGGCGGCTCGACGGGCTGGTCAATTGCGCCGGGATCGCGCCGGGCGAGAAGATCGTGGGGCGCGAGGGGCCGCATGATCTCGAGCGGTTCGCGCGCGCGATCGCGGTGAATTTGACGGGCACTTTCAACATGTTGCGCCTTGCTGCGGCGCAGATGGCGGGGAATGCGCCGGGCCCGGGCGGCGAGCGCGGGGTGATCATCAACACCGCCTCGATCGCGGCGTTCGATGGCCAGATCGGCCAGGCGGCCTATGCGGCCTCGAAGGGCGGGGTGGCGGCGCTGACGCTGCCCGCCGCGCGCGAGCTTGCGCGCTCGGGGATCCGGGTGATGACCATCGCGCCGGGGATTTTCGAGACGCCGATGATGGCCGGGCTGCCGGCGGAGGTGCAGGCCTCGCTTGGCGCCTCGGTGCCCTTCCCCTCGCGGCTCGGGCGGGCGGCGGAATATGCGGCGCTCGTGCGGCATATCATGGAAAATCAGATGCTTAACGGCGAAGTGATCCGGCTCGACGGGGCGCTTCGGATGGCGCCGAAATGAGCGGGGGCGAGATGGATCCGGTGGTGATCGTGGGGGCGGCGCGCACGCCGATGGGGGGCTTTCAGGGCGCGCTCGGGGCGCTTGCGGCGGCCGAGCTTGGCGCGGTGGCGATCCATGGCGCGCTTGGCGCGGGGCCGATGGGGGCGGGGCTCGCGGCCGAGGCGGTCGAGGAGGTGGTGATGGGCTGCGTTCTGCCCGCGGGCCAGGGCCAGGCGCCGGCGCGGCAGGCCGCGCTCGGGGCGGGGCTACCGCTTGGGGCGGGGGCGACGACCGTCAACAAGATGTGCGGCTCGGGGATGAAGGCGGCGATGTTCGGCGCCGATCTGATCGCGGCGGGTTCGGCGCGGGTGGTGGTCGCGGGGGGCATGGAGAGCATGTCGAACGCGCCCTATCTTTTGCCGAAAGCGCGGGCCGGGCTGCGGATGGGGCATGGGGCGGTGCTCGATCACATGTTCCTCGATGGGCTCGAGGACGCCTATGACAAGGGCCGCCTGATGGGCACCTTCGCCGAGGATTGCGCCGAGGAATTCGGCTTTTCGCGCGAGGATCAGGATGCGTTTGCGCTGCAGTCTCTGGCGCGCGCGCAGGCCGCGATCGCCGAGGGGCGGTTTCGGGCCGAGATCGCGCCGGTGGCGGTTTCGGGGCGGGCGGGCGCGGTCGAGGTGGCGATCGACGAGCAGCCCGGGCTCGCGCGGCCCGAGAAGATCCCGCAGCTCAAGCCCGCCTTCCGGGCGGGGGGCACGGTGACGGCGGCGAACAGCTCCTCGATCTCGGACGGGGCGGCGGCGCTGATCTTGATGCGCGCTTCCGAGGCCGAGGCGCGGGGGCTCAGGCCGCTTGCGCGGATCGTGGGGCATGCGAGTTTCGCCGATGCGCCGGCGCGATTCCCGACCGCACCGATCGGCGCGATGGAGCGGCTTCTGGCGCGCGTCGGCTGGTCGAAGAACGACGTGGATCTCTTTGAAATCAATGAGGCTTTCGCGGTTGTTGCGATGGCGGCCACGCGCGCGCTCGGGCTTGATCCGGCCCGCGTCAATGTCAATGGCGGGGCCTGTGCGCTTGGCCATCCGATCGGCGCCTCGGGGGCGCGGGTGCTGGTGACGCTTCTGGGCGCGCTCGCCGATCGGGGCTTGCGGCGCGGGGTGGCGAGCCTGTGCATCGGCGGCGGCGAGGCCACGGCGATGGCGATCGAGCGGCTCGACTGAGCCCCGCGACGCCGGGTCGCGCGGGTTTGTGCCCAAATACGCGCCATGGTGCTTGCAAAAGCGGCGATCTGGGTGGAGAGTTTGCGCGCGGCTCCGGCCCCGGTCGGGCCTTGCGGCGCGGGCCTTGACCGGAGGGGGGCGAAAGTTTTTCCATTCGGTCGAATCCCGACCCCGGTCGCTTTACATCCCCTGAGGAGGACCCCATGGCTGCTGATCTGACCCGCTCGTTTGCGCCCTCGCGGCGCGCATTCCTGCAAAGCTCGCTCGCGGTGGCGGCGCTGACCGGCCTCGGCGCGGGGCGTGCGCGGGCCGAGGGCGAGGTGCTCAAGGTCGCGGGGATCTATACCGTCCCGGTCGAGCAGCAATGGGTTTCGCGCATCCATGTCGCGGCGATGGCGGCCAAGGAGCGCGGCGAGATCGACTACACCTATTCGGAAAACACCGCCAATACCGATTACCCGCGCGTGATGCGCGAATATGCCGAGAGCGGCTACAAGCTGATCGTGGGCGAGATTTTCGGCGCCGAGCAGGAGGCGCGCGAGGTCGCCGCCGAATACCCCGAGGTGGCGTTCCTGATGGGCTCCTCCTTCGCGCCCGATGCGGCGCTGGCCAATCTCTCGGTCTTCGACAATTACATCCAGGACGCCTCCTATCTGAGCGGCATCATCGCCGGCGCGATGACCAAGACGGGCAATATCGGCATGGTCGGCGGCTTCCCGATCCCCGAGGTGAACCGGCTGATGCATGCGTTCATGGCGGGCGTGAAGGAAACCCGCCCCGATGCCACCTTCCAGGTGAGCTTCATCGGCTCGTGGTTCGACCCGCCGAAGGCCAAGGAAACCGCTTATGCGATGATCGAGGCGGGCGCCGATCTGCTCTATGCGGAGCGGTTTGGGGTCTCCGATGCGGCCAAGGAAAAGGGTGTCCTTGCGATCGGCAATGTGATCGACACCCAGGCCGATTACCCCGAAACGGTGGTCGCCTCGGCGCTGTGGAACTTCCAGCCGACGCTCGACGCGGCGATTGCGGCGGTCAAGGCGGGCGCCTTCACCGCGGCCGATTACGGGCAATATTCCTTCATGAAGGCCGGGGGCTGCGCGCTCGCGCCCCATGGCACGTTCGAGGGCAAGATCCCGCAAGCCGCGCTCGACAAGGTCGCCGCGCAGGAGGCCGCGATCAAATCGGGCGCCTTCACCGTCGCCATTGACGATTCCGAGCCGAAATCCTCCTGATCATGGCGCAAGAAGCCGGGGCGCAGCCGGTGGTGCTGCGCCTGTCCGAGATCTCGAAGAGCTTCGGCGCGCTCAAGGCGCTCGATGGCGTCAGCCTGAGCCTTGCGCGCGGCGAGGTTCTCGCTCTTCTGGGCGAGAATGGCGCGGGCAAGACCACGCTGATGAACGTGCTCTTCGGCCAATATACCGCCGACCGGGGCTCGGTCGAGGTGATGGGGCGGGCGCTGCCGCCCGGCGCGCCGCGTGCGGCGCTCGCGGCGGGCGTGGGGATGGTGCATCAGCATTTCACCCTCGCGGGCAATCTCACCGTCTGGGAAAACATCGTCCTTGGCACGCAGAGCCTGTGGCGCGGGCGGATCGGGGCGCGCGCGGCGCGTGCGCGCATCGCCGATCTCGCGGCGCGGTTTCATCTCGCGGTCGACCCGGAGGCGAAGGTCGGGCGGCTGAGCGTGGGCGAGCGTCAGCGCGTCGAGATACTCAAGGCGCTTTACCGCGACGCGCGGATCCTGATCCTCGACGAGCCGACTGCGGTGCTCACGCCGCAAGAAAGCGACGCGCTTTTTGCGACGCTGCGCGAGGCGGTGGGGCAGGGGCTCTCGGTCGTGTTCATCTCGCACAAGCTCCATGAGGTGATGGCGATCGCCGACCGGGTGGTGGTCTTGCGCCATGGGCGGATGGTGGCCGAGCGGGCCGCGGCCGAGACCTCGGCGCCCGAGCTCGCGGCGCTGATGGTGGGCGGCGCGCTGCCCGAGAGCGAGATCGCGCCGCGCCCGGCGGGGCCGGCGCTCTTGCGCCTCTCGCAGGTCTCGACCCGGCCCGAGGGCCGCGCGCCGGGGCTGCGCGAGGTCACGCTCTCGCTGCACGCCGGCCAGATCACCGGCCTTGCGGGCGTTTCCGGCAACGGTCAGCGCGCGCTCTCCGATCTCGTCTCGGGGCTGGTGGCGCCGAGCCTTGGCGGCTTCGAGATCGGCGGCGCGCCGGTCTCCCGCTGGAGCCCGCGCGCCGCGATCGCGCGCGGCATCGGCCGGATCCCCGAGGACCGCCACCGCACCGGCACGATCGCCGATTTCGACCTGACCGAGAACGCCGTCCTCGAGACCTATGCGCGCGATTTCGCCCGCCATGGCTGGCTCGACTGGCGCGCCGCGCGGGCCCATGCCGAGGCGCTGATCCGGGGCTATGACGTGCGCTGCCCGGGGCCCGGCACGCGGATCCGGCTGCTCTCGGGGGGCAATATGCAAAAGCTGATCCTCGGGCGCGTGCTCGAGACCGGGCCGCGGATCATCCTCGCCAACCAGCCGGTGCGCGGGCTCGATATCGGCGCGGTGACCTATGTGCACAACCGCCTCGCGGCGGCGCGCGATGGCGGCGCGGCGGTGCTCCTGATCTCGGAGGATCTCGACGAGGTGATGAAATTGTCCGATGTGATCCATGTGATCTCCGAGGGGCGGCTCAGCCCGCCGTTTGCGCGCGGCGCGGTCTCGGTCGCGACCTTGGGGGAATGGATGGCGGGGGCGCATTTCGCGCCCGCGGCGGCCGGGAAAACGGGGGGCGCCCATCATGCGGCTTGAGCCGATCGCGGCGCCCTCGCTCGCGCGCCGTATCCTGCCGCCGGCGCTGGCGATTCTGGGGGCCTTTGTCGTCGCGGCGGTGCTGGCGCGGCTCGCCGGGGGGGCGCCGTTTGCGGTCTTTTCCGGGATCGTGACCGGCGCGGTCGGCTCGAAATTTGCCGCCCTCGAGACGCTCAACCGCGCGACGCCGCTGATCTTCACCGGCCTTGCCGTGGCGGTGGCGTTTCGCGCGAAGCTGTGGAACATCGGCGCCGAGGCGCAGCTTTACGCGGGCGCGCTGGTCACTGCGGTGCTCGGCACCGGCGCTCTGCCCTTGCCCGCGCCGCTTCTGCTGCCCTTGATCTGCGCGGTGGCGATGCTGGCGGGGGCGGCGCTGCTCTTCGGGCCGGCGGTGCTCAAAACCCGGCTCGGCGTCGACGAGGTTGTCACCACGCTTCTGTTGAACTTCATTTTCCTGTTGTTCGTCAGCTATTTGCTCGAAGGGCCGCTGAAAGACCCGATGGGCATGGGCTGGCCGAAATCGGCGCGTCTGGTGCCCGAGGCGCGGCTGCCGCGGATCGTCGAGGGGCTGCGGCTGCATTGGGGGTTCGTGCTCGCGCTGATCGCGGCGGCGCTGGTCTGGGTGATCAACGCGCGCACCACGCTCGGCTTCGAGATGCGCGCGGTGGGCGCGAACCGCGAGGCCGCGCGTTTTGCCGGGATCCCGGTGACCGCGGTGACGCTGAAAACCGCGCTTTTGTCGGGCGGGCTTGCGGGGCTTGCGGGCTTTTCCGAGGTCTCGGGGCTCAAGGGCGCGCTCACGCTCGATCTGAGCCCGGGCTATGGCTATAGCGGCATCGTGGTGGCGATGCTGGCGCTGTTGCATCCGCTCGGCGTGGTGGCGGCGGCGCTCTTTGTGGCGGCGATCTTCGTCGGCGCCGATGCGATGAGCCGCGCGCAAGGCGTGCCGACATATCTCGCCGATATCATGCTCGCCGCGGCGCTTCTCTTCATGGTTCTGGCGATCCTCTTGACGAAATTCCGGGTGGTGAGGGACTGATGGAGATCTTCGACATTCTCGCCTCGGCCGCCTTCTGGGCCGCCGCGATCCGCATCGCCTCGCCGCTCATCTTCGCGACGATGGGCGAGCTGATCTGCGAGCGCGCGGGGGTTTTGAACCTCGGCATCGAGGGGATCATGGTGGCGGGGGCTTTCGCGGGCTGGATCGCGGTCTGGGCGGGGCTGCCGCTTTGGGGGGGCGTGGCGGTGGCCTTTGCGGCGGGCGCGGCGTTTGGGCTCCTCCATGGTGTGCTCTCGGTGCCCTTCGGGCTCTCGCAGCATGTCGTGGGGATCGGCATCACGCTCTTGGCGACCTCGCTGACCTTCTACACCTATCGGGTGGTACTGCCCGAAGTGTCCTCGCCGCCGAAGATCGTGGCTTTCGCGCCCTGGCCGGTGCCGGGGCTGTCGCAGATCCCGCTGCTTGGCCCCGCGCTCTTCACGCAGACCCCGCTGACCTATCTCGCCTTCGGGCTCGTCGGGCTCGTGAGCCTCGTGCTCTACCGCACGCCCCTGGGGCTTGCGCTGCGCGCGGCGGGCGAGGCGCCGGCGGCGGTGGCGGCGCAGGGGCTCTCGGTCACCGGGCTGCGGCTTGGGGCGGTGGTGGTGGGCTCGGGGCTGATGGCGGTGGGCGGCGCGTTCCTGACGCTTTCGGCCTTCGACAGCTTCTTTTTCGACATGGTGAACGGGCGCGGCTGGATCGCGATCGCGCTGGTGGTCTTTGGCGCGTGGCGGCCGGGCAAGGCGATGCTGGGCGCGATCCTCTTTGCCGCCTTCGACGCGCTGCAAATCCGGTTGCAACAGACCGCGCTCGGCGCTTTGGTGCCTTATCAGGTGTTCCTGATGCTGCCCTATGCGCTCTCGATTCTCGCGCTCGTCGCCATGTCGCGGCGCGCCGAGGTGCCGGCGGCGCTGATGGTGCCGTTCAACAAGGGGGAAAGATGATGCTCGATCTGCTGGTGCGCGGCGGCACGCTGCCCGATGGGCGGGTGGCCGATATCGCCATTCAGGGCGACCGGATCGTCGAGATCGCGCCGCGGATCGAGGCCGAGGCGGTCCGGGTGATCGAGGCGGCGGGCGATCTCGTCAGCCCGCCCTTCGTCGACCCGCATTTCCACCTCGATGCGACGCTGAGCTACGGGCTGCCGCGGGTCAACGCCTCGGGCACGCTTCTCGAGGGGATCTCGCTTTGGGGCGAGCTGCGCGATCTGGCCACGGTCGAGGAGATGGTGGCGCGGGCGCTCGCCTATTGCGACTGGGCGGCCTCGATGGGGCTTTTGGCGATCCGCAGCCATGTCGACACCACGCCCGATCATCTCAACACCGTCGCCGCGATGCTCGAGGTGCGCGAGAAGGTCAAGGATTACATCGACTTGCAGCTCGTGGCCTTTCCGCAAGACGGGCTGTACCGGGCGCCGAACGGGCGGGCGAACCTGTTGCGCGCGCTCGATATGGGGGTCGGGGTGGTCGGCGGTATCCCGCATTTCGAGCGCACCATGGCGGCGGGCGCCGAGAGCCTGCGCGATCTGTGCGAGATCGCGGCGGCGCGGGGGCTTTGCGTCGATATCCATTGCGACGAGACCGATGACCCGATGAGCCGCCATATCGAGACGCTGGCGGCCGAGACGCTGCGGCTCGGGCTCGGCGGGCGGGTGGTCGGCTCGCATCTGACCTCGATGCATTCGATGGACAATTATTATGTCTCGAAGCTCTTGCCGCTGATCGCCGAGGCGGGGATTGCGGCGGTGCCGAACCCGTTGATCAACATCGTCTTGCAGGGCCGGCACGACAGTTTCCCCAAGCGGCGCGGGCTGACGCGGGTGCGCGAGATGCAGGCGGCGGGGATCGCGGTCGGCTGGGGGCAGGATTGCGTGCTCGACCCGTGGTACAGCCTCGGCACGGCCGATATGCTCGATGTGGCCTTCATGGGGATGCATGTCGCGCAGATGACCCATCCCGAGGAGATGGCGCGCTGTTTCACCATGGTGACCGAGACCAATGCGGCGATCCTCGGGCTTGGCGATTACGGGCTGCGCAAGGGGGCTTTGGCCTCGCTCGTGGTGCTTGATGCGGCGACGCCGGTCGATGCGCTGCGGCTGCGGCCGGCGCGGCTCGCGGTCGTCTCGAAGGGGCGGGTGATTGCCGAGAGCGCGCGCGGCGATGCGGCGCTTGCGCTGCCCGGGCGGCCGGCTTCGGTGCGCCGGCGCGCGCCGCGGCTCTGAGGGCCCCCATGTCGAGCGAGGAGTCCGCCACCGCCGCGGTCGTGCCGATGGGCGCGGCCTTCTTCCCGGTGGCGCCGGGGGCGGTGACGCGCAAATATGCCTTCATCCTGGTGCCGGGGTTCACGCTTTTGGCGTTTTCCTCGGCGGTCGAGCCGCTTCGGATCGCCAATCAGCTCTCCCAGCAGCCGCTTTACCAATGGCGTCTGATGTCGGAGGGGGGCGCGGCGGTGGCCTCGTCTTCGGGGATTTCGGTCTGTGTCGACGGGGCGCTCGCGCCTTTGGGGCGCGATACGCGGGCCTTCGTCTGTGCGGGCAACCCGCCGCAGGCCGCGGCGGCGGCGCCGGTGGTGGCGCTCTTGCAGCGTCATGCGCGCTTTGGCGGCGCGGTTGGCGGGATCTGCACCGGGGCGGTGGCGCTGGCGGCCGGCGGGCTGATCGGGGGGCGCGAGTTCACGCTGCATTGGGAGAACCAGCCCGCCTTTTGCGAGGATTACCCCGAGCTCAGCCCATCGGCGAAGAAATTCGAGATTTCGGGCGGGGTGATGACCTGCGGCGGCGGGGCGGCCTCGACCGACATGATGCTCCAGCTCATTGCCGAGGACCATGGCGCGGAGTTTTCGGCGATGGTGTCGGAGATGTGTCTGCGCAAGGTGATGGTGGGGGTCGAGCAGGAGCAGCGCAGTTCGCTCTCGGTGTTGATCCGCTCGCGCAACCCGGGGTTGTTGCGGATCGTCGGGCTGATGAACGCCCATATCGAGGATCCGCTCACGCTCGAGGATCTGGCGCAGGCGGCGGGCTATTCGCGCCGGCATATCGAGCGGATGTTCCTCTCGGTTCTGGGCGAGACGCCGGGGGATTATTACCGGGGGCTGCGGCTCGACCGGGGGCGGAGCCTGTTGTCGACGACGGATATGGAGCTTCTGGAGGTGGCGACGGCCTGCGGCTTTGGGTCGGTCGCGCATTTCTCCAAGAGCTTCAAGGCGCGGTTCGGGATGGCGCCGACGAAGTACAACCGCCGGCTTGTGCGCGGCGGGCGCCGGGGGGGCTGAGGGCGCTGGCCGAGGCGGGCTGAGGGGGCTCTGCCCCCGGCTGCGCCCCCCCGGGATATTTTCGGCATCGTTGAAGGGGGCGCGGGGGGCGCCCCCTTCGGTTGTTCGGGGCTCAGGCGGGGGCGGCGCCGGGGCCCTTGCCCTTGAAGAGGAGCTGGCGCGCCGCGATCGGGGCGACGAGGCCGAGGCCCACGGCGGTGGCGGTCAGGTTCGGCGCGACGAGCAGGAGCGCGGCCAGGACGAGGACCGCGCGTTCATACCAGTGCAGCGGCGCGAAGAGCCAGCTCGAGACCGCCGAGGCCAGCACCCAGATGCCGAGCGCCGCGCCCGAGAAGGCCAGCGCGAAGGCCTCCCAGGTGAAGCCATCGGTGACGATCAGGAGCGCGGGCTGGAAGGCGAAGACGAAGGGCACCAGCGCCTTGCCCATCGACAGGCGGAAGGCCGTGTTGCCGGCCTTGAAGGCATTGGCGCCCGCGATGCCCGCGCCGGCATAGGCGGCCATGGCGACGGGGGGCGTCACATCGGCGAGCACCCCGTAGTAGAAGACGAAGTAATGCGCCACGAGCGGTTGCACGCCGAGCAGGCCGAGGATCGGCGCCGCCACCGCGACCATGATGATATAATTCGCCGTGGTCGGGATGCCGCAGCCCATCAGGATGCAGACCACCGCCGTCAGGATCAGCGTGAAAAGCAGCGTGAGCGTGGGCACGGTCATCAGCTCGAAGGGCAGGACAGTGAGCAGATCATGGGCCGAGACCGCCCAGCCCTGTGCGATCGAGGTCACCATATAGGCGATCTTGAAGCCGACGCCGGTCAGCGTCACGACGCCGATCACCACGCCCACGAGCGCGGCCGCGGCGGTCACCGAGAGCGATTGCTTGGCGCCGAGGATGAAGCCCTCGAAGACGCCATGCGCGGTGGCCCTGAGGCCCGCGCCGAGGCCGCCCGCGCGGATCTGCTGGATCGCGAGGACCGCGATACAGGCGGTGATCGACCAGAAGGCCGCCGCGAAGGGGGTGCGCCCGGAGAGCAGCACCGCGACGAGGATCGCGAGCGGCAGGACCGAGAGCCAGCCCGCCTTCAGCACTTTCCAGGCGTTGGGCAGCTCGGCCGGCGAGAGCCCGCGCAGCCCGAGCCGGCGCGCCTCGAGATGGACCTGCACCAGCACGCCGAAGAAATGCATGAAGGCCGGCACCAGCGCCGCGGTCAGGATCGTGGTGAGCGGCACGCCGAGATATTCGATCATCAGGAAGGCCACCGCGCCCATCACCGGCGGCGTGATCTGCCCGCCGGTGGAGGCCGCAGCCTCGACGGCGGCGGCGAAATGGCGCGGGTAGCCGATGCGGATCATCGCCGGGATGGTCAGCGCGCCGGTGGTCACGGTATTGGCGATCGAGGAGCCCGAGATCGAGCCCAGTAGCGCCGAGGAGAGCACCGAGACCTTGGCGGGCCCGCCCGCATAGCGCCCGGCCAGCGCCGAGGCGACATCTATGAAGAGCTGGCCGAGGCCAATGCGGGTCGCCATCACGCCAAAGAGCACGAAATGGAACACATAGGTCGCGATCACGCCCAGCGCGGTGCCGTAGATGCCTTGCGAGGTCAGGTAGAGGTGGTTGACGATATTGGACCAGCTCGCACCCGGGTGGACGAGGATGCCGGGCATGGATTTGCCGAAATAGGCATAGGCCATGAACAGGATCGCGATCACCGGCAGCGGCCAGCCCATCGAGCGGCGCACCGCCTCGAGCAGCACCCCGATCAGCACCGTGCCCATGACGATATCGATCGGCAGCGGGTTGCCGACGCGGAAGGCCAGCGCGTCATAGATCCAGGGCACATAGAGCGCGCTGACCACGCCGGCGAGCGCGAGCGCCCAGTCCAGGAGCGGCATCCCGAAGGGCGCGCGCCAGCTCGGCGCGACTTCCTTGCGCCCGAAGGCCGCGAAGCTGAGAAACACCACCATCAGCGTGACGCCCAGATGCAGCCCGCGGTGCACCGTCGCCTGCGGGATGCCGAAGCCGGCGGTGTAATAATGATAGCAGGAGAGCGCGAAGAGGATCACCGAGGCCGCGATCGCGAGCGGCCAGGCCAGCACCCGAAAGCGCAGCTCGGGGTCGAATTCTTCCTCGATCGCCTGCAGCTCATCGGCGCTCAGGTGGCGGATCTCATCATGGTCGCCGGCGGGCGGGCTCTTCTCGGTCATCGGGCTCTCCTTGAGGGGCAGGGGGAGGAAAGGAGTAAAGGAGGAAAGGGCGAGGGGCCGCGATCGCGCGCGGCCCCCCTGATCTTGCGCACAGGGCCGAAGCCTTGCGGGTTATTTCAGAAGGCCGGCTTCCTTGTAGAACTTCTCGGCGCCCGGATGCAGCGGGATGCCGATGCCGTTGAGCGCGCTCTCCTTGGTGATCATCTTGCCCTTGGCATGGCCCGCGTCGAGCTGCTTGCGGGTGGCGTCGTTCCACAGCGCCTTGGTGATCTCGTAGATCAGCTCTTCGGGCTGATCGGCGCTCGTCACCCATTGCGCGCCGACCGAGAGGGTCTTCACGTCGTCGGGGTTGCCCTCATAGGTGCCGCCCGGCACGGTATCGGCGGAGAAGAACTTGAAATCCTCGCAGATCTTCGGGGCTTCCTCGCAGCTGATCGGGATCAGCTTGACGGCATGTTGGCTGGCAAGCTCCGAGATCGCGCCGGCCGGATAGCCGCCGACGAAGAAGAACGCATCCATCGCGCCGTCGCGCATCCGGTCGGCGGCCTGATCGGGCTTGAGATATTCGGGTTTGATATCGCCCTCGGCGAGGCCATAGCCCTCGAGGATGATCTTGGCATCGACGAGCGTGCCCGAGCCCGGCTCATCGAGCGAGACGCGCTTGCCCTTGAGATCGGCCACGCTCGAGATGCCGGCTTCGGCGCTGGCGACGAGGTGGATGCTCTCGGGGTAGAGATTGGCGATCGCGCGCAGTTTCTCGACGGGCGGGTTGCCCTCCCACAGGCCGGTGCCGGTATAGGCCCAGGTTGCCACGTCCGATTGCGAGAAGCCCGATTCCAGCGAGCCGCCGGCGATGGCGTTGATATTGGCGACCGAGCCATTGGCCGAGAGCGCCGAGGCGATCAGCCCGGGCACGCCGCACGAGCCGCCCTCATCGCAGCCGCGCGAGCCGGGCGGGTTGGAGATCGCATTGGCCAGAAGGCCGCCGATCGGGTAATAGGTGCCCGCGGTGCCGCCGGTGCCGATCCGGAAGAACGACATCTGTTGGGCGCCGGCCGCGGCGGCCGTGAGGCCAAGCGCCAGGGCGACGCCGGTGAAAATCTTTTGATGCTTCATCAGATATCCTCGCTGTCAACGGATGAACTGCCCAAGACTACGCCCATTTGTCATGCGTTAACAAGTTTGACCGGGCAGAAAATTTTTCCGCGCCCGCGGGGGCGAAACTTCTGGCGCGAGTGATCCGGGCGGCGGGCTCGGCCGTAGGAAGGGGATCAGCAGGGCCGCGCCGCGCTCTGCGGTGTCCGGGCGGGGCCCGGGTTGGTGGTCACATGGCGCGGGCGCGGCCCGCCGCAAGATGGAGAAAGACGATGCTGGACCGTTCCCTGAGCGATCGGACGCCGCCTGCCGAGGCTCAAGACAGCCTGCCGGTCTCGGAGCGGATCCGGGCGCGGCTGACCGAGAGCGGGCAGCGCTTTCATGCCAATGACAATATCTCCGCGGTGCTGCGCGAGGGCGAGCTCGACGCGCTGCGCGCCGAGGTGGCGGCGCGGATGCAGGGCGTGCTCAGCGCGCTGGTGATCGACACGGCGTCCGACCACAACACCGCCGAAACCGCGAAACGGGTGGCGAAGATGTTTGTCGACGAGGTGTTTGGCGGGCGCTATCGCCCGGCGCCCGAGCTGACCACCTTCCCCAATGTCACCCGCCTCAACGAGCTGATGATCGTCGGCCCGATCACCGTGCGCAGCGCCTGTTCGCATCATCTGTGCCCGATCATGGGCCGGGTCTGGATCGGGGTTCTGCCCAATGCCGGCTCCGAGCTGATCGGGCTGTCGAAATATGCCCGGCTGACCGAATGGATCATGGCGCGCCCGCAGATCCAGGAGGAGGCGGTGGTGATGCTGGCCGATGAGCTCGAGGCGCGGATCCGCCCCGACGGGCTTGCGGTGGTGATGGAGGCCGATCACTTCTGCATGCATTGGCGCGGGGTGAAGGACAGCCAATCGGTGATGACCAATTCGGTGATGCGCGGCGCGTTCCGCACCGATGCGGAGCTGCGCCGCGAATTCCTGAGCCTGCGCCGCGACGCGTGAGTGACAGCCCGAGCCCGACGGAGCCCCCGATGCCCAGCTATGCCGCCCTTTACGCCCTCACCGCCGTCGCCTTTCTGGGGCTCGACATGATCGGGATCCGGCTTCTGATCCGGCCGGTCTTCGAGCGCCATGTCGGGCATCTGCTCGCCGATCCGCTGCGGCTCGGGCCGGCGGCGCTCTTTTATCTGGCCTATGTGGCGGGGCTGTTGTGGTTCGTCTCGGTGCCGGCGCTGAAGGCGGGGGCGCCGCTGCAGGCGCTCGTCGGGGGGATGGTGCTCGGGCTTTTGTGCTACGGCACCTATGAGATGACGAATTACGCGACACTCGAGGATTGGTCGGTGCGGCAGGTGGTGATCGACGGGCTGTGGGGGACGGTGCTCACGGGCTTTGCCGCCTGGGTCGGGGTGGCCGCGCTCACGGGCAAGCTCGCCTGAGCGGCGGGGGCTTGATCTCCGGCCCGCGCGGGGGGCCGGCCCGGGCGGGGCGTGGGCGCAAAGCCCCCTCGGGCCGCCCCCGGCCCGCCAAACGCGCCGCGAAGCCCGGCGCCCGGGCGGCGCGAAACCGGCTCTGGCCCGGCCGTTCGCTGTGACGACGGGTTGCGGGCGGCCCCCGATCGCGGGTAAACCGGCCGGGGGCGCAGGCCCTGTCAGCATCGCCACCAGCTCGTGAACCCGGATATGACATTGCAAACCCGCGCCGCCGCGCGCCTCTCCGTCGCACCCATGATGGACTGGACCGACCGTCATTGCCGGGTCTTCCATCGGCTGATCTCGCGCGAGGCGCTGCTTTACACCGAGATGGTCACCGCGCCGGCGGTGATCCATGGCGATCGCGACCGGCTTTTGGGGTTCTCGCCCGCGGAGCACCCGGTCGCGCTCCAGCTTGGCGGTTCGGACCCGGCCGAGCTCGGCGCGGCGACGCGGATCGCGGCCGAGTGGGGCTATGACGAGATCAACCTCAACTGCGGCTGCCCCTCGGACCGGGTGCAATCGGGGGCCTTTGGCGCGGTGTTGATGAAAAGCCCCGATCTGGTGGCGGAGTGCGTGGCCGAGATGATCGCGGCGAGCCCGGTCGAGGTGACGGTGAAATGCCGCATCGGCGTCGATGAGCAGGAGCCCGAGGAGATCTTGCCGCGGTTTCTCGAGACGGTGGCGGCGGCGGGGGTCAGACGCTTCACGATCCATGCCCGCAAGGCCTGGTTGCAGGGGCTCTCGCCGAAGGACAACCGCGAGATCCCGCCGCTCGATCACCCGCTCGTGCACCGCATGAAAGCGGCCTTCCCGGAGCTGCATCTGTCGCTCAATGGCGGGATCGCGAGCCTCGCGGCGGCCGAGGCGGAATTGGCGGCGGGGCTTGACGGGGTGATGGTCGGGCGCGCGGCCTATCATGAGCCGATGAACATCCTCGGCGCGGCCGATATGCGGATCTTTGGCGCGGGCGCCGAGGCCGACCCGTTTGCGGTGGCGCGCGCGCTTTTGCCCTATATCGAGGCCCATCTCGTCGCGGGTGGGCGGCTTCATCAGATCTCCCGGCATATCCTCGGGCTCTTTCATGGCCGGCCCGGCGCGCGGCTGTGGCGGCGGGTGCTCTCCGAGGGGGCCTGCCGCGAGGGGGCGGGGGTCGAGCTTGTCGAGAAGGCGCTGGCCGAGGTCGAGGCGGCGCGGTAAGTCTCGCGGGTTGGCCTTGAGGGGAGCGAGAGGATGGATCTGAGCACGCTGGCGCCGCTTGTGGCGATCTTGATGGCGGTGGGGGTGTTCGCGGGGGTGCTTGCGGGGCTCTTGGGCGTTGGCGGCGGGATCGTTCTGGTGCCGGCCTATTTCTATCTCTTCTCCGGGCTCGGCTATGGGTCGGAGGATCTGATGCAGATCTGCGTGGCGACCTCGCTCGCGACGATCATCGTCACTTCGGCGCGTTCGGTGATGGCGCATCACCGCAAGGGGGCGGTCGACTGGACGATCTTGCGGCAATGGGCGCCGCCGATCGCGGTCGGAGCGGTGGTGGGGGTGCTCGTGGTGGCGCAGCTCCATACCCGCAGCTTGCAGATCATCTTCGGGGGGATGCTGATCTCGATCGCGCTTTACATGATCTTCGGCAAGGCGAGCTGGCGGATTTCGGATCATCTGCCGGGGCGGGGGTTTCGGCTTTCGTTCGGGCCGGTGATGGGGTTCATCTCGGTGCTGTTGGGGATCGGCGGGGGCTCGATCGGCACGCCGATGCTGACGCTGCATGGGGTGCCGATCCACCGGGCGGTGGCGACCTCGGCGGGGTTCGGGGTCACGATCGCGCTGCCCTCGGCGGTGGGGTTTCTGCTCACGCCGGTGGCGGCGGCGCCGCCCTGGACGTTGGGGGCGGTGAATATCCCGGCGTTCTTGATCACCATCGCGATGACCACGCTCAGCGCGCCCTGGGGTGCGGCGCTCGCGCATCGGCTCGATGCGAGGCTTCTCAAGCGGGTGTTTGCGGGGTTTCTGTTGCTGGTGGCGCTCAACATGTTGCGCAAGGCGCTGATGTGAGCGGTTGAGCGGGGGTTTTGCACCCCCGCGCCCCCGCAGGGTATTTTGGCATCATTGAAGGGGGGCGGCTCAGGCGGGCCGCTCAGGCAGGCGGCTCAGGGGCGGGCGCGTTTGCGCGTGGCCGAGGGGCTTTCGCCGAATTGGGCGCCATAGGCGGCCGAGAAGCGCCCCAGATGGGTGAAGCCCCAGGCCATGGCGATTTCGGTCACGGTGCGTTCGGGGGGGGCGGCGAGCAGGGCGCGGCGCGCGCCGTCGAGGCGGTAGCGGCGCAGCCAGTCGGTGGGGCCGAGGCCGGTCGTGTTGAGAAAGGCGCGGCGCAGGGCGGGCACTTCGAGGTCGAGGGCGGCGGCGAGGGCGGAGACGGTCGGGGTTTCGAGCGCGCCGTCGCGGGCGAGCGCCTCGGCGCGGCGGAAGATGCGGTAATCGGCGCGGCAGGCGGGGGCGAGGGCGCGCGCCTCGCGCCGGGTGCGGCCCCAGAGCCGGCCGAGGTTATAGAGCATCAGATCGGGGATCAGGGCGCTCATCGGGGCGGGTTCGCGCAGCAAGAGCGCGAACCATTCGGCGAGCGCGCGGATCTCGGCGGCTTCGGGCAGGGCGAGGAAGGCGGTTTCGAGCAGGAGGCTGCGCGGCGGCTCGCCCAGATCGCGGGCGAGCAGCTCGGTATCGGCCTCGACCATCAGCACCTCGGCGCCGGCGGGCAGGACCGCGAGATGTTCCTCGCCGCCGCGGATGAAGCCGGTCAGCCCCGCCATGCAGCTTTGCGCGTTGAACCGCCAGGGGCCGGCGGGCACCAGCGTCTGGCAGAAGATCACCCGGCCCGCGGGGGGGGCGGTGCTTTGCTCGACCGCGCAGGCGACGCTTTCGCGCGAGATCGCGAGGCCGGGCAGCTCCAGCCGGTCGATGCGCCCGGCATAGGGGCCCGGGTCGCATTGGGCATAGCGTTGCTCCCAGCCGATCAGGCCGCGCTCCTGTTCGGAGCTGTCGGCGTAGCGGTGGGAGCTCAGGCGATGGGGCGCGGGAATCGGGGTCATGGCGGGTGGCTGATGGGTCCGGGGCGGGCAGGGCGCGCGGGCGCGGCGGGCCTTGGCCCGGGCGACGGCGCCCCGGTATCGCGCGCCGCGCTGCGGCATCTGTAAAGCCCGGGGGGCGGATCGCGGGCGGTTTGCTGCGCGGATGCGCCGGCTCTGGCGGGAAATGCGCCGGCGCCGCGGCGGGCTGCCCGAAATTTGATCAAATCGCGCGAATCACCGGGGCGGGCTCTTTCGCGCTTGCCTGAATTTTAAGCGCAATTGGCGGGCTGCGCCGGATAGCCGCCGCCGCCCGGGCTCTTCTAGCCTGAGCGAAGACCCCAACCGATGGAGTGACTGCCCGTGTCTGATCCGACCTTCCCCCGCCGCGCCTTGCGGCCCCTGATCCTCGCGCTGCCGCTCGGCCTCGCGCTGCTGGCCCCGGCGCTCGCCGAGGAGTTCACCCCCGAAGTCGTCACCACCAAGGAGACCATCGACCCCGGCGCGAATGTCTTTGTCTCGCAGCAACAATGGATCGGCGCCGGCTCGATCGCGGTTTTCGATCAGGAAACGCTCAAGCTCAAGGAGCTGTTGCCGACCGGCGCGATGAGCCTGATGCTGATCTCGCCCGACGGCAAGACCGCCTGGGCGCAGAGCTCGTTCATGAAGCGCATCACCTATGGCCCGAACGAGATGGTGCTGACCTCCTATGACATCCCGACCGGCAAGATCGGCCCGGAGGTCGTCTTGCCGCCGAAGGCCGCGATGGCGCTGGGCTATTCGTCGCTCCTCAAGGTCACCGCGGATGGCAAGTTCATCCTCGTGCAGAACGCCACGCCCGCCTCCTCGGTGACGGTGGTCGATCTGGCCAAGGGGACGGTCGCGCAGGAGCTGCCGACGCCCGGTTGCTGGGGGATCTACCCCGCGCCCGAGGGGGCGAAATTCTCGACGATCTGCGGCGATGGCTCGTTTGCGAGCTACACGCTCTCCGAAGATGGCGCGAGCGCCGAGAAGGCCGCGAGCGCGCCGGTCTTCGACCCCGAGGCCGACCCGATCTTCATCCAGGAGGCCCGGATCGGCGACACGCTCTATTTCGTGACCTATGGCGGCAAGCTGATCGGGGTCTCGGACAAGGGCGCGGCGCCCGAGAAGGTCTCCGAGGCCGATTTCGTCGCGGGCACCGAGGGGGCCTGGGCGCCGGGCGGCTATAACCTGCTCACCGCCAATGCCGAGAAGGGCGTCCTTTTCGTGACCATGCATCCGGGCGCCTATGACGGCAGCCACAAGCTCGCCTCGAAGGAGATCTGGGCGATCGAGGCGGCCTCGGGCAAGGTCTTGGCGAAATCGGAGGCAGAGGGGCTCGGCTCGATCTCGGTGACGCCGGGGGCGGAGCCGGCGCTCTTTGCCACGACCGAGGAGGGCCATCTCTACAAGTTCACCATGGATGGCGATTACAAGCTGACCAAGGCGGGCGAGGCGGGGCTTGCGGGCTTTGCCATGCATGTCGCGGTGGTCGAATGAGCGCGCTGGCCGATGGCGCGGCGATGGCTGCGCTCGCCTCGGCGGCGGTGGCGGCCTTCGCGGCGTTTCTCTTTGCGCGCGCCGCGCTCCACAAGGGCTGGGATTTCACCGCCTTCACCGGCTTCGTGCAGGATTATGCGCTCCTGCCCGAGCGGCTGGTGAAACCGGCCTCGGCGGCGCTGATCGGGGCCGAGGGGGCGGTGGTGGGGCTGATGCTCCTGCCCGGCGGGCGGGCCTTCGGGCTCATCCTCGCGGCGGCGCTGGTCGGGCTCTACGCGGTGGGCATGGGCGTCAATCTCGCGCGTGGGCGGCGGCATGTGGAATGCGGCTGCGGGGGCGCGGTGCAACCGATCACGCCCGCGCTTTTGGTGCGCAACGCGGTGCTGGCGGGGCTCTTTCTCTTCGGCGCGGCGCTGCCCGCGGCGGGGCTGGGCCTGGCCGAGACGCTTGCGGCTCTCGCCGCCGCGCTGATCGCCTTCGCCGGCTATGTGATGGCCGATCAACTTCTCTCGAACGCCGCCTATCTGGTGCGGCGCGAACAAGGAACCCATTGAATGACTGCTCTGACCTTTCTCGTGGCCGTGCTCTTTGCGATGGTGATCGCGCTGACGGTGGCCGTTTTCGCGCTGGCGCGGCAGGTGGGGGTGCTCTTCGAGCGCATCGCGCCGATGGGGGCGCTCGTCAATGACAGCGGCCCGAAGATCGGCGAGGCGAGCCCGCGGTTTACCCTCGAGACGCTGACCGCCACCGCCCCCGTCGTGATCGGCCCGGCCGAACGCGCCAAGCTCGTGTTCTTCCTCTCGCCGACCTGCCCGGTCTGCAAGAAACTCCTGCCGATCCTGAAATCGGCGCGGGTCGAAGAGGCGGGCTGGCTCGATGTGGTGCTCGCCTCGGATGGCGAGGAGGCCAAACTCAAGCGCTTCATCGACACCGCGGAGCTCGGCGATTTCCCCTTCGTCAACTCGACCGAACTCGGCCTTGCCTATCGCGTCGCGCGGCTGCCCTTCGCGGTCGTGCTGGCCCCCGATGGCACGATCCGCTCGAAAGGGCTGATCAACTCGCGCGAACAGCTCGACAGCCTGTTCAACGCCCATGACCTCGGCGTGCCCTCGATCCAGAGCTGGCTCGACCGCCCGGCAATCACCTCCTGAGGAGCAAATCCATGAGCATTTTCGACAAGATCACCGACTGGATGGACCGCGCCACCGAAGCGGGCGTGCGCTCGGTCGCGCATAAATCGGGCCGGCGCAGCTTCCTTGCGCGGGCGGGGCTCGGCCTCGTGGGCGCGGCGGTGCTGCCGGTGCTGCCCTTCGATCGCTCGGGCAGCGGCGGGCGCGCTTTCGCGGCGCAAACCTCCGATGAATATGCCTGCGATTACTGGCGCTATTGCGCGCTCGACGGCAACCTGTGCAACAGCTGCGGCGGCACGCTGACGCAATGCCCGCCGGGCTCGGAGGTCTCCAAGGTCAGCTGGGTCGGCACCTGCACCAACCCCACCGACGGCAAGGATTACCTCGTCTCCTACAACGATTGCTGCGGCCGCTCGGAATGCGACAACTCGCCGTTTTGCAACTCGAACGAGCGCGAGCGTCCCGGCTACCGGATGGGCCTGCACAACGACATCAACTGGTGCATGGCGAATGCGAGCCAGGGCTATCACTGCACCGTCGCGGCTCTGGTGGGGATCGCCGAATGAGCTCGACCCTGTTTGCGGGGGCCCTCGTGGCCCTCGCTCTCTCGATGGGCGCCTCCGCGGCGCTGGCCGCCGAGGGCGCCACGATCTTCGCCGATGTCTGCGCGGCCTGCCATGGCCCCGAGGGCGTCGGCACCCCGGGCGTCGCACCGCCCTTGCAAGACCCGCCGCTCTGGGCGGCCTTGGGCGACAAGGCGCCGGGCTTTGTGGCAGGCGTGGTGATCTCCGGGCTCTCGGGCACGATCATGTCCCAGGGCGTGGGCTATTACGGCCTCGTGATGCCGCCGCAGAGCGACTATTCCGATGAAGATCTCGCGGCCGTGGCGAGCTATGTGCTCAAGGATCTCGCCAAGGTCGAGGGCGTGGTGACGCCCGAGATGGTGGCCGAACGCCGCGCCGCGCCGCTCAGCCACAAGGAGCTGATGGCGATCCGCGGGGGAGGGATGTGATGCGGCTGGCGGCTTATCTCGTGCTCGCACTCGGCGCCGCCCCGGCGGGCGCGGCCGAACTCTCGGCGCAAACCAATTTCGTGCTGCGCTGCACCGGCTGTCACGGCATGGACGGCTCGGGCAGCGAACAGGCCGGCATCCCCGATTTCCGCGGCTATGTCGGCTCCTTCGCCCGCTCCGCGGACGGCCGGCGCTACCTGATGCATGTGCCCGGCGTGGTCAGCTCCTCGCTCACCGATGCCGAGATCGCCGCGGTTATGAATTACGTCATGACGACCTATGCGGGCGCCTCGCTTGCTCCCGAGGCCAAACCCTTCACCGAGGCCGAGGTGACGCAATTGCGCGCCGAGCCGGTCAAGGATGTCGTCGCCCTGCGCCGCGAGGTCGCCGCGCGCTACAAGGCCGATGGCTGGCCCGTCGCGGGCTATCCCTGGCCCTGAGGCCCGGCTTTCATCTTGCCAGAAATATCCTGCGGGGGTCCGGGGGTGCAAAACCCCCGGGCTCTCCAGAGGCACACCGGTCGGAGGGGGCGCTGCCCCCGCCGGGGCAAGCCCCGGCCCCCCGGGATATTTGCACATCGTTGAAGGGCGGGCCTATTTCACGCCCGCGCGTTTCGCCGCCTCCCAAAGCGCGTCCATCTCGGCCAGATCGCTTTCGCGCGGATGCTTGCCGCGCGCTTCAAGTTCGCGCTCTATGTAGCTGAACCGATTGGTGAATTTGCGGTTCGCGGCGCGCAGCGCGGCCTCCGGGTCGAGGCCGAGGTGGCGGCCGAGATTGACCATCACGAACAAGAGATCGCCATATTCCTCGGCGAGCTCCTCGGGCCCGAGCCTCTCGCGCGCCTCCTCGAGCTCGCGCGCCTCCTCGACGATCTTGTCGAGCACCTCGGCTGTCGACGGCCAATCGAACCCCACCCGGGCCGCGCGGTTTTGCAGCTTGAGCGCGCGGGTGAGCGCGGGCAGCCCCAGCGCCACCCCGTCGAGCACGCCTTTCTCGGCGCGGCCCGCGCGTTCGGCGGCCTTGATCTTCTCCCAATCCTCGGTCTGCTGCGCGGAGGATTTGTCGCGGCTCTCCGCGCCGAAGACATGCGGATGGCGCGCGATCATCTTGGCGTTGATCGCGCCGATCACATCCTCGATCGCGAAATGCCCGGCCTCGGCGGCCATCTGCGCGTGAAACACCACCTGCAGCGCCAGATCGCCAAGCTCGCCCGCCAGCTCCCCCCAGGCCTCGCGCGCGATCGCATCGGCGACCTCATGGGCCTCCTCGATCGTATAGGGCGCGATCGAGGCGAAATCCTGCTCGATATCCCAGGGGCAGCCCGCCTCGCGGTCGCGCAGCTGCGCCATGATCGCGACGAGCCGCTCGAATTGCGCGCCCGCCCCGCCGGTATCGTCGAAGAAGATCGGATCGGTGGATTTCGCCATTGCAACGCCCCGCGCTTGGGTTGATCTTGCCCCGGTCTACCCCCCTCAAGCCGATAGAGTCCACCATGCCCGTGATCAATAGTCTTGCCGCCCTCGCCCCGGAAATGGCTCAGTGGCGCCGCTGGCTGCACCGCCACCCCGAGCTCGAATTCGACCTGCCCGTGACCTCGGCCTTCGTCGCCGAGAAGCTGCGCGGCTTTGGTGTGGACGAGATCCACGAGGGGATCGCGACCTCGGGCATCGTGGCGCTCATTCGTGGGCGCGGCGAGGGGCCGGTGATCGGGCTGAGGGCCGATATGGATGCGCTGCCGATCACCGAGCTGACCGGCAAGGATTATGCCTCGGAAAACGAAGGGAAAATGCATGCCTGCGGGCATGATGGCCATACCACGATGCTGCTTGGCGCGGCGAAATATCTCGCCGAGACGCGCAATTTCGCGGGCACGGTGGCGCTGCTGTTCCAGCCTGCGGAGGAATCGGGCGGCGGCGGCGAGGTGATGGTGCGCGAGGGGGTGATGGAGCGCTTCGGGATCACCGAGGTCTATGGCATCCATAACGCGCCGAATGTGCCGCTCGGGCATTTCTACACCACCCAGGGGCCCTTGATGGCGGCGGTCGATACCGCTTGGGTGACGGTCACCGGCAAGGGCGGCCATGCGGCGCAACCGCAAGATTGCACCGACCCGGTTCCGGCGATCGCGGCGATGGTCACGGCGCTGCAGACGATCGTGAGCCGCAACCTCTATCCGATGGATGAGCTGGTGGTTTCCGTGACCCAGATCCACACCGGCTCGGCCGACAATATCATCCCCGAGGATGGCTGGTTCTGCGCCACGATCCGCTCCTTCACGCCGGCGGTGCGCGATCTGGTCGCGGCGCGGTTTCGCGAGATCGTGCAAGGGGTTGCGGCGGCCTTCGGGGTCTCGGCCGAGATCCGCTATGAGCGCGGCTACCCGCCCACGATCAACGACGCCGAAAAGGCGCGCTTTGCCGCGGGCGTGGCGCGCGAGGTCGCGGGCGAAGACGCCGTGCGCGACAATTTCGGCCGCGAAATGGGCGCGGAGGATTTCGCCTATATGCTCGAGGCGCGGCCCGGCGCCTATCTCTTCATGGGGATCGGGCCGGGCGAGGGGCTGCACCATCCGGGCTATGATTTCAACGATGCCGCGGCGCCTTATGGGGCAAGCTTCTTTGCGCGGCTCGTGGAACGTGCGCTGCCGTTCGGCTGAGGTTTCCTTTCATCTTGCCAGAAATATCCTGCGGGGGTCCGGGGGTGCAAAACCCCCGGCGGCGGGGCTTGTGAGGCGCCGGGCAGGGGGCGCTGCCCCCTCGGGCTTCGCCCTCACCCCCGGGATATTTTGGGCAAGATGAAAGGGCGGGGCGCACTTCTGACAGGGCCGTGAGGCGGGGCGGTGTCGCCTTGCCAAGGCGGAGGGCGCCGGATAGGGTGCGCCCCGACACCCGCTGCCGCGCCTTTCGGGCGTGGCTCAGGCCCTAAAGAGAGGACCACACCATGTTCGCAACGCCCGCTTTCGCCCAGGCCGCTGGCGCCCCCGCCGGGGCTGCCGCTTTCGGTCAGTTCCTGCCGCTGATCCTGATCTTCGTGATCATGTATTTCCTGCTGATCCGCCCGCAACAAAAGCGCGCCAAGGAGCACAAGGCGATGGTCGAGACGCTGCGCCGGGGCGATCAGGTCGTGACCCAAGGCGGGATCATCGGCAAGGTCTCGCATGTGCGCGAAGATGGCGAGCTCGAGATCGAGATTGCGCCGAACGTCAAGGTCCGCGTGATCAAATCGACCATCGTCCAGGTTCTTTCGAAGACCGAACCGGCCGCCAACGCCGGCTAAGGAAGGCGCCCCGCCATGCTGCAGATTTCGCTCTGGAAGCGCGTGCTGATCATCGGGCTTTGCCTTCTGGGGCTGGCCATGGCGGCGCCGAACCTGTTTTACAACCGCGTCGAGGGCCATAACGACGCGCTCGCGGCCTTCGAGAAGACCGGCGCCATGACCGCGGCGCAGGAAGAGGCGCGCGCGGGCTGGCCCGATTGGCTGCCCTCGGGGCTCGTCAATCTCGGGCTCGACCTGCGCGGCGGCGCGCATCTTCTGGCCGAGGTCAAGGTCGCCGAGGTCTACAAGGCGCGGATGGATGCGCTCTGGCCCGAGATGCGCAAGGCGCTCGCGGCCGAACGCGCCACGATCGGCTCGGTGCGGCGGATGCCTTCGGGCGAGGATGAGCTGAAGATCCAGATCGGCGAGCCCGGCCAGATCGCGCGTGCGGTCGAGATCGCGCGCACGCTCGCGACGCCGGTCGTCACGCTGACGGGCGTCGGCCAGAACGACATCGAGGTCACCGGCACGGGCGACACGATCACCGTGCGGCTGAGCCCCGCCGAACAGGCCGCGACCGATGAGCGCACCATGCAGCAATCGCTCGAGATCGTGCGCCGGCGGGTCGATGCCGCGGGCACGCGCGAGCCGACGATCATGCGCCAGGGCAATGACCGGATCCTGATCGAGGTGCCGGGCATCGGCTCGGCGGCCGAGCTCAAGGATCTGATCGGCACGACCGCGAAGCTGACCTTCCAGCCGGTGGTCGGGCGCGGATCGAACCCGAATGCGAACCCCGGCGCGGGCAATGAGATCCTGCCTGCGGCCGATGACGCCAACCTCTTCTACACGCTCGATAAAGTTCCGGTCGTCTCGGGCGACGAGCTGACCGATGCGCGCCCCGATACCGATCAGAACGGCACCCCTGCGGTCGCTTTCCGCTTCAACCCGACCGGCGCGCGCGCCTTTGGCGATTATACCGCCAACCATATCGGCGAGCCCTTCGCGATCGTGCTCGACGGCAAGGTGATCTCGGCGCCGGTGATCCAGTCGCATATCGCGGGCGGTTCGGGGATCATCACCGGGCGCTTCTCGGTGCAGGAGGCGACCGACCTGGCGCTCCTGCTGCGCGCGGGTGCGCTGCCGGCGGGGATGACCTTCCTCGAGGAACGCACGATCGGGCCGGAGCTCGGTCAGGACAGCATCGACGCGGGGCGCATCGCGGCCGTGGTCGGGCTGGTCGCCGTGGTGGGCTTCATGATCGCCACCTATGGGCTCTTCGGGGTCTTCGCCTCGCTCGCGCTGCTGATCAACATCGCGATGATCTTCGGCTTCATGTCGATGATCGGGGCGACGCTGACGCTGCCCGGGATCGCGGGGATCGTGCTGACCATGGGCACCGCGGTCGATGCGAATGTGCTCGTCTTCGAGCGGATCCGCGAGGAGCTGCGCACCGCCAAGGGGCCGGCGCGCGCCATCGAGCTCGGCTATGAAAAGGCGATGTCGGCGATTGTCGACGCCAACGTCACCACCTTCATCACCGGCGTGATCCTCTTCGTTCTGGGCGCGGGCCCGGTGCGCGGCTTTGCCGTCACGCTGATCGTGGGGATCGTCACCTCGGTCTTCACCGCGATCTGGGTGACGCGGGTCATGGTCGCGGCCTGGTATGCCCGGCGCCGCCCGAAAACCATCACGCTCTGAGGAGAACGACATGTCCTTCCGGCTCAAACTCGTTCCCGACCACACGAGCTTCGACTTCTTCAAACATGCCTGGCTGACCTTCGGGGCGTCGGTCGTGGCGGTGATCGCCTCGGCGGTGATCGCGCTGGTGATGGGGCTCAACTTCGGCATCGATTTCAAGGGCGGCACCACGATCCGCACGGAATCGACCCAGGCGCTCGATATTGCCGGCTACCGCGCCGCGCTGAGCCCGCTCGGGCTTGGCGATGTCGCGATCACCGAGGTCTTCGACCCGAATTTCGCCGCCGATCAGCATGTCGCCTCGATCCGCATCCAGGCGCAGGGCGATGCCGAGGCGGTGACGCCCGAAACCATCACCAAGATCGAGGCCGCGCTCCAGGCCGTCGACCCGGAGGTGCGCTTCATCTCGACCGAATCTGTCGGCCCGAAAGTCTCGGGCGAGCTGATCTGGACGGCGGTCTGGTCGGTGCTGGCGGCGACGGCGGCGATCGTGGTCTATGTCTGGGTGCGCTTCGAGTGGCAATATTCGATCGGCGCGCTGGCCGCGCTCGTCCATGATGTCGGCCTCACGATCGGGATCTTCTCGCTCTTCCAGATCAAGTTCGATCTGACGATCATCGCGGCGCTGCTCACCATCCTCGGCTATTCGATCAACGACACCGTGGTGGTCTTCGACCGGCTGCGCGAAAACCTGATCAAATACAAGACGATGCCGCTCAAGGATGTGATGAACCTCTCGGTCAACGAGACGCTCTCGCGCACCGTGATGACCTCGGGCACGACGCTGATCGCGCTGATCTCGCTTCTCGTGCTTGGCGGCGATGTGATCCGGGGCTTTGTCTTCGCGATGACCTGGGGCGTGATCGTGGGCACCTATTCCTCGGTCTATGTCGCCAAGAACATCGTGCTCTTCATCGGGCTCGATCGCGACAAGCAACCCGAAGATCCCTCGGCGATATTCTTTACCGAAGGGGGGGCGAATGCCGATCCTTGAGGCCGAGTTCGGCTCCGCTCTGCCGGTCGATGGCTATGGGCCCGGGGTGTTCCGGGTCGCGGGGAAGCTGATCCGCGGCGCGATCGTGATCGAGGCGGGCGGCGTCAGCGCCTGGGGCGGCTATGACGACCGCGCCACGCTGGCCGGGCTGGCTGGCAAGGTCGAGCTCCTCTTTGTCGGCACCGGCCAGGAAATTGCCTATCTTCCCAAGGATTTCGTGGCCGAACTTGAAGCGCTCGGGATCCTTTGCGAGGCGATGGCCAGCCCCTCGGCCGCGCGCACCTATAACGTGCTGCTCTCCGAAGGCCGGCGCGTGGCCGCGGCGCTCCTGCCGCTGCCCGAGGCGCCGTGAGGGGGGCCGCATGACGCTCCTTTCGGTCGAAAACCTCACCGTCACCCGCGGCGGGCTCGCGGTCCTCGAGGGGGTGAGCTTCACGCTCGGCGCGGGCCAGGCGCTGGTCTTGCGCGGGCCGAACGGCATCGGCAAGACGACGCTCCTGCGCACGCTCGCGGGGCTGCAACCGCCGCTCGCGGGCCGCGTCTCGATGCCGCCCGAGGCGATGGCCTATGCGGCCCATGCCGATGGGTTGAAGGCGACGCTGTCGGTCGCGGAAAACCTGCGCTTCTGGGCCTCGGTCTATGGCACCGGGCCGATCGGCGGCGCGCTCGAGCGGATGAACCTGCGCGCGCTCGAGACACGCGCGGCGATGAGCCTCTCGGCGGGGCAAAAGCGCCGGCTGGGGCTCGCGCGGCTCCTCGTCACCGGGCGGCCGGTCTGGGTGCTCGATGAGCCCACCGTCTCGCTCGACGCGGCCTCGGTCGCGCTTTTCGCCGAGGCCGTGCGCGCCCATCTCGCCACCGGCGGCGCGGCCTTGATTGCCACCCATATCGACCTCGGTCTCGCCGAGGCCGAGGTGCTCGACCTTGCCCCCTTCAAGGCGCGCCCGCCGCATCTGGGCGGCCATAAAGGCGCCTTTGACGAGGCCTTCGAGGAGGGCTTCGCATGAGCGCATCTGGCAGCTTCGGGACGCTCCGCGGGGGATATTTGGAGCAAGATGAAAAGCGAAGGATGTCCGACTTTCATCTTGCCATAAATATCCCCGCCGGAGGCATCCGCGGCCGGGCCGAGACGGGAGGCCGGGCATGATTGCGGTTTTGCTGCGCGATTTGCGGCTCGCGGTGCGGGCGGGGGGCGGATTTGGCCTCGGGCTTGCGTTCTTTCTGATCGTGGTGACGCTGGTGCCGTTCGGGGTCGGGCCGGAGGGCGGGGGCTTGGCGCGGATCGCGGCGGGGATCTTGTGGATCGGGGCGCTTCTGGCCTGTCTGCTCTCGCTCGACCGGATTTTCGCGCTCGATTTCGAGGATGGCTCGCTCGATCTGCTGGCCACGGCGCCGATCCCGCTCGAGGCGGTGGTGTCGATGAAGGCGCTGGCGCATTGGCTCACGACCGGGCTGCCGCTGATCCTTGCGGCGCCGGTGTTCGGGGTGCTCTTGCATCTGCCGGGGCCGGCCTATCTGTGGCTGGTGATTTCGCTCTTGCTCGGCACGCCGGCGCTTTCGGTGCTCGGCACCTTCGGCGCGGCGCTCACCGTCGGGCTCAAGCGCGGGGGGCTCTTGCTCTCGCTCCTCGTGTTGCCGCTCTATGTGCCGACGCTGATCTTCGGGGCGGAGCTGATCAAGCGCGGCGCGAGCGGGATGGCGGTGGAGGTGCCGCTTCTGATGCTCGCGGGGATCACTGCGGCGGTGGTTGCGGTGGTGCCTTTCGCCTCGGCGGCCGCGATCCGGGTCAATTTGCGGTGAGTTTGACCCTCGTCAAATGGTCGCGTTGCAAAACGTGGCAAAGGCCTTAGGCAGAAGCGCGAACGAACAGGGAAATCCGGCAGATGTCGATTTGGGAATACGCCAACCCGGTGAAATTCATGAAGACCTCGAGCTATGTTCTGCCCTGGGCGGCGGGGCTGGCGGGGGTTTGCATCGTCACCGGGCTTGTCTGGGGCTTTTTCTTCACGCCCGAGGCCACGAATTTCGGCTCCACCGTCAAGGTGATCTATGTCCATGTGCCGTCCGCGATGATGGCGATCAACATCTGGGCGATGATGCTCGTCACCTCGCTGATCTGGATCATCCGGCGCCACCATGTCTCGGCGCTGGCCGCCAAGGCCGCGGCGCCGATCGGGGCGGTGATGACGCTGATCGCGCTGATCACCGGGGCGATCTGGGGCCAGCCGATGTGGGGGACCTGGTGGGAATGGGATCCGCGGCTGACCTCGTTTCTGATCCTGTTCCTGTTCTATCTGGGCTACATGGCGCTCTGGGGGGCGATCGACAACCCCGATACGGCGGCCGATCTGACCGGGGTCCTGTGCCTCGTGGGCTCGGTTTTCGCGCTGTTGAGCCGCTATGCGGTCAATTTCTGGAACCAGGGCCTGCATCAGGGCGCGACGCTCTCGCTCGACGAGAAGGAGAATATCTCCGATGTCTACTGGTTCCCGCTGCTGATCTGTATCGCGGGGTTTGTGCTGTTCTTCGTGGCGCTGGTGCTGTTGCGCACCCGCACCGAGATCCGGGCGCGCCGGCTCAAGGCGCTTGAGCAGAGGGAGCGGATGGCATGATGCCGGAACTGGGGAAATATGCGGTCACGGTGCTGGGCTCCTATGGGGCGACGGTGGTGTTGCTCGCGGGGCTGGTGGCGGTGTCGCTGTGGCGCGGGGCGAAGGTGAAACGCGCGCTCGAGGCGCAGGAAAAACGGATGAAGAACCATGGCTAAGCCGTTGATGTTCCTGCCTCCGGCGCTGTTTGCGGCGCTGGCGGGGATGTTTGTTTGGGGGATGAACCGCGAGGATCCGAGCCAGCTGCCGACGGCGCTGGCGGGCAAGCCTGCGCCGGCGGTGCAGCTCGGCTCGCTGGAGGGCGCGCCGGTCTTTACCCAGGCCGATCTGGCCGACGGGCAGATGAAGCTGGTGAATTTCTGGGCCTCGTGGTGCGCGCCGTGCCGGGTCGAGCACCCGAACCTCGAGGCGCTCGCGCGGGATGGCGTGACGGTGCTCGGCGTCAATTACAAGGACGACCCGGAGAAAGCCGCGGGCTTTCTGGCCGAGCTCGGCAACCCCTATGCCAAGATCGGCACCGATCGCGAGGGGCGGATGGCGCTCGACTGGGGGGTCTATGGCGTGCCGGAGACTTTCGTTGTCGATGGCGAGGGCAAGATCGTGTTGCGCTTTGCCGGGCCGATCACTGAGAAGGTGATCGAGGAACAGCTCTCGCCCTATCTCGGCGGCGAGGGGGAATAATCGTTCCGGGGCAGGGGTTTCGGGGCCGTTCTTAACGTAATGGGGCGCCGCGCGGCGCCCTGTTCATTTCAGATGCGGCACCGAGAGCGTGCCGCGCGGGCGCTCCATCTGCGCCCAATCGGGCCAGAGCCCCGCCCAGTCGAGCGTCACGATCACCACCACCACCGCGACCACGGTCAGCACGATGTAAAGCTGGCGCATCGAGGGCGGGTGGCGCACCCAGCGCGCCATCCGCACCAGCCACATCAGGTTCATGCGCCGCTCTCATCGGTGAAGCGCACCGTGCCGATGAACGGCAGGTTGCGGTGGTTTTGCGCGAAATCGAGCCCGTAGCCCACCACGAATTTGTCGGGGATCTCGAAGCCCGTCCAGGTGGCGCGCACATCGACCTCGCGGCGCGAGGGTTTGTCGAGCATCGCGCAACATTCGATCCGCCGGGGCCCGCGCGCGCGCAAGAGCTCCATCACCTTCGAGATCGTGTGCCCGGTATCGACGATATCCTCGACGACCAGCACATCGCGCCCGCCAATATTGCCGCGCAAGTCCTTGAGAATGCGAACCTCCCGGCTCGAGGTCGTTTCATTGCCATAGCTCGAGGCCTCGAGGAAATCGACCTCGCAGGGCAGGTCGATCTCGCGGATCAGATCGGCGATGAACAGGAACGAGCCGCGCAGAAGCCCGATCACCACGAGCTTGTCGGTGCCGCGGAAGCTCTCCGAGATCTCCCGCCCGAGGGCCTCGACCCGCGCGGCGATCTGTTTGGCCGAGATCATCTGCTCGATGACATAGGGGGGCTGCGACATCCGTTTCTCCTTGGCTGCCCGGCGGTTCCGGGCCTTGAACCCGCCCCCGGTTTATCGCAACAAGGGGCGGGAAGGAACCGGGGACGAGCGATGCCGACACATTCCGAAAAGCGTGTGATGCCGTATTCTGCGCAGCAGATGTATGATCTCGTGTCGGATGTGGCGCGCTACCCGGAGTTTCTGCCCTGGAACTCGGCCGCGCGGGTGCGCACGCGCCGCCCGGGCCCGGAGCCGGGCTCCGAGGTGCTCGAGGCGGATCTGGTGATCTCGTTCAAAGTGTTTCGCGAGCGGTTTGGCTCGCGCGCGGCGCTCTACCCCGGGCGGCACCGGGTCGAGGTCGACTATCTCGACGGGCCGTTCAAATATCTGCGCAGCTGGTGGCAATTCGCCGATCGCGCGGAGGGCGGCTGCGATGTCGAGTTTTTCGTCGATTTCGAGTTCCGCAACGCGATCTTGCAAAAGGTGATCGGGGTGGTCTTCGACGAGGCGATGCGGCGAATCGTGCGCGCTTTCGAGGACCGGGCGGTGGCGCTTTACGGCAAGGCCTGAGCGGAAACAATCGCGCGCCATGGCGCGGATTGTTTCGCGCGCGCCTAGCGCCGACTGTCGTAACCCGCTGAAATCTGGCGAAATCAAGGTTAACGATTTCGTGATCCGTGGTATCTTCAGGCTGGCCGTTTGGGCCGTCAGCCTGGGGGGGCTGCATCAAGTATCTAGGGCTTATGGTTTTGGCGTTTCTGCCGGCGATTGTCGGGATCGGCTTTGCGGTGGAGGCGTTTGACGAAGACGAGGACGAGGACGAGCCGGGGGAGCCCGCGCCCGAGGCGGGGCAGGATCTGCTCGGCAGCCAGGGCGCCGATACGCTCGAGGGCGGCGATGGGGCCGATACGCTGACCGGGCTTGGCGGGGCTGATCTGCTTGCGGGGGGCGATGGCTGGGATGCGATCACCGGCGGGGCGGGCGATGATACGCTTGCGGGCGGCGCGGGCCGCGATACGCTGATCGGCGGGTCTGAGCGCGATCTGCTCAACGGCAATGCCGGCAACGATCAGGTTTCGGGCGATGACGGCGCCGATACGATCCGCGATTTTGACGGGCTCGACACGCTTCTGGGCGGCGACGGCGATGATCTGATCCTCTCGGACGACGCGGAGGCCGATTATATCGGCGGCGGGCCGGGGGCGGATAGGATCACGCTCGGCGCGATGGCGGAGGATACCGTGAACGCGGGCGGCGGCGATGATGTGATCACGGCGGCGGGCGGCGTGGGGGTGATCCGCGGCGAGGATGGTGATGATCTGATCTCGGTCGGCCAGGCCGATGACGTTGCGGTCTGGGCGGGGGCGGGCGCCGATACGGTGATCGCGAGCGGCACCGCGACGATCTGGCTCGACGAGGAGGGCGGATCGGCCGCCGATGTGCTCGAGCTCGGGCTCTGGGAGAACCAGGGGTTCCCGACCGTGGCCGATTTCGTGGTGGGCACCGATCTTTTGCAGCTCGCCGATGGCAGCGACCCGGCCGATCATGTGATCGGCGGCTATGACACCGATACGGGCGCGCTCGTGGTGACGCTCGACGGCGCGGAGATCGGGTTTTTCACCGGGCTCGCGGGCACCGATCCGGCGGCGCTCTTCACGCGCGCGACGGTCCATGAGATCACCGGCACCGCGCTTTCGGATACGCTCGTCGATACCGCGGGCGATGATCTTCTCTCGGGGCTTGGCGGCGGCGATACGCTGATCGGCACCTCCGGCGCGGATACGCTTTCGGGCGGGGCGGGCGGCGATTTTCTCGATGACGGGATGATCCAGAACCCCGCGCATCTCTCCGATTTTGCGGCCGATGATGCGGCGGTGATCGAGGGCGGCTCGGGCAATGATACGATCACCGCCTCGAACGCCGATACCGTCGCGGGGGGCTCGGGCGCAGATCTGATCGTGGTCGAATATGGCGAGGGGACCGAGCCGGTTCTGATCACCGATTTCGAGCCGGGGGTGGATGAGCTCTCGGTGCAATATGCCGGGGGGGATGCGAGCGGGATCTGGTCGACGCAGCTCGCCGCGAGCGGCACCGATCTCGAGATCGTCGATGAGGCCGGGCGGGTCTATGTGATCTTGCAGGGCATCACGGCGCTTTCGGTCGCGGATTTCCCGCAGATGGCCTGAGCGCGAAAGGCCGCCCCAGGGGGGCGGCCTTTTTCTTTCCTATCAACCGGTTGCGGTCAGGAGTTCATGTCATAGGCGCGCTCGCCATGGGTGGAGAGATCGAGCCCGTTCGTCTCGGCCTCGCGGTCGACCCGCATCGGCAAGACGAGCGCCACGGCCTTCGCGAGGAGCCAGCTCACCGCGAGCGTATAGACCCCGACCACCGCCAGCGCGCCGAGCTGCGCGACCCAGGTGCCGTGGCCGAAGACCGCGATCATCACCGTGCCGAAGATCCCGCCGACACCATGGACGGCGAAGACATCGCGCGTGTCATCGACGCCGATCCGCTCGCGGATCAGCACCACCGCCTCCTGGCACAAGATCCCCGCGAGCGTGCCGGTGACGATGCCGACGAGCGAGCTGCGGCCGAATTTGATCCGCTCCCAGGCGGCCCAGCTCAGGCTCGCGGCGGCGGCGGAGAGATGCGTGACCGTGATCGCCATCGCCGCGCCGCCATCGGCCGCGAGCTGCGAGCCGCCGTTGAAGCCAAACCAGCCGACCCAGAGCATGCCCGCGCCCATCGCCACCATGCCGGGGCTGTGCGGCGGCGTGGTGCGGTGGCGCCGCGGCCCGATCATCACCGCCAGAAGCAGCGCCGCGAGCGCCGCGGTCTCATGCACGACGATGCCGCCGGCGAAATCGCGCGTGCCGGTCGCGCCCCAGATCCCGCCATCGGCCATCAGCCCGCCGCCCCAGATCCAATGCGTGACCGGCGCATAGACGGCGAGCATCCACAGCCCCGAGAAGGTCATCACGAAGGCGAAATTCACCCGCTCGACAAAGGCGCCGAGGATCAGCGCCGGGGTGATCACCGCGAAGGTCATCTGGAAGGCGAAAAACGCGATCACGGGGAGGGTGCCGCGCAGCGTCTCGGGCCCGACGCCGAGGAGCGCGACCCGCCCGAGCCCGCCCCAGACGCCGTTCGCCCCGCCAAAGGCGATCGAATAGCCCAGAAGCAGCCACAGAACGCTCATCAGCGCCGCGATGCCGAAACATTGCATGAAGACCGAGAGCACGTTGCGCGCCCGCACCAGCCCCCCATAGAACAGCGCCAGCCCCGGCAGCGTCATGAACAGCACCAGCGCCACCATGATCCAGGCGGTATCCGCCCCGTTCATCCCCGAATCCCTCCGATTTGCCTATTGCGCAGGCAAGGCGCATGAATTGGGCGTTCGGAAAATCGGCAGATGCGCGGATTGGGCGCTTAAATCGACGGCAGTTCGAGGAGTGCCGTTTGTTTGGGCGATATTCTGGCGCGCGGGGTGAAAATTAGGCGCCTTCCGAAGCGCCCAACGCCGCTTCCAACAGCCCGAGCGCATGATCGCGCGCCGCGGCGCGCACCGCGGAGCGGCCAAGCGCGCCGAACTCCACCGTCTCGACCCGCGTCGGCGCGCCCTTGCGGGCGAGGCCGAAACAGACCCGGCCTTCGGGTTTGAACTCCGACCCGCCGGGGCCGGCGATGCCGGTGATCGAGACCGCGAGATCGGCGAGCGACCGGGCGAGCGCGCCCTCGGCCATCTCGCGCGCGACGGGCTCGGAGACCGCGCCATGGGCGGCAAGCGTCGCGGCCGAGACGCCGAGCATCGCCTCCTTGGCGGCGTTGGAATAGGTGACGAAGCCGCGCTCGAAGACATCGGAGGCGCCCGGGATCTCGGTCAGCGCGGCGGCGACGAGCCCGCCGGTGCAGCTCTCCGCGGTGGCGATGCGGGCGCCTTGGGCGCGGGCGGCGGCTAGGATCCGAACTTCAGACATTACATGAAGAACCCGTGGTAAAGCCCTGCAAGAATGAGCGTTCCGATCCCGGCGAAGAGGCCCGCCCAGAGGTCGTCGAGCATCACGCCCGGCGCATCGCCGCGCCGATCCGCGCGGCCGACGAGCCAAGGTTTCCAGATGTCGAAGAGGCGAAACAGCAAAAAGGCCGCGAACGGGCCGGGCCAGACCATCGGCACATCGCGCATCCAGAAGCCGAAGGCCGGGAACAGCAGCGCGAGCCACATCCCCGCGACCTCGTCGATGACGATCTCGGACGGGTCTTCGCCGGGGCGGCCGCGCAGCTCGACCCCCACCGCCCAAAAGCCGAGCGCGGTGACCGCGACGGTGGCCACCGCGAGCGGCCAGGCGCCCCAGAAATGCTCGATCGCCCAGCCAAGGAGCACCGCCACGAGCGAGCCCCAGGTGCCCGGCGCCGGGCGCATCAGGCCGACAAAGCCGAAGGTGGTGATCGCGCGCATGTTACTCTCCGATCAGCGTGGCGGTGGCGATGGCGGCGATGCCTTCCTCGCGGCCGGTGAAGCCAAGCCGCTCCGAGGTGGTGGCCTTGACCGAGATCCGGCCCGCCTCGAGCCCCATGATGCGGGCAAGTTCTGCCGCCATTTCAAGGGCATGCGGGCCGATCTTCGGGCGCTCGCAGATCAGCGTGACATCGCAGTTCGAGATCCGGTAGCCCTTGGCCGCGGCGAGTTTCACCGCGTGATCGAGGAAGATCCAGCTCGCCGCGCCCTTCCATTGCGGGTCGGAGGGCGGGAAATGGCGGCCGATATCGCCCTCGGCCAGCGCGCCATAGATCGCATCGGTGAGCGCATGCATCCCGACATCTGCATCAGAATGGCCCAGCAACCCCTTGGAATGCGGGACTTTTACCCCGCAGAGCACGACATGGTCGCCCTCGCAGAACGCATGCACATCATAGCCATTGCCCAGCCGCACATCCATCGCGCGCTCCTTTCTGGCCCGCAAGATCGCCTCGGCGCGGGCGAAATCCTCGGGATAAGTGATTTTCAGATTGTCCTCCGAGCCCGCGACGATGTCCACCGCGAGGCCTGCGGCACGCGCGACCTCCACATCATCGGCCGCGCCGCCCGGATGGGCGCGATGCGCGGCGAGGATCGCGTCGAAGCGGAAGCCCTGCGGGGTTTGCGCGCGCCACAGGCCCTCGCGCGATTGGGGGCCCGCAACGCGCCCTTCGGCGCCGCGCCAAAGCGCATCCGAGACCGGCAGTGCCGGCGCCGCGGCGGGGCCCCGGTCGAGCGCCTCAAGCACGCGCCGGGTCACCTCGGCGGGCACCAGCGGGCGCGCACCGTCATGGATCAGAACCTTGGAAATATCCATGCCCTCAAGGGCTTCGAGCGCGTTCTTCACGCTCTCCGAGCGGCTTTCCCCGCCCGCGACCAGGGTCGCCGAGCCGCCGAGCAACGCCGCGCCGCGCGCCATATCCTCGGGGTGCAGCACGACCACGATCCGCCCCAGCCCGCGAAAGGCCGCGACGGTCCGAGCGAGCACCGGCAGGCCCGCCAGATCGCACCATTGTTTGGGCTCGGCCGTGCCCGCGCGCGTGCCGCGCCCCGCGGCCACGATCACCACTGCCACCGTCATCCCCGACTCCTCGCTGCTCAAGCCTTGGGCTACAGGCTTAGGTCATGCGCGCATCCCATGCAATCCGCGCCTTTCGGTCGCAGTTTGGCGCGCTAACAGGGCTTGCATGCTGAAATATTAGGCTGATGCTGATTTTTGCCGCCGTTTTCGCGCGGCCGGAATTGTGATTCCCCCGCGAAACCGTTAGCGAGAAGACACATCAACCCAAGGTAGCCTGCGTGACCATTCATCTCGACGATCATCGCCTCGATCCGCCGGTGCTGCTTGCGCCGATGGCGGGGATCACCGATCTGCCGTTCCGGCGGATGGTGGCGCGGTTTGGCGCGGGGCTCGTGGTGTCGGAGATGGTCGCTTCGGGCGAGATGCTGACGGCCAAGCCTTCGGTGCGGGCCAAGGCGCGCAGCGAGCTCGGGCTCGATCTGCCGTCTTCGGTGCAGCTTGCCGGGCGCGAGGCGCGGCCGATGGCGGAGGCGGCGAAAATGGTCGCCGACATGGGCGCGCGGATCATCGATATCAACATGGGCTGCCCGGCGAAAAAGGTCACCGGCGGGGCCTCGGGCGCGGCGCTGATGCGCGACCCGGACCATGCGTTGCGGCTGATCGAGGCGGTGACGGCGGCGGTTGACGTGCCGGTGACGCTGAAGATGCGGCTCGGCTGGGATGACGAGAGCCGCAACGCGGCCGATCTGGCGCGCCGGGCCGAGGGCGCCGGGGTCAGGATGATTGTCGTGCATGGCCGCACGCGGATGCAGTTTTATCAGGGCCAGGCCGATTGGTCGGCGATCCGCGAGGTGGTCGAGGCGGTTTCGGTGCCGGTGGTGGCCAATGGCGATATCACCGATGCGGCGAGCGCGCGGGCGGCCTTGGCGGCGAGCGGCGCGGCGGGGGTGATGGTCGGGCGTGGCGCGCAGGGGGCGCCTTGGGTTCTGGCGGAGATCGGTCATGCGCTGCATGGCGGGCCGGCCCCGCGCATCCCGCGAGGCAACGAGCTTTCTGACCTGATTTCAGAGCATTACGAGGCGATGTTGAGGTTTTACGGGGGCGATGTCGGGCTGCGGCTCGCGCGCAAGCATCTGGGCTGGTATGCCGACCGTCTGGGGGCGCCCTTGCGCGCCGAGATGATGGTGGCGCAAAGCCCGGAGGCGGTGCTCGCGCTGATCCGGGCGGCCTTTGGCGAGAGGGCTGCCGCATGAACCTGCCGCCGCCCGGGATCATCTGGAACTCGCTGCCGACGCCGGCGTTGTTGATCGACGAGAACGACCGCATGGTCGAGGTCAATCCGGCGGCGGAGCTTTTCTTGAATCTGTCCGCCAAGTCCTTGAAAGGGCAGTCTATTCTCGAACGTCTGGCGATCACCGCGCCGCTGGAGGAGATCTTCTTTCGGGTGCGCAAGAACCGCGCCTCGCTGTTTGTGAACGATGTCGATGTCACCACGGGCGAGAAGGCGCCGGTGCAGTGCAACCTGCAGGCGGCGCCGGTGGGCGAGGAGCCGGGCACGGTGCTTCTGCTGATCAGCCCGCGCGAGATCGCCGACCGGCTGGGCCGGGCGAGCATGGTCAAATCGGCGGCGCGTTCGGCGATCGGGATGGCGGAGATGCTGGCCCATGAGATCAAGAACCCGCTCGCGGGGATCGCCGGGGCGGCGCAGCTCCTGAGCATGAACTTATCCGGCGAAGACCTTGAATTGACAGATCTTATTGTCGATGAGACCCGGCGGATCGTGAAGCTGCTCGAACAGGTCGAGCAGTTTGGCAATGTCCGCCCGCCGGAGAAGAAATCAGTCAATATCCATGACGTTCTCGACCGGGCGCGCAAATCCGCGATGGTGGGCTTCGGCGCGCATATGACGATCCTCGAGGATTACGACCCCTCGCTGCCGAACACGCTTGGCGACGCCGATCAGCTCACTCAGGTGTTCCTCAATCTGCTCAAGAACGCCGCCGAGGCGGCCAAGGGCTCGGGCACGATCCGGCTGCATACCTTCTACGATTTCGGGCTGCGGCTGCGGCGCGCCGATGGCAAGGGCCAGGCTCTGCCCTTGCAGATCGAGGTGATCGACGACGGCCCCGGGATCCCGCCCGATCTCGCCAATTCGATCTTCGAGCCCTTCGTTTCGGGGCGCGAAAACGGCACCGGCCTCGGCCTCGCGCTGGTGTCCAAGATCATTTCCGAACACGACGGCTGGATCAGCCTCGATTCTGTGCCTGGGCGCACCGTGTTCCGCATTTCACTCCCTGTCGCCCCGAAGGAGACTTGACCGATGGACGGCACCGTTCTCGTAGCTGACGACGACCGCACGATCCGCACCGTGCTGACCCAGGCGCTGACGCGCGCGGGCTGCAAGGTCCATGCGACGGCGTCGCTGATGACGCTGATGCGCTGGGTCGAGGAGGGCAAGGGCGATCTTGTGATCTCCGACGTGATGATGCCCGACGGCAACGGGCTCGAGGCGCTGCCGAAGATCGCGCAGGAGCGGCCCGGGCTGCCGGTGATCGTGATCTCGGCGCAAAACACGATCATGACCGCGATTCAGGCGGCCGAGGCGGAGGCTTATGACTATCTGCCCAAGCCTTTCGATCTGCCCGATCTGATGAAACGCGCCGCGCGCGCGCTCGAGCAAAAGCGGCGCGCGCAGGTGGCGCCGAAGGTGATCGAGCCGCGCACCGAGGGGGGCGATCTGCCGCTCGTCGGGCGCACGACCTCGATGCAGGCGCTCTACCGGCTCGTCGCGCGGGTGATGAACGCCGATCTGCCGGTGTTGATCCTTGGTGAAAGTGGCACCGGCAAGTCCTTGATCGCGCGGGCAATTCACGATTTCTCCGACCGGCGGACGCTGCCTTTCGTGGTGGCGCAGGCGGCCGATCTCGCGGGCGCGGACGGCCCTTCGAGCCTTCTGGCGCGGGCCAAGGGCGGCTCGCTCGTCTTTGACGAGGTGGGCGATTACGACGACGATACCCAGGGCCGGATCGTGCGGATGCTCGACGCGCTGCCCGACCCCGCGCCGCGGATCATGGCCACCACCCAGATCGACCTCTCGGCGCAGATGGAGGCGGGCAAGTTCCGCCAGGATCTCTTCTATCGGCTCGGCGGCGTCACGCTTGCGGTGCCGAGCCTGCGCGAGCGGGTCGAGGATATTCCGCTGCTCTCCGACCATTTCCTGACCCGCGCCGAGCGCGACGGGCTCGGCACGCGCCGCTTCTCGGCCGATGCGATGGCGCTGGTGCGGGCCTATGCCTGGCCGGGCAACGTCCGCCAGCTCGAGAACACGATCCGCCGCCTCGTGGTGACCTCGTCGGAGGAGGAGATCAGCCGCGCCGAGGTCGAATTCGTGCTCGGCAACCAGCCGGCGATCGAGCCGTTGCGTCAGGGCGGCGAGGGGGAGAAGCTCTCCGCCTCGATCGCGCGGCATCTGCGGCGCTATTTCGACCTGCATGGCGGCAACCTGCCGGCGCCGGGGCTTTATGACCGGATCCTGAAGGAAATGGAGGGGCCGCTGATCGAAATCGCGCTCGATGCGACCGGCGGGAACCAGGCCAGATGTGCCGATTTGCTGGGCATCAACCGCAATACCTTGCGCAAGAAGATCACCGATCTGGATATTCAGGTGACACGGCGCCGCAAACTGATGTAAACCCGCAACAGGGGGTTGTGGCAAATCTGCCCGTCGGATTCGCCACCCGCCCTGTTGTTGGGGGGTCGCTTGAGCGCGCTTGCACATCGTTCCGTGTGGGACCAATTCGTTCGTTTGCGCCGTCAGCGGCGCTTTCAGAACGCGGCCACGCTGGGCCTCGTCGGGCTCGGGCCGGTGCTCGCGCTTGGCACGTTCACGGTGCTCGGCCCGTTCGGTCAGGGCGCCGATTCGACCGCGCTGCGGCTGATCCTGCTGGGCGATTTCATCTATTTCCTGCTGCTCGCCGGGCTGATCGTGATGCGCGTCGTGCAGATGCTGGCGGCGCGGCGCGCGCGGGCCTCGGGCTCGCGGCTGACGCTGCGGCTGACCGGGGTTTTCGCCGGGATCGCGCTGGTGCCGACGGTGCTTGTCGCGCTGTTTGCCGGGCTCACGGTGAATATCGGCCTCGAGGGCTGGTTTTCGGACCGGGTGCGCGAGGTGGTGGGCACCTCGCTCACCGCCGCCGAGGCCTATCAGGACGAGCACCGCCGCGATCTGACCGCGGATGCCGAGGCGCTCGCGGGCTTCATCAACCTGCGCGGTCAGGCCGCGACCTTCATGTCGGATGGCGATCTGCGCGAGGTTCTTGTCGCCGGCCAAGCGGGCATCCAGCGCGGCCTCAAGGAGGCCTATGTCATTGACGGAACAGGCGAAATCATCGCGCGCGGCGATCGCTCCTATCTCTTTGACTTTGAAAAACCCGCGCCTGAAAAGCTCGTCGCCGCGCAAAAGGGCGAGACCGTCCTGATCGAGGATTGGCCGAACAGCGAGTTCCGCGCGCTGATCCAGCTCTCGGCCTTCGTCGACCGCTATCTCTATGTCTCGCGCTCGGTCGACGGCAAGATCCTGTCGCTGCTCGACGACACGCGCGCCACCGTCCGGCTCTATCAACAGCTCGAGGCGACGCGCGGGCGGGTGCTTTTTGAGTTCGGCCTCGTCTATATCGGCTTCGCGCTGATCCTGATTCTCGCCGCGGTCTGGATGGGGCTGTGGTTCGCCGAGCGGCTCTCGCGGCCGATCGGGCGGCTGGCGGCGGCGGCCGAGCGGGTCGGCGCGGGCGATCTCGACGCGCAGGTGATCGAGGCGGAGGGCGATGACGAGATCGCGACGCTGGGCTCGGCCTTCAACCGCATGACGCGGCAGCTGAAGGGCCAGCGTGTCGCGCTGATCGAGAACCACCGCGCCACCGAGGAGCGCCGGCGGCTCTTTGACTCGGTGCTCTCCTCGGTCACTTCGGGGGTGATCGGGCTCGACGCCGAGGGGCAGGTCGATTTCCTCAACCGCTCTGCGATCCGGCTCTTGGAGCTCGAGCGGAGCCGTGACCACGACCGGGCGCTCGCCGAGGCTGTCCCGGAGTTTGAAAGCCTTTTCAAACGCTTGCAGGACGGTCTTCACGAGGTGGTTCAAGAAGAGGTGCGGGTCTCGCGCGGCGGGCGGCTCGAGAGTTTGCTCGTGCGGATGGCGGTGCGGCGCGGCGATGATGGCGCGCCGGAGGGCTATGTGGTGGCCTTTGACGACGTGACCGAGCTCGTTTCGGCGCAGCGGCTCGCGGCCTGGGGCGATGTCGCGCGGCGGATCGCCCATGAGATCAAGAACCCGCTGACGCCGATCCAGCTCTCGGCCGAGCGGATCAAGCGCAAGTTCTCGAAAGGTCTGGGCGCGGAGGAGGCCGAGGCGCTCGATCAGCTTACCGGGGTAATCGTGCGCCAAACCAATGACTTGCGGCGCATTGTTGATGAGTTTTCGCGGTTCGCGCGGATGCCCGAGCCCGACCGGCGCGACCATGATCTCGCGCAGCTCCTGCGCGATGCGGTGACGCTGCAAGAGGGCGCCTTGCATGGCGCGACGCTTGCCGCGACGATCCCGGCGGGGCCGGTCACCGTCGAGCTCGATGCGACGATGATCTCGCAGGCGGTCACGAACCTTATCAAGAACGCCGGCGAAGCCATTGAATCGCTTTATGAAAAGGGCGCGCCTGAGGGCTATGTGCCGCAGGTGCGGGTGAGCCTCGAGGAGAGCCCCGAGCAGGTCTTGATCCGCATCGCCGACAATGGCATCGGCCTGCCGCCCGAGCGCGCGCGGCTCTTCGAGCCCTATGTCACGACGCGCGCCAAGGGCACCGGGCTCGGCCTGCCGATCGTGAAGAAGATCATTGAGGAACATGGCGGGACGTTGAGCCTTCTCGACGCGCCCGTCTTCGAGGGCTGCGCGCATTTTGGCGCATTGGCCGAAATCCGGCTGCCGCGCGCGCGCGCGGTCGCCCGGGCGATCAAGGAGCGGGGGGCGGAGACCTCCGGGGATCTCACATGAGCGATATTCTGATTGTTGACGACGAAAAGGACATCCGCGAGCTGATCGCCGATATTCTGGGCGATGAGGGGTTCGCGACGCGGATGGCGGCGAATTCCGACGAATGCATGGAGGCGATCAACGCCGAGGCGCCGGCGCTGATGGTGCTCGACATCTGGCTCAAGGACAGCCGGATGGACGGGATCGACATCCTGAAAACCGTCAAGCGCGACAACCCCGATATCCCGATCATCATCATTTCGGGCCATGGCAATATCGAGATCGCGGTCGCGGCGATCAAGCAGGGCGCCTATGATTTCATCGAAAAACCCTTCAATATCGACCAGTTGATGGTGGTGATCGGGCGCGCGATGGAAACCGCGCGGCTGCGGCGCGAGAATTCGAGCCTGCGCCGGCGCGATCTGCATCAAGGCGAGATGCTCGGCACCTCCGCGGCCTTCCGCAAGCTCAAGGACCAGCTCGAGAAGGTCACCAAATCGAACGGGCGGGTGATGCTGACGGGCGAGCCGGGCTCGGGCAAGGAATCGGCCGCGCGCTTCATCCATCAGCATTCGAGCCGCGCCTCGGCGCCTTTCATCACCGTCAATTCCGCCTCGATCGCGCCCGAGCGGATGGAGGAGGTGCTGTTTGGTCGCGAAACGCCCGAGCGCGGCATCGAGAAGGGCTTGCTCGAGCAGGCCCATGGCGGGGTGATCTATTTCGACGAGGTGGCCGAGATGCCGCCGGGCACGCAATCGAAGATCCTGCGGGTGCTCACCGAGCAGCAGTTCATGCGGGTGGGCGGCGCCGACAAGGTGCGGGTCGATCTGCGGGTGATCTCGTCGACGACGCGCGATCTGGCGGCCGAGATCGCGGCGGGGCGGTTCCGCCAGGAGCTCTTCGACCGGCTCAACGTGGTGCCGATCGCGGTGCCCGCGCTTTCCGAGCGGCGCGAGGATGTGCCGCTTCTGGCGAGCCATTTCATCGAGGCCTTCAACCGCACCCAAGGCCTGCCCGCGCGCGAGATCTCCGAGGAGGCGGCGGCGGCGCTCCAGACGATGGAATGGCCCGGCAATATCCGCCAGCTGCGCAATGTCATCGAGCGGGTGCTGATCCTCGGCGAGGGGCAGGGCCCGATCGAGGCGCGCGAGCTGCCCGGCGAGGCCGCGCCCGCCGAGGAGGGGCGGATCGTGCTCGGCGGCCAGCTCGCCACGCTGCCCCTGCGCGAGGCGCGCGAGCTTTTCGAGCGCGAATATCTGCTCACCCAGATCAACCGCTTCGGCGGCAATATCTCGCGCACTGCGAATTTCGTCGGCATGGAACGCTCGGCGTTGCACCGCAAGCTGAAATCGCTCGGTGTGGTGACCTCGGCCAAGGCCGGCGGGCGCGTCGCGCATTTCGAGGACGAGGACGAAGAGGTCTGAGCCGCGCCCCCGGGCGGCTGTCGGATTTTGCGTATTTGGGCCAAGAAGAAGCGGAAGTTGCGTTTCATCTTGCCGCAAATATCCCCGCCGGAGGCATCCGCCGCCCGGGGCCGCGGCGCCGGCGGGCAGGGGCGCGGGGCCGCGCGATTGACCGCCCGCGCGGGCACGCATAGAACAGCCCTTGGGCCCGCGGGCCGCGAAGGGCGCGAAAGGACAGCATATGAAGGTGATCATCTGCGGCGCGGGTCAGGTCGGTTGGCAGATCGCGCGCCATCTTGCGGGCGAGCGCAACGATGTGACCATCGTCGACAGCAACCCCGAGCTTGTGCGCCGCGCCTCCGATACGCTCGATGTTCAGGGCGTGGTGGGGTTTGCCTCGCATCCCGATGTGCTCGAGCGTGCCGGCGCGCGCGATTGCGATCTGATCATCGCCGCGACCCATTCCGACGAGGTCAACATGGTGACCTGTCAGGTCGCGCAATCGGTCTTCGGCATCACCCGCAAGATCGCCCGGATCCGCGCCCAGACCTATCTCGCGCCGCAATATGCCGACCTTTACCGCCGCGATCACCTGCCGATCGATGTGATCATCTCGCCCGAGCGCGAGGTCGCCGAGGCCGCGTTGCAGCGCCTTGCCGCGCCCACCACCTTCGACACCGAGAGTTTCCTCAAGGGCCAGATCCAGCTCCTCGGCATCGTGCTCGATGACGATTGCCCGGTGCTCAACACCCCCCTGCGCCAGCTCACCGAGCTCTTCTCGACGCTCCGCGCGCTGGTCGTGGGCGTGCGCCGCGACGGGCGGCTCTTCGCGCCCGAGCCGGGCGATCAGCTCTTCGCCGAGGATCAGATCTATGTCTTCTCGCACAGCCAGGATGTCGGGCGCACGCTCGAGATCTTCGGCAAGGCCTCGAAGAAGCAGGAGCGGATCGTGATCATCGGCGGCGGCAATGTGGGCCTTGGGGTCGCGCGGGCGCTCGAGGCGCGCTCGGACCGGGTGCGGGCCAAGATCATCGAGAAGGACCGCGCGATTGCCGAACGCGCCGCCGATGCGCTCGAGCGCACCATCGTGCTCAACGGCGATGGGATGAGTGCGGAGCTTCTCGAGGAGGCCAATATCGAGCGCGCCGATGCGGTGCTGGTCGTCACCGATGACGACAAGACCAATATCCTCGCCGCGGTGCGCGCCAAGCAGGCGGGCTGCAAGATGGCGATCTCGCTCGTCAACGACCCGACGCTGGTGCCCTTGATGGCGCCCCTCGACATCGACGCCTATATCAACCCGCGCGCCACCACCGTCTCCTCGATCCTGCGCCATATCCGGCTCGGCCGCGTGCGCGCGATCTATTCGATTGGCGACGCCGAGGCGGAGGTGATCGAGGCGCAGGTGATGGGCACCTCGCCGATGGCGGGCAAGATGGTGCGCGACATTGATTTCCCCGAGGGCGTGCTCCTCGGCGCGGTGATGAAGGGCGAGAAGGTGATCAAGCCCGCGGGCGATACCAAGATCGAGGAGGGCGATGTCGTCGCGATCTTCGCGCTCGCCGCCGATGTGCCGGTCGTCGAGCGGCTCTTGCAAGTCTCGATCGACTTCTTCTGAGGCGGGGGCATGTTGCAGCGCATCGGGCGCCAGATCCAGGAGCTGCCGCTGATCCTCATCGAGATGGGGATCGGCGCGGTGGCGATGCTCCTCCCGGCGCTGCACGGGTTCTTCCTGCGCGATTATGATGCGGCGCGGCCGTTTCTCTATTCGCTGATCCTGTTTGGCGTGCTGACCGCGCTGCTCGCGCTCGCCACCGGCGCCAACCCGCGCGGGCCGCAGGGCCGCAGCCAGCTCCTCGCCATGCTCGCGACCTTCACGCTCTTGCCGGTGATGCTCGCGGTGCCGTTCAACGAGGCGGTGCCCGATACCGGGTTCTTCAACAGCTGGTGGGAGATGGTCTCCGCGCTGACCACCACCGGCGCGAGCCTTTACGCGCCCGAGCGGCTGCCCGCCACGCTGCATCTGTGGCGCGCCGAGGTGGCGTGGCTGGGCGGGTTCTTCATGCTGGTGATGGCGATTGCGGTGCTCGCGCCCCTGCGGCTTGGCGGCTTCGAGATGTTCGTCTCGGGCGGGGCGAGCTCGGCGCCGCTTCTGGCGGCGGGCGAGGACAGCGCGGAGCCCGGCGAGCGGATCGTGCATTATACGCTCAAGCTGCTGCCGGCCTATCTCGGGCTGACGGCGCTTTTGTGGCTGGCGCTGCTTGTCGCGGGCGATCCGCCGCTGATCGCGCTCATTCATGCGATGTCGACGCTCTCGACCTCGGGGATCTCGCCGGTGGGCGGGGTCGGCGGCGCGCCTTCGGGGATCGTGGGCGAGATGCTGATCTTCCTGTTCCTGATCCCGGCGCTCTCGCGCAGGCTCTGGCCGGGCGGGGGCGAGCTGCGCGCCTCGGCGCGGCTCATCGACGACCCGGAGCTGCGGCTGGCCGCTGCGCTGGTGGCGCTGGTGCCGGTGGTGCTGTTCTTGCGCCACTGGATCGCGGCGCTCGAGGTGCAGACGCCCACCGCGCTCGGGCCGATCGTGAAATCGCTCTGGGGGGGCGCGTTCACCTCGCTCTCCTTCCTGACGACGACCGGCTTCGAGGGCTCGACCTGGGATGATGCGCGCAACTGGTCGGGGCTTGGCACGCCCGGGCTCGTGCTGGCCGGGCTCGCGATCACCGGGGGCGGCATCGCCACCACGGCGGGGGGCGTGCGGCTCTTGCGGGTCTATGCGCTCTTGCGCCACGGCGAGCGCGAGCTCGACAAGCTGATCCACCCGACCTCGATCGCGGGCGGCGGCGACATGGCGCGGCGGCTGCGCCGCGAGGGCGCCTATATCGCCTGGATCTTCTTCATGCTCTTCGCGCTCTCGATCGCGGTGGTGATGATGGCGGTCTCTTTCGTCGGGCTGCCCTTCGAGCCGGCGACGATTCTCTCGATCGCGGCGCTCTCGAACACGGGGCCGCTCGCCTCGGTCGCCGCCGATACGCCCTTGCAATGGGCCGAGCTGAGCGAGGCCACGCGCGCGATCCTGGCGATGGCGATGGTGGTCGGGCGGCTCGAAACGCTGGCGATCATCGCGCTCTTCAACCCCGAACTATGGCGCGCCTGACACAAGGCGCCGCTTTTGCCCGCTAACGGGCTGTTTTTGGGGCTGGAATCTGGCGGTTTCTTCCGCATACTGATTCTGAGCGGGCAAAACGCCCGCCCAGACGCGCGACATGAGCTCCGCGGAGCTTCAAGAACATAAAGGCATAATAAAAATGGCAGCCGATAAACAGAATTTGCAGGACGCGTTCCTTAACCACGTCCGCAAGACCAAGGTGCCGGTCACGATTTTCCTGATCAACGGGGTGAAGCTGCAAGGGGTGATCACCTGGTTCGACAATTTCTGCGTGTTGCTGCGCCGCGATGGCCAGAGCCAGCTCGTCTACAAACATGCGATCTCGACGATCATGCCGGGCGCGCCGATCTCGCTCTATGAGGGCGAGGACTGAGCGGCGCCGCGGTGACCGAACCCGTCTTTCAGCGTGAGCGCCCGACCCGGGCCTATGTGCTGCATCCCGATCTGAAGGCGCAGGACGCGCGCCGCATGCCCGAACACCGCCTCGCCGAGGCGGTGTCGCTCGCGGTTGCGCTGCCGATGCTCGAGGTGGTGGGGGCCGAGGTCGTGCGCCTGCCCAAACCCCATGCCGGCCATCTCTTCGGCACCGGCAAGCTGGCCGAGCTGAAAGAGCGCCTCGCCGAGGCCGAGGTCGATCTCGTGCTCGTCGACGGGCCGGTCAGCCCGGTGCAGCAGCGCAACCTCGAGAAGGAATGGGGCGTCAAGCTCCTTGACCGCACCGGGCTCATTCTCGAGATCTTCGCCGATCGCGCCCGCACCCGCGAGGGGGTGCTGCAGGTCGAGCTCGCCGCGCTCTCCTATCAGCGCACGCGGCTGGTGCGCGCCTGGACCCACCTCGAGCGGCAAAGGGGCGGGCTTGGCTTCGTCGGCGGCCCCGGCGAGACCCAGATCGAGGCCGACCGCCGCGCGATCGACGATCAGGTGGTCAAGATCCGCCGCCAACTCGCCAAGGTCGTGAAAACCCGCGAATTGCACCGCGCCGCGCGTCGCAAGGTGCCGTTCCCGGTCGTCGCGCTGGTGGGCTATACGAACGCGGGGAAATCGACGCTGTTCAACCGGATGACTGGCGCCGATGTGATGGCGAAGGACATGCTCTTTGCCACCCTCGACCCGACGATGCGCGGCATCACGCTGCCCAACGGGCGCAAAGTGATCCTCTCGGATACGGTGGGCTTCATCTCCGAGCTGCCCCATGAACTCGTCGCGGCCTTCCGCGCCACGCTCGAAGAGGTGCTCGAGGCCGATCTGATCTTGCATGTGCGCGACGTGGCCCACCCCGAGACCGAGGAACAGGCCGCCGATGTCGGCGAGATCCTCGAGAGCCTCGGCGTGGCCGAGGATGTGGCGCTGCTCGAGGTCTGGAACAAGATCGACGCGCTCTCGCCGAGCCTGCGCGCGGCGCTTCTGGCGCAAGACGCGCGGCGCGAGGAGGTGCAGGCAGTCTCCGCGCTCACCGGCGAGGGGATCGAGGCGCTCTACGCCGCGATCGAGACGCGGCTGGGCGAGGAGCGCTTCGACGAGGCGCTGATCCTGCCCTTCGAGAAGGGGCGCGCGCGGGCCTGGCTGCATGAGCAAAATGTCGTGCGCTCCGAGGTCGAGACCGAAGAGGGCTGGCAGCTCGAGGTGAACTGGGCCGCAAGCCAGCGCGCGCGCTTCCGCGCACTTTGATCCGCCGCGCAGGGGGGCGCCGCCCCCCTCGGGCTGGCGCCCTCACCCCCCGGGATATTTGCGGCAAGATGAATGAGAACGTTCTTACTCTTTCATCTTGCTCCAAATATCCCCGCCGGAGGCTTCCGCCGGGTGGGGGAGGCGACCGGCCGGGGGGCTCGGCCTCAGGGCGCGGGGGCGGGTTCGAGCCGGGTGATGCCGGCGGCGGCGGCGCGGGCGAGTTCGGGGTCGAGCGACATCGGGATATAGTCGCCGCGGCGCCATAGTTCCGCCAGATCGTCGTAATGGCGCGAGAACGGGTGGCCCGATTGACCGGTTGCGATGATGAAGACCGAGCTGTCGGGGTCGGCGAAATCATAGACGCCGCGGAAGCCCGCCGCATGGACGTTCTCGAACGGCATCGCGCCCGAGCCGCGGGTCATGCCGCGCATCAGCGTGAAATCGCCCCCCGAGGTCGATTGGCGGATATTCGTCAGCCAGCCGAAGAGCCGCGCGCGGCCGAGCACCTGGTGTTGATGCACCGCCTCATGGGCATCGCCCCAGCGCCAGCTCTCGATCTTCGGGCCGTATTTTTCGCTGAGCGCAAGCAGCGCCTCGTCGAGCGCGATCCGCGCGATATCGGTGCAGCTCTCGACCGGCGCCGATTGCATCACGTCGCACCAGCGGGCCGCGCCTTCGGTGTTGCGGAACACGCGTTCGATGAAGAGCGGCTCGAGGTGTTTGAACTCGCTCGCGAGCGGGCCGAGCTCGTCGCGGATCAGCCGGTTTTGCAGCGCCCGCATCCAGGCCGCGTAGATCAGCGGCTCGGGGAGGTGTTCGTTCATCTCGCCGTCCCAGGCCGCGAGCAGCTCGAGCGCGCGTTGGCGCATCCGCTCGGGCGTGCCCTCGGGCGCGGGGGCGGCGGTGAACCACAGATCGGCGCCGACGAGCGGCAGGAGCCCGCGCGCGGCGGGGCTCACGGTATCGAGCTGGGCGGCGATGAAGCTCTCGCGGGTATGGACCTCGCGCTCGCCCATCAGCCGGGTGAGGCGCTGCACGCGCTGGCTGTCGCCCCAGTCGAAGCTGACATGATCGGGGAAGGGGCGCTCGACGGTCTTGTTGTTGGTGTTGATCACGATCCCGCCCTCCGGGTCGAGAAAGCGCGGGTTCTTGGCGAAGGGGGCGCGGCCCTGCCAGCGGTTTTGCGCCTCCCATCCGGGCGAGGGCATCCGCCCTTGGGTGACATGGCCCGGGTCGCGCGCGGGGATCGCGCCGACGGTGACCATGCCCACCCCGGTCTGATCGGCGAGGATCAGGTTTTGCGCGGGCGCGATATAGCGCTCGCCCGCCGCCGCGGCCTCGGCCACCGAGCCCGCGCGCATCAGCGCGAGCCCTGCGCTCATCGAGGTATCGGCGGTGTCGAGCGCGGTCCAGCTCATCGAGACGACATGATCGGGCGGCGTGATGGTGGCGAGGTTGAAATGCCCGCCGGGGATCACGGGGCCGTTTTCGGTCCAGCGCAGGGTGATCGTGACGGGCTCGGCGTCTTTCACCTGGATGATCTCGCGGCGGGTGGTGAAGCTGGCCCAGCCCTCGGGCGTGCGGTAGCGCTCCGGGCGCGCGGGGTCGAGCGCCTCGATATGCAGGTCGAGATCGTCGACATAGGCCGAGGTGATGCCCCAGCCAAGGCGCGGGTTGCGCCCGGTGAGCACCAGCGGGATCCCCGGGATCGTGCCGCCGATCACGCCTCCCGAGGCGAGCTCGAGGCGGGCGAGATACCAGATCGAGGGGGCGGTGAGGCCGAGATGGGGGTCGTTGGCCATGAGCGAGCCGCCCGCCGCCGAACGCCCGGGGGCGGCGGCGAATGCGTTCGAGGCGCCGGCGAAATCGCGCCCGGGGAAGGGCGAGAGCGGCGGCGGGGCGCTTTCGGCCACGCGCGCGGCGCGCGGCGTGCCGGGGAAGAGGGCGGCATAATCGGGCAGGGCGGCGGTGCCCTGGCCGGGCATGTCGGGCAGGATGTCGCGCACGAAATCCTGGCCGAGCATCGAGACGCGGGCGCGCAGGACCTCGGTCTCGATCTGGCTTTCGAGCTGCACCGCGAGGAGTTTCAGGATCGAAAGCGAATCCTCGGGGGTCCAATAGGCGATCGGCGCGTCGAAGAGGAAGAACTCCGGCGCGCCACGGCCGCGCGCGCCTTCGTTCACCAGCGTGATCCATTGGTTCACGCCCGCCGCATAGGCCTCGAGGGCGGCGCGGGTATCGGCGTCCTGGGCGGCAAGCGATTTGCGCGCCGCGCCCGCCAGATCGAGCCGGCGCATCAGCTCATCGGTCTTCAGCGTATCGGCGCCGAACACCTCGGAGAGGCGGCCCTGCACGGTGCGGCGCAGCATGGTCATCTGCCAGAGCCGGTCCTGCGCATGGGCCAGACCCAGCGCGAAGAATACATCGCGGTCGGTCGCGCCGAAGATATGGGGCACGTCTTCGGTCGAGCGCACGATCTCGACGGGCGCCGAGATGCCGGAGACCTCATAGGTCGCGTTGTAATCGGGCAGCGAGCGCGCCGCGAAATACCAGATGAAGAAGCCCGCGACGAGCAGCGCCAGAAGCGCCGCCGAAACGATCCGGACCATCCATTGGAAGAGCTGATACATGGCGCCTCGCGTGATTTGGCCCGGGCCTGGTTGACGGCGCGGGCGAGGGCGTTACTAAGTCAGGCCAGACAAATGATCAACGCGCGTTTCGCGCGCGAGGGCACAGCTTGGCGGAGGCTTGCATGGCGAAAGTGGCGTTTCTCGGGCTCGGGGTGATGGGCTTTCCGATGGCGGGGCATCTGGCCGCGGCGGGCCATCAGGTGACGGTCTATAACCGCACCGTCTCGAAGGCCGAACATTGGGTGCGCGCGAAGGGCGGCGAATGGGCGGCGACCCCTGCCGATGCGGCGCGCGATTGCGATTTCGTGATGGCTTGCGTGGGCAATGACGATGACCTGCGCGCGGTTTGCACCGGGCCCGAGGGGGCTTTCGCGGGGATGAAACCGGGCGCGATCTTTGTCGATCACACCACGGTTTCGGCGCAGGTCACGCGCGAGCTCGCGGCGGCGGCCGCGGCGGCGGGGCTCGGCTTTGTCGATGCGCCGGTGTCGGGCGGCCAGGCGGGGGCGGAAAACGGCGTGCTCTCGGTGATGTGCGGGGGCTCGCAGGCCGATTACGCCGCCGCCGAGCCGGTGATCGCGGCTTACGCCAAGATCTGCCGCCGGATGGGCGAGAGCGGCGCGGGCCAGCTCACCAAGATGTGCAACCAGATCGCGATCGCGGGGCTCGTGCAGGGCCTCTCGGAGAGCCTGCATTTCGCCGAGAAGGCGGGGCTCTCGATCTCCGACGTGGTCGAGGTGATCAGCCAGGGCGCCGCGGGCAGCTGGCAGATGGCCAACCGCTTCAAGACGATGGAGGCGGGCGAGTTCGCCTTCGGCTTCGCGGTCGACTGGATGCGCAAGGATCTGGGCATCTGCCTCGCCACCGCCGAGGAAACCGGCGCGGGGCTGCCGGTCACCGCGCTCGTCGATCAGTTCTACAAGGATGTGCAGGCGATGGGCGGCGGGCGCTGGGATACCTCGTCGCTTATTGCGCGGCTGCGCAAGCTCAGCTGAGATAGGGGATCGGCAGGCCGAACGCCTCGGCCAGCAGCACGAAGTTCAGGCTCAGGACCACCCCCGCGCCGACGATCGCGAGGGTGCGGGTGAGCGGGCGCGTGGCATGCGCGCCCATGATGTCGCGCCGCGAGGTGAAGACGATCAGCGCCACCATCGGCACCGGCAGCGCGATCGAGAGCACGACCTGGCTCATCACCAGCGCATCGGTCGCGTTGACCCCCGCCGCCACCACCGCGAAAGCCGGCACCATGGTGATCGCGCGGCGCAGCCAGACCGGGATATACACCCGCAGAAAGCCCTGCATGATCATCTGGCCCGCCATCGTGCCCACAACCGAGCTCGAGACCCCCGAGGCGATCAGCGAGACGAGAAACACCCCCGCCGCGGCCGCGCCCAGAAGCGGGGTGAGCGTGTGATAGGCGCTCTCGATCTCGGCCACCTCGGAATGGCCCGCATGGAAGGCCGAGGCCGCCATCATCACCATCGCCATGTTGATCATCCCCGCGACCGCGAGCGCCACCACCACCTCGATATTGGAGAAATGCAGCATCCGCCCGCGCTCGGCCTCGTTGCGAAACTGCGCGCGCGCCTGGGTCAGGCCGGAATGGAGATAGATCGCATGGGGCATCACGGTCGCGCCGATGATGCCCACCGCGATGGTCAGCGCCGCGGCATCGGGCATCGCGGGGGTGACGAGGCCGAAGCCCGCCGCCTCCCAATCGATCGGCGCGATCAGCACCTCGGCGAGATAACAAAGCCCGATCACACCGACGAGCGCGCCGATCACCAGCTCCATCGGCCGGAACCCGCGGCTTTCAAACATCAAGAGCGCATAGGTGATCACCGCCGTGACCCCCATGCCGACGATCAGCGGCATGTTGAAGAGAAGCGCCAGCCCGATCGCGCCGCCCAGAAACTCCGCCAGATCGGTCGCCATCGCGGCGATCTCGCTCACCACCCACATCGCGAGCACCACCGGGCGGGGGAAGGTGTCGCGGCTGAGCTCGGCGAGGTTCTTGCCGGTCACGATCCCGAGCCGCGCCGAGAGCGCCTGAAACAGCATCGCGATCAGATTGGCGAGCAGCACCACCCACAGGAGCGTATAGCCATAGCCCGCGCCGGCCTGGATGTTGGTCGCGTAATTGCCCGGGTCCATATAGGCCACCGATGCGATCACCGCCGGCCCCGCCACCACCAGCACCGCGCGCAGCCCGTGCCGCTCGCCGGCAAGCACCTGCGAGAGGCCGGTGCGGGTCTTTTCGGTCAGGCTCGTGCGCATCGGTCCGTCCTTGCATCCTGTCGCGGCTCAAAAATATAGCCTTGGCTTCATTTTCCGCAAGCGCCAATCCGCGGCGGGGCGCAAAAAGGGCAGGGGCTCTGCCTCACTTTGTCGCGAGGGGCTGGCGGGGCGGCGGGTTTTCATATTGAAGCCGAGGCTATAGAATATGCGCAAATGGGGGGCGAGATGGCCGAGGACGAGAGTTTCGAGAGCGCCGATGAGGCCGAGGGCGCGTTGCCCGAGCGCTTTGCCCATGCGCGGGTGGCGCAGGCCTCGGCAGTGCTGGAGGATTACGTCGAGATGATCGGCGATCTGATGGCCGATCATGGCGAGGCGCGGATCGCCGATATCGCGGCGCGGATGGGGGTGACGCATCCGAGCGCGACGAAGGCGGTGGCGCGGCTCAAACGCGCGGGGCTCGCCGTGTCGCGGCCCTATCGGGGGGTGTTTTTGACCGAAGCGGGGGCCGATCTCGCCGCGAAGGTGCGCGCGCGGCATCGGGTGGTGGTGGATCTCCTGATCGCGGTGGGGGTGCCGCCCGAGACCGCCGAGATGGACGCCGAGGGGATGGAGCATCATGTCTCGGAGGCGACGCTGCGCGCCTTCGAGGCCTATCTGGCGGGGCGCGCGGGCGGCTAGGCCCGGTGCATGAACTTCGCCCGCCAAGGGATTGAAAAGAAAAGGGCGCCTCTCGGGCGCCCTTGGTCTTAGAAGGGGATTTCGTCGTCGAAATCCGGCCGGCCGCCGCCGCCGCCACCCGAACGGCCGCCGCCGCCCGCGCCGCCACCATAGGACGGGCCGTCATCATAGCCGCCGCCATAGCCGCCACCCGAGGCGCCGCCGCCGTAATTGCCGCCGCCGCCGCCGCCCGAGCCGCCGCCATCGCGCCCGTCAAGCAGCGTCAGGTTGCCGGTGAAGGGGCGCAGCACGACCTCGGTCGTGTAGCGGTCCTGGCCCGATTGATCTTGCCATTTGCGGGTCTCGAGGCTGCCCTCGATATAGACCTTCGAGCCCTTGCGCAGATATTGCTCGGCGATTTTCGCCAGCGGCTCGGAGAAGATCGCGACGGAATGCCACTCGGTGCGCTCCTTGCGCTCGCCCGATGCCTTGTCGCGCCAAGTTTCCGAGGTCGCGATGCGCAGGTTGCAGACCTTGCCGCCGTTGGCGAAGCTGCGCACCTCGGGGTCGCGCCCCAGATTGCCCACCAAAATGACCTTGTTGACGCTGCCCGCCATGCTTCCTCCGCCGATTGAGCCGCACGGCAGGGGCGCGCGGCGATTCTGAACCTTGTCCGGGAGGTATAAAGCAGGTGCGGCCCGGGGCATAGGGGGCGCGGCCCGGGCCGGTGAGCCAAACCCTGCCGATGCGGAAAATCCCCAGGGAACCCGTTGGTCTCGCGGCTTTTCAGGGCGCGAAAAATCCCGTATAGTCGCGCGAGTTTGGGGCTGTGGGTAGAGAACGCATGCGGAAATTCGCCGGTGGGATCGTGCTGGGGCTGGCTGTCGGGCTTGCGCCGGCGGGGGTCATGGCTGAAGGCCTGTCGCTGAAGGGCGCGTCGTCGAAATCGCGCGCGCTGCTGTTTCGCAACCAGACGCAGCTTCTCGACAGCCGCGCCTCGCAACAATACGCCAATTCCGGCCGGCTCAAGCCCAATGCCGGCGCCGAGGTCACGGCGGCGGCGGCTCTGCCGCGCTACAGCGGCGCCTATCGCGGCGAATATATGACGCTCGCGCGGGCGGCGGCGGCGCGCCATGGGGTGCCGGAGGATCTGTTCTTGCGGCTTGTGCAGCAGGAAAGCGGCTGGAATGCGGGGGCAGTCTCGCCCAAGGGCGCGACGGGGCTTGCGCAGCTGATGCCGGAAACCGCGGCGCTTCTGGGTGTGAACCCGAATGACCCCAAGCAGAACCTCGAGGGCGGCGCGCGCTATCTGCGGCGGATGTATGAGCGCTTCGGCAATTGGCGCCATGCGCTCGCGGCCTATAACGCCGGGCCGGAAGCCGTTGAGAAATATAACGGAATCCCGCCCTATGCGGAGACGAAGAATTATGTGCGGGTGATCTACGGAAGCTGATTTCCGTTTTCGTTCAACCCGTTCTGGGCCGAGCTTCGGATGGCGCATGAAGATCATGCGCCATCTTTTTGTTTTTACGGGATAATCCGGGTATATTTGGTGCCCGCGAGCGTCGCCCCCGCGATCAGCCCCGATTGCCCGAAGACCAGCGCGATCACCGGCGCGAGCGAGGTGGTGGTATCGGCGCCGATCGCGCCGCCGCGGTCGGGCAGCGCATAGCGCGCATCCGCGCCCATCTCCCAGCCCGGGTTGCGGCGGAAATCGGCGAGCGCCTCTTGCGTCATGAAGAACAGCGCATGGGCATATTGCTGCGCGCCGATCTGGAAGCCGAAGGAGGCCGAGGCGGCGGAGTAATAATCCACCGTGACATTGTTGATCCGCAGCGCGCCGCGCCCATAGGCGCCGCCGATCCCGAAGCCCGCTTCGGTCATCAACGGCATGTAGAGCACGCCCACCGATTTGTTCATCAGCGTATCGGTGCCGGGGTATTTCTGAAGGAGGTAGTTGCGGGTGGCATCGACCCGGGCGTCAAGCCGTGCCGCGCCCTGGCTGCCGACCCCGTTGCCGCAGGCCGCAAGGCCCAAGCCCGCGCCGCCGAGGGCCAGAAGACCGCGTCTGGTGAAATGCGTCATGTGCTGCTCCGCTCCTGTGATCGGGCGTCATCCGCGCCCGTTGGCACAAACTATAGGCAAGATTATGCGCCCTGTCACTCATTCTTGAGAGCGACGGGCGGGCTCTTGCCGATCGGTGGCGCGCTCAGGCGCCCAGAAGCCGCGCCGCGGCGGGCGCGAAATAGCTCAGCACCCCGTCGCAGCCCGCCCGGCGGAACGCCATCAGGCTCTCCAGCATCACCTTGTCATGGTCGAGCCAGCCGTTCTTCACCGCCGCCATGATCATCGCATATTCGCCCGAGACCTGATAGGCATAGGTCGGCACGCCGAAGCTCTCCTTCACGCGCCGCACGATGTCGAGATAGGGCATGCCGGGTTTGACCATGACCATATCGGCGCCCTCCGCGAGATCGCGCGCGACGAGCCGGATCGCCTCGTCGGAATTGGCCGGGTTCATCTGATAGGTCTTCTTGTCGCCCTTGAGCGCGCCCGAGGCGCCGACCGCGTCGCGGAAGGGGCCATAGAAGGCCGAGGCATATTTCGCGGCATAGCTCAGGATCGTGACATCGGCGTGGCCCGCGGCCTCGAGTGCGCTGCGCATCGCGCCGATCCGGCCATCCATCATATCCGAGGGGCCGAGGATATCGGCGCCAGCCTCGGCCTGAGCGATCGCCATTTTCACAAGACATTCAACGGTTTCGTCGTTGAGGATCACGCCGTCGCGGACCAGCCCGTCATGGCCGTTGGCGTTATAGGGGTCGAGCGCGATATCGGTCATGATCGCGATCTCGGGCACCTCGGCCTTGATCGCGCGGATCACCCGGTTCGAGATATTCTCCGGGTTCCAGGCCATTTCGCAGCCCTCGGTCTTCTCGGCCGGGTCGGTATAGGGGAAGAGGCAGATCGCCGGGATCCCGAGGCGCGCGGCCTCTTCGGCGGCGCGCACCGCGCCCGAAAGCGTGAGGCGCATCACCCCCGGCATCGAGGCGATCTCGCAATCGGCGCCCGCGACATCGGTGATGAAGATCGGCCAGATCAGATCCTTGACCGAGAGCCGGTGCTCCTGCGCCAGATCGCGCAGCGCCTCGGTGCGGCGCATGCGGCGCAGGCGGGTCGTCGGGAAGGGCGGAAGGATCGGATGCATGGGCTCACTCCTCTGGCTTGGCCTTGGGGTGCCACGGATCGGCGGAGGCGGCAAGTCAAACCGTGCTGGGAGCGGGTTGGAGCCGCCCCGGCTTTGGTCTAGTCTGGCGCAAATCACTCTCGCGGACGCTCAGGTGCAGATCCTCAATATCCTCCTTTCGCTGATCGACATGCGGTCGTTTTCCAACCTCTGGTATTGGATCGCGCTCGCCGTGACCTGGTCGACGGCCTCGCATTGGGTGCTCGGCGTGCCGTTTGACATGGTGCTGCGCGCGCGCCGGCGGGGCGGGGCCTCGGCCGAGGCGCTGCTCGATCAGACGCGGATCTCGACCGAGCGGCTGCTGGGCATCGGGCGCGAGGCGGGCATGGTGCTCGCGGTGGTGATTCCCTTCGTGCTGAGCGTGCTCGTCGTGCTCGGCTTTGGCTATGACATGGAGTTCGCCCAGGCGCTCGCGCTGATCCTCGTGCCGCTCGCGGTGGTCTGGCTGATCAGCCTGCGCGCCGCGGCGCGGCTCGCGCCGGTTCTGGCCGCCGCGCCGCGCCCCGAGGCGGTGGCCGAGGCGCTCACCCACCACCGCTTCCGCATCCAGCTGATCGGCATCGCGGCGATCACCGCGACCGCCTTCTGGGGGATGATGCAGAACCTGCGGCTCTCCAGTTTCGGGATTCATTGAGGCGGTGATGGCGCATTTTCTCTATTCCGGCGCGCCCGAGGGGTTTGATGCGCGGCTGATCGCGCAGGAATTGGCCAAGGGCCAGCCGGTGATCCATGTCGCGCGCGATGATCGCCGGCTCGAGGCGATGCGGGCGGCCTTGGCGTTTTTCGCGCCCGAGGCGGTGGTGCTGAATTTTCCGGGCTGGGATTGTCTGCCCTATGACCGGGTCTCGCCCAACCCCGATATTTCGGCGACCCGGATGGCGACCTTGGCCGCGCTCAGCGCGGGCGTGCCGGGGCCGTTTGTGCTCTTGACCACGCTCTCGGCCGCGATGCAGCGCGTGCCCGCGCGCGCCACCGTCGCGGGGGCGAGCTTCACCGCGCGCGTCGGCGGGCGGATCGACGAGGCGCGGCTGCGCCAGTTTCTCGCGCGGATGGGCTTCTCGCCGGCCTCGACCGTCTCCGAGCCCGGCGATTACGCGGTGCGCGGCGGCATCATCGACATTTTCCCGCCCGGCGAATCCGGCCCGGTGCGGCTTGATCTCTTCGGCGATGTGCTCGACGGGGCGCGCCGCTTCGACCCGGTGAGCCAGCGCACCACCGAAAAGCTCACCGCGATCGAGCTCGCCCCGGTCAGCGAGGTGATCCTCGACGAGGCCTCGATCAGCCGGTTTCGCCAGAATTACCGGGTCGAATTCGGCGCGGGCGGCGCGGAGGATCCGCTTTACGAGGCGGTCTCGGCGGGGCGCAAACATGCGGGGATGGAGCATTGGCTGGGCTTCTTCCATGACCGGCTCGAGACGATTTTCGACTATCTCCCCGAGGCGGCGGTGCTCTTGGATGACCAGACCGGCCCGCAGCGGATCTCGCGCTGGGAAGGCATCGCCGATCAATATGATACGCGCCGCGAGGCGATGAGCCGGCGCGACCGGCTCGACAGCGTCTACAAACCCGCGCCGCCCGAGCTTCTCTATCTCGACGAGGCGGCCTGGGGGGCGGCGCTCGCGCCCCGGCGGGTGTTGCAGCTCCAGATCCTGCGCGCCCCGCCCGGGCCCGGGGTCGTCGATGCGGGCGGGCGCATCGGGCGCAATTTCGCGCCCGAGCGGCAGCTTGAAAATGTGAGCCTTTTCGGGGCGTTGAAGGATCATCTTCTCAAACAGCTCGCGCTTGGCCCGGTGGTCGTCGCGAGCTGGTCGGAGGGCGCGCGCGAGCGTCTGAAGGGGCTTTTGGAGGATGAGGGGCTGAGCGGCGCGCGCGCCATTCGCGACGCGCGCGAGATCGGGCCCGGCGTGAACCTCGCGGTCTGGCCGCTCGACGCGGGCTTCGAGGTCGAGCGCGCGGCGGGCGGGCTCACCGTCATCTCCGAGCAGGATGTGCTCGGCGACCGGCTCGTCAGCCGCCCGAAGAAAAAGCGCAAGGCGGAGAATTTCCTGACCGAGGCGCAGAGCCTCACGCCCGGCGATCTCGTCGTCCATGTCGATCACGGGGTCGGGCGCTACAAGGGGCTCGAGACGGTCTCGGCGCTCGGCGCGCCGCTCGATTGTGTGCTTTTGGAATATGCGGGCGGCGATCGGCTCTATCTGCCGGTGGTGAATATCGAGCTTCTGAGCCGCTATGGCCATGAGGAGGGGCTGCTTGACAAGCTCGGCGGCGGCGCCTGGCAGGCGAAGAAGGCGCGGCTCAAGGAGCGGATCCGCCAGATCGCCGATAAACTCATGCGGATCGCGGCCGAGCGGCTGTTGCGCGCAGCCCCGATCCTCGAGGCGCCGCATCACGAATGGGAGGCCTTCGCCGCGCGCTTCCCCTATAGCGAGACCGAGGACCAGCTCAGCGCGATCGACGATGTGGTGAGCGATCTGGGCACGGGGCGGCCGATGGACCGGCTCGTGGTGGGCGATGTGGGCTTTGGCAAGACCGAGGTCGCGATGCGCGCGGCTTTCATCGCGGCGGTCTCGGGGGTGCAGGTGGCGGTGATCGCGCCGACCACGCTGCTCGCGCGCCAGCATTACAAGACCTTCGCCGAGCGCTTCCGCGGCACCGCGGTCAATGTCCGGCCGCTGTCGCGCTTTGTCTCGGCCAAAGCCGCCGCCGAGACCCGCGCGGGCCTCGCCGAGGGCTCGGTCGATATCGTGATCGGCACCCATGCGGTGCTCGCCAAGGCGGTGAAATTCCGCAACCTCGGCCTGCTGATCATCGACGAGGAGCAGCATTTCGGCGTCAACCACAAGGAGCGGCTGAAAGAGATGCGCTCCGAGATCCATGTGCTGACGCTCACCGCGACGCCGATCCCGCGGACGCTGCAACTGTCGCTGACCGGTGTGCGGGATCTCTCGATCATCGGCACGCCGCCGGTCGACCGGCTCGCGATCCGCACCTATGTGAGCGAGTTCGATACCGTCACGATCCGCGAGGCGCTCTTGCGCGAACGCTTCCGCGGCGGGCAGAGCTTCTATGTGGTGCCGCGGATCACCGATCTCGCCGAGGTCGAGGAGTTCCTGAAAACCCATGTGCCCGAGGTGAGCTATATGGTCGCCCATGGCCAGATGGCGGCGGGCGAGCTCGATGAGCGGATGAACGCGTTTTACGACGGCAAGGCCGATGTGCTTTTGGCCACCACGATCGTGGAAAGCGGCCTCGATATCCCGACCGCGAATACGATGATCGTGCACCGCGCCGATATGTTCGGCCTGTCGCAGCTCTACCAGATCCGCGGCCGGGTCGGGCGCTCGAAGTTGCGCGCCTATTGCTATCTGACCACGAAACCGCGGATGCCGCTCACCCCGCAGGCGACCAAGCGGCTGCGGCTTCTGGGCTCGCTCGACAGCCTCGGCGCGGGGTTCAATCTGGCCAGCCAGGACCTCGATCTGCGCGGCGCGGGCAATCTTCTAGGCGAGGAACAATCGGGCCATATCAAGGAAGTGGGCTACGAGCTCTATCAGGCGATGCTCGAGGAGACGATCGCCAAGCTGAAATCGGGCGAGCTGACCGAGATGGCCGAGGATGGCGAATGGTCGCCGCAGATCAACCTTGGCGTGCCGGTGATGATCCCCGAGGCCTATGTGCCCGATCTCGATGTGCGGCTGGGGCTTTACCGGCGGCTCTCGGGGCTGACCACCAAGGTCGAGCTGGAGGGCTTCGCCGCCGAACTCATCGACCGCTTCGGGGAGCTGCCCAAAGAGGTCAACACGCTGCTCCTCGTCGTGCGGATCAAGGCGATGTGCAAACGCGCCCATATCGCGCGGATGGATGCCGGGCCGAAAGGCGCCACGGTGCAGTTCCACGCCGACAAGTTCCCCAACCCGGCGGGGCTCGTCGAATTCCTGCAAGCCCAGCGCGGCCAGGCCAAGATCGCCGGCAACAAGGTGGTGGTGCAGCGCGATTGGTCCTCGGATGCCGAGAAGATCAAGGGCGCTTTCGCGATCGCCAAGGATCTGGCCGAGAAGGTCATCGAGGCGAAGAAGGCTGCGAAAAGCTGAGGACCGGGCAGGGGGGCGCCGCCCCCCTCGGGCTGCGCCCTCACCCCCCGGGATATTTCGGGCAAGATGAAATCAATCCCTTCATCTTGCCGAAAATATCCCGGGGGTGAATGCCGAAGGCAGAGGGGGCAGCGCCCCCTGCGCGGCGGGTCAGGGGGCGAGCGGCGCGAGCGGGCGGATCTTGAGTTTGGTGATCCGGTTGTCCTTGCGCTCCATCACCTCGAAGCGGAAGCCATGGAAGGCAAAGACCTGCCCCGCCTCGGGGATCGTTTGCGCCTCATGGATGACGAGGCCCGCGATGGTGTTCGCCTCCTCATCGGGCAGCGTCCAATCCGTCTCGCGGTTCAGATCGCGGATCGTCATCGCGCCTTCGACGAGGTAATCGCCGCTTTCGGTGGGTTTGAGCATCCGCTCGGCCTTCGGGTCGAATTCATCGGTGATCTCGCCGACGATCTCCTCGAGGATATCCTCGAGCGTGAGCAACCCCTTCAGATCGCCATATTCATCGACGACTAGCGCGAAATGCGTGCGCCGCTTGAGAAATTCGCGCATCTGCTCGTCGAGCGGCGTCGTCTCGGGGATGAAATAGGGTTTCATCATCACCTTGGTGATGTCGAGATCGGCGACGCTGTCGAGGTTGCCGTCGCCGGTGCGCAGGAAGCGTTCGACCGCGCGCAGCAGGTCCTTGGCGTGGATCACGCCGATGACATTCTCGCGCTCGCCCTTGTAGAGCGGCAGCCGCGTATGGGGCGAGTTCAGCACCGCCGTCAGGATCACATCGGGCGCGGCCTCGGCGTCGAGCATCTCGATCTGGCTGCGGTGGAGCATGATCTCCTCGACGGTGCGGTTGCCCAGATCGAGCGCGCCGATCAGCCGGTCGCGGTCTTCCTTGTCGACCGTGCCCTCCGAGGTGCCGATCGCGAGCGCGCCCATGATCTCGTCATGAATCGAGAACATGTGCTGGCCCGCCTCGATCCGCTGGCCGAGGATGAAGAGGAGCCCCCGCACCACCAGCCGCACCACCGCGACGAGCGGCGAGAGCAGCCGGATCACCCAGCGGATCGGCAGCGCGACCCGCGCCGCGACCGCTTCGGGCTGCGAGATCGCATAGGTTTTCGGCAGCACCTCGGCGAAGATCAGCACGAGCACCGTCATCACCAGCGTCGCCAGCGCCACGCCCGAATTGCCGAAGAGCTGGGTGAGCAGCGAGGTGGCGAGCGAGGCGGAGAGGATGTTGACGACGTTGTTGCCCAAAAGCACCGCGCCGATCAGCCGCTCGCTATCCTCGGTGACCTCGAGCGCGGCGGTCGCGCCGGTCTCGCCCTTGTCGGCGCCGGCGCGCAGTTTCGCCCGCGAGGCGGCGGTGAGCGCGGTCTCGGAGCCCGAGAAAAACGCCGAAAAGCCCAGAAGGGCGAGGATTCCGGCGGCGGTGAGCCAGAAGGAGGTGTCGAGAACGGTGGTATCCATGGCGCTCAATCTGGGCAAGGCCCGCGGCGAGTTCAAGAGGGTTTGCGGGGGGCGGGCTCGGGCGCGGGCGCGGGTTCAGGGGCGGGGGCGCGCGCGAGCGGGTGATGGTCGAGCACCAGCGCCTTGAGATGGGCGTCGAGCACATGGGTATAGATCTCGGTGGTGGAGAGATCGGCGTGGCCGAGCAGCGTCTGGATCGCGCGCAGATCGGCGCCGCCTTCGAGAAGATGGGTCGCGAAGGCGTGGCGCAGCACATGCGGCGAGACCCGCGCGGGCGCGATCCCGGCTGCGAGCGCGAGGCCCTTGAGCAGCACCGCGAAGGCCTGGCGGGTGACATGGCCCTCCTTGCCCGAGGAGGGGAAGAGATAGCGCGAGGGCGGGATGCGGCGGGCGAGGCGGGCCTCTTCCTCGGCCGCGTCGCGCAGCGCGAGCCAGTCGGCCAGCGCCGCGCGGGCCGGGGCGGTCAGCGGCACGATCCGCTCCTTGCCGCCCTTGCCGCGGATCAGGAGCACCTGCGGATTGCCGCGCGCGGCCGCCACCGGCAATCCGACGAGCTCGCTCACCCGCATGCCGGTGGCGTAGAGAAGCTCAAGCAGCGCGCGGTTCCTCGCCTGTTCGGCGGCCGAGCGGCCGTGCTCCTGCGCCTGAGCCAGGATCGCCTCGACCTCGGAGCGCGAGAGCACCTTGGGCAGGCGCGCGGGCTTGCCCGGGCCCTTGAGCCGGATCGCCGGATCCTCGGCGCGCCAGCCCTCCTCATAGGCGAAGCGGAAGAGCTGGCGGATCGCCGAGAGGCGGCGCGCGCGGGTCGCGGGGCCAAGGCCCTCGGCCTCGCAGCGGATCAGGTAGCTCTCGATATCGTCCTGGGTGAGCGTCGCGAACTCGAGGCCCTTGTGGGCGGCAAAGCCCGCGAAATCCTCCAGATCACGGGCATAGGCGAGGAGCGTGTTGCGCGCCGCGCCCGCTTCGGCGGCCATCGCCTCGAGGAAGGTCTCGATCCAGCGCCGCGCGAGGGGGGGCGGGGTCATCCGTTGCGCTCGAGGATCACAAGCTCAAGCGCGGCGCGGCGGGCAAGCGTCTCGAGCCCGGTATAGCGCAGGAGGTTCAAGCCATTGACAACGCGGGGGTAATCGCCCTTCGCGCCCTCGGTCACATCGTCGATCGCGCTGAGCAGGGCGAGGCCGAGCTGGCCGGGCAGGAGCGCCTGATAGGGCGCGGGCACCGCCGCGGGGGGCGCGTCGAAGACCTGTTTGAGCACCAGCCCGAGCTGGTCCTGCGCGGGCACGCCGGCGGTGGCGCCGCGCGCCAGCCCGATCAGGAGCCGCTCGTCGAGATCGGCGGGCGTGCGCGCGGCGGCCACCGCCTCGAACTCCTCGGACAAGAGCCCGAGCCGGAAGGCCAGCGCGCCTGGCTCATAGGGCAGGCCGAGCGCCGCCACGCGCGCCCCGTAAAGCTCGGCGAGCGCGGGTTCGAGCTCCTGGGCCTGCATCGCATCGAAGGTCGCGGGCAAAAGCTGCGCCACCCGCGCCGCCCGCCCCGCGCCAAGCGCCGCATCGAGATCGGAGACGAGCGAGACCCGGTCCCAGACCCCGCCCGAGGCCGCGGCCCTTTGCTGGGTATAAAGGCCCAGAAGCTGGTTCGGGTCGAGCGCGCCCATCCGCGTCAGCCGCTCGGCCGCCTCGATCTGCGCCTTCCAGCCGGTGTTCGAGCGCAGATCGGATTGCGCGAAGGCGACCGGCAGCGGCCCGGTCGGCAGCGGCTGGCCGATCGCCTCCATCATCCGGAAGACAAGCGGCGAGGGGCGCGCGGGCGGCGGCAGATCCTCGGCGCCCTCGGCAAGCTCGGGGTCGAGAAAGCGCGCCAGCAGCGGCTCGAGATCGGGCTCGATCTGGCCAAGCGTGGCGCCGGTGTCGAAGGTCAGCGCCGCCGCCTGCCAATCGCCGCGCCGCGCGAGGCAGAAGATCCGCGCGGGGTAGGAGGGCGCGAGCGCGGGCGTCTCCTCCATCACCTTGCAGGCCTCATCCTCCTGCCCGAGCAGCAGCGCGGTATCGAAATGGCGGCGGAAAATCTCCGGGTCGGTGGTGTCGGCGGCCTCGAGCATGGCAAGCGCGGGCTCGAGCGCGCCGATATCGAGCAGCCGGTCGATCCGCGCAAGGAAGAGCACATTGCGCCCCTCGGGCGCGGGCGTGACCGGCGGGCGCAGCTCGGCCAGAAGCAGCTCGATCAGGAAGGATTGCACCGCCGGCAGCGTATCGAGCCGCTCCTTGTGCAGCGCGGCGGCGAGATCGGCCTCGGGCGTGGTGCCCCACAGATCGGGCGGCAGGCCGGTGCGCGCGGTCGGCAAAAGGCCAAGCGCATTGGCGGAGGGGGTGTCGAGCGAGGCCACCGAGACATCCTCGAGGCTCACCCCGCCCGAGACGGGGGGCTCGCCCGCGCGCGCGCCGTGGCCGGGGGCCGGCGTCGCATGGCTGCCGGGCAGGGCGCCGGGCGCCATCGCCGCGGGCGTGACGACCGAGCGCGAGAGCCAGTCGATCGCCGACATCGGCGCGGATTTCTGGGCAGAAGCGCCCTCGGCCCGGGCCTCTGCCCCGGGGCTCGCGGCCAGCGCCGCGCAGATCAGAAAGGGGAGCGCGTGCCGCTCAGGTCCCACTCGGCGCCCCCGGAAGGGTGATTTCCTGCACCGCGGGGGCCTGCACCGGCGCCATGTCGCCCAGATAGGCATAGCCCACCACCGCAAGCGCCGCCAAAATCACCAAGACCACGATCGCCTGAAGAATTCGCCCCATGAGTTGCCTTTCGCTTCGCCTGTGCGCGCTCTTGCGCGTCCTGTCCTGCGGAGCCCTGCCGCCTGAGTGCCGCATGGCGCCGATTTGCCCCGGGAGCAAGCCCCGAAAACTGCCTCGGGCGGAATTATATATGGCAATTGGCGGAAGTTCACGCCATTCAGGGGGAAAATGATCACGTTTGCGCAAGGCCCCGCCGAAGGGCCCGCGCGAGGGAGGCCCGATGACCGACAGCCCGCAAACCCCGCCCGCGAGGGCGCCGCTGCGCAAGACGATCGTTCTGGTGGGGATGATGGGCTCGGGCAAGACCGCGGTGGGCACCGCGCTCGCGCGGCTCTTGGGCGTGCCGTTTCTCGACAGCGACGAGGAGATCGTGAAGGCCGCGCAGATGTCGGTGGCGGAGATCTTCGCCCGCGATGGCGAGCCGTTCTTCCGCGCGCGCGAATCGGAGGTTCTCGAGCGGCTGCTCTCGGGGCCGCCGGCGGTGGTCTCGACGGGGGGCGGCGCCTTCTTGAGCGCGCATAACCGCGAGATGATCGGGCGGATGGGGGTGTCGGTCTGGTTGCAGGCCGATCTGGAGCTCTTGTGGAACCGGGTGCGCCACAAGACCACGCGGCCGCTTTTGCGCACCGACAACCCCTATGAGACGCTCAAGGGCTTGCTCGCGGCGCGCGAGCCGGTCTATGCGCTGGCGCAGGTGGCGGTGGGCGCGGAGCCGGGGCTGTCGATCGAGGAGATGGCGCGCAAGGTCGCGCAGGCGCTGGCGGAGCAGCCGGGGCTGTTTGGGGAGGGTTGAGATGCGCGAAACGGTGCGGGTGGAGCTCGGCGAACGGGCCTATGAGGTGCGGATCGGCGAGGGGCTGATCGCGCGGGCGGGCGCCGAGATCGCGCCGCTGTTGCGCCGCAAGCGGGTGGCGGTGGTGACCGACGAGAACGTCGGCGCGCTGCATCTGGAGGCGCTGCGGGCGGGGCTTGGCGATGTCGAGATGGTGTCGCTCACGCTCCCGGCGGGCGAGGCCACGAAATGCTGGGCGCAGTTCGAGCGGGTCTGCGAATGGCTGCTCGCCGAGAAGGTCGAGCGCAAGGATATCGTGGTGGCCTTCGGCGGCGGGGTGATCGGCGATCTGGTGGGCTTTGCGGCGGCCGTCCTGCGCCGCGGCGTGCGGTTTGTGCAGGTCCCGACCTCGCTTCTGGCGCAGGTCGACAGCTCGGTCGGCGGCAAGACCGGGATCAATGTCGCGGCCGGCAAGAACCTGATCGGCGCGTTTCACCAGCCGAGCCTCGTGCTCGCCGATATCGATGTGCTGGGCACGCTGACCGCGCGCGATTTCCTCGCGGGCTATGGCGAGGTGGTGAAATACGGGCTTCTGGGGGATGCGAAATTCTTCGACTGGCTTGAGGAGATGGGCCCGAAACTGGCCGCGGGCGACCGCGCGGCGCGGCTCGCGGCGGTGCGCCGCTCGGTCGAGATGAAGGCCGAGATCGTGGCGCGCGACGAGACCGAGGAGGGCGACCGCGCGCTTTTGAACCTCGGCCATACCTTCTGCCATGCGCTCGAATCGGCGACGGGCTATTCCGACCGGCTCCTGCATGGCGAGGGGGTGGCGATCGGCTGCGCCTTGGCCTTCGAGCTCAGCCAGCGGCTGGGGCTGTGCTCGCAAGAGGCGCCCTCGCGCGTGCGCGCCCATCTGCGCGACATGAAGATGAAGGTCGATCTCTCTGATATCGAAGGGGAATTGCCCGACGCCGAGGGGCTGATCGCGCTGATGGCGCAGGACAAGAAAGTGCTCGACGGCAAGATGCGCTTCATCCTCGCGCGCGGCATCGGCGAGGCTTTCGTGACGGCCGATGTGCCGCGCGATGTGCTCAAGACGCTCCTCGAGGAGGCCCTGGCGGCGCGCCGGGTCTGACCGGCGCAGGGGGCTTTCCGCCCCCTCGTCCGGGCTCCGCCCGGCCTTCACCCCCGAGGATATTTCAAGCAAGATGAAAGGGTTGGGAGGCGCTCCTTACCCATTTCATCTTGCCCTAAATATCCCGGGGGGCGGCGAAGCCGCGGGGGCAGCGCCCCCTCCGCGCTCAGCCCAGCGCCGCGAAGGCGGGGGCATGGGTGACGGGCCCGGTCGCGAGAGGTTTACCACTCAAGTTCAGCATCTGGAAATGCGCGCCCGCATAGGGGCTCGGATAGGCGCGTGCGGGCGCGGCGGCAAAGCCGAAGCGGGCGTAATAGGCCGGATCGCCCAGCACGAAGAGCGCCTCGATCCCGCGCGCGCGGGCGATGGCGATGCCGTCCTGGATCAGCGCTGCCGCGATGCCCTGGCCGCGGGCGGCGGCGCGCACCGAGACGGGTGCCAGCGCCCAGGCGCGGATCGGCCCGGTCATTGGCGAAAAGGCGGCATGGCCGAGGAAGGCGCGGCCCGCCCGCGCGGTGAGCGAGAGCGCCAGATCGCCGGCTTCGCGCAGCGCGTCGATCAGCTCGGCCTCTTCGGGGGCGTCGAAGGCGGCGCGGGTGAGCAGGTAGATCGCGCGGGCATCCTCGGCGGTTTCGGGGGCGATCTCGGGGCGGATTGCGCGGATCGTATAGTCGCGCCGGAGGCCTTGGGTGGCGGCGCCCCAGCGGCTTGCGGCGGCGCGGGTCTGATGGGCGGCGAGGGCGGCTTTCGAGGCGAAGATCTCGTCGACCTGCCAGACCATCGGATCGGCGCTTTGGGCGATATTGAAGCTCAGGCAGCCCGGCTCGCGGACGGTGGCGCGGATATGGAGCGGCAGTTCGGTCAGAACCAGACGGCGTTCGGCCTCGCTTGCGCAGATCAGGCGGCCGGTCAAACGGGTCAGTGTCATGCGCTCCTCCCGGGGGCGGGGCCGCGCCTTTCTCTCGCCGGGCATAGCGCGGCGCGAGGGGTGCGGCAAGAAAAACGGCGCCGCGAGGGCGCCGTTTTCAAGGGATCATTCCCACTCGATCGTGCCCGGGGGCTTCGAGGTGATGTCATAGGTGACGCGGTTGATGCCTTTCACCTCATTGATGATCCGGGTGGCGGTCTCGCCGAGGAACTCATGCGTGAAGGGGTAGTAATCCGCGGTCATGCCGTCGACCGAGGTCACCGCGCGCAGCGCGCAGGCGTAATCATAGGTCCGCCCGTCGCCCATCACGCCCACGGTCTTCACCGGCAGGATCGCGACGAAGGCTTGCCAGATTTCGTCATAGAGCCCGTGTTTTCGGATCTGGTCGATATAGACGGCGTCCGCCTTGCGCAGGATCTCGAGCTTTTCGCGGGTGATCTCGCCCGGGCAGCGGATCGCGAGGCCCGGCCCCGGGAAGGGGTGGCGGCCGATGAAGCTCTCGGGCAGGCCGAGTTCGCGGCCAAGCGCGCGGACCTCGTCCTTGAAGAGCTCGCGCAGCGGTTCGACGAGCTTGAGGCCCATTTTCTCGGGCAGGCCGCCGACATTGTGGTGCGATTTGATCGTGACCGAGGGGCCGCCGGAGAAGCTCACCGATTCAATGACATCGGGGTAGAGCGTGCCCTGGGCGAGGAATTCGGCATCCTCGATTTCATTGGCGTATTTCTGAAACACGTCGATGAAGAGCCGGCCGATCGTCTTGCGCTTGACCTCGGGGTCGGAGACGCCTTCGAGCGCGCCGAGGAAGAGATCGCTCTCATCGGCCGCGATCAGCTTGATGTTGTAATTGTCGCGGAACATGGCGACGACCTGTTCGGCCTCGCCCAGCCGCAGCAGGCCGTGGTCGACGAAGACGCAGGTGAGCTGATCGCCGATCGCCTCGTGCAGCAGGATCGCGGTGACCGAGCTGTCGACGCCGCCCGAGAGGCCGCAGATGACGTGGGATTTGCCGACCTGGGCGCGGATCTGTTCGATCGCCTGTTGGCGGTAGCCCGCCATCGTCCAATCGCCGGTGAAGCCCGCGAGGCGGATGAAATTCTCGTAGAGTTTCGCGCCGTTCGGGGTGTGGTGCACCTCGGGGTGGAATTGCACGGCGTAGAAATTGCGGCTGAGATCGGCGGTGATCGCGAAGGGGGCGCCGGGCGAGGTGCCGAAGACCTCGAAGCCCGGGGCGAGGCGCGAGACGTGGTCGCCGTGCGACATCCAGACCTGTTCGCGGCCCTCGGTGAACCAGCCCTCGAGGATCGAGAGGCTCTTCTCGGTGGGCGTCACATAGGCGCGGCCGAATTCGGCGGTGTGGCTTTGGCCGGCTTCGACGAGGCCGCCGAGGTCTTGCATCATCACCTGCTGGCCATAGCAGATGCCGAGGACCGGCACGCCGAGCTCATAGGCGGCGCGCGGCGGGCGGGGGGAGCCTTCACGGGTCACCGAATCCGGGCCGCCCGAGAAGATGATCGCTTGGGGGGCGAAATCGCGCAGGAACGTGTCGGTGACGTTCTGATAGGGGTGGATTTCGCAGTAGACGTTCAATTCGCGCAGGCGACGCGCGATGAGCTGCGTGACCTGGGAGCCGAAGTCGATGATGAGGAGGCGTTGATGCTGGGTCATGGCGAGGGAATAGGCGGGGTTGGGGCGGAAAGCAAGGGTTTGCTGGGGGGAGAGCGGGGGGGAGGGCAAGCCGGGGCTCTGCCCCGGACCCCGGGATATTTTGGGCAAGATGAAAGGGGGGGCAGGTGTGAAAAGGGGCCCCGCGGGGCCCCTTCTGGATCTGATCTCGGATCAGCGTTCGGGCAGCAGGCCGCGTGGGCTGAAGCGCAGCACGAGGATCAGCACGAGGCCCATCACGATCAGCCGCATATGGGCCGCGGAATCGACCAGATGTTGTTTGAAGGCGCCCTCGCCCAGATGGGCGGTGATCATCGCCATGATCTCGGGGCCCCAGGCCTCGGCCTTGATCCAGAGATACCAGATCAGGAGCCCGCCGAGCACCGAGCCCCAGTTGTTGCCCGAGCCGCCGACGATCACCATCACCCAGATCAGGAAGGTGTAGCGCAGCGGGTTGTAGGAGGCGGGCGTCATCTGGCCGTCGAGCGAGATCATCATCGCGCCGGCGAGCCCGATCACCGCGGCGCCGAGCACGAAGATCTGCAGGTGGCGGCGGGTGACGTTCTTGCCCATCGCGGCGGCGGCGATCTCGTTGTCGCGGATTGCGCGCATCATCCGGCCCCAGGGCGATTTCAGCGCGAGCTGCGCGCCGATCAGGAGCAGGGCGAGCACGGTGGCGAAGAGCCCCGCGTAGAGCAGCTTGACGAAGATCGTCGAGGCGGTGACCGGGTCGAGGCCGAGCTTGGCGGCGCGGGCGACGAAATCGGCCGAGTTTTGCAGGTCGATCTCATAGGGCACGGGCCAGGGGCGCGGGATGCCGTTCACGTTCAACACGCCGCGGTCGAGCCATTCCTCGTTTTTCAGCACTGCGACGATGATCTCGCCGATGCCGAGCGTCGCCACGGCGAGGTAATCGGAGCGCAGGCCGAGCGCGGTCTTGCCGACGAGCCAGGCCGCGCCGGCGGCGAGTGCCGCGCCCACCGGCCAGGCGAGCAGGACCGGCAGGCCGAGCCCCCCGAGATAGCCCAGCGCCGAGGGGTTGATCGCCTGCACCGCGTCAACGGCCGGGTCGAGCACCGCGCGGTAGACAAAGAAGCCCGCGACGAGGGTGGCGATCATGGCGGCGGCTTTCGCGCGGCCCTTCAGCCGCCCGTTGAGCCAGACCGCGGCGATCAGCACTGCCCCCGCGATCACCAGCGCGCCGAGGATCCGCCAGCCGCCCGCGGCCATCGCGCCCGCGGTCGGCGGCATCGCCACCAGCACCGGCGCGAGGCCACCGAGCGCGATGAAGCCCACGACGCCGGTGTTGAAGAGCCCGGCGTAGCCCCATTGCATGTTGACCCCGAGCGCCAGGATCGCCGAGATCAGCCCCATGTTCAGGATGCCGAGCGCGCCGTTCCAGCCCGTCGAGAGCCCCTCGATCACGATCAGCACCGCCATCACCGCGAAAAACGCCGGCGCGCGCAGCTTGCCGCCCTTGGCGGCGGTCGGTTGATGGGTGCTCATACCGATTTCCCCTTGAAGATGCCGGTGGGTTTGAACAGAAGCACGATGATCAGGATCGCGAAGCTCACCGCGAATTTATATTCGGTGGACAGCAGTTGCAGCAGCCCCTCGGACTCGAAGCCGGGGATCAGATAGGTCGCCACCTTCTTCCAGGCATAGGTCACGCCGACCTCGGAGAAGGCGATGATGAAGCCCCCCGCGATCGCGCCGAGCGGGTTGCCGAGCCCGCCCACGATGGCGGCGGCAAAGATCGGCAGAAGGAGCTGGAAGTAGTTGAAAGCCTTGAAGCTTTTGTCGAGCCCGTAGAGCACGCCGGCGGTGGTGGCGAGTGCGGCCGCGAGGATCCAGGTCACCGCGACGACGCGGTTCGGGTTGATGCCAGAGAGCAGCGCGAGGTCTTCGTTGTCGGAGAAGGCGCGCATCGATTTGCCGGTGCGGGTGTGGTTGAGGAACCAGAAAAGCGCCCAGACCACCAGCGCCGCGATCGCGAGCGTGAGAAGCTGGGTCGAGCGGATCGCGAGGGGTTCGGCGAGCCCGGTCGCAGCCTTGAACTCGGCCGCCGAGATCGCAAACCGCGCGCCATCGGCAAAGCGGATCTCATCGACGCCGATCAGGAAGCGGGTGACGCCGTTCATCACAAACATCACGCCCACCGAGACCATCACCAGGATCACCGGCGCCGCGCGCACCTTGCGGTAATAGGCATAGACCATCCGGTCGGTGGCGAGAACGAGCGCCGCCGTCGCCGCGATGCCGAAGGGCAGGGCGATCAGCGCAGTGGGCAGCGGGCCGAAGCTCACCCCCAGCGATTGCAGCCCCCAGGTGACGATGATCGTGATCGCGGTGCCAAAGGCCATCGTGTCGCCATGGGCGAAGTTCGAGAACCGCAAGATCCCGTAGATCAGCGTCACGCCAAGCGCGCCGAGCGCGAGCTGGGCGCCATAGGCCGAGGCGGGGACCACGACATAATTGAGTATCGCGACAAGCGCGTTGAGGAAATCCATCAGCTGTCCTCCCAGCAGGCGCCGTCGAAGGTGATGCCGAGGGGCTTGCCCTCGGCTTGGGTATGTGTCGTCATGAGCGCCCCGCCCTCTTCAAAGACGCTGACGAAATAGCTTGCGTTGTCAGCGGGTTCGGAGACGAAGCTCACCTGGCCCGTGGCGGTGTCGATGCCGCCCGAGAGGGCGAGCTCCTGGGTCTCGTCGCGCAGCGTTGCGCCCGCGCCCTCGACCTCGAGGAGGATGTCATGGTTTTCCTCGCCACAGCCGCCGCCGCTGCACGAGCGCGAGAAATGGCAGCGCAGCACATAGGCCACGTCGTCGGTGATGTCCTGCGCGGGCGCGGGCTGCGCCAGCACGAGGGCGCCGAAGGCAAACAGAAGGTGTCGCATCTCAGCCCCCCAGGAAGGTGCGCCGAACCTCGGGGTCGGCCATCAGCGCGGCGCCCGTGTCGGTGTATTTGTTGGCGCCCTGTACGAGCACATAGCCCTGATCGGCGATCTCGAGCGCCTGACGGGCGTTTTGCTCGACCATCAGGATCGAGATCCCGGTGCGCGCGACCTCGATGATCCGGTCGAACAGCTCGTCCATCACGATCGGCGAGACGCCGGCGGTGGGCTCGTCGAGCATCAGAAGCTTCGGCTTGGTCATCAGCGCGCGGCCGACGGCAACCTGCTGGCGCTGGCCGCCCGAGAGCTCGCCTGCGTTCTGGTGGCGCTTGTCGCGCAGGATCGGGAACAGCGCATAGACCTGCTCCATCGTCTCGCGGAAATCATCCTCGCGGATGAAGGCGCCCATTTCGAGGTTCTCCTCGACCGACATGGTCGGGAAGACGTTGTTGACCTGCGGCACGAAGCCCATGCCCTTGCGCACCCGCTCTTGCGGCGAGAGCGTGGTGATGTCCTCGCCGTCAAGCGTGACGCGGCCCGCGCGCAGCTTCAACATGCCGAACACCGCCTTCATCGCGGTCGATTTGCCGGCGCCGTTCGGGCCGACGATCACCGCGATCTGACCCTTTTCGACCTTGAGGGTGCAGCCATGCAGAATATCGGCAGCACCATAGCCGCCGGTCATGTCAGAGGCATCGAGAAAGCTCATGCGTTACCTCCGGTAAGGCGTGCAACACCCTGTTTCTTCTTGGAAAAAATACGCATTACCCGGCCACCCCGTTGCGCAGGGTCGCGGCTTCCGCCTTGACCTTGTTCTTCAGACCGCGGCCCAGATAGGCCTCGATCACCGCCTCGTTTTGCATGATCGTGGCGGGCGGGCCCTCGGCCAGCACCTTGCCCTCGGCCATCACGATCACCGGGTCGCAGAGCCGACCGATGAAATCCATGTCATGCTCGATCACGCAAAACGTATAGCCGCGCTCGCGGTTGAGCCGCACGATCGCGTCGCCGATGGTGTTGAGAAGCGTGCGGTTGACCCCCGCGCCGACCTCGTCGAGGAACACGATCCGGGCCTCGACCATCATCGTGCGACCAAGTTCGAGGAGCTTTTTCTGGCCGCCCGAGAGATTGCCGGCGCGCTCGTTCTTCAGATGCGAAATCGTCAGAAAATCAAGGACTTCATCGGCCTTCTTGAGAAGCTCCGCCTCTTCCTTCTCGATCCGGGCGCGGTGGAACCAGGCGTTCCAGAGCGTCTCGCCCGATTGGCCGCCGGGCACCATCATCAGGTTCTCGCGCACCGTCATCGTCGGGAATTCATGCGCGATCTGGAAGGTGCGCAGCAGCCCCTTGTGGAAGAGCTCGTGCGGCGAAAGCCCGGTGATATCCTCGCCCGCCATCGTCACGCGCCCTGAGGTTGGTTTATGAACCCCGGCTATGACGTTGAAAAGCGTGGATTTACCGGCCCCGTTCGGGCCGATCAGCCCGGTGATGGAGCCCTTGGCGATCTCGAGCGAAGCGCCATCGACGGCATGGAAGCCGCCAAAGTGCTTATGCAGGTTCTCAACCCGTATCATGCAGTCCCCTGACTTCATGCGTTGCATGAAGAATGCTGTTTACAGCCTTGTTTTTGAATGAGAAACAGCCCGGAAACCCGGGCTGTCTCCAGCTTGCCCGCCGGTCTCAGCGGTATTTCACGGTCTCGATCTTGCCGTCCTTGATCTCGATCTCGCGGAAGGTGCCGGCGGATTCGCCCGCGCCGATCAGCTCCACCGAGGAGGCGCCGTCATAATCGATATCCTGGCCCGCGGCCAGAAGCTCGAGGCCTTTGCCCAGCTCGCCGGGCAGGATCTTCTCGCCCGGGCCGTTCGCGATCTCCATGATCTTCTCTTTGTAGACCGCCGGGTCGGTCGAGTTCGCCGCCTGCATCGCGAGCAGCATCAGCGCCGCCGCGTCATAGGCCTCACCCGAATAGACCGAGGAGCCATCGAAGCCCGCGGCTTTCGCGAGTTCGATGAATTTCTCCTTGCCAGCGCCTTCCGAGGACGGGATCTGGCCGAAGGAGCCGTTGATTTCCGGCCCGAAGTTCTTTTCGAGAACCTCGCCGACCATGCCGTCGGGGAAGACGAAGGTCGAGAAGGCGCCGGTGTCGAGCGCGCCGCGCAGGATGCCCGAGCCGCCCTGGTCGACATAGCCCGCGATCACGAGCGCGTCGCCGCCGGCCGAGGCCAGCGCGCCGACTTCGGCGGCGTAATCGGCCTTGCCGTCGTCATGGGCGGCGTTGATGGTGACCTTGCCGCCCTTGGCCTCAAAGGCCGCCGCGAAGCTGTCGGCGAGGCCCTTGCCGTAGTCGTTGTTGGTATAGGTCACGGCGACCGATTTGATGCCGCGCTCCATGATCTCGTCGGTCATGACTTCGCCTTGACGGGCGTCCGAGGGCGAGGTGCGGAAGAACAGGCCGTTGTCTTCGAGCGTCGAGAGCGCGGGCGAGGTGGCCGAGGGCGAGACCATCACGATGCCGTTCGGCATGGCGACGTTTTGCAGCGAGGCGGTGGCTTCGCCCGAACACATGCCGCCAACGATGCCCTTCACCTTTTCGGCGGTGATCAGGCGCTCCACGGTGGCGGTGGCGGCGGCGGCGTCGATGCAGGTCGAATCCCCGCGCACGCCGGTGACGGTGGTGCCGCCCAGCAGTTTGCCCGAGTCCGACACTTCCTTCATCGCCATCTCGGCGCCCTGCGCCATGGCCGGCGACATCGATTCGAGCGGGCCGGTGAAGCCCAGCGAAATCCCGAGCTTGACCTCTTCGGCGAAGGCCCCGCCGGCGACAAGCGCGGTGGCGGCGGTGGCGAGAAGCAGCTTTTTCATATGTTCACTCCCTGTTGGAACGGCGTGCCGGCGGCGAGGTTAGAGCGCGGCATGGGAAAAGAAAAGCGCCTGCGCCGTCGCAGGCGTGTCGATTTCCGACCGCATGGCCAAATTTTTCGCGCCGCGACGCAAGGGAAGGCGGCCCCGGCGCGCCTTCAGTCGAGCGCATCGAGGTCGAGATCGTCGAAATCGGCGTCGAAATCCTCGGCCGGGTCGAGCAGGGGAGACTCGGCCTCGGCGCCGGGCGTGCCGGAGGTGCCGCGCTCGCGGTAGGGGGTGGTCGAGTAATGCGCGCGGTAGCATTTCGAGAAATGCGAGGGCGAGGCAAAGCCGCAGGCCAGCGCCACGTTGATCACGCTCATCTCGGTCTGCATCAGCAGGTTGCGCGCCTTTTGCAGGCGGATTTCCATGTAATAGCGCTTGGGCGAGCGGTTCAGATAGCGGCGGAACAGCCGCTCGAGCTGGCGCGTCGACATGCCGACCTCGGTGGCGAGCACCGCGGGGCTGATCGGCTCCTCGATATTGGCCTCCATCCGCTGGATCACCTGGGCGAGCTTGGGGTGGCGCACGCCGATGCGGGTCGGGATCGAGAGGCGCTGGCTGTCCTGATCGGTGCGGATCGCGTTGTAGATGAGCTGATCGGCGACGGTATTGGCCAGCCCCTCGCCATGGTCGCGCGCGATCAGTTTCAGCATCAGGTCGAGCGAGGCGGTGCCGCCCGCCGTGGTCAGCCGGTTGCCGTCGATCACGAAGACCGATTTGGTGAGCTTCACCTCGTCGAAATCCTCGCAAAAGCTGTCCTGATTCTCCCAGTGGATGGTGGCGCGCTTGCCATCGAGCAGGCCCGCCTTCGCCACCGACCAGGCGCCGGTGCACAGCCCGCCCACCGCCGCGCCGCGCCGCGCCTCGCGCCGCAGCCAGTTGAGCACCGGCTTCGTCGTGGCCTCGGCGACATCGATGCCGCCGCACACGAGCACGGTATCGTCGCGGGTGATTTCCTCGAGCCCCATATCGACGCGCATCGTCACGCCGTTCGAGCACGACGCATCCGAGCCGTTCGCCGAGGCGAGCTTCCAGCTGTAGAGCTTTTGCCCCGAGACCTGATTGGCGAGCCGCAAGGGCTCGATGGCCGAGGCGAAGGCCATCATGGTAAAGCGTTCCAGCAAAAGGAAAATATAGCGCCGGGGCCGCTCAAGCGTGGCGACGCGGACGGTGCCCTGCGAGGGGGCGGGGCGGGTATGGCTGCGAGGGGTCGAGGAGGGGATGCGCATTTGCGACCTTGATATGTCGTTTGGGCGACGAAATCAGGCTTTCACGGCGCCCGCAAGAGGGATCGTGGGGCGCGTTGAACGGCGCGGGCGGCTGTGCTTTCGGCGCCCGGGCGGGGCGCCCAAAATTGGGGTTTGTTCTCGCTAACGGCAGGCTTTATAAGCGGCGAACGAATTTGAGAGCTCGGAGGGGAAGATGGGCAAGGGATGGATGAAATCGGACTGGCGCGCGAAACCGCGGGTGCAGATGCCGGACTATCCCGACCAGGCGGCGCTGAACGCGGTCGAGGAGCAGCTGGCGAAGATGCCGCCGCTCGTCTTCGCGGGCGAGGCGCGCCGGCTGAAGGCGGATCTGGCGAAGGCGGCGCGGGGCGAGGCGTTCTTGCTCCAGGGCGGCGATTGCGCCGAGAGTTTCGCGGAGTTTTCCGCCGACAATATCCGCGACACGTTCAAGGTCATGTTGCAGATGGCGATCGTGCTGACCTGGGGCGCGAAAGTGCCGGTGATCAAGGTCGGCCGGATGGCGGGGCAGTTCGCCAAGCCGCGCTCGGCGCCGACCGAGATGATCGGCGGCGTCGAATATCCGAGCTATCGCGGCGATATCATCAACGGCTTTGACGCCACGATGGAGGCGCGTCTGCCTGATCCGGCGCGGATGTTGCAGGCCTATACCCAGGCCGCGGCCTCGCTGAACCTGCTGCGCGCGTTTTCGACCGGCGGCTACGCCGATATCCACCGCGTGCAGAGCTGGATCGCGGGCTTCACCGACGAGGATGAGGCGGCGCGCTACCGCGAGGTTGCCGGCCGGATCGCCGATGCGATGGATTTCATGTCGGCTGCGGGCGTCACCTCGGCCACCGCGCAGGAGCTTGCCAAGGTCGATTTCTACACCTCGCACGAGGCGCTGCTTCTGGAATATGAAGAGGCTCTGTGCCGGATCGACTCGACCTCGGGCCTGCCGGTCGCGGGCTCGGGCCATATGATCTGGATCGGCGACCGCACCCGTCAGCCCGACGGCGCGCATGTCGAATTCGCGCGCGGGGTGCAAAACCCGATCGGGCTGAAATGCGGGCCCTCGACCACTGCCGAGGATCTCAAGGTGCTGATGGCCAAGCTCAACCCCGAGAACGAGCCCGGGCGGCTGACGCTGATCGCGCGGTTCGGCGCGGGCAAGGTCGGCGAGCATCTGCCGCGGCTCATTCGCGCGGTGGCCGAAGAGGGCGCGAATGTGCTCTGGTCGTGCGACCCGATGCATGGCAACACGATCAAATCGGCCTCGGGCTACAAGACGCGGCCCTTCGACTCGGTGCTGCGCGAGGTGCGCGAGTTCTTCGCGGTGCACAAGGCCGAGGGCACGATCCCGGGCGGGGTGCATTTCGAGATGACCGGCAAGGATGTGACGGAATGCACCGGCGGCGTGCGGGCGGTGTCGGACGAGGATCTCTCGAGCCGCTATCACACCGCCTGCGACCCGCGGCTCAATGCCTCGCAATCGCTCGAGCTTGCGTTCCTCGTCGCCGAGGAACTGCAGGACCGGCGCGCGATGCAAAAGGCCGCGAACGCCTGATTTCGCGATAAATCAAAAAGTTACGGCCCGAAGTTCATGCTCCGGGCCGTTGCTTTTTCGGGGCTCATTCCTCCGAGGCCACAACCCGGAACATCGCGCGGCGTTGTTCGGGCGTGGTGGCGGTGACGGCCGGGCGCGGCGCTTGCGGCGCGGCGGCGCCGGGTTTGGCGACGCGCGGCACGAAGGGCGTTTGCGGCTCGGCAAAGCCCATCTCGCGCAGCCGCTCCGCGGCCACCGGCGCGGGGCCGGCGAGCGGTTCGCCCGCGACGATCTCGGTCACCTCGACCGACACCACCTCGAAGCGGCGCGGCGTGCGCCCGATCGCCTCGCCCTCGGCCACGAGGCAGCCAAGCGCGCGGGTGACATCGCCCAGATCCGATTTCAGCGGCAGCATCAGCAGTTTCGCGGTCAGCGGCGGCTTGCCCACCCCGGTTTCGCCGGCGAGCGTCAGTTCGACCACCGCGGGGGAGTTGAACATCACCTCGGTCGCGTCGGCCACGCGTTTGCGCGCCTCGGGGGTGAACATCGCGGTGAGCGGCATGCCGCGCACTTCCATGCCCATCAGGTCGTTGAGATGCATGCCGGCGAGACGGAAGCGGCCCATGCCCGGCGCCACGCGTTCGATGATGAACGCATATTCGAGCGCCCGCTCGATGCCACGCGGGTCGACCTCGGAGCGCGGCGGCACGAGACGCCCGCGCCGCAGCCCTTCCCAATAGGCCCGAACCTCCGCCGCCACGCGCCGCGCGGTGCCCGCCTGGTTCACCATCGAAACCACCTTCCCGAAGCTTCCGTTGTCGCGTTCCATCTTGTCACCCGTTCATTCGTCCGCCCGCACGCTTTGCGGGATGCTATACTGTGAGGGCTCCGAGGGCTTCTGCCGTGCTGGTCTTCTTGACCACGGGAGCGAAATGCTTACGAAACTCTTAATACGCCTTTTTTCTGCCTTAGTGGGAACTAAAGTCTTAAATGGTTAAAGCCGATCCTGCGCAACGCGCGCCGCACCCCCCCTCCCAGCCCCCCTTCGCCGGGCCGGTTTCGATGACCGGATTTGCCGCCGCGAGCGGCCATGATCTGGGCCATGACTGGGCCTGGGAGATCCGCTCGGTGAACGGCAAAGGGCTCGATCTGCGGCTGCGGATGCCCGAGATCGAGGGGCTGGAGGCGGCTGCGCGGGGCATGGTTGCGGCCCGGGCGGCGCGGGGAAATATCCAGCTGAATCTGAGGCTTGGGCGGGTTGACGCGGGCGAGGGGATGCGGCTGAGCGGGCCGGGTCTGGCGGCGGCGCTCGCCGCGCTTGCCGAGGTCGAGGCGCGCGCCGCCGAGCGCGGGATGGTGCTCGCGCCGACCTCGGCCGCGGAGGTGATTTCGTTGCGCGGCGTGATCGAACAGGGGCCGGTCCAGACCGAGGACCCGGGCCCGCTGCGCACGGTTTTGTTAACACATCTCGACCGGGTTTTGGGCGAATTTGTGGCAATGCGGCGCGCCGAAGGGGCCCAGATCGGGGCGGTGATTGCGGCACAATTGGGCCGAATTGAGGCATTAACCGAGTCGGCGGCCACAATTGCCACCGCGCGGAAGGACGATTGGGCGGCGCAGATGCGCGCCAACCTTGCCCGGGTGATGGAGGGCGCGCCCGGCGCCGACCCCGACCGCGTCGCGCAGGAGCTCGCGCTCCTTGCCGTCAAGGCCGATGTCACCGAGGAGGTCGACCGGCTGCGCGCCCATGTGGCGGCGGCGCGCGCGCTTTTGGCCGAGGCCGCGCCGATCGGCCGGCGGTTCGATTTCCTGACCCAGGAATTCGTGCGCGAGGCGAATACCTTGTGCTCGAAATCGGGCTCGAGCGAGCTGACCGCGATCGGGCTTGACCTCAAGCAGGTGATCGACCAGATGCGCGAGCAGATCCAGAATGTGGAGTGAGCCATGACCCCGACCCGCCGCGGCCTTCTGATCATCCTGTCCTCGCCCTCGGGGGCGGGCAAATCGACGCTGGCCAAGCGCCTGATGGCCTGGGACGCGAACCTGCGCTTCTCGGTCTCGGCCACGACGCGCGCGCCGCGCCCGGGCGAGACCGACGGGGTGGAGTATTATTTCCGCTCGAAGCACGACTTCGAACAGATGGTCGCCGAGGGCGAGATGCTCGAACATGCCGAGGTTTTCGGCAATTTCTACGGCACGCCGAAAGCGCCGGTCGAGGCGGCGATGAAGGCCGGGCAGGACACGCTCTTTGATGTCGATTGGCAGGGCGGGCAGCAGATCCGCCGCTCGAGCCTTGGCAAGGATGTGATCTCGATCTTCATCCTGCCGCCCTCGATCGCCGAGCTCGAGAGCCGGTTGCGCGGGCGCGCGCAGGATAGCGACGCGGTGATCGCGGGGCGGATGGCGAAGAGCATGCATGAAATCAGCCATTGGGCGGAGTATGATTATGTCGTGGTGAACCACGATGCCGATCAGGCGGCCGAGGAGCTGAAGGTGATCTTGCGCGCCGAGCGGGCGCGGGCCGAGCGCCAGCCCTGGCTGACCGAATTCGTGCGCGGGCTGAACAAGGAGTTTGAAGCGCGATGATCTATGAGCTTGACGGGGTGGCGCCGGTTCTGGGCGCGGGGGCGTGGGTTGCGCCGGATGCCAATCTGATCGGCAAGGTGGTGCTCGAGGCGGAGGCTTCGGTCTGGTTCGGCTGCACCTTGCGCGGCGACAATGAGGAGATCCGGGTCGGGCGCGGCTCGAATGTGCAGGAAAATGTCGTGATCCATACCGACATGGGCTATCCGCTGGTGATCGGGGCGAATTGCACGATCGGCCACAAGGCGATGCTGCATGGCTGTCTTATCGGCGAGGGGACGCTGATCGGGATGGGGGCGACGGTGCTCAACGGTGCGAAGATCGGGCGGGGCTGTCTGATCGGGGCGGGGGCGCTGATCACCGAGGGCAAGGAGATCCCCGATGGCTCTCTCGTGATGGGTGCGCCGGGCAAGGTGGTGCGGGCGCTCGATGAAGAGGCGCAGGTGCGGCTTCTGAAATCGGCCGAGCATTACCGGGCGAATGCGGCGCGCTATGCGCGCGGGCTCAAGGCGCTCGGCTGAGGGCGGGGGGATGCGGCTTTTCGACCCGCAAGAGCCGATGTTTCGGCCGCTCTGGGTGCGGATCGCGGTGTGCGCGGTGCCGCTGATGGCTTCGGCTTATGTCTTCGCGGTGGGCTATGTGCTGCCCGGGGCGCTTTTGGCGGGGCTGGGGGGCTGGGTGTTTCGGCGGATGTTCCTGCCGTAACGCTCAATCGGGGCGCGGATGCACCTCGAGGATGTCGAAATCCACCTCGGGCCAGATCTGTTGCACCTCGGCGCGGATCAGCCGCGCGTTCGGCACCGGCTGGCAATAGGCGCGCAGCGCGCCACTATAGCCGAGCTTGTGCAGCAGCCGGGCGAGATCGAGGATGTCATGTTCGGGGCTCAGGAGGGGCGCGAGCACCACATCGGGCGTGGCGCGGGCGAGGAGTGCCGCATCGATCATCGCGAGGCGCGCGATGGTGACCGAGGCCCCGGCCACGCCGCGCAGCGCAAGCGGCAGCGTTTGCGAGGGTTCGACGACGAGAATACGCCGCCCGCCAAGATCGTCACGCAGGCCTGGCAGGCCCGCGGGGCGCTTTGGAAAGAACACTGGTGGAACCGTCATCCATCCATCCCATTTGTCGCCCGTGCGACACAACCAGAAGCTGATTCTGATTAATAAGCTACACTTAATTCCTTAACTGCCCGTTTACGCTCTCTCAAGATCGGTCGGTCCATGGTTTACTCGGTCAAGGATTTGGTCAAGGTTGAGCATTGAAAATCCGGGGGAAATTATGTCGGTCTGGTTAACAATGCCGCTGCTGGAAGCGATACCGTTGCCGGTTATCGTGGTAAACGCGCAGGAGCGGGTGGTGGCGGTGAACTGCCGGGCGGAGGCGCTGCTCGGGCAGGGGATCGTCGGGCGGCCGTTCGTGACGGTGCTGCGCCAGCCCGCGCTTGGCGCGGCGCTCGAGGCGGTGCTGCGCGGCGGCGCGGCCGAGCAGGTGCGGATCCGGCTTGGCACGCCCGCGCAGGAGATGCTCGCGCAGGTCACCGTGGCGCCGCTCGCGCCGATGCCGGAGAGCGGTTTGGCCGAGGCAGGCGCGATGCTGTCGATCGAGGATATCACCGCGACCGAGGAGGCCGAGGCGATGCGGCGCGATTTTGTCGCCAATGTCAGCCATGAGCTGCGCACGCCGCTGACCGCGCTGATCGGCTTTGTCGAGACGCTGCGCGGGGCTGCGAAGGACGATCCGGTCGCGCGCGAGCGGTTCTTGTCGATCATGGCGCGCGAGGCGGGGCGGATGAACCGGCTCGTGGGCGATCTTCTCTCGCTCAGCCGCGTCGAGGCGGAGGAGCGGCAGCGCCCGCGCGCGACGGTCGATATTTCAGCGGTGTTGCGCGGGGCGATGCAGACCCTGCAGCCGGTGGCGGAGGCGGCGCAGGTGCGGCTGTTGCGCTCGGGCGAGACGGGGGCTTTGCCGGTGGTGGGCGACCCCGACCAGCTCACGCAGGTTTTCTCGAACCTCATTGAAAACGCGGTGAAATATGGCGGCTCGGGGGGCGAGGTGACGGTTCATGTCGAGGCGCTGGCGCATGAGCCGGTGAGCCGGGGGCCGGCGCTCAAAGTCGCGGTGATCGACCGCGGCGAGGGGATCGAGGCGCTGCATCTGCCGCGGCTGACGGAGCGGTTCTACCGGGTCGACACGCATCGCTCGCGCGAGCAGGGGGGCACGGGGCTCGGGCTTGCGATCGTCAAGCATATCGTGGCGCGGCACCGTGGGCGGCTGAAGATCGAGAGCGAGAAGGGCAAGGGCAGCACGTTTTCGGTGATCTTGCCGCGCGGGTGAGGGCGGAGGGGGCGCTGCCCCCGCGGCTGCGCCGCCCCCCGGGATATTTTTGCATCGTTGAAGGCTCAGGCGAACCAGATCGCGGCATTGGGCCCGAGGTGCAGGCTCTGGCCGCGGATCTCGGCGGCGCGCACCGGGCCGGTCGGGCGGCCGGGCGGGGCGGGCAGGGTGACGGGCACCGGGCCGAGGTTGAAATAGCAGGTGAGCCGGGCGCTCTCGGTCTCGCGGCGGAAGGCGAGCACCGGGTCGGGCGCGTCGAGGAAGGTGGTGCGGCCGCGGCGGAGCGGCGCGGTGGCGCGGCGGAAGGCGAGCATCTCGCGATAGTAATGCAGCACCGAGGCCGGGCGGGCCTCCTCGGCGGCGACGTTGCGGGCGGCCTGTTCGGGTTTGACCGGCAGCCAGGGTTTGCCCGTGGTGAAGCCCGCATTCGGGCCCGCGTCCCAGACCATCGGCGTGCGGCAGCCATCGCGGCCCTTGTTCTCGGGCCAGAAACGCAGCCCCGGCGGATCGGTCAGCTCGTCATAGGTGAGCTCGGTCTCGGTCTGGCCGAGCTCCTCGCCCTGATAGAGGCCGATCGTGCCCTCGAAGGAGGCCAGGAGCGCGATCGCCTGTTTGGCGAGCGCCTCGGGGGTGCCGTGCTCGGCCCAGCGGGTGACGTGGCGGTTCACGTCGTGGTTGGAGAACGACCAGCTCGGCCAGCCATCCGGCGCGCCCTGGAAGAACCCCTCGAGGATCTTGCGGAAATGCGCGGGCGAGAATTTCGGGCCGAGCATGTCGAAGCTGTAGGCCATGTGCAGCCGCTCCGAGCCGGCGGTATATTGCTTCATCAGGGTGAGCGCGCGATGGGGTTGTTCGCCCACTTCGCCGATCAGGCAGCGGCCCTCGTAGCGGTCCATCAGCGCGCGCATTTTCTTCAGGAAATCAAGGTTTTCCGGCTGGTTCTTATCGTAGATATGATCTTGCATGTCATAGGTGTTGACGGGCGGCCAGCGCTCCGGGTCGGGGGGCATCGGCGGGTTCGGGCGCAGGGCCGCGTCGTGGATGTAGTAGTTGACCGTATCGAGGCGGAAGCCGTCCACGCCGCGCTCGAGCCAGAAGCGCAGCACCTCGAGCATCTCGGCCTGCACCTCGGGGTTGCGCAGGTTCAGATCGGGCTGCTGGATCAGGAAATTATGCAGGTAATACTGGCCGCGCTCGGGGGCATATTCCCAAGACGAGCCGCCGAAGACCGAGAGCCAGTTGTTGGGCGGCGAACCATCGGGGCGCGGATCGGCCCAGACATACCAATCCGCTTTCGGGCCGCGGCGCTTGGAGTCGAGAAACCACGGATGGCGGTCGGAGCTGTGCGAGAGCACCTGGTCGATGATCACCTTCAGCCCGAGATCATGCGCCCGCGCGATCAGCGCGTCGAACTCGGCCAGCGTGCCAAAGAGCGGCTCGATGCCGCGATAATCGGCGACATCATAGCCCATGTCGGCCATCGGCGAGGGGAAGATCGGCGAGAGCCAGATCGCATCGGCGCCGAGCCGGGCGACATGATCGAGCCGCGCGGTGATGCCTGCGAGGTCGCCGATGCCATTGCCGGTGCTGTCCTGGAAGCTGCGCGGATAAATCTGGTAGATCACCGCGCCGCGCCACCATTCCTTTACCATGATCTGCTCTCCTGCCTCAGATTCGGGCAAAGCATAGCCCTCTTCGCGCGCGCGGCAAATCTTTCTCGACGGGCGCTTGACGGGGACGGCCGCGCGGCCCATCAATTGGTTAAAGGACGCAGAAAGGTGTGACCGTGAAAGATGTTATCGCCCCCTCCGCCGATGATCTGCGTCAGGATATCCTGCGGCATCTGACCTTCACGATGGGCAAGGATGCCGATCACGCCTCGGTTTATGACTGGCGGATGGCGCTCAGCTTCGCGATCCGCGACCGGATCGTCGAGCCTTGGTTCGCGGCGACGAAACAGACCTGGGAGCAGGGGCGCAAGCGGGTTTATTACCTCTCGATGGAGTTTCTGATCGGGCGGATCCTCGAGGATGCGGCGATCAACCTCGGGCTGCGGGCGGCGGCGCGCGAGGCGATCGAGGGGATGGGGCAGAGCTGGTCGGCGGTGGTCGAGGATGAGCCCGATGCGGCGCTCGGCAACGGTGGCTTGGGGCGGCTTGCGGCGTGCTACATGGAGAGCATGGCGACGCTCGGCTGCCCGGGCTATGGCTACGGGATCCGCTATGAACACGGGCTTTTCAAGCAGCGCTTCGAGGGCGGCCGGCAGGTCGAGGCGCCCGAGGATTGGCTCAAACAGCGCCACCCGTGGGAGTTCGAGCGGCCCGAGGCGGCCTATGAGATCGGCTTCAAGGGCGCGGTCGAGATGCGGGCGGGCAAGGCGGTCTGGATCCCGTCGGAGACGGTGCTGGCCGAGGCATTCGACATGCCGGTGATCGGCTGGAAGGGGCGGTGGGCCAATACGCTCAGGCTCTGGTCGGCGAAACCCACGACGATGTTCGACCTTGCGCGGTTCAACCATGGCGATTACGCGGCCGCGGCCGAGCCCGAGGCGCTCGCGCGCACGCTTAGCCGCGTACTCTACCCCGATGACACGACCTATCAGGGCAAGGAGCTGCGGCTCAAACAGGAATATTTCCTGACCGCCGCGGCGCTCCATGACATCATCCGCCGCCATCTCGCGGGGGGCTACCGGCTCGAGGATCTGCCCGCGCATGTCGCGATCCAGATGAACGATACGCATCCGGCGATCGCGGGGCCCGAGCTGGTGCGGATCCTCGTCGATCTCTATGGCATGAGCTTCGAGCAAGCCATTGAGATTGCGGTGAAATGTCTCGGCTATACGAACCATACTCTGCTGCCCGAGGCGCTTGAACGCTGGGCGTGCTATCTGATGGGCTCGGTGCTTCCGCGGCATATGCAGATCATCGAGCAGATCGACGCCTGGCATCTGAAGACCAACCCGAACCGGCCGCATTATGTGGGCGTGGTGAAGCACCAGGAGGTGCGGATGGGCGAATTGGCCTTCATCACCGCGCATAAGGTCAACGGCGTCTCGGCGCTGCATACCAAGCTGATCAAGCAAAACCTCTTCCCCGAGCTCGACACGCTGCACCCCGGGCGGATCGTCAACCAGACGAATGGCATCACCCCGCGGCGCTGGCTCAGGATGTCGAACCCGGCGCTGTCGCGGCTGATCACCGAGACGATCGGCGAGGGCTGGGAGGCCGATCTCGACAAGCTGCGCGCGCTCGAGCCGCATGTCGAGGACCCGGGCTTCCGCGACGATTTTGCGGACGCCAAGCGGCGCAACAAGGATGCGCTGGCCAATTGGATCGCGCGCGAGCAGGGGATCAAGATCGACCCGGCGGCGATGTTCGATGTGCAGATCAAGCGCATCCATGAGTATAAACGCCAACTCCTGAACATCCTCCAGACGATTGCGCAGTGGCATGAGATCCGCGAGAACCCGCAGGCGGACTATCAGCCGCGGGTCAAGATCTTTGGCGGAAAGGCCGCGCCGGGCTATCAGACGGCGAAGGAAATCATCCGTCTTATCAACGATGTGGCGACCGTTGTTAACGCGGACCCGCTGGTCGGCGACCGGCTCAGGATCGTCTATCCGGCGAATTACAACGTCTCGATGGCCGAGCGGCTGATCCCCGCGGCGGATCTGAGCGAGCAGATCTCCACCGCCGGCAAGGAGGCCTCGGGCACCGGCAACATGAAATTCGCGCTCAACGGCGCGCTGACCATCGGCACGCTCGATGGCGCCAATGTCGAGATCCGCGAGGAGGTGGGGGCGGAGAATTTCTTCCTGTTCGGGCTCACCGCCTCGGAGGTGATGGAGCGGCGCAAGGACCCCGAACACGCCCGCCACGCGATCTTGCAAAGCCAGGCGCTGCAAGATGTGTTGCAGATGATCGCCGAGGGCCGGTTCAGCCCCGATGAGCCCACGCGCTATCACGGGCTCGTCCACAACATGTGGCATTCGGATTACTTCCTCTGCGCCTCCGATTTCGAGGCCTATCGCGCGGCGCAGGTCGAGGTGGACCGCGCCTTCGCCGACCCGGAACGCTGGTGGCGGATGGCGGCGCTCAATACCGCGCGGATGGGCTTTTTCTCCTCGGATCGCGCGATCCAAGGGTATATGACGGAGATATGGGGCACGGAGTCGGCGCTCTGATCCCGGAACGGCAGGACGATATGGAACTGATCGACCACGGCGCGGCACAGGCTCTGGCAGAAGGCCGGCACGGGGATCCTTTCGCGGTTCTGGGCTGGCATGAGGGGCCGGGCGGCGGGCGGATCGTGGCCTTGGTGCCCGATGCCGATCGGGTCTGGGCGCTTGGCGCGCGGGAGGTTGAACTTCAGCGCGTAAGGGACGGAGTTTTCGCGGGTTTGTGGTCTGCGGGGCGGTATCGGCTGCGGGCGCAGAACGCCACGGCGACCTGGGATTTCGAGGACCCCTATCGGTTCGGCCCGGTGCTTGGCGAGATCGACGAATATCTGATCGGCGAGGGCACGCACCGGCAGCTCTGGCACGCGCTTGGCGCGCATGTGATCGTGCATGAGGGCGTGCGCGGGGTGCATTTCGCGGTCTGGGCGCCCTCGGCGCAGCGGGTCTCGGTGGTCGGCGGGTTCAACAACTGGGACGGGCGGCGCCATCAGATGCGCAAGCGCGGCGCGACCGGGGTCTGGGAGATTTTCGTCCCCGGCATCCAGGCGGGCGAGGCCTATAAATACGAGATCCTCGGCGCGGAGGGCACGCTCTTACCGGTGAAGGCCGATCCGCTCGGGTTTGGCGCCGAACATGCGCCGGCGACCTCGTCGGTGGTGCGCGAGTTGGGGCTGCACCCCTGGGGCGATGGCGCCTGGATGACCAAGCGCGAGGCGCAGCAGAACATCCACACGCCGATCTCGATCTATGAGGTGCATCTGGGCTCGTGGCGGCGGGTCTGGGAGGACGGCGGACGGCCGCTGAGCTACTTTGAGCTCGCCTCGCAACTCATTGATTATGTTGTGGATATGGGGTTCACCCATATCGAGCTCCTGCCGATCACCGAACATCCGTTCGACGGCTCCTGGGGCTATCAGCCGATCGGGCTCTATGCGCCGACGATCCGCCACGGCCGGCCCGAGGAATTCGCCGCGCTGGTCGATGCGGCGCATCGGCGGGGCGTGGGCGTGATCCTCGACTGGGTGCCCGGCCATTTCCCGACCGATGACCACGGGCTGCGCCGCTTCGACGGCACCGCGCTTTATGAACATGCCGACCCGAAAGAGGGGTTCCATCAGGATTGGAACACGCTCATCTATAATTACGGCCGGCGCGAGGTGTCCAATTATCTTCTGGCTAACGCCTTGTTCTGGCTGGAGGAATATCACCTCGACGGGTTGCGGGTCGATGCGGTGGCCTCGATGCTCTACCGCGATTATTCGCGCTCGGCGGGCGAATGGGTGCCCAACAAATTCGGCGGGCGCGAGAATCTCGAGGCGATCGAGTTTCTCAAGGCGATGAATGCGCAGGCTTATGGCGGCGCCAAGGGGATCGTGACGATCGCCGAGGAAAGCACCGCCTTCCCCGGCGTGAGCCGCCCGGTCGACCGCGGCGGGCTTGGCTTCGGCTTCAAGTGGAACATGGGCTGGATGAACGACAGCCTGCGCTATTTCGCCCGCGACCCGATCTATCGGCGCTTCCACCATAACGAACTTACCTTCGCTAGTTCATACACTTACAGCGAGAACTTCATCCTGCCGATCAGCCATGACGAGGTGGTTCACGGCAAGGGTTCGATGATCAACAAGATGCCGGGCGATGAGGCGGAGAAATTCGCCAACCTGCGCGCCTTCTACGCGTTCCAATGGGCCCATCCGGGCAAGAAGCTTCTGTTCATGGGGCAGGAATTCGCGCAATGGCGCGAATGGGCTCATGCGGAGGCGCTCGATTGGGGGCTGCTCGACGAGCCGCGCCATGCCGGCGTGCAGCGGCTCGTGCGCGATCTCAACCGTCTCTATCGCGCGCGCCCGGCGCTGCATTGGGGCGATTGCGAGCCTTCGGGCTTTTCCTGGATCGAGGCCGATGATTCCGAGACCTCGGTCTATGTGTTCGAGCGCCGTGCCCCCGGGGCGGCGCCCGTGGTGATTGCCGCCAACCTCACGCCGGTCGAGCGCACGATGCGCATCGGCCTGCCGCAGGGGGGCGAGTGGTTGGAAATTCTCAACACCGACAGCGCGCATTACGGGGGGGCGAACTGGGGGAACTTGGGCTATATTTCGGCCGAAGAGATCCCGTGGTCGCGGCGCGCCTTCAGCGCAGAGGTCTATCTGCCGCCCTTGGCGGTGGTCATGTTCGCGCCCGATTGAGGCGTGGGGGGAGGGATTATGAAACCGCAACCGAACCAGAGGCTTTCGTCGCAGGCGATGGCATTCGTGCTTGCCGGCGGGCGCGGCTCGCGGCTCAACGAGCTGACCGACCGGCGGGCGAAACCGGCGGTCTATTTCGGCGGCAAGACCCGGATCATCGATTTCGCGCTCTCCAATGCGCTCAATTCCGGCATCCGCAAGATGGCGATCGCGACCCAATACAAGGCGCACAGCCTGATCCGCCACATGCAGCGCGGCTGGAACTTCTTCCGCGCCGAGCGCAATGAATATCTCGACATCCTGCCCGCGAGCCAGCGGGTCGATGAGAGCAAATGGTATATGGGCACCGCCGATGCGGTCGCGCAGAATATTGATATCATTGAAGATTATGGCGTGAAATATGTCGTGATCCTGGCCGGCGACCATGTCTACAAGATGGATTACGAGATCATGCTGATGCAGCATGTCGAGACCGGCGCCGATGTCACGATCGGCTGTCTGACGGTGCCGCGGCGCGAGGCGAGCGCGTTTGGCTGCATGGCGGTGGATGCGACGGGGCGTATTACCGAGTTTCTCGAAAAACCGAAAGACCCGCCCGGGATGCCCGGCGATCCGAGCCAGACGCTCGCCTCGATGGGGATCTATGTCTTCGATTGGCAGTTCCTGCGCGAGCTGCTGATCCGCGATGCCGAAGACCCGCATTCGAGCCATGATTTCGGCCATGACCTGATCCCGCAGATCGTCAAATACGGCAAGGCGATGGCGCATAAATTCTCGGAAAGCTGCGTCACCTCGGGGCTGGAGACGGAGCCCTATTGGCGCGATGTCGGCACGGTCGATGCGTTCTGGCAGGCCAATATCGACCTGACCGATTTTACGCCCAAGCTCGATCTTTACGACAACGCCTGGCCGATCTGGACCTATGCCGAGCTCGTGCCGCCGGCGAAATTCATCCATGACGAGGACGGTCGGCGCGGCTCGGCGGTGAGCTCGCTGGTCTCGGGCGATTGCATCGTTTCGGGCTCGGAGGTGCGCAATTCGCTGCTGTTCACCGGCTGCCGGGCGCATAGTTTCTCGAGCCTCGATTACACGGTGGCGCTGCCTTACGTCGATATCGGGCGGGGCGCGCTCCTGAGCCGTTGCGTGGTCGATCGCGGCGTGAAGATCCCGGCCGGGCTCGTCGTCGGCGAGGATCCGGAGGAGGACGCGAAATGGTTCCGGCGGACCGAGGGGGGCGTGGTGCTGATCACGCAAGCGATGCTCGACCGCCGCGCGGCGGTGCTCGGCTGAGCGGCGAAATGGCCGGGGAGGGCGCGATGAAACGGGTTCTGTCGGTGGCATCCGAGGCGGTGCCGCTCGTGAAAACCGGCGGGCTGGCCGATGTCGTGGGGGCGCTGCCGGCGGCGCTCGCGGGGCAGGGGTGGCAGATGCGGGTGATGATCCCGGCCTATCCCGGGGTTCTGGCGAAGCTCGCGCCGGCCGAGGAGGTCTGGAAGACGGCCGATCTCGGCGGCGGCCCGGCGCGGCTGATGCTCGGCTCGGTGGGCGGGGTCGAGGTTCTGGCGCTCGATGCGCCGCATTTCTTCGACCGCGCGGGCGGGCCTTACGCCGATATGTGGGGCGATTACGGCGACAATGCCGAGCGGTTTGCGGCGCTCTCTTGGGTGGCGGCGGTGGTGGCGCGCGACGGGGTGGCGGGCTGGAGGCCCGATGTCGTCCATGCCCATGACTGGCAGGCCGGGCTCGCGCCGGCGTTCTTGCGCTATTGGGGCGTGGCGGTGCCCTCGGTGATGACGATCCACAACATGGCGTTTCAGGGCCGGGTGGGGGCGGCGAAAATGGCCGCGATGCGGCTGCCGCCGGAGCATTTCAACCGCGAGGGCTTCGAGTTCTGGGGCGATATCTCGACGCTGAAGGCGGGGCTGATGGCGGCCGATGCGATCACCACGGTCAGCCCGCGCTATGCCGAGGAGCTGATGCGGGCCGAATTCGGGATGGGGCTCGAGGGGGTGATCCAGGCGCGCGCGGGCGTTGTCCATGGTATCCTGAACGGCGTCGATACCGCGGTTTGGGACCCGGAAACCGACCCCGAGATCCAACCGTTCTCGGCCGCGAAATTTTCCGCAAAATCGCGCAATCGCAAGGCTTTGCAGCGCGAATTTCATCTGGATGTGCCGGGGCCGCTCGCGATCCTCGTCTCGCGTCTGACGCCGCAAAAGGGCATCGATCTGCTGCCCGGCGCGGTGGCCGATTTCGTCGCCGCGGGCGGCGGGCTCGCGATCCTGGGCTCGGGCGACCCTTGGGCCGAGGATATGGTGCGGGGCTTGGCCGCGCGCTTCCCCGGCCGGGTCGGCGTCAAGATCGGCTATGATGAGGGGCTCAGCCACCGGATGTTTGCGGGCGGCGATGCGGTGCTCGTGCCCTCGCGGTTCGAGCCTTGCGGGCTGACCCAGCTTTACGGGCTGCGCTACGGCACGGTGCCGGTGGTGGCGGCGACCGGGGGCTTGGCCGATACGGTGATCGGCGCGAGCCCGGCCACCGAGGCCGCGGGCGCGGCGACGGGCGTGGTCTTCCACCCGGTCGATGAGCTCGCCCTGCGCCAGGCGCTGCGCCGGCTCGTCACGCTTCATGCCGATCGCAAGGCCTGGGCGGCGATGGCGAAACGCGGGATGAAGGCCGCGCTTGGCTGGGAGGCCTCGGCCGCGCGCTATGCCGCCCTTTACGAGGGGCTGATCGCGCGATGATCATCGAGCCGGGGCGCGGCACGCATCTGGGCGCGACGCTGGTGGGCCCGGCCGATGCGCCCGAGGGGGTGAATTTCGCGCTCTTTTCCGCCCATGCGGAGCGGGTTGAGCTCTGCCTTTTCGAGGGTGGGCGCGAGACGCGGCTCACGCTGCCCGAGCGCTCGGGCGAGGTCTGGCACGGCTTTGTGCCCGGGCTTGGCGCGGGGGCGCGCTATGGCTACCGGGTGCACGGGCCTTGGGCGCCCGATCTCGGCCATCGGTTCAACCCGGCGAAACTGCTCCTCGACCCCTATGCCCGCGCGCTCAGCGCGCCGCTCATCTGGGATCCGCTGATGCAAGGCGGGGTTGGCACCGCGCGCCCCGATCGGCGCGACAGCGCCCCGGTGATGCCGCGCGCGCAGGTCTGCGCTGTTGAGAAACTGGATTGGGAACGCCCCGCAACGGCTTGGTCCGAAACGATTATTTATGAGGCGCACCCGAAGGGGCTGACGATGGGCCACCCCGAGGTGCCCGCCGCGCTGCGCGGCCGTTTCGAGGGGCTCGCCTCTGAGCCGATCCTGCGCCACCTGCGCCATCTCGGCGTCACCACGCTCGAGCTTCTGCCCTGCGCGGCCTTTCTCGACGACCGCTTCCTCGTCGAAAAGGGCCTGCGCAATTATTGGGGCTATCAGCCGGTCGGCTTTTTCGCGCCCGACCCGCGCTATGGCGGGCCCGAGGCGTTTCGGCGCATGGTGCGGGGGCTGCATGGCGCCGGGATCGAGGTGATCGTCGATGTGGTGTTCAACCATTCGGGCGAGGGCGATGGCGCGGGCCCGACGGTGAGCCTGCGCGGCATCGACAACGCCGCCTATTACCGGCTGGCCGAGGGCGGGCGGGCCTATGTCAACGACACCGGCACCGGCAATACGCTCGATCTCTCGCATCCCTTCGTGCTGCGGATGGTGATGGATTGTCTGCGCCACTGGGTCGAGGATCTGGGCGTCGACGGGTTCCGCTTCGACCTCGCCGCGACGCTCGCGCGCGATGCGACGGGGGCGTTCAACGCGCAGGTGTCGTGTTTTCTGGCCGCGATCCGCCAGGACCCGGTGCTCGCGCAGGTCAAGCTGATCGCCGAGCCTTGGGATATCGGGCCGGGGGGCTATCAGCTCGGCGCCTTTCCGCACCCTTTTGCCGAGTGGAACGACCGCTTTCGCGACGGGATGCGCAAGTTCTGGCGCGGCGATGCGGGGCAGATGCCGGAGGCGGCGCGGCGGTTGGCGGGCTCGGCGGAGGTGTTCGACCATTCCGGCCGGGCGCCTTGGGCGAGCGTGAATTTCCTCTCGGCCCATGATGGCTTCACCCTGCAAGATCTTGTTTCCTATAGCGAAAAGCAAAACCAGGCGAATGGCGAGAACAACCGCGACGGCCATAATGCGAATTTCTCCGAGGCGCTGGCGGAGCCCGGCGCACGGGGGGCGCGCAAGCGGGCGATGCTGGCGGCGCTGATGCTCGGGCAGGGGGTGCCGATGGTGCTGGCGGGCGACGAGATGGGCAACACGCAAAGCGGCAACAACAACGCTTACGCGCAGGATAACCCGCTTGGCTGGGTCGATTGGGGGCGCGAGCCGGAGCTTGTCGACTTTGTTGCGCGGCTCGCGCGGATCCGGCGGGCGCATCCGGTCTTGCGTCAGCGGCGGTTCTTGCACGCCAATATCCGCGCCCAGGACGGGATCCGCGATCTGATCTGGCGGCTGCCGAGCGGGCAGGAGCCCTGCCCGCAGGATTGGCACGACCCGCAGGCGCGATGTCTGTGCGCCGAGATCCGCGGTGCGGCCGAGGGCCCCGAGGGCGGCGCCGCGCGCGAGGCGGTGTTCGTGATCTTCAACGCCGGCGCCGCGGTCGAGGTGGCGCTGCCCGAGGGGCGCTGGACCCAGATCCTCGACAGCGCTGCGCCCGATGCGCCGGAAACCGCCTGCGACGCCGCCACGGCTTGCGTCGCGGCGCAATCTGTTCAACTCTTCACCCGGCCAACCGCGCCACAGGAGCAATGATGACGACCTTCCCGACCCGGCCCTTTGACGGCCAGAAACCCGGAACCTCGGGCCTGCGCAAGAAAACTCCGGTCTTCATGCAATTGAATTACCTTGAGAATTTTGTTCAGGCGACCTTCGATGCGATTGGGGGCGTGGCGGGCAAGGTTCTGGTTCTGGGGGGCGACGGGCGCTACTTTGGCGCCGAGGCGGCGCAGGTGATCGTGAAGATGGCGGCGGCGAACGGGGCGGCGCGGGTGATCGTCGGGCAGGGCGCCTGGCTCTCGACGCCGGCGGCCTCGAACCTGATCCGCACGCGCGGCGCCGATGGCGGGATCATCCTCTCGGCGAGCCACAATCCGGGCGGCCCGGAGGAGGATTTCGGCGTCAAATACAATATGGCGAACGGCGGGCCCGCGCCTGAGGCGGTGACCGAGGCGATCTTTGCGCGCACCAAAGAGATCACCGCATTTCATAAGCTCGAGGCGCCGGATGTGAACCTCGAGGCGATCGGCGAAAGCGCGCTCGGGGGGATGGTCGTCGAGGTCGTCGACCCGGTGGAAGCCTATGCCGACATGATGGAAGAAATCTTCGATTTCAAAGCCTTGCGCGGCCTTTTTCATGAAGGTTTCACGATGCGCATGGACAGTATGTGCGCGATCACCGGGCCCTATGCGGTCGAGATCTTCGAAAACCGGCTTGGCGCGGCGAAGGGCACGGTCGTGCATGAGCAGCCGCTGCCCGATTTCGGCGGCATGCACCCGGACCCGAACCCGACTTGGGCGCATGAGCTGATGGCGGAGATGATGGGCGATGCGGCGCCCGATTTCGGCGCGGCCTCCGATGGCGACGGCGATCGCAACATGATCGTCGGGCGCGGGGTCTATGTCTCGCCCTCCGACAGTCTCGCGGTGATCGCGGCCAATGCGCATCTGGTGCCGGGCTATGCGGGCGGGCTGAAGGGCGTGGCGCGCTCGATGCCGACCTCGGCGGCGGTCGACCGGGTGGCCGCGGCGCTCGGGATCGATTGTTACGAGACGCCGACGGGGTGGAAATTCTTTGGAAATCTGATGGATGCGGGGCGTGTTTCACTCTGCGGCGAGGAGAGTTTCGGGACCGGCTCGGACCATGTGCGCGAGAAAGACGGGCTCTGGGCGGTGCTGATGTGGCTCAATATCATCGCCGCGCGCGGGCAAGGCGTGGGCGAGATCATGGCCGATCATTTCGCGCGGTTCGGCCGGAATTACTATTCGCGCCATGATTACGAGGCGCTGCCGGTCGATGAGGCGAACGCCATGCTGGGCGATCTGCGCGACCGGCTCGAGGGGCTGAAAGGCAAATCTTTCCAAGGGCTTGTGGTCGAAAGCTCAGATGAGTTCTGTTACACGGACCCGGTCGATGGCTCGGTTTCGGCGCATCAGGGGTTCCGGATCCTGTTCGAGGGCGGCTCGCGGGTCGTGCTGCGGCTCTCGGGCACGGGCACCGAGGGCGCGACGCTGCGCGTCTATCTCGAGCGCTATGTGGCCGGGCCCGAGGGGCTCGACGAAGATCCGCAGGCCGCGCTCGCACCGATCATCCGCGCAACCGAGGAGATCGTCGGGATCGCCGCGCGGACGGGGCGTGAAGAACCGAACGTAATTACCTGATTAAACGCAGAAATCGGCGCTCGCAGGGGTGCCGGTTTCCCGCCACCAATAGCGCCGATAATCGGTATTATGGAAAATATGCACGCATTTTGGGGGCCCTGAGCGCGGACTGGCCTTGCAAAGCCCGTGCGATGAGCGCAACAAGTCCCCAACCAGCGCAAGGAGTTTGCCATGTCTCTCGATCTCGACGGTTTGGATCTCGCGCCCGATCTGGCCGATGTGATGCAGCGGTTGACGGTCGTCGGTGTCGAGCTCGCGCGGCTGATTGCGCGCAGCGGGCTTGAAGGCGATCTGGCGGCCGCGCAAGGCACGAACGCCGGCGGCGACGGTCAGAAAGCGCTCGATGTGATGGCCGACGCGGCTTACTTGCGCGCGCTGCATGGCTCGGCGGTCGCCTATTATGCCTCCGAGGAGGAAGACGAGATCCTGACGCTCGGGCCCGGCACGCTGGCGCTGGCGGTCGACCCGCTGGACGGGTCTTCGAATATCGACGTAAACGTCTCTATCGGAACGATTTTTTCGATCTTCCCGGCGGCCGGCAACGCCGAGGCGAGCTTCCTGCGCAAGGGCTCGGAGCAGATCGCGGCGGGCTATATGATCTTCGGGCCGCAATGCGCGCTGGTCGCGAGCTTTGGTCGCGGCGTGCATCTGTGGATCCTCGACCCCGATACCGGCCGGTTCGAGCGGCTTCCCGATATCGCCGGCGTGCCGCGCGACACGGTGGAATTCGCGATCAACGCCTCGAACCGGCGCCATTGGCCCGCGCCGATCCGCGCCTATATCGACGACCTGATGGCCGGCGTAGACGGCCCGCGCGGGCGCAATTTCAACATGCGCTGGATCGCGTCGCTGGTCGCCGAGACGCATCGGATCCTGCGCCGCGGCGGGGTTTTCCTCTATCCGGGCGACAGCCGCGCGGGTTATGAACGCGGCCGCCTGCGCCACGTCTATGAATGCGCGCCGATCGCCTTTGTGGTCGAGCAAGCCGGTGGCGAGGCGACCGATGGCTACCACCCGATCCTCGATGCGGTGCCGAGCTCGATCCATGCACGCACGCCGTTCGTCTTTGGCTCGGCGCCGAAAGTGCGGCGCATCGCGCGCTATTATGATGATGCGGAACAGGCCGCGCTGACCCCGGACGAGCATCTGTGAGCCTTGCGTGCGGGCGGGTTTTGCGCCAAACAACGGGCGCGCGCCCTGCCCGCTTGGCCGCGTGGATGAACTTCGCCTTGTAACCCCTTGACTGGGCAAGCTAAGCCCTCTCGCCGCGAGGATGCCATGACCGCTTTTGACCGTTCCATCAAGATCGCCCCGTCGATTCTCTCCGCCGATTTCGCCAATTTCGGCCAGGAAATTCAGGCGATCGAGGCCCAGGGCGCCGATTGGGTCCATGTCGATGTGATGGATGGCCATTTCGTGCCGAATCTGACCTTCGGGCCGCCGCTGTGCAAGGCGATCCGCCCGCATATCAAGACGGTGATGGATGTTCACCTGATGATTGCGCCGGTCGACCCCTATATCGAGGCCTTTGCCGAGGCCGGAGCCGATGTGCTGACCGCCCATCTCGAGGCCGGGCCGCATATCCACCGCACGCTGCAGGCGATCCGCGCGGCGGGCTGCAAGGCGGGTCTCGCGCTCAACCCGGGCACCGGGCTCGACGCGCTCACGCATCTGCTCGACATGATCGACCTGGTCTGCATCATGACCGTGAACCCGGGCTTCGGCGGGCAAAAATTCATTCATTCCCAAGTGGATAAGGTAAAAACTTTGCGTGCGATGATCGGCGATCGGCCGATCCATATCGAGATCGACGGCGGGATCACGCCGGAGACCGCGCCGCTGATGGCGGCGGCCGGGGCCGATGTTCTGGTGGCCGGGTCCGCCGTTTTCAAGGGCGGTTCGGTGGCCGACCCCGCCCCCTATGGCGCGAATATCCGCGCGATCCGGGCCGCAGCGGAGGCCGCGCGTTAAGATCGGCGCGCAAGGTGCTGAAAAGATAAGAAAAGCGACGGCGTGATCACTTTTGATCCGCCGCCGCTTGCGTTCAGGGCCGCAGCGGTTACCCTGAGGAAAATTCGCAGGAGAGACCGATGGCCGTCAGCCCGCCCGTGTGTGATTTCGGCGCCCCCGCGCCCGGCTTTCGCTTGCCCGGCACCGATGGCCGCGCGTGGAGTTTCGAGCAGATCCGCGGCCCGCGCGGCACCTTGATCCTGTTCATCTGCAACCACTGCCCCTATGTCATGGCGGTGCTCGACCGGATCCTGCGCGATGCCGAGGGGCTGATCGCCGCCGGGATCGGCGTCGCGGCGATCTCGTCGAATGATGTCGAGGCCTATCCCGAGGACAGCTTTCTCAACATGGTGCGCCTGAGCCGCGAAAAGGCCTTCCCCTTCCCCTATCTCTTCGATGAAAGCCAAGAGATTGCAAAGGCTTACGGGGCGGTCTGCACACCGGATTTCTTTGGCTACAATGCCGAAGACGCGCTGCAATACCGCGGTCGGCTCGATGCTTCGGGGCGCTCGGCGGGCCCGCCCGAGGCGCGGCGCGAGCTTTATGAGGCGATGCTAGAGATCGCCGAAACCGGCCGCGGCCCGGCCGATCAGATCCCCTCGATGGGCTGTTCGATCAAATGGAAAAACGCATGAGACCCGCTGCGCTGATCTTCGACCTCGATGGCACGCTGATCGATTCCGCGCCCGATATTCACGCCGCCTCGAACGAGGTTCTGACCGCGCATGGGTTTGCGCCGCTCGACATGCCCGCGGTGCGCAGCTTTGTCGGCCGCGGTGTGCCGCATCTGGTGCATTGCCTGCTCAAAGCCTCCGAGGCGGACCCGGATGGGCCGCTCCACGCCCAGATGGTTGCGGAATTTACCGCGCATTATCATGGGGCTGTGGGCCTTACTTCACTTTACCCCGGGGTGCGCGAGGCGCTTGAGGCGCTGGCCGCGGCGGGCCATCCGCTCGGCATTTGCACGAACAAGCCGCTCGGGCCGACGCGGGCAGTGTTGCGGCATTTCAACCTCCTTGATCTTTTCGCAACGATCGTTGGCGGGGACAGCCTGCCCCAGCGCAAGCCCGCGCCCGAGCCGCTTCTGGCCGCGCATCTCGCGCTTGGTCAAGGGCGCGCGCTGTTCATCGGCGACAGCGAGGTGGATGCCGAGACCGCGCAGCTGGCGGGGCTGCCGTTCTTGCTCTTCACCGAGGGCTATCGGCGCAGCGCGGTGGCCGATCTGCCCCATGCGATCGCCTTTTCCGATTTCGCGATGCTGCCCGGCATCGTGGCGCATTTCCCCTGGGGTGCATGAACTTCGCATTTGAATGTGTTGATCGGTAACGAAATTCCGGTTTTGCGCGATGGGCGCTTGATCCCGGGCGCGGGGCGCGGCAAAGAGAGAGTTGAGAGCGGGAGAGAGCCATGGATTTGCGCAAGATCACCCCTGAATTCGCGGTCGCGCCGCAGCTTCTGCCCGAGGATATCGCGGCGGTAGCGGCGCTTGGGTATCGGGTGTTGATCGACAACCGCCCCGATGAGGAGACCGACCCCGGTCAGGACAGCGCCGCGATGGCCGCGCTCGCCGCGGCGGCGGGGCTCGGCTTTCATTACCTGCCCTATTATCCGGGCCTGATGACGCCCGATCTCGTCGCCGATTTCGAGGCGCTGATGGCGGGGCTCGAGGGGCCGGTGCTCGCCTATTGCCGGTCGGGCACGCGCAGCTCGCATCTTTGGGCGATGTCGCAGGCCGGGCGGATGCCGATCGAGGAGATCGTCGGCGCCGCGGCGCGGGCGGGCTATGACCACACCGGGCTGATGCCGCTGTTGGCCGCCCATGGCGCGGCGCGCGTGAAGAACGGCTGACAAGCCCCCAATTTCAAAGCTATTTTTCTCGCGGTCTGGCCAAGGTCTGACGCTCGGGCGCGGCTTGTCAACGGGGTTGCGAGGCTGTTACAGTGATGCCAGGGTTTGATGGCGAGGGTGAGAATGCTCGATCACCTCGAGAAGTTGCTCGATTGTCGCACGATCGAGGGGGTGTGGGCGCTGCATTGCGACCGCATGACGGGCTATGGTTTTGACCGTCTGCTCTACGCCTTCACCCGGTTTCGCACCGCCAACGGCTTTGGCAGCCTCGATGACACGCTGATCCTGTCCAACCACGACAGCGCCTATCTCGACGAATTCGTCGGCGGCGGGCTGTTTGAAGATGCGCCGATGGTGAAATGGGCGGCGAGCCATGAGGGGGTGTGTTCGTGGCACTGGATCGAGGATCTGGCGCGTTCGGGCAAGATGACGGCGGCCGAGCAGCGGGTGGTCGATTTCAACCTGCGCCACGGGGTGCGCGCCGGGATCTCGATCTCGTTTTCCGATGTGAATGCGCGCACCAAGGGCGGGATCGGGCTTTGCGCCGAGCCGGGGCTGCGGCAGGTCGATGTCGATGCGATCTGGGCCGAGCATGGGCGCGAGCTCTTGGTGCTCAACACGCTCACCCATCTGCGGATTTCCTCGATGCCCTTCGCCACCGCCCGGCGCGCGCTGACGCGGCGTCAGCGGGAGGCGCTCGAATGGGTGGCCGATGGCAAGACCGCCGCCGATATCGCGACGATCATGGGGCTGACGGTGGCGACGGTCGAGAAGCATCTGCGGCTCGCGCGTGAGGCGCTTGATGTCGATGCGACCGCGCAGGCGGTGCTCAAAGCCTCTGTGCAGAAACAGATTTTTCTCCGCGGCAGTCTGCATCCGGCGCCCGTCGAAGACGGGGCGCGGGCGCGAAAAGTCAGGAAAACCTGACTGCCACGGCCTGCCGCTTTATGGTCAAATTCTCGGGTTCCGAGAGTGGTGGCTTCGGCCAGGAACAGGGGGAGCTGAGCGAATATTGGTCCGTGAGGGCCCCCACCGGGCAACCGGATTGGGCCGGGCGCGCGTATTTTCGGGCGCTCGGCCTTTTCCGGGGGGCGGGTGCCCTGCCCCGGCCAAATCCGAAACGGCCAAATGCAAAACGCCGCCCCGGGGGGCGGCGTTCGCATTCGGTGGTCCGAAGGATCAGGCGTTGCCCAGGGTCTTGGCGACCTCGGCGGCGAAATCCTCTTCCTTCTTCTCGATGCCTTCGCCAACCGCGACGCGGGCATAGCCGGTGATCTCGACGCCGGCTTCCTTGGCCGCCTGTTCGACGGTCAGATCCGGGTTGATCACGAAGGACTGGCCGAGCAGCGTGTTCTCGGCGAGGAATTTCTTCATCCGGCCCGGGATGATGTTGTTGTGGATCACCTGCTCGGGCTTCGGCTTGGCCGAGGTGGCGTTCTCTTCGAGCGCCTTGGCGGTTTGCACCTGCAGTTCGCGCTCGAGCAGCGCCGGGTCGAGGGTAGCTTCCGACAGCGAGAGCGGGTTGGTCGCCGCGATATGCATCGCGAATTGCTTGCCGATCTCTTGCGCCTTGGCCGCATCGCCCTTCAGCGCGACGAGCACGCCGATCTTGCCCATGCCATCGGTGGCGGCATTGTGGACATAGGAGACCACGGTCTCGCCTTCGAGCACATGCATGCGGCGGAAGGTCATGTTCTCGCCGATCCGCGCGATCGCGTCGGTGAGGACTTGCTCGACGGTCTGGCCGTTGAGGTCAGCCGCCTTCACCACCTCGATCGACTCGCCGGTTTGCAGCGCGATCTTGGTGATTTCGCGCACGAGCGACTGGAAGTCGGCGTTCTTGGCGACGAAGTCGGTTTCCGAGTTGATCTCGATGGCGACGCCGCGGCCGGCGTCGACGGCCACGCCGATCAGGCCTTCAGCGGCCACACGGTCGGCCTTCTTCGCGGCTTTCGCGAGGCCCTTGGTGCGCAGCCAGTCGATGGCGGCTTCCATGTCGCCATTGGTCTCGGTCAGCGCCTTCTTGGCGTCCATCATGCCTGCGCCCGAAGTCTCGCGCAGCTCTTTCACCATCGCAGCGGTAATCGCCATGGGATCTCTCCTCTGAATAGGGTCTGGGCGGGTATAAACCGGCCCCGTCTCAGGACTGTGACGAAGCGCGCCCCGGGGCCCGAGACGCGCGAAAGGGGGGCCGAAGCCCCCCCGAGGCTCAGGCCTCTTCGGTAACTTCTTCGACCGGCGCGTCTTCGAGGGCGCCAAGGTCGACGCCGGCGGCGCCGAGTTGGGCCGACATGCCGTCAAGTGCGGCGCGCGAGACGAGGTCGCAGTAGAGCGAGATCGCGCGGGCGGCGTCGTCGTTGCCCGGGATGATGTAATCGACGCCCTTCGGCGAGCAGTTGGTGTCGACAACGGCGACGACCGGGATGCCCAGCTTCTGCGCTTCGAGGATCGCGAGGTCTTCCTTGTTCACGTCGATGATGAACAGCAGATCCGGCAGGCCGCCCATTTCGCGGATGCCGCCGAGCGAGGCTTGCAGTTTGACCTGCTCGCGTTCCATCTGCAGACGCTCTTTCTTGGTCAGGCCCTCGGCGCCGGCGGCGAGCACTTCGTCGATGTGCTTCAGACGCTGGATCGATTGCGAGACGGTTTTCCAGTTGGTGAGCGTGCCGCCCAGCCAGCGGTGGTTCATGTAGTATTGCGCGCATTTCTCGGCGGCGTCGGCGATGGCTTTCGAAGCCTGACGCTTGGTGCCGACGAAGAGAACGCGGCCGCCCTTGGCGACGGTGTCACGCACGACTTGCAGAGCCGCGTCGAGCATCGGCACGGTCTGGGTCAGGTCGACGATATGGATGCCGTTCCGCTCGCCATAGATGAACTCCGCCATGCGCGGGTTCCAGCGTTGCGTCTGGTGACCAAAGTGAACGCCAGCTTCGAGCAGCTGACGCATGGTGAAATCGGGAAGCGCCATGTCCATTTCCTTTCCGGTTTGCGCCTGAGCGGAGGTTCTGAGGGTTTGCCCCAACCGGTGGACCTGACCGGGATGTCTCCCCGGAAGGCCCGCCTCCGCCTGTGAAGTGCGCGCCGTATAGCCGCCGCCGCTGGTGCTGACAAGCCCCCTGCCCGGCCGAATACGCGGTTTTGCGGGCAGATTTTGCGTATTTTTGCCAAGAAGAAACGAAAGTCGCGGCCAACCCCAGCCCCTTTCATCTTGCCCCAAATATCCCGGGGGGCTTTCGCCGCCAGGCGAAGGCGGGGGCAGCGCCCCCTCGCGGGCGGGGCTTGCGCCGCCTTTCCCCTTGCGCGCGCCCGCATCTCCTTTCCTCTTGCGCGTGCCCGCACCGCCTTTCCCCTTGCGCGTGCCCGCGCGGGCAGGCACCAAAGGCTCATGACCCAGACACCCGACATTCTCTGCATTGGCTCGGTGCTGTGGGATATCATCGGCCGCGCGCGGCTTCATATGCGCGCAGGCTCCGATGTCCCCGGCCGGATCGAGCGCCTGCCCGGCGGCGTCGCGATGAATATCGCGATGACGCTCACCCGCTTTGGCCGTCGGCCCGCCGTGCTCACCGCGATCGGGCGCGACCGCGAGGGCGAGGAGCTCGTGCGCGCCGCCGAGCTTCTCGGCATCGACTGTAGCTTTGCCTATCGCTCCGAGGATCTGCCGACCGACAGCTATCTCGCCATCGAGGGCGCGAACGGGTTGATCGCGGCGATCGCGGATGCCCATTCGCTCGAGCGCGCGGGCGAGAAGATCCTGCGTCCGCTCGAGGATGGCCGTCTCGGGCGGCCCGGCGCGCCCTGGCGCGGGCCGGTGGCGCTCGATGGCAATCTCACCCAGGCGCTTCTGGCCGAGATCGCCGCCTCGCCGCTCTTCGCCGAGGCTGATCTGCGGGTGGCGCCTGCCTCGCCGGGCAAGGCCGAGCGCCTCGCGCCGCTGCTCGCCCATCCGCGCGCGACGCTCTATCTCAACCTCGAGGAGGCCGGGATCCTCTGTCAGGCCGAGTTTGCCACCGCCGCCGAGGCTGCCGAGGGGCTGATCGCGCGCGGCGCGCGCCATGTGCTCGTCACCGATGGCGGGCGCGCGGCGGCCGATGGCGCGGCCGAGCCGGGCGCGGGCCCGCGCGTGATCGAGGCCGCCCCGCCCGCCGTTCTCGTCACCCGCGTCACCGGCGCGGGCGATACGTTCATGGCCGCCCATCTCGTGGCCGAAGCCGCCGGCGCGCCTCGCGCCGAGGCCCTCACCCAGGCGCTCGCCGCCGCCGCCCGTTACGTCTCCGGAGATCTTGCCCTATGACCGCCCCCCTCACCTTCTCCCCCGAAGTTCGCGCCGCACTCGACGCAGGCCGCCCCGTCGTCGCGCTGGAATCGACGATCATCACCCATGGCATGCCCTATCCGCAAAATCTCGAGACCGCCCGCGCGGTCGAGGCCGAGGTGCGCGCCGCCGGCGCCGTGCCCGCCACGATCGCGGTGATGGGCGGCCATATCCATATTGGCCTGACCGAGGCCGAGCTCGAGCGCCTTGCCCAGGCCCAGGGCGTGATGAAACTCTCGCGCGCCGATCTCGCGGTCTGCCTCGCGGCCAATGCGACCGGCGCCACCACCGTCGCCGCGACGATGATCTGCGCCGCGCTTGCGGGCATCGCGGTCTTTGCCACCGGCGGCATCGGCGGCGTGCACCGCGGCGCCGAGGCGAGCTTCGACATCTCCGCCGATCTGGCCGAGCTCGGGCTCACCCCGGTCACCGTGGTCGCGGCGGGCGCCAAGGCGATCCTCGATCTGCCCAAGACGCTCGAGGTGCTGGAGACGAATGGCGTGCCGGTGATCGCCTATGGCCAGGATGAGTTCCCCGCCTTCTGGTCGCGCAGCTCGGGCCTCAAGGCGCCGCTGCGCGCCGATACCGCCGCCGAGATCGCCGCCGCGCACCGGATGCGCGCGCGCCTCGGGCTCGCGGGCGGCCAGCTGGTCGCGAACCCGATCCCCCCCGAGGCCGAGATCCCCCGCGCCGAGATCACCCCGGTGATCGAGGCCGCGCTGGCCGAGGCCGAGGCGCAGGGCATCGCCGCGAAAGCGGTCACGCCGTTCCTGTTGCAGCGGATCTTCGAGCTGACCGAGGGGCGCTCGCTCGCCTCCAATATCGCGCTGGTTCTGAACAATGCGCGCCTTGGCGCCGCGATCGCGGCAGAAATTGCGGCGCAGCGTTAGCGCCCCCATTGCGCCCGGCCCGGCGGCCCCCTAACTATCGCCTGAGCCGCGCGCCCCGAGGAGCATCATGACGCACACCGAGCCCAGACATCGCCGCAGCCTCTTTGCCGGGCTGCGCGCCTCTTTCCTGACCGGGCTCGTGGTGATCGCGCCGATCGGGCTCACCGTCTGGATCATGTGGACGGTGGCGGGCTGGGTCGATGGCTGGGTGCTGCCGATGGTGCCCGCCGCCTGGCAGCCCGAGCAATATATCGGCGTGAACCTGCGCGGCATCGGCGTGGTGATCTTCCTGATCTTCACGGTAGTGGTGGGCTGGCTCGCCAAGGGGCTGATCGGGCGCTCGCTCCTGCGCGCAGGTGAGCGGCTCGTCGACCGGATGCCGGTGGTGCGCACGGTTTATGCCGGGCTCAAGCAGATCGCCGAGACGGTGTTCTCGCAGGGCGAGACGAAATTCGACCGCGCCTGCCTCGTCGATTACCCGCACCCCGGGGTGAAGGCGATCGCCTTCGTCTCGGCCCGCGCCAAGGGCGAGATCGCCGCGCGCGGCACCCGGGAGGATCCGCTGATCACCGTCTTCATGCCGACGACGCCGAACCCGACCACGGGGTTCTTGATGTTCCTGCCCGAATCGCAGGTCGAATATCTCGACATGAGCGTCGAGGATGCGGCCAAGCTGATCATCTCGGCGGGCCTCGTCTACCCCGCGCCGAAAGAGGCCCCCGCCGCGCCGGCGCCCTGATCGCTCAGGAGAAGAGCGCCGCCAGATCGACCGAGGCGCGGGTGCCGAGATCGCCGGCATGGGCGGAGAGAAACCGATCCGCCGCCGCCTGACCGGCCGCCTTGAGCCGCTTGAGCGTGCCCTGCGTGGGCGTGACCTTCTCCGCCGCGCCAAGCTCGACCATCACCTCGTCATCGCCGACGATATGGATGAGCACATCCTTCATCGCCCCCGCAGGCAGGCGCTCCTCCGCGATCAGCCGGCGCACGAAGCTGATCGCACGCAGCTCGCGCAGCAGGCTCGAGTTGAAGGAGATCTCGTTGATCCGCTCCTCGATTTCGGCGGGGGTCTTGGGCACCCCCTCGCGCGCCATCGGGTTGATCGCGACAATCAGCACATCGCGCGGGAATTGCGGCTCGAAGAGCGGAAACAGCGCCGGGTTGCCGGTATAGCCGCCGTCCCAGAAGGCCTCGGTGCGCCCGGTCGTCTCGTCGAAGATCTCCACCGCGCGAAACAGCGTCGGCAGACAGGCCGAGGCGAGGATCGCCTGCGAGCTGACCTCCTTGCCAGAGAAGACGCGGATCTTGCCGGTGCGCACATTGGTGGCCGAGACGAAGAACTGCGGCCCACTCTCGGCGCAGACATGCTGGTATTCGAAGCGCTCGACGATCCGCTCGAGCGGGTTGACGTAAAACGGCCCGCTGTCATAGGGCGAGACCATCCGGGTGATCTGATCGACCCAGGCCGCGGGGCTGAAGGCCTGCATCCAGCGGCCGATCAGCTCGGGGTTGGGAAAGAGCGCCTGCACCCAGCTGTCGAGACGCAGATCATTGACCTCGGAGACCTGCGACCAGAGCCAGTCGAGGTTCTCTCGCGCGGCCATGCGCCCGCCCTTGGCCCCGCCGCGCGCAAGCCCCGCCTTCAGCGCCGCGCCGTTGAGCGCCCCCGCCGAAGTGCCCGAAATCGCGTCGATCTCGAGCCAGCTCTCATCGAGCAGCCGGTCGAGCACGCCCCAGGTGAACGCCCCCAGGGCGCCGCCGCCCTGCAGGGCGAGGTTGATATGCCGGGTTTGCATCGTCGGTCCTTCTGACAAGGGGCGCAGGGGGCGCTGCCCCCTCTGCCTGCGGCATTCACCCCCGGGATATTTATGGCAAGATGAAAGGTCGCCGTTTCATCTTGCCATAAATATCCCGGGGGGAGCCCGGAACGGGCGGGGGGCAGCGCCCCCCTCGCCCCGCGTCTCAGAGCGCGGTCCAGCCGCCATCGACCGAGATCGTGGTGCCGGTGATCTGGTCTGCCGCGGCCGAGCACAGGAACACCGCCGTGCCGCCGAGCTGTTCGACGGTGGCGAATTGCTTCGAGGGCTGGCGCGTCAGCATCACCTCGCGGATCACCGTTTCGCGGTCCATGTTGTGCACCTTCATCTGATCGGGGATCTGCGCCTCGACGAGCGGGGTGAGCACATAGCCCGGGCAGATCGCATTGGCGGTGATCGGTTCTTCGGCGGTTTCGAGCGCGGTGACCTTGGTGAAGCCGACGACGCCGTGTTTGGCCGCGACATAGGCCGATTTGAACGGCGAGGCGGTCAGCCCATGCGCCGAGGCCACGTTGATCACCCGCCCCCAGCCCGCTTCGCGCATCTTCGGCAGCGCCGCCGCCGTGGTATGGAAGGCCGAGGACAGGTTGATCGCGATGATCCGGTCCCAGGTCGCGGGCGGGAAGCTCTCGATCCCCTCGACATGCTGGATGCCGGCGTTGTTGACCAGGATATCGCAGCGCCCCGCCTGTTCGATCAGCGCCCGGCATTCCTCGCCCTTCGACATATCGGCCTTGACATAGCGCGCGCTGACGCCGAATTCGGCGCCCAGATCGGCGGCGAGCTTGTGGTCTTCCTCCCGGTCGGTGAAGGAGTTCAGCACCACATCCGCCCCCGCCCGCGCCAGTTCGCGCGCGATGCCAAGGCCGATCCCCGAGTTCGACCCGGTGATGACGGCGGTTTTTCCCTTCAGGCTCATGACGGCCTCCTTTGCTGTCTGTCGTTGCCTTGGACATTAGCCCGAAGCGGGCGCGCGTCCATGCCCCAATCACACAGTTGTGGTTCGCCTTTGCGCAGGGCTTCGGCCAGAACGCCCCCCGCGCCCCTCAGCGCGGCCCCTCAGGGCGGGCGGTCGGGGCGGGCGGCCTTGCCCCTGCCCCGGCCGGTCCTGCGCCCGGCCTCCCCTCAGCGCCAAAAAAAACGCCCGCTCGAGGCGGGCGTTAAGTCATGAGGCAGGTTTCATACAGGCAAGAAACCTATCGAGCAGTGAGATCTTTATAAGCGTTTCATCGCCGGCTTGAAAGGGAAAAGTTTGCGCCCGCCCGCCGGCGCGGCTAGCTTCCTGCCTGAAATTGCAGGCAAACCGGGGATTGTTGCGATGATGCGATCTGTTTTTTTCCGCGCCGTGAGGGCGGGGGCGCTCGCGCTGGCCCCTGTATTTCTTGGGTCGGTAGCGGTTGCAGGGCCGGGGCTCGGCCCCCAGCCCGCGATTGCGATGTATGGCGCGCCCGCCCTGCCCCCGGATTTCGATCATTTGCCCTATGCCAACCCCGAGGCGCCCAAGGGCGGGCGGATAAGGATGGGCGAATCGGGCAGTTTCGACAGCCTCAACCCCTGGATCTTGCAGGGCCGCCCCGCGGCGGGCATCGCCTCTTATGTGACCGAATCGCTCATGGCGCGCTCAATCGATGAGCCGTTCACGCTTTACGGGCTCCTGGCCGAGAGTATCGAGACCGATGCCGAGCGCTCCTGGGTCGAATTCACCCTGCGCCCGGAGGCGCGGTTTTCCGATGGCCAGCCGGTCACCGTCGAGGATGTGATCTGGTCCTACGAGACGCTCGGGCGCGACGGCCACCCGCGCTATCAGAACGCCTGGCGCAAGGTCGCCCGGATCGAACAGACCGGTCCCCGCAGCCTCAAGATCACCTTCACCGAGCCCGACCGGGAGCTGGCGCTCTTGATGGGGATGCGCCCGGTTTTGCAAAAGGCGCAATGGGCGGGGCATGAGTTTGCCACCGAGACGCGGCTCGTGCCGGTGGGCTCGGGGCCCTACAAGGTCGGGCGCGTCGAGATGGGCCGCTTCATCAGCCTCACGCGCGACCCGGCCTGGTGGGGGGCTGCGGTGAATTTCAACAAGGGGCTGCACAATCTCGACGAGCTGCGCTGGGATTATTTCGGCGATGGCGGGGTGGTGTTCGAGGCCTTCAAGGGCGGCGAGATCGACCTCTTCCGCGAGACGAACGCCGCGAAATGGGCGCGCGATTACGGCTTCCCGGCGGTGCGCGAGGGGCGCATTACCCTCTCCGAGATCCCCCATCAGCGCCCCTCGGGGATCACCGGGCTCGTGATGAACACCCGCAAGCCGGTCTTTGCCGATTGGCGGGTGCGCGAGGCGATGATCCTGGCCTTCAACTTCGAGTTCATCAACAAGACGCTGAACGGCGGGGTCGAGCCGCGGATCACCTCCTATTTCGCCAATTCCGCGCTCGCGATGCGGCCGGGGCCGGCCGAGGGGCGGGTGGCCGAGCTGCTCGCGCCCTTCGCCGCCGCGCTGCCGCCCGGCACGCTCGAGGGTTATGCGCTGCCCGCCTCGGACGGCTCCGAGCTCAACCGCGCCAATGCGCGCAAGGCGATGAAGCTCCTGCGCGAGGCGGGCTGGACGGTCGATGACGCGGGCGTGCTGCGCGATGGCGCGGGCGCGCCCTTCCGCTTCGAGATCGTGCTGCAACAGGGCGCGGCCGAGACCCAATCGATCGTCGATATCTATGTCGAGGCGCTCAGACGGCTCGGCATGGAGCCGCAGGTCACCACCATCGACGACGCCCAATATCAGGCGCGCACCAATGCCTATGATTTCGATATGGCCTGGTACACCCGCGCGCTCTCGCTCAGCCCGGGCAATGAGCAGATGCTCTACTGGGGCGCGCGCGGGGTGAGCGAGCCGGGTTCGCGCAACTGGATGGGGATGAAGTCGCCCGCGGCCGAGGCGATGGTGCAGGCGATGCTGACCGCGACCGATGCCGAGGAGTTCACCGCCGATGTGCGCGCGCTCGACCGGGTGCTGACCGCGGGGCGCTATGTGATCCCGACCTGGTATCCGGCGGTTTCGCGCCTCGCGCATAACCGCGCCCTTCACTTCCCCGCGCGTCTGCCCTTATATGGAGACTGGCCGGGCTTTCAGCCCGATGTCTGGTGGTATGATGAGGCAGAGCAATGAAAAAACTCCTCCTTCTGGCCGCCCTCGCGGCGGGTCTGGCGGGCTGTAACACGGTGGCGGGCGTGGGCGAAGATGTCTCGGGCACCGCCCGCACGGTGCAGGGCTGGCTCTGAGGCCGGGTATCAATTGATTCAGATTGCGGCGCGATTTCCCTTTTCTCGCGCGGCGTCCGGACGCAAACTTGGGCTGTGCCCGCCTGGGAGGGGCGGCGTCGCCGAGGGAAGGAGACTGCGATGAAATGGCAGCATGTTCAGGAAAATTGGCCGGCCTTTGCCGAGGCGATCCTCGATCGCTGGCCCGAGGCCGATGAGGCCGAGCTCGAGGCGATCGACGGCGATCAGCGCGCCTTCATCGGCTATATCGCCGAGCTGACCGGCCAGGAGCCCGGCGAGGCGCGCGACGAGATCCGCGAATGGCTGGTGGGGGAATTGCCCTCCGATGTCGTCATGGACCCGCGCCACGACAACCATTCGATCGCGCTCTCGGCGAAATATGTCAACGAAGGCGAGGATGAGTTCGACGACGATTCCCGCTTTGGCGACGACGACGCCTGAGACATCGCGCGCAGGGGGCGCTGCCCCCTCGGCCCTGCGGGCCTCACCCCCGGGATATTTGCACATCGTTGAAGGGGGAGATCCTGCGTTTCAACGATGCAGAAATATCCCGGGGGGCAGCGCCCCCTCCGCCGGCCTCCCTCAGCTCAGCGAGGTGACCCAGAGCACGCTCGCATCCTCGGGGCTGACCGAAATCAGGTTGTGCCCCATCGTTGCGTCATAATAGGCGCTGTCGCCGCGCTTGAGCTCGACCGGCTCGTAGAACTCGGTGAAGAGCTTCACCACCCCGGTCAGCACGAGCAGGAATTCTTCGCCGTCATGGCGCACCCAGCCGTTGAACTCCTCGACCGAGCGGGCTCGGATCCGCGCGCGATAGGGCAGCATTTTCTTGGTGCGCAAGGGGCTTGCGAGGAGCTCATGTTCATAGGTCGTGGTGATATGGGCCTGGCCCTCGCCCATCTTGGTGACCGCCATCCGCCCCGTCACCTGGCCCGCGGCGGGTGGCGTGAAGAGCTGCGGCACCGAGATCTCGAGCCCCTCGGCGAGCTTTTTCAGCGCCTCATAGGTCGGGCTCATCAGCCCGTTTTCGATCTTGGAGAGCGTCGAGCGCGCGAGCCCCACCGAGCGCGCCGCCTGTTCGAGCGTCCATCCCCGCGCCAGCCGCAGCTCGCGCACCCGTTGCGCGAGATCGACCGGCTGGGGCGCGATTTCCTCGCCGTTTTCCCGCGCGATGCGGATGATTTTCGCCTGTTCGATCTCGCCCATCGCGGCCTCCGGCTTGCATCGGCAGGCCCCAGCCACTAGCAGGAGGCATGCTCTCTGTCCATGCCTCGCCCGCCCTGCCCGCCCCGCCCGGCCGCTTCAACCTCGCGGCCCATGTGCTGGCGCGCGCGCCTGCGCTCGGCGAGCGCTCGGCGTTGCAGATCCTGCGCCCGACGGGGGCCGAGCGGTGGTCCTATGCGCGGCTCGAGGCGGCGGTGCGCGGTGCGGGCACGGGGATGCTGGCGCGTGGCCTTGTCCCCGGCGACAGGGTGCTCTTGCGGCTCGGCAATACGCCCGAGTTCCCGGTGGCCTTTCTCGGCGCGATCGCGGCGGGGCTCGTGCCGGTGCCGACCTCGGCGCAGCTCACCGCGCCCGAGATCACGAAGCTCGCCGCCGAGCTCGCGCCCGCGCTGGTGATTGCGGGGGACGGGATCGCGCGGCCCGATCACCCCGCGCCGGTGCTTTCGGAGGCCGAGCTGCGCGGCTTCGAGGCGCTCGCGCCCTGCGCCTATGATCTGGGCGCACCCGATCGGCTGGCCTATCTCGTCTATACTTCGGGCAGCTCGGGCCGGCCGCGCGCCGTGATGCATGCCCATCGCGCGATCTGGGCGCGGCAGATGATGCATCAGGGCTGGTATGGGCTCGCCGAGACCGACCGGCTGATGCATGCGGGCGCCTTCAACTGGACCTATACGCTCGGCACCGGGCTGATGGACCCCTGGAGCCTCGGCGCGACCGCGCTGATCCCGGGGGCGGGTGTCGGGGCGGAGGCTCTGCCGCTCCTGATGCGCCGCTTCGATGCGACGATTTTTGCAGCTGTTCCGGGGGTTTACAGGCAGATCTTGAAGCATCACGAGCACCTCGCTCTGCCGAAACTCCGCCATGGGCTGAGCGCGGGCGAGGCGCTGCCGGGCTCGGTGCGGGCGCGTTGGCGCGAGGCCACCGGCACCGAGATCCATGAGGCGCTCGGCATGTCGGAATGTTCGACCTTCATCTCCGGCGCGCCGGGCCGGCCCGCGCCCGAGGGGGCGATGGGCTATCCGCAGGCGGGCCGCCAGATCGCGGTGCTGGGCGCCGAGGGCGCGCCGGTGCCGCGCGGCGCGGGCGGGGTTCTCGCCGTCCACCGCTCTGACCCGGGGCTGTTTCTGGGCTATTGGGGCGCGCCCGAGGAGACCGCGGCGCGCTTCACCGCCGATGGCGCGTGGTTTCTGACCGGCGACAGCGTGGCCATGGCCGAGGAGGGCGCGATCACCTATCTTGGCCGCGAGGATGACATGATGAACGCGGGCGGCTTCCGGGTCTCGCCGCTCGAGGTGGAGGCGGCGATGGCGGGCTGCCCGGGCGCGGGCGAGGTCGCGGCGGTGGAGATCCGGGTGAAGGCCGAGGCCTCGGTGATCGCGCTGGCCTGGACGGGCCCGGCCACCGAGGCCGAGATGGTCGCTCAGGCCGAGGCGCAGCTCGCGCGCTACAAGACCCCGCGGCTCTGGCGGCCGATACCCGCCCTGCCGCGCAACCAAAATGGCAAGATCGACCGCCGCGCGCTGCGCGTGGAATGGTCTCAACTTCTCGGTGCAAACCCATGATTACGCTCGATATCTTTGCGGACCCCGTCTGCCCCTGGTGCCTGATCGGCAAGGCGCGCCTCGACCGCGCGCTCGAGGCGCGCCCCGGCCACCCCTTCGCGATCCGCTGGCAGCCCTTCCAGCTCAACCCGACGATGCCCGAGACCGGCATGAGCCGGCCCGCCTATCTCGAGGCGAAATTCGGCCGCGAAGGCGCCGCGCGCGCCTATCTCGAGGTGCTCGAGGCCGCCAAGGATGCGGGCGTCACCCTCGATCTCGCCGCGATCCAGACGATGCCCAACACGTTCGATGCGCACCGGCTTCTGCATTGGGCCGAGCTCGAGGGCCGTCAGACGCCGGTGATGGCGGCGCTTTTGCGCGCCTATTGGCGCGAGGGGCGCGATATCGGCGCGATCACTGTGCTCACCGAGATCGCCGCCGAGGCCGGGATGGACCGCGCCCTCGTCGCGCGGCTGCTCGACGGCGCGGCCGATGTCGAGGAGATCCGCGCCCGCGAGGCCCATGCCCGCGAGCGCGGCGTGCGCGCGGTGCCGACCTTCATCCTCGACAACCGCTATGTTCTGGCCGGCGCGCAGCCGACCGAGACCTGGCTGCAGGTGATCGACGAGCTTGCCGCACAGGGTTGAGGGCGGCTGAGCGCTGATGCACAGCGCGCGGCGGAATGGGCTCTGGCCCTCGCAGCGCGAGAGATTATGGTGGCGCCAAACAGGAGCCCCCCGATGTCCGCCCCCTCCCCCCGCGGCGCGCCTGAGCGTCGCCTTTCGCTGCCCGAATTCACCGCCATGCTCGCCGCGCTGACGGCCACCGTCGCTTTCTCGATCGATGCGATGCTGCCCGCGCTGCCGCAGATCGCCCAGACGCTTTCGCCGGGCGATATCAACCGCGCCCAGCTCGTGCTCACCGCCTTTGTGCTCGGCATGGGGCTTGGCACCTTCCTGATCGGGCCGATCTCCGATGCGCTCGGCCGCAAGCGCACCCTCGCGGGCGGCATCGTCGTCTATATCCTCGGCGCGCTCCTTGCCACGCAGGCGCAAAGCCTCGAGGCGCTGCTCGCGGCGCGGGTGTTGCAGGGGCTGGGCGCCTCGGCGCCACGGATCGTGCCGATGGCGCTGGTGCGCGATCTCTACGCCGGGCGCGAGATGGCCAAGGTCACCTCCTTCATCATGATGATCTTCATCCTGGTGCCGGCGCTGGCGCCCTCGATCGGGGCGGTGATCATCGGCTTTGCCGGCTGGCGGGGGGTGTTTTTCGCCTTCGTGCTGTTCGGGCTGCTCGGCATGAGCTGGGTGGCGCTGCGCCAACCCGAGACGCTGCGCCCCGAAAACCGCCGCCCGCTGCGCCTTGCGCCGCTCTACGCGGGCGCGCGCGAGGTGCTGGCCAGCCGCGAGGTGCGGCTCTACACGGTGGTGATGACGCTCGGCTTTGGCCAGATGTTCGCGCTCTTGTCCTCCTCGCAACAGCTCTTCGCGGCCTATGGGGTGAGCGAGAGCTTCCCGAAATGGTTCGCGGCGATGGCGCTTCTGGCGGGCTCGGGCTCGGTGCTGAACGCGCGCTTCGTGATGCGGCTCGGGATGCGGCGGATCGTGTCGATGGCCTATTGGATGCAGGTCGTGGTGGCCGGGGCGATGATCGTGCTGCTCGCGCTCGGGCTCACGCAAGGGGGCTTCGGCTTTGCCGCGATCTTCCTCTGGGCGGTCAGCCTGTTCTTCATGGCGGGCGTCACCTTCGGCAACCTCAATGCGCTCGCGATGCAGTCGATGGGCCATCTCGCCGGGATGACGGCCTCGGTGGTGAGCGCGCTCTCGACCTTCGGCGCGGTCCTGATCGCGGCGCCGGTCGGGCTGATGTTCAACGGCACCGCCTGGCCGGTGGTGGGCGCGGCGCTGATCTGCTCGCTCATCGCGGCGCTCCTGATGCGACGGGCGAGCGAGCCGAACTGAGCGACGAAAAAAGGGGGCGCTGCCCCCTCGCCCCTGCGGGGCTCACCCCCGGGATATTTGATCATCATTGAAGGCAGGCCTTTCAACGATGGATAAATATCCCGGGGGGGCGAAGCGGGGGGCAGAGCCCCCCTCCCCGGGTTTTTCACATGAAGGCGTCGGGCACGGCGGCCTTTTTCTTCGCCACATATTCGGCCAGCGCCTCGGCCACGCCCGGGTCGATCGCCGGGGCCTGGAACTCGCCGAGCATCTTCTTCACCCGCGCCGAGGCGAGCGTCGAGGTGTCGCGCGCGCCCTCTTCTTCCCAGGTCTCGAAGGGTTTGTAATCGAGCAGGTCGGTCTTCCAGAAGGCCGATTTGAAGTTCTCCTGGGTGTGGCCGCAGCCGAGGAAATGCCCGCCCGGGCCGACCTCGCGCAGCGCGTCCATCCCCTGCCCGTTCGCGCTCATGTCGATGCCTTGCGAGAGCCGCTGCAGCGCGCCGAGCTGATCGGCATCCATCACGTATTTCTCGTAGGAGGACACGAGCCCGCCCTCGAGCCAGCCGCAGGCGTGGAGCATGAAGTTCACGCCGGCCAGGAGGCCGATGTTGAGCGTGTTCGCGGTCTCATAGGCCGCCTGGGCATCGGGCAGTTTCGAGCCGCAGAACGAGCCCGCCGAGCGGAACGGCAGCCCCAGACGCCGGGCGAGCTGGCCCGCGCCCAGCGTGATATGGGCGGCCTCCGGGGTGCCGAAGGTCGGCGCGCCCGAGTTCATGTCGATCGAGGTCACGAAGGCGCCGAAGATCACCGGCGCGCCGGGGCGGATCAGCTGGCTGTAGGCCACGCCCGCCAGAACCTCGGCCAGAACCTGGGTCAGCGTGCCCGCGACCGTCACCGGCGCCATCGCGCCGCCGACGATGAAGGGCGAGATGATGCAGGCCTGGTTCGCGCGGGCATAGACTTCGAGCGCGCCCATCATCACCGAATCGAAGGTCAGCGGCGAGTTGATGTTCACGAGCGAGGTCATCACCGTGTTCTGATCGACGAAGTCCGAGCCGAACAGGATCTTCGACATCTCGACCGAATCCGCGGCGCGCGAGGGCTCGGTCACCGAGCCCATATAGGGCTTGTCGGTGAGCATCATATGCGCGTGCAGCATGTCGAGGTGACGCTTGTTCACCGCCACATCGGTCGGCTCGCAGACGGTGCCGCCCGAGTGGTGGACATATTTCGACATATGTCCAAGTTTCACGAAATTCCGAAAGTCCTCGATCGTCGCATAGCGGCGCCCGCCTTCCAGGTCGCGCACGAAGGGCGGCCCGTAAACCGGCGCCAGCACAAGGTTTTTCCCGCCGATGGTGACGTTGCGCTCGGGGTTGCGGGCGTGTTGGACAAATTCGCGCGGCGCGGTGGCGCAGAGTTTGCGCGCCAAGCCCCGGGGGATCCGCACCCGCTCGCCCTGCACATCGGCGCCCGCCGCACGCCACAGATCGAGCGCGGCCGGGTTCTCGACGAAGTTCACGCCGATCTCTTCGAGCACCGTCTCGGCGTTATGCTCGATGATCTCGAGCGCTTCCTCGTTGAGGATCTCGAGATTGGGGATCCTGCGCTCGATGAAGCGCGCAAATTCGATCTTCGGCGCGGTGCGCTCCGCCCGCCGTGCCGCCCCGCCGCCGCCGCGTGCCCGACGACCTGCCCCCGCCGATTGCTCTGCGATCTCGTCCATGAAGTCCTCCGGTGAAACTTTTCCCCGTTTTACCCCGCGCCGCCGCCCGGCCATGCGCGGATTGCGACTTCAGCGGTAGAGAAGCGACCGCCCGCCCGCGAAAAGATGCACCTTGGCGGGGTCGGCGGTGAGCGACACGCTGTGCCGGCGCAGCCCGGTGTGGATGCCGGGCAGCTTCGCGATCAGCGCGGGCGCGCCCGGGGCGTGGAGGAAATGCAAAAGCGTCACCTCGCCGAGCGCCTCGACCATATCGACCGTGCCGGTGAAAATCGCCGCGCCCGGGGTCGGCACGAGATCCTCGGGGCGCAGCCCGATATTGACCGCGCGCCCGAGATCGCCCGCCGCCGTCGGCACGCTCGAGACCGCCTCCCCGCCGCCGGCAAGGCGCACCCGCGTTTGCGCCCCGGTCGCGATGATCTCGCCGGGCAAGAGGTTCATCTGCGGCGAGCCGATGAACTGCGCGACGAATTCATCGACCGGGCGCTCGTAGAGCTCGAGCGGCGTGCCGACCTGCGCGATGCCCTTGTTGGCGAGCACCACGATCCGCGAGGCGAGCGTCATCGCCTCGACCTGATCATGGGTCACATAGATCATCGTGCGCCCGGGCATCGCCTCCTTGAGCTGGGCGATTTCGAGGCGCGTGGCGACGCGCAGCGCCGCGTCGAGGTTCGAGAGCGGCTCGTCGAAGAGATAGACCTTCGGGTCGCGCACGATCGCGCGGCCGATCGCGACGCGCTGGCGCTGGCCGCCCGAGAGCGCCTTGGGCAGGCGATCAAGATAGGGGGTGAGTTGCAGCATCCCGGCGGCTTTCTCGACCGCCGCGGTGATCTCGGCGCGCGGTTTGCGCGCGATCTTCAGCGCGAATTCCATGTTCTCGCGCACCGTCATATGGGGGTAGAGCGCGTAGCTCTGGAACACCATCGCGATCCCGCGCGAGGCGGGCGGCACGTCGTTGACGCGCGCCCCGTCGATGAAAAGCTCGCCCCCCGAGATCTTCTCGAGCCCCGCGATCATCCGCAGAAGCGTCGATTTCCCGCAGCCCGAGGGCCCGACGAAAACGATCAGCTCGCCCGCCTTGATCTCGAGGTCGATGTCTTTCAGGATCGAGACCTCGCCATAGGATTTCGCGAGTTTGCGCAGCGAGAGATCAGCCATGGCGGCCCCCCTGGTTGAGCAGGAGCGAGGGCTGCCAGGGCCCGAGATGCAGGCTGTGATCGGGCAAGGGCCGGGTCGAGCCGAGCTCGCCGCCGATCGTGACCCAATCGCCCGCGGGCACGGTGGTCTCGGCGGGCGCGTCGGAGAGGTTGAAGAGGCACAGGATCTCTTCGCCCTCGACGCTCCGGCGGAAGCTCAAGACCGCGCCGCGCACTTCAACCTCTTTCATAACTCCGGCCCGCAAGGCCTTGTGATGTTTACGAAAAGCCACGGCACGGCGGTAGTGGTGCACGAGCGCGGCGGGGTCGGCCTCGGCCGCATCGGCGGCGAGGCCGTAATGCGCCGCGGCCACCGGCAGCCAGGGTTTGGCGGGCGAGAAGCCGGCGTTCACCGCGTCCTTCTCCCAGGCCATCGGCGTGCGGCAGCCATCGCGGCCCTTGAACTCGGGCCAGAACTCCTTGCCATAGGGGTCTTGCAGGTCTTCAAAGGCGATCTCGGCCTCGGGCAGGCCGAGCTCCTCGCCCTGATAGAGGCAGGCCGAGCCCTTGAGGCACATCAGGAGCGTCGTGTAAGCCCTTGCCGCCGCGGCAGAAAGACCCCAGCGCGAGAGATGGCGCACGACATCGTGGTTGGAATAGGCCCAGCAGGGCCAGCCCCCCGGCGCGGCGCGTTCGAGATCGGCGAAGACCCCGGCGATATAGGCCGCCGAGAGCGGCTCATGGCCGGACAAGAGCTCGAACGCATAGGACATCTGCATCTTGTCCTCGCCCGAGGTATACTCGCCCAGGATCTCGAGCCCGCGCTGGCTATCGCCGACCTCGCCCACCGCGGCGGCGTTGTAGCCGTTCATCAGCGTGCGAAGTTTGCGAAGGAATTCAACGTTCTTCGGGTGGTTCTTGTCGTAGATGTGGCGCTGGTGGTTATAGGGGTTCACCTTCGGCGCGGTCTGGTCGTTGCGCTCGTCTGGCGGCAGAGGCGGATTGTCGCGCAGATGCTCGTCATGCATGTAGAAGTTGATCGTATCGAGCCGGAAGCCATCGACCCCGCGGGTGAGCCAGAACTTCGCGACCTCGAGGAGCGCGTCCTGCACCGCCGGGCAATGGAAATTCAGATCGGGCTGCGAGGTCAGGAAATTATGCAGGTAATATTGTTCGCGCCGCGCATCCCACGCCCAGGCCGAGCCGCCGAAGATCGACAGCCAGTTGTTCGGCGGCGTGCCATCGGGTTTGGGGTCGGCCCAGACATACCAATCGGCCTTTTCGCCCGTGCGCGCCTTGCGGCTCTCGGAAAACCAGGGGTGCTGGTCGGAGGTATGCGAGAGCACGAGGTCGATCATCACCTTCAGCCCGAGCGCATGGGCCGTGGCGATCAGCTGGTCGAAATCGGCGAGGCTGCCGAACATCGGATCGACATCGCAATAATCCGAGACATCATAGCCGAAATCGCGCATCGGCGAGGTGAAGAACGGCGAGATCCAGATCGCATCGACGCCGAGGCTGGCGACATGGGGCAGCCGGCGCACGATGCCCAGGAGGTCGCCCACCCCGTCGCCATTCGTGTCCTGAAAGCTGCGCGGATAGATCTGATAGATCACCGCGCCGCGCCACCAATCGGGATCCTTGCGGAGCATGGTCATTCAACCCCCTTTCACCGAGCCGGCCAGCAGGCCGCGCACGAGGTATTTCTGCATCGCGAAGAACACGCCAAGCGGCACCGCGATCGAGACAAAGGCCGAGGCGGCGAGGATTTCCCAATCGCCCCCGCGTGAGCCCAGAAGTTCGCGCAAGACGCCGGTCATCACAAGCTGATCGCGGCGGTTGCCGAGGAAAACGGTGGCGACGAGCAGATCGTTCCAGACCCAGAGGAACTGGAAGATCGCGAAGCTCGCGAGCGCGGGGAAGCTGAGCGGCAGGATGATCCGCCGGAAGATCTGAAACTCGGTCGCGCCATCGACGCGGGCGCTCTCGATGATCTCCCTGGGCAGGCCGACCATGTAGTTGCGCAGGAGATAGATCGCGAGCGGCAGGCCGAAGCCCGTATGCGCGAGCCAGATCCCCATGTAGCCCTTGCCGAGCCCGATTTCGTTGTGGAATTTCAGGAGCGGGATCAGCGCGAGTTGCAGCGGCACGACGAGGAGCCCGACCACCGCCGCGATGATCAGCGCGCGGCCCGGGAACTGCATCCAGGCGAGCGCATAGGCCGCGAAAGCCGCGATCAGGATCGGGATCACGGTGGCGGGGATGGTCACGGTGAAGGTGTTGAGAAACGCCTGGCCGAGCCCCTCGGCGCCGATCACGCGGGCGTAATTCTCGAGCGTCATCCGCGGCGGCGTGACGGTGGTGACGAAAATCCGCATCCCGCGGGCCTCGGTGAAGGCGGCGGGCGCGCTCAGCCGATAGGCTCCGTCCGCCGCCACGGAGAGCGTCGCGCCGTCTTTCAGCTCGGCCACCTCGCCCGGCGCAAAGGCCGCCGGCGCGCGCGCGCTCACCCCCCAGGCCGAGAGGCTTTGCCCGGGCGCGAGCACATGGCCCGCGATGACGTAGAGATCGCCCTCGCGGATCTGCTCGCCCGCGCCGCCCGCGCGCACGAAATCCGACGCCTCCGACGACAGCGCCGCGCGCCACCAGCCCGAGGTCACGATCTGGTCGCGGTCGCGGAAGGAGGAGACGAGCAGCCCGAAGGTCGGGATCGTCCAGAGCACGACGAGAAGCGCCGCCGCGAGGTTCACCGCCCAGGTGAGATGGGCCTTTTGCCCGGCCATCTGGCTCATCACGACATCTCCCGCCGGGCGTTGCGGATGTTCCAGATCATGATCGGCGTGACGAGCGCCATGATCACCAGCGCAATCGCCGAGCCGCGGCCGTAATCGGGGGCGCCGCGGAACATCCAGTCATACATGAGATTGGCGAGCACCTGGGTTCCCCATTGGCCGTTCGTCATCACGAAAACGATGTCGAAGACCTTCAGCACGACGATGGTGATCGTGGTCCAGACGACCGCGATCGTGCCCCAGATCTGTGGCACCTTGATCTGGAAGAACACCTGCCAGGGGCTCGCGCCATCGAGCACCGCGGCCTCGAGCGTCTCCTCGGGGATGCCGCGCAGCGCCGCCGAGAGGATCACCATGGCAAAGCCGGTCTGGATCCAGATCAGCACGACCATCAGGAAGAAATTGTTCCAGAAAGGCAGGGTGAGCCAGGTCTCGGGCGGGTGGCCGAGCGCGGTCCAGATCGCGTTCAGCAGGCCGATCTGATCCTGACCCTCGGCGCGGAAATCATAGATGAACTTCCAGATCACCCCGGCGCCGACGAAGCTGATCGCCATCGGCATGAAGATCAGGCTTTTGGCGAGATTGCCCCAGCGGATCCGGTCGGTGATCTGCGCGGCCAGCAGGCCCAGCACCGTCGCCGCGCCCGGCACGATCAGGAGCCACAGCAGGTTGTTGGCGAAGGCCTCGCGGAATTTCGCATCCTCCAGAAGCCAGCGGTAATTGGCGAGCCCCACGAAATGGCGGCTGTCGGCGTCTTGCAGCGAGCGCAGGACCGAGGAGAAGACCGGGTAGACGAGGTAGAGCGCGAGGAAGAGCACCGCCGGGCCGATGAAGAGCCAGGGCCGGACGAGGTTCGCGCGGGTGATATTGCGCCCGGCATGGGCCCCGCGCGGCGGCAGCGCGAGGTCAAGCAGCCCGTTTGCGCCCCAAAACCACGCCACGCAGCCAAAGACGCCCGCGACGATCGTGGTGGTGGCGTAAAGCAATTGGTCCATGGCGCCCTCCCCGAGGGCCCGCTCCGGGGTCCGGCACGGGCGGCGGCGGTGGTTACTTCAGCGTATCCCAGGTGGTCTGGATGGATTTCGCGACCTCTTCGGCCGGTTTGCCGCCCGCGTAATCGACCATGCCGGTCCAGAAGGCGCCCGCGCCGATCGCGCCGGGCATCAGATCCGAGCCATCGAAGCGGAAGGTCGTGGCGTTGAGCAGGATCGCGCCCATTTTCTTCAGCGTTTCATCGCCATAGACCTCGGGGTTGACCGCCTTGTAGGGGGTGACGAAGCCGGTCTGCGCCATCCAGATCTCATGCGCGATCGGGCTTTCGAGGAAGCTGATGAAGGCGTCCGCCGCCGGGTTGTCGGTCATTTTCGCAAACATCGTGCCCGCGCCGAGCACCGGCTGGCCGAGATCCTGGCTCGCATAGGCCGGGAAATAGAAGAAATCGGCGTCCTGGCCGATCACCGTGCCCTCGGGGAAGAACGAGGGGATGAAGCTCGCCTGGCGGTGCAGGTAGCATTGCGGGGGCGCGGCGAAGAGCCCCTTCGGGCTGTCGCGGAAATCGGTCGAGGCGACGGCGCCCGCGCCGCCTGCGACGAATTTGTCATTGCGCGCGAACCAGCCGAAATCCTCGATCGCGGCGATCACCTTCGGGTCGTCGAATTTCAGATCATTGGTCGTCCAGGCGTCGTAATCGGCGGGGCTGTTGAGGCGCAGCATGAAATCCTCGACCCAATCGGTCGCGGGCCAGCCCGTCGCGCCGCCCGAGCCGAGCCCGATGCACCAGGGCGTGCCGCCATCGGCGACGATCTGCTCGGTGAGCGCCTTGAGATCCTCCATCGTCTGCGGCACCTCATAGCCCGCATCGGCGAAGTTTTCCGGCACATACCAGACGAGCGATTTCACATCGGCCTTGAAGGGGAAGGCATATTGATGGCGCGCGCCATCGGGGCCCGGGTAATTGCCGTAGGCCGCCCAGCTCTCGCCCGCGGCGTAGTTTTGCTTGATCCAGTCCTCGGTGCCTGCGGCGAGCGGTTTGAGATGGCCCTTGCGCGCCAGATCGGCCGCAAGCCCCGGCTGCGGGAAGATCGCGACATCAGGCGGCGAGCCGGCTTCGGCGTCGATCACGATCTGCTGCTCGAAACTGTCGGAGCCCGAATAGTCCACCTCGACCCCGGTCGCGGTCTCGAAATAGGCCAGAACGCTTTCCACGAGATCCTTGTCGGCCGAGAGCCAGGGCCCGAGCACGGTCAGCTTCTGGCCCTTCAGATCCATGGATTTCAGCGCCTCATAGGAAGCCCAGTTGAAGCGCGCATCCTCCCCGGGCGGGAATTTCAGCTCGCCCGCGGTGGCAGCGCCCGCCAACAGCGCCAGCGCCGCGGCAGAGAGGTGGAGCGTTTTCGTCGGCATCATCAAGCAGTCCTCCCAGACCGGGGCGCGCGGAGGGCGCCCTCGCATGTGTGCTGCAACTTTGGCGGGAAATTGCCCCCGAAGGCCAAAGCGTTTTGGATGCCTGAGCCTCCCGCATCGGGGCGCGAAAGTCAATCGGCGCCTTTGCCGCATGCGCAAGATAAGACGGGGAAATCGCCTTCGCATCCGCAGCATCCCGGCGCGGCCGTCATGCTGCGGTGCAGGAATTGACCGGCGCGGGGCGAGGGTATAATTTGAAAGGACATCAAACCGCTTTGAGAGCCGTTTGAAGGCGCGTTCCGGTTGATAGGGCCCCTCCGATGACCTTGAAAGAGCTTGCCAATCTGCTTGGCCTTTCGCCGACGACCGTGAGCCGCGCGCTCAACGGCTACCCCGAGGTCAATGCCGAGACGCGGGCGCGCGTGGCGGCCGCCGCGCTGGCCCACAACTACCGCCCCAACACCCAGGCCAAGCGCCTCGCCACCGGCCGCGCGATGGCGATCGGCCATGTGATCCCGATCTCGATCCGCCATGAGATCGTGAACCCGGTCTTTGCCGATTTCATCGCCGGCTGCGGCGAGATCTATGCCCAGCAGGGCTATGACATGGTGCTGACCATCGTCCCCGATGCCGATGAGGCGCGCGCCTATCGCGAGGTGCGCTCGAAGGGCAATGTCGACGGGATGATCGTGCATGGCCCGCGGCTGAATGACCCGCGGATCGCGCAGCTCACGGAAATGGGCCTGCCCTTTGTCGTCCATGGCCGCGCGATGGGGGTCGAGACGCCCTATTCCTGGGTCGATGTGAACAACACCCGCGCCTTCACCCGCGCGACCGAGTTTCTCGCCGATCTCGGGCATCGGCGGATCGCGCTGATCAACGGCATCGAGGAGATGGATTTCGCCGCGCGGCGCCGGCGGGGGTTTGAGCGCGCGATGGCCGAGCGCGGGCTCGAGGTGGACCCCGCGCTGATGGTGGCGGGCGAGATGACCGAGGCGCAGGGCTATGATGCGGCGCGCGCGATGCTGGCGCGCCCGGCGCCGCCGACGGCGTTTCTGACCTCGTCGCTCCTTTCGGCGATGGGGGTGCGGCGCGCGGTCGAGGCGGCGGGGCTGCGGCCCGGGCGCGAGGTCTCGATCGTCACCCATGATGACGAGCTCGGCTTCCTGAAGAACGGCGCCGAGGATCCGGTCTTCACCGCGACGCGCTCCTCGGTGCGCGAGGCGGGGCGGCGCTGCGCGCGGATGCTTCTGGAGATGATCGCGCAGGGCGAGCGCGCGCCGCGCCACGAGCTTCTCGAGGCGGTGCTGGTTGTGGGCCAGTCGAGCGGCCCCTGCCCGGTGCGGCCATGAGCGGCGCCGCGCTGCCGCCCCGCGCGGCCTTCCCCGCGGGCTTTCTCTTCGGCACCGCGACCTCGGCCTATCAGATCGAGGGCCATGGCTTTGGCGGCGCGGGCCAGACGCATTGGGACACTTTCGCCGCCACGCCAGGCAATGTCACCCGCGCGGAAAACGGCGCGCGGGCCTGCGATCATTACCACCGCTGGGCCGAGGATCTCGATCTCGTCGCGGGCGCGGGCTTTGATGTCTATCGCTTCTCGACCTCCTGGGCGCGGCTCCTGCCCGAGGGGCGCGGGCGGGTGAACCCCGAGGGACTGGCCTTCTATGACCGGCTGATCGACGGCATGCTCGCGCGCGGGCTGAAACCGGCGCTGACGCTCTATCATTGGGAGCTGCCGGCCGCGCTCGCCGATCGCGGCGGCTGGCGCAACCGCGAGATCGCCGATCATATCGCCGAGTTTGCCGAGATCGTGGGGCGCGCCTATGGCGACCGGCTGTGGTCGGCCGCGCCCTTGAACGAGCCTTATTGTGCGGGCTGGCTTGGCCATTTCGAGGGGGTTCATGCACCGGGCCTGCGCGATATCCGCGCCACCGCGCGCGCGATGCATCACCTGCTTCTGGCGCATGGCCGGGCAATCGAGGTCTGGCGGGGCCAAGGGCTGCAAAACCTCGGCGCGGTGTGCAATTTCGAATATGCCCTGCCCGCCGATGAAACCCCTGAGGCCGCGGCGGCCGCGCGCCGCTATGATGCGATCTACAACCGCTTCTTTACCGAGGCGCTGTTTCTGGGCCGCTACCCCGAGGAGGTGCTCGAGGGCTTTGCGCCCCATCTGCCCGCGGGTTGGGAGGCGGATTTCGCCACGATCCAGGCGCCGCTCGACTGGTTCGGGCTGAATTATTACACCTGCGCGCGGATCGCGCCGGCGCCCGGGCCCTGGCCCGCGCTTGGCACCCGCCCGGGCCCCGGCCCGAAGACCGAGATGGGCTGGGAGATCTGCCCCGAGGGCCTCGGCGCCTTTCTGCGGCGCATCGCGCGCGACTATACCGGCGCCCTGCCCCTCTATATCACCGAAAACGGCATGGCCGCGCCCGACCGGGTGATGGATGGCGCGGTGGAGGATGCCGACCGCATCGCCTATACCGCCGCCCATTTGGCCGAGGCGCGCGCGGCGATTGCGGCGGGGGTGCCGCTGCGGGGCTATATTGCCTGGTCGCTTCTCGATAATTACGAATGGGCCCTCGGCTATGAGAAGCGCTTCGGCCTTGTCCATGTCGATTTCGAGAGCTTGCGACGCACCCCGAAGGCGTCCTATCACGCCTGGAGAACGGCATTGGAGACGCGCGCATGAACGATCAGACCCGCCTGAGCCTTCTGGCCGATATCGGCGGAACGAATACCCGCGTGGCGCTGGCCGAGGGCGGGCGGCTCCGGCCCGAGACGATTGCGCGGTTCACCAACGCCGGGCGCGCGAGCCTCGAGGAGGTGCTGGCCGAATATTGCGCCGCGCGCGAGATCGGTGCGCTGGCGGGGGCTTGCGTGGCGGTGGCGGGGCCGGTCGCGGTCGATGGTTCGAGTGCTGTGATGACCAATCTCGATTGGCAGATCCGCGCCGAGCGGATCGCCGAGGTCACCGGCGCGGGGCGCGTGGCGATCCTCAACGATCTGCAGGCGCAGGGCTATGCGCTCGGCCATCTGGCGCCGGGTGCGACGCGCGTGATCCTGCCCGGCGCGCCCGCGCCGCGCGCGGCGGGGCAGCTCGTGATCGGGCTCGGCACCGGCTTCAACGCGGCGCCGGTGCATGAGGCGCATGGGCTGCGCTTCGTCGCGGCCTCGGAATGCGGCCATATCTCGATGCCGGTGCAAAACGCGCGCGACATGGCCTTGATGCATTATGTGCAGGGCAAGCATCTCTTCGCCTCGGTCGAACATGTGCTCTCGGGGCGCGGCTTCGAGCGGGTTTACGGCTTTGTCACCGCCGAGGCCGGCACCGAGACGCTGCGCGCGGCGGCCGAGATCATGGCCGGGCTCGAGGCGGGCGAGGCGCTGGCGCAAAGCGCGGGCCGGCTCTTCGTGCGGATGCTCGGGATGACGGCGGGGGATCTGGCGCTCGTGCACCTGCCCTTCGGGGGGATTTACCTTTGCGGCGGCGTCGCGCGCGCCTTCACACCCTGGCTCGAACGATTCGGCTTTGCCGAGGCCTTCCATGCCAAGGGCCGATTCTCGGAAATGATGGAAAAATTTCCGATTTCCGTGATTGAAGACGATTATGCCGCGCTCACGGGCTGCGCGGCCCATCTCGAGACGCTTGCCGCGCGAAAATAACCGCGTGCGTCAAACCAATCTTAACTGGTGGCGGGTTAAGCCTCTTTCATCTGGAATGAAAGGGGAACACGGTGCGCCTTTTCCTGACCACTCATTTTGAGGTCGTGCGATGACAGTGCTCGCGCTTCCTCCTCGGGTCGATCTCTCGCATGTGGGCGAGCTCACGGCGCAATTGCGCGCCGCTCAGGGCGCGCCGCTGACACTGGATGCGGGGGCGGTGACCCATTTCGGCGGCCTCGGGTTGCAAGTCTTGCTGGCCTCGGCCCGCAGCTGGCGCGCCCGGGCCCTGCCCTTCTCAATTTCGCCGCGCTCGGAGGCCTTTGACGAGGCTCTGGCGATCTTCGGCGTGGAACTCAGTGATGTGCAATCCGAGGAGGCCGCATGAGCCTGACAGTCCTTGCGGTCGATGACAGCCGCACGATCCGCGATATGCTCAAACTCGCCCTGACGGAGGCCGGGATCACCCTGCATCTGGCGGAAGATGGCGTGCATGGGCTCGAGGTGCTCGAGGGCATCGCCCCCGATGCGATCATTTCCGACATCAACATGCCGCGGCTCGACGGTTTCGGCTTCATCGAGGCGGTGCGGGGGCAGGACAAGCACCGCGCCACGCCGATCCTCGTGCTGACGACGGAATCCGCGCCCGAACTGAAGGCGCGCGCCCGCGCCGCCGGCGCGACCGGCTGGATCGTCAAACCGTTCGATCCGCCCAAGCTGATCAAGGCCCTGCAGATGGTTGCGGGCTGAAGGAGGAGACCATGGCGACCGACCCGATGGCCGAAATCCGGGCAAGTTTCTTCATCGAATGCGAAGAACTGCTCGAAAGCCTGCAAGATGCGCTCTCCGACATGGACGAGGGCAACTACGACAATGAGACGATCAACGTCGTGTTCCGGGCTGTTCATTCGATCAAGGGCGGTGCCGGGGCCTTCGGCCTCGATGCTCTGGTCGGCTTCGCCCACCGTTACGAGACGGTGCTCGATGAGCTGCGCTCGGGGCGGCTCGAGCTGACCCCCGAGGCGATGAAGCTGTTCTTCCACGCGGCGGATCTGCTCGGCGACCATGTGCGCGCGGCGCGCGATGCGGGACCGGTGCCGCCGGGCTCGGAGGAATGTCTGGTCGAGCTCGAGAAGCTGATCGGCGGCGGCGCCGGCCCCGCCGCGGAGGAAGAGGTCACCGATTTTCAGCCGATGGGGCTGAGCTTCGATTTCGGCGGCGCTCTGGACGAGGATCTCGCGCCCGAGGAGGCGGCCTCGGAATTGCCGGTCTGGACCGTGGTGATGCGCCCCAGCGCGGCGCTCTATGCCTCGGGCAATGAGCCGCTGCACCTGCTGCGTGCGCTCGCTGCGCTCGGCGAGGCTTCGGTGCTTTGCATCGAGGACAGCCCCGCCGATCTCGACGCGCTCGACCCGGAGGCGGTGACGCTGCATTGGCAGATCACCCTCACCGGCGACATCACCGATGCCGACATCCGCGAGGTCTTCGATTTCGTCGAGGATGTCTGCCAGATCGACATCACCGAAGGGGCCGCGGGGCTGCCCGATCTGGCGCCCGCGCTTTCGTCCGCCCCCACGCTCGCCGCGCTCCCCGACAGCGCGACCGAGGACACGGGCTTTGGCTTCTTCGAGGATCCGCCCGCGCCGACTGCGGCCGCCGCGCCCGCCCCGTCCAGCGCCGAAGCGCCGGAGAGCGCCGCCGCCCTGTCGGCCGTGGTTGCCCCTGCGGCGGCGGCGGCCAATTCGAAAGAACATGCCGAGGCCTCGGCCACCGTGCGCGTCGATCTCGACCGCATTGATCGTCTCGTGAACCTCGTGGGCGAGCTGGTGATCAACCAGGCGATGCTCGCGCAATCGGTCGCCGAAGCCGGCTTGCCGCCCAATTCCGCGGTGATGACCGGGCTCGAAGCCTTCATGATGCTGACCCGCGACATCCAGGACAGCGTGATGATGATCCGCGCCCAACCGGTCAAACCGCTGTTCCAGCGCATGGCCCGGATCGTGCGCGAGGCCTCGCATGCGGTGGGCAAGGAAGTGCGCCTGCGCACCGAGGGCGAGGCCACCGAGGTCGACAAGACCGTGATCGAACGCCTTGCCGATCCGCTCACCCACATGATCCGCAACGCGGTCGACCACGGGCTTGAAACCCCCGACACGCGCGTCGCCGCCGGCAAACCGACCGAGGGGGTGATCACCCTTTCCGCGCAACACCGCTCGGGCCGCGTGGTCATCGAAGTCTCCGACGATGGCGCCGGCATCAACCGCCCGAAAGTGCGCGATATCGCCATCGCCAAGGGGCTGGTCGCCCCCGATGCGCAACTCAGCGATGCCGAGATCGACAATCTGCTGTTCCTGCCCGGGTTCTCGACCGCCGACAAGGTCTCGGCGCTCTCGGGGCGCGGGGTCGGCATGGATGTGGTGCGCTCCTCGATCCAGTCGCTCGGCGGGCGGATCAGCATCTCCTCCGAACCCGGCAAGGGCACCCGCTTCTCGATCTCGCTGCCGCTGACGCTCGCGGTGCTCGACGGGATGGTGGTCAGCGTGGCGGGCGAAACCCTCGTCGTGCCGCTCTCCTCGATCCTCGAAACCGCGACGCTTTCGGGCGAGGATATCCGCGCGCTCGGCCCGGAAACCAATGTGATCCATGTGCGCGGCGCCTTCGTGCCGCTCTATGACCTCGGCGCCGAACTCGGCTACCGCTGCCCGCGCGCCAATTACGAGGGCGGGATCGTGCTCCTCACCGCACAGGAAAACGGTGCGCGCAGCGCCCTGATCGTCGATGCGATCCTCGAACAGCGCCAGGTCGTCATCAAGGGCCTGCAACGCAGCTATGGCCATATCCCCGGTGTCGCCGCGGCGACGATCCTGGGCGACGGTCAGATCGCGCTGATCCTCGACCCTGCCGACCTCGTGCAGAACGCTTCCGGCCGGACCCGCGGCCCCAACCTCGCTCTTGCAGGATAACACCCCATGGCTGACCATAGCTCCAACACCTCCGAACTCGAACTGCTGTCGTTTCGCCTTGCCGAGGAAGAATACAGCGTCGACATCATGTCGGTGCGCGAGATCCGCGGCTGGACCCGGGCGACGCCCCTGCCCCATGCGCCCGCCTATGTGCGCGGCGTGATCAACCTGCGCGGCACGGTGCTGCCGGTGGTCGACCTCTCGGTGCGCCTCGGGATGGCGCCGGTCGAAGGCGATGCGCGCAACGTCATCATCGTCGTTCAGGTCGGCAGCCAGACGGCGGGCCTGCTCGTCGATGCGGTCTCCGACATTCTCGCGCTGCCGCGCAATGAGCTTCAGGCCCCGCCCGAGCTTGCCGCCGACACCGCCCACAGTTTCATCGAGGCCCTCACCATCGTCGATGGCCGGATGATCCGCGTTCTTGATCTCGGGGCCGTGCTCCCCGACGAAGCCTCGGAAGCCGCATGACACAAGCCTTCCCCCCTCCCTCCGGGCATCAGCCCCCCAGCGCGTCGGAATTGCAGGCGATCGCGGCCATTCTCTATGAATATGCCGGGATCGTCATCAATCCGAACAAGAGCTCGATGGTTCAATCGCGCCTTGCCAAACGCCTGCGCAAGCTGGGTCTGAGCGACTATCAGGGCTACATCGCCTTGGTGAAATCCGAGGAAGGGGCCTCCGAACGGCGCGAGATGATCTCCGCGCTGACCACCAATGTGACCCATTTCTTCCGAGAAAAGCACCATTTCGATACGCTGCGCGAAAAGGCCCTGCCGCCGCTTCTGGCGCGGGCCAAGGCGGGCGGCCGGGTGCGGATCTGGTCGGCGGGCTCGTCCAATGGCCAGGAAGCCTATACGATCGCGATGGTGCTGACCGAGATGTGCAGCGAGGTCGGCTCGCGCGATGTGCGCATCCTCGCCAGCGACATCGACCCGGTGATGATCGCGCGGGGCACGCGCGGTGTCTATGACAGCGCCGCGCTCGATGGCATCCCGGAGCCGTTGCAAAAGAAATACACCCGCCCCCACCCCGAGGGCTTCGAGATCGTGCCGCAATTGCGCCAGCTCGTCTCGTTTCGGGAACTGAACCTGCACGAAACCTGGCCGATGAAGGGCCGCTTCGACATCATCTTCTGCCGCAACGTGGTGATCTACTTCGACCAGCCGGCGCAAACGCGCCTGTGGCAACGGTTCGAAGCCTGCCTGAACCCCGGCGGCTGGCTGTTTGTCGGCCATTCGGAGCGGGTGCCGCTTGGCGGCGCATCGCGGCTCGAGACCGCGGGCATAACAACCTACCGTCTCCCCGAGGAGGGAGCGGTGCAGACAATCGGAGAGAGCAGATGGCCCTGAGAGATCAATTGAGAATCATGGTGGTCGATGACATGTCGACCAGCCGCGGCCTGATCACGCAGGCCCTCGATGCGATGGGCATCCGTCAGGTCGGCTATGCGACCGACGGTCCGGGCGCGCTGCAAATCCTTGAAAAGACGCCGGTCCATCTGGTGATTTCGGATTACAACATGCCGGGGATGGACGGGCTGCAACTTCTCCATGCGCTGCGCACCAATCCGCGCACCAAGGGGCTCGGCTTCATCCTGATCACCGGCCGTGCCGACAAGGAAATCATCGACACCGGCCGCAAGCTCGGGATGAACAACTTCCTCAAGAAACCCTTCACCCCGCAGGATCTGCGTGCCTGCATCGAAGCGGTTGTGGGGCGGCTATGATCAATGCCCTCCCCCATGACACGCTGGAGCCCGCGCGGCGCGACCTGCCGCTCGACGCGCTCGCCGCCCGGATCGGAGATGAGCTCGACACGCTCGCGCGCCTCTCCTCCGAGGTCCAGAAAGCCCTTTCGATGTGCCATTTCGCCGATCATACCGATCCGAAAGCGATCATGGGCTTGCAAGGGATCGACCGGATCACCCAGGCGCTCGAGGATCTCGGGCGTCTGATGGCCGCGGTCTCGGGCGAAATGCCGTCGGATGTGAAGCTGCATGCCGTGCCGATCCTGTCGCGGCTGCGCCTTCATGAGCTGATCAACAATCTCGACCCCGAGATGCCGAAGATCTCGGTTCAGGAGGCCGCGGACGAGGGTGAAATCCAGTGGTTCTGAGCACCTCCGAGAGGTGCTCGGATCGGTAACGGGGCAAAGGCCTCGCCAGACGATGTGACGGATGCGTCGGCCTCTCGGGCCGATTTTTTTTTGCCTTCGGTGCGGCGGCGTTGACGCAAAGGAAAACGGCCGCGCGGGGCGCGCGCGGCCGTTGGTCTGAGGGGGTGGCGGCGTCAGAAGAGCTCGACCTCGTTGCCTGGGGTGACCGGCGGCGGCGCTTCAAAGACCTTCGCCTCGCCGAGCAGCTTTTGCCGCGCCCGGCCGGAGTGCGGCCAGAACTCGATCCGCCGGGCCTGATTGCCGCCAAGGCTCTGCCCCGTGCATTCGATCCCCTCGCGGCGCAGGAAATCCAGCACGAAGGCGGCGTTCTTCTGGCCGATATCCGACAGACCCGCGATCATCCGCGCGCCGCCGAAGACCTTGGCCTTGAGCCGCGGGCGCGCGGCGCCGTGCTTGATCATGTCATTGATCAGAAGCTCCATCGCATTGACGCCGAAACTCGCCGCCTGGGTTGTCGTTCCGGTGCTCTCGGGCAGCAGAAAATGGTTCATCCCGCCGACGCCGGCTTGCGGATCATAAAGGCAGGTCGCCACGCAGGATCCGAGGATGGTCGTGATCGCACGTTCATCCGTGCGGCCGGAGGCATATTCTCCTTGCGAGATGTGCTGCGGACGAAGGGGTGCGCGGTGGGTCATGGAGGCCTCGACGATCACACCGACACAGCCGAAGTGCGGCCGGTCAGTTGCAGGATGTTCTGGGCGATCCGGCCGAGCGGCACGGCCCGTTCAGCCGCCCCGATCTCGAGCGCGGCGCGCGGCATGCCGAAGACGACCGAGGTCGCCTGGTCCTGGGCGATGCAGGTGGCCCCGGCTTGACGCAGCGCGAGCATCCCCTCGGCGCCGTCGCGGCCCATCCCGGTCAGGAGGCAGGCGACGGAGCGTTGGGCGATCGGGCGGGCCGAGTCGAAGAGTACATCGACCGAGGGCCGGTGGCCGTTGCGCTTCTCGTCGCTCAGGAGTTTGCATTTCGGGGTATCGCCGCCGGAAACGCCGAGGTGATAGGCGCCACCGGGCGCGATATAGACTTTGCCTTGCAGCAAAGGTGCGTTGTCGGTCGCAAGTTCGAAGCGCGGGGCAATCTTCGGGGCGAGGCGGCGCACGAAACTCTCGAGGAAGGTTTCGGGCATATGCTGGGTGATCAGCGTCGGCGGACAGTTCTCCGGGAATTCGGAGAGGATCGTTTCGAGCGCATCGACGCCCCCCGTCGAGGAGCCGATCAGCACATAGCGGCCGTTCCAGCGAAAGCCGGTGGCTGGATCGACGGGTTTGCGCAGCCCCGGTTCGCGCAGGCGCGCGTCCGCCGCGGCGACCAGCAGATCGCCGAGATTCTGGAACGCTTCATCGAGCGCGCCGCTCGCCGGCTTGCCGATACAGTCGATCGCCCCCAGAGACAGCGCCTCGAGAGCCGCCGCCGAGCCCTTTTGCGTCTCGGTCGAGACCATGACCACCGGCATCGGCCGCAGACGCATCAGCTTTTCCAGGAAGGACAGGCCATTCATCCGCGGCATTTCGACATCGAGCGTGATGACGTCGGGGGCGAGATCCTTGATCTTCTCGCGCGCTTCGTAGGGGTCGCCCGCTTCGCCAACCACCCGCAGCCTGCGGTCATTGGCGAGCAAGGTCCGGATGAGCTGACGGATCGTCGGCGAGTCATCCACGATCAGGACGCGTTTTGCCCCCATAGTCAGCCCTTCCCGTTGGCGGTGCATAAACAAACCACTGTTCCTTCTTCAATCTTGCTCAGAAATCTTCCCAGTCGTCCTCCTCGGCGGCGGCTTTCCGAGCGAGATTGCCTTGCCGAAGCGGAGCGCTGGCGGGCGTCTTGCGGTCGGGCATCGGCGTGTCGACTGCGCGCGCGGCCGGAGCGATGACGGAGGGGGCGACGACCGAGGGGGGGGCTGCGGGGGCGGAGGGCGCCGCAACCGGTGCCGCGCTGGCGCGCCGGCCCGTGCCTTGTGGCGTGCGGAACCGGTTCGTGGTTTCGGTCAGCGCCTGGGCGCCACGGGTCAGCGAATGGCTCGCCGCAGTGGTCTGTTCGAACATCGCGGCGTTTTGCTGCGTCACCTGGTCGAGTTGGTTCATCGCGGTGTTGATCTCGGCAAGGCCCGAGGCCTGCTCGCGCGACGAGGCGGCGATTTCGGAGACTCGGTTGGCGATGTCGATGACCGCGGCAAGGATACCCTCGAGCGCCTCGCCCGTTTCGCCCACAAGGCCGACACCCTGGCGGACATGTTCCGAGGAGGTGGTGATCAACGCATCGATCTCGCGCGCGGCATCGGAGGACCGCTGCGCAAGGGCGCGCACCTCCGAGGCGACGACTGCGAAGCCGCGCCCCGCCTCGCCGGCCCGGGCCGCCTCGACGCCCGCATTGAGCGCCAGAAGATTGGTCTGGAAGGCGATATCGTCGATCACCGAGATGATCCGCGAGATCTTTTGCGAGCTCTCCGCGATCTTGCCCATCGCATCGACGGCCTGTTGCACGATCTGGCCCGAGGTCTCGGCGCTGCCTTGCGCCTGTTTGACGACGCGATCAGCTTCGGTCACGCCCGCGGTGGCGGTGTTCACCGACGAGGTCAGCTCGTCGAGCGCGGCGGCGGTCTCTTCGAGCGTGGCTGCCTGGCGCTCGGTCCGGCGGCTGAGATCTTCCGCCGCATTCGAGATCTCGTGGGCCTCGCTGTCGATCGCTTCGGCGTTGTCGATCACCTCTTGCATGGCGCGGGCGAGATTGCCGACCGCGGCGTTGAAATCGGCGCGCAGCTGCTCGTATTCGGGCGAGAATTTCGCCTCGATCGGGCTCGTCAGATCGCCATCCGAGAGCCGGGTCAGGCCGACGCGGAGCGCCTCGACCACGGTGCGTTGTTCGGCATGCATCGCCTCGTTGCGCGCCTGGATCTCGCGCAGACGGGTCTGCGCTTCGGTCACATCATTGGCGATCAGGACGATCTTCAGCATCCGGTTGTTGCGGTCGGGCACCGGCGTCAGGCTGCCCTCGACGATCACGCTGCGGCCATCCTCGCCCGGCAGGTAGAAGCGCCCGAGCACGGTTTCCATGGCTTGAGCCCGCGTCCAGTAATCGGCGCTTTCGTCATCACCGCACAGAACGGACTCATGCGAGCGGCCGAGGAGTTCGGCCTCGGGCAGGCCGATTGCGGCGGCGAAATGCGCATTGGCGCGCGTGATCCGGCCGGCGGGCGAAAATTCGCAGACCACCTGATTGTCGTTGAGCGCGTTGAGCAGGGCGCGGTTCATCCGCAGCTCGGTCACATCGCGCCATTCGACGACGAAGCCGATCGGCCCCTGTTCGGGCGTCGAGATCATGTTGACATCGAGCCCGAAGCGGCCCTCGCCGACCACGATATCGGCGTGATAGGGGAAATTCTTCGGGTCCGAGAGGATTTCGCGGGCGCGGGCGGGCAGCTTGTGGAAGGCGTCCATTGAGCGGCCGACGAGCTCCTCGGCGACGATATCGGGCGTCACGGTGCGGAAATCATCGAGGCGCGAGCTGACCAGTTTGATCATCGCGGGGTTGTTGTAGGTGATCTGGAAGTCGCGATCGACGATCATCATCGCGGCCGAGGAGCAATCGAAGGCGGTGCCCTGCATCGCGGCCTGACGCTGCACGACGGCGGCCTCGGCGAGATCGACGCGCAGGGTCTCGATCGCGCGGGCGATGGTGCCGACCTCGTCATTGCGCTTGGTGTTGCTCACCTCGACGGTGTGATCGCCATTCGAGATCGCGCGGACGGTCTCGCTCATCCGGCCGAGCGGGCGGGCGATCGAGCGGGCCATCAGCCAGGCGAGGAAGGCGAGCACCGCGGTCATGCCACCAGCTTGCAGCAACATCTCTTTGCCGAGTTTGCGCGCCGGGCCGAAGAGTTCGGCGGAGGCTTGTTCGGCGACGCCCACGACCTTCAGACCGAAGATCTCGATCGGCGTATAGGCGGCCACGACCGGCGTGCCGCTGATGCCGGTTTCTTCGATGAAGCCGGTTTCGCCGCGCAGCCCGGCCTGGAAGGCATTGTTGGCGGCGTTCTTGACCAGACGTGCGCTCGCCGAGGCATTGCGCAGGTTGTTCAGGAGCACCCCCGATTGCGAGACGAGATAGGCCTGGCCGGTCTCGCCCAGGGCGCGGGGCGATTCCATGATCGTGCCGATCGGGGTGATCGAGACGTTGAAAGCGATCACCCCGAGCGCGACGCCTTGCGGGTTGAGCACTGGCGCGGCGATCACCATGCCCGAGACATTGCGCCCCTTGGCCGCCGAAGAGCGGAAGAACTCGGTCGTCGCGGTCTTGCCGCGGCCGAGCGTCACCGCCTTGCGCGCGGCCTGGGCGAGCGGGGTATCCTTGAAGGGGCCGTTATTGAGATTGGTGGTGAACTCGCCGTCCTTGGCCAGCGAATAAAGCACCGTGCCATCCGGCGCGATCAGGTAGATATCATTGATATCATGGGTTTTTGCGAACTCGACAAGGGCCGGGTGATAGCGGCGATGCGCGATCGAAAACTCCGTCACATCGCCGGCATAATCATAGGCGAGCCGCTCGCCCTCCGGGTTCGGGTTCTCGGTCACATAGGCGTTGAGCAGATAGCCCGCCGGATCGGCGCCGAGCGTCTTCCACGAAGCGGTGAAATCGCGCAGCGCGCGCGAGGTGCTTTGCGCCGCGGTCAGCTCGGCAATCGCGCTCGAGGTCTTTTCCGCCCAGAGCTCGAGCGACTCGCGGCGCATATCGAGCGCGCTCTCGATCCGGTCGGTGCCCTCCTTGGCGAGCAGCGCACGCGCATCGCGATAGGCGTTGACCCCCATGACTCCCATGGCGAGCAAGGAGATCGCGACCAGCATAAGGGGCAGTTTGACCCCAAGTTTCTGATTGTGAATCAGATTCATCCCAGATCCTCCGACGGTTCCGCGCCTAGGCACAGAATCGTGACGTCATCCAAAAGGCAGCGCCCATTGGGAGGAACATGAATGGAACAACTGAAGATTCGTTTAAGGCGTTCAGCTTTTTAACCGAGACGCAGCGCCTGCCAGACAAGCCCCGCGCGGCGGCCAAATTCGCTGCCCCTGAGCCGGCCTTCGGCGACCCGCGCGGGCTCTTTCGCGGCGGCGCGGAGCCAGCCGCGCGCCTGCCAGCCGGGCAAGAGCGCCGCGCGCAGGGGCGCGGGCGTTTGCGCAAGCCCCCGCTCGAGCGCCGCAAGCCCCTCGCGCGCGAGCGCCGCCACCGCCTCGGGGCGGCCATCGACCAAGGGCAGACGGCCGCGCGCCTCGAGCTCGGGCACTGCCGCGAGCCAGGCCGCCACCCCCGCGCCAAAGCCAAAGGCGCGCACCGCCCCCTCGGCCTCGGCCCCCGCCCCGATGCGCCGCGCCGCGGCCCAGTAAAGCCCGCCCGAGGTCGCCTGAAGATAGTCGACGAGCGCGGCCTGATCCTCGAAGGGCTCGCGCCAGCACTCCCAGCGCCGCGCCTCGGCAAGCGCCTGCAAAAGCCCCGCCTCGGCGCGCAGATCGGCAAACTCCGCCCCGAGCTCATGGGCCGGGGCACGCCCCTCTTCGGCGAGCGCGGCAAAGGCATCGACCCACCATTGCAGGCGCATCTCCGCCACGATCGGCTCGGCCGAGGCCCAGGGCGCGCGCGCAATCTCGAGGTTTGCCGCGTAAAGCGGCCAGAGCCGCGCGCGCAGATCCGCCCGCGTCGCCATCAGCGCGGCGAAGCGATCGGGGTCGCCCGCCGCCAGCATCTCGGCCGCGCGCGCGCTCATACCGGCGCCGCCCCGTCGCGCAGAAGCTTCCAGGTGATCGAGTCGAGAAGCGCCTCGAAAGAGGCATCGACGATGTTCGGGCTGACCCCCACCGTCGACCAGCGCTGGCCCTTGCCATCCTCGCTGTCGATGATCACCCGCGTCACCGCCTCGGTGCCGCCCTGGGTGATGCGCACGCGGAAATCGACCAGTTTCATGTCGTCGATGAAATGCTGATAGGGGCCGAGATCCTTGGCGAGCGCCTTCGAGAGCGCGTTGACCGGGCCGCCGTCCGAGCCATCCTCGACGATCCCCTCCGAGACCGAGAGCGTGCGCTGACCGCCGATATTCACCACCACCACCGCCTCGGAGAGCGAGCCGATCCGGCCGCGCGCATCGCGCTTGCGCTCGACTGTGACGCGGTAGCGCTCGACCTCGAAAAACGCGGGCAGAAGGCCGAGCTCGCGCCGCGCGACCAGCTCGAAACTCGCCTGCGCGCCGTCATAGGCATAGCCATGATCCTCGCGCCGCTTGATCTCATCGAGGATCGCCGCAAGCCGCGGGTCCTTCGGCTCGACCTCGATCCCCATGCCCACGAGCCGCGCGCGCAGGTTCGACTGGCCCGCCTGGTTCGACATCGGGATGAGCCGCGCATTGCCCACGAGAGAGGGCTCGACATGCTCATAAGTCGTGGGGTCCTTCAGGATCGCCGAGGCATGCAGCCCCGCCTTATGCGCAAAGGCCGAGGCCCCGACATAGGGCGCCGAGCGCAGCGGCACGCGGTTGAGGATATCGTCGAGCTTGCGCGAAAGCTGCGTGAGCCCGGCCAGCGCCTCGCGCGAGATCGCGGTCTCGAAGCGGCTCGCGAAAGGCTCCTTGAGCAGGAGCGTCGGGATCAGCGAGGTGAGATTGGCATTGCCGCAACGCTCGCCCAAACCGTTCAGCGTGCCCTGGATCTGGCGCGCCCCCGCCATCACCGCCGCAAGCGAAGCCGCCACCGCCTGGCCGGTGTCATCGTGACAATGGATGCCCAGATGATCGCCCGGCACCCCCGTCGCGATCACCGCCGCCACCGCCTCGGCCACCTCATGGGGCAGCGTCCCGCCATTCGTGTCACAGAGCACGACCCAGCGCGCCCCCGCCACATAGGCCGCCTGCACAGATTCAAGCGCATAGGCCCGGTTCGCCTTGAACCCGTCGAAGAAATGCTCGGCATCGAACAGCGCCTCGCGCCCAGACGCCACCACATGCGCGATCGAGGCGCGGATATTCTCGAGATTCTCCTCGAGCGTGATCCCGAGCGCGGCGGTCACATGATAATCATGGCTCTTGCCGACGAGACAAACCGCCGGCGTGCCCGCGTTCATCACCCCCGCAAGCACCTCGTCATTGGCCGCCGACCGGCCCGCGCGCTTGGTCATGCCAAAGGCCGTGAACACCGCCTCGGTCTCGGGGCGCACGGCGAAAAACTCGCTGTCGGTCGGGTTCGCGCCCGGCCAGCCGCCCTCGATATAATCAATGCCGATCGCGTCGAGCGCCTCGGCCAGCGCGATCTTCTCGGCCACCGAAAACTGCACGCCCTGGGTCTGCTGGCCGTCGCGCAGCGTGGTGTCATAAAGATAAAGTCGCTCGCGGCTCATGGCTGGCTCCTCCCGACCTGTTCCGTTTCTTCTTGGCTCAAATACGCAAATCCGCCCTCAGCCAAGCGCGGGCAGCTTGGCCGCATCGAACCCCGGCCCCGCCAGAAGCTCGACCCCCGCCTTCGACATGCGCACCTCGACCCCCGCCGCGATCAGCGCCGCCTTCATCGCATCGACCGGCGCGAAATCCTTGCTCGCCATCGCGCGCGCGCGCAGATCGGCCAAAGCCGCCGCATGCGCCGACAGATCCGCCCCCGGCGCCGCCGCCCATGCGCCCATGCCGTCCTCCAAAAGCCCCAGAAGCGCCGCCGAAGCCTTCAGCTCGGCCGGGTCCTTGATCGCATGCAGCGCCGCGATCGCCCCGGCGGTGTTGAGATCATCCGAGAGCGCCTCGATCACCGCTTGCGCCGGCGCGCTCGCCGCAACCCCCGCCACAGCCGCGCGCCATTTGCGCAAGGTGGCCTCCGCCTGCGCGGCCTTCTCCGCCGTCCAGTCCATCGGCTTGCCGTAATGGGTCTGCAAGAACACGAAGCGGATCACCTCGCCCGGGATCCCCTGCCCCAGCAAATCGCGCACGGTGAAGAAATTGCCGAGACTTTTCGACATTTTCTTGCCCTCGACCTGCAACATCTCATTGTGCAGCCAATAGCGCGCAAAGCCCCCCTCGGGATGCGCGCAGCAGCTCTGCGCGATCTCGTTCTCATGGTGGGGGAATTGCAGGTCGATCCCGCCCGCATGGATATCAAAGGACGCGCCGAGGAGTTCATAGGACATCGCCGAACATTCGATATGCCAGCCCGGCCGACCGCGGCCCCAAGGGCTCTCCCAGCCCGGCAGATCGGCGTCCGACGGCTTCCAGAGCACGAAATCCATCGGGTCTTCCTTGAAGGGCGCTACCTCGACCCGCGCCCCCGCGATCATGTCATCGACCGACCGCCCCGACAGCGCCCCATATCTGGTATAGCTGCGCACCCGGAAGAGCACATGGCCGTCCTTGGCATAGGCATGGCCCTTCGCGATCAGCTCCTCGATCATCGCGATCATCGCGCCGATGAAATCGGTCGCGCGCGGCTCGAGATCGGGGCGCAGCGCGCCGAGCGCATCCATATCGGCATGATACCAGCCGATCGTCTCCTCGGTGCGCGCGCGGATCAGCTCCTCGAGCGTGCCGGGGGCGCCTGCCTCCTTGCGCGCCAATGCGGTCGCGTTGATCTTGTCATCGACATCGGTGAAATTGCGCACATATGTCACCGCGCCCACGCCATATTTGAGCCGCAGCAGCCGGTAGAGCACGTCGATCACCACGACCGGGCGCGCATTGCCCAGATGCGCGCGGTCATAGACCGTCGGCCCGCAGAGATAGAGCCGGACATTGGTGGCGTCGATCGGCTCGAAAACCTCCTTGCGGCGGCTGAGCGTGTTGTGCAGGCGGATCTCGGTCATCGGTCTTCTCGGTCTTGGAACGTCGCGGGCTTAGCAGGTTCGGCGCGGCATGGGAATGGCGCGGCGCCGGCGCGGGGGCTCAAATCGGCGGACAGAACGGGCTGATCTCGACCGATTTTCCGTCGAAAATGCAAAACGAGCCGGGCGGAACCTCCTCCCAATCGCGCTGATCCTCCTCGAGCGGCTCGGAGACCACCGCCCGCCCCCGCCTTGTATCGGACCATTTGTGATAGAGCGTCGGCGGCGCCGCGTCGGAGGCGTGGCGCACCGCGTAAAGCCGCGCGCCATCGGAAAACGCCGCCGTCAGCCGCATATGGGGCGCGGCGCCGCGCTGTCGGGCAAGCTCGGTCAGCCGCGCCGTCGCGCGTTCGAGTGCGCATTTCGGATCGGCCTCGAGCCCCTCGGCCAGCGCCAGCAAGAACAGCGCCTCGCTGTCGGTCGCGCCCTTGCGCTGCGGGTAGAGCGCGTCGGGGATCAACATCTCGCCCGCGCGGCGGAAGTGCTCATAGCCGCCGATCTGGCCGTTGTGCATGAAGCTCCAATGGCCGACGACGAAGGGGTGACAGTTGTTGCGGCTCGTCGCGGTGCCGGTCGAGGCGCGCACATGGGCCAGAAACAGCCCCGATTTCACCGTCGCGGTGAGCGAGCGCAGGTTCGGGTCCGACCAGGCCGGCATCACATCGCGGTAAAGCCCGGGCTCGGGGCGCTCGCCATACCAGGCCACGCCAAAGCCATCGGCGTTGATCTGGGTATGGCACTGCGTCGCGCAATGGCTCTGGTGGATCAGCGAGTGCCCGGGCCTGCTGATGATATCCTCAAGGAAGATCGGTTGCCCGATATAGGCGGCCCAACGGCACATGGCGGCTCCTCGGGGGCCCGGCGGCCCGGTGGGGAGGGGGCGCGGGCGCCCCCGCCGTTATTCCATCGCCTCGACGATCACGAGGTCGCGCTCGGAGGCGCCGATCGCATGGGCGAGCGCGGCCTGATAGGCGGGCCCGCGGTAGCAGGCCTCGGCGGCCTCGAGGCTCGGGAACCAGGCGAGCACATTGCGCTTGCGCTCATTGCCCTCGAGCTGGACGTAGCGCGACCCGCGGGCGAGGAATTTCCCCCCCGCCGCGGCGATCGCGGGGCCCGCGGCCTCAGCATATTTGCCATAGGCCTCGGCGTCGAGAACGGTCACATGGGCGATCCAGTAAGCGCCGGGCATCAGACTTCTCCTGCAATCACGGCCTTGACGGCGGCCACCGCCTCATCGGCCTTCGACGGGTCGGCGCCGCCGGCTTGCGCCATATCGGGCCGGCCACCGCCGCCCTTGCCGCCAAGCGCCGCCGCCGCGGCCTTGACCATATCCACGGCCGAGATCACGCCGGTCTTGTCGGCGGTGACGCCCGCCGCGACCGCGGCCTTGCCGCCGGTATCGGCCACCACGAGCACCGCGCCCGAGCCGATCTTGTCCTTGAGGCTGTCGACCAGCGCCGGCAGATCCTTGCCCGACACCCCGGAGACGACTTGAGCCATGAACTTCAAGCCGTTGATATCAATGGCTTCCGGCCCGCCCGCGCCGCCGCCGCCGATGGCCAGCTCGCGGCGCAGCTGCGCCACTTCATTGGCGAGCGCCCGGCGCTCTTCGGCGAGCGCCTGAACCCGCTCGACGAGATCGGCGGTCGAGGTTTTCAGCACCGCCGCCGCTTCCGCAGCCAGGGCTCCTTGGGCCTTGAGATGATCGAGCGCCGCCTGCCCGGTCAGCGCCTCGATCCGGCGCACGCCGGCCGAGGACGCGCTGTCGCCGAGCAGAACGAAGGCGCCGATCTCGCCCAGACGCGCGACATGGGTGCCGCCGCACAGCTCGATCGAATAGGTCTTGCCACCCGTGCCCTTGCCCGAGCCGAGAAGCTCGCCCATCGACACGACGCGCACCTCATCGCCGTATTTCTCGCCAAACAGCGCCTGCGCGCCGAGCGCACGGGCGTCATCGGGGGTCATGATCCGGGTCTCGACAACGGTGTTTTGCCGAATGAAATCATTGACTTCGCGCTCGACGGTGGTGAGCTCCTCAGCGCTGAGCGCCTTGGTATGCGAGAAGTCGAAGCGCAGCCGGTCCTCGGCGTTGAGCGAGCCCTTCTGCGCGACATGGGCCCCGAGCGCGCGGCGCAGCGCCTCGTTCAAGAGGTGCGTGGCCGAGTGGTTGGCGCGGATCGCGGCGCGGCGGCCGTGATCGACCTCGAGCTTGGCGGGCTGGCCCTTCACGACCTTGCCCGCGACGACCTCGCCGATATGCAGGAACACGCCCGCGACCTTTTTCGTGTCGCTCACGCGGATCTCGGCGGTTTCGGTGCGGATGATCCCCGCATCGCCGACCTGACCGCCCGATTCCGCGTAGAAGGGCGTCTGGTTGACGACGACGGTGACCGCGCCGGTGGCCTCGCCGACCTGCGCGCCGTCTTGCACGAGCGCGAGGATCTGGCCCTCGGCGGCTTCGGTGTCATAGCCGAGGAATTCGGTCACGCCCTTGTCCTCGGCGATCTCGAACCAGAGCTTGCCGTCGCTGGCCTCGCCCGAGCCCGCCCAGCTCGCGCGCGCCTTCGCCTTCTGCTCGGCCATCGCCGCGTCGAAGCCCTCGGTATCGACCGCCCGGCCCTTCTCGCGCAGCGCATCTTGCGTCAGATCGAGCGGGAACCCATAGGTATCGTAGAGCTTGAAGGCCGCAGCCCCCGGCAGATCGGCCCCCGCGGGCAGCGCCGCGAGCTCGTCATCGAGCAGTTTCAGGCCGCGGTCGAGCGTGACCTTGAAGCGGGTCTCCTCGAGCTTCAGCGTCTCCTCGATCAGCGCCTGCGCGCGAGTCAGCTCGGGGTAAGCCGCGCCCATCTGGCGCACGAGTGCGGGCACCAGCGAATGCAGCACCGGATCCTTGGCGCCGAGCATATGCGCATGGCGCGCGGCGCGGCGCAGGATGCGGCGCAGCACATAGCCGCGCCCGTCGTTCGAGGGCATCACGCCATCGGCGATCAGGAAGGAGGTCGAGCGCAAATGGTCCGCGATCACCCGGTGGTGGACCTTGCCCGGGCCATCGGGGTCGGCCGAGGTGGCATGGGCCGAGGCCTCGATCAGGCTGCGCATCAGGTCGGTGTCGTAGTTGTCATGCTTGCCCTGCAAGAGCGCGCCGATCCGCTCGAGGCCCATGCCGGTGTCGATCGACTGCATGTCGAGCTCGACCATCGAGCCGTCCTCGAACTGCTCGTTTTGCATGAAAACGTTGTTCCAGATCTCGATGAACCGGTCGCCGTCCTCGTCTTTCGAGCCGGGCGGGCCGCCCCAGATATGGTCGCCGTGGTCGTAGAAGATCTCGGTGCAGGGGCCGCAGGGGCCGGTCGGGCCCATCTGCCAGAAATTGTCCTTGGTGGCGATGCGGATGATCCGGTCATCGGTCAAGCCCGACACCTTCTTCCAGATCGCGGCGGCCTCGTCATCGGTGTGGTAGACGGTGACCAGAAGCCGCTCCTTCGGCAGCGCGAAATCCTTGGTCAGCAGCTCCCAGGCATAGGTGATCGCCTGTTCCTTGAAATAATCGCCAAAGGAGAAATTCCCCAGCATTTCAAAGAAGGTATGGTGGCGCGCGGTATAGCCCACGTTGTCGAGGTCGTTGTGCTTGCCGCCGGCGCGGACGCATTTCTGCGCGGTGGTGGCGCGGACGTAATCGCGTTTTTCGACGCCGGTGAAGCAGTTCTTGAACTGCACCATGCCGGAGTTGGTGAACATCAGCGTCGGGTCGTTGCGCGGCACGAGGGGCGAGCTCTCGACGACACGGTGGCCGTTGCGCTCGAAGAAGTTGAGGAAGGTCGAACGGATGTCGTTGAGGCTGGGCATGTCTTCGGGCCTTTTCGCGGATTTCCTCCCCGTTTAGCGCCCGCGCCCCGCCCCGTCCAGTATTCAAAAGGCGCCGCGGGGTCAAAAGGCCGGGCGGGGCCCGGCCTTTGAAGATCTCAGTCCTCGGTCAGCTCTTCGCCTTCGGCCGCGCCGAAATCGAGCCCGTGGCTGGCGCGGATCTTGTCCTCGATCTCATAGGCGATATCGGGGTGGTCGCGCAGGAATTGCTTGGCGTTTTCGCGGCCCTGGCCGATACGCTCATCGCCGTAGGAATACCACGCGCCCGATTTCTCGACGACGCCCGCCTTCACGCCAAGGTCGATCAGCTCGCCGACCTTCGAGATCCCCTCCCCATACATGATGTCGAATTCGACCTGCCGGAAGGGCGGTGCGACCTTGTTCTTGACGACCTTGACGCGGGTCTGGCTGCCGACCACCTCGTCGCGGTCCTTGATCGCGCCGATGCGGCGGATATCGAGGCGCACCGAGGCGTAGAATTTTAGCGCATTGCCGCCCGAGGTGGTCTCGGGGTTGCCGAACATCACGCCGATCTTCATGCGGATCTGGTTGATGAAGATCACCATGCAGTTCGAGCGGCCGATCGAGGCGGTGAGCTTGCGCATCGCTTGCGACATCAGGCGCGCCTGGGCGCCGACGGTGGCGTCGCCCATGTCGCCCTCGATCTCGGCCTTCGGCGTCAGCGCCGCGACCGAGTCGACCACGACGAGGCTCACCGCGCCCGAGCGCACCAGCGTGTCGACGATCTCGAGCGCCTGCTCGCCGGTGTCGGGCTGCGAGATCAGCAGTTCATCGAGGTTCACCCCGAGTTTCTTGGCATAGAGCGGGTCGAGCGCATGTTCGGCGTCGACAAAGGCGCAAACGCCGCCCTTTTTCTGCTCCTCGGCGATGCAATGCAGCGTCAGCGTGGTCTTGCCCGAGCTTTCCGGTCCGTAGATTTCGACGATCCGCCCCTTCGGCAGGCCGCCAATGCCGAGCGCGATGTCAAGGCCGAGCGAGCCGGTCGAGGTCGCCTCGATCTCGGCCGCCGGGTTGTCGCCGCCGAGCTTCATGATCGAGCCCTTGCCGAACTGCCGCTCGATCTGCGCCAGCGCCGATTCCAGCGCCTTTTGCTTGTCCGCCTTGCTCTTGTCGTTCATTTCAAAAAGACCTGCCATGTTCCCGAGTCCATCCCTTATCCCACAGCCCGCCGCGCTTTGGCAATTCATCGCGAGACAGGTGTTTGTTCGCCCCTTGTTCTCATCGTTATGCGCACAAAAAGAGAACAATTCAAATGAAATCTTCATAATCACTCTGCAGGGGCTTGGTTAAAGAAGTGTTTACGCGATCCGGCGGAGCGCCTAAGGAGAGGAAAACAATGCAGGGCGAGGAAAAATGCTGATTTTCTGGGAGCAGCGGCTGGTGTTTCTGGCAACGCCGAAGGCGGGTTCGACCGCGGTCGAGGCCGCGCTCGAGCCGCTTGCCTCGGTGACGATGCAGCGCCCCGTCGAGCTCAAACATATGAGCGCGCAGGATTTTCAGCACCATATCGCACCTTACCTTACGGCGCGCACCGGCGAGCGGTTCACCACCGTTGCGCTGATGCGCGAGCCGATCGGCTGGTTGCGGTCGTGGTATCGCTTCCGTCAGCGCGATGTCTTCGATGACCCGAGCCACGCGATGGCCGGGCGCAGTTTCGAGCAATTCGCGCAAGATTACATGGCGCCCGCGAGCCCGGCCCATGCCGATATCGGCAGCCAACGCGCGATTCTCACCGATGCCGAGGGGCGGCCTGCGGTCGATCGGATCTTCCGCTATGAGGCGATCGACCAGTTCGTGCATTTTCTCGAGGATCGGCTCGATTGCGCGATCACCCTGCCCCGCGTCAACGTGCCGCCGGCCGCGGATGTGAAGCTCTCCCCGGCGACGACCGCCGCGCTCGAGGCCCATATGTCCGACGATCTCGCGCTCTATCGCAGCCTTGCCTGAGGCTCAGCCGAGCTGGTTTTGCACCGTCGCGGTGAGTTCGCTCAGCGAGAAGGGTTTGGGCAGGAAGATCGAGTTCGGCACCGGCGGGCGACCGTCGCGGAACACATCCTCGGCATAGCCCGAGACGAAGACGACCGCGGTATCGGGGCGCGTCTTCAGCGCGATCGAGACCCAGGTCGGGCCATCCATGCCGGGCATGATCACATCGGTGACGAAGACATCGACCTTCAGGTTCTGATCGGCCAGCAGCTCGAGCGCCTCTTCGGCATTTTCCGCCTCGAAGACGGTATAGCCGCGCAGCTTGAGCGCGCGCGAGGCGAAGGCGCGCACCGGCGCCTCATCCTCGACGAGCAGGATCGTCGCGGTGGCGGGCTCGGCGACGAGATCGGCGGTCGGCGCGGGGCGCTCGGCCTCGGCCTCGGGTTCGGCGATCTGGTCATGGGCGGGCAGATAGATGGTAAAACAGGTGCCCGAGCCGATCACCGAGTCACAGAAGATATAGCCGCCGGTCTGTTTGACGATGCCATAGGCGGTGGAGAGGCCAAGCCCCGTGCCCTCGCCGGTGCGCTTGGTCGTGTAGAAGGGCTCGAAGATCTTGGTGAGCTTGTCGGGCGCGATGCCGGTGCCTTCGTCGGTGACCTTGACCACGACATAATCGCCGCGCGGCACCGCGGCGCGGTCGCGTTTGAGGTCTTCGGTGAGGCTGACATTGGTGGTGTCGATGCGGATCTCGCCGCCGCCGGGCATGGCGTCGCGGGCGTTCACCACGAGGTTCATGATCACCTGTTCGAGCTGGCGTTTGTCGGCGCGGATCGGGCGCAGCTCGGGGTCATGCGAGAGCGTCAGGATCACCTTTTCGCCGACCAGCCGGTTGAGCAGATGGGTGAGGTCGGAGAGCGTGTCGCGCAGGTCGATGATCCGCGGCTTCAACGTCTGTTTGCGCGAGAAGGCGAGCAGCTGGCCGACCAGCGAGGCGGCGCGGTTGGCGTTCTGGCTGATCTGGTCGAGATCGGCATAATCCGGGTCGCCCTTGTCATGGCGCAGCATCAACAGATCGCAATGCCCCGAGATCGCGGTCAGCAAGTTGTTGAAATCATGGGCAACCCCGCCGGCGAGCTGGCCGATCGCCTGCATCTTCTGGCTCTGGACGAATTGTGCCTCGAGCGTCTTGAGCTGGGTCGCGTCGGAGAGCACCGCGACGAGGCTCGGCAGCCCGTCCTCGACCACCCGGCTCAGCGTGACCTGCAAGAACACCTCGCGGTCGCCGCGGCGGGCGCGCAGCACCTCGGGGCGGCGGTCGGCGCGGCCGGTGAGCGCATCGGCGACCCAATCCTCGACCGGGCGGCCAAGGCCTTCGAGCAGATCGCCAAGCCGCGCCTCGGGCGGGATCTCGCCCATCAGCGCGCGCGCGGCGCGGTTGACGGCGGTGACGCGCCCGTCGGCCATCAGGCGCATCAGCGCGACCGGCAGCGCCTCGAAGGAGGCCGGGTCGCGCGCCGATTGGCGGCCGGTGGCGAGCGGCAGCAGGTAGATCTCGTCGCGCCCGCCCGGCCCCTCGATCTCCGCCACGGTGCAGCGCAGGCTGCCCTCGGGGGTGGCGATTTCATGTTCATCGCCCGAGCGCAGCGGCAGTTCGGTGAAGATCCGGTCGAGGGTGCGCACCCGCTCCCCCACGATCCGCCGCGCGGCCTCGTTCATGAACAGGATCGTGCCGGATTTCGAGGCGGTGAGCATCGGCAGGCTGATCGTCTCGGCGCCGCGCCCGCCGGTGGGGCGTTCGGCCATGTCCTCGAGCCGCCACAGAAAGCCGTCGCGCCCGACCTGATGGACCGAGAGCCGCACATGGCCGCGCCGGGTGACCAGATCCTCGCGCGCCGCGCCAAGCGCCGCGGCCTTGCTTTGCAGCCGGGTGAGCACCGCGCCGGGGTTGGCAAACATCTCGCCGAGCGCGCGGGTCAGCGTCTGGCCGCCGCGCGCGCCGAAGCGGTCGAAGGCGGCGCGGTTCTGAAAGCCGATCTCGCCATCGACATCGGTGGTGAAGGAGGGCGCCGCATCATGGGCGATGAATTCCGCGATCTGCTCATGCAGGCGCCCGCGCGCGAGCGTCTCGCGCGCCCGCGCCGCGCGCACGAGCCCCGCCAGCACCACGAAACTGCCCGCCACCGAGAGCAGCACGATCGTCATCACCTGATTGTCGACCAGGAAGGCCGCGCCCCCGACCATCACCCCGAAGAGCGCCAGATAGAGCGCCCCCGGAGCCAAGGATGCGGCAACGCGGTTGAGTGGCAGCATGGGCGGATCGGTATGCGCCACGGATCGGGTCCTCTCAGAATCGGTTCCTTGCATTGGGCGCGAAAACACTTAATGCCTGTTTAATCGCATCAAAACACAACCAAGAATTGTGTCAACCAAAGCCGTGATTTTGCGCGAAAAAGCTCAGGCGGGCGGATCAGGCGGGGCGGCTCAGGCGGGGCGGCGGAGCTGGGCGCAATAAAACCCGTCGGCGCCCTCGAGCGGGCTGAGCGCGCGGCGCGCCACCACCGGCCAGCCGGTCTCTTGCGCGATCCAGTCGGCCTGCGCGTCATTCTCGGCGCGCAGGAGCGAACAGGTCATATAGGCCAGCGTGCCGCCCGGCGCGACAAGCGCCACCGCGGCCGTGAGGATCTCGCGTTGCAGCGCGGTGAGCTCGGCCAGCCGCGCCGGCGTCAGGCGCCATTTCGCCTCGGGCGTGCGCCGCCAGGTGCCCGAGCCCGAACAGGGCGCGTCGACCACCACCAGATCATAGGGCCCGCCGGGCTGGCCGGGGCGCAGCACCTTGATCCGCGCGCCCGCCCGCGCCGCGCGCTCGGGCAGATCGCGCATCCGGCCCGCATCGATGTCATGGGCGGAGATCTGCGCCGCGGGCGCGCGCGCGGCGAGCGCGAGCGCCTTGCCGCCGCCGCCGGCGCAATAATCGAGCACCCGCGCCCCGGGCGCGAGCGGCAGCGTCTCGGCCACCGCCTGCGAGGCCGCGTCCTGCAACTCGACCAGCCCGTCGCGATAGGCCGCACAGCCCGCGATCTTGCGCGCCCCCGCCCTCACCTCGAGCGCCGAGCCCGCGAGCGCCACCGGCACCGCCTCGATCCCCTCCGCGGCAAGCGCCGCGATCGCCGCGGTGCGCGAGATTTGCGCGAGATTGACCCGCAAGAACACCGGCGCGCGGGCGCGCATCTGCGCGAGCACGGCCGCCGCCGCCGCCGCGCCGAGGCTGTCCTCGAGCGGCGCGAGGAGCCACGCGGGCCAATCGGCGCGCGCGAGCGCCTCGGCCGGGGGCGCGGGCGCGGCGAGCGCGGCGACCTCGGCCTCGGTCAGCGGCGCGGGGGCATGGCGCGCCCCGTCAAAAAGCGCCGCCGGATCCTCGCCGCGCGCGCGCAGGGCGCCCAGCATCAGCGCCCGCCCCCCCGCGCCGCCACCAAGCGCCGCGAAACTGCCCCGGCAGCGCAGCGCGTCATAAACCAGATCGCGGATCGCCGCGCGATCGCCCGAGCCCGCGAAGCGATGCGCGCGCGCCCAATTGGTCAGCACCTGTTCGGCGGGCGCCCCGGCTTGGGTGAAATCGAGGATTTCGATGGCGGCCTGAAGGCGAGCGGCTGGGGTCATGGGCACTCCTTTGCCCCTCCCTAGCGCCGCCCCCCGCGCCGGTCGAGAGATTCGCGCCCTTCCGCCGGGGAAAGCCCGCCCCGCCGCGCCGCGCGCCCCGGGGGCCGGCCTGCCCCGCTTTGGCCACACGGGCGCCACAGTGCCGCACCGAGATCTTAACCCGGGGTAAAAATTCCGGGGGGATAAACAGCATTTTAAGCACAAACCCAGTCTTCTTCCCCGATCGCGCCAGAGTCTCGCCACATCTTGCCACACTTCTATCTCTTGCGCCCCTGCGAGCGCGCCCTGCAACCCTGACGAGGATCCGATGCCTGTCGCCCGCCCCTTCCGTGCCTTCCTGCGTCGCGACGATGGCTCCGCGACGATCGAGGCCGTGCTGTGGCTGCCGGTCTTCGTCTATATCCTCGCGCTCAGCGTCGATGCCTCGATGGCCTTCTTCACCCATTCGCGGGTGCTCGGCGTCGTGCAGGATATCAACCGCTCCTTCGCGCTCGGCCGGATCGAGACCGCGGCGGCGGCGCAGACGGCGCTCCTCGATCGGCTCGCGCCGAGCTACGGCAGCGAGGTGCAGGTGACGACCACCCTCACCGACGGGGTGATCGACACCACCGTGACGGTGCCGATGTCGAAGGTTCTGGTGCTCGGCGTGCTGCCCGGTTGGGCGATCAGCGCGATCTCGGTGCAGGCCTTCCAATACAAGGAGATCTGAGCGATGCTTTCGGCTCTCAAGGCGCCTCTCGCCGCCCAGCCCGCCCCTCTCGCCCCTCTCGCCGCGCCGCTGGCCCGCTTTGCCGGGGAGGAGCGTGGCTCGATGACGGTGCTGTCGATCTTCTGGCTGTGCATCCTGTGCGCGCTTGGCGGGATCAGCCTCGACATGGCCCATGCCTATCGCGCGCGCACCGTCTTGCAACGCACCGCCGACAGCGTGGCGCTCGGCGGGCTCTATCAGCGCTCGCTGGCCTCGCAGGAGGAGGCGCGCAGCAAGGCGCTCACACTCGCCGCGCTCAACCTCGGCGCCACCAATGCGGGCGCGGTCACCGCGGGCGATATCGCCTTCGGCACCTGGGATGAGGAGAGCCGGACCTTCACCGAAGACCCGAATGCGCGCACCGCGCTGCGGGTGCAGGCCGCGCATCTGGCCGCGCGCAACACCGAGCTGCCGACCTTCCTGCTGCGCATCATCGGGCAGAACTCGTGGGATGTGGCGGCCGAGGCGGTGGCCGAGACCTATCAGCCGACCTGCCTACGCGAGGGGTTCATCGCCGAGGGCACGCTCGATCTGCAATCGAACAACCTGTTCACCAACGGCTTTTGCATGCATTCGAACACCGCGATCTCGATCAACCAGAACAACACCTTCGAGAGCGGCACGATCGTGTCGATGCCGAGCACCGATCTGCTCGACGCGCCGGCATCGGCCTTTGACAAGAACGAGGGCCTCGAGGAGGCGCTGCGCGAGAGCTTCTACAATATCCGCATCCTCGACCGGATCGAGCCGATCCTGACCGCGCTCGCCTCCGCCGATACCGAGGTGCTGCCCGATTACGTCACCGACAGCACGATCAAGACGATCTCGGGCAAATCCGCCGATACCTCGGCCTTCCTGCCCGGCCATATCTATCGCATCACCTGCACGGGCGGCAAATTCACCATCTCGGGCGGCACGATGAGCCAGGTCGCGGTGATCACCTCCTGCCCGGTGACCTTCGGCAAGGGCGTGGCGCTCGAGGATGTGCTCTTCGGCACCACCTCGACGGATGCGCAATCGATCTATGCGCCCTCCGGGCTGCGGCTGGGACGGGCGGATGGCTGCGCCGAGGGCGGGGGCGCGCAGATCGTGACGATGGGCGGGGTCAAGGTCGCCTCCGGGCTCGAGCTGCATGGCGCGCAGATCCTCGCGATGGGCGATGTGAATTTCGAGGCCAATGCCGACGGGATCGAGGGCGCCTCGATCATCTCGGCGGGCAATATCGACGGCACCTCGAACGCCACCGCGGGCTATTGCGGCGCGGGGATGGAGGATAATTTCGAGCTCGATTACTTCCGGCTGGTGAAGTAACCCGCCGCCCCGGCCCCGGCCCCGGTCAGGACGCGCGCGCAGGGAGGAACGCAAAAGGCCCCGGTTTCCCGGGGCCTTTCGATGTCTCTCGGGCGATCAGGCTCAGTGCGAGACCGCACCCGCCGCGCCAAGGCCGGTTTCCGAGCGCACGAATTGCGCGTCATAGCCCGCCTTGTCGATCTCGGCGCGTTTCGACTTGTCGGTGATCGAGAAGAACCAGATCCCGAAGAACGAGGCCGACATCGAGAACAGCGCATATTGCGACCAGGGGAAGATCGGCTTTTCATTGCCGAGCACATCCACCCAGACCGCCGGGCCGAGCACCACGAGCACCACCGAGACGATCAGCCCGAGCAGGCCGCCGATGAAGGCGCCGCGGGTGGTGGTGCCCTTCCAGAAGATCGACAGCGCCAGCACCGGGAAGTTCACCGAAGCCGCGAGGCCGAAGGCGAGACCCACCATGAAGGCGATGTTCTGGTTCTCGAAGGCGAGGCCGAGCACGATCGCCAGCACGCCAAGCACCAGCGTCGCGATCCGCGAGACGGCCATTTCCGACTTGTCCGAGGCTTTGCCCTTCTTGATCACCGAGGCGTAGAGGTCATGGGCCACCGCCGAGGCGCCCGAGAGCGCGAGCCCCGAGACCACCGCGAGGATCGTGGCGAAGGCCACCGCCGAGATGAAGCCGAGGAACAGGTTGCCGCCGACCGCTTTGGCGAGATGGATCGCCGCCATGTTGCCGCCGCCGATCACCGCGCCATCGGCGCCGAGGAACTCGGGGTTCTTGCCGACCAGCGTGATCGCCAGCAGGCCGATCGTCACGGTCAGAACGAAGAAGTAGGAGATGAAGCCGGTCGCGAAGAACACCGATTTGCGGGCTTCCTTGGCGTCGGGGACGGTGAAGAAGCGCATCAGGATATGCGGCAGGCCGGCCGGGCCGAACATCAGCGCGAGCGCGAGCGAGATGCCCGAGATCGGATCGGTGACGAGCTTGGTCGGGAACAGGATCTCGGTGCCCTTGGCGTGGTTTTCGAGCGCCGCGTTCATCACGTTCTCCGGCGAGAAGCCGAAGTGCGCAAGGCCGAGGAGCACCAGAATGGTCGCGCCCGAGAGCAGCAGGACCGCCTTGACGATCTGCACCCAGGTGGTGGCGAGCATGCCGCCGAAGGTCACATAAAGCACCATCAGCACGCCCACGAGCAGCACCGCATAGCCGTAATCAAGCCCGAAGAGGAGCTGGATCAGCTTGCCGGCGCCCACCATCTGCGCGATCAGGTAGAACACCACCACGGTCAGCGCGCCAAAGGCCGAGAGCGTGCGGATCCGGGTCTGTTCGAGACGGAACGACGAGATGTCGGCGAAGGTGAACTTGCCGAGGTTGCGCAGCCGTTCGGCGATCATGAACAGGATGATCGGCCAGCCGACGGTGAAGCCCACGGTATAGACGATGCCGTCGACGCCCTTGGCGAAGACCATGCCCGAAAGGCCCAGGAAGGCCGCGGCCGACATGTAGTCGCCCGCGATCGCGAGGCCGTTCTGGAAGCCGGTGATGCCACCGCCCGCGGTGTAGAAATCCGAGGTCGATTTGGTGCGCGTCGCGGCCCAGGCGGTCAGGCCCAGCGTGGCGATCACGAAGAACATGAACATCCCGATCGCGGTCCAGTTGGTCGCGGCCTTCTGGACCTCGCCCTGGATCGCTTCGCCGGCCGCAAAGGCCGGGGCGGCGGCGAGGATGAGCGCCGCGCTCGTCAGAATACGTTTCATCATCGCCTCAGTTCCGCAGGGTTTCTTTCAACAGCGCATCGAATTCGCCATTGGCGCGCCGGGTGTAGATCCCGGTCACCAGGAACGAGAAACCGAGCACGAAAAAGCCGCAGATCAGCCCGTAGGACCAGATCGTGAGCCCGAGAAACGGCTTGGCGAAGAACGTCGGCGCGAAGATCGCCATGACGTTATATGCGCCGAACACCAGCAAAGTGAGCGCCGTCAGCGTGAAGGAAAACCGGTTGCGACGGGCAACCAGTTCCTTGAACCGCGGATTGGCGAGGATCTTTTCTTGAACGGGGTCCATACCTACCTCCTCGTAAAGCATTGCGCCGGGGATATATCGGCCATGACTTGCGAGAAAGAGTCGTGAGGGGCGGCGCGCAATAATATTTCGCACAAAAAGCTTGCAGCGGCCGAATCCGATTCGGAATGTTGCAAAGCCTTTTCTGGTGTTAATGCTGCTTTGCAGAATAGCAAAGTTGTTGCCCGAAAATTGTGCAAAAACAACGGATTTCCCGAGTTTACGCCGCGGCGCAGAGAATGCGACGATTCGGCACGGGCGGAAATCTGCCGATTGGTCTTAGACGGCTTTGCCCGAAAATTGCTCAGATCCGCGCCGCCAGCGCCGCGAGCCGTTCGCCCGCGTGGCGGAAGAACATCATGTAGCTTTCGCAGAAGTAATTATGCCCCGCCTCGCCGTCGCGGGCGCGCGCGATGCGGTGTTTGGGGCAGCCGCCGTGGCAGGCGAACCGATAGGCGCAGGCGCGGCATTGGGCGGTGAGCGCGTCGCGCTTGGCCGCGCCGAACTGCGCCGCGCGCGCCGAGCCGGCGAGCGCGCCGATCGGCGCGCGGGCGATATTGCCCAGCCGGAACTCGGGGTAGACGTAATGGTCGCAGGCGTAGAGATCGCCATTGTGCTCGAGCGCGAGCCCGGTGCCGCAAGTTTCGGCAAAGACGCACAGCGCCGAGGGCAGCCCGCGCCAGAGCCCGACCTGCACATCGAAGAACTGCACGAAGACCCGCCCGACATCTTGCCGATACCAGATGTCGAAGGTCTCGCACAGGAACTTGCCATAGGCGCGCGGGCTGACGCTCCACTCGGTCACCGCAAGGCCCGGGTCGGCGTCGATCTCGGGGGCGCGGGCGAGCCCGCCGGCGGGCGCGCGCCGCTCGACGATCGGGATGAATTGCAGATGCGTGGTGCCCAGATCGCGCAGGTAGCGGTAGAGCTCCTTGCCCTTGCCGACATTGGCCCGGTGCAGCGTGCACAGGATGTTGAACTCGACCCCGGCCGCGCGCAGATGCGCAAGCCCCGCCATCACCGCCTCATGGGTGCCCCGCCCCGCCCGGTCGCGCCGGTAGCGGTCATGGAGCGCGCGCGGCCCGTCGATGCTGACGCCAAGGAGGAAGTTTTCCTGCGCGAGAAACGCGGCCCAGTCGGCGTCGATCAGCATCGCGTTGGTTTGCAAACTGTTGCTCACCCGCAGCCCGGGCGGCGCGAGGGCGCGCTGCAGCTCCACCGCGCGGCGGAAAAAACCAAGCCCCGCGAGCGTCGGCTCGCCGCCCTGCCAGGCGAAGGCGACCTCGCCCTGCCCCGCCGCCACCGCCGCCCCGATCAGCTCGCGCGTATAGGTCTCGAGCATGGCCTCGGACATGCGAAAGCGCTTCTCCTCGGGGTAAAGCGCTTCCTTTTCAAGGTAATAGCAATAGCTGCAATCAATATTGCAGCGCGGGCCCATCGGCTTTGTCATCACCGAGAAGACCGGCGCGGGCTCAGCCATGTTCGGGCTCATCCGCGCCATCATCGGAGCCCGGCTCGGAGAACGTATAGCCGTTTTGCCCGGCCCAGGCCTCGAGCGCGGCGCGCATCGGGCCGAAGGCCGCATCCCCCGCACCCAGATCGCGCAGCTGCCAGGGGTCTTCCTCGACATCGAAGAGCTGGAAGCTGCCGTCGGCATAGCGGATGATCCGGTAGCGCCCCTTTCGGATCGTGATCGAGCGTTTGTAGAAGGAGGGCACCACGCGTTCGGGCGCGCGCGCGCCGAAAAGCATCGGGCGCAGCGAGAGCGCCTGTTCCTCCGGGCTCATCTCGATGCCGAGCAGGTCGAGGATCGTCGGGCCGAGGCTGATCAGCGCGACCGGATCGGTGATCTCGCGCGGCGTCGGGTTGTCCGGGTCGAAGATGATCAGCGGCACGTTGAGCGATTGTTCCCAAAGCGTGGTCTTGCGGAACAGGTTGCGGTTGCCGAGGTGGAAGCCATGGTCGGCAAAGACCAGGATCAGCGTGTTGCGCGCATGGGCCGAGCGCGCCAGCGCGCCGAGCACCCGGCCGAGGTGATAATCGCCGTGGCTATAGGCCGAGAAATAGTTGCGCACGCTCTTGCGCCAGTGATCCTCGTCGCGGAAGGCCTCGTTTTCGGGGATATGGCGGCGGATGTACTCGGTCTCGGCGAGATAGCCCGCCCAATCGGCCGGGCGGCGGAAGGCCTCGACGTCATACATCTCCTTGAAGCGCGCGGGGGTGATATGGGGCGCATGCGGGCTGAAAAGGCCCAGCTCGCGAAAGAACGGCGCCTCGCCCTCATAGCTTTGCAGGAAATCGATCGCGCTGTCGGCCGATTGGCGGTCGAAGTAGAAATCCTCGTGCTCGCCATCGCGGGTGGCGCGCCCGTCGCGGTGGCCGCCGAAGGAGAGCGAGCCCTTGCGGATCTCGCGCGGCAGCCGCAGATCGACCGAGAAGGCCTTGCGCGCATCGCTGTAAAGGGCGCGGTGATAGGGGCGCGCGAGGGTCGGCGAATGGTGGATCTTGCCGCCCGAGGAGGTGTAATAGCCCGCCGCCTTGATCCGCGAGATCCAGAACCGCTCGGTGCCGACGCGCTCGAAGATATTGAGCGAATTGTCGAGCACGCCGGTTTCATGCGGCCAGGTGGTGGTCATCGCGCTCGCCCGCGAGGGGCCGCAGATCGGCGCCTGGGCATAGGTGGCCTTGAAGGCGGTGGCGCCGGTGCAGAGCTTGTCGAGATTGGGCACCCGCAGCGGCGTGCCGAAGGCGGTCTTGTAGCGCCAGGGCGCCACCGCATCGTCGAAGCTGACGAGCAGCAGGTTCTTGCGGCGCGGGGCTGCGTCCTGGGGCGGGGCCTTGGGCTGTTCCACGGGGTCTCCTCGGGCGGGCGCCCCCTGTTTGGCCGATCGCGCGGGCCATTGCAAGGGCGGCCCCCGCGCCGGGCTGCGGCGAAAGGAAACGGCGCGCGAGGTCCCCCCCGCGCGCCGCTTTCGATCTCAAAAGCCGCTCAGCCGACCCGGTAGTTCGGGCTTTCGCGGGTGATCTGCACATCGTGGACGTGGCTTTCCTTCAGCCCCGCGCCGGTGATCCGCACGAACTGGCAGTTCTTGCGCATTTCGGCCACGGTGGCGTTGCCGGTGTAGCCCATCGAGGCGCGCAAGCCGCCGACCATCTGATGCAGCACCGCCGCGACCTGGCCCTTGTAGGGCACCTGGCCTTCGATCCCCTCGGGGACGAGCTTGTCGGAGGCCGCGTCCTTCTGGAAGTAGCGGTCGGCCGAGCCGCGCGCCATCGCGCCGAGCGAGCCCATGCCGCGGTAGCTCTTGAACGAGCGGCCCTGATAGAGGATCACCTCGCCCGGGCTCTCATCGGTGCCCGCGATCATCGAGCCGACCATCGCGACCGAGGCCCCGGCCGCGATCGCCTTCGAGAAATCGCCCGAGAACTTGATCCCGCCATCGGCGATCACCGGCACATCGCCCGCCGCGCCCGCGCAATCCATGATCGCGGTGAGCTGCGGCACGCCGACGCCCGCCACCATCCGCGTGGTGCAGATCGAGCCCGGGCCGATGCCGACCTTGACCGCATCGGCGCCCGCCTCGATCAGCGCTTTCGTCGCCGCCGCCGTGGCGACGTTGCCCGCGATCACCTGCACCTTGTCGCCAAAGGTCGCTTTCGCCCGCGCCACCGCCTCGATCACGCCCGCCGAATGGCCATGCGCGGTGTCGATCACGATGATGTCGACGCCCGCATCGACGAGCGCCTCGGAGCGCGCAAAGCCCGCGTCGCCCACGCCCGTCGCCGCCGCAACCCGCAGCCGGCCGAGCTCATCCTTGCAGGCCGAGGGGTTGAGCACCGCCATTTCGGTGTCCTTGAGCGTCAAAAGCCCGGTCAGGTGCCCCTGCGCATCGGTGACCAAGAGCTTCTCGATCCGGCGCGCTTTCATCAGCGAGATCGCCTCGTCGCGGTCGGCCGGCTCGCGCAGGATCGCGAGATTGTCCGAGGTCATCACCGCCGAAACCGGCGTGTCATCGGCGGTGGCAAAGCGCATGTCGCGGTTGGTGACGATGCCGACCACGCGGCGCTCGGCATCGACCACCGGGAAGCCGGTGAAATTGTATTGCGCCGAGAGCGCGCGGGCGTCGGCGATCGTCTGATCGGCGGTGAGCGTGACCGGGTTGTAGACGATGCCGCTCTCGAACCGCTTGACGCGGCGGACCTCGGCGGCCTGGGCGGCCACGTCGAGGTTCTTGTGGATCACGCCGATCCCGCCCGCCTGCGCCATGGCGATCGCCATGCGCGCCTCGGTCACGGTATCCATCGCCGAGGACATCAGCGGGATGTTGAGGCGGATCTTGCGGGTGACGAAGGTCGAGGTTTCGGCGGTCGAGGGCAGCACGCTGCTCGCGGCGGGAACCAACAGGACGTCGTCGAAGGTGAGGGCCTCACGAATCTGCATCGGGTGCTCCTTGGCAGGGGACGTTTGGCACGCCCCTGTTTCACGGACCCGCGCCGGATGCAAGCCCTTTACGCGATCGCGGCGTTGGATTTGACGGCGAGCTGGCCGTTGGCCCAGAGTTTGAAGATCCGAAACGCGATCGGCAGGATCAGCACCGTCGCGCCCACCAGCATCACCGCCCCCGGCAGCCGCCAGAACCCGCCCATCAAGAGCCAGAAATTCGCCGTGGCGGCGAGCGGGAAGGTGAAGGCGCCCCAGAACGGGGTGAACCCGCCCGCCAGCAGCCAGCGGATCCGCAGCCCGAAGAGCACGACGAGCATCAGCGCGCCGATCGCGAAGACCTGCGCGATGCCCTGCGCGCCGAGGCTTTGCGCGGCCGAGCCGAGCAGCGCCACCGGCGCCAGATGGATCGCGAGGAAGGGGCGCAGCGGCGCGGGCACGCTTTCGCGCGAGAATTGTTGCAGCGAGGCCGTCCAGATCCCCACCGCGGCGAAGAGCGAGACCCAGAAGAGCCCGATCGCGAGGTTGAAAAGGCCCAGCACGAGCGCGGAATTCGCCGCGACGATCCAGCCGGTGAACATCAGATGCCAGACCGGGCTGACGCGGCGCTGCTCGGCCGGGCCATGGGCAAAGCCCCAGATCACCGCGCCGGTGAGCGCCAGATGCATCACGATGCCCGCGAGCAGGATCGGGCGCGCCTGTTCGGGCGAGAGCGGCGCGAAGACCGCGGCGAGCAGATAGACCGAGAGCACCAGCGTCGCGAGCCCCGCGCGGCCGGGCAGGATCTTGAGATCCTCGAGCACGACCGCGGGGCGGCGCATGAATTTCACCGCATAGGTCAGCAGCGCAAAGAGCGCAAACAGCGTCACCGCGCCCAGAAGCATGTCGGCAAGCCCCGGCGGCAGGGCGAATTCCCCCATCCCGCGGCGCCAGCCGAGCGCCAGCCCCAAAAGCCCCAGAGTCGGCGGGAACACCGCCGGCGGGGTGCGCCGCCACAAGCCTTTCGGCGTGGGGGAAGGTGCCTTGAATGCCATGCGCAAAGTCCTGTTTCGTCAAACGCCCCCGGATTAACCGTGACGCGGGCTCCCGGCAAGCGTCTTGCCGGAGAAGAGCGGCAAATTCCGGGAGAGATTGTGGCGCGGCCCGGGCGAAGCGGCGCGCCGCGCGCGCCACGCAGGCTCAGGGCAGCACCAGCGCGCTCGCCCCGAGGCTTTGCGCGACCGCCCCGGTGCCGAGCTTGAAGCGCATCAGCCCCGCCCCGGCCTCGGAATTGATATCGCCCAGATCGAGTCGGCGCACCCCCGCCCGGCGCAGCCGCAGCCCCGCCTGCCACAAGAGCAGATTATGCGCGCCCCGCGCCCGCCCCTCCTCGCCCGACCAGCCGATCTGATAGCTCGCGCCGCGGCCGTGGCGCAAGAACACCCCGCCCGCGATCTTCTCGCCCGCCTCCGAGAGCACCGCGAGCGCCAGAACCCCGCCCGGGCGCGCGATCTCCCAGGCGCGGATGAACTCCCCCGGCAGCGCCTTGTAGCCGCGCGCGGCGCGCTGATCGGCCTCGGCGCGGATCAGCCAGCCGGGCTCGGGCTCGGGCACAAGGCGCAGCCCCGCGCGCTCGGCCGCGGCCAGACGGTTGCGCCATTTCGCCTCGAGGCCTGCGCGCAGATGCGCCTCCTCCGGGCCGAGCGACCAGATCGCCTGATGGCGCGCGGTGACGAGCGGGATCAGCCCAAAGCCCGCCACCGGCTCCTCCGGCGTGACGAGGGTGACGCCCGGCAGCGCGCGCGCCACCGCCCGCAGCGCCGCGCGGCGCAGATCGGGCGCGAGCCCGGGCGCGAACACCGGCCCGCGGCTGATCAGCCACAGCCCGCGCCGCCCGATCGCCTGCGCCAGCCCGATCCGCTCGGTGCCCTGCCGGATCTCGAGCCGCCGCACCCGCCGCCCCGCGCCCGCCGCAATCACCCCATAGGCCCAGTCCTGTTGCAACGCGCCCCCCCCCGCGCCCGGCACCAGGGCCTCGCCCGCCAGCTCCCAGCCGGCGCTATCACAGGGGCTATCGAAGACATCGAGGGTTTTCATGACCCCGTTAAGCCAGAATTTACCTAACAGCAGTTTAATGGCCGCAAGAAATTTACGAAGGCCAGAAGTCATGGAGGCCAGAATGGCTCGAAAACCCGCCGCGACGCGCCGCGCGCCCGCCCCCCTGCCCGCCCCGCGCTACACGCCCTGGGCCGCGACGCTCGTCGCGCTGACGCTGTGCCTTTTGTGGCTCGCCGCGCTCGGCGTCTTCGGGCTTGCCTCAAATTGAACCGATCAGTCGTGTTGACGAAGACACAAGCCGCAGCGCAGCATGGCCGGGCGACGTAGCGTCAGGCCGCAGCCCAGATTGATTCACGTTTTCGTCATGTTAGGGTCGGTCAATCACAAATCTAACACGTAGGGATGAGGATCAAATGGGACGTGTTGCAATGATGGCCGGTGTGCTGGCCATGGGGGCATCTGCAGCTTCCGCCGGGGGGATCGAGCGCTCGACGCAGCCGATCGGCATTCTGTTCGAAGAGGGCGCGAATTATGTCGAGCTGTCCTATGGGCGCGTGCGCCCGTCGGTGGACGGCACGGGCGTGTTCACCGGCATCGGCACCGGCGGCGTCGCCGGCAACCACTACCTGCCGGGGATCGCGATCAAGCACGAGTTCAACGACAAGCTCTCGGGCGCCTTCATTTACGACCACTTCTACGGCGCGGATATCGAATATCCCGCGACCGGGGCGCCGGAGCTTGCGGGCACCTACGCCAATGTGCAGTCGGAAGGCTATACCGCGCTTCTGCGTTACAAGTTCAACGAGAATTTCTCCGCCCATGGCGGGGTGCGCTTCTCCAACGCTTCGGCGGCGGTGGGCCTGAGCGGGCTCGGCTATGGCGCGATCTCGGGCTACAAATCGGCCCTCGGCAACAGCTGGGGCACCGGCTATGTGATCGGCGCGGCCTATGAAAAGCCGGAAATCGCGCTGCGTGTCGCGCTGACCTATCAATCGAAGGTCAAGCACAGCTTCGACACGATCGAAACCGCGCCGGTCTTTGCGCTCGTCGGCCTGCCGGCCTCGGTGCTCTCGACCACCGATGTGAACACCCCCGAGGCGCTCAACCTCGACTTCCAGACCGGCATCGCGCCGAACTGGCTGGCCTTCGGCTCGATCCGCTGGGTGCACTGGAAACAGTTCAAGATCGATCCGGTCGCGCTGAACACGATCACCGGCTCGGGCCTCGTCGACCTCGAGAATTCGACCACCTACACGCTCGGCGTCGGCCACAAGTTCAACGACACCTGGTCGGGCTCGGTCTTCGCGACCTGGGAAAATGTCGGCGGCGACAAGAATGTCTCGCCGCTCTTGCCGACCGATGGCTACAAGGGCATCGGCGTCGCGGCGATCTACAAGCGTGACAACATGAAGGTCACCGCCGGCGTGCGCTATCTCAAGCTCGGCGATGCCAGCGCCGCGACCGCGGGCGCCGCGCGCGCGAATTTCAACGACAACTACGCCGTTGCCGCCGGGATCAAGGTGGGTTTCACCTTCTGAGCCCCCGCCGGACCAAGCCTTTGCAAAGCCCCGCCCGGTTCGGCGGGGCTTTCGCATCTCCGGGCAAAACCCGCGTGACGGCGCGCGCCGGGCGCGGTAGAACCCGGCCGAGGCAAGAGGTGAGCGATGATCTATCAGACCCGCGCGGAATGGCTCGCGGCGAGCCAGAAAAAGGTGCTGTTCTTCGGCATGTCGGGTCTGGGCAAGACCTATCTCTCGGCGATGCTGCGCGGCGCGGGGTGGTTCCACTACTCGGTCGATTACCGGATCGGCACGCGCTACATGGGCGAGTATATCGCCGACAATTTCAAGCGCGAGGCGATGAAAGTGCCGTTCCTGCGCGAGTTGCTGCTTTCGGATTCAGTCTTCATCGCGTCGAACATCACCTTCGACAATCTCGCGCCGCTCTCGACATATCTCGGTAAACCCGGCTCCGAGGCGAAGGGGGGCCTGCCCTTCGAGGAATACATGCGCCGCCAGAACCAGCACCGAGCGGCCGAGAAATCGGCGCTGCTCGACACGGTGCATTTCGTCTCCCGCGCCCGCGAGATTTACGGGATCGGCAATTTCGTCTGCGACTCGGGCGGTTCGATCTGCGAGGTGGTGGACCCGGAGGACCGCGCCGATCCGATCCTGCGCGCGCTCTCCGACAACCTGCTGATGATCTGGATCGAGGGCTCGGAGGCCCATACCGAGGAGCTCGTGCGCCGCTTCGACCGCGCGCCGAAGCCGATGTATTACCAGCCGCAATTTCTCGAGCGCAAATGGGTCGAATACCGGGTCGAGCGCGGCCTGAAGGAGGAGGAGGTCAACCCCGATGATTTCGTCCGCTGGACCTACGCCCAGGCGCTCGACCACCGCCAGCCGCGCTACGCGGCGATGGCGCGCAACTGGGGCGTGAAGCTGCGCGCCGAGGATGTGGCCCTTGTCCGCGACGTCAAAGACCTTACATCGCTGATCGCGGCCGCCCTGCCCGGCTGACCCCGCGCGCCGACCTGTTGACCTTATTCCGGCCAGAGAGCCCCGGAGACCATCATGCCGATCACCCTGCCCGAAACGCTCCCCGCCTTCGAGATCCTCTCGCGCGAGGGGGTCATGGTGATGACGCCCGAACGCGCCGCCCGTCAGGAGATCCGGCCGCTTCGGATCGGGCTTCTCAACCTGATGCCGAAGAAGATCCAGACCGAGAACCAGTTCGCCCGGCTGATCGGCGCGACGCCGATCCAGATCGATTTCCAGCTGATCCGGATGACCGAGCATCAGACGAAGAATACCGCCGCCGAACATATGGAGACCTTCTACCGCCCCTTCGCCGAGGTCGAGGCCTCGGGCGAGAAATTCGACGGGCTGATCGTGACCGGCGCGCCGATCGAGAAGATCCCCTTCGAGGAGGTCACCTATTGGGAGGAGCTGACGCGGATCTTCGACTGGACGCAAAGCCATGTGTTCTCGACCTTCGGCGTGTGCTGGGGCGGCATGGCGATGGCCTATCATTTCCACGGGATCCAGAAACACCCGCTCGATCACAAAGCCTTCGGCTGCTTCCGCCACCGCAATCTCGCGCCCGCCTCGCCCTATCTGCGCGGGTTCTCCGATGATGTTCTGGTGCCGGTGAGCCGCTGGACCGAGATGCATCAGGACGAAATCGCCGCCGCCGGGCTGAAGACCCTGATCGCCTCCGATGAGACCGGGCCCTGCCTCGTCGAGGATCCGGGCCACCGCGCGCTCTATATCTTCAACCATTTCGAATATGACAGCGGCACGCTGAAGGAAGAATACGACCGCGATGTGGCCGCGGGCAAGGCGATCAACGTGCCGAAGAACTACTACCCCGAGGATGATCCGGCCCGGGTGCCGACCAACCGCTGGCGCAGCCACGCGCATCTGCTCTACGGCAACTGGATCAACCAGATCTATCAGGACACGCCCTACGATCTGGCCGACATCGGCGCCTGATCCAGAGGTCGAGGGGGCGCTGCCCCCGCCCGTTCCGGGCCCCCCGGGATATTTTTGCATCATTGAAGCGCAGGGTTTTCCTCTTCAACGATGCCGAAATATCCCGGGGGTGAGGCCCGCGAGGGCCGAGGGGGCAGCGCCCCCTTCCTGCCTTGCGGCGCCCTCGCGCGGGTTTATAGTGGCCTGAAATCCTGACAGGAGGCGCGGATGGGCAAGAAAAAGGACAAGGCCGGGAAAAAGGCGCCGAAGGCCCCGATCGCGGCGCCCGAGCCGGTCGAGCCGGGGATTCCCTTCGTCGGCGACATCACCAAATTCCTCAACGAGGAGGCGCCCGCCGAGCTCCGTGCCGCGATCGCGGCGCGCAAGAAGGATGAGATCCTCTCGCCCTCCTATCCTTATCGCGCGGAGATGTCGAAGAAGGACTACGAGGCGCAGATGGAGCGGCTTCAGATCGAGCTCGTCAAGATGCTCTGGGATCTGAAGGCGACCGGCAAGCGCCTGGCGGTGGTGTTCGAGGGGCGCGACGCGGCCGGCAAGGGCGGCACGATCAAGCGCCTGACCGAGAACCTCAACCCGCGCTCGGCCTATGTCGTGGCGCTGCCCAAACCCTCGGAGCGGGAGGCGACGCAATGGTATTTCCAGCGCTATGTCGATTGGCTGCCCGCCGCGGGCGAGATCGCGATCTTCGACCGCTCCTGGTATAACCGCGGCGTGGTCGAGCCTGTCTTCGGCTTTTGCACCCCGGTGCAGCGGCGCCATTTCTTCGCCCAGCTCCCCGATTTCGAGAAGATGCTGGTCGAGGAGGGCATCATCCTCGTCAAGATCTGGCTCTCGGTCGACCGTGCCGAGCAGCTCCTGCGCTTCCTCGAGCGCGAGGCCGATCCGCGCAAGCAATGGAAGCTGAGCTGGGTCGATGTCGAGGGGCTGAAGAAATGGCAGCCCTATACGGAGGCGATTGCCGAGACGCTGGCCTGTTCGGATACCAGGCACGCGCCCTGGACGGTGATCCGCTCGGACGACAAGATGCGCGCGCGCATCGCCGCGATCCAGACCGTGCTGAACGCCGTCGATTACGCGAAGAAAGACCTGCAAGCCATTGGCAAGGTGGATAAATCCATCTGCGGGGGGATCAAGCTCCTGAATGGCTAAACAGGGCTATCATCACGGCAATCTGCGTCAGGCTCTGGTCGATGCGGCGCTCAAGCTGATTGCCGAGCGCGGGCCGGTCGGCTTCACGCTTTCGGAGGCGGCGAAGGATGCGGGGGTGACGCCGGCGGCGGTCTATCGCCATTTCGCCGGCCGTGAGGATCTGATTGCGGAATGTGCGCGCCAGGGCTTCGCGATTTTCGCCGATCTCCTGGAGCATGCCTGGGCGGGGGGCAAACCCTCGTCGCTATCCGCCTTCGGGGCGGTCGGGCGCGCCTATCTCGCCTTCGCGCGGCGCTTCCCGGGCCATTACATGGCGATGTTCGAAAGCGGCCTGCCGCGCGCGGGCCACCCCGATCTCGCCGCCCAGGCGCGCCGCGCCGAAGAGGCGATGTTGCGCGCGACCGAGGCGCTCACCGCCGCGATCCCGCCCGCGCGGCGCCCGCCCGCGGCGATGGTGGCGGCCCATGTCTGGGCGATGAGCCATGGCGTCGTCGAGCTCCACGCCCGCGCCGCCCCCGGCGCCGCCGCCCCCTTCGAGCCCGAAGCGCTTTTGGAAAGCGGGATCGGCATTTACCTGCGGGGGCTCGGCCTGCTCCCGCCCGACAGTTGAAAGGACATTCGATGGAACTGGCACGGCGCGTCGCCCATATGTGCGGCACCGGCGGCAATGGCTGGGAGCTGCTGATCCGCGCGCGCGGCATGATCGCGGCGGGCGAGCCGGTGACCATGCTCTCGATCGGCGAGCCCGATCACAAGACCGACCCGATGATCCTCGCGGCGATGGCGCAATCGGCGGCGAGCGGTCACACCGGCTATACCGAGATCCAGGGCATCCGCGCGCTGCGCGAGGAGATCGCCGCGCGCGTCACGGCGCGCACGGGCGTGCCGACCGGGCCCGAACATGTGCTCGTCACCCCGGGCGGCCAGGCGGCGCTCTTCACCGCCCATCAGCTGCTCCTCGATCCGGGCGATGCGGGGCTCTTCATCGCGCCCTATTACGCGACCTACCCCGGCACGATCCGCGCGGCGGGCGCCGAGGCGCGCGAGGTGGTGGCGCTTCCCCAGGACGGGTTTCAGCCGAAGGCGGCCGCGATCCGCGCCGCGGCGCCGGGCGCGAAAACCTTGCTGATCAACTCCCCCAACAACCCGACGGGCGTCGTCTATACCCCGGAAACCATTGCCGATATCGCCGCCGCCTGCGAGGCGGAGGATCTGTGGCTGATCTCCGATGAAGTCTATGAGACGCAGGTCTGGGAGGGCCCCGCGCTCAGCCCGCGCGCGCTTCCCGGCATGGCCGAGCGCACGGTGGTGCTCGGCTCGCTCTCGAAAAGCCATGCGATGACCGGCTCGCGGATCGGCTGGATGATCGCGCCCGAGGCGGTGGTTCAGGCGGGGTTCGAGCTCGCGCTGAACTCGACCTATGGCGTGCCGGGCTTCATCCAGGATGCCGCGCTCTTTGCGCTGCGCCGGGGCGCGAGCTTCGAGGCGGCGGTGGCGGCGCCCTTCCGGCGCCGGCGCGAGATCGTGCGACGGGTGCTCGGCCAGGTGCCGGGGCTGCGGCTGATCCCGCCCTCGGGCGCGATGTATGCGATGCTCGATATCCGCGAGACCGGGCTCTCCGGGGCCGCGTTCGCGAGCCGCCTGCTCGATGAGGAAAAGATCTGCGTGATGCCGGGGGAGAGCTTCGGGGCGCCGGCGGCGGGGCATCTGCGGATCGCGCTCACGCTCGAGGATGCGGCGCTCGAAGCCGCGCTGATCCGGCTGCGCGATTTCGCCGCCGCCCTGCTGCGCTGAGCGCGGAGGGGGCGCTGCCCCCGCCCGTTCCGGGCCCCCCGGGATATTTCGACATCATTGAAGAGGAAAGCCCTGCGCTTCAATGATGCAAAAATATCCCGGGGGGCCCGCAAGGGCCGAGGGGGCAGCGCCCCCACGACGGTCGTGTCAGGCGATCAGCTGGCGCAGCGCGCCGCCAAGCGCCCAGATCCCGAAAGCGGCCATCGTCAGGCTCGATGCGCGCGCGACCCAGAGCGCGAACCCGGGCGGCAGGCGGTGGTGAAGTGTCGCGACTGTGGCCGAGAGGAAGATCCACCACAGCATCGAGCCGGTGAAGACGCCCGCGACGGTGGTCGCGGCGGCGGCGGGGTTGGCCTCGCGTGCGAGGCCAAGGCCTGCGAAGATCGCGGCGAAGCTCAGGATCGTGGCGGGGTTGGTGAGTGTCAGAGCGAAGGTCGTGGCGGTGGTCGCCCAGAGCCCGCGGGTGGCGGGGGCTTGCGCGGCCAAGGGCGCCGCCGTCTTGCGCGGCCAGCCCTTCCAGCCAAGCCAGAGCAGGAACCCGCCCCCCGCGAGGCCGAGCGGCAGCGAGATGCGCGTCAGCACCGCCGCGAAGGTGGCAAAGCCCGCCGCCGCGGTCGCGGCATAGGCGGCATCGGCGAGTGCGGTGCCGATCCCGCCCGCAACGCCCGCCGCCAAGCCGCGCGCGAGCGTGCGCTGGATGCACAGCGCCCCGATCGGCCCGAGCGGCGCCGCGATCGCGAGCCCCATCAGCAAGGCCTTGAAAAACAACAGATCCATCCTCACCCCCGGAAGAGAAACGGCGCTTCGACCACGCTCGAGAGCGCGATCATCGTCTCCGAGCGCGCGATCCAGCCCACGGCTTTCAGCCCCGCCAGAAAGCCCTCCACCGCGCCGAGCCCCGCCACGCGGATCTGCACGAGATAGGACCAGGGGCCGGTGACGTGGTGGCAGGCGGTGACCTCGGGCGCGGCGGCCATCGCGGTGCGAAAGCCCGCCTCATCGGCGCCGGGGGCGAGCGCCACCCAGACGAAGGCCGCGACATCGAGCCCGAAGGCCTCGGGGTCGCAATCGGCGCGCATCGCGCGGATCGCGCCGCGGGCGCTCAGCCGCCGGATCCGGTCGTTGACGGCGGAGGTGGAGAGCCCGACCTCGGCGCCGATTTGCGCCATCGAGAGGCGGGCATCGCGGGCGAGCGCGGCGGCGATCTTGCGGTCGAGGATATCCATCGCATCAGATCCTGTAGTGTGGCCTTTATGGGATGATTCATCCGCCGCATAGGCTTTGCAACGGGTGAATTTCCGCCACCGGACCGGATCCGCCGGGCGGCTTTGCGGCGCGGACCTTTCCGGCCCCGGTCCGGCGGCGGCGCGCTTGACCTGCGGCGCCGGGGCGCGGAAAGTCGGTGCAGATCAGGGAGGCGGGCGATGTGGCGAGGAATCCTTCGGAGTTTTGCGGTGATGGCGCTGCTGCTCGGGCTATGCGGGGCGGCGCAGGCCGAGCCCTGGCCCGCGCCCGGCGAGCTTGCGGTCAATGATTTTGCGGGCCTTCTGCCGCGCGAGGCCGCCGCGCGGATCCGCGCCGAGCTCAGCGATCTGCGCGCCCGCACCGGCATCGAGGCGGTGCTCGTCACCCTGCCCACGCGCGCCGATTACGACCCCGCGCCCTCGCTCGAGGCCTTTGCGACACGGCTCTTCAACGGCTGGGGGATCGGCGACGCCACCCGCAACGACGGGATCTTGATCCTCATCCTCGCCGAGGATCGCGAGATGCGCATCGAGCTCGGCGCGGGTTACAGCCCCGAGTACGACATCCCCGCGCAGGATGTGATCGACCGGGTGATGCTGCCCGCCTTTCGCGAGGGGCGGATGGCCGAGGGGATCGAGGCGGGGGTGGGCGCGGTGCTCACCAAGATCGCCGAGCGCCACGCCGCGGGGCTCGCGCCCGCGCCCGCGCCGCGCAGCTGGGCGGGCGCCCTGCCCTTCGCGCTCTTCGCGGCGGCGGCGGCGTTCCTGGTGCTGCGCGGGCGGGTCTGGCGGCTCGGCGGGCGGCTTGCGCGCTGTCCGAGCTGCGGGCATCGGGGGATCTTGCGCGACGAGGTGGTCGAGGAGGCCGCCACCGCCACCGCCAGCGGGCGCGGCCTGCGCCGGCAAAGCTGCCCGGCCTGCGGCTGGCGCGAGAGCCGGCCCTATGCGATCGCGGCGCGCGGGCCCGGGGGCTCGGGCGGCGGCTTTGGCGGCGGGCGCTCCTCGGGGGGCGGCGCGAGCGGGCGGTGGTGATCAGAGCGCCTCGGCGGTCAGCCGCCGCGCCAGCGCCCGCCCGAGCGCGCCCGAGCTATGTTCAAACACCCGATCAAAGCCGCGGTTTTCCGCCGAAAGCAGCGCGCGCCCGGCGGGGCTTGCGGTGAACTCGGCCACGCGGGTGATCTCCTCAGGCGTGAGCGGGCTCAGCGCCAGGAACAGATAGGCCTCGACCCAGGCCGCGACATCGGCGCGGATCTCGCCCTCCTGCGCGACGACGGCGGCGATCATCTCGGGCTCGCTCACGTCATAGGGCACCCCGCCCCCGGCCGCGAGCGCGCGGTAAAAGGCGAGATTCGCATTCAGCCCGCCGGTGACATTGTTCTCGACCAGATCGCCCGCCGCGATCAGCCCGCGCACCGCCGCGATGCGCGGATCGCCCCGGTCGGCGGCCTCGGCGGCGGTGGCGAGCGCGGCGGCCTCGGCCTCCGGGTCGAGCAGCGCGCGCCGCGCGGCGATTTCGAGCGTGATCACCCGCTGGCCGAGATCGGAGGCGAGCCAGGCCTCGATCCGCGCCTGATCTGCCCCGCCAAGCGCCGCGGTGAATTCGGCGCGATAGGCCGGGATCATCCGCTCGGGCGCATGGATCGCGCGCAGCTCGCGGATCCAGCCGGGATCGGCGGCGCGGCCGAGCATCTCCTGCGAGAGGTCCTCGCCGTAAGCCACCCCCTCGTCGCGCAGGATCTCGAAGAGCGGCTCGATCTGTTGCAGATCGAGAATCCGCGCGGGGTCGGCCGCCACGGGCGCCGCGCAGAACATCACCGCAACGGCAAGCGCGCCGCGCAGGCGGGTCGCAGAGATTCGGCCCATGCGTCTCTCCTTCGTCATCCTCGCCCCCGAGGCTAGCCGATCGCGCCGCCCGCGGCCAGCCACCACCGCCCCCGCGCCCGGCCCCCGCGCCAACAAATCAAGGCCCGGATCGCGGCGCGCGCCCGAGCCTCGCAGCCCTCTCTGAAGGAATTGCAAAAATCGTGCAAAAAGCGGTTGCATGTGCCGAAAAGCCCCGCTAAATCCCCGCCTCACGAAGACCCCTGACGCGGAGAGGTGGCAGAGTGGTCGAATGCGGCGGTCTCGAAAACCGTTGTCGGTGTGAGCCGACCCAGGGTTCGAATCCCTGTCTCTCCGCCACTTTCCCCTTGATCTGAAAGTGTTTATCCGCCCCGGGCGCGCGCGACGGGCGGTTTTGCGCGGGCTCCTGCCCGGCGCCTGTCTGCCCAAAATTTCAGCGCCCGCATAGAAACCTTGCATCCCCCGCGCGAAACCGCGGCTTTTGACGTGAAGCCCCGCCCGCGCCCGCCTAAACTTGCCCCGAGCGCAACCAAAAGGCGGGCCCCATGGCGATCTACGCATCCATCCATCACCTGACGCATTACAAATACGACCGCCCCGTCACGCTGGGCCCGCAGATCATCCGCCTGCGCCCCGCGCCGCATTCGCGCACCCGCGTCATCTCGCACAGCCTCAAGGTCAGCCCCGGCGGGCATTTCGTGAACCACCAGCAAGACCCCTATGGCAATTGGCTCGCGCGGTTCGTGTTCCCCGAGCCCGTGACCGAGTTCAAGATCGAGGTCGATCTGGTGGCCGACATGACGGTCTACAACCCGTTCGATTTCTTCGTCGAGGAGAGCGCGGAATTCTGGCCCTTCGACTACCCCGAGGAGCTGCGCGAGGATCTGTCGATCTACCGCACGCCCGAGCCCGAGGGCCCGCTTCTGGCGCAGTTCATGGGCAGCGTCGATTACGCCCCGAAGCGCACCGTCGATTTTCTCGTCATGCTGAACGCGCGGATCTCGCAGGAGGTCAATTACACGATCCGGCTCGAGCCCGGCGTGCAGACGCCCGAGGAAACGCTCTCCAAACGCTCGGGCTCGTGCCGCGATTCGAGCTGGCTTCTGGTGCAGGTGCTGCGCCATCTGGGCTTTGCGGCGCGCTTCGTCTCGGGCTATCTGATCCAGCTCACGCCCGATGTGAAATCGCTCGACGGGCCCTCGGGGACCGATCACGATTTCACCGATCTGCATGCCTGGTGCGAGGTCTATCTGCCCGGCGCGGGCTGGATCGGGCTTGATCCGACCTCGGGGCTCTTGACCGGCGAGAGCCATATCCCGCTCGCCGCGACGCCGCATTTCCGCAATGCGGCCCCGATCGTGGGCGGCTTTTCCGCCGCCGGCGCGCCCGAGGTCGATTTCAATTTCGACATGGAAATCAAGCGCGTGGCCGAGCACCCCCGGATCACCAAGCCGTTTTCCGACGAGGCCTGGGAGCGGCTCAACGCGCTCGGCCAAAAGGTCGATGCCGAGCTCGCGGCGGGGGATGTGCGCCTGACCATGGGCGGCGAGCCGACCTTCGTCTCGATCGACGATTTCGAGAGCGCGGAATGGAACACCGCCGCCGTCGGCCCGCAAAAGCGCGGCCTCGCCGACGGCCTGATCCGGCGGCTGCAAAGCCGCTTCGCGCCGGGGGGCTTTTTGCATTACGGCCAGGGCAAATGGTATCCGGGCGAGAGCCTGCCGCGCTGGACCTTCTCGCTTTATTGGCGCCGCGATGGCGTGCCGGTGTGGCAAAACCCCGATCTGATCGCCCGCGAGGCGGCGCCCGAGCCGATGGGCGCGGCCGAGGCGGGCGTGTTTCTGGCGCGCTTTGCCACCAAGCTCGGGCTCGATCCGAATTACGCCCAGCCCGCCTATGAAGACCCCGCCGAGTGGATCCTGAAGGAGGCCAACCTCCCCCCGAATGTCAGCCCGGAGAATTCGAAGCTGAAGAACCCCGAGGACCGGGCGCGGTTTGCGCGGGTGTTCTCGCGCGGGCTGACCGAGCCTGCGGGCTATATCCTGCCGGTGCAGCGGCTCTGGCAATCGGCCGACAAGCCCGCGCAATGGCGCTCGGAGCTGTGGAAGCCGCGGCGCGGCCATATCTTCCTGATCCCCGGCGACAGCCCGGTGGGGTTCCGCCTGCCGCTCAACGCGCTCCCCTATATCCCGCCCGCGCAATACCCCTACGCCACCCCCGCCGACCCGACCGTCGCCGTCGGTCCGCTCCCCGATTTCCACGCCCGCATCGCCGAGCGGCGCCGCGCCGCGCAGGAGGAGATCGACCGCATCGCCCGCGAGGAGGCCGAGCGCGCCGAGATGATGCCGCCCGTCAGCCCCGGCCATGCGCAGGGCTTCACCGCCGGCGCCAAGCCCGCCGAGCGGCAAAAATGGATGCCGCAGGACGCCCATCTGGGCGAGGGTGTCGACCCCGCGGGCGGCTGGGTGCGCACCGCCCTCGCCATCGAGCCGCGCGACGGCAAGCTTTGCCTCTTCATGCCGCCCTGCGACACGCTCGAGGACTATCTCGAGATCATCGCCGCGGCCGAGGCGACCGCCGCCGATCTCGGCCTGCCGATCCATATCGAGGGCTATGCGCCGCCCCATGATGCGCGCCTCAACGTGATCCGCGTGGCGCCCGACCCGGGCGTGATCGAGGTCAATATCCACCCCGCCTCGAGCTGGGAGGAGTGCGTCGCCACCACCGAGGCGATCTATGAGGAGGCGCGGCTCTCGCGGCTCGGCGCGGATAAATTCATGATCGACGGGCGCCATACCGGCACGGGCGGCGGCAACCATGTCGTCGTCGGCGGCGCCACGCCCAATGACAGCCCGTTCCTGCGCCGCCCCGATCTGCTCAAATCGCTGATCCTGATCTGGCAGCGCCACCCCTCGCTGAGCTATCTCTTCTCCGGCCTCTTCATCGGCCCGACCTCGCAGGCCCCGCGCATCGACGAGGCGCGCCACGACACGCTCTATGAGCTCGAGATCGCGCTCAGCCAGATCGGCGACCCGGTTGCGGGCGGGCCCTTGCCGCCGCCCTGGCTGATCGACCGGCTGCTGCGCAACATGCTCACCGATGTCACCGGCAACACCCACCGCGCCGAGATCTGCATCGACAAGCTCTACTCGCCCGACGGGCCGACCGGCCGGCTCGGCCTTGTCGAGTTCCGCGGCTTCGAGATGCCGCCGCATCCGCGGATGTCGCTCGCTCAGCAGCTTTTGTTGCGCGCGATCATCGCGCGGTGCTGGAAGGCGCCGGTCAAGGGCCGGCCGGTGCGCTGGGGCACGGTGCTGCATGACCGGTTCATGCTGCCCCATTACCTCTGGGAGGATCTGCTCTCGCTCTTGGCCGATCTCAAGCACCACGGTTTCGAGATGGACCCGGTCTGGTTCGAGGCGCAGGCCGAGTTCCGCTTCCCGTTCTGCGGCCAGATCGCGGCGGAGGGCGTGCATCTCGAGCTGCGCCAGGCGCTCGAGCCCTGGCATGTTCTGGGCGAAACCGGCGCGATCGGGGGAACCGTTCGCTATACCGACAGTTCTGTCGAGAGACTTCAGGTGAAACTGACCACGCTGCATCAGGATCGTTACCGCGTCATGGTGAACCGCCGCCCCGTGCCCTTGGCCCGCACCCAGACCTCCGGCGTCTCGGTCGGCGGCGTGCGCTTCAAGGCCTGGCAGCCGGCAGAGGCGCTGCACCCGGTCTTGCCGGTCAACGCGCCGCTCACCTTCGACATCTATGATGACTGGACGGGCCGCGCGCTGGCGGGCTGCACCTATCACGTCGCCCACCCCGGCGGGCGCAATTACGACACCTTCCCGGTCAATGCCTATGAGGCCGAGGCGCGCAGGCTTGCGCGGTTCGAGCCGTGGGGTCATACCGGAGGCAGCTACACCCCGGCAACGGAGATCCCGCACCCGGAATTCCCGTTGACGCTTGATCTGCGGCGGCCCATAGGGCTCGTCTGACCTCTCAGGAGCCGGTGCCCCCGATGGCCGAAGCGCAGAAAACCCCGCCGCAAGACCTGTTTGCGGCCTATGGCCTGACCCCGGGCGTCGCGGATGAACTCTTCGACGCCCAAGGCCAGATGCGCCCGGTGTGGCGCCGCTTCGTGGAGCGCTTCACCCGCCTGAGCGATGCCGAGATCGCCGCGCGGTTCGAGCGCGGCAACCAGTATCTGCGCGATGCGGGGGTGTTCTTCCGGCAATATTCCAACGACCCGCTGGCCGAGCGCGAATGGCCGCTCTCGCATATCCCGGTGATCTTGCACGAGCGCGAATGGGAGGGGATCTGCGCGGGGCTGGCCGAGCGCGCCGATCTGCTCGAGCGGGTGATGGCCGATCTCTACGGGCCGGGGCGGCTCGTCGCCGAGGGCCATCTGCCGGCGGAGCTCATCGCGGGCTCGCGGCAATGGCTGCGCCCGATGGTCGGGGTGGCGCCGAAGGGCGGGCATTACCTGCATTTTCTCGCCTTCGAGATCGGCCGCTCGCCCGACGGGTCGTGGTTCGTGCTGGGCGATCGCACGCAGGCGCCCTCGGGGGCGGGCTTTGCGCTCGAAAACCGGATGGCGACCGGGCGGATCTTCCCCGAGCGCTTCCCGCGCGCCCATATCCATCGGCTGGCGGGCTTTTTCGGCGCCTTCCGCACCGCGATGACGGGGCTCGCGCAGGGCCCCGGCGGGCGCGAGCGCGGCACCGCGATCCTGACGCCCGGCCCCTCGAACGACACCTATTTCGAGCAGACCTATATCGCGCGCTACCTCGGCATGATGCTGCTCGAGGGCGAGGATCTTCTGGTCGAGGACGGTCAGGCGATGGTGCGCACGATCATGGGGCCGCAGCCCTTGGGCGTGCTCTGGCGGCGGATCGACGCGGCCTTCGCCGACCCGCTCGAGCTTGACCCCACGAGCCAGATCGGCGCGCCGGGGCTGATGGAGGCGGTGCGGCAGGGCAATCTGGCGATGGTCAATGCGCTCGGCTCGGGCGTGCTCGAGATCCGCGCGATGATGGCGTTTTGGCCGCGCATCGCCGAGGTGCTGACCGGCAAGCCGCTCGCGATCCCCAATATCGCGACCTGGTGGTGCGGCGGCGGGCCCGAGCGCGCCTATGTCGAGCAAAACGCCGCGCGGATGATGATCGGCTCGGCCTATGCGGTCGATCTGCCCTTCGATCTGGGCGCCACCACCGCGCTTGGCACGAAATTCCGCGACAGCGCGCGAGAGAGCATCGCCGACTGGCTCACCCAGGAGGGCGGCCAGCTCGTCGGTCAGGAGGCGGTGACGCTCTCCACCACGCCCGCCTGGGTCGAGACCGAGGCCGGCGGGCGCGTGCTGCCGCGGCCGATGACGGTGCGGGTCTTTGCCGCGCGCACCCCCTCGGGCTGGCAGTTCATGAAGGGCGGCTATGCGCGGATCGGGCGCACGGGCGATGCGGGCGCGCTCGCCATGCAGCGCGGCGGCTCCGTCGCCGATGTCTGGGTGGTCGCCGATCAGCCGGTGAAGCCCGAAACCCTGATCCCGCCCAGCACCGAGTTCCGCCGGACCACCTCGGGCACGCTGCCCTCGCGCGCGGCCGACAATCTCTACTGGCTCGGCCGCTATGTCGAGCGCACCGAGGATGCGATCCGGCTGATCCGCGCCTATCACCTGCGCCTCGCCGCCACCGACAACCCCGCCGACCCGCGGCTCAAGGCGCTCGAGAGCTTCCTCGCGCCCTATGGTTACACGCTCGACGAGCCGATCCCCGAGGCGCTGATCGGGCGCATCGAGATCGCGCGGGGCTGTGCGGCGAAGGTGCGCGACCGGTTCTCCACAGATGGCTGGGCGGCGCTCGGCGATCTGGTGAAAACCGCCCGCCAGATGAGCCGCACCGCGCGCCCGGGCGATGATTGCGCGCGCGCGATGTCGGTTCTGGTGCGCAAGATCACCGGCTTTTCCGGCCTCGTGCATGAAAACATGTATCGCTTCTCGGGCTGGCGGTTCCTCAGCTTCGGCCGCGCGCTCGAACGCGCCGATGCGCTGGCGGCGATGCTTACGGTCTTTGCCGATCCGCAGGCGCCGGCGGGCTCGCTCGACATTGCCGTCGAGGTCGCCGACAGCGTGATCACCCACCAGCGCCGCTACCGCGTCGAGACCTCGCGCGATACGGTGATCGACCTGCTCGCGCTCGACGGCGACAACCCGCGCTCGATCCTGTTCCAGATCCAGCGGATGCGGGCGCTCGCGATGGCGCTGCCCGATGCGGTGACGAACGGCCGCCTCGCGCCGCTCTCGCGCGCGCTCGTGCCGATCCAGAGCGCGCTGCAGGTGGCCGAGCCGCGCGAGATCACCTCCGAGCGGCTGATCGCGCTGCGCGGCGAGATCGCGGCGGCCTCCGATCTGCTCACAACCGCCTATCTGCGCTGAGGGGCCCATGCGTTACGACATCCGCCTCGTGATCGATTACAGCTACGCCGCCCCCGCCGATCACACGCGCAACCTGCTGCGGCTCTTGCCCTCGGATGCGCCCGGCACCCAGCGCGTGACGCGCCGGCTCCTGAGCATCGACCCGCTCCCCGATGAACGCCGCGACAGCCTCGATTTCTTCGGCAATGCGATGACCTCGGTCGCCTGGCACAAGCCGATCTCGGCCGCGGCCTTCACCCTCACCGCCACCGTCGAGCGCGCCGCGCCCCCTCCCGTGCTTGACCTCTCGCCGCCGCTCGCGGGCCTTGCCGCCGAGATCGCGGCCGAGCAAAGCCTCGCCCCGCAGGCGCCCCACCATTTCCTCGGCGCCTCGCCGCGGATCCGCCCGGTGCCCGAGATCACCGCCTTCGCCCGCGCGCTGATCACCCCGGGCATGACCGCCTTCGCCGCGATCGAGGCGATCGGCCGCGCGCTTCACCGCGAGATGCGCTTTGACGCCGAGGCCACCACCGTCGACACCGCGCCGCTCGAGGCCTTCACCGCGCGCCATGGCGTGTGCCAGGATTTCGCGCAGGTGATGATCGCGGGCCTGCGCGGGCTCGGCATCCCGGCGGGCTATGTCTCGGGGTTTTTGCGCACCTTCCCGCCGCCCGGCCAGCCGCGCCTCGAGGGCGCCGATGCGATGCATGCCTGGGTGCGGGCTTGGGCGGGGGCGCAGATGGGCTGGGTCGAGTTCGACCCGACGAATGACCAGCCCGCCGGGCTCGATTACATCACCGTGGCGATCGGGCGCGATTATTCCGATGTCGCGCCGGTGCTGGGCGCGCTGCGCACGGCGGGCGCGCATGAGAGCCATCAGGCGGTCGATGTGGTGCCGATGGAGCGCTGATCAGCGCAGGGCGAGCCAGGCGGCGATATCGGCGGCGGCCTGCGGGCCGGGGGTGTGGTGCGTGGCAAGATAGGCGCTGAGCCAGGCCGCGAAATCCTCGGCCGTGCGCGCCCCCGCGCTTTGCGCCACGAGTTTCGCCGGGTCGCGATGACAGCGCGCGCAGGCCTTCTGATAGGCGGCGGCGCCTGCGGCCGGGTCGGGCGTAGCCGCCATGCCCGCCGGCGAAGTCAGGGCAAGTGCGAGGATAATCAAGAGCTTACGCGTCGTTCTTCATCCAAGCTTCGCAAGCACCGAGCGCGCCGCGCGCAGCCCCGGCGCCTCGCCGCCCTCGCCCAGCCGCGCCATCGTCACCTCCATCGCCGCCGCCTGCGCGCCGCGCGCGCCCGCGTTCTCCAATAGCTCGAAAAGCGCCGTCGCGATCAGCCCGGGCCGGCAGCGCGGGCCGAGGAACTCCGGCACCGCCCGGGTCTCGGAGACCAGATTGACCAGCGTCACCGTGTCGATCTTCACCATCCGCGAGGCGATATGCCAGGTCAGGAAATTCGCGTCATAGGCGATCACCATCGGCGTGCGGTTCGCGGCGAGCTCGAGGCTGACCGTGCCCGAGGCCGCGAGCGCGAGATCGGCGGCGGCGAAGGCCGCGCGCTTGTCGGCCGTCTCCTCGACGACGATCGGCGCGACCGGCCAGCGCGCGGTCATCTCGCGCACGAGCGGCGCCACGCCGCGCACGGTCGGCAGCACCACCCGCAGCCCCGGCTCGCGGTCGCGCAGCCGGATCAGCGCCTCATCGAACCGCGGCCCGAGGCGCGCGACCTCGCCCCGACGCGAACCCGGCAGGCACAGCACCAAGGGCTGTTCGGGGCCGATCATATGGGTCTCGCGGAAGGCCGCCGCCTCGGCGCGGCTCGCGCGCGGCTCGGCCACGACCGGGTGGCCGACGAAATCGCAGCTCATCCCCGCGGCCTCCATATAGGGCGGCTCGAAGGGCAAAAGCGCGAGCACATGGTCGATGACCTCGGCCATTTTCGCCGCCCGCCCGGGCCGCCAGGCCCAGACCGAGGGCGCGACATAATGGATCGTGCGCAGCTCCGGCCGCGCCGCACGCGCGGCCCGCGCGACGCGCAGGCAGAAATCCGGGCTGTCGATGGTGATCAGCGCATCGGGGGCAAAACCGGCGACGGCCTCGGCGGTCTCGGCGATGCGGCGTTTGAGGGCGCGGTATTTCGGCAGCACCTCGACGAGGCCCATCACCGACAGCTCCTCCATCGGGAAGAGGCTCTCGAGCCCCTCGGCCGCCATCAAGGGCCCGCCGACGCCCGCGAAACTGACCCCCGGCGCGAGGCTTTTCAGCCCCGCCATCAACGCCGCCCCGAGCTTGTCGCCCGAGGCCTCGCCGGCGATCAGAAAAAGCTTCAAGCCTCCCGCGCCCATAGGAAAACTCCTGCGTTTTCAGCGGCTTTGATGGTTTCCTCGCGGTCGAGGAGCAAGATCCCCCCGGCCTCGAAGGCGATCCCCGCAAGGCCCGCGGCGGCGGCGTTCGCCACCGTTTGCGGCCCGATCGCGGGCAGATCGACGCGCCGGTCCTGGCCGGGTTTGGGCGCCTTGTAAAACACCCCGCGCGCGCCCGCGGGCTCGGGCAGGATCGCGCGATGAGCGCCCGCGAAGGCGAGCATCGCATCGGTGCCGGGCAGGCTTTCCACCGCAAGACAGAGGCCCTGCGCCACCACCGCGCCCTGCCCCACATCGGCCGCGCCAAGCGCCGCGACGATCTCGGCCGCGCGCGCGGCGTCTCGGGTATCGGCCTCCGAGGGCGCGCCCGCGAGGAGCCCCGCCCCGGGCACGAGCGCGGGCGCGATCTGATCGGCGCCGACGACCTCGAGCCCCCACTCCTCGAAGAGCCCGATCACCGCGCGCAGGCTCGCATCATCGCCCGCCTGAAACGCCGGCAGAAGCCGCGGCACGAGGCTCGCGGTGCGCATGTCGAAAAGCTCGGGCTCGAGCCGCGGGCGCCGGATCGCGCCGGCGAAACAGACCTGGGTGATGCCGCGCTCGACCAGCGTGTCGAGGAAGGGCACCAGCCGTTCGATGCGGAAGACGAGCGGCTCGGCGCCCGCGACCGCGCAGGCAAAGCCATGGAGTTCACAGATCAGCATCCCCGGCCGCGCCGCCGCCAGAAGCCCCGGCAGCGCCCCCGTCCCCGCGATCAGCGCCACATCTGCGCTCATCGCGGCGTCAGGAAGCTGCGGTCCGAGGGACCGAGGATGAAATCGAGCACCTCGCGGGCGAGATCGCCCTCGACGCCCTCGTCATGGAGCTTGCGGGCCTGTTCGCGGAAATTGCCCTCCGAGAGCGCCATGTAGAGCTCGCGCAGCGCGCTGATCTCGGCGCGCGGCGTGCCGCGGCGCTTCAGGCCGACGAGGTTGAGCCCCTCGAGCCCCGCCCGCGGCCCGGCCACGAGCGCATGCGGGATCACATCCGAGGTCACCATCGAGAGCGCGCCGATGATCGCGCCGCGCCCGATGCGCACCCATTGATGCACCCCCGAGAGCCCGCCGACGATCACGTCATCCTCGAGATGGCAATGCCCCGCCACCGCGACCGAATTGACGAGGATCACCCGGTTGCCGATCGTGACATCATGGGCGACGTGACAGTTCGCCATGAAGAGCCCGTCATCACCCACACGTGTCACGCCGCCGCCGCCCTCGGTGCCGGCGTTCATCGTCACATATTCGCGGATGCGGTTGCGCGCCCCGATCACAAGGCGGGTCTTTTCGCCTTTGAATTTAAGGTCTTGCGGGATCTGGCCGAGCGAGGCGAAGGGGAAGACCGAGGTCTCGTCGCCGATCTCGGTATCGCCCGCGATCACCACATGGCTTTGCAGCCGCACCGCGCGCCCAAGCCGCACCTCGGGGCCGATCACGCAAAACGGGCCGATCTCGCACTCGGGGCCGATCACCGCGCCGGGCTCGATCACCGCCGCAGGGTGGATCTTGGCGGAGGGGTCGATCATCGCGATCAGCCCTTCAGATCCATCATCGCGGTGAACTCGGCCGAGGCCGCGAGCTCGCCCTCGACCAGCGCCCGGCCCTCGAATTTCCAGATCTTGCCGCCGCCGCGCAGCGCCTTGACATGCAGCTCAAGACAATCGCCCGGCACCACCATGCGGCGGAACTTGGCCTTGTCGATGCCCATGAAATAGGTCAGCAGATCCTTGCCGATCACATCCATCGACACGCCGACGAGCACCGCCGCGGTCTGCGCCAGCGCCTCGATGATCAACACCCCCGGCATGATCGGTTTCGCCGGGAAATGGCCCTCGAAATGGGGCTCGTTGGCGGTGACCATCTTGATCCCCACGGCGGTCTCGTTCGGCACGATATCGCGCACCTTGTCGACGAGGAGGAACGGATAGCGATGCGGGATGATCTTCTTGATCAGATCGAGATCGGCGGTGGTGTGGGGGGCAGCTTCGGTCATCGGATCTCCGTCGATCTGGGGCGCGCTCGGGCGCGGTCAGCCACTTGCTAGCAACCCCGGGCAGGCTTGGCAAGAATTGAGGCGCCGCGCGGGTTATTCGGGGGTGGCGGGGGTGGCGGCAGGCTGGCCCGCGCCCAGTTTCTCGTCGGCGAGCGCGATCAGCTCGTCGGTCACGTCGATCCCCGCCAGCGCGCGGATGATCACCCGCCGGTCGATCACCATCGCCGCCTTGTGCTCGGCCAGAAAGCCGTCGAGCAGCGGCACGAGCGCGGCGATGAAGGCCTGCCGTTCGGCCTCGAAGCGGCGGTTGAGCGCCTCGGCCTTGGCGTTTTGCGCGGCGCGGATCTCGGTCGCTTTCTTGTCGAAGGCCTGCGCCTCGGTGCGGAAGGCGGCGGGCTCCATGCCGGCGCGGCGGTCGGTGAGGGCTTTTTCCTCGGCGACGAGATCATCGGCGATGCGGTTGTTCTCGGCGGTGAGCGCGGCGCCCTCGGCGGCGATCTCGGCCTGCACCCGCTTGCCCCAGGCCGAGCCGTCATAGAGCTCTTCCCAGTCGAGGGTCAGGATCTGCGCGCCGGGCGGCACATCGACCGGGGTCTGGGCGGGCGCGGCGGGTGCGGCCAGAAGCAGCGCGCCGAGCGCCAGCGCGCCCGCGATCCGCCCCCCGAGCGCCGCCGTCCCTGCCCCGCGCCGCGCCATCGGCTCAGAACTTCGTCGAGATCGTCATGTCGAAGGACTGTTCCTTGTCGTAGTCCTCTTTCTTGATCGCCTTCGAGAAGTTGAAGCGCAGCGGCCCGAGCATCGTATCCCAGAACACCGAGAAGCCGACCGCCGAGCGCCAGTTCAGCCCGTCGTCGATCGAGCCCGCGCAGACCGAGGTCACGGGCGTCGCGCAGGCGCCCGCGGTATCGTCGAGCCCCCAGACCGAGCCCGCATCGAGGAACAGCCCGCCATGCACGCCATATTCCTCCGGCAGGCCGACCGGGAATTCGGTCTCGAGCCGGACGGCGGCGAAATATTTGCCGCCGAGCGCATCCTGGTTGGGCGCGTTGAGGTCGCGCGGGCCATAGCCGTTGGTCTCGAAGCCGCGGATCTTGCCGTTGCCGGTGAAGCGGTCGAGCAGGATCAGGTTCGAGCCCGAGCGCGCATGCACCGCGCCGCCCTCGATCTCGGCGCGCAGCGTCACCTCTTCTTGCCAGACCTTGCGCTCGACGCGGGCGAGCGCGGTCGTGGTCAGCGCATCGACATCGCCGCCAAAGCCCGCCAGATCCTGGTTGAGATCGAAGGTGAAGCCCCAGCGCGGGTCGAGCCCGGTCAGGCGCGTGTCATAGCTATAGGTGTAGCCAAAGGCCGATTTCGCGCGCTCGCCCTTCAGCTCTTCGGCATAAAGCACCGGCGAGGAGCCGGAGAAGATGCCATCGCCATCGGGGTCGGCGATCTGTTCGACATCATAGATCTTGTCGCGCGAATAGGTATAGCGCAGCTCGAGCCGGCCGTTTTGCGACAGCGGGAATTCGATCGCCGGCGAGATGCCGATCGAGCGGGTCGAATATTCCGAGCTGTCATCCTCGGAGGTATTGTACCAGAGGTTGAATTTGCCCTGCAGATCGCGGCCCAGCAGATAGGGTTCGATGAACTTGATCTGGTTTTGCTTGGTGCCCGAGGTGGTGGCGAGCGAGATGCCGAGATATTGGCCGCGGCCGAGGAAGTTCTGCTCCTCGAGCGAGACCGCCGCGCCGATCCCGGCCGATTTGCCGTAGCTCGCGCCGAAGGAGAGCGAGCCGGTCGGCTGTTCCTTGACGTTCACATCGACGACGACCTGATCGGGGCCGGAGCCCTGTTTGCTGTCGACCTGCGCATCCTCGAAGAAACCGAGCGCGCGGATCCGTTCGGCGGAGTTCTTGATCTCGCGCGGGTTGAAGGCATCGCCCTCGGCGGTGTGGAATTCGCGCCGGATCACCTGGTCCTGGGTGGTGGTGTTGCCCTCGATGTCGATCCGCTCGACGAAGACGCGCGGGCCGCGGATCAGCGCGAAATCGATATCGAGCGTCTGGTCGCGGTCATTGCGGGTCACGCGCGGCTCGACGCGGACGAATTGCGCGCCCTTGCGCAGCGCGAGCTCTTCCATCCGGGTCACGGCGAGGTCGATCGCATTGGGCGAATAGACCACGCCTTCGCGGATCTTGGCCTGTTTCTGGAACTCGGCGGCGTCGAGGCCCTCGATCTCCGAGCTGGTGGTGATCTTGCCGAATTTGAACTGCTGGCCTTCGCGGATGTTGAAGGTCATGAACACGCCATCGCGCGCGCGGGTCATTTCCGAAGAGACGCCGGTGACCTGCACATCGACATAGCCGCGCGAATGGTAAAAATCGGTCAGCAGCTGGCGGTCATAGGCGACGCGATCGGCGACATAGGTGTCGCGCTGGATCAGGGTGCGGAAGACGCCGGCCTGTTTGGTGTTGACCACCTGGCGCAGGCGGCGGTCGGTATAGGCGCGGTTGCCGGTGAAGGAGAGCCGCTCGACCTCGGTGACCTTGCCCTCGGTGATCTCGAAGGCGACATCGACGCGGTTGTTGTCGCGCTTGATCACCTTCGGGTTGACCGAGACGTTGATCCGGCCGGCCTCGGCATAGGCCTTGGCGATGGCGGCGGCATCGGCCTCGACGAGCGCGGGCGAGAACACCTTGCGCGGCTGGGTCGAGACGAGCTTGCCGAGGTTTTCATCCTTCAGCCGCTTGTTGCCCTCGAAGTTCACGACATTGACGGTCGGGTATTCCTTGACGGTGATCACCAGAGTGCCGCCCTGCGGCGCGATCTCGACCGATTCAAACAGGCCCGAGCCCTGCAGGCGCTGATAGGCGTCGTTCAGATCGCCCGAGCTGATCGTCTTGCCGCGGGCGATTCCGGCGTAGGAGATGATCGTGGCGGGCTCGATCCGCTCGTTGCCGACGATTTTCAGCGCCGAGAACTGATAGTTCTGGGCCTCGGCGAACTGCGGCGTCGCGGTGCAAACCATTGCCACAGAAAGCAAAATTGCCGCCCGTTTGGACAGTTCCGCAGTGATGCTCCGACCGGCGCCGCGCTGCAGCAGATGTTTCATCGTCAGTCCCCGTTTTCGCGCGGTTTGCGCCCTTCACAGACGTGACTAGCGGGAAAGACGGGGCTTGTCAAAACGCGAAGGCGCGGGAGGGCCCGCGCCTTTCGAGAGAGCAGATTTCCGCCGGTTTTGCGGCGTTTTTGCCTCAGACCTGAGCCGGCAACATCTCGGGGGTGATCACGTCGATCAGCTGCGCGCCGAGCAGCGTGCCCGCGGCGAGCGCCACGAGGATCGCAAGCGGCACCAGGATTCGGTCGAGGTTCAGCTCGACCATCGCCGACAGGCCGCGCACGCCTTCGTTCAACACCATTTGCATCGCACCATCCTCCAGACTTCGGCTCTCCTGCACTCATTACCGGTGGAATGGGGCCGAAATGAGGCGCGGCGGCGCGAAAATCAAAGGGCGCCCGCGGGCGCCCTTTCGGTGGTCCGGCCGGGGCGGGCTCAGGGGCAGAGGAGATCGTTCGAGAGCCCGAAGATCATCATCGTGAAGACCAGCGCCATGCCGAGCGCCATCAGCCCGTTGAAGACCTTTTCCGAGGGCGGTTTGCCCGCCACCGCTTCCCAGGTGTAGAACATCAGATGCCCGCCATCGAGCATCGGGATCGGAAAGAGGTTGAGGAAGCCCACCGCCGTCGAGAGCATCGCGATGAACCAGATGAAATCGGGCATCCCCGATTTCGCCGCCGCCGCCGAGCCCTCGGCGATGCCGATCGCGCCATGCAGGTTGCACGAGGAAATCTCGCCCGCGATCATGCTCCACAGCCCCGAGAGCGAGGTGGTGACGATCGTCCAGGTGGTGGCGACCGCGCCGGTGAGCGCCTCGCCAAGGCCGGTCGCGCGGGTCTCGGGCTCGAAGGCGAAGGAGCCGGTCGCGCCGATCAGCCAGCGGGTCTCGAAGCCGCCCTCGGGCAGCGGCAGATCGGTGCGTTTGGGGGTGAGCGTGACCTCGAAACGCGTGCCCGGCAGCGCGGCCGGGCTGCCCGCGGCGCCCTCGTCCACCGCCTCGGGGCGCCAGATCGAGAGCGTGAGCGGCGCGCCATCGCCCGCGCCGACGATCTCGCGCAGCGTCTCGAAGCGCCAGACCGGGCGGCCATCGACCGCGGTGATCACATCGCCCGCCCGAAGATCGGCCGCATAGGCCGCCGATTGCGGGGTGACGCCGGCGAGCCGCGGCGGCAGGAGCTGCGGGCCCTCGATCTCGGTCTCGCCGCCTTCGCGCGCAACCCGGTAGCGCAGCGTCGCCGTCGCGGCGGGCGCGGCATCGGCGGCCTTGTTCAGCGCGGCATAATCGGGCGTCGCGAGCCCCTCGACCGCGACGATCCGGTCGCCCGCGCGCAGGCCCCCCGAGCCCTCGGGCAGCGCCACGATATCGCCCACGGTGGGCTCATCGGTCGCGGTGCCGGAGTAGAGCATCAGCCCCGCGATCACCGCGATCGAGAGCAGGAAGTTGAAAACCGGCCCCGCCGCGACGGTCGCGGCCCGCGCCCAGAGCGGCGCCCCCGCCATCGTGGCGCGCAGCTCCTCGGGCGAAAGCCCCGCGACGGCTTCGGCATCGGTGCCCGCCGAGGCCGCATTGGCATCGCCGAGGAATTTCACATAGCCCCCGAGCGGGATCGCGGCGATCTGCCAGCGGGTGCCGCGCCGATCGACGCGCGAGACGAGCTTCGGCCCGAAGCCGAGCGAGAACACCTCCGCCTTGATCCCCGACCAGCGCCCGACGATGTAATGGCCATATTCATGCACCGCCACGATGATCGACAGCGCGACGACAAAGGAGCCCACCGTCCAGAGGGCGCTCAGGAAGCCCGGCAAGATGTCCAAAACTCAGACCTTTCCGCTCGAAATGCTTTGGTGAAGGCGCGCGCGCGCCTCCGCATCGGTTGCCATGACGTTATCGAGGCTGATCGCGACATTTCCAAGGCCCTGGCGCGCTGACATTTCAGAGAGCACGCTTTCGACGCCCCGCGCCATGTCGAGAAAGCCGATCTGGCCGGCGATGAAGGCATCGAGCGCGGCCTCCTTGGCGGCGTTGAAAGCCGCGCCCGCGGTGCCGCCGATCGCCATCACCTCACGCGCGAGCGCCAGCGCGGGGAAGCGGGTCAGATCGGGGGCGCGGAAGGTGAGCGCGCCGATCGCGGCGAGATCGAGCCGCGCGACGGGCAGATCGCGCCGCGCGGGCCAGTTCAGCGCATAGCCGATCGCATGGCGCATATCGGGCGCGCCCAGATGCGCCATCAGCGCGCCATCGGCGAAGCCCACCAGCGCATGCACGAGGCTCTCGGGGTGGACGAGAACCTCGATCTTCTCCGGCGCGATCTGGAAATATTCCTTGGTTTCAATGACTTCGAGCGCCTTGTTGAACATCGAGGCGCTGTCGATCGTGATCCGCTGGCCCATCGCCCAATTCGGATGGGTCGAGGCCTCGGCGACGGTGGCACGGGCCAGCCGCTCGAGCGGCCAATCGCGGAAGGCGCCGCCCGAGGCGGTGATGATCACCCGCTCGACCGCCGAGATCTCCTCGCCGACGAGCGCCTGAAAAACGGCGGAATGTTCGCTGTCGACCGGCAGGATCCGCGCGCCGTGCCGCGCCGCCTCGGCCAGCAGCAGCGGCCCGGCGGTCACCAGGCTCTCCTTGTTGGCGAGCGCGAGCGTCGTGCCATGTTTGAGCGCGGCAAAGCCCGGCGCGAGGCCGGCGGCGCCGACGATCGCGCTCATCACCCAATCGGCGGGCCGCTCGGCCGCCTCGACGAGCGCCCCCGCCCCCGCCGCGGCCTCGATCCCGGAGCCATGGAGTGCGGCGCGCAGCGCGGGCAGGCAGTCTTCATGGGCCGTCACCGCGATCTCGGCGCGCAGGCTGCGGGCCTGGCTTGCCAGGAGATCGACATTGCGCCCGCCGGTCAGCGCGACCACCTGATAGGCCTCCGCGCCGCCCTGGCGGGTCAGCAAATCGAGCGTATTCACCCCGATCGAGCCGGTGGCGCCAAAAACCGAAACCCTGCGCATGATCTTTCCTTTCAGAGCGCCGTGAGCACGAGGCGCACGACGAGCACCGCCATCACCGCCCCGATCAGCGCGTCGAACCGGTCGAGCACGCCGCCGTGGCCCGGGATCAGCGTCGAGCTGTCCTTGACGCCCGCGCGCCGCTTGAGCCAGCTCTCCGCGATATCGCCCATCTGGCCGGCGAGCGCGAAGACGGGCGAGAGCCACAGGAGCAGGTGCGGCCCCGCAAACGCCATGAAGGCCGCCCCGACGAGCCCCGCGCCGACCCAGCCCGCCACCGTGCCCGACCAGGTTTTCTTCGGGCTGATCGCGGGCCAGAATTTCGGCCCGCCGACCGCGCGGCCGACGAAATAGCCCGCGATATCGGAGGCGATGACGAGCGCGATCAGCCACAGGATCTCGGCCGAGCCGAAGCCCTGGCGCAGCGCCACGAGCCCGTAGCCGGTGAGCATGATCGCGAGCGCATAGACCGAGGCGAGCGGCTTGTCGCGGCGCGCGCCGACGGTGAGCAGCATCGAGGGCAGCGCCAGAAGCGGCATCAGGAACGGGTCATGGCGGAACAACACCGCCGCCAGCGCGCCCGCGCCGATCAGGCCGATGAGCTTGGCATTGCCCGGGCGCGCGGGCGCGGTCATCGCGGCGAGCTCCCAGATCATCAGCCCGGTGACGAGCACCGCGAGCGCGGCGAAAGCGATCCCGCCCGCCCAGATCGCGCCGCCGCCAACCACCACCATCGCCAGCGCCGAGAGCGTGCGCGCGCGCAGATCGCCCCAGCGGCCGCCGCCGCCCGCCCCCGCGCCGGCTGTGCCGCCTGCGCTCATGCCTTGGCCCCGCCGAAACGCCGGTCGCGGGTGCCAAAGCGGCTCAGGATCTTGGCGAGCTCCTCGGGGGTGAATTCGGGCCAGAGCGTCTCGGTGAATTCATATTCGGCATAGGCCGCCTGCCAGGCGAGGAAATTCGAGGTCCGCGTCTCGCCCGAGGTGCGGATCACGAGATCGGGGTCGGGCAGGCCCACGGTATCGAGCCGCGCGGCGAGCGCCTCTTCGCCCAGATCCTCCGCCGAGATCAGCCCCGCGGCATGGTCACGCGCGAGCCGCGCCGCGGCGCGGGCAAGCTCATTGCGCCCGCCGTAGTTGATCGCGACGGTCAGCGTCAGGCGGGTGTTGTCCTTGGTGCGCTCCTCGATTCCGCCCATCAGACGCGCGAGCTTGCCATCGAGCCGCCCGCGTTCGCCGATGAAGCGCATCCGCACGCCGAGCGAGGCCAGCTCATCGGCCTCCTTCTCGATGTAGCGCGCGAAAATCCCCATCAGACCAAGCACTTCCTCGGTCGAGCGCTTCCAGTTCTCGGTCGAGAAAGCGTAGACGGTGAGGTAGCGCACGCCCATGTCGGGCGCGGTGCGCACGATCTGCTTGATGCGCTCGGCGCCGCGGCGGTGGCCGGCGAGGCGCGGCCAGCCGCGGTTGGTGGCCCAGCGGCCGTTACCGTCCATGATGATCGCCACATGCGCGACGCCGTAATCGACGCCACAGATCGGCGCCTCGGGGTCGGCGGGGGCAACGGGAGCGGATTTGCGCGCCATGGGGAGGCCTTTCGCTGCGAGGCCGGGCCTCAGACGTGCATGATCTCGGCTTGTTTGGCCTCGAGCGCCTTGTCGATCACCGCGATATGCTTCTTGGTGAGCTCCTCGACCTCGGCTTCCCAGAACTTCACATCGTCTTCCGACATGCCGTTGCCCTTGGCCTTCTTGATCTGGTCCATGCCGTCGCGGCGCACGTTGCGGATCGCGACGCGGGCGTGTTCGGCATATTGGGCGGCGACCTTGGTGAGCTCCTTGCGGCGCTCCTCGTTGAGCTCGGGGATCGGCAGCATCACGATCGTGCCGTTGGTCTGCGGGTTGATGCCGAGGCCGGAATCGCGGATCGCCTTTTCGACCTTGGCGACCATGCCCTTGTCCCAGACGTTGATGGTGACCATCCGCGGCTCGGGGACGTTGATCGTGCCGACCTGGTTGATCGGCGTGAGCTGGCCATAGGCGTCGACCATCACCGGCTCGACCATGGTGGCCGAGGCGCGGCCGGTGCGCAGCGTGCCGAATTCATGTTTGAGCGAGGCCATCGCGCCTTCCATGCGGCGTTCGAGGTCGTCGGTGTCGATTTCGAGTTCGTCGGACATGGGTCCTCCCGGGGTCTTTGCATTCGGAGTGGTTGTAGCGGGCTTTCGGCCCTGTGGGTAGGGGGAACGGGGGCGCTGCCCCCGAACCCCCGAGATATTTGGGGCAAGATGAAAGGGATAGGCGGGGCGCCGCCGGTCAGCCCTGCACGCGGGTATAGGTGCCCTGCCCCGCGAGAATCCCGCGGAAGCCGCCTGGCTCGTCGAGCGAGAAGACGATGATCGGCAGGTTGTTGTCGCGCGCGAGCGCAATCGCGGAGGCATCCATCACGCCGAGGTTCTTTTGCAAGACCTCGTCATAGGAGACGGTGTCGTAGCGCTTGGCGTCGTCGAATTTCTTCGGGTCCTTGTCGTAGACGCCATCGACCTTGGTGCCCTTGAAGATCGCCTCGCAGTTCATCTCGTTGGCGCGCAGCGTGGCGGCGGTATCGGTGGTGAAATAGGGGTTGCCGGTGCCGGCGGCGAAGATGCAGATGCGCTTCTTCTCGAGGTGGCGCACGGCGCGGCGGCGGATATAGGGTTCGCAGACCTGATCCATCGGGATCGCCGAGATCACCCGGGTGTGGATGTCGAGCGCCTCGAGCTGCGCCTGCATGCCGAGCGCGTTCATCACGGTGGCGAGCATGCCCATATAGTCGGCGGTGGTGCGCTCCATGCCCTGCGCCGAGCCCGCGAGGCCGCGGAAGATATTGCCGCCGCCGATCACCATGCAGATCTCGACGCCCATGTCATGGACCGTCTTGACCTCGCGCGCGATGCGGGCGACGGTCGGCGGGTGCAGGCCGTAGCCCTGGTCGCCCATCAGCGCCTCGCCCGAGATCTTCAGCAGAACGCGTTTGTATTTCACCGCCGGTTCATTCTCGACAGTCATCTCGGGGCCCCCAATCTTGCGGTTGTCATTGCGCCGCAAAATGTCGCAAATGGCGGGCGGGTTCAACCTCGGGAATTCCCTGCTTTGGGGGGAATTTTCGTTTCGCTTCGGCCACGCAGGGGAAAACAGGGTAAATGACCGCAATTGCCGCAAAAATCCCCGCCGATCGGCCGGTTCTGATCGCCGGGCCGACGGCCAGCGGCAAATCGGCGCTTGCGCTCGAGATCGCGGCGGGCGCGGGCGGGGTCGTGGTCAATGCCGATGCGTTGCAGGTCTGGTCGTGCTGGCGGGTGCTTTCGGCGCGGCCCTCGGCGGGCGATGAGGCGGCGGCGGCGCATGCGCTTTATGGCCATCGCGCGCCGGGTGAGGACTATTCGGTGGGCCATTGGCTGCGCGAGGTGGCGGCGATTTTCGCGGCCCATCGGGCCGGGGCCGGGCCGCGGCCGATCGTCGTGGGGGGCACGGGGCTTTATTTCACCGCGCTGACGGAGGGTTTGGCCGAGATCCCGCCGACGCCGCCCGAGATCCGCGCCGAGGCGGATGCGCGGCGGGTGGCGGAGGGGCATGCGGGGATGCTGGCCGAGCTCGATGCGGCGAGCGCGGCGCGGGTCGATGCGCGCAACCCGGTGCGGGTGCAGCGTGCCTGGGAGGTGATGCGCGCGACCGGGCGGGGGCTTGCGGCCTGGCAAGACGAGACGCCGGCGCCGATGCTGCCGCTCGGGGGGGCGACGGCGCTGGTGATCGAGGCGGAGCGCGATTGGCTCGCCGAGCGGATCGACCGGCGGTTTGATCTGATGCTGGCCGAAGGGGCGCTCGAGGAGGCGCGCGCGGTCTTGCCGATCTGGGAGCCCAGGGCGCTTTGGGCGCGCGCGATCGGGGCGCCCGAGCTCGTCGCGCATCTGCGCGGCGAGCTGAGCCTCGCGGAGGCGCGGATCCGCGCTCAGGCCGCCTCGCGCCAATATGCCAAGCGCCAACGCACATGGTTTCGTGCCCGGATGGGGGCTTGGCACAAGATCCTGCGCGGGTGAGCGAGCTTTGCAACACTTCGCCGATTTTCCAGAAAACTGTTGGAAATAAAGGGCTTCGCGCCTATTCTTCACGCAAGTTCCGCAGACCCGAGGCCCGACGTGAAGCTTTTTTCGACCCCGCCGCTTTCGCAATTTGCCAAGGCCAAGCCCGGCCCCGTGGCGCAGCCCGCGCGCCTTGAGGGCGGCGCCGAACCCTCGGCCGCGCGGTTGATCCCGATCCAGCGGCTGGCGCAGGGCGGGCGGTGGCGGGTCGAGGCGATGCGCGCGCATTCCGAGCCCTGCCTGCTGTGGTTCACCCGCGGTCAGGGGCGAATCACGATCGGCGGCGTGACGCGGGGCTATGGGCCGCATAATGCGATCCTGATCCCGGCCGGTGTCATGCATGGCTTCGAGGCCGGGCCGCAAACCCATGGGATGGTGCTCTTCTTCGGGCGGAACTCGGGGATCGATCTGCCCATGACGGTGCAGCATCTGCGGATCCGCGAGGCGTCGAAACAGGCGGAGCTTTCGGCGATTTTCGAGGCGATCCAGCGCGAGCTGGGCTCCGACAAGGCCAATGCCGCGCGCGCCGCGCAGCATCATCTGGGGTTGCTCGGCGTCTGGCTCGAGCGGCAGGTCGAGGCGGCGAGCGACGAGGCCCCGCGCCCGACTGCCTCGAAGCGGCTCGCCGCGCGCTTCACCCAGCTGCTCGAGCGCGATTTTCGCACCGGGCTCGGGGTGGCGGATCTGGCCGAGAGCCTTGGCGTGACGCCGACGCATCTGTCGCGGGCGTGCCGCGAGACCTGCGGGCGCTCGGCCTCGGATCTGTTGCAAGATCGGCGCCTGTTCGAGGCCCGGCGGCTTCTGGCCGATACGGAGCTGCCGATCAAGGAGATCTCGCGCAGCCTCGGCTTCACCAGCCCCGCCTATTTCTCGCGCGCCTTCCAGCACCGCGCCGGCAAGACCCCGAGCGCGTTTCGCCGCGCGGGCTGAGCGCGCCGGTTGAGCGCGCCCGGGCCGGCCGTGGTGCTCATTCGGCCGCGATTGCGGTCTGATCGGGCGCCGAGCTCGGCAGGACGAAGATATTGACCGCATCATTGAGCGCGGTGCTTTCCGAGGCGAGCGAGCGCCCGGAGGCGTGGATTGCATCGAACATCGCCGAGGTCTGTTGGGTGGTGCGGTCGAGCTGGTTCACCGCCGCGTTGATCTCGACGATGCCGCTGGCCTGCTCGCCCGCCGAGGCGGCGATCTGGATCACGCGGGAGGAGATTTCGGTCACCGATCCCATGATTTCCGAGAGCGCCTGGCCGGTCTTGCCGACGAGTTTCACGCCCGAATGGACCTGTTCGTCCGAGGCGGCGATCAGCGTCGAGATTTCCTTGGCGGCCTCGGAGGAGCGTTGTGCGAGCGCGCGCACCTCGGAGGCGACGACGGCAAAGCCGCGCCCCGCCTCGCCCGCGCGCGCGGCCTCGACGCCGGCGTTGAGCGCGAGCAGGTTGGTCTGGAAGGCGATTTCCTCGATCACCGAGGTGATGCGCGAGATCGCCCGGGCCGAGGCCTCGATCTCCGACATCGCGGAGATTGCCTGTTCGACGACTTCGACGCCGAGCTCGGCGTTGCGCCGCGCGGCGCCCGCGATCTCGGTCGCTTCGCGCGCGCCATCGGCGGCCGATTGCACCGAGGCGGTGAGTTCGTTGAGCGCGGCGGCGGTTTCCTCGAGCGTTGCGGCATTGGTTTCGGTGGTGCGGCTCAAATCATCGCTCGAGCGCGCGATCAGCGCGGCCTCGCCATCGATGCGCTTGGCGCCATGGCCGATTTCGCCGAGCGCGAAGGCGAGCTGGTTGAGCGTGTCATTGTAGTCGAGACGCAGCTTTTCATAATCGCCCGGCAGCGGCTCGGTCAGGCTCGCGCTGAGATCGCCGCGGGCGAGCGCCTCGAGCCCGCGCGCAAGCGCGCTGACCACGGCGGATTGTTCGGCAAGGCGCGCCTGCGCCTCTTCCTCACGGGCGCGCGCGGCCTCCATCTCCTCGGCCTCGGCGCGGGCGCGGCGTTCCTCTTCGGCGCGGGCGGCCTCCTGGCGGGCGGCTTCGGCGCGCGCTTCCTCGGCGCGGCGGGCCTCTTCGCTGGCTTGCAGTTGCGCCTCCTCGGCGCGCAGCGCCGCTTCGATCCGGGCGGTTTCGACGAGATTATCGGCAAAGACGCGCAGCGCGCGGGCCATTTCGCCGAGTTCATCGCCGCGTTCGGTGCCACGGATCTCGACATCGGTCTGGCCGGTGGCGAGGGCGACGGTGGTGCGGCTGAGCGCCGCGATCTGGGCGACGATGCCGCGCCCGAAGCGCAGCGCGAGCGCGAGCGCGAGCCCCACGGCCAGCAGCGTGACCAGCGCGGTGACGAGCTTGCCCTCGGTGACGAGGCCGTCATAGATCGCGGTGGGGGCGGCGACGGTGAAGATCCCGGCGACCTTGCCCTCATAATCGGTGACGGCGATGGCGCGCAGCATGTGGCGCGCCTCCTCGAGGGTCACGCTCGCATCATAGGTGCCGCCCGCGCGCAGCGCGGCGATCTCGTCAGGGCCGAGCAGCGCCGCGCCCTGAAAGCTCGCCGCGACCCGCAGATCGGCGCTCTTCGCCGGATCGAAACGCGCGATTCCCTCCTCGGGCAGGGCGTAATATTCATAATCATTGCCAGTGGCGGCGGCGAGCGAGGCGAGAAACTCCTTGCCAAGGCTCAGCCCGACCTCGACGGTGCCGACCGGCGCGCCCTGATGGCGCACCACCGCGACGCCGCGCGCACCGAGCCCCGCGCGGCCCCGTTCGAGCGCGGCGAGCGATGTCCCGGAGGCATTGGCATCGACCACGGTCTTGCGGAAGGCGGAGAGATCATCGCCGCGCTTGTCGAGCGCATGGACGCGCAGCAGCGAGGTCGCGGGCGGGATATGGAATTGCAGCTGCTCGACCCCGGTCTGATCGCGCAAGACCTCCCAGCCGGGCGCCATCATCGCCTCGAGCGCGGCATCATCGCGCCGCGCCACCGCCTCTTGCACCGCCGGCAGCCCCGCGATCAGCTCGGCGCGGGCGAGCGCCTCGGCCTCGGTGCGAGCGATCGCGCTGCGCAGCCCGGTTTCGGCGATCTCGAGTTCGCGCCCGCGGGTGATCCGGTCGGAGACCGCGCCGAGATAGACAAGGCCCGCCGCCATCAGCGCGCAGGCCAGCACCGAAACCGCGATCGGCAGGGCGATGATTTGGCGGGAAATATTCATGGCGGGCCTCATTCGTTTTGCCCGGCATAGCGCAAACTCCCTAATCTTTGGTTTCCGCCGCCCCGCGCCCCGCCCGCGCCGCGCGCAAAGCGACCCGCGCGCGACGGGAAGGACTGCACGCGGGCCTGTCATTGGCGCCGGGGGTGGCGCCAACGACAGAGGCGCCCCTTGCGGAGCGCCTCTTGGGGTGTCCGCCTCGGGGGGCCGAGGCGGACCAAGCCGGGATGAGGAGGTATCAGAAGAACCCGAGCTTGTTGGGGTTGTAGCTGACCAGCATGTTCTTGGTCTGCTGATAGTGGTCGAGCATCATCTTGTGGTTCTCGCGGCCGATGCCCGATTGCTTGTAGCCACCGAAGGCGGCGTGCGCCGGGTAGGCGTGGTAGTTGTTGACCCAGACGCGGCCCGCCTGAATGTGGCGGCCGAAGCGGTAGCAGGTGTTGATATCGCGCGACCAGACGCCGGCGCCGAGGCCATACATCGTGTCATTGGCGATATGCAGCGCCTCTGCCTCGTCCTTGAAGGTGGTCACCGAGACGACCGGCCCGAAGATTTCCTCCTGGAACACGCGCATCTTGTTGTGGCCCTTGAGGATCGTCGGCTGGATGTAGAAGCCGTTCGCCAGATCGCCGTTGAAGCGCGCCGCATCCCCGCCGACCAGCACTTCGGCGCCTTCCTGACGGCCGATCTGCAGGTAGGACATGATCTTGTCGTGCTGTTCCTGGCTGGCTTGCGCGCCGACCATGGTTTCCATCAGACGCGGGTCGCCCTGTTTGATCGCTTTGACGCGGGCGATGGCGCGTTCGATGAAGGCTTCGTAGATGTCTTCCTGGATCAGCGCGCGCGACGGGCAGGTGCAGACCTCGCCCTGGTTAAAGGCGAAGAGCACGAAGCCTTCGACCGCCTTGTCGAGGAAGGCGTCATCTTTCGCCATCACATCCGAGAAGAAGATGTTGGGCGATTTGCCGCCAAGCTCGAGCGTCACCGGGATCAGGTTCTCGGTCGCGGCCTGCATGATCTTGCGCCCCGTCGCGGTCGAGCCGGTGAAGGCGATCTTGGCGATGCGGGTCGAGCGGGCGAGCGACGCGCCAACCTCGGCGCCGTAGCCGTTGACGATGTTCAGCACACCGCCCGGCAGCAGGTCGGCGACGAGCTCGGCCAGAACCATGATCGCGGCCGGGGTCTGTTCGGCGGGTTTCATCACGATGCAGTTGCCCGCCGCGAGCGCCGGGGCGAGCTTCCACGCCGCCATCAGGATCGAGAAGTTCCACGGGATGATCTGGCCGACGACGCCGAGCGGCTCGTGGTAGTGATAGGCCACGGTGTCATTGTCGATTTCCGACATCGTGCCCTCTTGCGAGCGCAGCACCCCGGCGAAATAGCGGAAATGGTCGACCGAGAGCGGGATGTCGGCGGCCGTCGTTTCGCGGATCGGCTTGCCGTTGTCCCAGGTTTCGGCGGCGGCCAAGAGGTCGAGATTGGCTTCGAGGCGGTCGGCGATCGCGAGGAGCACGTTCGAGCGATGCGCGGCCGAGGTGGTGCCCCAGGCGTCTTTGGCGGCATGGGCGGCGTCGAGCGCGAGCTCGATATCGGCGGCGTCCGAGCGCGCCACTTCACAGATCTTCTCGCCGGTGATCGGCGTGACGTTGTCGAAATACTTGCCGTTGACCGGGGGCACGAACTTGCCGCCGATGAAGTTGTCGTAACGGGTCTTGAACGGCGAGACCATCACGCCTTTGAACTCGGGTGCCATATCGTTGGCCATGTGTTTTCCTCCCTGGATAGCCAGCCCTCCGCTGGCCGATGAGAGGAGCCTGCCGCGTTGCGCGCCTCATGCATAGCCGATTTGCATTGAATGAATAACGATGTGTCTCGACCCCGAGACAGGTGCAGGCGCGGAAGGCCATGCCGCGGCGCAGCATCGGTGACGTAGCGGCAAGATCAGCCTTGCGGGCATGGCGCGAAGAGCGCGAGCGCCGCCTCGAGCGCGCGGGTGCGGTGGCGCTCGGGGTGGGTGAGGAGGGTGAAATTGCGCCGCGGGCGGGTAGATTCGGGGCCCCAATCGACCTCCGCCCCCCCGAGCCCCGGCGCCCCGGCGACCGCGCGTTCCGAGAGCATCGCCACCGCCCCGCCCGCCCGCAGCGCCGCCGCCACCGATTCATTCGAGGGCAGTTCGAGCACCACATCGAGATCGCGCGCCCCGAGCCCGAGCCCGGCGAGATGCGCATCAAAGACCGCGCGCGAACCCGAGCCCGGCTCGCGCAGCACCCATGAGAGCGCGCGATACTGCGCCGCCCCGAGCCCCCGCGCCGCCGCCCGCGCCAAGACCGGGTGCCCCGCCGCCGCGACCAGAACCAGCCGGTCCTGCGCTACCACCCGCGCGCGCAGATCGGCGGCGGGCGCCTCGCCCTCGACAAAGCCGAGATCGGCCGCGCCCTCGCGCACCGCCTGCGCGGCCTGGGCCGAATTGCCGGTGGCGAGGCTCACCTCCACCCCCGGATGCGCGCCGCGCAGCGCCATCAGCCGCGGCGGCAGCCAGGTGCCCGCCACCGTCTGCGAGGCAAAGATCCGCAGCCGCCCGCGCGTCGCCCGGCCGAGATCTTCGAGCGCGATCCGCGCACGCTCGGCCTGCGCCAGCACCGCGCGCGCCTCGGGTAGAAACCGCGCGCCCTCGTCGGAAAGCTCGATCCCGCGGCCCACCCGGTCGAAGAGCCGCAGCTGATGGGCGCCCTCGAGCGCCGCAATCGCCGCGGACACCGCCGATTGAGTGAGGCCGAGCGCCTCGGCCGCGCGGGTCATGTGGCGGCGTTCGGCGACGGCGAGAAAGATGCGGAGCTGATCGAGGGTCATGGGAAATCATCGAATATTTCGATGATTCCGGCAAGAACAATGCGTTGGACGGATGGAACGGCGCGCGCGAGACTGGCGCCAAAGACGGAGATTGCCATGACACCCCAGCCCACCGCCCTGCCCCTCGGCCTTGCCGCGCGCACGCGCACTGCGCTCATAGCGCTCGCGCCGGGGCTCGGGCTCACGCTCGCGATGGCTCTGGGCGCGATGGCGCTCGCGCGGGGCTTGGGCGTTGCGGCGCTCACCCCGATGGGGATCGCGATGCTGGGCGGCGTGGCCTTGCGCAACCTGACCGCCCTGCCCGCCCGCTTCGAGCCCGGCGTTGCCTTCACGCTCAAACGCATCCTGCGCGCCGGCGTGGTTCTGCTCGGCTTTCGGCTCACGCTCGGCGATGTCGCGGCGGTGGGCGCGCCGGGGGTGGCGGTGATCGCGGTGGTGCTCGGCGCGACGTTTGTCTTCACCAAGGCGCTCGGCCGGGCGATGGGGGTCGAGCGGGGTCTGGCCGAGCTGATCGCGGCGGGCACCTCGGTGTGCGGCGCCTCGGCGGTGCTCGCGGTCAATACCGTGACGCGAGCCGAGGAGGAGGATGTCGCCTATGCGATCGCTTGCGTGACCCTCTTCGGCACCCTCTCGATGCTCGGATTTCCGTTGCTGGCCAATGCCTTGGGGATGGATGCGGCGCAGTATGGGCTCTGGGCCGGGGCGGCGATCCATGAGGTGGCGCAGGTCGTCGGCGCGGCGTTTTCGCAAGGCGAGGCGGCGGGCCAGGCGGGCACGGTGGCGAAGCTCACCCGGGTGATGATGCTCGCGCCCTTGATCCTCGTGCTTGGCGGGCTCGCCCGGGCGCGCGGCGGCGCGGCGGGCGGGCGCGCGCCCGCGCCCTGGTTCGTCTTCGGCTTTCTGGCGGCGGTCGGGGCGAATTCGACCGGGCTCGTGCCCGCCGCGGCGCATCCGCCGGTGGCGGAGGCGACCGGGCTGATGCTGACCGCGGCGCTCGCAGCGATGGGGCTCGGCACCGATCTGCGCAAGCTGCGGCTGAAGGGGCTGCGCCCGCTCCTTCTCGGCGCGGCGGGTTGGCTCTTCATCTCGAGCCTCGCCGCCGGGCTCGTGCGCCTCGTTTAAACCGCGACGCCGAGGGCCTTGGCCTTGCGGTAGAAGGTCGCGCGCCCGATGCCGAGATCGCGCGCCGCGGCCGAGACATTGCCGCGCGCCCGCGCCAGCGCGCGCACCATCTCGGCGCGCTGCGCCTCCTCGAGCCCACCGCCCGGCGCGGCCTCGCGGCCCGGGTGGAAGAGATCATCAGCGGGCAGATGGCCGATCTGATCTGCGTTGATATTCAGCGCTTTACGCGCCGCGCGGGTGGCGCCGATGACGAGATCGTCGCGGTTGAGCGCCAAGAGCATCACCCCCGCCGGGCCGCTTTCCACCGCGCTCGCGCCGCCCGTCGAGAGGATCCGCGCGCCCTCGAAGGAGGCGCGGAAGAGATCGGCCTCGATCCGGCTCGCGGCATCTTGCACGGTCAGCGCGACGAGGCGGGCATAGCCCTCGGTCATGTCGGCGCGTGCCGAGGAAATGTCGATCACGCCCGCAAGCTCGCCCTCGGCGCCGAAGACCGGCGCGCCGGTGCAGGTCAGCCCGGTGTTCGTCGCGCGGAAATGCTGGTCGCGCCAGACGGTGACGGCGCGGCCCTCGGCCAGACAGGTGCCGATGCCGTTCGTGCCCTCGGCGCCCTCCGACCAATCCGAGCCGGGCGCGAGGTTCGAGGCATGGAAATCGCGCTTGTCGCCCGCGCGCACGCGTTCATCGAGGATGAACCCGCCGGCATCGGACAAAAGCACCGTGCAGCCCGAGTCGCAGGCCGCCCGCGCCAGCCGGTCGAGCACCGGCTCGGCGATGCGCAGCAAGAGCCCCGAGGCTTCGCGGCGGGCGCGCACCTCGGCCGAGCTCAGCCGCTCGATGCCGCCGCCCTGACCCGGGTCGAGCTTGTGATGCACGAGCGAGCGGCGCCAGCTCGCGGCGAACCCCGCGCGCCCCAAGGCCGCCGAGGATGTCACCACGGATTTGACAATCTCTGCGTGATTGCGCGGCGCCCCGCGAGACAGCGACGTCATGGCGAAAAGCCTCCCCTCTTTCCGAATGCGTCCGGCCTCAGGTTACGGCAGATCGGCCGCAGAACAACTGCTATTTAAGTCGTAGAGGCGGGGGCTGTCTCAAAAGTGAGACAGCTCAGCCGAGCGGGCCGGCCTCGTCGTCCTCGGCGGTTGGCAGGCCCTCTTCATGGCGCTTGCCGCGGAAGCCCTGGGCGACGACGAATTTCTCCGAACTGTCCTTGCGCGAGCTCGGCGGCTTGACGTTCACCACCTTCTCGAAATTCTTCTTCAGGATCGTCATCAGCCCCTGTTCGGCGCCGCCCGCGAGCACTTTGGCGACGAAAGTGCCGCCCTCCTCGAGCACGTCGAAGGCGAAATAGGCGGCGTGTTCGCACAGCGTGATGATCCGCAAATGGTCCACCTGCTGGTTGCCCGAGGCCGAGGCCGCCATATCCGACATCACCACATCGGCCCGCCCGCCGAGCCAGGCCTTGACCTGATCATCGGCGCCGTCCTCGAGGAAATCGAGCACATGGACCTCAGCGCCCGCGATCGGCGCGACCTCCTGCAGATCGACGCCGAGCACCGTGCCGACCCGCTTGCCGCCCTTCTCGCCGAGCGCATTGACCCGTTTCACCGCCACCTGGCACCAGCCGCCGGGCGCACAGCCGAGGTCGACGACCCGCGCGCCGGGCACGAGGAAGCGGAATTTTTCGTCGAGTTCCAGGATCTTGAAGGCCGCGCGGCCGCGGTAGCCCTCTTTCTTGGCGCGCACGACGTAAGGGTCGTTGAGCTGGCGCTCCAGCCAGAGCGTCGAGGAGAGCTTGCGGCCCTTGGCGGTCTTCACCCGCACCCGCAGATCGCGCTGGCCGCGCCCGGAGGTGTTCTTGCCGGTCGGCGTTTTCGTCATCAGATCGATCCCAGTTCTTCGAGCACGCCATCGGCGGCCATTTGTGCATAAAGGAGGCCCTCGCGCAGGCCGCGGTCGGCCACCGACATCCTGTCGGTCGGCCAGACCCGCATCAGCGCCTGCAAGATCGCCGCGCCCGACATGATCAGCGTATGGCGGTCGCGGCCGATCCGCGGATCGGCGCGGCGGCCCTCGGGGCCGAGCGAGAGGAAATTGCGGATCACCGCGTCGATCTGCCCGGACGACATGGTCAGCCCGTCGACGCGGGTGCGGTCATAGCGTTTGAGCCCGAGATGGCAGGCGGCGACGGTCGTGACCGTGCCCGAGGTGCCGATGATCTGGAACCCCTCCTGCGGGCAGCCCGAGGCATAGGGGGTGAAATCGGCGAGCTTTTCCTCGAAAAACCAGCTCATCAGCGCAAACCGCGCGGCGTCGTCCTCGACATCGCCGAACTGGTCCTTCAGCGTCGCGACCCCCAAGGGCACCGAGATCCAGTCGACGACGCGGGCCGCGGGCTCGGCGGTTTCGGGCTGATGAAAGCCGCCCGAGAGCCGCATGATCGCGCGGGCGCGGTCAGGTGGCGGCACGCGCGAGAGGTCGATCCAGACGAGCTCGGTCGAGCCGCCGCCGATATCGACGACGAGGAGCTGTTCGGTGCGCGGGCTGACCAGCGAGGCGCAGGAGATCACCGCAAGGCGGGCCTCCTCCTCGGGCGGGATGATCTCGAGCGGCAGGCCGGTCTCGCGCCGCACGAAGCGGATGAAATCGCGCGCATTGCCAGCGCGCCGACAGGCCTCGGTCGCGACCAGACGCATCCGGCGCACGCCGTGGCTCTCGATCTTGCGGCGGCAGATTTGCAAAGCCTGCACCGTGCGCGCCATGGATTGACGCGACAACCGGCCCGAGGCTTCGAGCCCCTGGCCGAGCTGGACCGCTTTCGAGAAGCTGTCCACCACCTGAAACTGATTGCCCTTCGGTCGGGCAATCAGCATCCGGCAACTGTTGGTGCCGAGATCGAGCGCAGCATAAAGCTCGCCCTTCTCAGCGGTCTGGGTCGCGGTCGGCTCTACCGGTTTCGGGAACGCGCCCGGGACCCGGGGACGCCTGGGCGCCATGAGCACGCCCTCCGATTTCAAGTTACCCCCAACCTAGCGGCTCGGGGGGCTTTCTTCAAGAGAGCGGGCGCGCGGGCGACTGTGCAAAAATGCAAGAGCCCCGCCGGGGTGACGGGGCTTTGCGCGAAGGTGCGGCGCAATGCCTCAGCCGCGGCCGAGTTTCTCCAGCCGGGCGGCGCGCAGCCGGGCAAAATCATCGCCCGCGTGATAGCTCGAGCGCGTCAGCGGCGTCGCCGAGACCATCAGGAACCCCTTGCCATAGGCCGATTTCTCGTAATCCTTGAACTCCTCGGGGGTGACGAAGCGGTCGACGCCGTGGTGTTTGGGGGTCGGTTGCAGATATTGGCCGATCGTCAGGAAATCGATATCGGCGGCGCGCATGTCATCCATGACCTGCAAGACGCCCTGGCGGTCTTCGCCGAGGCCGACCATGATCCCGGATTTGGTGAACATGCTCGGGTCGAGCTCCTTCACCCGCTGCAAGAGGCGCAGCGAATGGAAATAGCGCGCGCCGGGGCGGACGGTCGGGTAAAGGCCGGGCACCGTCTCGAGGTTGTGGTTGAAGACATCGGGGCGCGCCTCGACCACGGTCTCGAGCGCGCGCGGGCTGCATTTGAGAAAATCGGGCGTCAGGATCTCGATCGTGGTGTCGGGGGCGCGGTGGCGCACGGCGCGGATCGTCTGGGCGAAATGCTCGGCGCCGCCGTCCTCGAGGTCATCGCGGTCGACCGAGGTGATCACCACATGTTTGAGCCCGAGCGTCTGCACCGCATGGGCGACGCGGCCGGGCTCGAAAGCGTCGAGCGCATCGGGGCGGCCGGTGGCGACGTTGCAAAACGAACAGCCGCGGGTGCAGATCTCGCCCATGATCATCATCGTCGCATGGCCATGCGACCAGCATTCGCCGACATTCGGGCAGCCCGCCTCTTCGCAGACGGTGACGAGCTTGTTGGTCTTCAGGATCTCGCGGGTGTCCTTGTAGCCCTGCGAGGTCGGCGCCTTGACGCGGATCCAGGCGGGTTTCTTGGGCTGCGCCTGATCGGGGCGGTGGGCCTTCTCGGGGTGGCGTTGGCCGGGGATCTTGAGGTCGGACACGGATATCTCCCTGAATGGACCGTTCGGGCACAGATAGGCCCAAACGCCCGCGCAGGCAATGGCCGAGACCCGCGGCGCAGGGCCGCTCTGGCGGGGGTCGGGGGCTGGTCTGGTGAAAAATCGGGCAGATCCGCGCGCCCGGCCCGGCGCGCGCGGCGGTGCGGCAAAATTTTGCTGCAAGCGCTGGGTCAGGAGTTGTGACATGCCTCGAGATGTTTTAGAACGATTTTAAAACCACCCTCCCGAGGAGATCCGCAAAATGCAAACCGGCGCCAAGCTGCCCGAAGTCACCTTCCACACCCGCGTGCGCGACGAGGCCGTCGGCGGCCCGAACCCCTACCGCTGGGAAGACAAGACCACTGCCGATTATTTCGCCGGCAAACGCGTCGTGCTCTTCGCGCTGCCGGGCGCCTTCACGCCCACCTGCTCGACCTATCAGCTGCCGGGCTTCGAGAAGGGCTTTGCCGATTTCGCCGCCGAGGGCATCGACGAGATCTACTGCCTGTCGGTCAACGACAGCTTCGTGATGAACCAATGGGCCAAGGCGCAGGGCCTCGAGAACGTCAAGGTGATCCCGGATGGCTCGGGCGAGTTTACCCGCCGCGTCGGCATGCTGGTGCGCAAGGACAACCTCGGCTTCGGGCTGCGCTCGTGGCGCTATGCGGCGGTCGTGAACAACGGCGTCGTGGAAGCCTGGTTCGAAGAGCCGGGTCTCGCGGACAACCACGGCGAAGACCCCTATGGCGTCTCCTCGCCCGAGACCGTTCTGGGCTGGCTGCGCGAGGTCAACAAGGAACAAGCCGCCTGATCGGCTAAGATTTCCCGCCTCCAGGAAAGGCGCGAACGGAAGGCCGGGGGGTGCGCTCCCCGGCCTTTTTCTTGGCACTGAGCGCGGAGGGGGCGGCGCCCCCTGCCCCGCCCGGGCCGCGCGGCTCAGCCGATCAGCGGCGATTGGCCGCCATAGACCTCGTCGTAATGGCGTTTGAGCCGCATCAGCGCGATGCGCAGCACGATCTTGCCCGAGCGCGCCGACCAGCCAAGCCGGCGCTCGGCGGTCTCGAGCCCTTCGAGGAAGCAGCAGCAGCGCAGCACCATGTCGCCGAGCCCCGGGCCCAGATCGCGCAGCGCCTCGGCCACGCGTTCGCGGGCGCGCTCGGAGCCGCCGCCATGGCCAAGCTCGGGGCGGTAACCGCCGCGCGCGCCGCCGCCGGTCATGAAGCGCTCCCAGTTCTGCGCGACCCGCGGGCCCATTTGCGCAAGCTCGAAATCCTCGCGCAGCCGCTCGCCCGCCGCCACCAGATCGGGGGTCAGGAAGGGCTCGCCATTCGCATCACGCCGCCGCGCGAGCACGCCAAGCGGGCTTTCGGCGAGGTTTGCCCGCATCCGGCGCCGCCGGCCGCCCTCTTCGCCGATCTCGCGCTCGCCCCAGTCGCGGTGCTGGCCGGCGAAGGGCTGCGGGCCGTCGGTCTCCTCGTCCTCGAGGCGCTCACCGCGCGCCGCGGCATCCTCCTCGAGCATCCGCTTGAGCGCGGCGCGCCCCGCCACCGAGATCTCGTAGCTCATCACCCGGCCGGTGTGTTTCACCACGATCCAGTCCTTGAGCGCGAAGGCCTTGGCCACGCCGCGCTCGAGCACCGCGGTGCGCACGGTGCCCTTGAGCACCACCGCTTTGTCCATGTCCCCCGCGACGATCAGGAGCGCGCCGGCTTCGGCGAGGCGACGCAGGATGCGCCGGCCCTCCCGGGCGAGCGTATCCTCGTCGACGGGCAGGGTCTGGGTTCGGATCGGAGCAGTCATCCAGGCGGTTTCCTTGTCTTGGGCGGTCGTGTGAGAAAGGCGCGACCCTTGGGCCCCGAGCGCCGCCAGCGCCTCGTCGACCAGAGGGTCGTCGCGGCGGCTTTCGATCCGGCGGACCCGGCGCAGGACGGTCGAGGCATGGCAGCCCTCGGCCCGCGCCAGTTCCCGGATCGACACGCCCTCTTCCACATGACGCAGATAGAGGCGGGCGTAATCGGGCAGCCAGGCGGGCAGATCCGCCGTGACCGAAGTCGTCATCATGGTCTCATCCCCCATAGTCTGGGCCGAGGCTTGCAGCTCGCGCCGCGTTTTCACACACAACCGTGGGTTGCATTGGTTACCCGTTCGTTAAGAAACGGACCGATGCCGATAATTGTTTAAAAATTCTAAAGATCTCCGAACTAACCGCACGGTTGAGCGCTTGTTTGCGCAACACCCGCTTGGGTTGAGTCATTCTGGCCACTCATAGCGAGGGGAACCACCATGAAAGACCTGTCCGATCTGATCGCCAACCTGCGCCGCCCGCGGCTTTTGATCCGCGCCGCCCGTTTCGGACAAACCGATTACAACCGCGCGCGCGATCTGCGCCGGCTGATGCAGGCGCAGGCCGTGCCCGGCCCCGAGCAGGCGCTCGAGCGCTTGATCGAGGAGGAGGCCAAGCTCGAGGCCTCGCGGCAAGAGGGGGCGGCCAATTACAGCCTGATGCGGCATATCGAGCTGTTGATCGCGATGATGGCGGAGGCGCGGCTGTTGCCCCGCCCGCCGCAGGCGATCTGAGGCGCCCGCCGCGGGCGATTAAAGGCGCCCGCCGCGGGCGATCAGGCACGCTCACCTCCTCGGGACGGGAGGTGTCACGCCCGGGGGGCCTCCCCCCGGGCGTTTTTTACCGCGAGCGGAACAGCGAGCCGAGCACGCCGCGCACGATCTGTTGGCCGGCCTGGCGCGCGAGGCTCTTGCCGAAGGTCTCGAGCACCGAATCCGAGCGCGAGGAGGAGGAGCGCCGCGCCGTCGGGGTGGTCTTGGCGGCAGTCTTCGTCACCTTGATCGGCTCGAAACGCCGCGCGTTCTGAAACTCGCGCGCTTTCTCGGCCTTGGCGGCCTCTGTCTCCTCGGCCAGCCGCGCCTCGGCCGCCGCCGCCTCCTCCGCCGCCGCCTCGGCGCGTCTGGTCAGGATCTCGAAGGCCGAGTCCCGGTCGATCGGTTTGTCGTATTTGACCCCATAGGGCGAGGCATTGATCACCGCGCGCCGCTCCTCGGGGCTGAGCGGCCCAAGGCGCGACATCGGCGGGCGCACCAGCGTGCGCTCGACCATCCCCGGCACGCCCTTGGCCTCGAGGAAGGAGGTCACCGCCTCGCCGGTGCCGACCTCCTTGATCGCGGATTCGGTGTCAAACCGCGGATTCGGGCGGTAATTCTCCGCCGCACGGGCGAGATCCTTCTGATCCTTGGCGGTGAAGGCGCGCAGCGCATGCTGCACCCGGTTGCCGAGCTGGCCGAGGATATCCTCGGGCACGTCGGCGGGGTTTTGGGTGATGAAATAGATCCCCACCCCCTTCGAGCGGATGAGTCGCGCGACCTGCTCGACCTTGTCGACCAGCGCCTTGGGCGCATCGTCAAAGAGCAGATGCGCCTCGTCGAAGAAGAACACGAATCGCGGCCGGTCTGGGTCGCCGACCTCGGGGAGCTCCTCGAAGAGCTCGGAGAGCAGCCACAGAAGGAAGGTCGCGTAAAGCCGCGGGCTCGCCATCAGCTTGTCGGCGGCGAGGATGTTGATCCGGCCAAGCCCCTCCGGGCTGACCGCCATCATGTCGGAAAGCGCCAGCGCCGGCTCGCCGAAGAACGCGGTCGCACCCTGATTTTCCAGCACGAGGAGCTGGCGCTGGATCGCGCCCACGGTTTGCGGCGCGACATTGCCATAGCGCAGCGAGAGCGCATCGGCCTGCTCGCCCACATAGGTCAGCATCGCGCGCAGATCGGCCATGTCGAGCAGCGCCAGACCCTCGCTGTCGGCCAGATGGAAGGCGATGTTGAGCACCCCCTCCTGCGCCTCGCTCAGATCCATCAGCCGCGCAAGCAGCAGCGGCCCCATCTCCGAAACGGTGGTGCGCACCGGGTGGCCCTGCGCGCCGAACATATCCCAGAAGGTGACCGGGAAGGCGCGATAGGAGAGGTCATAGCCGATCGTTTCGGCGCGTTTGAGGAAGGGCTCATGGAGCTTGCCACCCGCGCTGCCCGCCATCGCGAGCCCCGCCAGATCGCCCTTCACATCGGCCATGAAGACCGGCACGCCGGCCGAGGAAAACGCCTCCGCCAGCACCTGCAGCGTCACCGTCTTGCCGGTGCCCGTCGCCCCCGCGATCAGCCCGTGGCGGTTGCCGTATTTCAACAGCAGCTCCTGCGCCGTGCCATAGCCCGCGCCGCCGCCGCCCACGAAGATGCCGTTTTCCGTCAAAACCCCGGTCATGCCGCCCTCATTCCAAAACGCCGAAAAATGGTTAGCCCCGACAATACTTCTTTAACCGCTTTGTGCCAGTCTGATCCTGTCCCCGCGGTCGAGGTCGCTTTCGCGCGGGGGCTTCCTCCCTGTCAGACTGGCCGCGCCAAAGGGCGCGGCTTTTTTCTTGCCAAAACATGGCTTTGCAACTGTCCGCCGTGGTCACTTTTGCCTGTTGACGGATCGAATGATCCGATTTAGCGTCATCTTAATGACAAAGTCGGCCAGTCCGACAGGGGGAAATAACAGGGAAGGGCTTCCGCGAGGGAGCCCTTTCTCCATCTCGGCCGCTCACGCATTCGTGGCGGCAAAGCGCCGCGCAATCAGGGTTTTTCCGCAAAGTCTCGGTGACTTGCGCCAAGGCCCATGCTAAGAGCGCCTCGTCCCATTCAGAATGGAAAAGGCCCATGACCGACGTCAAACACTCCCTCGCGCTCGCGCTCACCCTTGCGCTCGCCGCCGCGACCGCCCAGGCGCAGGAGGCCACCCCGCCGGCGCCCGCCGCCGACGCCCCCGCCGCCGAAGCGCCCGCCGCCGCGACCCCCGCCGAGACCCCCGCCGAGACCCCGGCCGCCGAAGCCCCCGCCGCGGCGCCGACCGACGCCCCCGATGGCCCCGGCACCACCTATATCGCCAACACCTTCGACGATTGGCAGGTGCAATGCGTGCGCACCGAGACTGGCAATGACCCCTGCCAGATGTATCAGCTCCTCAAAGATGCCAATGGCTCGAACGTCGCGGATATCTCGCTGCTGAACCTGCCCGCGGGCGGTCAGATCGTGGCGGGCGCCAATATCATGACCCCGCTCGAGACGCTGCTGACCCAGAATGTCACGCTGAAACTCGATACCAACGAGGCGAAGGTCTATCCGTTCACCTTCTGCGCGCCGCAGGGCTGCTTTGCCCGCGTCGGGCTGACCGCCGAAGAGCTCGCCGCCTACAAGAAGGGCAACAAGGTCGAGATGACCGTCGTGCCGATGGCCGCGCCCGATCAGAAAGTCGTGGTGAACATCTCGCTCAAGGGCTTCACCTCGGCCTATGAGGCGGTGCTGAAGGCCAATGCCGAAGCCACGAAATGAGCTCTGCGGCGCGTTAACTTCGCGCCGCAAGCCCTTGTGAAGACAGAGAAAGCCGCCCTTCGGGGCGGTTTTTTCACACCCGCCCGAGCGCCAGAACCGCGTTCAGCCCGCCAAAGGCGAAAGCGTTGCTCAGCGCCGCCTCGACCCGGGCCGCGCGCGCGACATTGGGCACCACATCGAGCCCGACCTCGGGGTCGTCGGCGAGATGGTTGATCGTCGGCGCGATCACGCCCTCATTGAGCGCGAGCAGGCAGGCGAGGAGCTCCACCGCGCCGGTGCCGCCGATGCAATGGCCATGCATCGCCTTGGTCGAGGAGACCGCCACCCGCGCCGCCGCCGTGCCAAAGGCCGCGCGGATCGCGGCGGCCTCCGTGCGGTCATTGGCGGCGGTGCCGGTGCCATGGGCGTTGATATAGCCGATCTGATCGGGCGCGAGCCCCGCATCCTTGAGCGCGCCGCGGATCGCGCGCGCCGCGCCCTCGGCATCGGGCGCAACGATATCGGCGGCATCCGAGGTCATGCAGAAGCCCTTGATTTCGGCCAGAATATTCGCGCCGCGAGCGCGCGCGGCCTCATAGTCCTCGAGCACGAAAACCCCCGCGCCCTCGCCCTGCACCATGCCGTTACGGGTCGCGCAGAACGGCCGGCAGGCCTCGGGCGACATCACCCGCAGCCCCTCCCAGGCCTTCAGCCCGCCGAAATTCAGCATCGATTCCGACCCGCCCGCGAGCATCCCGTCGGCCAGCCCCGCGCGGATCATCTGCACCGCCAGCCCGATCGCATGGTTCGAGCTCGCGCAGGCCGTCGCCACCGAGAAACTCGGCCCCATCAGCCGCCATTCCATCGCCAGATGCGAGGCGGCGGCGTTGTTCATCAACCGCGGCACGGTGAACGGATGCACCCGGTTCTTGCCCTCGGCAAAGACCTGCCGGAAGGCGTCATTCACCGTCGAATTGCCGCCCCCCGCCGTGCCCATGATCGCGCCCCAGCGCGTCGGATCGCCCGGCACCGCGTCAAACCCCGCCATCGCCATCGCCTCGCGCGCGGCGACGAGCGCGAATTGCGCGAACGGATCCAGCAGCGTCATCTGGCTGCGATCGAAATGAACTTCGGGCTGGAAGCCCTTGATTTGGCCACCAATTTTCTGCGTGAGCCGATCAACGTCGGGGAAGTCGAGCGCCCCGATCCCGGAGCGCCCCTCCGCCATCGCCCGGAGCGTTCCGGGCACGTCTTGCGCCAGCGCGTTGACCGTTCCGGCCCCGGTGATGACAACGCGCCGCATCGCTCAGGCCGCCGCCGGCGCCGGCGCGAGCCCGCCGAGAAGCCGCTCCACCGCGCGCACGATCGCGCCCACCGAGGAGATGTCGAACTCCGACTGGCTCGGCTCATTGGCGTTGAAGGGAACGGCGATGTCGAAGGTTTCCTCGATCGCGAAAATCACCTCCACGAGGCCGAGGCTGTCGAGCCCCAGCTCATCGAGCGACATCTCCGGGTGCACGTCGGCGGGATCCATGACCGCCTCGCGCGCGAGGATGGAAATGATCTGGTCTTGCACGTCTGCCCTCATCCTTTGGGTTGCTCCGTGCTCCCCTTCTGCGCCAGTTTTGAAACAGTTTCGCGAAGCTCGGCAAGTTGTGCAAACAATCTCGGCAGGCGGCGGATATTTTTCCACGCCTCGACATGGGTCTCCATCTTGATCGCCGGATAACCGAGCAACACCCGCCCCGCGGGCGCGTTCGACATGATCTTGGTGGCGCCGCCCGCGATCACATCATCGCCGACAAAGATATTGTCCGAGACGCCGACCTGCCCCGCCAGAACCACCCGGTTGCCAATCTTCGTCGAGCCCGCGACGCCCACCTGCCCGCACAGGAGACAATCCTCGCCGATCTGGACGTTGTGGCCGACATGGACGAGGTTGTCGAGCTTCGTGCCGCGCCCGATCGCGGTGGCGCGCACGGTGCCGCGGTCGATGCAGCTGTTCGCGCCGATCTCGACGTCATCGCCGATCTCGACGGTGCCGAGCGAGTGGATCCGCGTCCAGGCCTGTTCGCGGATCGCGCCGCGCTGGCCCAAGGCATGGGGGTCGCGGATCTCCTCGATGCCGGATTTCTCGGGGGTGACGAAGGAAAACCCGTCCGAGCCGATCCGCGCGCCCGGTTGCGCGATGAAGCGATCGCCGATCACCACCCGCGCGCCGATATGAACGCTTTGCAAGATCAGCGCCTCGGCGCCGATCCGCGCGCCCTCCGCGATCGTGACCTGCGCCGCGATCCGCGCGCCCGGGCCGATCTTCACCCCCCGCCCGATCACCACGAAAGGCCCGATCGCCGCGCCCGCGCCGATCTCGGCGGTGGGGTCGATCACCGCGCTCGGGTGCACACCGGGCGCGATCTCGGGGCCCGGGTCGAAGGCGCGCGAGAGCCCGGCCATCGCGAGCCGCGGGCGGGAGACGAAAATCGCGGCCTCGAGGCCGTAGCCCTGCCACTCCGCCCCCTCCCACAGGATCGCGGCGCGCGCCGCGCCCTGCGCAAGCCCCGGCGCATATTTCGGATCCATCGCCAGCGCGATCTGATCGGCGCGCGCCGAGGCGGGCTCGGCGGCCGAGCTGATCGGCAGATCGAGCTTGCCCTCCGCCCGCGCGTTCAGGGCTTTGGCAATCGTTTCAACGGTCTGCATGGCGGCGCCTTTCTGTCCTCGGGGCCGGACGGGGCCCCTTTGTGACAGATTTAATCCGCCACGGGCTGCAATTCCACCCCGGCTTTCGCCAGCGCCGCCCAGAGCGCTCCATCGCGCCCATAAACATCGCGCCGATATTCCATCCGCCCGCGCACGGTGGGCCAGGCGGTGAAATAGACCAGATGCACCGGCACCGGCGTCTCGAGCTTCACCGTCGTCTCATGGCCCGATTTCAACACCTTCTGGAACTCGCCCTCCGGGTCGGCGCTTTGCGGCGCGAGCAGCGCATAGGCCAGATCGAAGGGCTGGCCGACGCGGATACAGCCGTGGCTATAGGCGCGCACCTCTTTCTGGAAGAGCGATTTCGACGGCGTGTCGTGCAGGTAGATGTTGTATTTGTTCGGGAAGAGGAACTTCACGAGGCCGAGCGCGTTCGAATTCGACGGCGGCTGTTTCATCGCGAAGGGGAAGTTGCGCTCGTTATAGGCGGCGAAATTCACCGCCGAGCGCGGCACCGTGCGGCCGCGGCTGTCGACGAGCGAGATATGGCCCGCGGCGTTCGGGTTCTTCTTCATCATCGGCAGGTATTCCTTGACCGTGATGGAGCGCGGCACCGACCAGCTCGGGTTGATCACCATCATCTCCATCTCGTCGGAGAATTCCGGCGTGCGGCGGTCGGCCTGATTCTGGCCGACGACGGTGACGCTTTCGAAGGTCTTCTTGCCGTGGTCGATGATCTTGACCGAGAAATCGGTGATATTGACCCAGACGTGACGCGGCCCGAGCTCGAGCCCGTTCATCCAGCGCAGCCGCTCCATCGCGACGAGGATCGATTTCATCCGCTCCTCGGGGGCGCGGTTGATCTCCTCAAGCGTGCCCGCCCCCGCCACGCCATCGGCGGTGAGGCCCTGATCGAACTGATATTGCTGCACGGCCTTTTGCAGATCGGCGTCATAGACGGCCGAGGCCGTGCGCCCGAGATAGCCCATCGCCTGCAGCCGGTCGCGCAGCGCAACCACCGCCGCGCCCTGATCGCCGGGCTTGAGCTTGGAGGCCTGCACCGCCGCCCCCCAGCCGCCGCGCGCGATCTGGCCGGCCAGATCATAGCGCGCCTTCATCAGCTGCGCATATTGCGGCGCCCGGGGCGCCAGCCCATGCAGATAATGCGCCGCCCCCTCGCCCGAGGCGACAAAGCCCTCGAGGAGCGCGCGCCCATCCGCGCGCGGGATCTCGCGCACGATCCCCGGGTCGACCTTCGCGGGCTCGAGAATTCCGTTCGAGATATCATGGGCATAGGTCAGGAAAACGCGCGACATCCGCGCCTCGAGCAAGCCCCGCTCGCGCTCCGAGCGCAGCCCCTCGAAGGCCGCGCGCAGCCCTTCGGCATCATACCGTGCCGCCGGCAGGCCATGGGCCGCGGCGTTTTCAAGCGCGCCGAGCAGCGCCGCGCGGCGCACCGCGTCGGCGCCCGTCGTCCAGATCGGGGCGTAATTGCGGGCGGCGTAGAACTCGGCGAGCGCCCGGTCTTCCGCCGCGCCCTCCGCGATCGCCTGGGTGTAGCCGTCAAGGAGCGCAGTCTGCGCCGACCAGACCGGCGGCGAAAGCGCGATCGTCAGAGCCAGCACCGCGGCACCAAGCCGCACACCCTTACCTGCAAACATGACCCCAAAGCCCCCGAAGCCGTCCCGATTGTGGCAAAATCCGCAAAAAACCGGCGCAAGTCCAGCGCTTAGGGCCGATCCGCCGCAGCGCCGGCCCGATCCCGGCACAGGTGCGGCAAAGCCGCCACACAGGCCCGCAGGCGGCGCGGCGCGGAAAAATGCGCGAAAATTGGCCGATCGGGGGCGGCTTGGCGCCTGGGGACAAATCTTTCTGTTGGAGGGGGGCGGCGGCTGTGCCATAACATTGACATCGTTCGGAGTTAACAACGTTGCAAGCCGTGTAAAACGGCGCAGACGGCAGGACAGGCGAAGGACATGAACATGACGACGACCCGGCGCGGGCTTCTCGGAGTCTTTGCGGCAACCATGGTGACAGCCGCACCGACCATGAGCAACGCTTTCGGGATCCTGCGCGGTGCAGGCGATATTCGTCGGATCCGGATGTATTCGGGCCGCACGGGCGAAACCGTCGACACCGTCTATTGGATCGAAGGCGAGTACATCCCCGAGGCTCTCAAGGAAATCAACCATTTCATGCGCGATTGGCGGAACAACCAGGCGGTTGTGATGGACCCGCGCACGGTGGATATCGCGGCCGCCTCGCATCGGCTGATGGATGTCAACGAACCCTATATGCTGCTCTCGGGCTACCGCTCGCCCGCGACCAATGCGATGTTGCGCTCGCGCTCGAAGGGCGTGGCGAAGAACTCGCTACACATGAAGGGCATGGCTGCCGACCTGCGGCTGAAATCGCGCTCGGTGCCGCAGATCTTTGCCGCCGCTTCCGCCTGTCATGCCGGCGGCGTGGGCAAATATTCGCGCTCGAACTTCGTCCATATGGATTGCGGCCCGGTCCGCACCTGGGGCGGCTGAGCCAAGGCCCCGGGCGGCCCGCCGCCCGATCTGAACGACAAACCTGCCAAAGCGCCGCCCGTCCAGCGGCGCTTTTTCGTTGCGCCTCTGCCAGGCCGCCGCGCGGTGCGGCGAAGGCGGAGTGCGTATTTGGACCAAGAAGAAACAGCGGTCGTGAGCAAGACCCGCCCTCCCCCCTTCTTCTTGGCAAAAATACGCAAAATCTCCGGTCAAACAAGCGCCGCCCCCGGGCAGGGGCGGCGCGGGGGGCCGGCGGAAGTCACTCCCGCAAGAGCCCCTTCTGGCGGTAGAAGGCTTCTTCCTCCGGGGTGAGTTCGACCTTGTCATAGCCCGTGACCATCGGTTGCACATGTTCGCGGAAGCCATGGCCGATGGTGAGCAGGTAAAGATGCGCCACCACGAAGGCGCCGATCGCAAAGGCGGCCAGCACATGGACATTGGCGATCAGGGTGAGCGCCTGCGCGCCCAGATCCTGCGCGCCCCAGAGACCGTAGCTGAGATAGGCCAGCCCCGAGATCCAGATCGCCGGGAAGAGCACCATCTTCAGCGCGAAATAGGCCGCGGCTTGCAGCGGGTTGTGCCGCCGCTCGATGGTCTTGTGATAGGGGTGTTCCTCGCCCTTGAAGACACCAAAGGCATAGAACCGCGCAACCTTGAGCATGCCGGTGAGCCGCGGGATGAACTGCCGCCAGCCGCCGGTGGTGATCAGCCAGAAGGTCGCGAAGACCCACAGCGCCAGAAGCGCCAGCGCCACCCCGGTATGGACCACGACCGCAAGGCCGAAGGGCACCCCTTGATAAAGCCCCAGGATCCGCGCCCCCGAGGCGAAGAGCAGCACGATCGAGACCATCTGCGACCAATGCCAGAGCCGGTTGAAGCGCGTGTAAACCTTGACCTGATGCTCACCCATGATGGCCCCCTTTGCGCCCGAAGAGCCGCAGCACGCCATGCCCCGCGACGCCGAAAAGCGCCATCAGGAAGACCGCGAGGCCCAGTTTTCCGCCAATGCCGAGCCCGCCGCCGGGCAGATAGACGCCCGTGATCCCCGCCATCCGGCCCTCGGCCGCGTGGCAGCTCTCGCATGTGAGCGCGTCCTCCTTCGGCGCGACCATATGGGCGATCGGCCAATACATATAGGTCTCGGTGAAGTCGTATTTGCCCGAATAGGGCAGCCCGACATATTCCATCGCGTAGCTCAGCGACTTCGACCAATCGAAATAGGACCACAGCGCCGCGCCGTCGCCGGGGCCGTAGACATGGTTGTAAAGCAACACGTTGCGCTCGGTGTCATAGGCCTGTTTGCCCTCCATCCGCTTGAACGGCATGATCCGCGCGCCCGCCTCTTCGGCCGAGCCCTGCACCTTGTTGATCTCGACGACCGCGCTCGGGTCGATCTGTTCTTCGGGCAGGGTGTAGACCATCTCGCCGTTCGACCAGGCGTAATGGGGCACGACATTCTCGGCCCATTTGAAATCGCCCTTGGTCGAGAGATAGGTGTGCTTGGCCTCGCCGTTTTCCTGGATGAAGCCTTCCTCGGCATAGGGCTTGCCATCCTTGAGCTTGCCCGCCGTCGACCAATCCCACCAGGTCTTGGTCGCCTTGCCGCCGCGGGCGAATTCCGGGATGTGGCAGCTCTGGCAGGCGACGCGATCGGTGTGATCGTTGAGCTTCTTCGCGATGAGCGGATTGGGCCCCTTGTGCGGCGCCTCCGAATGGCACGACGAACAGGCCGCGGTGTCGCGCGCGGCGCCGGGCTTGCGGTCGGCCGCATGGGGGTCGGTCACATCGGTCTCATAGCGCGAGCCGGCCAGCACATGCTTGTCCGAAACGTGACAGGCCTCGCAGGTGAAATTGGCGCCGTCCTTCGACATATGCACATCGACCGCGCGCGGCGGATCGAGCAGAACCGAGCTCAGATCGCCATGTTTGACGTTATCGCCACCGCCGCCGTAGAAATGGCAATTGCCGCAATTCTCGCGCGTGGGCTCGCCCACCGAGAGCGCGGCCTTCGCCAGATCGACCGGCCAGACCGGCGCGCCGGTGATGGTCTTGGCCTTCGGGTCGACCGGCGCGAGCGGCGGGTTGCCGGCGAGGTTGTCTTGCTTGGCATATTGGCCCGAAGTGTCGTGACAGGCCAGACAATCGACCCGCGTGGGCTCATCGGGCATCGGCGCGCGCGCATCCGTCCAGCCATAGCCCGCATGACACGAGGTGCAGCGCGTCTCGTTCGAGGCGACATTGCCGCAAAATGAATTGAGAACCTTGGATTTCCCGAGCGTCTGCCCGGTGGCGGGGTTGTCATATTCCCAAGCCCAGTGGACCGAATGCATGACCTGATTGGAAGCCTCGGTATGACAGCTCAGACAGGCCGCCGTGACCTCCGACCCCGAGGCGAACGGCCCCTTCAGGATCTCGAATTTGCTATGATCGGCCGTCAGCGCCTTGACCGGGTCGCTCAGATGCGCCGCCAGCGCTCCCGGCGCGGGCACCGATTGCGCGCCCTGCGGCACCTCTTGCGCCAAGCCCCCCCCGGCCCCCAAAGGGCCGCCGCAAAGAGGAGCGCCCCCCGCACGAATATCTGTCTCATCTGCCCCCCCTAAAAAGCTCTCACCAATATATCGGATTACGAGAATGTGATCGCCCTGCCCATGCGACACCGCGCCCCACCGCGCGACAAACCTTCAAGCCTCCGGCGGGCGTATTTGAACCAAGAAGAAATCCCCCCCTTTCATCTTGCCCCAAATATCCCGGGGTCCGGGGCAGAGCCCCGGCGCGTCTCGCCCGCAAACCCCGCCCGAAATCGGCGCCCGAAAACCGCGCCCTTCCTGCCGCACCCGCCGTGTCGCGCGCGCCCCCTGCCCCAGATCCCTTGACGCGCGCCCCCATCCACGCAAAACACCCCAAGACCGCAGCGCCGATCAAAGGAGAGGCCGATGAAATTCCGTTTCCCGATTGTCATCATCGACGAGGATTTCCGCTCCGAGAACACCTCGGGCCTTGGCATCCGCGCGCTTGCCGAGGCGATCGAGGCCGAGGGCTTCGAGGTGCTCGGCGTCACCTCCTATGGGGATCTGTCGCAATTCGCCCAGCAACAGAGCCGCGCCTCGGCCTTCGTGCTCTCGATCGACGATGAGGAGTTTTCCCCCGGCCCCGAGCTCGACCCCGCGGTCGAGAAGCTGCGCGCCTTCATCGAGGAGGTGCGCTGGAAAAACGCCGAAGTGCCGATTTATGTGCATGGCGAAACCAAGACCTCGCGCCACCTGCCCAACGACATCCTGCGCGAGCTGCATGGCTTCATCCACATGTTCGAGGACACCCCCGAATTCGTCGCCAAGCACATCATCCGCGAGGCGAAGAGCTATCTCGAGGGGATCCAGCCGCCGTTCTTCAAGGCGCTGCTCGATTACGCCGAGGATGGCTCCTATTCCTGGCATTGCCCCGGCCATTCGGGGGGCGTGGCGTTCCTGAAATCGCCGATCGGGCAGATGTATCACCAGTTCTACGGCGAGAACATGCTGCGCGCCGATGTCTGCAACGCGGTCGAGGAGCTCGGCCAGCTGCTCGACCACAACGGCGCGATCGGCGCCTCCGAGCGCAACGCCGCGCGGATCTTCAACGCCGATCACTGTTTCTTCGTCACGAACGGCACCTCGACCTCGAACAAGATGGTCTGGCATCACACCGTCGCGCCCGGCGATGTCGTCGTCGTCGACCGCAACTGCCACAAGTCGATCCTGCATTCGATCATCATGACCGGCGCGATCCCGGTGTTTCTCAAGCCCACCCGCAACCAATGGGGCATCATCGGCCCGATCCCGCATGCCGAATTCGAGCCGGAGGCGATCCAGGCGAAGATCCGCGCGAACCCGCTGCTGGCCGGGGTCGATGCCGAGGCTTGTCGCCCCCGGATCATGACGCTCACGCAATCGACCTATGACGGGGTTCTCTACAACACCGAGGAGATCAAGCGCCTCCTCGACGGCTATGTCGAGAACCTGCATTTCGACGAGGCCTGGCTGCCGCATGCCGCCTTCCACCCGTTCTACGGCACCTATCACGCGATGGGCCGCAAGCGCGGGCGCACGAAACACTCGGTCACCTATGCGACCCAATCGGTCCACAAGCTGCTCGCCGGCATCAGCCAGGCGAGCCATGTTCTCGTGCAAGACAGCCAGGAGACGAAGCTCGACCGCAGCCTCTTCAACGAGAGCTATCTGATGCATACCTCGACCAGCCCGCAATATTCGATCATCGCGAGCTGCGATGTGGCGGCGGCGATGATGGAGCCGCCGGGCGGCACGGCGCTCGTCGAGGAATCGATCCTCGAGAGCCTCGATTTCCGCCGCGCGATGCGCAAGGTCGATGAGGAATTCGGCGAGAACGACTGGTGGTTCCAGGTCTGGGGCCCCGAGGCGCTCGAGGAAGAGGGGATCGGGCGCAACAAGGATTGGGTTCTGCGCCGCACCGACGAGGATGGCGTGCAGCTCGCCGATGGCGAGGACAGCTGGCACGGCTTTGGCGACATGGCGCCCGGGTTCAACATGCTCGACCCGATCAAGGCGACGATCATCACCCCCGGCCTCAATATCGACGGCCGCTTCGACGAGACCGGCATCCCCGCCTCGATCGTATCGAAATATCTCGCCGAGCACGGCGTCGTGGTCGAGAAGACCGGGCTTTACAGCTTCTTCATCATGTTCACGATCGGCATCACCAAGGGCCGCTGGAACACGCTTCTCGCCGCGCTCCAGCAGTTCAAGGACGATTACGACCGCAACCAGCCGCTGTGGCGGGTGATGCCCGAGTTCTGCGCCAAACATCCGCGTTATGAGCGGATGGGCCTGAAGGAGCTCAGCCAGCACGTCCACGCGCTTTACGCCAAATATGATGTCGCGCGGCTCTCGACCGAGATCTATCTCTCCGACCACCTGCCCGCGATGACCCCCTCCGAGGCCTTCTCGCATATCGCGCGCCGCAAGACCGAGCGCGTCGAGATCGACGATCTCGAGGGGCGGGTGACGACGAGCCTCGTGACCCCCTATCCGCCGGGGATCCCGCTTCTGATCCCGGGCGAGGTGTTCAACGCCCGCATCGTCGATTTCCTGCGCTTCAACCGCGAATTCGCGCGCGAATGCCCGGGCTTCGAGACCGATATCCACGGCCTCGTGATGGAGACCGACGGCGCGGGCGTGGTGCGCCATTACGCCGATTGCGTGGCCGAGTAAGGCGCGAAACGGATCTGCCCGCCGCGGGGGTGCGGCGGGCAGTGGGCGCCTGCGCGGGGGTGCGCGGGCGCCGGGTCTCCGGGCCAGAGGCAGGCCCGAAGATTTGGCGGCTCAGACGAAGACGAAATCCTCGAGCGTGAGATCGCTCGCGGTCACGCCGGCGACGAAGATCGTCTGGCCGTGGTAGCTGATCGAGACGCCCGAGACGCCCTCGAGGGTGGTATTCGTCAGATCGAGCGCGTCGAGTTTGCCTTCGAGCCCCGAGCCCGGCGCGCCCTGGATCCCCGCGAGCCGGATCAGATCGGTGCCGTCCTCGAAATCGAGGATCCGGTCGATCTCGCCGTCGTTGAAGGCGGTGAAGATGAACAGATCCGCCCCCGCGCCGCCGGTCAGCAGGTCATCGCCCTGCCCGCCGTTGATCAGATCATCGCCCGCGCCGCCGTCGATCACGTCATGGCGCCCGCCGCCGGCGAGGAAATCGTCGCCCGACCCGCCCGAGAGCGTGTCATCGCCCTCGCCGCCGCCGAGGCTGTCATCGCCCTCGCCGCCGTCGAGCCGGTCGCGCCCGGTGCCGCCGCCGATATTGTCGGCGCCATCGCCCCCCGCGAGGCTGTCCTCGCCAAAGCCGCCCGAGAGCATGTCATCGCCCAAGCCCCCGTCGAGCGTGTCATTGCCGGTGCCGGCGGAGAGCTTGTCATTGCCCGCATCGCCGAAGAGCAGGTCGTTGTCGGCGCCGCCGCCGACGGTATCGTCGCCCGCCCCGCCCGAGAGCGTGTCATTGCCCTCGCCGCCGCCGATCAGGTCGTTGCCCGCCTCGCCAAGGAGGCTGTCGGCCCCCGCGCCGCCCGCGAGGTTGTCCGCGCCATCGCCCCCCGCGATCACATCCTCGCCATCCTGCCCCGAGAGCATGTCATTGCCCGCGCCGCCCGAGATCAGGTCATTGCCCTCGGCGCCGAGCACCGTATCGGCCCCCGCCCCGCCCTCGAGGCTGTCATCGCCCGAGCCGCCGTCGAGATAATCATCGCCCCCCGCGCCCAAAAGCGTGTCATCGCCCGAGGCGCCGAGCACCCGGTCCGCGCCCTCATGGCCGGTGAAGTGGTCATGCCCGATCCCGAGATCGACCGCCGGGCCCGAATAGATCACCCGGCTCAGCCCCGAGAAATCGAAGATATCGGCGTAATTCGTGCCGGTGAGCGCATGGCCGTTGAGATCGAGCACCTCGATCCCCGTCGCCGCATCGAGGATCATCCGGTAGCGCGTCGCATTGGCCTCGAGCGCGACCGTATCGGTGCCCTCCCCGCCCTGATAGGCCTCGGTATCGTTGTGCGAGATCCAGAATGTGTCATCGCCCGCGCCGCCGTCATACTGGTTCGCGCCATTGCCGCCCCAGAACACATCATCGCCGCCGCCGCCGAGGAACGTGTCATGGCCCTCGCCGCCCACCACGCTGTCGGCGCCCGCGTGGCCGGTGAAGCGGTCATTGCCCGCGCCCATGTCGATCGCCTTGCCATGGGTGTCGATCACCGTGACGCCGCTCAGATCCCAGGTATCGGAAGAGGCGGTGCCCGAGAGCACGAAGCCCGCCAGATCGAGCGTCTCGATGCTCGCCACCTCGTCGAGGATGAATTTCTGATAGCTCGTGTGGTCGGCGAGCCGGATCAGGTCGTCGCCGGTGCCGCCGAGGAAGGTGTCGTTCGCGTCATCGCCGATCACGATCGTGTCGGCGCCCGCGCCGCCCTCGTAGTAATCATTGCCATCGCCGCCGATCAAGAGATCATCGCCGTCATGGCCATAGAGCTCGTCGCCGCCCGCGTCGCCCATCAGCGTATCATTGCCGCCGCCGCCATAGAGATCGTCATTGCCCGCGCCGCCGCGCAGGAAATCGTCGCCGCTCTCGGCATCGGGGAAGCCGCCCGAGGGGTAGCCGTAGATCTTGTCGGGGCTCGTGGTGCCGAGGATCGAGTCATTGCCCTCGGTGCCGAAGAGATTTGCCATGGGTCCGTCCTGTCTTTGAGGCGCGCCGCGCGGGCGCTTTCGGGGCATCTTCGGGCGCGGGGGCGCGCGCACAACCCGCGCCCCGACGAACGACGCCCCACGCCCGATGAACGGCCGGCTTTTCGACCAACGACCGCCCACGCCCGACGAGCGTCTCTCGACACGGGCCCGCGCGGGCGAGATAGTTGCCCGATGACCCAGCCGCCCGCGCCCTCGCCCGCCCCCGCCGCCGCCGCGCTCAAACGCGATGTGGCCAAGCTCGGCGCGGCTTTCGCGGCGGGGCTGTTTCTCGTCTCGAGCCTCGTGTGGGGGCTCGCGGGCATTGACCCGGTGGCGAGCGCGGGGCCGAAACTTCTGGGCATCGCGGGGGATGCGGCGCTTGCCGGGCTGATCACGGTGGCGCTGTGGCGGCTCGGGGCGCGGCCGCTCGCGCTCAAGCTCGGCGTCGCGGCGGGGCTCGCGCTCGCGCTTGCGCCGCTCTCGGGGCTGATCGACTGGGGGCTCCATATCCGCGCGGTCGCGCCCGAGCCGGTGCCGTTTCAGCGCGATTATTTCGCAAGCGTGGTGATCTTCACCACCTCGGAGCTCTTCGGATGGGCCTGTATCGTGGTCGCGCTGCAATATAGCGCGCAGACCCGCGCGGCCGAGCGGCATCTCGCGCAGCTGCGCGAGGAGGCGCAGGCCGCGCAGCTGCGCGCGCTCCATTACCAGATCAACCCGCATTTCCTGTTCAACACGCTCAATTCGGTCGCGGGCCTGATCGAGGAGGGCGAGGCGACCGCGGCGCGCGACATGGTGCTCGGGCTTGCGGATTTCTTGCGCGGCACGCTCACGCTCGACCCGCTGAGCACGGTGGCGCTCGCCGATGAGGTGGCCTTGCAGCGCGCCTATCTCGCCATCGAGGCGGTGCGGTTTGCCGAGCGGATGCGCGTCGAGATCGCTCTGCCCGAGGCTTTGGGCGGCGCGCGGGTGCCGGCGCTGATCTTGCAGCCCCTGATCGAGAATGCGGTCAAGCACGGGGTTGCGCGCAGCCCCGGGCCGGTCACGATCCGGCTTGCCGCGCGGGCTGAGGCGGGGGGGCTGCGGCTGAGCGTCGACACGATCGGCGCGGGGGCCGCGCCGGGGGCGGCGCCGGCCGAGGGCATGGGGCTCGGGCTTGCCAATGTCGATGCGCGGCTTGCGGGGCTTTACCCGGGCCGGGCGGGGGCGCGCGGGGCGATGGTGGCGCCCGGCCATCACCGCGCCGAGATCTGGATGCCGCTCGCATGAGTGGCCCTTTGCGCGTCCTGATCGTCGATGACGAGCCGATCGCGGCGCGCCGGATGCAGCGGCTCTTGCGCGCCGAGCCGGGGGTCGAGGTAGTGGGCGTCGCGCAAGACGGCGCGGCGGCTCTCGTCGCGGTGCGCGCGCAGGCGCCCGAGGTGATCTTGCTCGATATCGAGATGCCGGGCGGCGACGGCTTTGCGCTCCTCGACCGGCTCGGGCCCGAGGCGCCGGTGTGCATTTTCGTCACCGCTTTCGATCACCACGCGCTGCGCGCCTTCGAGCGGGAGGCGGTCGATTATCTGACGAAACCCGTCGCGCCCGCGCGGCTTGCCGAGGCGCTCGGGCGGGCGCGGGCGCGGCGGGCGGCGCGCGAGAGCGGCGAGGAGATCGCCGAGCTGCGCGCCGCCCTTGCCACCTTGCGCCGCGCGCTCGCCCCCGCCGCCGCCGCCCCGCCCGCCGCGCCGATGCTCTGGGTCACGCGCCGCGGCCAGCAGATCCGCCTTGCGCCCGAGACCCTCGACCACCTCACCGCCGAGCGCGATTATACGCGCCTGCATCAGGGCGATCAGAGCTATCTGATGACCGAAAGCCTCGGCGCGCTGGCCGAACGGCTCGCGCCGCTCGGCTTTCTGCGGGTGCATCGCTCGGTGGTGGTGCGGCTGGGCGCCATCGCCCGGATCGAGAGCGGCCGCCATGGCGCGCTCCGGGTCGTGCTGAGCTCAGGCGCGGCGCTGCCGGTCGGGCGCAGCCATGCGGCGCGGCTGCGCGCCTGGCAGGAGGGCGAGCGCGGCGCCCGTCCCTGAGGCTGAGCTTACTCGCTGACTTTCTTGACGAATTGCGATTTCAGACCCATCTGGCCGATGCCCGGGATCTTGCAATCGATATCGTGATCGCCGTCGACGAGGCGGATCCCGCGCACCTTGGTGCCGACCTTGACGACAAGCGACGAGCCCTTGACCTTGAGATCCTTGATCACCGTCACGGTATCGCCATCGACGAGCACATTGCCCACCGCGTCGCGCACCAAAGCCTCGCCCGTCTCGGCGCCGGCCGCGGCCGCCTCGGCGGACCATTCATGGCCACATTCAGGGCAGATCAGGAGCGCATCCACCTGATAGGTGAAGGCGCTGGCGCAAGCGGGGCACGGGGGCAGGGTCTCGGTCATGGCGCGCTTTTACGCGAGCCCCGCGCGCCGGGCCAGCAAAATCAGGCCCGGGGCGAAAGCGTCGCGCCCCCGCCTCCGGCTGGCCTGCCCCGCCACCCTGCCCCGCCACCCTGCCCCGCTCTTCGGCCCGGCTCTTTGCCCCCGCCCCTTGGCCCGCGCAGGCCGGGCGAAAAAACTTCGCCCGCCCCCTTGCGCGGGCGCGCGGGCATTTGTATAGAGCCCGCGTGGTCCGGCGTAGCTCAGCGGTAGAGCAGTTGACTGTTAATCAATTGGTCGTAGGTTCGATCCCTACCGCCGGAGCCAAAATCCCCCGTAAATCTCTGATCTGATTGGAAAATCCGCCCCGGCGGGTGCTTTGCGCTTCGCGCCCGCGCGGCCCCGGGAACCGCGCCCGAAGCTGTCTCATTTCCGAGACGGGGCGTTTTGGCAAAATCAAGCGGGCAGATTGACGCACCCGGCGATAGCCCTACTTTGGTCGCATAGGGGAGATCCGAGCGCCCAGTCGCGGATCGCCAGCAAGGTGCCAAGCAAGTGTCATCCCGGCCCGGGGGCGGTTTTCGCCCCTGCGCAGGCATTGCCCGGCCCGCGCCAGCGCTTCGCCCCCGCCGGACCTCCCGTCGAGACAAGAAGGACTTGGGACGGTCATGCTACGATCCACTTTATCCGCCCTGGCGATCGCGGGCGTGCTCGCGGCCGGGGGCTTTGGCCTTTACGCCTATCACGGGGCCCTGCCCGCCATCACCGCCGCCGAACGGCCCCAATTCGCGCCCGAGGTGATCGAACAGGGCCGGATCCTCGCCTCGGCGGGCTATTGCGCGACCTGCCACACCGCCGCGGGCGGCGCGCCTTTCGCGGGCAATTACCCGATCGTGACCGCGTTCGGCACGATCTATGCCTCGAACATCACCCCCGACCCGAAGACCGGCATCGGCAGCTGGTCGCCCGAGGCTTTCCGCCGCGCGATGCATGAGGGCGTCGACGCTGCGGGGCGCCATCTCTTCCCGGCCTTCCCCTTCGATCATTTCACCAAGATGACCGATGCCGATGTCGATGCGATCTATGCCTATATCATGACCTCGGTCGCCCCCGTCGAAGAGGAGACCAAGGCGCCGGGCCTGCCCTTCCCGCTCAACCAGCGGATCTTGCAGGCGGGCTGGAAGCTGCTCTTCGTCGATTTCGGCCGCTATGTGCCCGACGAGACGCGCTCGGAGGACTGGAACCGCGGCGCCTATCTCGCGCAAGGGGTCGCGCATTGCGGCGCCTGCCATACGCCGCGCAACCCGGTCGGCGCCGAGATCAAGAGCGAGGCCTATGCGGGCGCGACGATCGACAGCTGGACCGCGCCGGCGCTGACCGCGGCGAACCCCTCGGGCGTGCCGTGGACGGCGGCCGATTTCACCGCCTATCTGAAGACCGGCGCGGGGGTCTATCATGGCGTCGCCGCGGGCCCGATGGGGCCGGTCGTGCATGCCGGGCTGCGCGCGCTGCCCGATGCCGATCTCGCTGCGATCGGCGTCTATCTCGGCGGCGAAACGGGCGCCGAAACCGGCGCGCCCGAGACGGCGCCGGCGCTCACCGCCTCGATCGCGGCGGGCCAGCCCGACCCGGCCTATCGGCTCGATCAGGGCGCGCGGCTCTATGCCTCGGCCTGTGCGAGCTGCCATTACAACGCGAGCCCTGCGAGCGTGAGCGCCGCGCGCCCCGATCTCGGCATCAACTCGGCCACCCGGCTCGACGACCCCTCGAACCTGATCCATGTGATCCTCGACGGGGTTGCGGCGAATGAGGGCGCGGGCGGCACCGTGATGCCGGCCTTCCGCGGCGCGCTCTCCGATGACGAGATCGCCGCGATCGCGGCCTATCTGCGCGCCGATCGGGCGGGGCTTGCGCCCTGGCCGGAGCTGGCGGCGAAAGTGGCCGCGCTGCGCGCCACCGTGACGACCCATTGAGAGGACCAAAACCATGATCGAGTTCAAGATCAACGGGCGCGCCGTCCGCCTCGATATCGACCCGGAGACCCCGCTGATGTGGGCGATCCGCGATGACATCGGCCTGACCGGCACCAAATACGGCTGCGGGATCGGGCTGTGCGGGGCCTGCACGGTGCATGTCGGCGGGCGCCCCACGCGCAGCTGCATCACCCCGGTGAAAGACGTGATCGGCGCCGAGATCACCACGATCGAGGGGCTCTCGCCCACTGGCGATCACCCCGTCCAGAAGGTCTGGCGCGATCTGCAGGTGCCGCAATGCGGCTATTGCCAATCGGGCCAGATCATGACCGCCGCGGCGCTGATCAAGGATATTCCCGAGCCCACCGATGCCGATATCGACGCGGTGATGACCGGGAACGTCTGCCGCTGCATGACCTACAACCGTATCCGCGAGGCTGTGCGCACCGCCGCCGCCGCGATGAAGGAGGAGGCCTCGAATGGCTGATCCCCGCTCCCTGATGCCCAAACGCGCCGCGGATGGCGCGCGCCTCTCGCGGCGCGGGTTCCTTGTGTCGATGTGCGCCGCGGGCGCGGTCTTCGGCTTCCCGAAAGCGCCGCTTGCCGCGATGGACCCGGGCGCGGCCGACGGGCTGCCGATCGAAGCCGCGGGCGGCAAGTTCGAGCCGGCGATCTGGTATTGGATCGACGGCGAGGGCCGGGTGAATGTCAACATCATCCGCGCCGAGATGGGCCAGCATGTCGGCACCGCGATCGCGCGGATCCTCGCCGACGAGCTCGGCGCGAACTGGGATGACGTGCATATCACCCATGTCGACACCGATCCGAAATGGGGGCTGATGGTCACCGGCGGCAGCTGGTCGGTCTGGCAGAGCTGGCCGCTTTATCGGCAGGCGGGCGCCGCGGGGCGCGTGGCGCTCGCGCAAAAGGCGGCCGAGCTCTGGGGGGTCGATGTGGCCGCGGTCACCGTCGAGAATGGCGAGGTGCGCGCGGGGGCGCGCGTGGCGGGCTTTGGCGAGCTCGTGCGCGCGGGCATCACGCAGAGCTTCACCGAGGAGGAGCTGAAGGCGCTGCCGCTCAAGGCCCATGCCGAGCTGAAGCTGATCGGCAAGGAGCTTGCCGCGCTCGATATCCGCGCCAAGACCGCCGGCGAGACGATCTATGGCATCGACGCGAAGATCGAGGGCATGGTCCACGCCACCCCGATCCTGCCGCCGACGCGCTACGGCTCCTCGATCACCGCGATCGACGACAGCGCCGCGAAGGCCGTGAAGGGCTATCTCGAGACGCTGGCGCTCGACGACCCCTCGGGCACCGCGCCGGGCTGGGCGATGGTGATTGCCGAGAGCCAATGGGCCGCGATGAAGGCCGCGGGGCTCGTCAAGGTCAGCTATGCGCTCAACGAGGCGGCCGCGGGCGTCGATGAGGCCGCGATCCAGGCCGAGAACCTGCGTCTGGTCGAGGACGAGGCCGGGGGCGCGCTCCTCGAGAGCGGCAACAGCGATGTCGCGCCGGTCTTTGCCGGCGCCGCCGATACGTTCGAGGCGAGCTACACCACGCAAACGGTGCTGCATTTCCAGCTCGAGCCGCTCAACGCGCTCGTCTTCCTCGGCGAGGATGGCGTCTGGCAGGTGCATACCGGCAACCAATGGCAATCGCTCTGCCTGCCCTGGATCCAGACCGCGCTCGGCGTGGCCGAGGACAAGGTGGTGATGCGGACCTATATGCTCGGCGGCGGCTTCGGGCGGCGGCTCAACGGCGATTACATCGTGCCCGCCGCGCTCGCCTCGAAGGCGCTCGGCGGCAAGCCGGTGAAGATGGTGATGCGCCGCGAGGATGACAGCGCCTTCGACTCGGTGCGCTCGCCCTCGCTCTCGAAGCTGCGGATGGCTTTTGACGCCGACAAGAAGGTGATCGCGATGGAGACCGCGGTGGCCTCGGGCTGGCCGACCAAGGTGATGGTGCCGGGCTTCATGCCCAAGGGCACCAATGGCGAGGCCTATGACCCCTTCGCCTCGGACGGCGCCGATCACTGGTATGAAACCGGCGCGCAGCGGGTGCGGGCGATCTCGAACGAGCTCGCCGAGGCGACCTTCCGCCCCGGTTGGTTGCGCTCGGTCTCGCCGGGCTGGATCAACTTCGCGGTGGAGAGCTTCATGGACGAAGCCGCGCGCCATATCGGCGCCGATCCGCTCGCCTTCCGGCTGGGCCAGTTCACCGCCGAGGGCCGCAACGCGGGCTCGGCGCCCGATGCGGTGGGCGGCGCGCGCCGTCAGGCGGCGGTGCTGGCGCGGGTGGCCGAGCTTTCGGGCTATGGCAAGACGGACCTCCCCGCCGATACCGCGATCGGGCTGGCCACGACCTATGGTCAGTCGCGCTCGATGCCGACCTGGGTCGGCGGCGCGGCGCAGGTGCGCGTCGACCGCGCGACCGGCCGGGTCGATCTGCAAAAGCTCTGGATCGTGGTCGATTGTGGCACCGTGGTCGATCCGAACGGCGCCCATGCGCAGGTCGAGGGCGGCGCGCTCTGGGGGGTGTCGATGGCGCTCTACGAGGGCACCGAATTCGCCCAAGGCCTGCCGCGCGATCGCAACCTCGACGATTACACGCCGCTGCGGATGATCGACAGCCCGCCGATCGAGATCGAGTTCGTGCCGAGCACCGAGGTGCCGACGGGGCTCGGCGAGCCCGGCACGACCGTCGTCGCCCCCGCGATCGCGAATGCGATCTTCGCGGCGGTGGGGGTGCGGATGCGCCACCTGCCGATCACGCCCGCCGCGGTGCTCGCCGCGCTGAAGGCGCAGGGCTGATCATGGCGACCGCCGCGCGCCCTTCGTGCCTCGGCCTGCCCCCCGCGGATCTGCCCGCGGGGGGGCTGCATCCGGCGCTCGTCGACCCCTGGGAGGCGGCGCTTGCGATGGGCGCGGGCGTCGTGCTCGCGCTCCTGACCAAGACCGAGGGGCCCGCTTACCGCGAGATCGGCGCGGCGATGGCGATCGATACGCGCGGCGGTTACGCGGGCGCGATCACCTCGGGCTGTATCGAGGCCGATCTGGTCCTCCATGCGGCCGAGGTGCGCGCAAGCGGCGTGCCGCGGGTGCTGCGCTATGGCGCGGGCTCGCCGTTTTTCGACCTGAAACTGCCCTGCGGCGGCGCGCTCGAGGTCACGCTCGTGCCGGTCGGGGCGGGCGAGAGCCTGCGCGCGCTGGCCCGCGCCCGGGCGGAGCGGCGCGCGGTGGCGCTCCATCTCGCGCCCTCGGGCGCGCTCACGCTCGGCCCCTTTGCCGAGACCGGGCCCGAGGCGGAGGGCTTCCGGGTGGGGTTCCGCCCGGCGCTGCGCCATCTGATCCTTGGCGCGGGGCCCGAGGCGCTGGCGTTTGCGCGCCTCGTCGCGGGGCTCGGGCGGGAGCATCTGCTGCTCAGCCATGACGACATGGTGCTCGGCTCCGCCCGCGCGCTCGGGCTCAGCGCGCGCCGCCTCGGCGCGATCGCCGAGCTCGAGACGGTGGGGCTCGATGCCGAGACGGCGGTGACGCTCTTTTATCACGACCATGACATGGAGCCTGAGCTCTTGCGCGCGCTGCTCGCGCGCCCGGCCGCCTATATCGGCGCGCAGGGCAGCCGCGCGGCGCAGGCCGCGCGCGTGGCGCGGCTCGGCGCGCTGGGTGTGGCGCCCGAGGCGATCGCGCGGCTGCGCGGGCCGATCGGGCTGATCCCCTCGACGCGCGACCCCGAGACGCTCGCGATCTCGGTGCTGGCCGAGATCTCGGCGGTGATGGCGGCGCGAGGAGCGGCGCGATGAGCGGGCCGTTTGTGGGCGTTCTGCTCGCGGCGGGCGCCTCGCGGCGCTTCGGGGCGGAGAACAAGCTCCTCGCGACCTGGCGCGGCGCGCCGCTCGTCGCGGCGGCGGCGGGGGCGATGCGCGCGGCGGGCTGCGCGAGCTATCATGCGATTGTCTCGGAGAGTGCGGTGGCGGCCGCCCTGCCCCGCGCGTTTGCCCCGCATCTGATCGCGCCGGGGCAGGAAATGTCGGCCTCGGTCCGCGCCGCGCTCGATCTGGCCGAGGCGGCCGGCGCGGCGCGGCTCTTGATTGCGCTCGGCGATATGCCCGCCGTGCCCGCGGCGGTCTTTGCCGCGCTCGGCCGGGCGGCGCGGGGCTCGGCCTGCCAGTGTGGCGGCACGCCGATGCCGCCGCTGCTCCTCCTGCGCGCCGATTTTGCCGCCGCGCGCGCCGCGACCGAGGGCGACCACGGCGCGCGCGGCTGGCTGCGCGAGATCCCCGCCGCGCAGCTCGTGCCGCTGCGCCCGGCCGAGGCGCGAGACATCGACCGGCCCGCGGATCTCGCCGCGGCGCGCTGATCGCGCCCGCCTCGAGACCCCCCGCTCTCAGGGCAGCGCCGGCGCGCCGCGCCGCGCCGCGCAGATCTGCGCGACCGCGCTCGCCGCCCCCGGGCGGGCGAAGAAAAACCCCTGCACCGCATCGCAGCCGATCTCGCGCAAGAACGCCGCCTGCGCCTCGGTCTCGACCCCCTCGGCCACCACGCGCAGCTCAAGCCCCCGCGCCATCTGCACAATCGCCGCGATCAGCGCCCGCGCCCGCGCATCGCCAGCGCGCGCCATCGGCACAGGCGCGGCGCAAGACCAGATCGCCGAGCTCGAAGATCAGCCCATGCGCCTCGGCCAGCGGGATGAATTCCGCCGGCGCGATCGGGCCGAGCTCGGGATCGGTCCAGCGCGCGAGCGCCTCGAGCCCGGTGACCGCACCCGCACGGTCGACTTGCGGCTGATAGGCGATCTCGATCGCTTCGGCGTCGATCGCGCGGCGCAGCCGGGCGCCGAGCGCAAGGCGGCGCTGCGCGGCCTCGGTGAAGCGCTCCTCGTAGATGCCAAGCGCATCGCGCTCGCCCGACTTGCGTTCATGGAGCGCGGCATCGGCTTGCGCAAAGAGCACCGAGCCCGGGCCCTCGGCGATCAGGCTCGCCCCCCAGCTCGCGCCGAGCGCCACCTCGCGCCCCGCCCCGACCGAGAACGGCAGCGCCAGCGCCGCGCGCATCCGCCCGACCGCGGCGCGCAGATCCTCCTCCTGCGCCAGCCCGCGCCACAGGATCGCGAATTCATCGCCGCCGATGCGGAACAGCTCGGGCGCCGCCTGCGCCGCGAGCCGCTCGCCGACCTCGCGCAAGAGCACATCGCCCGTCAGATGGCCGTAGCTGTCGTTGACATCCTTGAACGCGTCGAGATCGAGGATCGCGAGGGCGGCGGGGCCGCTGAGCGCGGCGAGCGCGGCATCGAGGGCGCGGCGGTTGGGCAGGCCGGTGAGCGCATCATGCATCGCGAGATGGTCGAGCTCGGCCTGGACGCGCTTTTGCTCGGTGATATCGGTGAGCGAGCACACGAAGGTCGGCGCCTCGGCGGCGGGGGTGACGACCGGGGTCACCGAGAGGATGCCCTGCGCGCGCCGCCCCGGGCCGAAGCTGACCTCGCCGCGCCAGCTTTGCGCGCGGTCGGGCGGCAGCGCGAGCGGGGCGCCGTCATGGGCGAACCAGCCCTCCGCCGCGCGCGCGGTCATTCTCGGTGAGCTCGCGGATCAGATCGCGCGAGGTGGCGAGCAGCACCCGCCAGGTGAAGACATCCGCCTCGAGGTAATCGACGAACTGGCGCCGCCAGAAGGTCATGAAGGCCACCAGCGGCAGGCTGAAGGCGGCGGCGGTCAGCACCTTGCCGCCGAGCCCGCCAAACACCGCCGCGACGATCTCGGGCGAGACCCCGAACGCCACGAGCGGAAAGACGATGCCATCGAGGCAGAGCATCGCGACGAAGCCCGCCAGATAGGCCGCCCCCGCCAGCGGCGCCGAGAGCCGCCAGCGTTTCACCCGCTCGAACCAGAAGAGCAGCCCGAAAAGCTCGCTCACGATCAGCACCCCGCCCAGCACGATCAGCGGGATCGATTGCTGAAAGAGCGCGGCGGGCGTGGCATGGGGGTTGGTCGCCGCCGGATCGGAAAGCGCCGTGCTCGCCAGGAAGGAGAACGCGATGTTGAAGAGATCGACCACCACCACGAGCCGGATCACCCGGCGCAAGATGAACACATCGCGCTCGAGCAGGAAGAACAGCACCGAGGTCATCATGAAGGCGCCGTAGCACAGATTGCCCCCCGAGACGCTCAGCCCCGGCGCGAGGTTGAGCGCATAGGCATTGCCCAAGAACCCGCTGAGCAGCAGCACGAGCGCGAGATAGAGTTAGAAATGCACCCGTCGGCTTGGCGCATCGAGCGTGGTGAAATAGAGCGGCGCAAAGGAAAAGAGGGCGATATGCCCGAAAAACAAGGCCGTCATCTGTGCCCTCTTCGGATCGCGGTTGCATAGCGCCCCCCGCCCCTTGCGGCGGATCGCGCGGCTCGGCTTACAACCCCAGGATGCACACCAACCGCCCGCCCTGTCCAGTCGCCGAATGCCGCCGCGTCAATTCCTGGCGAAGTTCGTGGAAATTGCCCAAGCTTTGGGCAAGGTTGAGCCGCGCCGGGGGGTGACAGCCCGCCGCGCCGCGCTAGCTTGGGGCAAGAGCGCCCCGGGGGGCGCGCCAAGGAGATCTTTTCGATGACCTTTGACCGTATCGCCGCGCCGCTGGTGGCGCTCTTGACCGCGAGTTTCGTGCTTTCGCCGCTGGCCTCCGACAGCTTTGCCGGCTTTGAGCCGACGCAATTTCCGGTGGTGGCCGAGAGCTGGCCGGTGCAGCCGGTGGGCTGGGCCTTCTCGATCTGGGGGGTGATCTATCTCGGGCTCGGGCTGAGCGCGGGGCTTGGGCTGCTGCGCCACCGCACCGACCCGGCCTGGGCGGCGATGCGCGGCCCGCTCGCGCTCAGCCTCGCGGTCGGCACGTTCTGGATCGCGGTGGCGGGGGTCGCGCCGGTCGCGGCGACGGCGATGATCGTGGTGATGGCGGCATCGGCGCTCGCGGCGCTCGGGCGGGCGCCGGCGGGCTTGGCGGCGCGCGGCGCGGTCGGGCTTTATGCGGGCTGGCTGACGGCGGCGACGGGGGTCGCGGTCGCGGTGGTGCTGAGCGGCTACGGGCTGCTCGGCGCGCAGACGGCGGCGATCGTGCTTCTGGGCGCGGTGCTCATCGTGGCGCTCGCGGTCTTTTCGCGCCAGCCGCGCGCCTGGGGCTATGGGCTGGGCGTGGGCTGGGCGCTGATCGGCGTGATCGCGGCCAACCTGCCCGCGGCCAATCTGCCGGTGATCGCGCTCGCGGGGCTCGGGATCGTGGCGCTTGGCGCGGTGGCGTGGCGGGGCCGCGGGTGAGCGGGGGCACGCTGCGCCTTGTGCTCGGCGATCAGCTCAGCCGCGGGCTGAGCGCGCTGGCGGGGCTCGAGCCCGGGCGCGATGTGGTGGTGATGTTCGAGGTCGGGGAGGAGACCGGCTATGTCCCCCACCACCCGCAAAAGATCGCGCTCGTGCTCTCGGCGATGCGCCATTTCGCCTCCGAGCTCGCCGCCGAGGGGATCGCGGTCGATTATGTGCGCCTTGACGATCCGGCCAACCGCCACAGCCTCGGCGCCGAGCTCGCCCGCGCGCTCGCCCGCCATCGCCCGGCGCGGCTGGTGATGACCGAGCCCGGCGAGTGGCGGGTCTGGGAGGCGATGCGGCGCTGGGGCGCGGATTTCGGCCTCGAGACCGAGATCCGCCCCGACGACCGCTTCTTTTGCTCGCGCGAGGATTTTGCCGCGCTGCGCCGCGCCGGGCGCACCGGACGGATGGAATATTTCTACCGCGAGATGCGCAAGCGCACCGGCTATCTGATGGCGCAGGGCGCGCCGGTGGGCGGGCAATGGAACCTCGACCGCGAGAACCGCAAGGCGCTGCCGAAGGGGCTCGCCCCGCCGCCGCGGCGCCGCTTTGAGCCCGATGCGCTGACGCGCGAGGTGCTCGATCTCGTCGGGGCGCGGTTTGCGGGCAATTTCGGCGCGCTCGAGCCCTTTGGCTGGGCGGTGGATCGTGCAGGCGCGCGCGCCGCGCTCGCGCATTTCCTCGCCGATTGCCTGCCCGGCTTTGGCGATTATCAGGATGCGATGAAGAGCGGCGAGGATTTTCTCTTTCACGCGCTGCTCTCGCCCTATCTCAACCTCGGGCTGCTCACCCCCGCCGAGGTCTGCGACGCGGCCGAGGCCGAGTATCACGCCGGGCGCGCGCCCCTGAACGCGGTCGAGGGGTTCATCCGCCAGATCCTCGGCTGGCGCGAATTCGTGCGCGGGATCTACTGGACCGAGATGCCGGGCTATGCCGAAACCAATGCGCTTGGCGCGACGCGGCCGCTGCCCGGGTTTTTCTGGACGGGGCGGTCGGGGATGGCCTGCCTCGACGCGGTGATCGGCGCGACCGCGCGCCACGGCTATGCCCATCATATCCAGCGCCTGATGGTGACGGGCAATTTCGCGCTGCTGGCCGGGATCGCGCCCGCCGAGATCGCGCGCTGGTATCTCGCGGTCTATGTCGATGCCTTCGAATGGGTGGAGCTGCCCAATGTCCAGGGGATGATCACCCATGCCGATGGCGGGCGGCTCGGCTCGAAACCCTATGCCGCCTCGGGGGCCTATATCAACCGGATGTCGGACTATTGCCGCGGCTGCCGCCATGACGTGGGCGCGCGTCTGGGGCCCGGGGCCTGCCCGTTCAACGCGCTTTACTGGAATTTCCTGATCACCCATGAGGCGCGGTTTCGCGCCAATCCGCGGATGGCACCGATCTATCGCGGGCTGGGGCGGTTCTCGGCCGAGGAGCGCGCCGCGATCACCGCACAGGCGGAGGGCTTTCTGGCGGGGCTCTAGGGCTCAGAGGCTGGCCTTGACGCCCACCCCCGCCCCCGCCCCCTCGCCCGCGCTCGCCAGCAGCGCCTCGAGGCTCATCGGGCGGGCGAAATAGAACCCCTGCCCGAGCCCGCAGCCCATCGCGCGCAGCGCGGCGAGCTGGGCGGGGGTCTCGATCCCCTCGGCGATCACCTGACAGCCGAGCCGCTCGGTCAGCCCGACGAGCGCCTCGATGATCGCCCCCGCCCGCGCCGGATCGGGCAGCGCCGCGGTCAGCGCGCGGTCGATCTTGATGTAATCGAATTCGTGGCGCAGGAAGTAGATCAGCGAGGAATAGCCCGCGCCGAAATCATCGAGCGCAAGCCGCAGCCCGGCGGCCCGCAGCGCCTTGAGGCACTCCGCCGCCGCCTCGTCGATCGACAAGAGCGCGCTTTCGGTGATCTCGAGGACGAGCTCGTTGCCGGCGGCGACACAGTCGACGAGCTGCGCGCACCAGGCCGCGCGCGCCGCGCTCTCGGGCGCGAGCAGCCGCAGCGGCGAGACATTGAGGCTCACCGCAAAGCCCGCGCCAAAGCCCGCGCGCAGCTGCGCCAGATCGCGGCTGACCTGCGAGAGCACCCAATCGTCGATCCGCTCGACCATCATCGCCTGCTCGGCCACCGGCAGGAACTGCCCGGGCAGGATCAGCCCGTGGCGCGGGTGTTGCCAACGCACCAGCGCCTCCGCCTTGACCACCGCGCCGCTCGCCAGATCGAGGATCGGCTGATAATGCAGGCGGAACTCGCCCCGCTCGATCCCGGCGGGGATCTCGGCGATCAGCGCGCCCCGCTCGCGCTCGCGTCGGCCGATATCGGCGCTGAAGGCGACGATCTGCGCCCCGCCGCGCGCCTTGGCCTGATACATCGCCCGGTCGGCCGCGCCGAGCAGCCCGTCGACGCTCGTCTCGTCCTCGGGGTAGAGCGCGAGCCCGATCGAGGCGCTCATGTAGAGCCGGTCGGAGCCGAGCTCGAGCGGGCGGCGCATCATCTCGAGGATCGCCTGCGCGGTATCGAGCGCGGCATCGCGCGCGCCCGGCCCCTCGAAGAGCAGCGTGAATTCATCGCCCGCGAGGCGCGCGACATGGGTCTGCGAGGAGACCAGCCCGCGCAGCCGCAGCGCCACACGCCGCAACAGCTCGTCGCCCGCGCCATGGCCGAGCCGGTCGTTGATCGTCTTGAACCGGTCGAGGTCGATGAACACGAGCGCCAGCCGCCGCTCCTCGATGCTCGCCCAATCCCGCGCCGCCTCCCCCGCCGCAAGCCGCGCCTCGAGCCGCGCGATCAGCCCGGCGCGGTTGGCCACGCCCGTCAGGCTGTCGATCCGGGGTTGCCGCTCCGCCTCGTCGCGGGTGCGCGCGAGCTCCTGCGCGGTGGCGCTCCAATGCTCGCGCAGCCCCGCGATCACGAGGATCTGCGCGCCCCCCATCATCGCCACCGAGAGCATCAGGAACACCCAGTTCGGCAGCTCGGAGGAATAATGCGCCGCACTCACCGGCACCGAGAAGAGCCCGACCGCATAGCCCGAGGCCACACAGGCCACCACCACGAGCTCGGCGATCAGCACCCAATGCGCCGCGCGCCGCCCGAAGATCACCGCGACGAGCAGCGGCGCCGAGATCAGGATCGGCACCTCCGGCGAGGCGAGCCCGCTTTGCGCAAGCCCCACGCTGACCACGATGAAGAGCCCGCCGATCGCCACCCCGGCGCGCAGCCGCTCATGGAGCTTCCCCGGCGCCGTCACCGCCGCCAGCGCGATCAGGCACACGCCGAGCTGCACGAGGCGCGGACCCGTCACCCCGTATTGCACGAAACGAAACAGCACGATCAGGATGACCGCACCGAGCAGCACCGCGATCAGCCGAAACAGCGCCCGCGCGTAGCTGCGAAATTCCTCCAACAGACCGAGCTCCGAGGCCTCGGCCCCGGAGCCCTCCGAAACGGGATCTGCGGACATGACCGTCCCCCCGAAACACCAAGACCTAAACAATATCCAAAGGCTGGCCGCAGCGGCGTGCGGCGTCAACCAAAATCGCGCGGGCGGGGCGATCAGGCGGGCGTGCCGGGGCGCGGGCGGGCGAGCCGGCGCGTCAGGCGCAGCGAAAGCGCATAGGGCAAGAGCCGCAGCAGCTTCATCGCGAGCGTGAAGCGGCGCGGGAAATGGATCTCGAAGCTGCGCCCGCCGAGCCCGCGCAGCACCGCCTCGGCGGCCTCTTCGGGGGTGACGATCGCGGGCATGGCAAAGCGGTTGCGCGCGGTCAGCCGGGTGCGCACGAAGCCCGGACAGACGAGGCGCACATCGACGCGCGGCGCGAGCTCGGCGGCCAGCGTCTCGGCGAGGTTGTTCACCGCCGCCTTGGTCGCCGAATAGGGCTGCCCGCCCGGCAGGCCGAGATAGCCCGCGACCGAGCCGAAGAGCACGAGCTGTCCGCCCGCGCGCAGCAGCGGCGGGCAGAGCCGCGCGACCTCGAACAGGCCGAGCAGATTGACCCGCACGAGCGCCTCGGTCTGCGCCGGGTCGAGATCGGCGACGCGGCCGGGCTCGTAAAGCGCGGCGGTGCAGATCACCGCATCGAGCGGCGGCTGATCGGCGAGCGTGGCGACGGCGGCGGCGAGGGTCTCGGGGCGCGCGAGGTCAAGCGGCAGCACCTGCGCGCCGGACGCGCCCTGGGCAAAGCCCTCGAGCGCCGCGCCATCGCGCGCCGAGAGGATCAGCCGCGCCCCGCGCCCCGCGAGCGCGCGCGCCAGCGCCGCGCCGATCCCCGCGCTCGCCCCGATGATCCAGATCCGCCGGCCCGCGAACTCCATCGCTCAGATCCGGAAGATCGGCTGCAAGATCCGCGGCACCAGCGCCTGAAAGCGCAGCGGCGCATCGGTCGCGGCCAGACAGATGCAGGGCGCGCCCGGCCCCGCCACCGGCTGGTGATGGATCGCATCATGGGCGGTCTCGAGATCGCCGCGCGCGAAAGCGCCCTCGCAATCGTGGAAGCTGCCCTGCAAGACGAGCGTCATCTCGAGCCCGCGATGGCCATGTTCGGGCACCGCCTTGCCCGGCGGGATATAGAGCAACCGCAGCGAGCCCTCGCGGTCGGCCGAGAGGATCTGCTGGCGGATCCCGCCGCCCAGCATCCGCCAGCGCGGCGGCCGCCCGCCGAGCTCGGCCATCACCGGCGCCGGGAACACCCCGGAAGCGCGCGGCGCGGGCGGCGGCGGCGGGGCGGCGTCGAGCGCGGCCATCATCCGCTCCCGCGCCCCCGCCCGCAGCGCCGCGCCCTCGAGCCCGTTGAGCAGCGCGCCGCCAAGGAAATCGGCGGTCTCCGCCCGCGCCCGGCAGGCCGGGCAGAGCGACAGATGCGCGGCAACCACCACCGCAAAGGCATGCGGGAGCCGCCCCGCGCGGTAGCTTTCGAGAATGTCGTCGGTGATATGGTGCTGGATCTCGGTCATGGTGCGATCTTCCTCAGCTCATGGCGGAGGCGGTCAAGGCCGAGGCGAATGCGGGATTTGATCGTGCCAAGCGGCAGGCCCGTCTCTTCGCTGATACGGCTGTGGGGGATGTCGTCGAAATAGGCCGCGCGCAGGGCTTCGGCCTGTTCGGGGGCGAGGCGGGCGAGCGCCTGCGCCAGATGCGCGGCCTCTTGCTGGAGCGTCAGGATCTGGGCGGCGTCGGGCTCGAGGCTCTCGGGCTCGGGCATCTCGTCGGGCTGGGCGAGCGGGCGGCGGCGCGCGAGGTCGATGCGGCGGTTGCGCGCGATCGCATAGATCCAGCCGGCGGCATCGGCGCGGTGCGGGTCGAACTGCCCGGCCTTGTGCCAGACCGCGAGCATCACATCTTGCACCACATCCTCGGCGGTGCCATCGCGCAGCCCGCCGCGCAGGAGCATGGATTTCAGCCGCGGCGCGAAATGATCGAAGAGCCGGCCAAAGGCGGCGCGGTCGCGCCCGTCACGCACCGCGAGCAAATCGCGTGTCAGATCCGAAAGCGCCTCGCTCACCTGTTGATCCTTCTCCCGCGCGCCCCGGACAGCCGCCATCTGTGCCCCGCGATGCGGTGCTGTCGGTCTGTTATGGGGCCTCGCCCCGGCTGGCGCAATCGCGGTTTCCATGGGAGGGTTACGGCGCCCCGACCGCCGCGGATCACCCGGCGCGAAAAAATTTTCGCCCGACGCCGGCGCGGAGTGATCCGGTGCGCGCCGGGCCGCGTAATGAGATCAGTCCAATCGGGAAACTGCCCATGCCCTATGATCTCTCCAAAGCCGCGCCGCAGCGGATCGCCATCGTCGGAGGCGGCATTGCGGGGCTCGCCTCGGCGTGGCTGCTCGCGCGCGCCCATCATGTCACCCTCTTCGAGGCGGCGCCGCGGCTCGGGGGCCATGCCCGCACGGTGCTCGCCGGCAAGAGCGGCCGCCAGCCCGTCGACACCGGCTTCATCGTCTTCAACCATGTCAATTACCCGCATCTGACCGGGCTCTTTCGCGACCTCGAGGTGCCGATCGCGCGCTCGGACATGAGCTTTGGCGTCTCGCTCGATGGCGGGCGGGTCGAATATGCGCTGCGCTCGGCGGGCTCGCTCTTCGGGCAGCGGCGCAACCTGATCGATCCGGGCTTTTACCGGATGATCCGCGATATCTTGCGCTTCAACGCCGGCGCCGAGGCGGCGGTGGCGGCGGCGCCCGATCTGACGATTGCCGAGCTGATCGGCCAGATGGGCCTCGGGCGGCGGCTGCGCGATGACTATCTCTACCCGTTTTGCGGCGCGATCTGGTCGACGCCCGACCGCGATATCGGCGCCTTCCCGGCGCGCGCGCTGGTGCGCTTCATGCGCAATCACGGGCTGATGTCGCGCGGTGGCCATCATCAATGGTGGACCGTCGAGGGCGGCTCGATCGCCTATGTCGAGCGGCTCGTGGCGGCGCTCGGGCGTGCGGGCGTGGTGGTGCGGCCGGGCACGCCGGTGGCGGCGATCACGCGCTCGGGCGCGGGGGTGAGCCTGCGCGCGCAAGGCGGCGAGGCCGAGGCTTTCGATCAGGTCGTGCTCGCCTGCCACGCCGATCAGGCGCTCGCGCTGCTGGCCGATGCCGACGAGGCGGAGCGCGCGCTGCTCTCGGCGGTGCGCTTTCAGGACAACCGCACGGTCTTGCATTGCGACCCCTCGGTGATGCCGCGCCGGCGCGCGTGCTGGAGCTCATGGGTCAGCCATGGCGCGCGCGGCGCCGCCGGGGTCGGGGTGAGCTACTGGATGAACCGGCTGCAAAACATCCCCGAGGACGACCCGCTCTTTGTCACCCTCAACCCCGGCGCCGCGCCCGGCACCGAGATCGACCCGGCGCGGATCTATGACGAGGTGAGCTTCCGCCACCCGGTCTTCGACCAGGGCGCGCTTGCCGCGCAGGAGGGGCTCGCGGCGCGGGCGGGCGCGCGCAACACCTGGTTTGCCGGCGCCTGGCTGCGCAACGGCTTCCATGAGGACGGCTTTGCCAGCGCGATGCGGATCGCGCGCCGCCTCGTGCCCGCGCAGGTGACGCCGTGACGCTCGCCGAGCGGCTGGCGGGCGGGGCGGTCCTGTGGCTGCCGGCCTGCGTCACCCATGCCCGGCGCGGGCCGCTGCGCCATGGCTTTCGCACCACGGCCGATCACCTGCTCTTCGCGCCCGAGGCGCTGCGCCCGCCGCGGCTGATGGGGCATAACCGCTTCAATCTCTTCGCTTTTCATGACAGCGACCACGGCGGGCCGCGCGGCGCGGGCCGGGGCGCGGGCTGGGCCTGGGAGCAATTCGCCGCCGCCGGTTACGCGCCCGCGCCGGGTCGCGTGCTTGCGCTGCTCACCCAGCCGCGGTTTCTCGGCTTCTGGTTCGCGCCGGTGAGCTTTTGGATGCTGCTCGAGGGCGATGCGCTCTGCGCGGTGATCGCCGAGGTCAACAACACCTTCGGCCAGCGCCATTCCTACCTGCTCCTGCCCCCCTCCCCCGGCCCGATCACCGCCGCGACCGCGCTCCACGCGCGCAAGGTCTTCCATGTCTCGCCGTTTCAGGACATCGCGGGCGGCTACCGGTTCAACTTCGCGCTCAGCCCCGAGCGGGTCGCGATCCGCATCGCCCAGGAGACCGAGGGCGGCGGCATCGACACCGCGCTCGCCGGGCCGCTGCGCCCGCTCACCGCGCGCGCGATCCTCGGCGCGGCGCTGCGCCGGCCGGGCGGCGCGCTGCGCGTGCTCGCGCAGATCTACGGCCACGCGCTCGCGCTCAAACTCAAAGGCGCGCGTTATCGCCCGCTCCCCGCCCCTCCAGACCAAGAGATCAGCCGATGAGCTTTGCCACCCAGACCCTGCGCACCCGCTTCCTGTCCACCCTCGAGGGGATCGGCGACGGGATCTTGACCGTCACCACCCCCGAGGGCAGCCGCCACCGCTTCGGCACCACCGGGCCCGAGGCCGATCTGCAGATCCGCGACTGGCGGCTCCTGCGCCGGCTGGCGCTGCGCGGCGATGTCGGGCTCGGCGAGGGCTGGATCGACGGCGATTGGCACAGCGAGACGCTGGAAACGACGCTGTCGCTGGCGCTGCGCAACCTCGGCCAGCTCGCGGGCTGGGGCGAGCCGGGGCGGCTCGCGGCCTGGCGGATGCGCCTGACCGATCAGCTCTTGCGCCGCAACAGCCGGCGCGGATCGGCGCGCAACATCCGCGCGCATTACGATGTCGGCAATGAGTTCTACCAGCTCTGGCTCGACCCGGGGATGACCTATTCCTCGGCGATCTTCGCGCCCGGCGATGATCTCGAACGCGCCCAGGCGCGCAAGAACGCGCGGATCCTGTCGCGGCTGGCGCCCGGCGAGAGCCTGCTCGAGATCGGCTGCGGCTGGGGCGGCTTTGCCGAGGCCGCGGCCGAGCGCGGCCACCGTGTCACCGGGATCACCCTCTCGCCCGCGCAAAAGGGCTATGCCGATGCCCGCCTCGACGGGCGCGCCGAGGTGCGGCTGCAAGATTACCGCGCGGTCACCGGGCGGTTCGACAATATCGTCTCGATCGAGATGATCGAGGCGGTGGGCGAGCGCTACTGGCCGACCTATTTCGCCACGCTGCGCGAGCGGCTCGCGCCCGGCGGGCGGGCGGTGGTGCAGGCGATCACCGTGCCGGACGCGGAATTCTCGGTCTATCGGCAGCGCTCGGATTTCATCCGCCAGCATGTGTTCCCCGGCGGGATGCTGCCCTGCGATGCGGCGATCGCCCATGAGGCGGGGCGCGCGGGGCTGCGGGTGGTGGCAAGCCACGCCTTCGGGCAGGATTACGCGCGCACCTGCCGGATCTGGTCGGAGCGGATGCTCGCCGCGCGCGACCGGATCGGCCGGCTCGGCTATGACGAGGGCTTCCTGCGCGGCTGGCAATTCTACCTCGACGGCTGCGCGGCCGCCTTCGCGACGGGGCGGTGCGATGTGGTGCAGGTCGAACTCGCCCACGCCGCGTAAGGCCCGGCCGGCCCCCAAGACCATCCGCCACGCCCCGGAAAACCCAGACAACTCCCGCGCCCAAGGCGCGGGGCTACCGCGCCTGTTCCGCAGGCCAAGCCGCTCGAAAGCCAAGCCCAACGCGAAACGCCGCGGCGTTCGCCTGATCTCAGCGGGCTCGGGAATGTCAGGGGGGATGGCGGAGGAGGTGCGCTTCCAACCGGACCGTCTCCTGTGACCCCTGAGGAAGCTCCGGCAGGCTAACGTGTCCTACGGACTTCTAGGGAACATTTCGGAATTTGACGCCGGTCCACCGGGCAATTCGCTGCTGCGCCCAATGTCCGAGGGACGTAGCCCGCAACGCGAAGGTCTCCGCAACGCACTGACTTGAATAGGTTTTCTTTCTACGCATTCGTTGTCGTGCGACCACGGTGGTCGCTCGAAAGGAAACGAAAATGCGAGAAATGTGCCTCAGTCAAATCGAGCTGGCTGCCCGATGGAGAATTAGCCCAAGGACACTTGAGCGGTGGCGTTGGATCGGCGATGGGCCGCGCTTCATGAAGCTCGGCGGGCGGGTGATCTATCGCGTCGAAGATGTGCTGGCGTTCGAACAGCAAGAACTGCGAGATTTGGAGGAGATAAAGGCTGGGCGCTGAAAACGGCGCTGGCATCGTCAGCCAAGCCCTGCGCGGCGACTATTTCTGACCTGCGCAGGGAAGTTACGTGCGCCGAATAGCCTACAGTTCGTCACCACGCACCATTCCGCCCCTCCGGCCCAAGCCATAACCTCCATCCACATCTGCAGATAGAACCCCGTTCGAAAACAAGCACTTTACGCGCAATTTCGATTGCCCGCTTTCCTCCCGTCAGTTAGCGTCATCGAGAGCACAGAAAATGGGCCCGCATAGTTTGCGGGTCCACCGATCTGGCCCGGAGGTGATTTTTGGAGAGCGACCGGTCGGAACTTCGCTGGGGTGTCGAGCAGCGCCTCGAGTTCATAGAGTTCCGCCTGTTCTGGGAGGGGCATGTGAACCGCAGCGATCTTATGGATCAGTTTGGGGTATCGGTGAACCAGGCGTCCACCGACCTGAATCGGTACATCGGCTTCGCCCCCGACAACATGCTCTACGACAAGAGTGCGCGAACCTATGTACGAGGCTCCGAGTTCAAGCCGCAGTTCCTCGAGCCTGACGCGAGCCGCTACCTTGCACAGCTGCGATCAGTCGCTGACGGGCTCCTCGACCGCGAGGACGCCTGGATCGCCAACCTCCCGCCCTACGCGGCCGCCCCTACGCCAGTTCGTGGGGTCAATCCGGCGACGCTTCGTTCGGTCGTTGGCGCAATCCGTCGGTCCGAGGCTATCGAGGTAAAGTACCAGTCCCTGTCCAGCCCCGAGCCGCGCTGGCGCTGGATCGCCCCCCATGCCATCGCGTTTGACGGTTTCCGCTGGCACACTCGGGCGTTCTGCCAAACCGACGATTGCTTCAAGGACTTCCTGTTGTCTCGAATGCTTGAGGTCCGAGGCTCGGGCGAAAGCGACAAATCGGCCGGCGACGATCACGACTGGCTTGCCGAGGTTACACTGGAGGTTGGGCCACACCCCGATCTCTCGGAAACCCAAGCGAAGGTTATTGCCCTCGATTATGGCATGCGCGGCGGCAAGGCGAAGATCAAGGTGAGACGTGCGCTCCTCTACTATGCGCTTAAACGTCTCGGTCTAGATACCGCCCCCGAAGCGCGCGCGCCCCAGGACCAGCAGATCGTGCTGATCAATCGCGACGAGATTTTCAGCGGCATTCGAGCAGCTGGCGCTCCGGAGGGTTCGAAATGAAGCCTTCTTCGGACATCGCGTCCAGTTGCCAGACGCCAGCAAGTTCATTTGAGGAGAGCCAGATTGGGTAAACAAGCGGCATTCAAGACCAACCCGGTCAGCTTGGAGGAGCTTCTCCGTCAGTGTGGGAACGGCAAGATTCAGTTGCCGGATTTCCAGCGCAGTTGGGTTTGGGACGAGGAACGGATCAAGGGGCTGATCGCCTCGATCTCGCAGGCGTTTCCGGTCGGCGCCTTGATGACGCTCGAGGTGAAGCCTGGTGCGGCTGATACCTTCGCACGCCGACCAATCCAGGGGGCGGATGCCGCAGTTGGCGACGACGCACCGGATCAGCTCTTGCTGGATGGCCAACAGCGCATGACCTCGCTTTATCAGACCTGCTTGCGCCGCGAGGTGGTGCAAACGGTCACGCCTCGCCTCAAGCTCGTGAAGCGCTGGTTTTACATCGACATTCGAAAAGCAATGAATCCGGCCGAGGACAGGGAGAATGCGATTGTCTCTGTACCGGAGGATCGGCGGATCAAGTCGGACTTCGACCGGAAGATCGACCTCGATCTCTCCACGCCGGAACTCGAATACCAAAACCTCATGTTCCCGCTGAACCAGGTTTTTGACTGGGACGAATGGCAAGATGGCTTCAACGAATACTGGCTGGAAAACGACCCGGAGACACGCAAGCTCTTCAAGCCGTTCAAGGATGAGGTCCTTCAGAACTTCAAGGCCTACCAGCTGCCCGTAATCGCATTGAGCCCCGACACCTCCCACGAGGCCGTCTGTCTGGTCTTTGAGAAGGTGAATACCGGCGGCAAGCCGCTCGACGCATTCGAGCTTGTGACAGCGATGTATGCAGCCCGTGGCCATCGCCTGCGGGACGACTGGCTCGGCGCCGACGGCCAGCCGGGGCTGCAGACCCGGCTTCAGCTCTTTGGGCGGGCGGCCGAACAGAAGTTTGGCGTGCTGGAGAAGGTCGCGGCAACAGATGTGCTCCAGGCCATCGCCCTCCTGCATGGAGTCGAGACCCGTGCGGCCGAAATCGCAGCCGGGCGCAAGGAATCGGAGCTGTCCGCAGTCCGGGCCACGCGTCAGTCGCTCCTAGACCTGCCGCTGGAGGCCTACCTGAAACACCGTGCTGCGGTCGAAGAAGGTTTCAAGACTGCGGCGAAGTTCCTCCGGCAGAACCACATCTACCGGGTCATCGATCTGCCCTATCAGGGCCAGCTTGTCCCCTTTGCCGCGATCCTCGCTATCATCGGGCTGGAAACGGCGGTGCAAAATTAGGCCACGGTAGCGGCGGGATCGTCTCGCTGCGGGCGGAGTAAAATCCTGCCACTTTTCCCTTCTTGCGGCAGCAGGGAGGGTGGGGAGATTTATACCGTGGAACTTTACAAGAAGGTTCGCTTGGCGTGTGCCGAGGGCATGAGCGCGCGGGCGGCGGCGAAGCATTTCAACATTTCGCGCGGGACGGTTGAGAAGATGTTGGCCTTCTCGGTGCCGCCTGGCTACCGGCGGGACAAGCCGATCAGGCGGCCGAAGCTGGACGGGTTCACCGAGTTCATTGACGCCTGGCTTGAAGCCGACAAGGCGGTGCATCGCAAGCAGCGTCATACGGCCAAGCGGATATGGGAACGGCTTCAGGCCGAGCATGGCTTCACCGGCGGCTATACGATCGTCAAGGATTACGTGCGTGAGCGTGAGCGGCGGACACGGGAGATGTTCGTGCCACTGGCCCATCCGCCGGGCCATGCTCAGGCCGATTTTGGCGAAGCGGTCGTCGTCATCGCCGGTGTCGAGCAGAAGGCGCATTTCTTTGTCATCGACCTGCCGCACAGCGATGCCTATTTCGTCCGGGCCTATCCGGCGGCGACGGCGGAGGCCTGGATAGACGGGCATGTCCGCGCCTTTGCCTTCTTCGGCGGGGTGCCGCAGTCGGTGCTCTACGATAACGACCGCTGCCTGGTCTCGAAGATCCAGCCAGATGGCACGCGCATCCGCGCCACGCTGTTCAGCGGCTTGCAGTCGCATTACCTGTTTCGGGATCGCTATGGTCGGCCCGGGAAGGGGAACGACAAGGGCGCTGTCGAGGGGATGGTCGGCTACGCCCGCCGCAACCACATGGTGCCGATCCCCCACTTTGCCAGTTGGGACGCCTTCAACGCCGACCTTGAAGGGCAGTGCTGCGCACGCCTCACGCGCATTCTTCGGGGTCACAAGGAGACGATCGGCGAGAGGCTGCAGCGCGATCTGGCGGCGATGCGCCCATTGCCTACTGCCCCGTTCGACGCCTGCGACCAAGCGAGCGGCAGGGTCAGCTCGCAGTCGCTCGTGCGCTATGACACCAACGATTACTCGGTCCCGGTCGCCTATGGCCATCAGGATGTCTGGATCCGCGGCTATGTCGATGAGGTCGTGATCGGCTGTCGCGGGGAGGTGATCGCCCGACACCCGCGCTGTTACGATCGCGAGGACATGATCTTCGACCCGGTTCACTACCTCCCGCTGATCGAGCGCAAGATCAATGCCTTGGACCAGGCTGCGCCTCTGGCGGAATGGGACCTGCCCGAAGAGTTCCAGACTTTGCGCCGCCTGATGGAGGCGCGCATGCTCAAGATGGGGCGCCGCGAGTATGTGCAGGTGCTGCGGCTGCTTGAGACCTTTGGCATGGATGACCTGCATGCCGCCGTGAAGAAGGCCCTGAAGCTGGGCGCGGTCGGCTTTGACGCCGTGAAGCACCTCGTGCTTTGCCAGGTCGAGAAGCGCCCCCCAAGGCTTGATCTCGATGTCTACCCCTACCTGCCGCGGGCGAACGTCGAGACGACGCGTGCGGCCAGCTACATGGCCTTGATGTCGGAGGCGGCGGAATGAGCGAGGCTCCGAAGATCCTGCTTGCCCACCATCTGAAGACGCTGAAGCTGCCCACCTTCCTGCGGGAACACGAGAAGGTTGCGCGCCAATGCGCCGCCGAAGGGTTGGACCATGTCCAATTCCTGTCGCGCCTCGTTGAACTGGAACTCATTGACCGCGAGCGGCGGATGGTCGAGCGCCGCATCAAGGCTGCGAAGTTCCCGGCCACCAAAAGCCTCGACAGCTTCGACTTCAAGGCGATCCCGAAGCTGAACAAGATGCAGGTGCTGGAACTGGCGCGCTGCGAATGGATCGAACGGCGTGAGAACGTGATCGCCCTTGGCCCCAGCGGAACCGGCAAGACCCACATTGCCTTGGGCCTCGGGTTGGCGGCCTGCCAGAAGGGCATGTCTGTCAGCTTCACCACCGCCGCCGCGCTGGTCAACGAGCTGATGGAGGCGCGAGACGAACGTCGGCTGCTGCGCGTCCAGAAGCAGATGGCTGCCGTCAAGCTGCTGATCATCGACGAGCTCGGGTTCGTGCCCCTGTCAAAGACCGGCGCCGAGCTGCTTTTTGAGATGATCTCCCAGCGCTACGAGCGCGGTGCCACGCTGATCACCAGCAATCTGCCCTTCGATGAATGGACCGAGACCTTCGGCACCGAGCGGCTGACCGGCGCGCTCCTCGACCGGTTGACCCACCACGTCAACATCCTCGAGATGAACGGCGAAAGCTATCGCCTCGCGCAAAGTCGCGCGCGCAAGACCGGCGACAACACCTGATCCAAAGTATCAGACTTGGACCTGACGGTCCAAGGCGGCCAGTCACCCGCAAGCTATATGGAGAGCGCGGCTGACTGGCCGCCGCCCATCAGCCGCGTCTCGCGCAAACCCAAAGTGGCCCAATTTTGCGCCGCCCCGTGGCCCAATTTTACTCCGCCGTTGACACCAGCATTCGGGCAGTCTCAGATCATTCTGGCATTGCGGTTGGGTTGGCTTCGATCAATGTCTGTCTAGACGGACGATCGACAAGATCTAGCGAATGCTTTCCAGCGCACTCTCCCCATCTTGCCTTCGGAATAGCATGGATCTGTTGCAGATGTCGAAGGCAAAAGTGTTGCAACACATTGGAGTCACTGCGCATTCAGGCGCGCGGCGATCTTGGTCAGCGCCAGTTGCCAGCGACGCCACGCGGTCGTGCGGTCGCAGCCGAGTTCCCCGCTGATCTGCTTCCACGGCACCCGGGCCGCACGAGACCAGACCAGCTTGCGCTCCGCCTCCTCGATCCAGAGCACCCAGTCGAAGGTCTGCTCGAGCCGGGTGATCGCGGCGGCCGAGGGCCAGACCCGCATCGGCTGCGGCTCCATCGCCGCGATCTCGCGGCTGGTCCGCACGATGTCGGGCCAGGTGTTGAAGTAGCCCTGTGCCTTCACCGGCGGCAGCTTGCGCAGGGTGCGGAACGCCTCCTCGAAATGATCGGCGACGCAGTCGGCGGTCCATTCGCGATCAGCCATGACGCGCCTCCCTGTCGGAAGCGCGCGGGCCGTAGAGCTTCTCGCCGAGCTGGCGGACCAGTTCACGCTCGGGCCAGGTGAGGCGGTCGTCATCGGCGGAAACCGCGAGGACACCCTGTTCGAGCCAGCCCTCGCGCTTTACCTGTTCGGGATCCCGGCGTCGGCCGCCGTAGCCGTGGGGATGCCATCTCATTCGACACCCCCGTTCGTCTCGATCGCCCAGAGCAGCAGGGCGATGGCGTCGGCCTCGTTGTCGTCGGCCGGGCTGAAGCCGCGGGCGCGGACGGCGGCGACCATCGTGGCCTTGTCGGCGTTGCCCTTGCCTGCGGCGTGACGCTTGATCGTGCCGACCGGAACGCCCTCGTAGGGAACGCCGCGCAACTCGGCCCATGCGGTCAGGGTGGCCATGAGCCCGCCGTAGATATGGCTCGCGTCGGTGCCCGCGTGCCGACGGACCTCTTCGAACCAGATCGCGGCGACAGGACCGGACAGCCGGTCGATCTCGGTCAGCCAGTTGGTGAAGCGCAGGTAGCGCATGCCGCCGCCATCGAAGCGGCCCGGGCGCAGCGAGACGGTGCCGCTGGTGATCAGACCGTCATGGCCGCGGATCGCCCAGCCGGTCGAGGTGCCGAGGTCGAGCGCGAGGATGCAGCGGTTGCGGGGGGTGTCGAGCGGCAGCGATTCAAACCTTGCGCCGTCGCAATTCGGGATCAGAGTCGGCTGAGCCATGATGGGTCTCCTTTGCCGGTGGCCTGTGGTGGTGGAAGACGACGGCGGTCTGGTGCTTGGCGGTACGGGACCGCCGTCGTCGGATCGGGAAGCACAACAGACCGTCACGGCGGCGCGCGCGGCTGACCCGGACGTATGGGAGGAGTGGCCAACCCCGTGGGGTGGCCCTCCCATACGTAGTATGGGGGTTTGACACCTAACTGTTCCGAGGTGTTCAAGTAACGGAAATCATTGCGGAATAAGACTTCACGAAGTCTTCGGGCATGAGTCAGGGACCTGACTCTTATTTGCCCGTAACCCGTTGATTTCATTGAGTGCACAGTTCGCGCTGTCATATGAGTCAGGCCTCACTCATATGAGTTAGGTCGTCCTCGAGCCCCTCCGGGTAGACCCAGACGGCGGGGTTTTCGACCTGGAGGCAGAGCCCGGATTGGGGGCATTTGAAGTGGCTGGGCAGCACCGGCCGGGCGCTTGTGGTGACCTCGCCTGTGTCCGGATCGACATGCTCGACGGGCGCGCCGAACTGCATGCCCTCGACGCAGAGGTAGCCGAACCGCGACCGGGTGACGGGGAAGCCGAACCCCGAGGGGTCGCGCAGGAACTTCACGAAGCCCTTTGTCGCCAGCACGCTGAGGCGCTCGCGGATCGTGTGCTTGCTGCCCAGACCGCCCCGGTTCTCGAAGGTCTCGGCGAACTGCATGGCGGTGTAGAGGCGCTCGCCCGCCGCCTCATCCAGCAGCATGCCGAGGATGACATCGTGCTTGCGCAGCCGCTCGGCATCGAGCTTGGCGCCAACCTCCTTGCGCACCAGGCGCTCGTTCAACGGGTTCAGTTCGACCCATTCCCCCTTCACCTTGTCGATGAGCTTGCCCGGCAGCGCGGGGCCGTTCCGCAGCTCGATCTCCAGCCTGCGGACGGTGCTGTCCTCGTCGGGCCGGTGCATGAGCAGCCCCGAGGTGTAGAAGCCGCGCAGCGCGCTCGCGCCGGAGAGCGCGAGGAAGGGATCGTCCTTGACCTGATGCTTGCTGGCCTTGCGGGTGTGGTGGGCGAGGATGACGCCCGCGTCCGGATTGACCGCCTCGCGCAGGAGCTCGACACGGTCCTTCAGGAAGAACATCATGGCGGTGTTGTCGTTCTCGCCGCCCCCCTCGGGGCCGCCATCGAAGAGGTTGCGGATCGGGTCGATGACGATGATGTCGGGCGGCGCGTCGGCGAATGCGGCCCGGATCGCCTCGGCCACGCGGGCGACGCCCTCCGCGTCGAGCAGCAGCTTCAGTTTCGGGGTGGCGATGAAGGTGTCGCGCGCGGCGGCGATCACGGCGGCGGGCAGCGCGATCTGCTGCATGCGCTCGCGCAGGTAGTGATACTGGATCTCCGCCTGCAGGTAGAACACGCGCAGCGGCCTGGGCGGCGTGAAGCCGAGGAACGGCACGCCCGCCGCCATGTGCACGAGCCAGGAGATCAGGAAGTCGCTCTTGCCGACCTTGGGCGCGCCGCCCAGCACCAGGAGCCCGCCAGGTGTCAGCACGCGGGGACCGATGATGTCCTCGGGCATCAGGCTCGTGTCGTCGAGCAGCGCGCCGAGGCTGAAGGTCGGCAGCGGGCTGGCCGGGGCATCGACGTGCACCGCGCGCAGGAGCGGCGGACCGTTGCGCTTCACATGCAGCGCCCAGAGGCGTTCGGACTCGGCCATCAAGCGATCGAGCGGCCAGGACGGGCGCAGCATTGCGGCGTTGTAGCCGCAGATCGCCTCCCAGCCCGCGAACGGGTCGAGGCGGCCCTCGTGCACCAGGCGCACGTAATGGCCGATGGCGGCGCTGGCCCCCTGGAACCGGGACCAGTCGTCGACCGCGCCTTCGCGCACCGGCGTGGTGAGCACCGCGTCGATTCCGGGCTTGGCCTGCGGGGCCGAGACGTCGCTGGCGAAGCCCACGCCCGGCAGCGGCGGCATCTCGGCGACCTTTTCAGCGAAATCCGCAAGATCCACCTCGACGTCTCGATGTTCGCGGATCTGCACGAGGCGCTGGTGGCCGTGCTTGTGATAGACGGTGCCAGGCACCCGGATCGGCTGGTGGGCCGAGCGGAAATGCGTGTCGCCGCCGACCTTCACGGCGATCTCGCCGCGCAGACGGCAGAGGGTGACCAGGTCGTCACCCTCGGCGGGTTCGGTCAGTTTCCACCAGACATGGAGCTTCGCGGCTCCCTCGGGCGTGCGCCCGCCGCTTTCGATGATGAGCGTGGGCGGGCCGAGGTGGCGGGTGACATGGTCCAGCTTCGCCGGGATGTCGCCCGCGTCGAGATCGACGACGATGGCCTGCATCTGCAGCACATCGGCGGCGCGGGCCTGCCCCTGCTCCTCGACCGTGCCGGGAATGACATAGACGGCGGCGCCCTCGCGGTTCGCCCATCCGGCGAAGGTCGCGAGTTTCTCGGGCGCGGTGTCGTCGGCCGGGATCCAGATATTGTGCGGCTTGCCGTCCCGGCCCTGACCCTTGTCGACGAAGCCGCGGAGCGGGATCAGCCCCTCGCACCAGCTGAACACGGTGTCGAGGAAGACGGCGATCTGTTCGGGGTCGCAGCCGAAGGGGTTCTCGGACGGCGGCCCGTCGTTGAAGTCCATCCACGGGTTGAAGTGCAGGACGCCGTCGTCGCTCATGCCGGCAGCCCCCAGCAGCGCTCGGACCACGGGCAGAAGCGGCATTCGAAGAAGTCGGGCGTGGTGGCGACTCGCGGCAGCAACTCGCCCGCATCGGTCGCCTGAAGGATCCGCACGCCGCGGTCGGACATGCGCTGCGCGAGGTCGGCGTCGAAGGCGACCTGCTCGTGGTGCAGCTCGGCGGTGTCCTTGTTGATCGCGGTGAAGAGCGCAGGCGCGGCCGAGATGCCGGGGACCGTCGCTTCCATGTAGGCCTGGTAGAGCGCGATCTGGGCGGCGTAGACCGGCTTCGACTTCGTGACGCCGTCCTTCACGCAGGCGCGCCAGTTCTTCGCGTTCATGGTCTTGCATTCCCACAGTGCGGGAACGGCCAGACCGAAACCCTCGGGCCCAGCGGCGATGATGCCGTCGACATGGCCGCGGATGCGCCCGCCCGCGACCGAGAAGCCGGACTGGCCGCCGTCGGGCCGGTTGCCCTTGCGGGTGTAGAGGTCGAAGCCCGCGCCGCGCAGCCAGGCGACGGCGAGATCCTCGAGCGCGTGGCCGATGGCGAAGATGCGCAGCGACTGGCCGCTGAAGTCCTGGCCCTCGTCCTTCGGCGTCGCCGTGAACTCGAACTGCAGGGCGCGCTCGCAGGCATGGCCGAGACGCGAGCCGCCGAGGTAGTCGCGGGGCGGCCGCGTCGCCTGATCGGCGGTCAGCGCGCGATCGATGGCGGCGTTGACCCGGTCGGCGAAACTGGGCCGATGATTGTAGTCCAGCATCAGAACGGCACCTCCGGCGTCTGCGCCCGGGCGATGTCGGACATGGACTCGCGGAAGCCCTCGACGGCCTCCTCGATCAGTGCGCGCACCTGCGCCTCGGTCAGATCGGAAAGCGGGGTGGCCCAGCCGATCTCGTCCATCAGCAGCGCCACGCGCTTCATGGTGGTGGTGACGGCGGCGCGCTCCTCCTCGGTCAGGTCAACCATGGCGAAACGCTCCCGCGCCAAGCGCGTCCAGAAGGACTGGCAGGGCATCGAGCAGAACCAGACCGATGGCCGGGGCTGCTTCGACCGGTGCGGATCGAACCAGCCAAAACCATGGGTGGGTTGCCGGCAGACAGCACAGAGCGTTCCACGCGGATGCCAGATCCGCCGCCGGTCCTCGGCCGTGATGGGGGTGGATGTGGACATGGGTCATGCCGCCCTCCGTTCGGGAGAGGCCGCCGTGTCGATCAGCTGGCGGATGGCGCGCTTGTTGAAGCCGAAGGTCATCAGCGCGGAGGCGCGGTAGCGCGTCAGGCCGAAGTCATGGCGGCACTCCGGCGGCAGGTACTGAAGCTGCTTTTCGGTCGGCGGCTGGCGCAGCCAGGAGCGAGTCTTGAAGGCGCTCTCGTCGGTCTCGTGGGTGTTCAGCCAGTCGTCGGCCTGCGCGAGGCAGACGGTGCGCTCGCCCACGCCCAGCAGATGGGGGCGTTCGCCCTTCGCCCCGCCGATGGCGTACCAGACCCCGTCCAGCCAGAAGATGCCGCCCCAGGCCGCGAAGCCCGTGGCCATCAGCGCATCGTCCGTGCCGTAAAGGTCGACCCAGGCGAAGCTGGACCGCTTTAGCAGGTCGATCTCGGTCATCATGAAGCCCGAGAGCGGCGCGGCACCACCGCCTTCACCGGCCTCTTCGTCCTCCCGCGGGAACGCCTCGCCGCAGAGCGGGCATTCGGTGGCGGCCAGCGGGATTTCCGCCTCGCAGGCAGGACAGGTCTTGGTCGGCGCCTCGCCGGTTTCGGACTTGCCGTCGAGATCGACATCCTGTTCCAGAGTGCCGTGGATCAGGCTCGAAGTGCCAAAATCCAGCACGACACAATCGGTCTTGACGATGCCGGGGTGTTCCTCGGGGTCGACGGTGCGCAAGCCGCGCCCGACCATCTGGATCATCGTGGACTTGTAGGAGCTGGGCCGCAGCAGCACGACGCATGAGGTGGGCGGGTGGTCCCAGCCCTCGGTCAGCACCGCAACGTTGACCACGACGCGGATGGCGCCCGCCGCGTAGTCGGCGAGGATCGCCTTGCGGGTCTCGGCTGAAAGATCGCCGTGGATCAGCGCGGCGGAAACGCCCGCCGCCCTGAACGCCTCGGTGACGTGTTCGGCATGGGCGACGGTGGAGCAGAACACCACGGTCTGCCGGTCGCCCGCCTTTTCCTTCCAGTGGCGGATCACCTCGTCGGTGACGGGGGCGCGGTCCATGATGCCCGCCACCTCCGCCATGTCGAAATCCGACATGGTCTTGCGGACGGACCGCAACTCGTCCTGCACGCCCACGTCGATGACGAAGGTGCGCGGCGGCACGAGATGGCCCGAGGCGATCAACTCGCCCAGCCGCACCTGGTCGGCCACGTTGTCGAAGACCTCGCGCAGGCCCTTCCTGTCGCCCCGGTTCGGCGTCGCCGTGACCCCGAAGATGCGGGCGTCGGGATTGGCTTCGCGCACGCGGTCGATGATGCGGCGGTAGCTGTCGGCGACGGCATGGTGCGCCTCGTCAATGACCAGCAGGTCGAGGCGCGGCATGTCGGCCAGATTCGATGCCCGCGCCAGCGTTGGCACCATCGCGAAGGCGACCTGGCCGCCCCAGGACTTCTCGGTGGCGTCGATGACCGATGTGGCGACGCCCGGCACCACGCGCTGGAACTTGGCGCGGTTCTGCGCCGTCAGCTCGTCGCGATGCGCCAGCACGCAGGCCTTCGCGCCGTCGCCGATCATCTCGCCGGTGACCGCCGAGAGCATGATGGTCTTGCCCGCACCGGTGGGCGCCACGCCCAGCGTGTTGCCGCGGGAGGCGAGCGCAGCCACGCTGCGCTCGACGAAGGTCTTCTGGCGGGGGCGCAGGCGCATGGCCGGTCTCCCCCTTACTGCGCCCAGCTCGGCCGACCGGCGGCGCCGGGGGCGGACGCGGGCTGGCTGGGCTGGGCGGCCGTGGGGGGCTGCTGCGGGGCGTGGCCCTGCGCCGGGGCGGCGGCGAACTGCGGCGCGATCGTGCCCATCAGCGCGGCGTAGTCGCGATGGTCGGGCGTGACGGCAGCGCGGATCTCGTTCTTGTCCTCGCCGTTGGTGTCGGTGCCGATGTCGATGCGGGCGATGAACTCGACGCCGTCGAGATCACCGAACCCGTTGATGCGGCGGCGAGCCTGCGCCTCGGGGGAGTTGTCCTTGTCCGACACGCCGCGCGCCGAGTTGAGGATGCCGCGGATCAGGCCGCGCCCCATGTTGGCCCAGTCCGGGCCCTTCGGGCTGTAGAGGCCGATCAGCGACCAGACCTTGCGGCGGGCATAGGGCCCCTCGAGCACCGTGTATTCGGCGTCGAGATAGACGGCGCCGGTGGCGGCGCGGCGCGCCCAGCCACCGGTCCAGCCCTGCGAGGGGTCGTCGAAGCCGCCGGGGCGGAGCGTCAGACGCACCTTGGCGAGCGTGCCCTTCGGGATGACGTTCGTGTTGGATTGGGCGGAGTTGAAGTCGTTCCAGGGTCCGGACATTGCGCGGCTCCTTTCAGTTGGAGGATGGGACGCGCAGTGGCGTCAGAGGGGAAAAGCCACCCCGGCAACCGTATCGGGACACCGGGCGTGGCGAGATGCGCTCAGCCATGGCCGGGCTCCTCAGCGGGCGCGGGATCGCCCGGGGTCACCGGCGGCCATGTCAGGCGTTCGGAGGCAGGCGCCGCGGGGCGCTGGATCTTCTCCATCAGCCGGCCGAGATGCGGGGCCTCGACCATGTCGAGGCGGCCCGAGCGGTCCTTGGCCGGATAGCCCCAAGGGTTCAGCGTCTGGCAGACGAAGGCGCGCTGCGGTTGGCCGCCCGGGTCCGGGATGTCGGCCATGGTGATGACCTGGTCGACGATCCCCGGCAGTTCGAGCCCGGTCTTCGAGCCGTCGATCTGCGGCTGGAAGACCTTGCGGTTGAAGTCGTCGAGCCGCTCGTCGAGAATGCCCACGAACCAGACATGCTTGCCGCGCGTGTGCTGCAGGTGGGTCAGCCACCCGATCATCTCGCGGCCGTGCAGTCCGTAGGCGCCGCGGATGTCGGGCTTGCCGGTCTTCTCGGAGAACGCCTCGGGCTGGCCGCGGCACCACTGGAAGCAGAGCCGCCCGGCCACGGTGATCGAGTCGATGAAGACCGTCTCGTATTTCCCGATCACCGCCGGATCGCCATAGCGCCCGCAGACCTCGTCGAAATGCGCCTGGCTGTAGGGCTGGTCCTCGCGCAGCGCCGGGTTCGGCCCGCCGATGAACACCGCGAAATCGCGGCATTCCTTCCAGGTGCGGGGCCGGAGCGTGTCGATCTCCAGCCCTTCGACCGCCAGATCCCCGGCTTCGAGGTCGAGGAAGAGCGTGGTCGAGGCGTTCAGTGTCCAGAGCAGGCTGGTCTTGCCGATGCCGGACCGGCCGAAGATGACGCCCTTGATGCCCTTGCGTTGCGCGAGCCGTTCGTCGGCGCCGATGATGGGAAGGGCCATCACTGGCCCTCCCTATTCATCACCGCCGTGGCGGCGCGATCTGCGCCGATGCACCCCGCCTCGCGGGCGAGCTTGTAGAGGCGCTTCAGCGCGTCGGCGCGGCGGTAGGCGGCCGTGCTCTCGCGCTCCGCCTCCACGATGGCGAAGGCGATCTCGTCCACGGTCGCCTCGACGACCGACAGCGGCTCGCGCGGCTCGTCGCCGTGGCGCTGCGGGAGGGCGATGGTTTCGGGGAGGTCTTCGAGCGCGTAGCTCGCCTTGCGAAGACAGGTGATGGCGTCCGGCTGGTCCGGCATGGCTTTTCTCCGTGAGATGAGGTGATCGAGGAGTCGCATCACGCGGCCTCCCGGACGTCGGTCGCGGGCTCGGCGACGTAGATCGCCAAGAGCGGCGTCCCGTCGGCATGAGCGCCGGCGTCCTCGATCTGATAGTTGCGGTTGGGCTCGCAGACCTCGGTCAGCTCCCAGCGGCGATAGAGCCCCGGAAGACGCCTGAAATCCTCGAGCGACAGATCGGCAGTGCGGTTCATGCGTGTCTGCTTTCGGTTGGAGGGAAGGCGCTCGGGGCGCTCGAATGGGAAAAGCCACCCGAGGGACCGGATCGGGACATCGGCTCAGGGGATTTCCTGGAGGGCGTCGTGCAGCCGCCGCATGGCGCGCTGGTATCGCTTGCGGGCGGCGGCTTCGGTCAGGCCCAGTTCGACCGCGACCTCGGCTTGCGAGAAGCCTTCGATCGCCACGCGGATCACCAGCAGGGCGTCATCGCCGAGCAGCTTCCGCACGGCGCCGTTCAGTCGTGCATACCCGGCCGCGCCGATGCCGCTTTCGCCGCTGTCCGCCACCTCGTCAGGATCGGCGCCGCTGGCGAGATGTTCGCGCGCCTGGTCGCGCTGGCGGGCGCGGATCATGTCGCGCTCCACGTTGCGCAGCACCGTGGCCGCGATCCAGTTGACACGCCCGAGGTCGAGGCTGCGGACCGCCTCGGTGGTGCGCGCCAGAACATCGGACGCGACCTCGTCGGCGGTGCCGAGCCTGCGCCAGATCGACCGGCGCCGGATGGCGTCGAGGCCGGGCCAGAGCGCCAGCAACAACATTGTCAGGGCGCAGTCGGACGCGGGCCCGTCGCCCTTCGCCGCGTCGACCAGCGCACAGAGGATCACGTTCTTCCGGGCCGGATCGCCGGTCGTGCGGTGCAGCCCGTCGAGCAGAGCCGCCGGATCCCGGAACGGCGCGAGTGGGGCCTGCGCGCGCCTGACGGCGTCGAAACTGCGCTGGAAGTGAAGGTTGGAGGATGAATGCATGAGGAGATCACGGATCTCGTGCCACGCGAAGGACATCGGACGCCTGCCTTGCGGCCAGGCGTCCAGCGCCTTCTCGTGGCCAGGTCAGGACGTCGCGCGTCTCTGCGATTTCAGGGAGTTGGGTGAATGCGCGCGTCAGCGCGCGGGCGCGATCGCGTGGTTCAGCGTGCCGCAGCCGCGGCAGGTGGCCTGAATCGGAAAGCCCACGAGATACTCGTGTCCCCGCGCGAAGCGCAGGTGCATGCGGCCGTCGCGGCAGACGCCGAGCAGTTTGTCACAGCGCGTGCAGCGCCATTCCGAGCTGGAGGTGGTGGGCTTGGTGTTCGCTGCGCCGGACCAGCTCGTCGGGGCTGCCTGGCGCGAGGGGAAGGGAGTCGGCATGAAAAAGCTCCTCTATGTGGAGCCCTTCCAATAATCAGCGGTTTGTTAGACCGTCCCCCGTCGCATGTTAGACCGTTGTTAGACGGTCGCTTCCTCGGCTGGCTCGGCTACGGCTTCGGTCGGCTGCGCAGTGAGTAGCAGTCGCCAATATCCGTTCTTCGCACCCTTGCCGATATAGACGTCCCGGATGCTGTCCCAGGTCTCCTTCCGGAACGCCTGCTGGGGGCTTCTGGACTCGAAGCCTTCCATCAGCGCCTTTACCTGAACGTCGGGACTGCCTTTCGCGGCCGCGACCACCAGGCGCTCGAAGATCGTAAGTTGATCGTTCCCAGCGAGGTGAAGCGGCTCCCTGCCAGGAATGAACAGCGTGCCGGACTGCTTACCCGTCCGAACCACCCGCGGGGACACGCCCCCGCGTGCGAGTGAAAGACCGTCTCGGTACGCGAGTTCTATTCCGTCGCGCGCGAACAGCATGTTCTCGTCCGCCGATGCGAGATGGGACAGCAGCGGCATGACGACGTTAGGCCCAAGATGAGACGGCATCTCCTCGCTCGCGGCGAAGACGATGCCCACCCCAGCGGTGCCCCGCGCGCGCAGCATCAGATCCAGTCTCTGCGCCGCTTTGGGATCATTGAGCCGTCGGGCGAAATAGACGGGCACATCTGCCTCATCGATCTGGATCGCGCCGACGAGGGTCAGGTCTGGGTCCAGGATCTGCGCCGCCCGCCTGCTCAGCAGCGGCTTCATCAGGCGCATGAGCGTCTCGTGAAGCCACTGAGCGTTGACCGCGAACATCTCGACATCCGACGCGGGGCGCTTGCCGACATCTTCGCCGAAAGGACCGACAGCGTGGATCATGCCTTCGGTCGCCGACGGCTTGACGGCGCCTTCCCCGTCGACGTCGTCGTCCTCGATGAGAACCACGTCCTGACGGTCGCGGCGCTCAAGCAGGCCGCCTTCGATGAGACGCTTCGGGTCAAGCCCAAGTTCCAGCAGATAACTTCCGCTGACCTCGTCCTCGATGCGATCGTGGAGTTGAACAAGCTGGGGAAATATCGCGCGAAGGTCATCATGCGCGATTTGCCTGAACGCGCTCAGGATTCCCCATTCCTTGAGCAGCGCGAAGCCGAGGCTACGTTCCTCCGGATCTGGCTTGCTCTGCAGGTTGCAGCTCTTCGTGCCCGCAATCGTGATATTGAGCGTCCGCTGCTTCTCATCGCCAATCAGGTTGTAGGCCACCGCGATGGTGATCCGGCTGAACGCTTCGGCGCGCCGAAAGATGTTCCGCGCCCCGAAATATCGGTCGGCAACCTCCTGGATGTCATCGTCGACCGTCACCTTGAGCTGAAGCTTGCGGCGCCAGGTTCCCAGCCGGATCTCGGCTTCGATGACGCGCGCGAACTCGAACGCGTACCCTTCGATCTCAGGGGGCTGCAGGAAAAACGAAGAGCGGAAGCGCGAAAGATTATAGCGCTTCCAGGTCAGCGGTTTCTGGGAGATGTCGTGACCTAGCGCAACTTCGGCGAAGGAGTCGCTGACCGTCTGGCGCACCACGGGGCTGTCAGCGCAGACCTCGATCTGCCGCATCGAGGGCGTGTAGATCAACGTCGCCTCGTTCGGCGGGCGGTAGTAGATGGTTCCCCGCCGCCCATCTTGCCGGTGATCATAGACGCTCGAAAGCGGGCCACCATGCCGGACGATCAGCATGATGGACGCAGGGTGCGTGTCGGTGGCAGGCAGATCGACCGCCTTGACCGTGCAGGATATCTCGGGCTTCAGCTCGAGCATGCCCTTGACCTTGGACGCCAGCGCCTTTTCGTCGATTGCCGCTGCGTCGAGGGCTACCTGGTTCTCCAGTTCGACCTCGAAGGCGTCGTAGAGCTTGCCGTGGTCGCGGAACTGTCGGGCGAAGTGAAAGCTCTCCGCATCCTCGAAGGTTTCCCGTTCATGCAGGTATGCCCAGATGCTTCTGCAGAGCTCATCTGGCTGCCGGTGAAACTCCTGCGACCGTGTCTCATCGAGCTGTTGATCGACAATCGTAGTGAGAGAGGTGACGCCCTTTTTCTCGGCGAGGGCCCGGATCCTTCGTGATCGCTGCTCCGCAGGTCGCAGGTCATCGCGGTCGAAACCCGACAGCGTCTCGACAATTGCTTGCCGAAACGCCTCGACCGCTTCTTCGTCGGCGAGGTCCGGAACGTCCTCAGGCAGCTTGAATTCCGGCTCATTGTCGCCCTCGCGCACGGCAAGGGCAGCTCGGGCGAGGTCGACGCGCGCATCCTCGATCAGCGCCAGAACATGCGGACCGATCGGGGATGCTTTGCGCGCCATGAACTCACCTCAATGAACTACTGCTCTCGATTGATTCAACCTGCGATAATCATGGACAAATCCGTGATCGGCAAGCCCTGATGTTCTCTCCCTGTTCGCATTCCCGCATCCCGCTCCGCTGAGATGTCCCACCTCGGACGGCTGGGTGGCTTTTGATCGGTAGCACACCATCAAACACGGCCACCGAGACATGAACCGCCCCAATCCGCTACCTCCCGACCAGATGAGCGCCGCCGAGCGCCGCGCCGAGTTGTGCGGCCTGCTGGCGCTCGGGCTGGCTCGGTTACTCGGGCCGGATGGGCGTGAAGTATCTGACAATACTGGAGAACGTTGCCTACACTATCCCAACGACCAATGCCGTCATGCAACTCCAACTCACCGGAGAAATGCATGAACAAGCCCGATCCCATCCCCGCGCGCCTGGCGGCGCTGAAGACCACGCCAACGCCTGACCTGAAGCAACAGTGGCGCGACCTGTTCGATAGCGAACCGCCGCCGTTCAACCGCCGCTACCTTGAATCCCGGCTGGCCTACCGCATCCAGGAGCTCGCCTATGGCGGGCTGAAGCCCGAGACGATCCGGCGTTTGGAACGGCTGGGCGAGGAGCTCGACGGCGGTGACCGAAAGAAGCGCGGCATCCGCGGCGACCGCGACCGCCCCATCACGGGCACGCGCCTCCTGCGCGAGTGGCAGGGCGTCGAGCAAATCGTCACCGTGACCGCCGATGGCTTCGAGTGGCAGGGGCGCCCCTACAAGTCGCTGTCCGCCATCGCCCGCGCGATCACCGGCACCCGTTGGAACGGCTGGGTCTTCTTCGGCCTCAAGAACCACAGGGGGCGGAGATGACGAAGCCGCCGGAAAAATCGAAGGTCGTCCGCAAGCTGCGCTGTGCGATCTACACACGCAAATCCTCCGAGGAAGGGCTGGAGCAGGAGTTCAACAGCCTCCATGCCCAGCGGGAGGCCTGCGAGGCGTACATCGCCAGCCAGCGTTCCGAGGGCTGGGTGCTCGTCCGTGATCAGTATGACGACGGCGGTATTTCCGGCGGGACGCTTGAACGCCCCGGCCTGCAGCGGTTGCTGGACGACATCGAGGACGGGCTGGTCGACGTGGTCGTGGTCTATAAGATCGACCGCCTCAGCCGGTCGCTGGCCGACTTCGCCAAGCTGGTCGAGGTGTTCGACCGGAACGGTGTGACCTTCGTCTCGGTGACGCAGTCGTTCAACACGACGACCTCCATGGGGCGGCTGACGTTGAACATCCTGCTGTCCTTCGCCCAGTTCGAGCGCGAAGTCACGGCCGAGCGTATCCGCGACAAGGTCGCCGCCAGTCGGAAGAAGGGGATGTGGATGGGCGGGGTGCCGCCCTTCGGCTATCGGGTGGAAAACCGGAAGCTGCTGGTCGACGAGCAGAACTCCGAGCATGTGCGCTGGATCTTCGCCCGATTCATCGAAATCGGCTCCTGCACGCTGCTGGCCCGCGAAGTCGGCGCACGGGGCATTGCCACGCCGCGCGGCAATCGGATCGACAAGAAGTACCTCTATCGGATGCTGTCCAACCGCGCGTATATCGGCGAGGCTGTTCACAAGGGCGACAGCTATCCGGGCGAGCACAATGCGATCATCGACCGCGAGATTTGGGACAAGGTTCACGCCATCCTGCAGGAGAGTCCTCGCAAGCGCGCCGCCCGCACCCGCGCCGAGACGCCCGCGCTCCTGAAGGGGCTGCTGTTCGGGCCCGATGGCGCAGCGTTCTCGCCGACACACACCCGCAAGGGTGGTCGGCTCTATCGCTACTATGTCAGCCAGACGGTGCTGAAGCACGGGGCTGGGGCTTGCCCAGTCGGCCGCGTGCCTGCAGGCGAAATCGAGGCCGCCGTCATCGACCAGCTCGGCGCCGTGTTCCGGCAGCCCGAGATCGTGGCGGGGACATGGAAGGCGGCGCGGGCGCAGGACGGTGCCGTCAACGAGGCCGAAGCCCGCGAGGCGCTGACTCGGCTAGATCCGCTGTGGGACGAACTCTTCCCCGCCGAGCAGGCGCGTATCGTGGCCCTGCTGGTCGAGCGAGTCGAGATCGGCACCGAAGGCCTGAATGTGCGGCTCCGCATGGACGGGTTTGCGGCGCTGGCGCGCGAAATCACCACCGATGTTGGAGCAGCTGCATGACCCGTGCCACACCGATCCCCGAGACCGTCACCATCCATGTCCCGTTCCGCATCGTGAAGCGCGGCGGGCGAAAGGAGATGCTGCTGCCCGCAAGCGCTTCCACCCAGCGCCGCCCTGATAATGCCCTCATCAAGGCGTTGGCTCGGGCTTTCCGCTGGAAGCGGATGCTGCAATCCGGGGATTTCGCCACGGTCGCCGATCTGGCCGCACGCGAGGGCATCGCGGTCTCCTACCTCACGCGGGTGCTTCGGCTGACGCAGCTCGCCCCCGATCTCGTCGAGGCGATCCTCGACGGCCGTCAGCCTCACGACTTGACGTTGGAATCGCTGCGGGCGCAGTTCCCGGTGGATTGGATCAGTCAGCGCGCACTGCTGCGAGTCTGAACGCCGCCGGCCACCGTCGATCCGAAGAAACACTTGTGCTTTTAGCCAATTTGGCCAAAGTAAGCCCCGCACGAGCGGAGGCGCATTTGCAGACCCTTACGGCGAAAGACGCGAAGTACGGCTTCGGACGGCTGATCGATCTCGCACGAGCGGAGCCAGTGGCTGTGGCCAAGCACGGGCGCCCTGTCGTCGTCGTGCTTGCAGTCGAGGAATACGAGCGATTGAAGGCGTTGGACAAGCCCGGCGTCGCTCACGACGAGAAGAACGCAGGAAAGAACACGAGCGAATGATTGCAGACCACCTCACGGGAATCGAACAGTTCGGTGCCGACCTCTGGAAACTCGCCGACGACCTGCGGGCCAATTCCGGCCTCGCGTCGAACGAGTATTTCATGCCCATCATGGGGCTCCTTTTCCTGCGCCAGGCCACGAACCGCTACTATGCCGCGCTCGCCACGATCGAAGCCGACAAGGCCGCCGGAAAAATGCCGGATCGTCCGCTGGTCGACGCCGATTTCCGCCGCCGCCGCGCGATGCTGCTGCCCGAGGCGGCCCGGTACGACGTGATCCTCGACATGCCCAAGGATGGACAGATCGGCGCAGCGCTCACCGCCGCCATGGAGGAGGTGGAGAGGCATTTTCCTCCGCTCGCGGGTCAGCTGCCGAAGGATTACGAGCGTTTCGACGATGAACTCCTCGAAAGCATGATGCGCAAGTTCGACACCGAGGCACTGCGAAATGCCTTTGGCGACGTATTTGGCCGCATCTACGAGTATTTCCTTGCCGAGTTCTCCAAGCAGGGCGCGCATGACAACGGCGAGTTCTTCACCCCGCCGTCTATCGTTCAGACCATCGTCAACGTGATCGAGCCCGACCACGGCATCGTCTTCGACCCGGCCTGCGGCTCAGGCGGCATGTTCGTGCAGTCCAGCCACTTCATCGAGGACGCTGGCCAGGATACGATGAAGCGCGTCACCTTCTACGGCCATGAGAAGAACGAGACGACGGCGAAACTCGCCCAGATCAACTTGGCGGTCCACGGCCTGCAGGGCACGATCCGGGCCGGGAACGAAGCGATCACCTATTACAAGGACCCGCACGAACTGGTCGGCAAGTGCGACTTCGTGATGGCCAATCCGCCGTTCAACGTGGACGAGGTCGACGCCGACAAGGTCAAGGGTGACAAGCGGCTACCCTTCGGGCTGCCGGGCGTGAACAAGGCCAAGAAGGTCTCGAACGCCAACTACCTGTGGATGTCCTACTTCTACAGCTATCTGAACGAGAACGGCCGCGCCGGTGTCGTCATGTCCAGCCAGGCATCCAGCGCAGGGCGGGACGAGGCGATCGTGCGCCAGAAGCTGGTCGAGACCGGCGCCGTCGACGTGATGATCGATATCCGCGGCAACTTCTTCTACACGCGCACGGTGCCCTGCCAGCTGTGGTTCTTCGACCGGGCGAAGGAACGTGACCCCCAGCGCGCCGATCACGTCCTGATGCTCGATGCGCGCAACATCTACCGGAAGGTGTCACGCGCCATCTACGATTTCGCGCCCGAGCAGCAGAAGAACATCGCCGCCATCGTCTGGCTCTATCGCGGGCAAGCGGACCGGTTCCTGAAACTCGTCGAAAGCTACATTGCGCAGGCCATTGCAGAGGGCCGGGCAACGGCGGAGCCACTGGCCGACTATGACAAGGCGCTCGGTAAGCTCATCAATCTGGTGCAGCCCTTCGTTACGGAAAACCGCGATCCGGATCCGCTGGCGGAGACCTGGAGCGAACTGACCGGCGTGCGCGCAACGCTGGCGGCGGATATCGCGGGGTTCGACGCAGAGGTGTCGGCGCGTGCGGCGGACTGGGCGGGCGCCGCGCGCGACAATGCCGGGCTGCACGCGGCGCGCGCCGGGCTGCACCCCATGGCCGAGCGCTGCCGTGACATGACCAAGCAGATCGACTTGGCCGCCAAGCTGGCCGGCCGGGTGGTGGATACCGCCATCAAGGAACTGGACGCCCGCGACCACGCCCTCTGGCCCAATGCCGAGGTCACGCGCGCCCGCAAGGCGCTGGAGGCGGCGCGGGCCGCGGCGGTGGAGGCGCTGCGGACGGCGCGGTATTTCGTGAAACAGGCCGACTGGTTGCAGGAGCGGTTTCCCGACGCCGCGCTGCGCGATGTCGAGGGGCTGGTGAAGCTGGTCAGCCGGGCCGAGATCGCGGCCCATGACCACAGCCTGACGCCCGGCCGCTATGTCGGCGTCGCGCCCGAGGAGGTGGACGAGGATTTCGACTTCGAGGAGGCGCTGCGGTCGATCCACATCGACCTGAAGGGGCTGAACGAGGAGGCTGCGGAGTTGGCGGCGCGGATCGCCCGGAACTTCGAGGAGTTGGGGGTGTGAGTTGGCGCGAATGCACCCTCGGAGAGGTCGTTCGCTTTCAGCGGGGGCATGACCTCCCCGATCAGGACCGAAAACCTGGCGATGTTCCTGTAATCGGTTCTGCCGGCCCGAACGGGTGGCACAACGAAGCTAAGGCAAGGGGCCCAGGAGTTTCTATAGGTCGCAGCGGTGCCTCCATCGGTAAGGTCACCTACACGCCTACAGACTATTGGCCGCATAACGCCTGCCTTTTTGTCACGGACTTTCTCGGCAACGATCCTCGCTTCGTATACTACTTCTTGAAAACCAAGGACCTGACATCGCTAAATTCCGGAGCGGCTCAGCCATCGCTGAACCGGAATTTTGTGCACCTCGTCCCGGTGCGGGTTCCCGGCGGAAACGAGCAAAGGGCAATCGCCGATATCCTCTCAGCCTACGACGACCTTATCGAGACCAACCGGCGGCGGATTGCGCTGTTGGAGGAGGCGGCGCGGCTGCTCTACCGCGAGTGGTTCGTCCACTTCCGCTTCCCCGGCCACGAACACGTCCCCCGCACCGATGGCCTACCCGAGGGGTGGGAGCGGCGAGCGATTACTGACCTAGCCGATATCTATCGTGGCAAGAGCTACAAGAGTTCGGAATTGGTGGAAGACGGTGGCCAGCCTTTCATCAACCTGAAATGCTTTGAACGTGGAGGTGGGTTCCGCGTATCTGGACTGAAGTGGTTCAGAGGCGAGCACAAGGAGCATCACCGCGCCGAGGCGGGCGATATTGTGATCGCCGTTACCGATATGACGCGGGATGCGATGATCGTGGCGCAAGCAGCGCGCGTTCCCCGGACTGTTGGGGAGAACGCGATCTACTCGATGGATCTGGTGAAGGCTGCACCGAAGGAAGGGATCGACCCGCTCTGGTTCTACGGAATGCTGCGCTTCTCCCGCTTCTCGGCGGAGGTCCGTGAAGAGGCCACGGGTGCAACCGTCCTCCACCTGAAGCCCAAGCACATTGAGGCTTGGCACGCGCTGGTTGCCCCTCGGGTTTTGCGGGGACTGTTCTCGGAACAATTCAGTGCGATCCTCGATCAGGTGGACAATCTCGAACTTCAGAACGAGAAACTCGCCCAAACCCGCGACCTCCTCCTGCCGCGCCTCATGAACGGGGATATCGCGGTATGACGGAAGGTGACCGCCCAACCCTGTTCGGTGATGACCCGGCCGCCGCAGCTCGGCTTTTCCTCGAAATGCTGTCGCCAGAAGTCCATGTCACCCAGCTGCTTGGTGAATGGCTTCCGGGCGATCAATTGAAAGCGATAAAGGAGCTACTGCATCGGAACCACCAAGCCGCGGAAGCGTCCCGCATCAAATTTGATGAGCTCAGGCAACAGCTGACCGCCAACCCGTACGATGAGCAATTGGACCGGCTTCACGATGACCGCTTCTGGTCACGGGTCTTCATGGATTCCGCGCATAGCATGTCCGCGGTTGGAATGCTCGCACCCTTCATGGAGTCCCTGTTTGTTGCCATCTTCGCGGGGCTGAGGAGGTGGCAAGTTGAGGACATGGGCGACACGCGGCGGCAACGCGCAGACGATCAGTTCTGGAACCCGCAGATCTACTTCGAAAAGGACGTGCCCAAGACGAACCTCGTGAAAGGCATCGAGCAGTTGGCAGGTTCATGTGGGCTGCAGCCATACTTGCCTGCTGGGTATGAAAAAACTCTGGCTGCTCTTTTCGCCTATCGAAACAACATGTTTCACAACGGGTTTCTGTGGCCCGCCGAGACCATCGCCAAGTTCTCGAACCGTGTCGCATCCGAGAAGTGGCCGGACGCCTGGTTCACAAGCGTGGATAAGGGGGGAAGACCTGGGCTATATTACATGTCTCCGGAATTCTGCGATCATTGCGTCAAGCTGATAGATGAAATTATGGACGGCACTGGGCGGTATCTGAAAGATCGTGGTTTGTGATGTCATAAAGGGCATTTGATGGCAGTAACGGGTATCAACAGCGAGGACAGACTGGTCCAGGCCACCTTCGCCGAGCATTTGGAAACAGTGCTTGGCTGGGAAAACGTCTACGCCTGGAACCACGAGACCTTCGGACCGGACGGCACGCTGGGGCGCAAGGACACGACGGAGGCGGTCCTGACCCGCGACCTGCGCGCAGCGCTGCGTCGCCTCAACCCCGACTTGCCGGACGCGGCCATCGAGGACGCGATCCGCGCCCTGACCGTCTTTGACGTCAGCCGCTCGATGGTGCAGCACAACCGCGACTTCTACCGCATGCTGCGCAGTGGCGTGCCCGTCACCTATCGCGACGCGCAGGGCCGCCAGAAATCCGCCCGCGCCCGGGTGCTCGACTTCGACAACACGCCCGGTGCCAACCGCTTCCTCGCCGTGCGCGAGTTGAAGCTGACCGGCATCCGCTCGCCCAATTACAACCGCCGCGCCGATCTGGTCTGCTTCGTCAACGGCCTGCCACTGGTCTTCATCGAGCTGAAGGCCGTCTACAAGAACATCCGTGCGGGATTCGACGGCAACCTGCGCGACTACATGGACGAAAATGTCATCGCCCATGCGTTCCACCACAACGCCTTCCTGATCGTCTCGAACGGCGACCGCGCCCGCTATGGCTCGATCACCAGCGAATGGGAGCATTTTTACGAGTGGAAGCGTCTGCATGAGGCGGATGAAGGCAGCGTCGATGCGGAACGGCTCCTGAACGGCATGCTGGCGCATGACCGGCTGCTCGATCTGGTCGAGAACTTCATCCTGTTCGACGAAAGCAAGCCGGGGGCCACCCGTAAGGTGGTGGCGCGGAACCATCAGGTCCTGGGTGTGAACCGCGCTGTGGTCTCGGTCGCGCGGCAGGAGGCGATCAAGGCAGAGATCCCGCCCGGAGAACGCCTGCGGCATCGCGTGGTGGAACTGCCGCTGGAACGCAAGCCGCCGGCGAAACGCAAGACGGGCGACCAGGCGCTTGTCGCAGCGGAAACTGCCTTGCCGTCCTTCATCCCCGAAGGTCCCGTCGACATAATCGAGCGGGCACACCCCGATCTGGGCCGGCTGGGGGTGTTCTGGCACACGCAGGGCAGCGGCAAGTCCTATTCGATGGCATTCTTCGCCGAGAAGGTAAGGCGCAAGGTGCCGGGCAATTTCACCTTCCTGCTGATGACCGACCGGAACGATCTCGACAGCCAGATCTACAAGACCTTCGTGGGCTGTGGCGTTGCCGGAAACGAGACCCCGCGCGCGGCATCCGGCGATGATCTGGAACGCATCCTGAAGGAGAACAACCAGTACATCTTCAGCCTGATCCACAAGTTCAACAAGGACGTGGACCCGAAGAAGCCCTACAGCGAGCGTGACGACATCATCGTGATCTCGGACGAGGCGCATCGCACGCAGGCCGGACGGCTAGCGCGCAACATGCGCCTGGCGCTGCCCAATGCCGCCTTCATCGGCTTCACCGGCACGCCGCTGTTCAAGCAGGACGAGATCACCAAGCGCATCTTCGGTGAGTATGTCTCGCGCTACGACTTCAAGCGATCCGAGGAGGACGGCGCCACCGTCAAACTGGTCTACGAGAACCGGGGCGAGAAGCTCGGCGTCGCCAAGACCGACCTGAACGACCGGATCGCCGAGAAGATTGAGCAGGCCGAGCTCGACCCCGATCAGGCGGCACTTCTCGATAAGCTGCTCGGCAAGGACTATGAGGTCATCACTGCCGATGAGCGGCTCGACAGGATCGCCGCCGATTTCGTGGAGCACTGCGCGACGAGGTGGGAATCGGGCAAATCCCTGTTCGTGTGCATCGACAAGATCACCTGCGCTCGGATGTACCAGATGATCGCCCCACGCTGGCGGGCCAAGGCTGCGGACGTCAGGGCGGCGGCGGATGCCAAGCAGACCGAAGCGGATGCCGCCGCTGATGAATCCCTACGCGCCGCGCTCACAGAGCAAGCCCAAGAATTAAGTGCGCAGGCTTTCTGGCTCGAGGAAACCATCGTCGAGATCATCATCAGCGAGGCACAGAACGAAGTTGCGGACTTCAAGAAATGGGGGTTCGACATCATCCCGCATCGCGCCTTGATGAAGCAGGGCTTCGATACCGGGAACGGCGAGCGGGTCGATGTCGAGACGGCCTTCAAGAATCCCAAGCACCCGTTCCGCGTCGCTATTGTCTGCGCAATGTGGCTGACCGGTTTCGACGTGGAATGCTTGTCGACGCTCTACATCGACAAGCCGATGAAAGCGCATACGCTGATGCAGGCCATAGCGCGGGCAAACAGGGTGTATCCGGGCAAGGACTTCGGCCTGATCGTCGACTACAACGGAATGCTTGCCAGCCTGCGTGCCGCGCTCGCCCAGTACGCGCTCGGCGATGATGGCACAGGTGACGAAGAGATCATCGCGCCCATCGAGGAGCGGGTTCAGGCCTTTCTCGAAGCCATCGAAGCGACTGAGGCGCATTTGCGCGATCTCGGCTTCGACCCTAGCGTTCTTCTCGGCTCGAAGGGATTTGTGCGCATCAAGGGCCTGAAGGACGCCGTGGAAGCCGTCTATTCGACGGACGACGCCAAGCGTCGTTTCGAGATCCTTGCGCGGCAGGTATTCATCAGGTTCAAGGCGCTGCTGATGGAACCGAGCACGTGGGCGCATGCCGAGCGGCACGACAACATCGAGGCGATCTACAAGAAGCTGACCGAGCGACGCGACACGGCTGACGTTACAGAGCTGTTGAAGGAGTTGCACCGGATCGTCAACGAGGCCATCCGCACGCAGACGCCGGGGGACGACCAGGCCGAAGGCCTGACATTCGACCTGAGTCAGATCGACCTTGAAAAACTGCGGGATGAGTTCGCAAAGAAGGTCCGGCGCAAAGCAACCGCGCTCCAGGACATCCGCGACATCGTCGAACAGAAACTCGCCGAGATGCTGGCGCGCAATCCCGCCAGGATGGACTATCAGGTAAAATACGAGGCGATCATCGCCGACTACAATCGGGAGAAAGACCGGACCACCATCGAGGAGACGTTCCGCCGACTGGTTGAGCTCGTGAACAGTCTGGACGAGGAACAGAAGCGCGCAGCGAAGGAAGGGCTTGGCGAGGATGAACTCGCGCTCTTCGACCTGCTGCTCAAGGATAATCTGGACAAGCCGTCCCGTGAGCGGGTGAAGCAGGCCAGCCGCGACCTCTTGGCGTCTATAAAGGCGCGTCTGGCTGAGCTCGATCGCTTCTGGGAGAAGGAGCAGACCAAGGCCGATATCGAGGTCTTCATCTTGGATGAGGTCTTCGCAAGCCTACCGTCACCGCCCTTCACGCCCGACGAAAAGAAGGCTCTTGCTGCAAACGTCTACGCACATGTGTGGCAGCAGGCCGTGCATGGTGGCTTCGCGCAGGCGGCATAGGGCAGATCGTGGAACGTTCGATCCGGGTTCCATGAGGTTGGCGAACGGATTTGCGAACCGTCGCGACTGCGCGTTTAGAATAAGTTGCACGATATCAATGCGATGGGACTCTGAACCGGAACGCGCGCGGTTAACAGGTTCGGAGAATATCGGCCCGGAGAGAACGCTTTCGGGCCTCCTAACGCCGGGGTCGGTTAACAGCCCCACCCGCATAACCCTCGAAAATAACGAGAAAATCCGGCCGCAGCCGGATCGGGAGAACGCTTTCGCTGGGGTAAGTGGCGGACGGGAAGGGATTCGAACCCTCGAGACGGTTCCCCGCCTACACACTTTCCAGGCGTGCGCCTTCGACCACTCGGCCACCCGTCCGGGGCCGGGTTTAGCCGCAAAGCGGGGGCGGATGCAAGGGGGCAATCGCGCGGAGTTTTCTCGCCCCGCCCCGGGCCCCTTGCAAGCCCCGCGGGGGCTCCGTAAGCTGCGCCCACATCCGAAGAAAAGGACCGCCGAGCGATGACGGAAAGCCCCCGCGGCATCCCGCCTGGAAACGGCGGTGCAAAATTAGGCCACGGTAGCGGCGGGATCGTCTCGCTGCGGGCGGAGTAAAATCCTGCCACTTTTCCCTTCTTGCGGCAGCAGGGAGGGTGGGGAGATTTATACCGTGGAACTTTACAAGAAGGTTCGCTTGGCGTGTGCCGAGGGCATGAGCGCGCGGGCGGCGGCGAAGCATTTCAACATTTCGCGCGGGACGGTTGAGAAGATGTTGGCCTTCTCGGTGCCGCCTGGCTACCGGCGGGACAAGCCGATCAGGCGGCCGAAGCTGGACGGGTTCACCGAGTTCATTGACGCCTGGCTTGAAGCCGACAAGGCGGTGCATCGCAAGCAGCGTCATACGGCCAAGCGGATATGGGAACGGCTTCAGGCCGAGCATGGCTTCACCGGCGGCTATACGATCGTCAAGGATTACGTGCGTGAGCGTGAGCGGCGGACACGGGAGATGTTCGTGCCACTGGCCCATCCGCCGGGCCATGCTCAGGCCGATTTTGGCGAAGCGGTCGTCGTCATCGCCGGTGTCGAGCAGAAGGCGCATTTCTTTGTCATCGACCTGCCGCACAGCGATGCCTATTTCGTCCGGGCCTATCCGGCGGCGACGGCGGAGGCCTGGATAGACGGGCATGTCCGCGCCTTTGCCTTCTTCGGCGGGGTGCCGCAGTCGGTGCTCTACGATAACGACCGCTGCCTGGTCTCGAAGATCCAGCCAGATGGCACGCGCATCCGCGCCACGCTGTTCAGCGGCTTGCAGTCGCATTACCTGTTTCGGGATCGCTATGGTCGGCCCGGGAAGGGGAACGACAAGGGCGCTGTCGAGGGGATGGTCGGCTACGCCCGCCGCAACCACATGGTGCCGATCCCCCACTTTGCCAGTTGGGACGCCTTCAACGCCGACCTTGAAGGGCAGTGCTGCGCACGCCTCACGCGCATTCTTCGGGGTCACAAGGAGACGATCGGCGAGAGGCTGCAGCGCGATCTGGCGGCGATGCGCCCATTGCCTACTGCCCCGTTCGACGCCTGCGACCAAGCGAGCGGCAGGGTCAGCTCGCAGTCGCTCGTGCGCTATGACACCAACGATTACTCGGTCCCGGTCGCCTATGGCCATCAGGATGTCTGGATCCGCGGCTATGTCGATGAGGTCGTGATCGGCTGTCGCGGGGAGGTGATCGCCCGACACCCGCGCTGTTACGATCGCGAGGACATGATCTTCGACCCGGTTCACTACCTCCCGCTGATCGAGCGCAAGATCAATGCCTTGGACCAGGCTGCGCCTCTGGCGGAATGGGACCTGCCCGAAGAGTTCCAGACTTTGCGCCGCCTGATGGAGGCGCGCATGCTCAAGATGGGGCGCCGCGAGTATGTGCAGGTGCTGCGGCTGCTTGAGACCTTTGGCATGGATGACCTGCATGCCGCCGTGAAGAAGGCCCTGAAGCTGGGCGCGGTCGGCTTTGACGCCGTGAAGCACCTCGTGCTTTGCCAGGTCGAGAAGCGCCCCCCAAGGCTTGATCTCGATGTCTACCCCTACCTGCCGCGGGCGAACGTCGAGACGACGCGTGCGGCCAGCTACATGGCCTTGATGTCGGAGGCGGCGGAATGAGCGAGGCTCCGAAGATCCTGCTTGCCCACCATCTGAAGACGCTGAAGCTGCCCACCTTCCTGCGGGAACACGAGAAGGTTGCGCGCCAATGCGCCGCCGAAGGGTTGGACCATGTCCAATTCCTGTCGCGCCTCGTTGAACTGGAACTCATTGACCGCGAGCGGCGGATGGTCGAGCGCCGCATCAAGGCTGCGAAGTTCCCGGCCACCAAAAGCCTCGACAGCTTCGACTTCAAGGCGATCCCGAAGCTGAACAAGATGCAGGTGCTGGAACTGGCGCGCTGCGAATGGATCGAACGGCGTGAGAACGTGATCGCCCTTGGCCCCAGCGGAACCGGCAAGACCCACATTGCCTTGGGCCTCGGGTTGGCGGCCTGCCAGAAGGGCATGTCTGTCAGCTTCACCACCGCCGCCGCGCTGGTCAACGAGCTGATGGAGGCGCGAGACGAACGTCGGCTGCTGCGCGTCCAGAAGCAGATGGCTGCCGTCAAGCTGCTGATCATCGACGAGCTCGGGTTCGTGCCCCTGTCAAAGACCGGCGCCGAGCTGCTTTTTGAGATGATCTCCCAGCGCTACGAGCGCGGTGCCACGCTGATCACCAGCAATCTGCCCTTCGATGAATGGACCGAGACCTTCGGCACCGAGCGGCTGACCGGCGCGCTCCTCGACCGGTTGACCCACCACGTCAACATCCTCGAGATGAACGGCGAAAGCTATCGCCTCGCGCAAAGTCGCGCGCGCAAGACCGGCGACAACACCTGATCCAAAGTATCAGACTTGGACCTGACGGTCCAAGGCGGCCAGTCACCCGCAAGCTATATGGAGAGCGCGGCTGACTGGCCGCCGCCCATCAGCCGCGTCTCGCGCAAACCCAAAGTGGCCCAATTTTGCGCCGCCCCGTGGCCCAATTTTACTCCGCCGTTGACACCCGCCCCTGACCGAGGAACGCCGCCGCGAGCCGCGCCAGCTCACCAATCTGCTGCTCGGCATCATCGCTTTCGCGCTCGTGCTGTTCTTGCTCGTGCAGGCACGCTTCGTGCTGATCTCGCTCGCCATCGCGATCATCCTGTTCTCGCTGACCTCCGAGGCAATCAACGCGATCGCGCGGCTCCATATCGGGCCGGTGCGGGTGCCCAACTGGCTGGCCTCGCTCGCGGCGCTGGTGCTGATCGCCTCGGGGCTCTTCACCGCCTCCGCGGTGCTCTTGGCGCAGGCCAATGAGGTGGTCACGATGATCCTCGCCTATGCCGGCCCCGCCCAGAAAGCGATCGCGGGGCTCTTTGGCTGGATGGGCGCCGATGTCGAGGCCGCGGTGCTCGCCTCGATCCAGCAAGTCGAACTCGCAGGCTATCTCTCCGCGCTCGCCAGCCAGGCCTCGAGCCTGCTCTCCGCGGCGGTGCTGATCACGCTTTTCGTGGGCTTTCTCTTTGCCGAGCGGGTGTTCTTCCAGGCGAAACTCGAGAGCCTGATGGGCGAGCCCGAGCGCGCCCATAACGTCGCGCGCACGGTGGGTCGGATCATGCGCCGGGTGAACCACTACCTGCTGGTGAAGGCGGCGGTGTCGGTGGTCACCGGCGCGGCCGTCTACGGCGTCTTCAAGACCGGCGGCTATGAGCTCGCGCTGCCCGTCGCGGTGCTGACCTTCGCGCTCAATTTCATCCCCTCGATCGGCTCGATCATCGCGACGGTGATCGCGGGGCTTGCGGTCTATGTGCTGACCCAGGATGCGGCGGATGCGACCGGCGTCTTCGCGGTCTGCGGGGCGCTGCAATTCGTGATCGGCAATGTCATCGACCCGATGCTGATGGGGCGCGCGCTCCGGCTCTCGAGCTTCGGGATCATCATCTCGCTGGCCTTCTGGGGCGCGGTCTGGGGCCTGCCCGGCATGTTCCTCGCGGTGCCGATCATGGTCGCGCTGATGATCATCTGCGCGCAATCGGAAACCCTGCGCCCGCTTGCGGTGATGCTCTCGCGCGAGGGGCTCCCCGACGATCCGCCCGCGCAAGGGTGAGGCCGAGGGGGCGCTGCCCCCGGCTTTGGTCAGCGCGCGTCGCCGTCCTCGGCGCCATCGTTGTCGGAGAGCAGCAGCCGCTCCTCGGGGGTAAGCGGCTGACCGGCATGGGCGGGCGGCTCGGGCGGGGCGGCGGGCGCGTGCGGGGCGACGGGGCTTGCGGGATTCGGACGGGCGCGCCCGAGCGCCTCGGGGTTGCGCAGCCAGATGTCGCGCTGTGCGAAGGGGATCTCGATCCCTTCGGCGGCGAAGCGCGCGGCGATCGTATGGTTCATTTCCGACAGCACGCGGGCCTTGAAATTCACATCCGACAGGATCGCGCGGATTTCGAAATTCAGGCTGTCGGCGCCGAAGGTGGTGAAGAGCACGAAGGGCTCGGGCGAGAGCATGACGAGCGGGTGGCCTTGGGCGATCTCGAGCAGGATCTGCTCCACCCGCCGGGTATCGGAGCCATAGGCCACGCCCACCGGCAAGATCAGCCGGCCCATCTTGTTGCCGCGCGTCCAGTTCGTCACCTGCCCCGAGACCAGATCGGCGTTGGGCACGATCACATCGGTGCGGTCGAAGGTTTCGATGATCGTCGAGCGCACCGAGATCGCGCGCACCACGCCCTGTTGGCCGCCGACCTCGATCCAGTCGCCCTCGGAGATCGGCCGTTCGATCAGCAAGATGATCCCGGAGACGAAGTTCTGCACGATGTTTTGCAGGCCAAAGCCGATGCCCACCGAGAGCGCGCCGGCGACGATGGCGAGCGAGCTGAGGTCGATCCCCGCGGCCGAGATCGCCAGCACGGCGGCGGCGAAGATGCCGACATAGCCGACGCCCGAGACGATCGCATTCTGGCCGCCCTTGTCGATCGTGGTCTTCGGCAGGATCGAGTTCTTCAGCGCCGCCTGCATCAGCCGCGTGGCGGTATAGCCGGCGGCAAAGATCACCGCGAAGGTCAGGAACACCGCGGGCGAGATCTGCACCCCGCCCATCGAGAAGCCCGCGCGGAAGCGGGTCCAGAGTTCGAGCAGATCCTCGGGCCGCGCGCCCCAGACCAGCGCCAGCACCGGCAGCGCCGCCAGCGTCAGCACGAACCCCGCCAGCACCGGCACCAGCGCCTCGCGCCGGCTTTCATCGGAGCGGGTGATGACGATGTAGAATTCTGCGATGAAGCCTTGCAGGATCGTCACGAGGCCAAGCACGCCAAGCGTCACGATCGCGGGCCACAAGAGCGCATCGGCCGCCGAGACATAGCCGATCGCGCCGAGCGCGGGGGCCACGACCGCCACCGCGATCGCGGCCGAGCCGAGCCAGCGCATCAGGCTGTCGCGGAAGGCGGTGTCTTGATCGGTGGCGCCGCCATGGGTGGCGCCGCGGCGCAGAAGCTGGCCCATGCGGAACAGCATCAGCGCAGCGAAGACCAGAAGCGGCGCGGCCAGCACCGCGATTGCGGCATCGGCGCGGGCGGCGACCTCGGCGGCCTTGTCGGCCGCGAGCGTGCCCGAGCCGCCGAGGAAATCCTGCGCGCGCGGGGTGATCCATTCGGTGAGAAGCTGTTGCAGCGCCACCGCGACGCCCATCAGGAGCGCATGGAAGCGGCCCTCGGCGCGGGCCTGATCGCTCAGGCCAAAGCCCGCCCGCCCCTCGACCTGCGCCGGAAAGATCCGCCGCCCGATCCACCAGCTGAGCAAGATCACGAAGAAGAGCCCCGGCGCCATCTCGATGAATTGCGTCAGGATCGGCCCGAAGAAGGCGGTGTTGATCGCCGCCGTGGTCAGCATCACCGCGCCCACCACCGGCAGCAAGATCTCGCCCAGCGACACGATCCCGAGGATCAGCCGATAGCCGCGCATCGCGGTTTTCTTGACCGCCCAGCCCGCGATCCCGGAAAGCCACCGCGAGCCGCGCAAGACCAGCACCCCCGCGATCACCAGCAGCACCGCGATCAGGGGCGCGTTGTTCCGCAGCGTTTCCCAGTTGATCGGCCGGGTGAAGCGCCAGATCGTCTCGTCGTAGATCCACGCCCCCATCCAGCGGATGAGCGAGGCGCCCGCGGTCCAGTTGATCGGGTTCAGGGGCGAGGGCGAGAGCCGCAGGAGCTTGTCGGCCTGCCGCTCGCGCACGATCTTGTCGATGGTGCGAATGAGCCCGTCGGCGCGGCTCGAGGCCTCGCTCGCGGCCAGATCGGGGGCTTGCAGCGTCGAGAGCGTCTCGGTGAGCTCGGCGCGGCGCTTCGCGATCGCGGGGTCCTCGCTCGCACCTTCGGCGGGCGCGGGGCCGAGCGCGGCGATCTGGCCCTTCACGGTGGCGATCTGGTCGGCGTTGGTGCCCTGCGCCTCGGTGAAGGTGTTGCGCCATTTCACCATCTCGGCGCGCAGATCGGAGAGTTTCTCATCCGAGATCTTCGCTGCGCCGATCGCCTCCTGCACGGCGGCGGCCTGCTTTTCCCAGGCTTTGTAATCGGGCGCATCCTCGGCAAAGCCGGGGCCCGCCGCGACGACAACGAGAAGCGCGAGCGTGAGGCACAGAGCCCGGGCGAGGCGCGCGATCATTCGGTGAAGACCTCCGGCACCGTGCGGCCCGGCCCGTCGAGCCAGCCCGGAACCGGCAGGCCCTTGGCCTTGAGGAACTCGGGGTTGAAGAGTTTGGATTGATAGCGGTTGCCGTAATCGCACAGGATGGTGACGATGGTATGGCCCGGGCCCATCTCGCGCGCCATGCGGATCGCGCCGGCGACGTTCACGCCCGACGAGCCGCCAAGGCACAGCCCCTCCTCGGAGAGCAGATCGAAGACGATCGGCAGCGCCTCGGCATCGGGCACGTTGAAGCTCATGTCGGGGGTGAAGCCCTCGAGGTTGGCGGTGATCCGGCCCTGGCCGATGCCCTCGGTGATCGAGGAGCCGGAGGCGGCGAGCTCGCCCCTGGTGTAGAAGCTGTGCAGCGCCGCGCCGTCCGGGTCGGCAAGCGCGATCTTCACGCCCTTGGGTTGCAGCGCGAGCCCCGTGCCCGCGAAGGTGCCGCCCGAGCCCACCGAGCAGACGAAGCCATCGACCTTGCCGCCCGTCTGCTCCCAGATCTCGGGGCCGGTGGTCTCGATATGGGCCTGACGGTTGGCGATATTGTCGAACTGATTGGCCCAGATCACGCCGTTCGGGTCGGTCTTGGCGAGCGCCTCGGCCAGCCGGCCGGAATAGCGGACGTAATTGTTCGGGTTCGAGTAAGGCGCCGCGGGCACCTGCACGAGCTCGGCGCCCGCCAGCCGCAGCATGTCCTTCTTTTCCTGGCTTTGCGTTTCCGGGATCACGATCACCGTGCGAAAGCCCATCGAGGCGCCGACCAGCGCAAGCCCGATGCCGGTGTTGCCCGCCGTGCCCTCGACGATCGTGCCGCCGGGCTTGAGCGCGCCGCGCGCGATCGCATCGCGGATGATGAAGAGCGCCGCGCGGTCCTTGACCGATTGGCCGGGGTTCATGAACTCGGCCTTGCCGAGGATCTCGCAGCCGGTGATCTCCGAGGCTTTCTTGAGCCGGATCAACGGGGTGTTGCCCACGGCGGCGGCCAAATCCTTGCTGATACGCATGTCACTCCCTCGCGTCGGATCACTTGCCCCAGACTTAGGCCGCATCGGCGCGCGCCTCAACCCCTCTCGAGAGCCGCGCGGGGCCGCACGGGCCGCGCGGCGCAGGACGCGCGCGCCGCGCAGGCGCCCGGGCGCGCAACAGCCGCCCTGCCCGGCCGGCCTTGCCAAAACGCCCGGTCCGGCGCGGCGCCCCCGCGGCCCCGGTCGTCCTTTTTGGCTCAGCCCGCGCCCGCCGCGAAAGCCTCCGCGCGCAGCCCCGGCCGAAGCCGCGACAGCCAGAGCGTCAGCACGATCAGCGGGCCGTTCTCGAACTCGCCCGCACTCATCCGCGCCATCAGCTCGTCAAAGGAGAGCAGATGCGGGCGGATATCCTCGCCCTCCTCCGCGACCCCGCCGGGGCGCGCCGCGCCCTCGGGCAGATCGCACAAGGCTATGAAACTATAGATATATTCGGTCTTCGCCCCAGGCGAGGGGTAGAAATTCGGCGCCGCGATCAGCCGCCCGAGCGTGAGCCCCGCCTCCTCGCCCGCCTCACGCCGCGCGGCGTCTTCGGGGCGCTCGCCCGGGTCGATCCGCCCCGCGATCGTCTCGAGCGACCAGGGGTTGCGATCGCCCCGCGCGAAGGGGCCGGCGCGGAATTGCTCGACCAGAAGCACCCGGTCGCGCAGCGGATCATAAGGCAGAACCACCGTCGCATCGGCCGAGACAAAGGCCGCGCGCTCGAGCGGTTCGGTCATCGCGCCGCCGAATTTGCGATGCCGCAGACGATATTCCTCGACCGCGAAAAACCGCGCATAGGCCGGGGTCATCGCCTCGACGACGACATCGCCGGGCGCGGGCGCGTGGCGCAGCGCGGGGGCGCGCGGGGCCTCGGGGGCGGCGGTTTCGGGGGCGGTTTCGGGGCCGAAGGCCTCGCCGCGCGCGCGCAGCCGCGAGGCGGCGCGCACCAGAAGGCTCGGATAGCGCGCCAGCGCCTGCTCGGCCGGGATATGCCCAAAGCCCGCCATGAAATCCGCCGCCGTTTCGCGCGCAAGCGCGCCCCAGCGCGCCTGCCAGGCGGCGAAATCGAAGAGCTCGCCCGCCTGCCAGCGGCCCGCCTGCGGCAGATAGACCTGCGCACGCAGCCCGCCCGCCGCCGTCTCCACCGGGCAGATCTTGCGGCTGTAACCCGCCTCGTAATAATCGAGCCGCGCCGCCTCGGCCGGGCTCACGCTGACGAGCACGCCTTCGGCGCGCGCGCCCGCCTCGGCCACCAGCACCGGAAAGCCCTGCGCGCGCCCGCCGACCCGCGCCGCGCGCACCGCATGGCCCGCGATCGCGGCCGCGCGGGCCCGCGGGGCGCGGCCCAAGACGCGCGCGAGAAGCGCCTCATCGCGCAGGGTTCCGTAAAAGAAATACTGATCGGTCAATGCCTTGCCTCTCGTCGCCGCGGTCCGCGCCGGCGCCGGGCCGCCCTCAGGGGAAGCGGCGCGCAGCGGCCTCGGCCAGCATAGCGCCGAGCACCCCGCCGATAAAGAGCGTTGCCAGAACATCGAGCTGCAAGACCGCGACGCCGATCTGCGCGGCCTCGAGAACCAGCCCGCCGAGCGCCTCGCCCGGGCCATCATAGCGCAAGATCAACAGCTTGCGCAGCGTTTGCAGCGCGCCGAGATAGAGCAGGATGCTGCCAAGCGAGAGCAGCGCCGCCTGCGTGCCGATGCCGAATTGCGCCCCCCAGCCGCGGCCGCGCGCCCGCCCGATGACCCGCCAGCCGACCCACATGCCGCCGATCGCGGAGACCCCGATGAGCCCGGTCGCGCGGGTGCCGGGCGGCAGATAGGGTTCGAGCCGGCTCGCCATCAGCGCCGCCACCGCGCTGAGCGCAAAGCCGCCCACCAATTTCGCCATCGTCGGCAGCTCGGCAACCGTGCTGCGCACGCGCATCCGTTCCATGCTGATCTCCCTGCGTCGCGATCTGATCTGCCACGTTTAACAGGGGATTATGGCGAAATCAGGACCCCGCGCGCCAGGCCTGATAGGCGGCCAGCGCCGCCTCGCGACCGGCGGCGAGCCCGACAAGCGGGCGCGGGCGCGCCCCCCCGGGCGCGAGCCCCCAGGCGCGCGGCGCAGCGTCGAGGAAATCTTGCGCGAGGCTCGGCACGGGCGTCGCCTCATACATGAACTTCCGCCGGTAAGTGCCTTTCGGATCGAACTTTTCCGCCTGCCCGTCCGGGTTGAAGATGCGGAAATAGGGCGCCGCATCGGGCCCCGAGCCCGCCACCCATTGCCAGCCCATCGCATTCGAAGCCGGATCCCAGTCGATCAGACACTCGGCAAACCACGCCAGCCCGATCCGCCAATCGGTGCGCAGATGTTTGGTCAGGTAGGAGGCCGCGACCATCCGTGCGCGGTTGTGGATGAACCCGGTGGCGAAGAGCTCGCGCAGCGCCGCGTCGACGAAGGGCTCGCCCGTCTGGCCGCGCCGCCAGGCCTCCGCCACGGGGCTCTCGCCCTGCCATTCGAAGCTCGCCCACTCCGGGCGCCAACTCTCGCGATCCATCGCGGGGAAGTGGAAAAACAGGTGCCAGGCGAATTCGCGCCAGACGAGCTCCTTGAGGAAGGTCTCGGCGCCGGGGGCTCCCGCGATCATCCGGGCGCGGCCCGCGTGCCAGATGCGCCGCGGGCTGATCTCGCCCAGCGTGAGGTGCTCGGAGAGGCGCGAGGTGGCGGGCTCGGCGGGGAAATCGCGCCGCTCGGCATAGGCCTCGACCGGGCCGACGAGGAAGGCCGCGAGGCGATCGAGCGCGGCCGCCTCGCCCGGGCGGGCATGTTTGGCAAGCACCGCGGCGCCGCGGTTCATCGCCGCGCCGAGGCGCCAATCCTCAAGATTATCGCTTTGAATATCGAGGCTTGCGGGGCGAAGTTCATGTATTTCCGGGGCCTCGGCGCCCGGGTCGCGGTCGCGCACCGCGCGCCAATACGGGGTGTAGACCTTGTAGGGCCCGCCGGTTTTCGTCTCGATCACCAGGGGCTCATGGAGGAGAAAGCCCGGAAAGCTCTGCGCCGCGATCCCGGCCGATTTCAGCGCCGATTTGATCTCGGTGTCGCGCGCGCGGGCGGGGGCGTCATAGAGGCGCGACCAGAACACCGCCTCGGCGCCGGTCTCGGCGATCAGCGCCTCGAGCACCGCGCGCGCGGGGCCGCGGCGCAAGATCAGGGGCGCGCCGGCCCGGGCCAGACGCGCGGCAAAGGCCGCAAGCCCCGCGCCGAGGCGCCATTTCGGCGCCGCGCCGAGCGTCTCGAAGCTCTCGTCGAGGATGAACAGCGGCACGATCGGCCGCCCCGTCGCCACCGCCGCCGCGAGGCCGGGGTGATCATGGAGCCGCAGATCGCGGCGGAACCAGAAAATCAGGGGTTTGAGCGCGGACATGGAGCCTCCTTTCGCCCCAACCTAGCCGCCCGCGCGCCGATTTCCAGCCCGGCTCAGCGTTTGAGCCGCCCGGCTTCGGTGCGCTTGGCCGCGCCTTGCGGGAGGGCCTGATCATAGAAGGCCTCGAGGCGGGTGCCGCAGCCCTGAAACTTCAGATTGCCGCCGAGATAGGCGTTGTTGCTCGATTCGAAATAGAGCCCGCCGGAGTTCTGCATCGCCCCGCCCGGCGAGAAGGTCGCCGCCGCGCCGAAGAGCCCATGCGCCCCCGAGCCGCCCCCCCAGCCGCCAAGCGACACGGTGTTATAGGCGAAGGCGTAGACCGAATAGCGCCCCGTGGCGCAATAATTGCCGGTATCGCCCCAGTAGATCGAGCCGCCGGTGTTGATCGTGCCGGTCGAGAAGAAATAATCGTTGGTGTAATGCAGGTTGGTGCCGCCGCCGACGCCGATGTCGCCGCGCGCGATGATCGCGGCATTTTGCACCTGCACGCCGCCCGAAATCTGCATGCCGTGGTTCACCAGATAGATCGTATAGGGCTTGATCTGGCCGGGCTGAGCGCTCCACCAGCCGTAGTTATCCACATAAACAATGGCTGTCTTGCCGTTGGAATCCTTGAGGAAATCCGGCAGGAGCTTGCCAGTGTAATAACCGTCGACGATGAGATCCTTGCCGTTCGGGCTGGCGAGGTTCTTGGAGATATCGCTCCAGAGCGCCTCGAACATCGTCTTGAGCTTGGGCAGCACCACGGGCGCGAGATCGGAGCCGCGCGCGACCTCGTCGGCGGTGGCCGAGCCCGGCACGGTATAGTTCACCGTGACCTGCCCCTTGGTCGCGGCGGAGAGCTGCACGCCGCCCGCATAATAATCGCCGCCGCCGGTATGCAGCCCGGTCTTGCCATGCAGACAGATGTTGCCCTTGAGCGTATTGCCGCCGCCGGTATCCATATAGGCCGAGGTCAGGATCATCGCATCCTCGCAGCCAAGCGCGCCGCCCGCGCTCTCGGTCGAGGCGGAGACCGCGATCGCGCTCGCGCCCGGCTCGAGCGCATCGACCCCGACGAGCGGCATCATCACCGTCTCGAGCGCATTGCCGCGCGCGGTGGTGCGGGCGGCGGTGACGCGCACCGCATTGGCCTCGCCCTCGGTTTCGGCAAAGCCCTGCCCCTCGACCCATGTGCCGAAGCGGACATCCTCGGCGCTGAGCGCCGCCTCGCCCGCGCCGAGGTTCTTTTGCGCAACCTCGAGCGCAAGGGCGCGCGCGGCCGCGGTATCGGGCAGCTTCGCCGCCGCCGCGAGCGCCGCCGCATCGGCGGTGATCTGGAGCTGATTGCGCACCCGCCAGCCGTTCGCCGCATCAATCGTCAGCGCGCCGAGCACCATGGTGATCAGCACCATGTAGATCGCCCAGACGCTCGCCGCGCCCTGCTCCGCCGCCAGCCGCTGCGCCAGCCGCCAGATCTTGCCCTCAACTCGCATCATCTTGCTCCACCCACATGGTCACCGCCGCGCCGAGCGTCCAATCGCCCGCCATTGGCCCGCCGAGCACGAGAACCTTGGTGTAAGGCACGCTCAGATCGGCGCGCACGAATTCGCCCGAGATCGCGACATCGGCGCTCACGCCCATCGCGGCCTGAAACCGCGCCTGAGCCGCGCTCGCCGCCTCGGCGGTGGTGGCCGCGCCCGTCGCCACCTGCCGCGCCGCATCGCGCGCCGCATCATAAAGGAGCGTCTGCGTATGCATCAGCACGGCCGCATTGACCGAGAGGAAGAGCAACACGAGCAGAAACGGCAACCAGATCACGAATTCGATCGTGGCGGCGCCGCTCTCATCGGCCCCGAAGCGTTTTGAAAGCAGACCGAATTGCGGCATCTTTCCTCCAGCGATGCCCCCACCGCTGCCCTTCATATCTTGCTCATCTTTGTGTCGATATTGTGGCGCAACCGCTTTGAATATCGCCCCTCACCCTACGTCATGCATGGTTTTGAATGTGTTGCCGCCACAATCGCGCCACAATCGCCCGCGGGCGCGGCTCAAAGCGCCTCGGGCGCCGCCCCCCTTGCCGACCGCCGCCCCCCCCTTGCAGCCGCCCCGCCCCGCCCCTATATTGAGCCTGTTCGGGTTCGCCCGGACTATGGACATAAACGCGCACGGAATAACCGGATCGGACCCGGGGGCGGTACCCGGCGGCTCCACCATCCATCCCTCGTTGGGGGCGAATGGGGCCGAAACAGGATCGACGAACGTCTAAAGGTGTTTGCTTTGTCTCGGTGAGCTACCACCGTTATCGGTGCAAATTGTACAGTTGCCAACGACAACCGTGCTCCGGTGGCTCTGGCTGCGTAAGCAGCTCGGGTAACCGAAACTTAAGTCCTTACGCTTAGCCGCCTAAGGCGGGGCCCGCAGGAGCCTGGCAACAGAATCCTGCACCTCCCCCCTTCCGTCAGGTCATCGCGCTCAAAGCGGTTTTGTTCACGCTTTATTCACGGCGGAATGCGACTCTCGGCCCGCGGCAGGATCGAAATGGAGGCGCGCATGAGCAAGCTGGCCTTTCTCAACGACTGGTTCGAACAGGTCTGGATCGGGGGCGATCTCGATCAGATCGAGCGGTTCTATGCGCCGCAGGCGGAGGCCTGCGGGGTGATGCGGGATTTCTCGATGGGGCCGGAGGATTTCCGGGCGCTGATCCCGGCGATGATGCGGCTGATCGACGGGCTCGAGATCGAGGTGTTGCGCCATATCGAGACGGAGGAGTGGCTCTGGGTCTTGCTGCGGGTGCGCGCGCGCGTCCGGGCGACGGCCGCGCCGGTCGAATTCACCGCGCAGATCTCGACGAAGTTTCAGGACGGCAAGATCCGCGAGGCCTATAACCACTTCGACATGCTCGGGTTTTTCGAGCAGATCGGGGCGCTGCCGGATCAGTCTCTGGCGCTTGTGATGATTGGGGAAACCTTCTCGTGAGGCGCGACGCGGACCCCGGCGGGGCGAATTTCGCGCCCCCCCTTCCCTTGCGCGACGAATCTCCTATGCTGGGCCAAAACGAGGGAAGGCCCGATGACCCGCAGCATTGATTACGGAAACCTGATGCACCGCGCGATGCGGAGCCTGATCCAGAGCGTGCTGACCGATGTGTCGGAAAACGGCCTGCCGGGCGCGCATCACTTCTTCATCACCTTCAACACCCATCACCCCGATGCCGAGCTCGCCGACTGGCTGCGCGAACGCTATCCCGATGAGATGACGATCGTGATCCAGCACTGGTTCGAGAATCTCACCGTCGATGACGAGGGCTTCGCGATCACGCTGAATTTCGGCAATGCGCCCGAGCCGCTCTATATCCCCTTCGATGCGATCACCACCTTCGTCGACCCCTCGGTCGAATTCGGCCTGCGCTTCGAGACGCAGGATTACGATGACGACGAGGAGGAGGAGGAAGACGAGGAGGAGCCGGTGGTCGAGGAGAAGCCGCGCGGCGAGGCCGAGGTGGTCAGCCTCGACAAGTGGCGCAAGTAACCCCGACGGAGCGATGATTGCGCTAAACCGGCCCGCGGGCGCGGTATACCGCGGCATGCCGATTGCAAAACCGCTTCCGCCCCCTTATGACGCGGGGGACGACATCGCCTGATTGTGCACGGAGGCAAGCATGACCGCGACCCGCACCGAGACCGACAGCTTCGGCCCGCTCGAAGTCCCCGCCGACAAATATTGGGGCGCCCAGACCCAGCGCTCGATCATGAACTTCCCGATCGGCTGGGAACGTCAGCCCAAGCCGATCATTCGCGCGCTCGGCGTGATCAAGAAGGCCTGCGCGCTGGTCAACAAGGCGCAGGGCGACATGGAGGCCGAGATCGCCGATGCGATCGCCGCCGCCGCGACCGAGGTGATCGAGGGCAAGTTCGACGACAACTTCCCGCTTGTCGTGTGGCAAACCGGCTCCGGCACCCAGTCGAACATGAACGCCAACGAGGTGATCTCGAACCGCGCGATCGAGATGCTGGGCGGCGTGATGGGCTCGAAAAAGCCCGTCCACCCGAACGATCACTGCAACATGGGCCAGTCCTCGAACGACACCTTCCCGACCGCCATGCATGTCGCGATCGCGATGCAGGCGCGCGACGTGCTGATCCCCGGCCTCGAAAAGCTGCAAAAAGCGCTCGCCGCGAAATCGGAAGAGTTCAAGGATATCATCAAGATCGGCCGCACCCATACGCAGGATGCGACGCCGCTCACCCTCGGCCAGGAATTCTCGGGCTATGCCAAGCAGGTCGAGCGCGGCATCGAGCGGGTGAAAATGTGCCTGCCGCATATCTATGAACTCGCGCAAGGCGGCACCGCCGTCGGCACCGGGCTGAACACCCGCGTGGGTTGGGATACCCGCGTGGCGGCCCAGATCGCCGAGATCACCGGCCTGCCCTTCGTCACCGCGCCGAACAAATTCGAAGCACTCGCCGCCCATGACGCGATGGTGATGTTCTCGGGCGCGCTGAAAACCGTCGCGGCCTCGCTCTTCAAGATCGCCAACGACCTGCGCCTCCTCGGCTCGGGGCCGCGCTCGGGGCTGGGCGAGCTGATCTTGCCGGAAAACGAGCCCGGCTCGTCGATCATGCCGGGCAAGGTCAACCCGACCCAGGCCGAAGCGCTGACCATGGTCTGCGCCCATGTCATGGGCAATGACGCGGCGGTGGGCTTTGCCGGCTCGCAAGGGCATTTCGAGCTCAACGTCTACAACCCGATGATGAGCTACAACGTGCTGCAATCGATGCAGCTCCTGGGCGACAGCGCCTCGGCCTTCACCGATAACATGGTGGTGGGCACCCAGGCCAATGTGGCGCGGATCGACAAGCTGATGAAGGAGAGCCTGATGCTGGTCACCGCGCTCGCGCCGACCATCGGCTACGACGCCGCGACCAAGGTCGCCAAGACCGCGCACAAGAACGGCACCACGCTGAAGGAAGAGGCGATCGCGCTCGGCTATGTCGACGAAGAGACCTTCGACCGGATCGTGCGCCCGGAGGACATGATCGGCCCGAAAGGCTGATTGCCCCCGCCGAAGGAAAAGACAGAGGGCGGTCCATGCGGCCGCCCTCTCGCCTTCGGGGGGCCAGCCCCCCGAGCCCCCCGGGATATTTGGGGCAAGATGAAGAGAACGACTTTCATCTTGCTCGAAATATCCCGGGGGAGAGGCCGAAGGCCGAGGGGGCAGCGCCCCCTAGCGCGGCGCGCCAAAGCGTGCCAGATTGCGCCCATGTCGAACGTCACCAACCTCACCCAGTTCCGCAAGCAAAAGGCCCGCGCCGAGAAGCGCACCGAGGCCGACGCCAATGCCGCGAAATTCGGCCGCACCAAGGCGCAACGGCTGCGCGAGGAGGCAGAGGCCGCGCGCGCGGCGGCCACGCTGGAGGGGCACAAGCGCGACAGTGACGCGCCCGAGGCCGAATGAGCCGGCCGGTCAAGCGCTCTCTCACCCTTGGCGGGCACCGCACGTCGGTGTCTCTCGAGGAGGAATTCTGGCAAGAGTTCCGCCGGATCGCCGAGGAAGATGGCAAGGGGATCAACGCCTTGGCGGCCGAAATTGATGTGGCGCGCGGGGTCGAGACCGGGCTTGCGACGGCGATCCGGCTTTATGTGTTGCGGGCGCTGCGGGCGCGGCTCAGCCGTTGAAGGGCAGCGCGCCGCGCACATCGGCCTCGCAGGCGGCGCAAAGATCCTTGCGCGAGGGATAGTCGGCGACATTGCGCGGCGGATGGAACACCACCTCGACCGAGCCGCGCCGCGGGCAGGCCAGCACCTTCACCAGATGGCGCGCAAATCCCATGCTCCCCCACCAGCCGTAGAACTGCGGGTTCTCGCCCGCGGGCGCGCGATAGATCACCGTGACCGGCTGGATCTGCATCACCTTGTCGAGCCCGTGGCTGTAGAAGGCGGCAAAGAGCGTGCTTTTGAAGGGCAGCACGCGCAGCCCGTCGGTCGAGGTGCCCTCGGGGAAGAACAGCAGATGGTGCCCCGCCCGGATCCGCGCCTCGAACATCGCCTGTTGGGCCTTCGCCTCTTTCGGGTCGCGGCGGATGAAGAGCGTGCCGGTCGCGCGGGCAAGCCAACCGATCCCCGCCCAGGAGGCGACCTCGGCCTTGGCGACGAAGAACACCTCCTGGCAGGCATTGAGCGCGAAAATATCGAGCCAGGAGCCATGGTTGGCGACCACCGCCCCGATCGCGCGCAAGGGCGTGCCGCGGACCTTGTAGCGCAGCCCGAGGATCGGCAGCGCCACGCGACAGGCCGCGCGGGAGAGTTTCGGCGTCCAGGGCCGCGCCGCGCCGAAGAGCGGGCGCTCGATCAGCCGCAGCACGAGCAGGAGCAGGAGCCCGCCGTAGAGCACCCCGACCAGCGCCGCGCCGCGCAGCGCGATCAGCAGCGCCCCCAGCGGCCCGATCGGCCGCCCCGGCGGCGGCAGCGGCCCCTCCCAGGTGCTCATGCCCGCCCCTCATGGCGGCGCGCGTAGAACTCGCGGTGCTTCTCGCTCATCTGGCTGGTATCCATCAAGAGCATCACATCGGTGGTGTTGAACGGCACGTCGATGAAGGCGCCCTCGCCCACGAACCCGCCGAGCCGCAGATAGGCCTTGATCAGGTTCGGCATCGCCGCCATCGCCGCGCGGCGGTCGAGCTCGGCCTCGGGCACGAGGTCCATGCTCTGGAAATGCGCCGCGAGCGCGCGCGGGCGCAGCCCCTCGGGCGCGAGATGGTGGCGGTGCAGCCAGCTCAGCGGCTGCGCGAGCGGCGCCGGGTCGATACCGTGGAACGAGGCCACGCCGAAGAGAATTTCGATCCCGTTTTCAAGCACATAATCGGCAAGCCCGTTCCAGAGTATCAGCATCGCCGCGCCGCCCCGGTGATCGGGGTGGACACAGGAGCGGCCGAGCTCCAGGAGCTTGCGCCCCGAGGCGCGCAGCGGCGCCAGATCATATTCGCCGTCGCAGTAAAACCGCCCGAAGGCCGCCGCGCGCTCGCCCGGCAGCAGCCGATAGACCCCCACGACATGATCGAGCGCGGCCGCGTCGCGGGTGCGGTCGACGAGGATCAGATGGTCATAGATCGCGTCGAATTCATCCACTTCGAGGCGGTTTTCATGGTCCACCAGCGGCCCGTCGCCGCCCAGTTCGGCCACGAACACCTCATAGCGCAACCGCTGCGCGGCGCGCAGATCGCGCGGGTCCGTCGCCAGCCGGGTCTCGTAAACTGCTGAATCGGAAGCCATAAGCCCTGCCCTAGATGCTCTAGCGGTTCTAGCCTTGCGCCGGGGGGCTTGGCAACGGGTCGGAGCCCGTGACGCGGTGACTTGTCAGCGAGGGGAAAGCCGTTAACCTTTCATCAACCCTGATCGGGCAAAACCATAAGGAGCTGGACCCTGCGTCCGTCAATCACCTGTTTGCCGGCATGTTCGAAATTGACCGTGATCCTCTCGCCGATGCGCGACTGCACCTGCCCCAGACCCCAATCGGGCGCCAGAGGGTTGCGCACCATCATGCCCGGCTCCAGAAATTCGTTCATCCTGCCCTCTTTCTCGGGAAGTCCCCATGACCTCTGATCTTTCGCCGCCCCCCGCCCTCACCGAGGCCGATCTCGTGGCGCTCGTGGGGTCGCGACTCTGTCATGATCTTATCAGCCCTTTGGGCGCGATCGGCAACGGGGTCGAGCTGCTGGCGATGTCGGGGCATGGCGCGAGCCCGGAGGTGCAGCTGATCGCCGAGAGCGTCGCGGCGGCGAATGCGCGGATCAAGTTCTTCCGGCTGGCCTTTGGTCAGGCCTCGGCCGAGCAACGGCTTGGGCGCAATGAGGTCGCGGCGGTGATGCGCGAGGTTTCGGCCTCGGGGCGGCTCGAGATCGACTGGCAGGCCGAGGGCGATCAGCCGCGGCGGATGGTGAAGCTCGTGTTCCTGGCGATCCTCTGTCTCGAGGTGGCGCTGCCCTGGGGGGGCACGGTCGCGGTGCGCGAGCGCGACGGCATGTGGGAGATCGCGGCCGAGGCGCGGCGCACCAAGGCCGATCCGGGGCTCTGGGCGGGGCTTGAGGGCGCAGGCGGGCCGGTCGGCGCGGCGCAGGTGCAATTTGCGCTCCTGCCGCGCGAGGCGCGTGCCGCGGGGCGGGCGATTTCGTGGGAGATTGGCGAGACCGGCGCGCGGATCGTGTTCTGAGCGCTGCACGGCGGAGAGAGAGGGGTCCGAGGCGCGGCCTTGGCGCCCTCGGCCAAGGGGCGGCGCTAAAATGGCGCCGCCCCGCTTTTTGGGCGCGGCCTTACTTGCGGCAGGTGCCGTCGCCGGTGACCAGGTATTTGAACGAGGTCAGTTGCTCGGCGCCGACGGGCCCGCGGGCATGGAGCTTGCCGGTGGCGATGCCGATCTCGGCGCCCATTCCGAACTCGCCGCCATCGGCGAATTGGGTCGAGGCATTGCGCATCAGGATCGCCGAATCGAGCCGCTGGAAGAAGCGCGCGGCCGCCGCATCATCCTCGGTGAGGATCGATTCGGTGTGGTTCGAGCCATAGCGGCGGATATGGGCGATGGCGCCATCGACGCCGTCGACGATCCGCGCCGCGCAGATCATGTCGAGGAATTCACGGCCGAAATCCTCGGGCGCGGCGGGGACGGTGCCGACGACGTTCAAGAGATCGCCCTCGGTGCGCACCTCGACCCCGGCTTTCACCAGATCCTCGACGAGCACCGCGCCGTGGCGCGCGTAAAACGCGCGGTCGATCAGCAGACATTCCATCGCGCCGCAGATCCCGGTGCGCCGGGTCTTGGCGTTGAGCACCACCGCGCGCGCCTTCTCGAGATCGGCCGCGCCATCGGCATAGACGTGGCAGATGCCCTCGAGATGGGCGAAGACCGGCACCCGCGCCTCGGCCTGCACGAGGCCGACGAGGCCCTTGCCGCCGCGCGGCACGATCACGTCGATATGGGCCACCGCGCGCAGCATCTCGGCCACCGCGGCGCGCTCGCGCGTCGGCACGAGCTGGATCGCGGCCTCGGGCAGGCCCGCCGCGCGCAGCCCCTCGACCATGCAGGCATGGATCGCGCGCGAGGAATGGAAGCTTTCCGAGCCGCCGCGCAGGATCACCGCGTTCCCCGCCTTGAGGCAGAGCGCGCCGGCATCGGCCGTCACATTCGGGCGCGATTCATAGATCACCCCGATGACGCCCAGCGGCGTGCGCACGCGCTGGATATGCAGCCCCGTCGGGCGATCCCATTCCGAGATCACCTGGCCCACCGGGTCGGGTTGCGCCGCAACCGCGCGCAGGCCCTCGACGATCGCCTTGATGCGCCCCTCATCGAGCGCGAGGCGGTCCATCATCGCCGGGCTCAGCCCCTTGTTCGCGCCGTAGGCCAGATCCTCGCCATTGGCGGCCATGATCTCGACCCGGCGCGCCCAGACGGCCTCGGCCGCCGCGGTCAGCGCCGCCTCCTTCGCCGCCGCTGGCGCGAAAGCAAGCTCCGCCGCCGCCGCACGGGCGCGAGTTCCCAGATCGTCGATCAAGGCTTTGGCGTCGAATTGCTCGCTCATGGCGCTCTCCTTCTCTTCGCCGCCATATAGGCGCGAGAGCGGCGGCGCGGCAAGCCTTTGCGGCCCGCTCAGCGGGTTTGCGCGACGCGCAGGAGTTTCGCGGCAAGGAGCGCCCAGGGCGCGGCATGCAGGCAGAGGTCGAAGATGTCGATCGGGCGGGTGAGCGTGCCGGCGGCCAGCATCCGCAGTTTCTCGACGAGATGGGGCTCGGGGGTGAAGGGCGCGAGGCCGAGGAGCGCCGCGATCAGCACCGCATGGAGAAGCGAGATCTTGTCGAGGAAAGCCATGATGCCCTGAAACTGGAGGGAAAATGGCGCGGTTGACGGGGCTCGAACCCGCGACCCCCGGCGTGACAGGCCGGTACTCTAACCAACTGAGCTACAACCGCGCATTTTCAGCGCTCGGGCGATCCTGCGAAGTGGCGCGGTTGACGGGGCTCGAACCCGCGACCCCCGGCGTGACAGGCCGGTACTCTAACCAACTGAGCTACAACCGCTCACCGCTTCGCCGGATCGCCATCCGAGCGTGGGGCCGGTATTACGCAGCCCCGGGGGCGCCGTCAAGCGGGGGGCGCGCGAAAACTTCGACATTTGCGAGAAATTTTCACGCGGGCGCCGGTCGGGGCCGGGGAATGCGTATTTTTGCCAAGAAGAAACGCAAGGAATCAAGGGGTTGGAGATCAGCGCTCGGGCGCGGGGATGAATTCGGCATGATCGTTGGGCGGCAGCTTGAAGCGGCCATGCGCCCAATCGCCCGCCCGCCAGGCCTCGCGCGCGGCGTCGATCTTCTCGCGCGAGGAGGCGACGAAGTTCCACCAGATATAGCGCGGGCCGTCGAGGGTGGCGCCGCCGAGGACGAGGAGTCGCGCGCCCTGCCCGCCCGCCCGCAGCGCGAGGGAATCGCCCGGGCGGAAGACGAGCATCCGCCCCGCCGCGAAGCTCTGGCCGCCCTGGGAGACCTCGCCCGCGATCACATAGACCGCGCGGTCTTCGTGGGTATCGGGCAAGGGCAACATCGCGCCCGGCGCGAGATCGGCATCGGCGAGCATCATCTCGGAGGGGATCGGCAGCGGCGCGCGCGCGCCCCAGGCCGCGCCGAGGATCAGCCGCACCCGCGTGCCATGGGCGTCGAAGAGCGGCTGCGCGGCGCGCTCGGAATGGAGGAAGCTGGCCGGGGCCTCCTCGAGCGCCTTGGGCAGCGCCGCCCAGATCTGCACCCCGGAGAGCGCCTGGCCCGAGGCGCGCACCGCGCCATCGGTGCGCTCGGAATGGGTGATGCCGTGGCCCGCGCTCATCCAGTTGACCGCGCCGGGGGTGATCCATTGATCGGAGCCGAGGCTGTCGCGGTGATGGAGGCGGCCGTTGAAGAGATAGGTGATGGTGGCGAGGCCGATATGGGGATGCGGGCGGATGTCGATGCCTTCGCCGGAGAGGAATTCGACCGGGCCGATCTGGTCGAAGAAGATGAAGGGGCCGACCATCTGGCGTTTCGTCGAAGGCAGCGCGCGGCGCACCTCGAAGCCGCCCAGATCGCGCGCGCGGGGCACGATGACGGTCTCGATCCGGTCGACGGCGTCGCCGATCGGCAGGCTCGGGTCAAGCAACGGGTTCCAGCTCATGGCGCTCTCCTTCCTGGGTTTCGTGCAGGATAGGCACCGAATCGCCGCACTTATAGCCCGATGACCGCAGGGCGGCGGTGCGCTGGTGCACCGAATCGGCGGGAAGCTGGGGGATTTCGCGGGGGGAATGGTGGGCGGTGAGGGACTCGAACCCCCGACATCCTCGGTGTAAACGAGGCGCTCTACCAACTGAGCTAACCGCCCGGATGCCCGGCAGGCGGGGTTCTAGCGCCCGGCGGGGGCCGGCGCAAGCACCCCGCGGCCCGGCGCCCCCGAAAAGCGAAAACGCGCCCCGTGGGACGCGTTTTCTGAATGATGGTGGGCGATAACGGATTTGAACCGCTGACATCTTCGATGTGAACGAAGCGCTCTACCGCTGAGCTAATCGCCCGGTGGAGCGGTGTTTAGCGTCACTCCTCCCCCTCTGCAAGGGGGGTGTCGTCAGTTTTTTCATCCTTTTTCTCGGGGCCGGTCAGACGCTTGATCTTGACCTGCAAGACCTCGCCGCCCTGCTTGTCGAGATGTTTGGTCACCCGGATCTTGCCCAAGGGCGGCAGGGTCATGGTTTCGCCCGCGTCGAGCGCCTCGCCGAGCACCTTGAGCACGGCTTCGGAGACATCGCGCGCCACCGGCTTCTTGACGCCGCTCGCGATCATCACGCGCTCGACGAAATCCTTCTTGCGCAGCACGAGGCTCGCCTCGCCCTCGGCGCCCGCCTCCGGTTCCGCGCCCGTCTCCGCCTCCGCCTCCGCCTCGAGCGCCGCGGCCGCCGCCTCTTCGGCCTTCACAACAGCCAGTTTCACAGGGGCTTTCGCCGCTTGGGTCGGGGATTTCGACGACGTGCTCATTTTGCTCCGGGGTTTCTTGGATCTCGGCATGGATGCCCTCATCTCACTGATTCCGGGCAAGATTAGTGCCGAAATGGTTAACAATCCACAGGCGCCGCAGAAACAATCCGCCAAAAGCAAGACGCGCCCCCCGAGGGAGGCGCGTCTGTCGCAAAATCAGGCACTCAATGCGCGGTGGCGGCGCCGCGGCCCTCGCGCGCAGCGGCGGCGGCAGCGGCGGCCGCAGCCTCCTCGGCCGCCTCGTCCCAGTCGATCGCTTCGGGCATCCGCACGAGCGCGCGCGGCAGAACCTCGCGCACATGGCTCACCGGGATGATCTCGAGCCCCGCCTTGACGTTATCGGGGATCTCGGCGAGGTCTTTCTCGTTCTCGACCGGGATCAGCACGGTCTTGATCCCGCCGCGCAGCGCCGCGAGCAGCTTCTCCTTCAACCCCCCGATCGGCATCGCATTGCCGCGCAAGGACACCTCGCCGGTCATCGCGATATCCTTGCGCACCGGGATGCCGGTCAGCACCGAGACGATCGAGGTGACCATGGCAAGGCCCGCCGAGGGGCCGTCCTTGGGCGTCGCGCCGTCGGGCACATGGACGTGGATGTCGATCTTGTCGAAGACCGGCGGCTTCACGCCGATCTGCGGGGCGACCGAGCGCACATAACTCGCCGCCGCCTCGATCGATTCCTTCATCACATCGCCGAGCTTGCCGGTGGTCTTCATCCGCCCCTTGCCGGGCAGTTTCAGCGCCTCGATATGCAGAAGATCGCCGCCGACGCTCGTCCAGGCGAGGCCCGTCACCACGCCGACCTGATCCTCGGCCTCCGCCAGCCCGTAGCGGTGGCGGCGCACGCCCAGATAGGCCTCGACCTTCGCCCCGTCGACCGTCACCGATTTCACCGCGCCCTTGGCCTTGAGGATCTCGGTCACCGCCTTGCGGGCGAGCTTGGCGATCTCGCGCTCGAGGTTCCGCACCCCGGCCTCGCGGGTATAGTAGCGGATCACGTCGCTCAGGCCCTCGTCGGTGAGCGTGAACTCGCCCTTCTTGAGCCCATGCGCCTTGACCTGTTTCGGGATCAGGTGCTGGCGCGCGATCTCGCGTTTCTCGTCCTCGGTATAGCCCGCGAGCGAGATGATCTCCATCCGGTCGAGAAGCGGCCCGGGCATGTTGTAGCTGTTGGCCGTGGTCAGGAACATCACGTTCGAGAGGTCATATTCCACCTCGAGGTAATGGTCGACGAAGCTCGCGTTTTGTTCGGGGTCGAGCACCTCGAGCATGGCCGAGGCCGGGTCGCCGCGGAAATCCTGCCCCATCTTGTCGATTTCATCGAGCAAGATCAGCGGGTTGGTGGTCTTGGCCTTTTTCAGCGCCTGAATGATCTTGCCGGGCATGGAGCCGATATAGGTGCGCCGGTGGCCGCGGATCTCGCTCTCGTCGCGCACCCCGCCAAGCGAGATGCGGATGAATTCGCGCCCCGTGGCCTTGGCGACCGAGCGGCCAAGCGAGGTCTTGCCGACGCCGGGCGGGCCGACGAGGCACAGGATCGGGCCCTTGAGCTTGTCCGAACGCGCCTGCACGGCGAGATATTCGACGATCCGCTCCTTGACCTTCTCGAGGCCATAATGATCGGTGTCGAGCACCTTTTCGGCGGCGCCGAGGTCTTTCTTGACGCGGCTCTTCACCCCCCAGGGCAGGCTCAAGAGCCAGTCGAGATAATTGCGCACGACGGTGGCCTCGGCCGACATCGGGCTCATCGACTTGAGCTTCTTGATCTCGCCCTCGACCTTGTCGCGGGCCTCTTTCGAGAACTTGGTCCTGGCGATGCGCTCCTCGAGCTCGGCGATCTCGTTCTGCCCGTCCTCGCCGTCGCCCAGCTCCTTCTGAATGGCCTTCATCTGCTCATTCAGATAATATTCGCGCTGGGTCTTCTCCATCTGCGATTTGACGCGGCTCTTGATCTTCTTCTCGACCTGGAGAACCGAGACCTCGCCCTGCATCAGCCCATAGACCTTCTCGAGGCGCTGGCTGACATCGAGGGTTTCGAGCAGCTCCTGCTTGGCGCTGACCTCGAGGCCGAGATGGCCCGAGACCAGATCGGCGAGCTTGTCGGCCTCGCGGGTCTCGGCGACCGCGCCGAGCGCCTCCTCGGGGATGTTCTTCTTGATCTTGGCGTAGCGCTCGAATTCCTCCGCGACCGAGCGCAACAGCGCCCGGATCGTGTCGAGATCGCCCTCGGTTTCGGTCAGAACCTCGGCATGGGCCTCGAAATAGGCGTCATTGGGCAGGAATTCGGTGATTTTCACCCGCGTCTTGCCCTCGACGAGCACTTTCACCGTGCCATCGGGCAGTTTCAGCAGCTGCAGCACATTGGCCAGCACGCCGACGCGGAAGATGCCCTCGGCGCTCGGCTCGTCGACCGAGGGGTCGATCTGGCTGGCGAGCAGGATCTGGCGGTCCTCGGCCATCACCTCCTCGAGCGCGCGCACGGATTTCTCGCGTCCGACGAACAGCGGCACGATCATGTGGGGGAACACCACGATATCGCGCAGCGGCAGCACCGGATAGGAAGTCGAGAGTTGCTCGGTCATCATTGGTCCTTTTGTGGCGAAAGGTCTCCGCCCCGCCCCTGCGGCAGCTCGAGCCCTTCCCGTTTGCACCAATCTAGGGGCGCTGCGGGCCGGGTGCAACCTGACGCGGGGTCATCTGCCTGTTACTTGCCTCCACAATGCGCGCAGCCGCGCCCGCAGGCAAGCGCGCGGCGCGATTTGCCCGGCGATCGGGGGGGCGGAATTCAGAAAGTCTTAATCTTTTTCCCTGAAGCTGACGCAAAGCGGCCATGCAGCCGCCGGGATCACAAGGCTGATTTATATCAATGCACGAAGGCGATCAGAGCTGCAGACTGTCCGTAACCCATCAGAAGGAGGGAAGCACATGATGACGCATAGCCTGACGAAAGTTTCGGCGCCGCAAATCGCGCTCCACCTGCCGCTGCCGTCCGGGTGGTGGCTCCTGCCCGCGCTCGCGCTCGGCGCCGGGATTTGGGGCTTGGTAATCGCCGCGCTGATCGGCTGAGGCCGGCGCAGCGCCCGCGCCCGGCGCGCCCGCAGGCCCGCGGGCCTGATTGCCCGCGCCCATGTCGCCGCCTGAGCCCCACCGCGCTCGCCCGCGCCCCTGCCCGGGCGCGCCGCCTCAGAGCGGCAGACGCATCTCCACCCGCAACCCGCCCATCCGCGCGCTGCGCCCGAGTTTCAGCCCCCCGCCATGGCCGCGCGCGATATCGGCCGCGATCGAGAGGCCGAGCCCGACGCCTTGGCCACGATCTTGGTTGCGGGCCGGATCTAGGCGCGTGAAAGGCTTGAGCGCCTCTTCATAGCGCTCCTCTGGGATCCCCGGCCCGTCATCTTCCACCGTGATCACCGCCCAATCGCCCGCCCGGCGCAGCGAGACCTCGGCCTTGCGGCCATAGCGCATCGCATTGCCGATCAGGTTTTCGAGCGCGCGGCGCAGGCTGTCGGGGCGGCAGGTGAGCAGAACCTGCCCCGGCGCCGGGCGCGCGATGAGCCGCACCGCCTGCCCGCCGCGCCCCGCATCCTCGACGATCAGCCCGACGAGAGCGCCCAGATCGACCTCCTCGGAGGGGCCCTGCGTCGCCTCGTCGCGCACCGAGGCGAGGAAGGCGTCGACGAGCTTGCCCATCTCGGCCACGTCGCGCTCCATCGCGGCGATCTCGTCGCGCGTCTCGGGGTCGTCGGGCAGGATCGAGAGCCCGAGCCGCATCCGGGTGAGGGGCGTGCGCAGATCGTGGCTGATGCCCGAGAGCATCAGCCGCCGGCTCTCGGTCTGGCGCTCGATGCGCGCGCGCATCTCGAGAAAGGCGCGCCCCGCGGCCCGCACCTCGAGCGCGCCCGCCGGCCGGTAGGGCACCACCTGGCCGCGCCCGAAGGCCTCGGCCGCGCGCGCCAGCCGCCGGATCGGACGGAGCTGATTGCGCAAGAAAAGATAGGCGATCACCGTCATCAGCAGGCTCACCACCAGCATCAGCACCAGCAATTGATGCGGGTTCGAGGCCGAGACCCGGTCGCGCGGGAATTCGAGCGCGAGCACCCCCTGCCCCGTCGTCAGCGTCAGCCGCACCCGCGCGCCGCGGCTCAGATCGACCGCGCGCAGCGCCGGCAGCGCGGCGCGCAGCGTGTCGATCACCACGATGCCGGTGAAATCGAACGCGCCGCGCGCATCGCCCGTCGCCTCGGCCTCGGCCCCGCGCACCGGCAGCGTGAAGCCAAGCCCGAGCGGCGCGGCCAGCTCGAGCCCCTCGATCTCGGCGCGCGCGGCATCGGGGGCGGTGTTGACGCGCGCCTCGATCAGCACGATCTCGCGCAGCATGGTCGCGGTCATCTGGCGGGTGACGCGCTCGAAATGGCGCTGGATGAAGACCACCGAGACGACGAGCTGGATCGTCACGATCGGCACAACGAGGATCAGCGCGGCCCGCCCGTAGAGCCCGCGCGGCATGATCTGTTTGAGCCAGCCGAAATTCATGGCTAAACCCTAGCGGGATGGCGCGCGGAGGAAAAGGGCGATGCAGGGGCGGATGGTCGATCTCGAGGCGGGGCTGCGGCGGATCAGGGCGCCGAACCCCTCGCCGATGACGCTTTCGGGCACGAATACCTATATTCTGGGCACCGGCGCGGTGGCGGTGGTGGACCCGGGACCGGCGGATGCGGGCCATATCGGGGCGATTCTGGCCGGGCTCGCGCCGGGCGAGCGGGTCAGCCATATCCTCGTCACCCATGCCCATCTCGATCATTCGCCCGGCGCGCGGCTGTTGGCGGCGGCGACCGGGGCGCCGGTGGTGGCGTTCGGGGCGCCCGAGGCGGGGCGCTCGGCGGTGATGGCGGGGCTCGCGGCGGCGGGGCTTGCGGGCGGCGGCGAGGGGGTGGACCGGGCGTTTCGCCCCGATCTGACGCTCGCCGATGGCGCCGAGATCGGCGCGGGCGACTGGTCGGTGCGGGCGCTGCACACGCCGGGGCATTTCTGCAACCACCTCTGTTTCGTCATCGGCGATGCGGTGCTCAGCGGCGATCATGTGATGGGCTGGGCCTCGACGCTGATCTCGCCGCCCGATGGGGATTTGGGCGATTATTTCCGCTCGCTCGCGGCGCTCGATGCGGTCAATGCGCGGGTGTTCTACCCCGGCCATGGCGATCCGGTGACGGGCTGCCGCGCGCGGATCGCCGAGCTCGCCGCCCATCGGCGCGAGCGCTCGGCCCAGATCCGCGCCCATCTCGCGCAGGGCCCGGCGGATATCGCGGGCCTCGTCGCGGCGATCTACACCGAGGTGCCGCCCACGCTGCACGCCGCCGCCGCGCGCAATGTCTTCGCGCATCTCGTTGAAATGACAGAGCAAAACGAGGTCGCGCCGGAGGGCCCGCTGCACCCGGGCGCGGTCTTTGCGCTCCGCGGTGGCTGAGGCGAAAAACTTCGCCCGCCCCCCTTGCGCGGGCGCGCGGGCATTTGTATAGACCGCCCATGGTCCGGCGTAGCTCAGCGGTAGAGCAGTTGACTGTTAATCAATTGGTCGTAGGTTCGATCCCTACCGCCGGAGCCAAATCCCCCGTAAATCTTTGATCTGACGACGAAAGTCGCTCACATCAGCACCACCACCGCGCCGCGTTTGTGGGGGCTGTCGGCCCGCGCATGGGCCTGTGCGATCGCATCGAAGGGCAGGCGTGCGCCGACCACGGGGCGCAGCGCACCGCGCTCGCATAGCGCGAGCACGCGCGCCATCGCGGCGGGCCCCTCGGCGGTCGTGGTCGCGCTGATCCGCCGCCCGCCCGCGCGGTGCGGGCGCAGGCCGGCGCCGAGCATCGTGCCGAGCGAGGCGGTGACCGGCGCGAGCATCCCGCCCGGCGCCACGATCGCGCGCGCCGCGGGCCAGGGCAGCGTGCCGGCGATATCAAGGACCAGATCCCAGGCGCCGCGCGGCGGGCCGTCGCGGTAATCGAGCACCCGATGCGCGCCCAGATCGCGGGCGAGATCATGGTTCTCGGCGCGCCCGCGCGCGGTGATCTCGGCGCCGAGAAACCGCGCGATCTGCAGCGCCGCGCAGCCGACCTCGCCGGTTGCGCCGTTGATCAGCACCCGCGCGCCGGGCGCAAGCCGCGCCTTGTCGATCAGGAAATCCGCCGCCGTCAGCGCGCCAAAGAGAAGCGCCGCGGCTTCGGCATCGTCCCAGCCCTCGGGCACCGCGAAAAGCCGCTCGGGCGCGATCACCAGCCGCTCGGCATGCGCGCCCATCGCGAGGCCGGTGTTGCCAAGCACCCGCGCGCCCGCCGCAAACCCCGCCACCGGCGCGCAGAGCGTGCCGCAAAACATCATGCCGAGCACCGGCTTGCGCGGCCGGCGCAGCCCAAAGGCGAGCCGTAGCCCCGCCGAAAGCCCGGGCGGCGCCGCGGCCGCGCGGATCCGTGCATCGCCCCGGGTCACGGCGGCGGCGCGCACCGCAACCTCGGCCCAGCCGGGCGGCGCCACCGGGGCGGGGATCTCTTCGAGGCTGATCACATCGGGGCCGCCATAGGCGCGCGCAAGGGCTGCTTTCATCGTCGCTCCGGGAGGTTGCGCGCCGATCGGGCCCCCGCCCCGCCGCGCCCGCAAGCCTTACTCGACGAACGCCCGCACCCCGGCGGCGAGCACCAGATAGCGCCCGCCCTTCGTCGCCGTCACGATCACGAGAAACCGCCAGAACGGCTCACGCAGCACGCCCGCGACGAAGGTCAGCGGATCGCCGATGAGCGGCATCCAGGCGGCAAAAAGGCTCCAATGGCCAAAGCGGGCATACCAGCGCTCGGCCCGGGCGCGCGCCTTGGGCGGCACCGGGAACCAGCGCCGATCGGCGAAGCGCAGCAAGAACCGCCCGAGCGCCCAGTTCACGCAAGAGCCGAGCACATTGCCCGCCGTCGCGACGGCGAGGAGCGCCCAGAGCGGGTGCCCGCCCGCGACGATGAGCCCCGCGAGCACCGCCTCGGATTGCGCGGGGATCAGCGTGGCGGCCAGAAGGGCCGCGAAAAAGAGCCCGGCGAGCGCCATTCAGCACGCCCCCGAAGGGGCGGGACGGCGGGCGAAGGGGGCAAGGCCGGGCAACATGGGCGCGACCCTAGCCGAGGCCGCGCGGCGCGAAAAGCCCCCGCCGGGCGGGCGGGGGCCTGGGCCGATCACTCGGCGCTCACTCGGCGAGCAGATCGGCGAGCTCTTCTCGGCGCGCCTCCTGATAATGGTCGAAGCGGCTCTCGAACCAGGCCGTGCCGCGCGTCGCGCCGGCCAGCGCGGCAAAGAGCGCGTCCTCCGCCGCCATCGGCAGTTCAAGCTGGAACACATCCCAGCCCGCCGCAGTCGGATGCGCCTCAAAGCCCAGCACCTGCCCCTTCAGCCCCGACACAAGCGGCACCAGCGCCCCCGAAAAGACCGAAGGCACATGGATGTCGATGCGCATGATCGGCTGCAAGAGCACCGTGCCGATCTCGGCGAAGGCCTCGCGCAGCGCCGATTTGCCCGCCGTGCGGAAGGCGAAATCGGAGCTGTCGACGGCGTGGCTCTTGCCGTCCTTCAGCTCGACCGCGAGATCGACGACGGGGAAGCCCTGCGGCCCCTCGATCAGCGCCTCGCGCACCCCCGCCTCGACCGAGGGGATGTAGTTGCGCGGCACGGCGCCGCCCTTGACCGTCTCGGTGAAGGCAAAACCCTCGCCGCGGCCCTGCGGCGCGACCGCGATCACGACATCGGCGAATTGCCCCGCGCCGCCGGTCTGCTTGCGGTGGCGATGGTGGATCTCGGTGCCGCGGCGGATGGTTTCGCACAGGCTCGGCGGCACCGGCGCCTCGGTCACCGCCACGCCGAAATCCTCTGCGAGCTTGGCGAGGATCCGGCGCAGATGCAGCGGGCCCTGGCTCGAGACGACGGGCTTGCCGGTCTTGACATCGGGGGCGACGCGCAGCCCCGGGTCGATCTCGGCGAGGCGCTCGAGCGCGGTGATCAGGCGGGTGTCGTCCTTCTCATGCACGGGGCTGAGCACGCGGCGGAAGCTCGCGGCATGGGCGCGCGCCCAGGGCGGCAGATCGGCGCCCGCGCCGGGCTCAAACGCGCGCGCGGCGGCGAGCTGATCGGATTTCACCGCAAGGCCCACGGCGCCCGGCGCCAGCGTGCCGAGCGCGGTCTTCGCGTCGAGCTCGGTCACCGAGCCGAGCCCCGCCCCGCCGAGCTGCGCGCCCTGCGCCACCGGCGCGCCGAGCGCGCGCAGCACCACGACCTTGCCCAGATGCTTGATCACATCGGCGAGCGCGCCGACCGCCGCCGCGCCGCCGAGCCGCTCGGCCGCGACCGCGACCTCGGGCGCATCATGGCGCAGCGATTTCATCAGCCGGGTGATGCCATGGCCCTCCGAGGCCGAGCCGAGGAAACAGGCCACGAGATCATGCGCCTGCAGCGTGCGCGCGGCGACCTCATAGATCTCCTCGGCCACGGGGCGGCGATCCTCGATCAGCTCCTCCATCAGCGTGTCATCGAAATCGGCATAGGATTCAAGGAGTTCCGCCCGCGCCTCGGCCTCGCGCGCCTTCACGCTCTCGGGCATCTCGATCAGCGAGGAATGTTTGCCCTTCTCGAATTTCCAGGCCCGTTCGGAGACCAGATCGACGAAGCCGGTGATCTGATCGCCCTCGCGGATCGGCACTTCGCGCAGGACGATATGGTGGCGCGAATAGGCCTGCAGGGCGGCGACGACCTCCGAGATGCGGTTGGCGGGCGCATCGACGCGGTTGACGAAGAGAATGCAGGGCAGCCCCGCCTCCTCGACCATCCGCAGATAGGGCGCGGCGAGCACGGCCGCCTCGGCATCGGCGGGCACGCAGACGAGCGCGATATCGGAGGCCGCGAGCGCCGCGCCCACCGGCCCGAGGTTTTCCGAGCCGCCCGCAATGTCGAGCGCGGCCCAGTCCTCGCCCATGAAGCCGAAGGTGGTGACCGCCGCGACGCCGGGCACGGTGAAGCTCTTGCCCGCCCCGCCCTCGAGCGCGGCGAGCGCCTGGACGAGGGTGGATTTGCCGGAATTCGAGGGCCCGAGGACGGTGAACACGCGCATGGTCTTGCTCCTGACGTTCATTTTCCGGGCCAGATTAGACCTTTGCGCGCGCCCGACCTTGAGCGAAATCAACCTTTGCCGGGCTTTGGCGGCGGGTGCGGGTGGAAATGCGGGTGCGGGTGGGGGTGCGGGTGGCTGTGGGGGCCGGCGAAGGGCTGCGCATGGCCGAAGGGATGCGCCGGCGCGGAGGCGCCAAAGCCTGATTGCACGGTGATATGGCTGTGTTCATCGCCCGCGTGGGCGTGGCTGTGGCGCGGCCCGGCCTCGGCGATCGGGATCAGCGCGAGCTGGCCATGGGCCACGCCGCGCTCGGCAAAGAGCGCCTCGGCCGCGGCGCTGAGCGCGCCGACCGGGCCGCGGGTGACCGAAACCTCGAGCGAGGTGGTGTGATCGAGCGGGATCGAGAGCGCGGCGAGGTGGTGGTCATGGGCGTCGAGCCGCGCCCGCGAGAGCCGCGCGCCAAGGTTGCGCATCGTCAGATCGACCGTCGCCGTCACCACCCCGAGCGCGGGCGCCTCGGGGGCGACATCGGCGCGCGAGGAGAGCGCCCGGCGCACCAGATCGCGGATCGCCTCGGAGCGGTTCTGCGCCCCGCTTTGCGCCATGAATCGGTCGATCTCCTCGGCGATCTCATCGGGGAGGGTGATGGTGATGCGGCGCATGGCAGCCTCGCTTGCAGCGCTGGAAAGAAGTTTACCAGCTTGATTTTCCTATAAAATCTCTCGCCACGCCAGAGATATTTGCGCTTTCCCCGCGGCCCCTGCGGGCGTATGATAAATTCTTGCAATTATCATACGCCACAGAAGCATCAGCCACCATCATGATCCGTCCCACCCTCCTCTGCCTCGCGCTCCTCGCCCCGCTGCCGGCGGGCGCGCATTTTCTCGAGATCCTGCCGCAGGCGGATGTGCTGCCCGAGGGCGGCCGGGTCGAGCTGGATCTCGTCTTCACCCACCCGTTCGAGGGCGGCCCGGTGATGGCGCTCGCCCGCCCCGTCGAGGTCGGCGTGCTCACCCAGAGCGGGCGCGAGACCCTGACCGACCGGCTCGTCGAAACCCCGCGCGAGGGGCGCTCCGCCTGGCATCTCTCCTATGATCTCCCCGCCCCGGGCGGCGCGATTTTCTATGTCACGCCAGAGCCTTACTGGGAGGCGGCGGAGGGCAAATACATCCGCCACCACGCCAAGGTCGCGGTCGATGCCTGGGCCTCGGGCGAGGGGCTCGAGGCGGCGGTGGGGCTGCCGGTCGAGATCGTGCCCCTGATGCGGCCGACCGGGCTTTGGGCGGGCAACCTGTTTCGCGGCGTGGTGCTGCGCGACGGCGTGCCGGTGCCCGGCGCCGAGATCGAGGTCGAATTCGTCAATACCGCCGGGATCGAGGCACCGAACGACGCCTATGTGACGCAGGTGATCCGCGCCGATGCGGCGGGGGTGTTCGCCTATGCGATGCCGTTTGCGGGCTGGTGGGGGTTTGCCGCGCTCCTCGAGGGGGCGGCGCTGCCCGGCCCCGATGGCGCGCCCGCGCCGGTCGAGGAGGGTGGGCTGATCTGGGTCGAGACGCGCGCGCCGGGGGGGCTCTGAGATGGCGCATATTCCCGACGGGATCCTGTCGCTGCCGGTTCTGCTCGGCGGGGCGGCGGTTGCGGTGGCGGGGGTCGGCGCGGGGCTGCGCGGGCTCGATGACCGGGCGATTCCGCGCATCGCGATGCTCTCGGCGGCGTTTTTCGCAAGCGCGCTGATCGCGATCCCGCTCGGGCCGACGAGCGTGCATCTGATGCTCGGGGGCTTGATGGGGGTGATGCTCGGGCGGCAGGTGTTCGCGGCGGTGCTGGTGGCGCTGGTGCTGCAGGCGCTTCTGTTCGGGGTCGGCGGGGTGACGACGCTGGGCGTCAACACGATGAATATCGCGGGGCCGGCGGCGGCGGTTGGGGCGGTGCTCGGGCCCTGGGTGCGGCGCGCGCCGCCCGCCCGCGCGGGCATGATCGCGGGGCTTGGCGCGGGGGCGGCGGTGCTCGCCACCGGCGGGCTCGTGGCGGTCGAGCTGTGGCTCTCGGCGCCCGAGTTTCTGCCCGTCGCGCGGGTGATGGGGCTGACCTATCTGCCGCTCGCGGCGGTCGAGGCGGCGGTGACCGGCGCGATCGTGAGCTTCCTTGCGCGCGTGGCGCCCGAGGCGCTCGCGCCCGCCCTGCCCCCCGCGCCAGAGCCCGCGCCCGCAGCGGAGCCCGCCGAATGACCCGCCTCGCGCTCCTCGTTCTCCTCCTCCTCGCCCCCGGCCTGGCCTGCGCGCATGGGGTCCGGCTCTTTGCCACCGTCGAGGGCCAAGAGGTTGTGGGATATGGGTTTTTCATCGGCGGCGGGCGGCCAGAGGGCGCCCGATGGCGCGCCGAGGCGGGCGGTGAGACCTTGGCCGAAGGGCGCACCGACACCGCGGGCGGCTTCCGCCTGCCCGCCCCCGCGGCGGGGCCGCTCACCCTCACGCTCGACACCGGCGACGGGCATATGGCCGAGCTGACACTCGGCCCCGAGCGCTTTGGCGCGCCCGCCGCCCCGGCCCCCGCGCCCGCGCCCGCCGCCGCCACGCCCGCCCCCGATACCGCCGCGCTCGAGGCCGCGCTCGCGCGCCAGATCGCCCCGCTCAGCGCGCAGATCGCCGAGCTCGAAGCCCGGCTGCGGCTCACCGATCTCGTCTCGGCGCTGTGCCTGATCTTCGGCCTCGCGGGGCTCGCGCTCTGGGCGCGGGGCGCGCGCAAATGACCCCGCGGCCGGCCGATCTGCGCGCTCGGATCCTCACCGCCATCGCCGTGCTCCTCCTCGTCGCGCCGATCACCGCGCCGGGGCCGGCGGCGGCCTTCCTCGGCGGGGTCGTGGCGCTGCTCGCGGCGGCCCGCGCCCGCCCCGATTGGCACCGGCTCCTCCATCTCGAGGCCTTCCTCGTGCTCCTCCTCGCCACCCTACCCTTCACGCTGCCCGGCACGCCGATCGCCCGCCTCGGACCCTTGGAGGCGAGCCGCGAGGGGCTGACGCGCGCGCTGGTTCTGGGGCTCAAACTCTCCGGCGCGGGGCTCCTCGCGGGGCATTTCTTCGGCCGCGAAGAGCCCGAGCGGATCGGCGCGGCGCTGCGCGCGCTGGGCTGCCCCGAGGCGCTGGTGCGGATCTTCCTCGGGCTTGCGCGCTATCAGGGCCTGCTGCGGGCCGAGGCGCGCCGGCTTTCGGAGGCGATGAAATTGCGCGGCTTTCGGCCGGGCCTCGGGCCGCGGACCTGGCGGGCCTATGGCAATCTCGTCGGCATGCTGATGCTGCGCGCGCTCGACCGCGCCGAACGGGTCAGCGAGGCGATGCGCGCGCGCGGCTATGCGGGGCGGTTTCCGGGCGCGGCGGCGCGGCCCTTGGCGCGCGCCGATCTGGCCGCGGGCGCGGCGCTCAGCCTCGGCGCCGCCGCGCTTTTGCTCTGGGACCGGCTATGATCGACCCGGTGACGCTCGAGAACCTCGAGATCGCACGCGACGGGCGGGCGGTGCTCTCCGGCGCCTCGTTCCGGCTCGGCGCGCGCGAGCGGCTGGCGATCCTCGGGCCCAATGGCGCGGGCAAGACCACGCTTTTGCGCGCGCTGATCGGGCTTGCGCCGCGCGCGGGCGGGCGGCTGCGGCTCTTTGGTCAGGACTGCGCCCGCGAGGCCGAGTTCCGCGCCGCGCGCCGCCGGATCGGCTTTCTCTTTCAGGACAGTGATGACCAGCTCTTCTGCCCCACCGTGCTCGAGGATGTGGCCTTCGGGCCGCTCAACCTCGGGCTGAGCGAGGCCGCCGCGCGCGCCCGCGCCGAGGCCGAGCTCGCGCGGCTCGGGCTCGAGCATCTCGGCCCCCGCGTCACCCATCGGCTCTCGGGGGGCGAGAAACGCCTCGTCTGCCTCGCCGGGCTTTTGGCGATGGAGCCCGATCTTCTGCTCCTTGACGAGCCCACCAACGGCGTCGATGCGGCGAACGGCGCGCGGCTGCGCGCGGCGCTTGGCGCCTATCAGGGCGCGATGATCCTCGTCTCGCATGATGACCGCTTCATCGCCGAGCTCGCCACCCGCGCGCTCGTGCTCGAGGGCGGCCAGCTCCATGAAGCGCAGATCCACGCCCATCCGCATATGCATTTCCACCCCCATATCCACGGGCTCTGACGCTTGACAGGGCCGCCCCGGCGGCGCTACTCGGGCGGGCCTGCAAGGAGAGCGCGATGGCCGTCCTGCCCTATCAGAAACCCGGGTTTTACGACACCGCGCTCGCCGCGGGCCAGCATCGCGCGATCGTCGGCGGGCGCTGGGAGGAGACGGGCGAGGCGCAGATGCGCGCGCTCGAGGATATCGGGCTCGCGCCCCATCATCACCTGCTCGACATCGGCGCGGGCTCGCTACGGCTCGGCTGCAAGGCGGTCGAGTATCTCGCGCCGGGCCATTACTGGGCGACCGATGCCTCGCGCGCCATTCTGCTCGCGGGCCATGCGGCCGAGCTCTCGGACCCCGCGCGCCTCGACCCCGCGCAGCTCATCGAGGACGCCGATTTCGCCTTCCCCGGCGTGCCCGAGACCATCACCCACGCCATCGCCTTCGCGGTTTTCCCGCATCTGCCCATGGCTTACCTGCGCCGCGCGCTGGCCAATCTGCGCGCCTTCCCGGCGCTTGAATGCTTCCTCTTCACCGTCTTTCTGGCCCCCGATGCCGCCACCGCCGCGCGCCCCTTCCGCCAAAACGACGGCGTCGTGACCCATGATATCCGCGCGCCCTATCACATGCTCGCCGAGGAGGTCGCGACGATGGCCGCCGCGACCGGCTGGCATCTCACCCGCGATGACCGGGTCTTGCCGCGCGGCCAGGTGCTGTTTCTCGCCCGCCCGGCCCCGCGCGAGGCGCGCTGAGGCGCCAAATCTCTGGTCAAATCGCGGGCCAAATCTCTGGCCAAGCCCCCGCGCGCATGGCACAAACCGAGGCAACGACAGGAGCCTCGCATGACCCAAACGCCCCGCACCGCCCTGATCACCGGCTCGGCCGGGTTCATCGGCTTTCACCTCGCCCGCCGGCTGCTCGCGGAGGGCTGGCGCGTCGTCGGGCTCGACAATCTCTCCGATTACTACGAGGTCGCGCTGAAGGAGCGCCGCCACGAGATCCTCGCCGAGGAGGCGAATTTCCGCCCGGTGATCGGCGCGGTCGAGGCGCCGGGGCTGTTGCGCGCGCTTTTCGAGGAAGAACGCCCCGCGGTCGTCGTCCATCTCGCGGCGCAAGCGGGGGTGCGCTATTCGATCGAGAACCCGCGCAGCTATCTCGAGAGCAATATCGTCGGCACGTTTGAGCTTCTGGAGGCCGCGCGCGCCTTCCCGCCGGCGCATCTGCTCCTCGCCTCGACCTCCTCGGCCTATGGCGCCAACAGCGAGATGCCCTATGTCGAGACGGTGAAGGCCGATCATCAGATGAGCTTTTACGCCGCCACCAAGAAGGCCACCGAGAACATGGCGCACAGCTATGCCCATCTCTTCGGGCTGCCGGTGACGATGTTTCGGTTCTTCACGGTCTACGGACCCTGGGGGCGGCCGGATATGGCGCTCTTCAAATTCACCCGCGCGATCCTCGAGGGCCAGCCGATCGACGTGTACAACTTCGGCGACATGAAGCGCGATTTCACCTATATCGACGATCTCGTCGAGGGGATCCGGCTCCTGATCGATGCGGTGCCGATGCGCCCCGAGGGCGCGGTGCCGGCGGGCGACAGCCTGTCGCCGGTGGCGCCCTGGCGGGTGGTCAATATCGGCAATTCGGCGCCGGTGCAGCTCACCGATTTCATCGCCGCGATCGAGGCCGCGACCGGGCGGGTGGCCACGCGCAACCTGATGCCGATGCAGGCGGGCGATGTGCCCGCGACCTGGGCCGATACGAGCCTTCTGACCGCGCTGACCGGCTATCAGCCGAAGACCCCGGTGGCCGAGGGCGTGGCGGCTTTCGTCGAATGGTATCGCGGCTACTACCGCGTCTGATTACCTCAACTTCACCCCATAACCAACGGATTGAAAAGGGTTTTACATGGCTCCCAAATTCGGAACGAGCGGCCTGCGCGGGCTGGTGAGCGAGCTCACGCCCGAGCTTGTCGCCGATTACACCCGCGCTTTTGTGGCGAGCTGCCCGGTCGGCACGGGGCTCTATATCGGCCAGGATCTGCGCCCCTCCTCGCCCGCGATCGCAGCGGCGGTGAGCGGGGCGGCGCGGGCGGCGGGGGTTGCGGTGACCGACTGCGGCGTGCTGCCGACGCCGGCGCTCGCGGCCGCGGCGATGGCGGCGGGCGCGGGCGCGGTGATGGTCACCGGCAGCCATATCCCGGCCGATCGCAACGGGCTGAAATTCTACCTGCCCACGGGCGAGATCGCCAAATCCGACGAGGCGGCGATCAACGCGGCCTATGGCGCGCGCGCAACCCCCGTCGCGGCGGCGGTGGGGGCGCTGGGCGCGGCGCCCGGGGCCGGGGCGGCCTATGTGGCGCGCTATGTCTCGGCCTTCGGGGCGCAGGCGCTGGCCGGGTTGCGGCTCGGCATCTATCAGCACAGCTCGGTCGCGCGCGATCTGCTCGTCGATCTGGTCACCGGGCTTGGCGCGACGGCGGTGCCGCTTGCGCGCTCCGAGGTGTTCATCCCCGTCGATACCGAGGCCGTCGACCCCGAGACGCGTGCGATGCTGGCCGCGCTTTGCGCCGAGCACCGGCTCGATGCGGTGCTCTCGACCGATGGAGATGCCGACCGGCCGATGCTGACCGATGACGCCGGGCGGGTGATCGCGGGCGATATCCTGGGCGTCTTGAGCGCGGCGCAGCTTGGCGCCGAGGTGATCTGCACGCCGGTTTCGTCGAATTCGATGGTGGGGGAGCTGCCGGCCTTCCGGGCGGTGCATCTGACCAAGATCGGCTCGCCCTTCGTGATCGCGGCGATGGAGGCGGTGCGGGCGGCGGAGCCGGGGGCGAAGGTGGTGGGCTTCGAGGCCAATGGCGGGTTCTTGCTCGGCTTTGCGGCCGAGGGCCCGGCGGGGCCGCTCGCGGCGCTGATGACGCGCGATGCGGTCTTGCCGATGATCGCGCCGCTGGTGATGGCGCGGATGGCGGGCTGCGGGCTGAGCGATCTGGTGGCGGGGCTGCCCGCGCGGTTCACCGCCGCCGACCGGCTGACCGAGACGCCCCCCGAGGCCTCGGCGGCGCTCCTGGCGCGGCTCGCCGAGCCCACCGCGCGGGCGGAGTTTCTGGCGCCCTTCGGCCGCGAGGCGGGCCTCGATCAGACCGACGGGCTGCGGATGCGGCTCGAGACCGGGCGGGTCGTGCATCTGCGCCCCTCGGGCAATGCGCCCGAATTCCGCGTCTATGCCGAGGCCGAGAGCGCGGCGGCGGTGGCGGAGCTGCTGGCGGGGGCGCTCGCGCGGGTGCGTGCCGCGCTCTGAGCCGGGGGCAGCGGCGGCGCCCCGGCCCGCCGATGTGCAGTCGCAGAAAATTCGCTTTTCCGCTCGGCAGAAGGCCGATAACGTGCCGAAAATTTGCCCGTTCGGCGCATGATCCGGCGGCAGGTCGGCCCGGATCGGGTTGCGACTTGTGACCTTTGGGAAAGCGTGTTTGGGTTTTCGTCTGATCTGAGAGGCAACATGATTTACCCGACTATCCTGTGCGGCGGTTCCGGCACCCGGCTCTGGCCGCTTTCGCGGCAATCCTACCCCAAGCAATTCGTGCCGCTTCTGGGCGACGAGACGCTGTTTCAGGCGGCCGCGCGGCGGCTCACCGGGCCGGGATTTGCCGCGCCTTTGGTGCTGACCAATTCCGATTTCCGCTTCATCGTGACCGAGCAGTTGCAGGCCGCGGGCGTCGAGCCCGGCGCGATCTTGATCGAGCCGCAGGGGCGCAACACCGCGCCCGCGGTGCTTGCGGCGGCGCTCACGGTGGCGGCGCGCGACCCGGCGGGGGTGGTGCTTGTCGCGCCCTCGGACCATGTGATCCCCGATGCCGAGGCCTTCCGCGCGGCGGTCGCGCGCGGGCTCGCGGCGGTCGAGGCGGGCGATATCGTGACCTTCGGGATCACCCCCGATCACCCGGAAACCGGCTATGGCTATCTCGAGCTCGCCGCCGCCCCGGAGGCCTCGGGCGCGCCGGTGAAGCTTGCGCGGTTCGTCGAGAAACCGGCCCGCACGGCGGCCGAGGAGATGCTCGCGGCGGGGAATTTCCTGTGGAATGCGGGGATCTTCCTGTTCCGCGCGGCCGATATGATCGCGGCCTTCGAGACCCATGCGCCGGAGCTGAGCGCGGCGGTGCGTGCGGCGGTCGATGAGGCGGTGCCGGATCTGGGCTTCTTGCGCCTCGCGCCCGGGCCTTGGGCGAAAGCACCTGATATTTCCGTCGATTACGCGGTGATGGAGCGGGCGGAGAACCTCTCGGTCGTGCCGTTTTCGGCGCATTGGTCGGATCTGGGCGGCTGGGGCGCGGTGCTGTCCGAGGGCGCGCGCGATGCGCGTGGGGTGGGCACCTTCGGCGCCGCGACGGCGATTGATTGCACCGACAGCCTGCTGCGCTCGGAGAGCGAGGGGGTCGAGCTCGTCGGCATCGGGCTCGAGAATATCGTCGCGGTGGCGATGAATGATGCGGTTCTGGTGGCCGATGCGCGGCGTACGCAAGATGTCAAGAAAGCGGTCGATGCGCTGAAGGCCAAGGGCGCCAAACAGGCGACGCAATTCCCCAAGGATCACCGGCCCTGGGGCTGGTTCGAGACGCTCGCGCTCGGGCCGCGGTTCCAGGTCAAGCGGATCGTGGTGGCGCCCGGCGCGGCGCTGAGCCTGCAAAGCCATCACCACCGCTCCGAGCATTGGATCGTGGTGCAGGGCACCGCCGAGGTGACGATCGACGACAAGATCCAGCTCGTGACCGAGAATCAGTCGGTCTATATCCCGCTCGGCGCGGTGCACCGGATGAAGAACCCGGGCAAGCTGCCGATGGTGCTGATCGAGGTGCAGACCGGCGCCTATCTCGGCGAGGATGACATCATCCGTTACGAGGATGTCTATTCGCGCGGCCAGGGCGCGAAGGGGTAAGCCATGAAGATCGCCGTTTTCGGGCTCGGCTATGTCGGGCTCTCGAATGCCGTGTTGCTGGCGCAACATCACGCGGTCTGGGCGGTGGATATCTCGCCCGAGCGCGTGGCGCAGGTGAACGCCGGCCAGAGCCCGATCGTCGATGCGGAGATCGAGGCGTTCTTGGCGCGCGGCGGGCTCGATCTGCGCGCCACGACCGACCCGGCCGCCGCGCTCGAAGGCGCCGAATTCGTGATCGTCGCGACGCCGACGAATTACGACCCGGCGAGCAATTACTTCGACACCTCCTCGGTGAAAGCGGTGGTCGAGACGGTCGGCGCGCTGAACCCGGCGGCGACGGTGGTGATCAAATCGACGATCCCGGTGGGCTATGTCGAGCGGCTGCGCGCCGAGACCGGGGCCGATCAGGTGATCTTCAGCCCCGAATTCCTGCGCGAGGGGCGCGCGCTGCATGACAACCTCCACCCGAGCCGAATCATCGTCGGCGAGCGCTCCGAGCGGGCGCGCCGCTTTGCCGATCTGTTGATCGAGGGGGCGGTGCGCAAGGATGTGCCGGTGCTGTTCACCGACCCCTCCGAGGCCGAGGCGATCAAGCTCTTCGCCAATACCTATCTCGCGATGCGGGTGGCGTTCTTCAACGAGCTCGACAGCTATGCGATGGCGCGCGGGCTCGACAGCCGCCAGATCATCGACGGGGTCGGGCTCGATCCGCGGATCGGGGCGCATTACAACAACCCCTCCTTCGGCTATGGCGGCTATTGCCTGCCCAAGGATACCAAGCAGCTTCTGGCGAATTACTCGGAGGTGCCGCAAAACCTGATCGCGGCGATCGTCGAGGCCAACCGCACCCGCAAGGATTTCCTCGCCGATCAGATCCTCGCGCGGGGCCCGAAGGTGGTCGGCGTCTATCGGCTGGTGATGAAGGCGGGGTCGGACAATTTCCGGCAAAGCTCGATTCAGGGGATCATGAAGCGGATCAAGGCCAAGGGGATCGAGGTCGTGGTCTATGAGCCCGCCCTCGCCGAGGCGAGTTTCTTCGGCTCGCGCGTCGTGCGCGATCTGGCCGCGTTCAAGGCCGAGGCCGATCTGATCCTCGCCAACCGTCAGACCGAAGACCTCGCGGATGTGGCGCAAAAGGTGTTCACGCGCGATCTGTTCGGCGCCGATTGAGGCCAGCCCGGGCGGGCCCGCCCGCCAAGAGAGAATTCGAAGGAGAGCCAAGATGTCCCCAAGCGCCCTGCCCCCGCATGGCTCCGCGCGCGATGTCGCGATCGTGCATGACTGGCTGCCCACGATCGCGGGCGGCGAGAAGGTGGTGGCCGAAATGGTCCGCGCCTTCCCCAAAAGCGAGATCTACACGCTCTTCGATTTCCTGACCGAGGAGGAGCGGCGCGGGCTGACCGGCGGGCGCCCGGTGCATGTCAGCGCGCTCAACCGCCTGCCCGGGGTGCGCCGCTATTACCGCTACCTGCTGTTGCAATGCACCCGCGCGATCGAGGCCTTCGACGTGACCCATCATGAGGTCGTTCTGTCCTCCTCGGCGGCGCTCGCCAAGGGGGTTCTGACCTCGCCCGATCAGAAGCATTTTGCCTATGTGCATTCGCCCGCGCGCTATGCCTGGGATCTGACGCATGAATATATCGCCACGATCGAGGGCTTTGCGCAGGGGCTCAAACGCGCCGCGGCGCGCGAGATGATGCATCGCTTCCGGATCTGGGATCAGCGCACGCCGCCGCTCGTCGACCAGTTCATCGCGAATTCCGATTTCATCCGCAAACGGATCTGGAAGGTCTACCGCCGCGAGGCCGAGGTGATCTATCCGCCGGTCGATATCGATGCCTTCAGCCTGTCGCAAAAGCCGCGCGAGGACTTCTTCTTCACCGCCTCGCGGATGGTGCCCTACAAGCGGATCCCGATGATCGTGGAGGCGTTTTCGAGCCGGCCCGACCTGCGGCTCGTGGTCTCGGGCGACGGGCCGGACATGGCCCGCGTGCGCGCGCTCGCGGGGCCCAATGTCACGCTTTTGGGCCATGTCAGCCAGGCCACGCTGATCGACCATCTGCAGCGCTGCCGGGGCTTTGTCTTCGCGGCGATGGAGGATTTCGGTATCGCCCCGGTCGAGGCGCAGGCCTGCGGCGCGCCGGTGGTGGCGCTTGGCGCGGGCGGCACGGCGGAAACCGTGCGCGGTCTTGAAAGCGCGGCGCCCACCGGGGTGCATTTCGAGGCGCAGACGCCGCAAAGCCTGCTTGCCGGGGTTGACCGGCTGATCGCGGAGGAGGCGAACCTGCGCCCCTCCGAGATCCGCGCCAATGCCGAAGGCTTCAGCCCGGCGATGTTCCGCACCCGCCTGACCGATCTGATCGAGGCGCAGCTCTGAGGCCGGGGGCGGCGGCCCCCGCCCCGGGCCCGCCCCGGGCCCGCCCCGGCCCCCGCCCCGGGCCCAGACCCGGGCCCGGCCGCCCTCAGCCGAGCGCCCATTCGCGCGCGACGGCCTGCTCGACCTGCCAGGGCGCCAGCTGCGCGGCAATCGCCTCGGCCTCGCCCTGCGCCACGCGGATGTTGAGAAACCAGCCCGGAAGCGGCCCGAAAACCGGCACCTCATAGCCGCCGTCATCGAGCTCGACCGCGCCGGTCGGGCGATAGACCACGCCGATCACGTCGAAGAACACCCCCGCGCCGTAATCGGGGAAGGCCCCGTCTTGCAGATACTCGGCCAGCTCGCGGCGGGCCTGTGCGGCATCGGCAAACCGCAGCGTCAGATTGACATAGCTCATTGCAGCGCTCCCTCGCGATAAACCTCGATCTTCTCGACCCGGCCGGTGGCGGCGGCGGGCCAATAGGGGCCCGCGATCGCGACCCCGGGCAGGATCGTGCTGACCCCGTCGGCCACCACGCGCAGATCGTAGCTGCCCGCGGGCAGGTTGGTGATCCGCGCGATATCGGCCGCGCGGGTGGTGGCGGCGCCGTTTTGCACGATCACCGAGGAACGCAGGGTCGCTTCGGTCATGTTCGGCAGCGCGACATAGGCCAGCGTGGTCGCGGTCTCGGTGTAGATGCGGCAAAAGGCGCTCGTGCTGCCCGGTAGGAACTGCACCTCGTGGCGGGCATAGCCGCCGGCCGTGACATCGGTCCTCACGTAGGTCGTGCCCGTCCCCGCCCCGCGCAGCGAGATCTGGCCGCTCACGACGCGGGCATAGGCGCTGAACACATGCGGGTTGGTGCTGCCCGTCACCCCCGGCAGCGAGATCGCCGCCAAGGCGGACGAGCCATCCGCCTCGATCTTCAGCACCGTGCCGACGACCCCCGAGAGCTTCGCCGCGGCGAGCTCGGCCGCATCGGTCACGATGCTCAGGTTCACCCCCGCCCAGGCCGAGGAGACGAGATCGGAGACGACCGTCGGGTTGGCGTTGCGGACGGTGAGTTTCGAGGTCGCGGCCGCCTCGATCAGCAGGCCGCGGATCGCGCCGGTCGTGGTGTGATCAAAACGCGGCACATCCACCGGGGCGAGCTGCAACGCGCCGGAGCTGTCGCGATAGCTGCCGGTGGTGGCGCGCGCGAAGGTCACGCCCGCGGGCAGCACGCCCGTGGTGAAGCTGTAGCGCGCCCGCAGCTGCGAGCGCCCCGCGGCCCGCTGCGCGACGGCAGGAATGGAAAACGAAAGGCTTGGCAATTGGCGACTCCTTCAAGGTTCGATCGACGCCCCCCGCCGCCCCGCGCGGCCAGCGCCCCGCCCGGGCCGGAAGGCGGCCGGCTAGATCGCGCCCCGGTCAATGCCAGACCCGCGCCAAGGGCGCCGGGCCCGAGGGCCGGGGCGGATAGGTCCAGCTATCGACCGAAATCCTTAAACTTGGAGGAAGTGAGCGCGCGCCCCGTTGCGCGGCGCGGCGCGCCTCAGCGCCACAGATCGAGCGGGAACGCGCGTTTCAGCGCCGCGCTGTCAAACACCGGCGCGGCCTCGCCGCCCATCTCGAGCGCCTCCTCGATCGAGCGCGCATAGGCAAAGCTCCCGCGCCCGGTGCCGGCATAATAATCCTGAAACTTGAACAGGTTCTCATGCTCGCTCAGGCGCACATAGCGCGCCGGGATGCCGAAAGCCTCGGCGATCACCACGCCATGCAGCGACGAGGCCACCACGAAACGCGCCGCCACGATATCGGCCACCACCCGATGCCAGCTGCGCATCGGCGAGACGAGCGGCACCCCGGCCGGCAGCGTCACCTCGGTGCCGGCGAGGATATCGTTGAGGTTGGGCACGAAGATCGTGCCGCCCGCGCCGGAGGGCTGAAACCGCCCCTGACACAGCTCGGGCAAGAGCAGCGCCGGGTCGCCGTAGATCTCCGGCACCGCGATCTTGCGCCGCATCAGCCACTCCCGCGTATAGGGCCCGCGCACCGCGCGCACATCGAGCCCGCGATAGCGGTGGAAATGCTCGGGGATCTTGCCATTCACCCCCGAGCCCCAAAGCGTCGCCCCCTCCGGCGCGAAATGGATGATCGAGCCGATCGCGAGCAGGCTGGTGGCCCGCACCGCCTCATCCTCGAGCGTCCGCCCGCGCCGCGCCAGCATCAGCGAGACGATCACCTGCGACAGGTCATCGCCGAAATTGGGCACATTGCGCGGCGATTTCCACGCCACTAGGGACACCATCGGAAATGGCGGCGGCGGCGCCGGTTTGAAGGCGCCAAGCGCGCCGCGCAGCCGCTGGCGCAGCCGCCGCACCGGCGCTGGCACGAACTTTGCGATCGAAGTCATCTGGACCCTCCGTTGAGCCAGCAGGTGATCGTGGTGTTCACCCGGTGTTTGCGCCAGGCAACCGCGACACTCACCCCGGCGATCACCAGCATCGAACAGGCATTGGCAATCGCGCAGCCAAGCGCCCCATAGGCGGGGATCAACAGCAGATCGAGCCCGAGATTGACCGCGAGCGCCATCCACACCGCGCGCGCCGCCCACCGCTCCTCGCCGATCATCGACAGAACCGAATTGCACGGCCCCGCCAGCAGCACGAAGAGCACCCCCAGAACATAGATCCGCATCGCCCAGGCGCCCTCGGCAAAGGCCGCCCCGAAAACCGACATCGCCTCGCGCGGCCAGATCCAGAGCCCGAGCGTGATCGGCAGGCCGGTCACCACGAAGATCGCCACCATCAGCCGGGTGATCTTGCGCACCCGTTCGAGATCGCCCCGCCCGAAGGCCTCGGCGAGCTGCGGCTTGTATTGCAAGATCACGATCGCCCGCACCAGCCCGGCCATCTCCGCCACCCGCGACGCCACCCGCACGAGCGCCACCTGATCGGGCCCGGCAAACACCCCGGTGAGCAGAACATCCATATGCTGACCCAGCACAAACCCCAGAGAAATCAGCGAAAAATGCCAGCCGCTGCGCAACAGCTCGGCCGCGCCCGGGATCTCGCCCTCGCTCGAGCCATCGCGCGGCGTCTGCCGGGCGAGCCGTTGCAGCACCGGCCAGATCAGCAGGATCGACACGAGGAGGCTGCTGCCGATCGCGAGCCCATAGACGAGCATCACATTGCGCAGATCGACCACGCCGAGCCCCCAGATCGCCAGCGTGCCGAGGATCATCAGCACCGGATAGGCGATCTGGCTGCCCAGGATCGAGCGCCCGACGAGCTTGGCGCCGAGCGCGACACTCTCGACATATTTGCGCCCGAGCACGAGCGGCAGCGCCAGCGCCACCCCCGCCAGCGCGAGCCCGTAGCCGCCGCCCAGCCCGCTGCCCAGAAACAGCGCCCCGAAGCCCACCGCCAGCCCGAGCACGAGCGGCACCTGCCAGCGCCCGATCAGCCGCCGCAGCGCCAGCCACCGCCCCGACCGCGCAAAGCCCTCGAGCCCGCTGCGCGCCACATCGCGCATCATCAGCTGATCCAGCCCGATCGACAGCACCAGCACCGCCAGCGCCGAGACCGAAAGCGCGAAGGACAGGCTACCGAAGGTCTCCCGCCCGATCAGCCGCGTCATCACCAGCGTTTGCAGAAAGGTCAGCCCGATCGCCGCGAAGCGGATGCTCAGGAGCCGGCCGAGTTGTTTCCACACGCCGCTCACCTCGCCCCGTCCCCCGCCAGAACCGCGCGGTAGAAGGCCGCGGTGCTCTGCGCGATCCGCGTCCAGTCGAAGGCCGACATATCCGGCACCGCCGCGCGCAAACGCAAGGCCCGCGCCGCGCTCAGCGCCGCCTCGAGCTGCGCGCCATCGAGTTCGCCCGCAATCAGCCGCACCCAGTCGCCGCCCACCTGCCCCTGCAATTCGCGAAACAGCGCCGCATCCGAGGCGAGAATCGGCCGCCCCGCCGAGAGCGCATAGATCGCCACCCCGGAGTTCAACACATCCGCATAGGGCAGCACCACCAGATCCGCCGCCCGGATCGCCTCCAGAAGCTCCGCATCGGGGATGAACCGGTCCTCGAACACCACCTCCCCCGCACGCGCCTGCGGCACCTTGGCCAGCAGATCGAGCAGCCGCTCGTCCGGGATCGTCAGGCTCATCTTCCCCGAAATCCGCAGCCGCGCCCGCCCGGCGGGGATCTCGAGAAAGGCCGCCAACAGCTTCCAGACATTCTTGTAGCGCGAAATCGAGCCAAACAGGATCGCCTGCGGCGCCGAGCCGGGCTCCACCGGCGCGGGCGAGAGCGCGCCGATCACCGGCGCATAGCTGCCATGCGGGATCACCGCCGCGAGCTTGCGCGCGAGCGCCGGCGCCTCGGCCCGCGCCTGCGCGGCGGAGGCCTCGGTCATGAAGATCACCCCGTCGATCCGCCCCAGAAACCACGGCCAGAACCAGCGCTCGAGCCGCGCGCCGTTTTGCTGCTCGGCCCGGCGCAGGTTATGCGCCGTCCAGACCACCTTGATCCCGCGCACCCGCGCCAGCGCCATCGCCCCGCGCAGCGCCAAGAGCCGCGGCCAGAACCGCCAGCCCTTGCCCGCCGCGAGAAACACATCAGGCCAGTGCAGATGCCAGATCTCGGGCGCCGGCCGCGCCAGCAGCCCGCGCATCGAAAACTCGGCCACCTCGGCGCCGCCCTGCCCCTCGAGCGCGCCATAAAGCAGGCTCTGGAACGGGTTGCGCGCCGCATTGGCCCGCGCCGGCCAGGCAAGCACCCGCATCGCCCCGCCGCCGGTCCGCTCTTGCTGCCCCGGCGCCCTTGCCCCCGTCGTCATGCCCGCGCACTCTCCCAATAGATCACCTCGGGCGCCACCAGCCCCCGCAGCGTCTCGCAATCTCGCGCATAGATCTCGCGCAGCACCGCCTCGGTCTGCGCCGAGAGCCGCGGCCGCTCCTGCCCGCGCCACCGCGCCAGCCCCTCCACCGCCCGCGACATCACCGCCCCGAGCGCGCGCACCGGCAAGACCCGCGGCTCGCGCCGGTAGGTGCCCGCGATCGGACGCGTCTTCACGAGGCTGGCGAGCCGCGCATAGGGCAACAGCCCGATGTCATAAAGCCCCTCATTGGCCCGCTCGATCGGCTGCGCGGCAAGGCTCTGCCCCTCCTGCGCCAGCCCCAGATGGCGCCGACACGCCGCCAGCGCCGCCTGCGGATCCTTGCTGACCAGGGTCTGCGGCAGGAACAGGAACCGCTCGCGCGGATAATGCTCGAACCAGCGCGCGATATACTGGCCATAAAGCCCGTAGCTGATCACACTCGCCGCCCGGTCGCCCCGCCCCGCCCGCCAGGCCTCGATCGACCGCAAGATCCCCTCGTCGAGCCCATGCACCGGCAGATGCCCGTGCCGCACCAGATAGAGATAGCTCGACACCGCCCGGCTCACCGGCTCGCGCAGCACCGCAATGAACCGCGCCTGCGGCAACACCGCCGAGATCCGCGCGATCGCCTCGTCCGAGCACAGATAATCGGGCCGCTTGATGCCGCGCAACTGCGCCCCGCGATGGGCCTGCGCAAAGCCGAGCCAGGGCGCCCGGCCGAAATCGGGGTCCTCGAAAAACGCACTCTCCCCCGCCGGCATGGCGATCTCGGGCGCCGCCCGCAGCGCCCCCTGAAGCGCCGAGGTCGCGGCTTTCTGAGCGCCCAGAATGACAAAGTCGATCGACGGCTCAACCGATGGCATGCGACGACGCGCCTCCGTTCTTGATTGCGGAAGGGTTCAGTTCAGGGCCCTCGCCCTGAGACGCGGCCCGGCGCGCGCGCTGGCGATAGGCGCCCCGCGCCAGAATCGGGCGTCGGCGCAAGAGCAGGCTCCCGGTCGCCCAGAACAGGAACAGGGCAAACCAGGTCAGAAAGTGGTTCTGGTTATGGTTTGACGCGGCAAACAGCGATGCATGCATCCCGGCAATCACCGTGACCACCAGGAGATTGCTGTCGATGACGTTCCGATCGGCAAACTGCAAAAACCGCCGCCGGAACAAGACACTCGCCCACAGGAAAATCAGCACCGCAACGCCAAAGCCAAATCCGCCGAGCCCGACGAGAAACTGCAGGTAGGTATTATGCAGCCCCCAAGCCCCGGGAAACTCGAAACCAATTCCGAGCAGCGGGGAACTCTCCAGATAGGCGATCCCGGTATCCCACTTTTCGTATCGGTCCGCGACCGAAGCAGTGCCGTTGACCGCCGCGGAATACCCGGTTTGCAACACATTCAAGGATGAGCTCACCAGACTATCTGGCAACAGCATGATAACGATCACCGACAGCACGGCCGCGCCGAACGCGCCCTTCAAGGCCCGCCCGGCATCGAGCGACACGAAAGCAATGATCACGCCAAGCGCGAATGTGATATAGGCAGCGCGCGTCGTGGCAAGCGCCATCCCGATGAACCCCAAGACAAAAACCGACCACAGGAGTTTCTTTCCGATATTCGTGTCGCGGCGCAGAATCAGCGCCAGAGCGGCGACGCTGAAAAAGGACGCCATCGTCCCAAATTCATTCGGATAAGATCCGGGACTGAAACGCAAAAACCCGTAACCTTCCTGCGTCATCACGTTGAACATCTCATATTGCGCGCGCGGCAAACCGGCGAAACGGACACCAAAATAAAGAATGGCGCCAAGAACCGAGACGAAAAGAAACCCCTGAAAGGAGAGCCTGACCCAGCGCCAGACCTGTTCTGTTCCCTTGGAAAGCGCGTGCCATGCCGCGAACAGGAAAAAGGCGACAATCAGCGAATGGACCGCCAAGCGCACAACCGGAAACGTATTGATCGAAAGCCCCGGCGGCAAGTCATCGAGATGCAAGACAATCGACGCAAGCGCGTTGATGACATAGGCAAGCCAGACAACAAAAATCGGCAAAGTCGACTTGTATCGCAGGAAGTAGAAAAACGAAAAGGGCAGGATCAGAAAGAAGAAGCGCAAGGATTCGCCCGGCAGGCCCGGCAACAACGCTTTCCCGATTGGCGCGGTGAAAAAGACCGAGCTCACGAAAAGCACCGAAGGGCTTAGCGCGAGAAATGACTTTTCCTTGTAACCATAAGCCATTCTAGTCTCGCTCGATTTCGGCGCGCCACTGCTCCGCCACGGAGATGGCCGAATAGCTCTCGGCGAGCGGCGCCTGTGCGGCGCGCAGGCTGTCCAAAGCGGCGCGATCTTGCGCAAGGCGGGCGATCTCGGCCTCGAACCCGGCGTGATCTTCCTGATCGAACAGCCCTGCCCCGCCGGCCGCGGCGAGGATCCCGCGCGGGCCGATATGGTCGGAGCATAGCACCGCCATCCCGGCCGCCAGCGCCTCGATGATCACGATCCCGAAGAGCTCCTCCCAGCCCTCGCTGCGCTGCGAGGGCAGCACCAGAACGTCATGGCCCGCCATGATCCGCGCAAGCTCCGCCCGGTCCGAGATCCGCCCGAGCGCGCGCACCCCCGCGCCCGCCCGCGCCACCTCCGCCGCGAGCGGCCCATCGCCCACCACCGTCAGGCTCACCCCCCACGCCGCGAGCCGGGGCATCATCTCGAGGAGCGTCAAGAGCCCCTTCTTGCGCGACAGCTCCCCCACGAACAAGAGCCGCAGCCCCGAACCCGCCTCGGGCCGCCCCGCCGCCCGCGCGGTCCCCGCCGCAAAGAACACCTCCGGCACCGCATGCGGCACGACCGTCGCCGCCACCCCCATCTCGCGCGCCAGCGAGGCCTGCACCGCCGGCGTCACCGCGATGGTGCGCACATTGGGGTCGCGCAAGAACGCCCGCCAGCGCCGCATCATCGCCGCGCGAAACACCCCCGGCCAGGGCTGGCGCGGCGTCTGCCCGGCGCGCCAGTCATGCCAGGAGGTGTGGTAGAGAATGCGGTTGCGCCGCGCCAGATGACGATAGACCAGCAGCCGCCAATCCCAGGGCGCAAAGCCGATCACGATCACCTCGCCCGCCACCCGCCCCGCGGTGAGCCGGAACCACAGATCCGCCAGCGCGTTCTTCGTGCGCTGCGCCACCGGGGTCTTGTCGATCAGCCCCGCGCGCAGCCATTCCTTCGCGACGCTGTAGCGATGCGCGCCGACAAGCTCGACCGCGCCCCGTTCGGCCAACAGGTACAGCGCGGGGAAATATTTCTGCGGGTTGGTCTCATGGAGAAGACGCAGGCGCGGCCGGCTCATCGCAGCCCCTCGCACAGCGCGATCAGCCCCTCGGCCTGCGCGCGCCAGCTGTAGCGCGCCGCCTGCGCCCGCGCGCGCGCCGCATAGTCGTGCCAGAGCGCCGGATCCTCCATCACAGAGCGGATCGCGGCGGCGATCTGCCCCTGATCCTCGGGCTCGAAATAGAGCGCCGCCTCGCCGCAGCGTTCGGTCAGGCTAGGGATCCGCGAGACGAGTGCCGGGCAGCCGAAACTCATCGCCTCGATCGGCGGCAGCGGCGAGGCCTCGTAAAACGACGGGAACAGCAAGAACCGCGCTCCGCGATAGGCGGCGTGGATGGTCGCGGCATCGTTGATCTGGCCGCGGAACTCGAGCCGCGCGGCCAGATGCGCGGGCACCGAGATCTGCACCCCCTCGAAACTCGCCCCGCTCGCGCCGATCACCACGAAGCGCATCTGCGGATAGGCCTCGAGAAAGGCGATCGCGGCGCGCAACAGCCCCTCGGCGTTCTTGCGCCGGGTAAGCGAGCCGACATAAAGCCCGTAGCCGCGGCTCTCCATCGGCGCGAGCGGCACGGCCGCCACCGACTGCGCCACCGCATCGCTCAGCCCGCCGTTTTGCAAGAAGCTCAGCCGCCCATCGCCCGCCAGCGCCGGATAGGCGGTCACGATCGCCCGACGTTCCGCATCGGAGACGGTGACCACCGCCTGCGCCTTGCGCAAGATCACCGGGATCAGCGCCCCGTAAAGCGCCCGGAACTTCCAGTCATAGGCGGCCGGGAAATACTTGTAGGAGAGGTCATGGACCATCGCCACGGTCGGCCGGCCGCGCGCGAGAACCCGCGCGAGCGGCGCGGTGTTGCCAAGACACAAGAGCGGCTCCGCCCCCGCCATCCGCGGCAGTTCGAGCTGTTCCCACAGATGGCCGGTGAAGCGCCCACCCCGCTCGGGCCGGATCGCCTCGAGCGCCGGCGGCGCCACCAGATCGCCGCGCGCCGGCAGCAACAGCCGCGGCGGCGCGATCTTCCCGGCCACCGCCAGCGCATCGAACTCGGCCAGCAGCTCGCGCGCCACCCGCTGCACCCCGGTCACCGATTGCATGAGGAATCGGCCATTGATGGAAAAGCTGGAAGCCGGATCGGTCACGCGTCAGTCCCTGTTGCTGAGCTTTTCAGAAAGCGTATTTTCCCCGGCAAAACAAGTGCAGACTGGCTCAAACGGGGCCATCCCGCGGGCAGGTTTCTCCGGCTGCGAAAATTTAGGCAAACATGAAAAAGGCAACAGCCTCATGACGCAGGACGGGGCGTGCCCCGCCGCGCCTCGATGTGAAAAAGCGGCCGGCCTTCGTCAGGAAGACCGCCCGCGAAAAGCCCGTCGCGCCCGGGACAGGCGGGCGGCGCGGGCCAGAGAGTGCGCCCCCGACCGGGCCGGAGCGGGGCGGGCCGGCGCGGCGCGGGCCGGCGCGGGGCCTGCCGCCCCCCTCGCCGCTCTCAGGACAGCGCAAACCCGTGGATCCCGGTCGCGGTGGTGCCGGTGGCCAGCACCCGGCGCACGCCCACCGGCAAGATCGCACCATCGCCCAGCGTCACGGTCCGGGTCTGGCCCGCGCGCGAGACAAAGCGCAGCGCGCCCGCGGTTTCCACCATGACCGCCACGACGACCTGGCTCAGATCGGCACTGTCGGAAGGCGTGATCGGCAGCAGATCGACCGCGGGGCCCTCGAGCGACAGGGCCGTGTTATGGAAAGGATCAGTCATCTTGGTCTCCTTGTGAGAGAGAGCCCGCCCCCGGGTCGGGCGCGGGTCTCGAATGGTCCCCAAGGATTAGGTCAAATGTGCTGACAACTGCTTGGAGCAGCGTGCGCTGCCCCCGGCCCCCGCCTCACTCGACGTAATATTTCGACCCATAGCTCGCATAGGCGCCATAGCGGCCATATTTGCCGCCATAGCCATAGGCTTTCATCCGCTCCGGGTCGATCTGCGCGAGCACGAAGCCGGTGATCGGCTGGTTGACCGTCTCGAACATCGAGACCGCCTCCTGCAGCTGACCGCGGCTGGTATCGTCCCATTTGACGGTGAACAGAACCGCATCGGCCGAGCTGGCGATGATTCTCGCATCGGGCACCACGAGCACGGGCGGCGTGTCGATGATGATGTAATTGAACCGCGTGCGCAGCTCCTCGACCAGCGACTTCCAGGCATCGGACATGAACAGATCCGCCGCGTTGACCGCCGAACGCTCGCCCATGATCAGCGACAGCCCGATGCTGTCGTCATGCGCCACGACCGTCTCGAGCGTCGCGCGCCCCGAGAGCAGCGACACCAGCCCCGGGCGTTTTTCGAACTGCGGGAAATACTGGCCAAGCGTGTTGCGCCGGATGTCGCCCTCGATCAGCAACACCGATTTGCCGATGCCGACGAGGTTCATCGCGAGACCGAGCGAATTGGTGGTCTTGCCTTCGCCGGGCAGCGACGAGGTCGACAAGATCACCTGCGGCGGCTTGTCGACATTGGAAAGCAGCACCGAGGTGCGCAAATTGCGGATCGCCTCCATCGCCGCCGAGGCCGGCTTGTCGCGCAGATAGGCCAGAATCGCGCCCCGGTCGGCACCCTCGACGAGCGGGATCTGCCCCATCACCACGCCGCCGATCTCGTCCTCGAGCTCGCGCGCACTGCGGAACCCCGAGCGCATCATGTGCCGCCCGAGCACCGCGCCCACCCCGATCAGCGCGCCGAGCAGCGTCGCCATCACCACCACCAGCTTCTTGCGCGGCGCGGTCGGGAATTGCGGGCGCACCGCGGCCGAGAGCACCCGGCTGTCGGCTTGCTGGATGCCCTGCTGCGCCGAGGATTCCTTCAGCCGCGACAGGAAATATTCGTAAAGCGCCCGGCTCGCCTCGGCCTCGCGGGTGAGCTGCTGGAGCTTGATCTGATCATCGCCCTGCGAGGAGATCTGCGCCGAAAGGGCCTGCCGCGAGCGCTCGAGCGCCGCCGCCTGATCCTTCAGCCGCGCCACATCGAGCCGCGCCCGCGCCACCACCTGATCGTAGCGCGCCGCCAGATCCTCCGCCGTGACCCCCGCCTCGCCGCGGTCGAGCCGGCGCGCCAGATCGGACATCTGCGCATCATTGGCGAGCTTGAGCCGCTCGACGGGATCGGTCTGCGCCTCGAGCTGCGCCAGCCGGTCGACGGCCGCATCGCGCTCGCGCTCGGTCGCGCCCAGACGTTCGCGCAGATCCTTGAGCTGCGCCTCGAGCAGCGTCAGCGTCTCGGCCGAAACGAGCGAGGTCTGGGTGTTGAAGGCCTTGACCTTCTCCTCCGCCGCCTCGAGCTCGAGCTTGAGCGTCGAGACCCGGTTGGCCAGCCACTCGGTCGCCTGTTCGGTGGCGTCGAATTTCATCTCGATCTGGTTGACGATATAGGTATCGGCCAGCGTATCGGCGAGCAGCTTGGCCTTTTGCGGGTCTTCCGAGGTCACGCTGATCGCGAACACATAGCTCGAGGGCTGGTTCTTCACCGTCACCGCCGTGAGCAGGTTGCTCACCGTCGATTCGAGCTGACGCTCCGCGCTCGGCGGCTGCGCGTCGCGCAGCGCGCCCAGCATCTTGCCGATCAGCCCGGGCTCGCGCAGGCTCGTGTTGAACTCCGGGTCGCTCACGAGATCGAGCTTCTCGACCACCTTCTGCGCCAACCCGCGCGAGCGGATCACCTCGACCTCGGTGTTCAGCTCCGCGGAATCGCCGGTCAACCCATTGACCATCCCCGCAAAATCGACCGCCTGCGGCTTGCGCGTATCGAGCATCACCACCGCGCTTGCGGTATAGATCGGCACCGCGACGAAGCTGACATAGGCCGCCGAGATCACCGCGAGCGCAACCGCCGCCGCCGCGATCGGCTTCCAGCCCGCGCGCAGAACCTGAACCAGCTCCATCAGGTTGACCTGATCCTCCTGCGGCGCCCCGACCGGCATGTTTCTGGAACTCATCACATCCTTCATCGCAGGAGCCTTCTCGCTTCGCTTCATTCGTTAATCCACGCCCTAGCGGCTCTGCGCCAACAAACCATGACAGCGCCCCGGCTTTCGCCCGTCTTCACCCGTTTTGATGATTTTTCCGGCATCGGAGCGAGAGACTGCCGGTTTTGATAGCTAGAATTCGAATCCCTGTCTAGCGGCGCCGCGCCTCGATCTCGAGCACCCGCGCCCCGGCCGGGGTGATCACCACCGCGCTCAGCCGCCCCGTCGCAAAGGCGCCGGTGTCGACGGAAATGACTCCCGCCTCGACGCGCGCGCGCTCCACGATCACATGGCCATGCGCCACCCAAAGCCCGTCGGTGCGCGGCCGCCGCCCAAAGTCCTCATGCCCCCAGGTGAGCGCCTGCGGCTCCTGCAAGGGCAAAGGCCGGCGCGGATCGGCCCCGGCATGGGTCACCAGCAGGTTGCCGCTTTGCCAGGCCCGCGGCAGCCCGCGCAGCCAGGCCTCGGTGCCCTCCCCCAGCGCCGCGCGCAGCGCGTCGCGGATCTGCGCCCGCGCCCCGGCCTCGGGGCGCGCGCCGCTCACCGCCACCCCGTAACTCGCCAGCGTCTGCATCCCGCCATGGCGCAGCCACGCCGCCCCGCCCTGCGGATCGTCGAGAAAGCGCAGCATCATCTCCTCATGATTGCCGAGCAGCACCCGCGCCCGCGCGAGCCCGCGCACCCGCTCCAGCACTGCGGCGCTGTCCTCGCCCCGGTCGATCAGATCGCCCACGAAGACCGGCACCGCCGCCGCGTCCTCCTCGGCCAACCGCGCCAGCAACGCCTCGAGCAGATCCGCCCGGCCATGCACATCGCCGATGATCGCCACCGGCTCTTGCGGCGCGGGAGGGTTCCAGCACCTTTCCTCGGTGCCTTGCGGCGCCGTCGCGCGGCGCGGGCGCCCGAACGCGCGGGCAAGAGACCGAAACATGGCCTGACCTCCGACAGGCGCAGCAGAAACTCTCCCGGCGCCGGGCGCCATTCTCCCCCATGCCCCCGCCCGAGACAACCCCGCCCGAGACACGCCGCCCGAAACACCCCGCCCGAAACACGCCGCCCCGGAGCGCCGCACGCCCTGACGCGCGGGGGAATCTGACGCGGCGGCACCCAGCCCGCGCCCGCCCGCCTGCCCCACCCCGCAGAACGCCCCCCGATCGCATCCGCACTCTGCCCAGCGAAGCGCCAACCCGCCGCGCAGCGCTGCGATTTTGCCCAGAAAAACGGCATTTCCCGGATCCCCGCGCCGCAGCGCAGCAAAAGACTGCAAAGATCCTCCCAGATGGTTAAAAGACTGTTACCGAAACTCGGTAGTGTCAGCGCGGCCGACTAAAGTTTGCGCAAGTGATGAGTGAATAAGCGTAACATTTACCGCTGAAGTCATCGGGGAAGAATTCGCCGATCAACACCCGATTGTTCGCGAAACCGTGAGGTTTGAATGGCTTATAGAGATTTCTCCGAGACCCGGGTTCAGGCCTCTGGCCTGCGGGACACCCATCTTGCGCATGCCCCGCTCGCCGCGGTGCGCTTCAAAGCCCCGGCCGACAGCCTCTACAACCGATTCGGCAAACGCCTTCTCGACCTCGTCCTCGCGGTGCTGATGCTGCCGGTGCTGATCCCGGTGATCGCGCTGCTGACGGTTCTGGTGCGCCGCGACGGCGGCCGGGCGTTCTTCATCCAGCCCCGTGTCGGCCGCGACGGGCGGGTGTTCAACTGCTACAAATTCCGCACGATGATCGAGAACGCCGAGGCGGTGCTCGAACAGATGTGCCGCGACAACCCCGCGGTGGCGGCGGAATGGGAAACCTACCAGAAGCTCTCGAACGATCCGCGGATCTCGCGCGTCGGGCGGTTCCTGCGCGCCAGCAGCCTCGACGAGCTGCCACAGATCTTCAACGTCCTGCTCGGCGACATGAGCTTCGTCGGCCCGCGCCCGTTCCTGCCCTCGCAAAAAGCGCTCTATGACGCCGCCCATGGCCGCGCCTATTACGATCTGCGCCCCGGCATCACCGGGCCCTGGCAGGTCTATGGCCGCTCCGCGACCACCTTCGTGGCGCGTGTGGGCTATGACGAGACCTATCTGAAGGATCTCGGGCTGCGCGCCGATCTCGAGTTGCTGGTGAAAACGGTCAGCGTCGTGTTCCGCCGCACCGGCGCCTGAGCGCCCCCCGGCGGCCGCGCCGCCGGGCGCGCGTTGCACAGATGCCGCACGCGCGCTCCAAATCCTCGCCCCAGGACGCTCGCGGAAATAGTATCTGGCCAAGCAGACCCGGATCCCGCAGTTCTAACGACAGATCCCGCCGTGCCCGAGACCAGATGACGAACGCCCTTACCTCCACCGCGATCCCGCTCTTGCTGTGTGCCGCGCTCGGCTGGGCTGGCCTGCCCGCCCGGGCCGACGGGCTGTCGAGCTACGGCACCCCCGGGCTGATCGACATGCCGAGCGCCACGCCGGTCAAGGACGGGCTGCTGATCGACACGCTCAGCGCCCTGCCCGAGCATTACCGCAATTCGACCGCGTTCCAGATCACCCCGCGGATCTCGGGCGTGTTTCGCTACAGCATCCTCGAGAACTTCGGCGACAGGGGCAACCCGAACCGCTACGACCGCAGCTTCGATCTGCATGTGCAGCTGCGCGACGAGGGGCAATATTGGCCCGCCCTCGCCCTTGGCCTGCGCGATTTCGGCGGCACCGGGCTGTTCAGCTCGGAATATGTCGTCGCCTCGAAACATTTCGGCCCGAAATGGACGGTGACGGGCGGCATGGGCTGGGGGCGGCTGGCCAGCTACGGCGGGTTTTCCAACCCGCTCGGCGCGATCTCGGACCGTTTCAAGACCCGCCCCGGCGGGATCACCAACATCACCCAGACCGGCCGGGTCAACCTCAAGCAGTTCTTCCGCGGCGATGCGGCGCTCTTTGGCGGCATCGAATATCAGCTCAATGACCGCACCCGGCTGATCGCGGAATATTCCTCCGATGATTACGCCACCGAAGTGCGGCGCATGGGCTTCGAGCACAAGACGCCGATCAACCTCGGGGTGGAGTATCAGGCCTCGCGCAACCTGCGGATGGGGCTGTTCACCATCGGCGGCGCGCAGATCGGCGCCAAGCTCACCTATGTCATCGACCCGCGCGCGCCGAGCTTCCCGGGCGGGGCGGAAAAGGGCTACGAGCCGCTGCGCCCGCGCGTCGAGCTGGCCGGGCTCGGCTGGGACGAGGCCGATGGCACCGCCAACCGCGCGCGCCTCGATCAGGCGCTGCGCCGGCAGGGGCTGACGCTCGAAAGCTATCGCCAGACCGGCGCCGCGGCCGAGATCGTGCTCGACAACCGCCGCTATCCGGCCTCGGCCCAGGCGCTCGGCCGCGCCGCGCGGGCCATGGCCAACAGCCTGCCGCCCGAGATCGACCGGTTCGAGATCGTGCTGGCGCGCGGCGGCGTGCCGCAAACCCGCGTGAGCCTGCGCCGCAGCGATCTCGAGGCGCTCGAACATGCCGAGGACGGCAGCTGGAAGAGCTTCGCCCGCGCCCAGATCTCCGATGCGCCGAGCCGCCTGCCGCCCGATCCGGGCGTCTATCCGCGCCTCGAGGGCCGGCTTGGCCCCTATTACGCGCTTGGCATCTTCGACCCGGATGCGCCGCTGCGCTATCAGCTTGGCGCCGAGTTCGAGACCACCAGCCGGATCGCGCCGGGGGTCTCGGTCTCGAGCACCCTGCGCGTGCCCCTCGTCGGCACGCTCTCCGAAAGCACCCGCCCGTCGAATTCGATCCTGCCCCATGTCCGCTCCGACCAGGCGCTCTATGACAAGGCCGACGGGCTGCTGATCAACCGGCTCACCGCGGATTACCTGTTCCGGCCCGGGCCCGATCTCTTCGGCCGGCTCTCGGCGGGCTATCTCGAGCAGATGTATGCCGGGGTTTCGGCCGAGCTGCTCTGGGCGCCGGTCAACAGCCGCCTCGCGCTCGGCGGCGAGATCAACTATGTCGCGCAGCGCGATTTCGACCAGCGCTTCGGGCTGCAAGATTACCGCGTCGCGACCGGGCATCTGTCGGCCTATTACGATTTCGGCGGCGGCTATCTGGGCCAGCTCGATGTCGGGCGCTACCTCGCCCGCGACTGGGGCGCGACCTTCTCGCTCGACCGCGAATTCGACAACGGCTTCAAGGTCGGGGCGTTCTTCACCCTCACCGATGTCCCCTTCGACGATTTCGGTGAAGGCTCCTTCGACAAGGGCATCCGCTTCTCGATCCCGACCGACTGGCTGACCGGCCAACCCGCGCAGGGCGGCCTCGGCCAGACGATCCGCCCGGTGCAACGCGATGGCGGCGCACGTCTGGCGATCGCCAACCGGCTCTACGCGCAGGTCCGCGCCGACCGCACGACCGAGCTCGAGGATCGCTGGGGCAAGTTCTGGAGATGAGCATGACCCGCGCCCTGCCCGTGATTCTCGCCCCGCTGCTGGCCGCCCTGATCGGCCTGACGGGCTGCGCCAATACCGAGATCACCCTGCTCTCGCCCGCGATCGAACAGGCCGCGCGCCGCTTCAGCCGCGCCGAGGCCGCCCCCGTGCCGGCCTTCGCCGCCGCCGACCGCGCCGGCGCGCCGGTGATGATCGCCGCGCTCGACAAGACCCCGGACCGCGCCGCCGCCTTCTTGCGCCAGAGCGTCTCGCAAGACGGGGTGAGCACCTGGATCACCCTCGATGGCAGCCAGATGATGTTCCGCGACGGCCTGCTGGTCGGCACCCGCGGGCTCACCGGCGATGTCCTGGCCGCCGATGCGGGCGAAAGCGCCGCGCTGATCCGGGCCTTGGGCACCGGCGTCGCGACGCGGATCATGACCGTGATCGACGGCGAGGATCAGGCCCGCCGCCTCGCCTTCCGCTGCCAGATCGCGCCCAACCGCGCCGATCTCGTCGATCTCGGCCCGATTCAGGTGCAAACCCGCACCGTCGTCGAAGACTGCCGCGGCAATGGGATGGATTTCGTCAATTATTACTGGCTTGAGCCGCGCAGCCGCGAGATCATCCAGTCTGGCCAATGGGCCGGGCCGTCCAACGGCAAGATTTCGATGCGCAAGGCCCTGCGCTGAACGGGCAGAAGAGAGAGTGAGAACATGAAGGCGCGTTTGATCCTGGCTGGTCTGCTGGCAACTACCCTCGCGGGCTGCGGTGTGATTTACCACGGCACCGGGGTCAGCCCCGGGGTGACCGACCAAGGCAAGGTGCGGGTGCTGCCGATCACGCCCGAATCGGTGCTGACGGCCAATCACGACCCCTATACGCCGCGCAGCCTGCCCGCCGCCTTCTCGCAAACCGCGGGCACCACGGGGGGGCTGACCTCCGCGCCGCCCGCCGCCGTCTATGAGCGCCAGTCGCGCCCGGCCTCGGTCGAAACGCTGCTGCCGCCGCCGCGGCAACCCGAACCCTACCGCATCGGCGTCGGCGATGTGGTGCTGCTCGCCACGCCGAAATCGGGCAATACGGTCGAACAGCTCGCCGGCGTGCTCGCGGCGGAAAACTCGCGTCAGGGCTATACCGTGCAAGACGATGGCACGATCTCGATCGCCAATGTCGGGCGCGTCGAAATCGCCGGCCAGACCATCGAGGATGCCGAGGCGACGCTCTTCCAGCGCTTCCTCGACAAACAGGTCGACCCCACCTTCTCGCTCGAGATCTCCGAGTTCAACTCGAAGAAGGTCACGATCGGCGGCGCGGTGGTGAAACCGACGGTCGAACAGATCACCCTCTCGCCGCTCTACCTCGATCAGGCGATCAGCGACGCGGGCGGCACCACCTCGGGCGAGCTCGATTACACGCTCGTGCGGCTCTACCGCGAGGGCAAGCTCTACCAGGTGCCGCTCAAGGATGTCTATGCGCGCAAGGGCGGGCGGATCCTGCTCGCCGCCGGCGACATCATCTTCGTCGATGCCGAATATGACCTGGCCAAGGCCGAGGGCTATTTCGAACAGCAACTCAAGCTCGGCAGCTACCGCCAGACCGAACTCGCCGCGCTGCAAAACGAGATCGCGCTGCGCCGCGCCGGGCTCTCGGAAGAGCGCGACACCTTCAACGCGCGCCTCGAACTCGGCGCCGAGAAACGCGACTACGCCTATCTGACCGGCGAGGTCGGCAAGCAAAGCCGCTTCGCCCTGCCCTTCAATGAAAAGGCCAGCCTCGCCGATGCGCTCTATGATGGCGCGGGCGGGCTGCCGGCCAAGACCGCGAACCCGAAACATATCTATGTGCTGCGCGGCAGCAGCGACCCGCTCGAATATCAGTCGATCACCGCCTGGCATCTCGATGCGCGCAATGCTGCGGCGATGCTGCTCGCGACGCGCTTCGAGCTGCACCCCAATGATGTGGTCTATGTCGCTGCGCAGCCGGTGACCCATTGGTCGAATGTCGTCAATGCGATCACCCCGAGCCTGCTGATCAGCTCGGTCAACGCCGCGACCAACTGAGACGCCGCCGCACAGCCCCATCGAAAAGCCCGCCCCTGGCGGGCTTTTTCATCTCCGCCCGCGCCCTGCGCCGAAACAGCGCCCCCACAAAAGCAAAGGGCGGCGCAGAGCGCCGCCCGATGAGATCTGTCTGATCGCGCGATCAGTTGGTCGAGGGCGTGGTGCCCGTGGAGCCACCGCCGCCGGCGGCAACCCCCGCGACAACGCCCGCGAGGCCGAGGATCGGCCCGAAGATCACGAAGTTGCTCGCCACGCCGGTCGGCAGGGCGGCGCCCAGCGTCGGGTTCGGCGCGGGCGGCGCGGGCGGGGTCGGTTCGGCCGATTGTGCCAGAGCCAGGGAGCTGCTCGCGACAAGAGCGAGACCAGCGGCGGCGATAGCCTTGGTAAGTTTCATGGTGAAAGCCTCTTGCTGCGATTGCGAGATACCCGACTTGGATACCATCATTTCCCCCATGAAAAAAGGGATTTTCATAGAGCGATGCGACAAATTCTCCGCATGGTGGCCCGCCTTTGCGGGAGCCCCGGGCCGATGACGCGCATTTGGGCGCTGCAGGGCCGCGCGATCAGATTATGAGCGAAGTTCGAAACAATTTGCCGGACTATCCGGCGCATCGGGTCTGCGAGGTAAGCACTCCTTAAAGCCTCGGTGCTCTACTCCTTCTCGACGGCGTTGGGGAACGGTCCGTCAAGCCGCGAGAACGCGGCCGTGATCCAAGGGGTGGATTTCCATGTTTGGCAAAATCTTGGCCGCGCGGCGCGCGGCGCCGGTCGCGCATGCCTTGCGCGGCCTCCAGATCCTGTTCGCCGCCGCCGCGATTGTGGCTCTGCCGGCGCCGCAACCGGCCTCGGCGCAAAACTTCGGCGCCGCGCCGCGGCTCTTCGTGATCAAGAACGACCTCGGCGGCGATGTCGGCGCGCGCGCCAACAAGATCACCGCGATGCGCAACGAGGGCGCGCGCGTCGAGATCCGCGGTCAGGTCTGCTACTCGGCCTGCACGATGTATCTGCAACTGCCCGGCACCTGCATCAGCCGCCAGACCGAATTCGGCTTCCATCGGCCGAGCTATTACGGCGTCTCGCTCTCGCCCGAGCAGTTCGAATTCTGGTCGCAGGTGATCGCGATGCACTACCCGCCGGCGCTGGCGAGCTGGTATATGCGTGAGGGGCGCTATTCGCGCAGCCTCGTCAAGATCTCCGGCGCGGAGCTGATCCGGCTCGGCGTGCCGGAATGTGCGGCGAGCTCCTGAGCGCCCGCCCGCGTGGCGGGGGCGCTCAGACCCCGTCATCGACCGGCTCGAAAGCCTCCGGCCGCGCGCGCCGCCAGCGTTTGAGATAGCCAAAGCGATCATCATCCTCGCGCAGCAAAAAGCCAATCGGCATATAGGGATAGATCTCGTCGCCCACGACCATCTCGCGATCCTTCTCGCGCAGGAGCAGGTGGTGGGGCAGGAATTTCCCGGGATGATCGAGGCCCGCCGCGCCGGTCATTTCCGCGAGCGCCTTCATCGTGTTGCGGTGGAAATTCGCCACCCGCTGCGCCTTGTCGGGCACGACGATGGCGCGGGCGCGGCTCGGATCCTGGGTCGCGACGCCGACGGGGCAGCGATTGGTGTGGCAGGCCTGCGCCTGGATGCAGCCGATCGCGAACATGAAGCCGCGCGCGGAATTGGCCCAATCCGCCCCGATCGCCAGCACTTTGGCGATATCGAAGGCGGTCACCAGCTTGCCCGAGGCGCCGATCTTGATCCGGTCGCGGATCCCCGCGCCGCGCAGCACGTTATGCGCGAAGGTCAGCCCCTCGACGAGCGGCATCCCCATATGGTTGGCGAATTCGAGCGGCGCGGCGCCGGTGCCGCCCTCCTTGCCATCGACCACGATGAAATCCGGGGTCACGCCGGTTTCCAGCATCGCCTTGACAATACACATGAATTCGCGCCGATGCCCGATGCAGAGCTTGAAGCCCACCGGCTTGCCGCCGGACAGCTCGCGCAGCTCCTTGATGAAGGCCATCATCTCCAACGGCGTCGAAAACGCCGAATGCGAGGCGGGCGAGACGCAATCCACCCCCATCGGCACGCCGCGCGCCTCGGCGATCTCGGGGGTGATCTTGGCCGCCGGCAGCATCCCGCCATGGCCGGGTTTGGCGCCCTGGCTGAGCTTGATCTCGATCATCTTGACCTGCGGGTTGGCGGCCTGTTCGGCAAAACGCTCCGGGCTGAAGGAGCCATCGTCAGTGCGACAGCCGAAATAGCCCGAGCCGATCTCATAGATCAGATCGCCGCCGCCCGCGCGGTGATAGCGCGAGATCCCGCCCTCGCCGGTGTCATGGGCAAAACCGCCCATCGCCGCGCCACGGTTGAGCGCCTCGATCGCATTCGAGGAGAGCGCGCCGAAGCTCATCGCCGAGATATTGTAGATCGAGGCCTGATAGGGCTGCGCGCAATCGGGCCCGCCGATCGTCAGGCGGAAATCATGGTCGACGATATGGCGGGGCCGCACCGAATGGGTCAGCCATTGATAGCCCGAATCATAGACCCGCATCCTTGTGCCGAAGGGCCGCGCATCCTCGACATTCTTGGCGCGCTGATAGACGATCGAGCGTTCATCGCGGGAAAACGGCTCCTCATCCTGATCGCTTTCGATCAGATATTGCCGGATCTCGGGGCGCATTTCCTCGAAAATATAGCGCATATGGCCCAAAACCGGGTAGTTGCGCAGCACCGCGTGGCGGGTCTGGGTCAGATCGCGCAGCCCGACGCCGGTCAGGAAGCCAAAGAGCGCGACCCCGATCCAGAAGGCCGGCGAGAGCGCGAGCGCGCCGAGCGAAACGAGGGTGAGCAGCGCGCAAAGCACGAGCGGCAGGAAGCGGGTATAGCGGGCAACCATTCTGAGAGCCTCTCTGACGGACACATCCGGCGGGGCCAGAGTGCGGGAATTTTCTCAAGTTTTGGTAAAAATGTCCCGGGAATCCGGCAAAGTCGAGCCAGCAGATCGGCCAAGGGTCATGCAAATCTGGTCTGACATCATGCCCTTGGCTGTCAGATCGGCCAGTCGCGGCTTATTTTGCCGCGCAGGCGAGGCGGTTGAAGCGCAGCGAGGACATCAGCGAGAGCCCGATCAACGCCGCGCCGACAAGGCCGGTGACGAACTCGGGAATATGCCACAGCGTCTGGGCAAACATCACCCCGGAGAGCACCAGGATCGACCAGAAAGCGCCGTGCTCGAGATAGCGGAACTCCGAAAGCGTCTGGCGTTCGACCAACATGATCGTCATCGAGCGGACGTAGAACGCGCCGATCCCGAGGCCGATCGCGATCAGAAAGAGGTTCTGGGTGAGCGCGAAGGCGCCGATCACGCCATCGAAGCTGAACGAGGCGTCGAGCACCTCGAGATAGAGGAAGGCGCCGAGGCCGCCCTTTGCGGCATCCCCCGAAAGGCTCGCGCGATCAAGGACTTGGCCGAGGATCTCGACACCGAGAAAGGTCACGAGCCCGGCGCAGGCAGCGAAGATGAAGCGCCCCGCCTCCTGCTGCGGCAGCGCCACGGCGAAGATCATCACCAGCGCCAGCACCACCCCGATCTCGAGGCCGCGGATCGAGGCGCAGGCGCGCAGGCGCCGCTCGAGCGCGGCAATCCAGTCGACCTCCTTGCCCTCGTCGATGAAATAATTGAGCGCCACCATCATCAGGAATGCCCCGCCAAAGCCCGCGATCGCGATATGGGCCTCGCCGATGATGCGCGCATATTCGGCCGGTTGGGTGGCGGCGAGCACCAGCGCCTGCCAGGGCCCGATCCCGGCCGCGAGCACCACGATGGCGAGCGGAAACAGCACCCGCATCCCGAAGACCGCGATCACGATCCCCCAGGTGAGGAAGCGGTGCTGCCATTCGGGGGTCATCTGCTCGAGCTTGTTGGCGTTGACGATGGCGTTATCGAAGCTGAGCGAGATCTCGAGCACGGCGAGCACCGCGGCGATCATCAGGAAGGAGAGCGCGCCGCCGAGCCCGGGGCCGTAGACCCATCCAAGGCCGAAGGAGAGCACGAGGCCAACCAGCGTGAACAGGAAGGCCCAGCGGAAATAATGAAGTGCGATGCGCATGATGTCCCCGAAGTTCGCCTCGAGATAGGCGGGGGCCAGGGGCGCCGCAAGGGGCGGCATCGGGGGGGGACGCAAATTTCCTGCGCCCCGGGCACAAGAGCCACGCCGCGCGCGTGGATCGCGCCAGTTTTTGCGTATTTTTGCCAAGAAGAAACGGCTTTCGCTTCTTCTTGGACCAAATACGCAAGCCCCGCTTGCCACAGGCCGCGCCCCCTTGCAGGCGCGCGCGAAAGCCGCTAGCTCGCGCGTTTTCCGCCCTTTCGGAGGTCTCCATGCCCGCCCCTCGTCTCGCGATCGATTTTGGCACCTCGAACTCGGCGGTCGCGATCGCGGCGGGGGGGCGGGCGCTCCGGCTGCCGCTCGAGGCGGGGGCCGAGACGCTGCCCACGGCGGTGTTTTTCCCCGCCGGGGGCGGGGCGATGCAGATCGGAACGGCGGCGGGCGAGGCGCTTCTGTCGGGCGCCGAGGGGCGCTACATGCGGGCGTTGAAAAGCGCGCTCGGCACCAGCCTCCTGCATGAGCCGCGCCTGCTCGGCGGCAAGCGGCGCACGATTGCGGAGGTGATCACCGCGTATCTGGCCGAGCTGCGCACCCGCGCCGAGGCGATGGCGCGGATGCCGCTCACCCGCGCGCTCTCCGGCCGGCCGGTGCATTTTCATGACGGCGACCCCGCGCGCGATGCCCAGGCCGAGGCCGATCTCGCGGCGTGTTACCGCGCGGCGGGGTTCGAGGAGGTCGCCTTTCTGCCCGAGCCGGAGGCGGCGGCGCGGGCCGCGCGCGGGCTCGCGGCGGACGGCGCGCTGGGGCTTGTCGTCGATATCGGCGGCGGCACCTCGGATTTCACGCTGTTTCGCGCGCGCGGCGGGCGCGCCGAGATTTTGGCCAGCCACGGGATCCGCCTTGGCGGCACCGATTTCGACCAGGCGGTCTCGCTTGCCCATGTGATGCCGCTCCTCGGTCAGGGGGGCGAGTTGCGCCGCGAGATGGGGGCGGGGCTCCTGCCGATGCCGAATGCGCTTTTTGTCGATCTCGCGAGCTGGCCGAAGATCCCGTTCCTTTACACGCCCGAGACGCGGCGCGAGGTGGCGCGGTGGCGCCGGCTGGCGGTCGCGCCGGGGCCGCTTGCGCGGCTCGGGCGGGTGCTCGAGGAGGAGCTCGGCCATGAGCTCGCCTTTGCCGCCGAGCGCGGCAAGATCGCGGCCAATCGCGGCGAGGCGGGGGCGCGGATCGCGATGGGGGCGGTCGAGCCGGGGCTGGCGGCGCCGATCGACGCGGGCTCGATGGGCGCGGCGCTGGCGCCCTTTGCCGCGCGGATCGAGGCGGCGATCGCGGAGACGCTGGCGCTTGGCGGGGTGGCGCCGGGGGCGGTCGAGGCGGTAATTCTGGTTGGCGGCTCGAGCCTGATGGGCTTTGTGCGCGCGGCGGTGCGCGCCGCCTGCCCCGGCGCCGAGATCCGCGACGCCGACGCCTTCACCGCGGTCGTCGACGGACTCGCGCTCGCGAGCGAGGAATGATCACAGGCCCGCGCGGGCGAGCCAGCCTTCGACCCGGGCGCGGTTGACGCCGAAATCAGAGCGGCCGAAGACCAGATGGGCGCGGATATGGATCCGGTCGCCCTCGATCCAGATATTTGAAATATCAGGGAAACCCCAGATCCGCGAGCGGGTGACGAAGGTCACGAGCCCCTCTTCGGGCGCGCCTTCGAGGCGCGTGGTGCGCGGCGTGGCCTCGGCGAGGCGGGTGAGCTCGGCGAGCGTGGCTTGCGGGGCGGGCACCTGACGGACCGCCTCGAAGCCGCCGGGCTCGGGCCAATCGCCCTCGGCCTGCGCGGCGGCCATGCGGTGAAAGCGGTCCACCGGCAAGGGCGCGAGCCGCACCCAGGCGGCAAAGCCCACCACCGCGAGAACGAGAAGCGCCAGCGCGATCCGCAGGATCATTTGCGCCGCGTCCAGCCATAGAGCGCGATCAGCTCCATCGCGACATGGGCGCCCGCGATGGCGGTGGCGCCGGTCGTGTCATAGGGCGGCGAGACCTCGACGACATCGCCGCCGACGAGGTTGATGCCGGCAAGGCCGCGCAAGATCGCCGCCGCCTGCCATGACGCCAGGCCCCCCCAGACCGGCGTGCCGGTGCCCGGCGCGAAAGCGGGGTCGAGGCAGTCGATGTCGAAGGTGATGTAGCAGGGCCGGTCGCCGACGACCGCCTTGATCCGCGCGACCGTCTCGGCCACGCCCGCCTGATGGACGAAGGGCGCGTCGAGGATCGTCACGCCGCAGGTGTCGGGGTTGTCGGTGCGGATGCCGACCGAGACGGTGGTCTCGGGCGCCACGACCCCGGTTTTCAGCGCCTTGTAGAGGAAGGTGCCGTGGTCGATCCGATCCATGTCGTCATCGGCCCAGGTATCGGAATGGGCGTCGAACTGGATGAGCGCCAGGGGGCCGAATTTCTCGGCATAGGCGCGCAGGATCGGCAGGGTGATGAAATGATCGCCGCCGAGCGTGATCGAGCCCGCGCCCGCGGCGAGGATGGCCGCGATATGGGCCTCGACCCGGCCCGGGAAGGAGGGGGTATGAGCGTAATCGAAGGCGAGATCGCCGTAATCGACGACGCTCATCTCGGAGAGCGGGTCGAAGCCCCAGCCATAGGGCGCATCAAAAGCTTGCAGAGTCGAGGCTTCGCGGATCGCGCGCGGGCCGAAGCGGGTGCCGGGGCGGTGGGTCACGGCCTGATCGAAGGGCACGCCGGTGATCGCGAGATCGACGCCCGCGAGGTCTTTGGTGTAGCGCCGGCGCAGGAAGCTCACCGCGCCCGCAAACGCGTTCTCATAGGCCAGACCGCGCAGATCCTTGCGGGTGAAGGCCATGTCGATCTCGTTTTTCGCGTCTTCCAGCGCCATTCGGTCCTCCTCGCCGCTTCGGGCCACGCCCTCTGATAGGGGGGCGCGGCGGGGGCGGTCAAGAGCGGGGCGGGGCGCGCGCGGGGGGCGTGCGCCTCCGGCGGGGATATTTGGACATCGTTGAAGGGGGGCGCCCTGCCCCGCACGGGCTGCGTCAGGCTGCCGCAGTTGGAATTCTTCTAATTCTGATCTGGATCAAATCCGCTCACGCATCCGTGAGTTTAGAAGGGTTCTACCTTTCGGAGCTACGGAGGAAAACCTCATGAAACGGTCAAGACGGATGGCAGTGGCGGTCGGCACGGCGCTGGTGCCGCTCACCCTCGCGGGCGCGGCGCTCGCCGATGACGCGGAGCTGCGCGCGCTGGCGAAGGAGAATTTCGAGATCATCCCGATGCAGGCGCCCCAGCTTGGCGACGCCAATGTGATGAGCCGCGAGCGGGTCGAGCTTGGCAAGATGCTGTTCTTCGATCCGCGGATGTCGCGCTCGGGGCTGTTCTCGTGCCAGTCGTGCCACAATGTCGGCATCGGCGGGGTCGACGGGCTCGAAACCTCGATCGGGCATGGCTGGCAGAAGGGGCCGCGCAACGCGCCGACGATGCTCAACGCGGTCTATAATATCGCGCAATTCTGGGACGGGCGCGCGCCTGACCTTGCCGCGCAGGCCAAGGGGCCGGTGCAGGCCGGCGTCGAGATGAACAACACGCCCGAGAATGTGGTGGCGACGCTGAGTTCGATGCCGGGCTATGTGGACGCGTTCGCGGCCGCTTTCCCGGGGGTCAACGACCCGATTTCCTTCGACAATTTCGCGCTTGCGGTGGAGGCTTTCGAGGCCACTCTGGTGACGCCCAATTCGAAGTTCGACCAGTTCCTGCTCGGCAATGACGGGGCGATGTCGGATCAGGAGAAGGCCGGGCTGAAGCTCTTTGTCGAGACCGGCTGCGCGGCCTGCCACAACGGCATCAACTTCGGCGGCAACGGCTATTATCCGTTCGGCGTGGTCGAGACCCCCGGCGCCGAGATCCTGCCCGAGGGCGATACCGGGCGGTTCAAGGTCACCGAGACGGCGGGCGAGGAATATGTGTTCCGCGCGGCGCCTTTGCGCAATATCGCGCTGACCGCGCCCTATTTCCATTCCGGCAAGGTCTGGGATCTGCGCGAGGCGGTGGCGGTGATGGCCAATTCGCAGCTCGGCGCGGCGCTCGAGCCCGGGCAGATCGACGATATCGTGGCCTTCCTCGGCACGCTGACGGGCGAGCAGCCGGAGGTGGTGCATCCGATCCTGCCGGTGCGGGGGGCCGATACGCCCAAGCCTGAGCCGATGTAAGCGGTTGAGAGGAAAGACAAACGCGGGCCCCCAGGGCCCGCGTTTTCGTTCATTCGGGCTGGCAGATCTCGCCGCGCGCGACGCCGATCAGGGTGCGCCCGACGAGCCCCGCGATCAGCACGCTCAGCATCACCAGAAACGCGGTGCCGAGCCGGGCATGGAAGGCGGAGCCCGAGAGCTCGGCATAGAGGAATGTGGCGATGGTCAGCGCCGCGACCGGGAAGCTCAGCGCCCAGAACGACATCGCAAAGGGCAGCCGCAAGATCCGCGGGATCTGCACCGCGACAAGGGCGGCAAAGACATAGCCGAGCGACAGGAGCACATGGCCAAACGCATCGACCGGCGCGCCGGCGGTGTGGGTGAGCCGGATCCAGGCGATGAAGGCCACCGCGGGCGGCGCCACCATGATCACCAGCGTCGGCTGCAACCGCCCCGGCAGCGGGTCATGAAACACCAGCCGGTTGAAGACCAGCGTGAGCAAGATCACCCAGAACATCAGCCCCGCCGAGAAGAAGAGCCAGGCGATCTCCGGGTGGCCAAGCTGCGCACCGGCGACCGGCACGATGACATTGCCGACCGCGGGGATGAACCAGGCCGGGTTGAGGTGGCCATGCTCGAAGGCGCGGGTGCCGATCCAGTTCGAGACGATCGCGAGGGTGAGCACGCCTTGCAGCGCGGTGCCGATCGCCCAGAGCACGGGCGCGGCCGCGGGCGCGAGGCCAAGCGCGGCGGTGGCGAGCAGCAGCAGCGAGACCGAAACCGTCGGGAAGAACGCCAGCCGCACCGGATGGGCCCATTCCGCCGCCACCATCGGCCAATGCACCATCACCTTGAGCCCGTAGCCCGCCACGATCAGCCCGAAAACCACCGCCGTGACCATGAACGCCGCCGCCGACGGCCCCACCCCGAGGCCCAGCGGCCCTGCCCCGGCCCGCAGCGCCAGCGTCAGCCCGCCAAGGCCCATGGTGGTGGCGAAAAAGGTGATCGGGAAATGCGCGAGCCGCCCGGCCGGGGCGCCGGCGGGTCTGAGCGGGGTCAGGGTCGTCTGGGTCATGATCGGATCCTTGCGGGTCATATGCGACATCTGGAATGTATCTAGCCGCAAGCGAGCGGAAAAGCGCGCAGAAAATTGTGCATCTGCGATACCTGATCTAAGTCAAATCGTCTCACCCGGGGATCGGCTATGCAGGGGCGAACCGAGGATGGCCCCATGCGACTGACCACACGCACCAATCTGGCGATGCGCACGCTGATGTTTTGCGCCGTGAACCCCGAGCGGATCGTGCGCAAGCACGAGATCGCCGAAGCCTGCAATGCCTCCGAAAACCACCTCGCACAGGTGGTCAACACGCTCGCGCAGCGCGGCTTCATCGAGACCCAGCGCGGCCGCGCCGGCGGTCTGCGGCTCGCCCGCCCGATGGCCGAGATCGGCGTCGGCGAGGTCTTGCGCACCTTCGAGGCCACGCTGCCCTTCGCGGAATGTTTCGATCTCGAAACGAACACCTGCCCCCTGCACGAGGCCTGCATGTTCCGCACCGCGCTGCTTGAGGCGCTCGAGGCCTTCTATGCCTCGATGGACCGCCGCACGCTCGCCGATCTCGTCGAGGACAATGGCGCGCTCGAACATATCCTGCGCCTGCCTTCGGCCGCGCCGGTGCCGCTGTGTGGGACGCGCGCGCGCGGCGGCTGTGCCCCCGAAGCTGCGGCAGCGCTCTGAGGCAACCGCCGGGGGCTGTCTGCCCCCGGACCCCCGAGGATATTTTCAGCAAGATGAAAGACAGGCCGCGAATCTGGGGTTCTTTTCATCTTGCCCCAAATATCCCGGGGGTGAATGCCGAAGGCAGAGGGGGCAGCGCCCCCTGCGCCCTGCGCACCCCCGCCCTGATGCGGCGCAGTCACAACCGCGCGAGATGTGGCACAATGTCGCGAAAATCCTCGAGATCATATTGACCCATCGTCAGCTTGGTCCTAGGTCAGGCGCCGAAGCGGTTGTTTTCAAAGCGCCTCATAGAGAGGCCTCGCCGCTGATTTTTGAGGCATCGAGATGCAGAACCAACAGCAAATGGGCAGCCAGCCCGCGCAACAACCCGCCGCCCCGGTGAAACAGCAAAGCCAGAGCGACACCGCGAAGCCCGCCCAGCAGGGCGTGCATTTCTCGGACTGGGCCTCGATCTGACGCTCTTGCGGGCGCGCGCAGGCCGGGCGACACTGAGCGCCCCTGCCCTACGAAAGTCCCCGCAATGCCTACCCCCCTGACCGACATCGCCGGGATTGGCCCGGCCACTGCCGAAGGCTTTCTCCGCGCCGGGATTTCCGACGCGGAGGCTTTGCGTGCGATGGGCGCGGATGCGGCCTATGGCGCCTGGCTCGCGGCGGGCAACCCGCCTCATTTCATCGGCTATTATGCTTTGGTGATGGCGCTGCAGGGCCGGCCCTGGAACGATTGCCGTGGCGCTGAGAAAGACGCGCTGCGGACGCGGTTCGAGGCGTTGAAAGCGGGCGCGCGGCGCGCGGGGCGCCCCGCGGCGGCGGCAGACCCCGACCATGAAAAACGCCGCCTCTTGCGGGAGGCGGCGTTTGACGAGATTGGCATCGGGCTGCGACGCGCGCAGCCCTAAGGGCGATCAGCCGACGAGCTCGAGGCCCGAGAAGAAGAAGGCGATCTCGACCGCGGCGGTTTCCGGCGCATCCGAGCCGTGGACCGAGTTTTCGCCCATCGAGAGCGCGAATTCCTTGCGGATGGTGCCGTCGGCGGCATTGGCCGGGTTGGTTGCGCCCATCACTTCACGGTTCTTGGCGATCGCGCCTTCGCCTTCCAGCACCTGCACCACGACCGGTTCAGAGGCCATGAATTCGCACAGCTCGCCGTAGAAGGGGCGCTCTTTGTGGACTTCGTAGAACTTGCCGGCTTGGTCCATCGACAGCTTGATGCGCTTTTGCGCGACGATGCGCAGGCCGGCTTCCTCGAACTTGGCATTGATCTTGCCGGTGAGGTTGCGACGGGTCGCATCGGGTTTGATGATGGAGAGAGTGCGTTCGATCGCCATGGGAGGGGCCCTTTCTGAATGGATCCGGGCTTGACCGCCCGGTCGGAATTTCGTCTCGCGCCTGCTAGCATGGGGTTTGACGCTTGAAAACCCCTCGCGATGCGCAAGACTTGCCACGAAAGTATGACATTTGTGCAGGACCTGTCCAAAACGGCAAGGGAGCGGGGTTCGGGCTGGACCGGGGCGCGCGGGCGGGGCATGACGGGCAAAACGGAGGGCGGGATGCGGGCGATATTCGGGATCTGCGGGATCTTTGTGGCGACGGCGGCGGGCGCGGATCCGGCGCCCCTGCCCTTCACCTATGCGATGTTCGAGGCCTCGGTGCCGCATGTCGATCTGCCGGCCTGCCCGGTCGATCTGGCGGGGGCGGCGCGGTTTTGCCGTGTCGCGCTTTTCAACGACGCGTTTCATGTCTTCGTCTTCTCCGAGGCGGGCGATCAGCCGCTGATCGGGTTTCAGGATTATGACGCCGATCTGATGGCGGGGCTGTTCGACTGAGCGCCTCCGGCGGGGATATTTTCACATCGTTGAAGGGCGGGTCATTGACGGCGCGGGCGCGCTCGGGCATGGCTCGGCCATGCTGAAGATTTCCGACATCACCTATGCGGTCGAGGGGCGGCCCCTGTTCGAGGGCGCCTCGGCGACGATCCCGGAGGGCCACAAGGTCGGCCTCGTCGGCGCCAATGGCGCGGGCAAGACGACGCTGTTCCGGCTGATCAAGGGGGAGATCGCGCTGGAGAGCGGGGAGCTGTCGCTGCCCGCGCGGGCGCGGATCGGGGGCGTGGCGCAGGAGGTGCCGAGCTCCTCGACCTCGCTGATCGACACGGTTCTCGCCGCCGATACCGAGCGCGCGAGCCTGATGGCGGAGGCCGAGAGCGCCACCGACCCGCATCGGATCGCCGAGATCCAGACGCGGCTGGCCGATATCGAGGCCTGGTCGGCGGAGGGGCGCGCGAGCGCGATCCTGAAGGGGCTCGGCTTTGATGCGGAGGCGCAGCGCCGCCCCTGTTCGGATTTCTCGGGCGGCTGGCGGATGCGCGTCGCGCTCGCGGGCGTGCTCTTCGCGCAGCCCGATCTTCTGCTCCTCGACGAGCCGACGAACTATCTCGACCTCGAGGGCGCGCTCTGGCTCGAGCAATATCTCGCGCGCTATCCGCATACGGTGATCGTGATCTCGCATGACCGGGATCTGCTGAACCGGGCGGTGGGCGCGATCCTGCATCTCGAGAACCGCAAGCTGACGCTCTATCAGGGCGGCTACGATACGTTCGCGCGCACCCGCGCCGAGCAGCGCGCCGTTCTGGCCGCCGAAGCGAAGAAGCAGGATGCGCGGCGCGCCCATCTGCAAAGTTTCGTTGACCGCTTCAAGGCCAAGGCCACCAAGGCCGCCCAGGCGCAGGCGCGCGTCAAGATGCTCGAGAAGATGGTGCCGATCACCGCCCCCGAAGAGGCGGCCAAACAGGTCTTCACCTTCCCCGCCCCCGAACAGCTCAGCCCGCCGATCATCGCACTCGAGAGCGCCTCGGTGGGCTATGGCGGCACGCCGGTGCTCAAACGGCTCAACCTGCGCATCGACCAGGATGACCGGATCGCGCTCCTGGGCCGCAACGGCGAGGGGAAATCCACGCTTTCCAAGCTCTTGGCGGGCAAACTTGAGGTGAGCGAGGGGCGCATCACGCGCTCGTCCAAGCTGCGGATCGGCTATTTCGCCCAGCATCAGGTCGATGAGCTCGATCTCGGCGCGAGCCCGCTTTTGCATCTGCAACGGCTGCGCCCGGAGGAACATCAGGCGAAGCTGCGCGCGCGGCTGGCGGGGTTTGGCCTTGGCGCCGATCAGGCGGAAACCGAGGTGCGCAAGCTCTCGGGCGGGCAAAAGGCGCGGCTCTCGCTGCTCTTGGCCACGCTCGATGCGCCGCATCTGCTGATCCTCGACGAGCCGACCAACCATCTCGACATCGAGAGCCGCGAGGCGCTGGTCGAGGCGCTGACCGCCTATTCGGGCGCGGTGGTGCTGGTCAGCCACGACATGCACCTGCTCAGCCTCGCGGCCGACCGGCTCTGGCTGGTGAAGGGCGGCGCGGTGGCGCCCTATGGTGGCGATCTCGAGAGCTACCGGGCCGAGCTTCTGGCGGGCGATCCGGCCGAGAAAGCCGCGGCCAAGCCGAAAGCCACCGAGAAGCCCGCGCGCCCCTCGCGCGATGCGGTTCTCGCGCTGCGGGCGGAGGCGCGCAAATGCGAAGAGCGCGTGAACAAGCTCTCGGAAATGCTTGAAAAGCTGGATGAAAAACTCGCCGACCCGGAGCTTTACGAGGCCTCCCGCGCGGCCGAGCGCGACAAATGGCTGCTCAAACATGCCGAAGCGCGCGAGGCGATGGGCCGCGCCGAGGAGCTCTGGATGGCCGCGTTCGAGGCGCTGGAAGAGGCCATGGCGGGCTGAGCGCCCCCCTTCAACGATGTGAAAATATCCCCGCCGGAGGCTCCGCCGCCGCCACCCGCGCGGCGCCGGGCAGGCGATAGCCGATAACTTCACTCAACTATTGACCCACGCCCGCTCACCGGCTAGTCAGGCAAAAACCTGACCAAAGGAGTCACCCATGACCCAGCGCATCCTTCTGGCCCTGATCCCCGCGCTCACCGCGGCCCCGGCGCTCGCCGAGGACGTCAATGTCTATTCCCACCGCCAGCCCGAGCTCGTGCAGCCGCTCTTTGACGCCTTCACCGCCGAAACCGGGATCAACGTCAATGTCGCCTTCGTCGACAAGGGCATGGTCGAACGGCTGACCGCCGAGGGCGCGCGCTCGCCTGCCGATCTGGTGATGACGGTCGATATCGCGCGGCTCGATCAGGTGGTCGCGGCCGGCGTCACCCAAGCCGTCGACGACCCCGCCCTCGAGGCCGCGATCCCCGCCGAATTCCGCGACCCGGGCCAGCACTGGTTCGGCCTGACCTCGCGCGCGCGCATCGTCTACGCCAGCAAGGACCGCGTCGCGCCGGGCGAGGTGACCACCTACGAAGACCTCGCCGACCCGAAATGGAAAGGCCGGATCTGCACCCGCCCCTTCACCTCGGATTACAACGTCGCGCTGACCGCGGCCTTCCTCGCCCATCACGGCCCCGAGGCGACGCGCGCCTGGCTCGAGGGGGTGAAAGCCAACCTCGCCAAGCGCCCCGAGGGCAATGACCGCAGCCAGGTGAAATCGATCTGGGCGGGCGAATGCGACATCTCGCTCGGCAACACCTATTACATGGGCCAGATGCTCGCCGACCCCGAACAGATCCCGTGGGCGAATGCGGTCAACATCGTCTTCCCGGTCTTCGAGGGCGGCGGCACGCATGTGAACATCTCTGGCGTGGCGATGACGAAATCCGCGCCGAACCGCGACAACGCCTTGAAACTCATGGAGTTTCTGGCCTCCGACGAGGCGCAGCGGATCTATGCCGAGACCAACCATGAATTCCCGATCAAACCGGGTGTGGCGCGCTCGGCGCTGGTCGAGAGCTGGGGCGAGTTCACCCCCGACAGCCTGAGCCTGACCGAGATGGCGCGGCTGCGGCCGGAGGCGCTCAAGCTCATCGAAGATGTGAACTTCGACGGCTAAGCCCTTGTCCTAAAATAAAAAGCCCCGGAGCGATCCGGGGCTTTTGCTCATTCCGCGGCGAGCACGAGCTCGGGCGCCGCCCCGATCCGCACGCCGGGGCGCGCGGCAAGCGTGGCGAGATCGGCCTGATAGCGGCGGCGCAGGCGCGCGGCTTCGAGCGCGGAAAAGGCGGCGAGCGGCGCGGGCTGCGGCTGGCGGGCGTGAAACTGCATCAGGCGCTGGATCTGGCGCGGCGCGATCGTCGCGCCGGAGCGGTAGAGCCGCTGCAGCATCACAAGGCCGGTATCGGGCACGTTCTCCTGAGCGGCGGCGGGCGGCATCGGCAGCGAGGCGCCGGGCACCAGCGCCGCGAGCGCCTCCTCGCCGCGCACCGGCGCGGGCAGGATCACCGTCTCGCGCGCTCCGAGCGCCGCGCTCAGCTCGCTCACCAGCTCGACCCAGCCCCGCTCGCGCGCGACGAGGAGCTCGGCCATCTCGGCAAAGGGTTGCACCGCGCGACGATGCGCCAGAAAGCGCCACATCATCGGGTAATAAAGGTCATAGGGCAGCGTCGTGATGACCAGCCGCCCCACCGGCCCGCCGAGCCGCCCGGCGTAATCGCGCGCCCGCCCGCCCACCTGCGGGAAGAACCCCGCAAGCCCCTGCGGCACGCGCCCGATCAGCGTCTCGTCGATATGGATCTGCGCGCTGGCGCTCGGCCCGATCGCGGCGGCGCCATAGCCCGCCTCGGCGAGCCGGTCGCGGCCCTGGGCAAGCGCGCGCGCCACCTGCCCCGCAAGCCCCGCCATCGCGGGGGCACAAATCATCAGATGATGCACGGTCTTGGTCATGTCTGCCTCGTCTGCCGGTTCGGGAGGCCGGTTAGCCCGGTCTGATCTCTTCACGACTCGTTAACTATTTGCCGATTGTGGCGGAGTTTTGACCAATCGGGCGGATCTGGACTCCCGCGCCGGGCTGCGACACTCTCGGCGCCAAACAGGAGGGCCCGATGGCACGCAAGATCATCATCGACACCGACCCCGGACAAGACGACGCGGTCGCGATCCTGCTGGCGCTGGCGAGCGAGGAGCTCGAGGTGCTGGGGATCTGCTGCGTGGCGGGCAATGTGCCGCTCGCGCGCACCGAGGAAAACGCGCGCAAGATCTGCGAGCTGGCCGGGCGGCGCGAGATGCGGGTGTTTGCCGGCTGCGACCGGCCGATGCAGCGCGCGCTGGTCACGGCGGAATATGTGCATGGCAAGACCGGCCTCGACGGGATCGCGCTCGCGCCGCCGACGATGCCGCTCGAGAGCCAGCATGCGGTTGATTTCCTGATCGAAACGCTGCGCAAGGAGCCGCCGGGCTCGGTCACGCTGTGCACCCTCGGGCCGCTGACGAATGTCGCCACCGCCTTTGCCCGCGCCCCCGACATCATCCCGCGGGTGGCCGAGATCGTGGCGATGGGCGGGGCTTATTTCGAGGTCGGCAACACCACGCCCGCGGCCGAGTTCAACATTTACGTCGACCCGCAAGCGGCTGAGATCGTGTTCAAATCCGGGGTGCCGCTGGTGGTCTTGCCGCTCGATGCAACGCATCAGGTGCTCACCACGCGCACCCGGATCGAGGCGTTTCGCGCGCTTGGCACGCCGGTTGGCCAGGCCGTCGCCGCCTGGACGGATTTCTTCGAGCGGTTCGACATGGCGAAATATGGCTCCGAGGGCGCGCCGCTACATGACCCCTGCGTGATCGCCTATCTGCTCAAACCCGAGCTTTTCGAGGGGCGCCATATCAATGTCGAGATCGAGACTGGCTCGGAGCTGACGCTCGGCATGACGGTTGCCGATTGGTGGGGGGTGACGGATCGGCCGGCGAATGCCTATTTTGTCGGAAAGGCCGATGCGGCGGGGTTCTATGCGCTTTTGACCGAGCGTCTCGCGCGGCTTTGAGCGGCGGATTTTGCGTATTTTTTCCAAGAAGAAGCGAAGGGGTTTCTTCTTGGTCCAAATACGCACAAATCGGCCAGGTCGGGCGGCACGCCGGGTTGACGCGCCCGGCGCCCGCCCCAGATCAGCCGCAGGAGGCAAGATGACGCCCGTTTTCGACAACAGCTATGCCCGCCTGCCCGGGCGGTTTTACGCGCCCCAGGCGCCCACCCCGGTGGCGGCGCCCGTGCTTTTGGCGCTCAACCGCGGGCTTGCCGCGCGGCTCGGGCTCGAGGCCGAGTGGCTTGCCGGGCCGGAGGGGCTTGCGATGCTGGCGGGCAATGCGCTGCCTGCGGGCGCCGAGCCGATCGCGATGGCCTATGCGGGGCATCAGTTTGGCGGCTGGGTGCCGTCTTTGGGCGACGGGCGGGCGATCTTGATCGGCGAGGTGGTGGCGCCGGATGGCGCGCGGTTTGATCTGCAGCTCAAGGGCGCGGGGCCGACGCCGTTTTCGCGGCGCGGCGACGGGCGGGCCTGGCTCGGGCCGGTGTTGCGCGAATATCTGGTGAGCGAGAGTTTCGCCGCGCTCGGGATCCCGACGACGCGGGCGCTTGCGGCGGTGGCGACGGGCGAGCGGGTGGTGCGCGATGGGTTTGCGCGGCCGGGCGCGATTCTGACCCGGGTGGCGGCGAGCCATTTCCGGGTCGGCACGTTCCAGTATTTCGCCGCGCGGGGCGATGTGGACGCATTAGAAACGCTCTGCAACACACTGATTTCGCGCCATTATCCGCAGGCCAACACGCCGCTTGCGCTGCTTGAGGCGGTGGTGGCGGCGCAGGCGCGGCTGATTGCGCGCTGGATGGCGGTGGGGTTCATCCATGGGGTGATGAACACCGACAACATGGCGCTTTCCGGCGAGACGATCGATTTCGGGCCCTGCGCCTTCATGGATGCCTATCACCCGAACACGGTGTTTTCCTCGATCGACAGTTATGGCCGCTATGCCTATGCCGCGCAGCCGCAGATCGGGGCGTGGAATCTGGCGCAGTTTGCCTCCTGCCTCTTGCCGCTGATGGGCGCCGATGAGGCCGCGGCGATCGAGGCGGCGAGCGCGGCGGTCAACGGCTTCGGGCCGCTGTTTCAGGCCGAGTGGCGGGCGCGGATGGGCGCCAAGATCGGGCTCGCGGCGGCCGGGCCGGAGGATTTGCCACTGATCGAGGGCTTGCTCGGGCGGATGGCGACCGAGGGCGCGGATTTCACCCGCACCTTCCGCGGCCTTTCGACGGGCGCGGCGCGGGAGGAATTTGCCGAGCCTGCGGCCTTTGACACCTGGGCGCCGGAGTGGCGGGCGCGGCTTGCGCGCGAGGCGGAGCCCGAAGCGGTGATGGCGGGGGCGAACCCGGTGCGGATCGCGCGCAACCACCGTGTCGAGGAGGCGATCGCGGCGGCGGTGGCGGGCGATCTGGGGCCTTTCGAGCGGCTGATGGCGGCGCTTGAGCGGCCCTTCGAGGCGGCGGCGGAATTTGTCGATCTCGAGGCCGCGCCGCGCCCCGAGGAGCGGGTCAGCCGCACCTTCTGCGGAACTTGAAGAGCGCCTCGCAAAACATTGAAATCATGTCAATTCGCATCGCCTCCTATAATCTGCACAAATGTGTCGGCACCGATCGCAAGACCGATCCGGCGCGGATCCTGGCCGTGCTCAATGCGCTGAGCGCCGATGTCATCGCGCTGCAGGAGGTCGACCGGCGGATGGGGGCGCGGCCCGCCGCGCTGCCCGAAAAGCTGATCGAGGCGGAGAGCGATTTTCTGCGCATCGATGGGCCGCGTACGGGGCCGGACAGCCTCGGCTGGCATGGGCAGGCGATCCTCGTGCGGCGCGGCACGCGGGCGATTGCGGTCGAGGGGCTCGATCTGCCCGGGCTCGAGCCGCGGGGCGCGCTGGCGGCGCGGCTCGCGCATGAGGGGGCGGCGCCCTTCACGCTGATCGCGGCGCATCTGGGGCTGCGGCGCGCGGATCGGCGCGCGCAATGGGGGCGGCTGGCCGAGATCTTGCGCGCAGCCCCCGGCCCCGCGCTCGCGATCGGGGATTTCAATGAATGGTCGGAGAGCCGCGGCTTTGAGGCGCTCACCGGCTTTCAGATCCATGCGCCGGGGGCCTCCTACCCCGCGTTCGCGCCGGTCGGGCGGCTTGATCGGGTGGTGGTGACGCCGGGGCTGCGGGTGGTGCGGATGGGGGTCTTCGACAGCCCGCTGGCGCGGCGCGCCTCGGACCATCTGCCGATCTGGGCCGATATCGAGGGGGCGCTACGCTAACTTGTGCCGGGCACAATCGCGGATTTGACCGCGCGGACAGGCTCGGGCAGAGCGGCGGCAGGGCAACCCGGGGAGCGAGATGGAAAACCTGCGCGGCAGCTTGTTGATGGTGCTCGCGATGGCGGGCTTTGCGCTTGAGGACATGTTCGTCAAGGCGCTGGCGCGGGGGCTGCCGCTGGGCGAGGTGCTCGCGATCCTCGGCGCGGGGGGCGCGGCGATCTATGCGGTGGTGGCGCTCTTGCGGCGCGAGCGGCTGGTCACGCGGGGGCTTCTGTCGGGGCCGGTCCTGATGCGCAATGCCACCGAGCTGATCGGCACGATGTGTTTTGTCTCGGCGGTGGCGTTGACGCCCCTCGCGCAGGCTTCGGCGATCTTGCAGGCGACGCCGCTGGCGGTGACGCTGGGGGCGGCGCTGTTTCTGGGCGAGACGGTGGGCTGGCGGCGCTGGCTCGCGATCGGGGTGGGGTTCGCAGGCGTCCTGATCGTGATTCGGCCCGGCACCGAGGGGTTCTCGGCGCTCTCGCTTTTGGCGGTTGCGGCGGTGATCGGGCTCGCGGCGCGCGATGTGGTCACCCGGCGGGTGCCGCGCGAGGTCAGCTCGCTGATGCTCGCGACCTGGGGCTTTGCCTCGGTGATCCCGGCGGGGGTGGTGATGGCCGCGCTCTCGCCCGAGCCGGTGCGCGCGCCCTCGCCGCTCGAGGCGGCCTATTTCGCGGGCGCCCTCGTCTTCGGCACCGGCGCCTATTACGCGCTGATCGCGGCGATGCGGATCGGCGAGGTCTCGGTGATCACGCCGTTCCGCTACACGCGGCTGGTGTTTGCGCTGATCATCGGGGCGGCGATCTTTGCCGAGCCGGTCGATGGCGCGACGCTCGCGGGGGGGCGGTGATCGTCGGCTCGGGGCTCTATACGCTCTGGCGTCAGGCGCGGCGCCGGCGCGCCGACCTTCGTCGCTAACATGCGCCGGGGCGTCGGTTTTTCGGCGCTTGGGCCTTTTCGGATGGCCCGCCCGGGTCTATAGAGGGCGCGACTTCAGCACCCAAGCAGGGGACCGACATGAGCACGATCATCGACATCCACGCGCGCGAAATCCTCGACAGCCGCGGCAACCCGACCGTCGAGGTGGACGTCACCCTCGAAGACGGCACCATGGGCCGCGCGGCCGTGCCCTCGGGCGCCTCGACCGGCGCCCATGAGGCGGTGGAACGCCGCGACGGCGACAAGGCCCGCTACATGGGCAAGGGCGTGCTCGAGGCGGTGATGGCCGTCAACGGCGAGATCGCCGAGAACCTGGTGGGCGAGGATGTGACCGAGCAGGTCGCCATCGACCGCGCGATGATCGAGCTCGACGGCACGCCGAACAAGAGCCGGCTCGGCGCCAATGCGATCCTCGGCGTCTCGCTCGCCTGCGCCAAGGCCGCGGCCGATTACACCGCGCAGCCGCTCTACCGCTATGTCGGCGGCGCCGCGGCGCGGATCCTGCCGGTGCCGATGATGAACATCATCAACGGCGGCGAACATGCCGACAACCCGATCGACATCCAGGAATTCATGATCATGCCGGTGAGCGCGGGCAATATCCGCGACGCGGTGCGGATGGGCTCGGAAGTGTTCCACACGCTCAAGAAAGAGCTGACCGCGGCGGGCCTCTCGACCGGGCTTGGCGATGAGGGCGGCTTTGCGCCGAACCTCAGCTCGACCACGGCGGCGCTCGATCTGATCCTGAAATCGATCGAGAAGGCGGGCTACAAGCCGGGCGAGGATATCTATCTCGCGCTCGATTGCGCCTCGACCGAATATTACAAGGGCGGCAAATACGAGATGAAGGGCGAAGGCCTGTCGCTCAGCTCGGAAGAGAACGCCGACTATCTGGCGAAGCTCTGCGCGGCCTATCCGATCATCTCGATCGAGGATGGCATGGCCGAGGATGACTGGGCGGGCTGGAAGATGCTCACCGAGAAGCTCGGCGACAAGGTGCAGCTCGTCGGCGACGACCTCTTCGTGACCAACCCCGCGCGTCTGGCCGAGGGGATCAAGCAGGGCGTGGCGAACTCGATGCTCGTCAAGGTCAACCAGATCGGCTCGCTCACCGAGACGCTGCAGGCGGTCGAGATGGCGCATCGCGCGCGCTATACCAACGTCATGTCGCACCGTTCGGGCGAGACCGAGGATGCGACGATCGCCGATCTCGCGGTGGCGACGAACTGCGGCCAGATCAAGACCGGCTCGCTCGCGCGCTCCGACCGGCTGGCGAAATACAACCAGCTGATCCGCATCGAGGAAATGCTGGGCGAGACCGCCGAATATGCGGGTCGTTCGATCCTGAAATAAGTCAGAAGACCGACCTTCGGTTTCTTCTTGGCAAAAATACGCATGACCCCGCCGGAACGCAGCGTTCCGGCGGGGTTTTCTTTGACTTTCAGGCCTCCGGCGGGCGTATTTGGGCCAAGAAGAAACGGGAGGACGGAATGGAAGAGGCGGATCGGATCATCGCGGAGCTGGGGCTTTTGCCGCACCCCGAGGGAGGGTGGTATCGCGAGACCTGGCGGGCAGCGGCGGAGGCGGGCGCGCGGCCGGCGGGCACGGCGATCCTGTTCTTGCTCAAGGCCGGTGAGCGCAGCCATTGGCACCGGGTCGATGCGGCGGAGATCTGGCATTTTCACGCGGGCGCGCCTTTGGTGCTCGGGATGTCGGAGCACGATGCCGGGCCGCGGCGCGATGTGGTTCTGGGGGCGGATGTGCTCGGCGGCGAGGTGGTTCAGGCGATCGTGCCGGCGGGGCATTGGCAATCGGCGCGCAGTTGGGGGGCGTGGTCGCTGGTCGGCTGCACGGTGAGCCCGGGGTTCCGCTTCGAGGGGTTCGAGCTCGCGCCGCCGGGGTTTGCGATCCCGCGCTGAGGGCGTCTGAGACGGCGGCGGGCTCACCAGAAATCGCGTTTGAACCAGCCTTGCAGATCGGCAAGCCAGCTTGCGGGCGGCCAATCGGCGAGCGCGGTGACGAGCACCAGCGCCACGAGCGCGCCGGCGAGGGCCAGTTCGCGCCGGTGGCCCAGGACCGCGCCGCCCGCGCCGCGCAGAAGGTTGATGATCACCGACCCATGCAGCGCGATATGCCAGCCGCCCGCGCCGAGAAAGAGCGCGCCCATCGTCAGATGCAGGCTCTCCCAACCCGGCCGGGAGAGGCCGAGCGCGGTCCAGTCGCCGGTCTGGGCGATCCGGCCCGAGGGCGCGATGGCGAGCACAAGGCCCGAGAGCGCCATCACCAGAGAGGCCAGTCCGATCAGGAAGACCGCCGCCGCGCGGGCCGAGAAGCGGGGGGCGGAGGACGGGGCGGAAACGGGATGGGCCATGGGACACCTCCTCGCGCGTTCAGCCGAGTATAGCACGCCCCGCCCTGCCCCGCCATGCGACGCGCTGGCCCGATCAGGCGGGCCCGATCAGGCTGATCCGATCAGGCGGGCCCGGCGACGCGGTGCATCACCCAGAAGGCGAGTTTGAAGGCGAGCGGGCCGACGAAGAGCGAGAGCACGAAGGCCACCGGCCAGGCGGCGAGGAAATGCTCGAGCCAGCGCAGCGGCCAGCCCGGGGTGAGGCCCTCGGCGACGAGGATCGAGAAGAGGAAGGTCATCATCAGCGCCATCAGGCAGGAGATGAAGACCTGTGCGAGCAGGATCGTGAGTTTCTCACGTTTCGGGTTCGGTTTTTGCATCATGCACCTTTGCGGCGGGCGGGGCCCGCATGTTTAGGTGCCGTGGGTTCGAAAACTCGACTAACTCCGGGCGCGGGGGGCGCCTCGGGGCCGGGGTAACCTGACCGGCCGCACGTTTTTCGGCTTGGGCGAAATAATGCGGCGCGGGGCGGGCGTCAAGCGCGGCGGGCTCAGTCGGGCTGGCTGATCTGGCCGCCGCCGACGAAGGCCGCGACGCCGGTGGTGGTGGGGGCGGTGGTGGGCAGGCCGCGGGCCACGCGCACGGCGAGATAGGCGAAGGCCTGCGCCTCGAGCATGTCGCCATCGAGGCCGAGATCTTCGACGGGGGCGACGGGCACGCCCACGCGCGCGGCGAGCTCGACCATCAGCGCCTCGTTGAGCCGGCCGCCACCGGCGACATAGAGCGCGCTGGGGGGGCTGGGGAAATGCTCAAAGCCGCGGGCGACGGCGGCGGCGGCGAAGGCGGTGAGCGTGGCGGCGGCATCGGCGTCGCAAAGCCCCTCGAGCGCCGCGAAGAGCGGGTTGAAATCGTTGCGATCCAAAGACTTGGGCGGGATGCGCAGGAAATAGGGATGGGCCAGGAACCGCGCGAGGAGGCCCTCGTCGGCCCGCCCCGCCCGGGCGAGCGCGCCGCCTTCATCGACCTCGCCGAGCCCGCGCGCGCGCATCAGATCGTTGAGCGGGGCATTGGCGGGGCCGGTATCGAAAGCGAGCACCGCGCCGGGCACCTCGGGGCCCGGCGCGCGCGGGTCGAGCCAGGTGACATTGCCAACGCCCCCGAGGTTCAGGATCGCCACCGGCGCGGTGAGCCCGGCCCATTTCGCGCAGGCGAAGTGGAAAAACGGCACGAGCGGCGCGCCCTGACCGCCGAGCTCGACATCCATCGAGCGGAAATCCCACACCACGGGGCGGCCGAGCACCTCGGCCAGCACCGTGCCCGAGCCTGCCTGATGGGTGCGGCGGGGGCCCTGACGGCCGTCGGGGTCATGGGCCAGCGTCTGGCCGTGAAAGCCGACGAGCCGCGCCTCGAGAAGGGTCGAGAGGAGCTCGGCATGGGCGGTCTCGACGACTTCGGCCGCCGCCTCGACCCCGGGCTCACCGGGCCAGCGGCCAAGGGCTGCGCGCAGGGTTTCGCGTTCGGCCTCGGAATAGGGGCGATAATCGGCGCGGCCGAAATCGAGGATGCGGGTGCCATCGGTCAGCACGAGCGCCGCATCGACGCCATCGAGCGAGGTTCCCGACATTGTCCCCACTGCCCAGACCGGCCCCGGTTTCAACATGGCTTCCCCTTTCGCTGATGCGCCGATATACGCATGGGCGCAGCAAAGGAACAAGCACGATGACCTACCACCCCAAATCTGACTTTCTTCGGATCATCATCGAGCGCGGCTTCCTTGCGGATTGCACCGATCTGCAGGAGCTCGACGCGGCATTGGCGAAGGGGATGGTGACCGCCTATATCGGCTATGATGCAACGGCGGCGAGCCTGCATGTGGGGCATCTGCTCAATATCATGCTGCTGCGCTGGTTCCAGAAGACCGGCAACAAGCCGATCACGCTGATGGGCGGGGGCACGACGAAAGTGGGCGACCCGAGCTTCCGTTCGGAGGAGCGCCCGCTGCTCACGCCCGCGCAGATCGACGCCAATATCGACGGGATGCAGCGGGTGTTCGCGCGCTATCTCGATTATCAGGACGCGGGCAATGGCGCGCTGATGCGCAACAACGCCGAATGGCTCGATGAGCTCAATTACCTCGATTTCCTGCGCGATATCGGGCGGCATTTCTCGGTCAACCGGATGCTCTCGTTTGAATCGGTGAAATCGCGGCTCGATCGCGAGCAGAGCCTGAGCTTCCTCGAATTCAACTACATGATCTTGCAAGCCTATGATTTCCTTGAGCTGAACCGGCGCTACGGGTGCCTGTTGCAGATGGGCGGCTCGGATCAATGGGGCAATATCATCAACGGGATCGATCTCACGCGCCGCGTGCTCGACCGCGAGATCTTCGGGCTGACGACGCCGCTTCTGACCACCTCGGACGGGCGCAAGATGGGCAAGAGCCAGGGCGGCGCGGTGTGGCTCTCGGGCGAGATGCTCTCGGCCTATGAGTTCTGGCAGTTCTGGCGCAACACGACCGATGCCGATGTCGGGCGCTTCCTCAAGCTCTATACCGAGCTGCCGGTCGAGGAGTGCGAGCGGCTGGGCGCGCTCGGGGGCGCCGAGATCAATGGCGCGAAGATCATCCTCGCCAATGAGGTGACGACGCTTCTGCATGGCGCGGAGGCGGCTGCGGCGGCGGAAGCGACCGCGCGCGAGGTCTTCGAGAAGGGCGGCGTGGGCGAGGATCTGCCGACGCTGAGCCTGGCGCCCGAGGAGCTGGCCGAGGGGATTTCGCTGGCGCAGCTCGTGCTGCGCTCGGGGCTGGCCAAAACCGGCAAGGACGGCAAGCGGCTGATCGCCGAGGGCGGACTGAAGGTCAACGACGATATCTGCACCGAAGCCGGGCGGATGTTCCATGCCGGCGATTTCGCCGAGCCGCTGAAACTCTCGGCGGGCAAGAAGCGCCACGCGCTGGTGCAGATCGACTGACGGCGTGGGGGGCGCTGCCCCCCGGCCTGCGGCCTCCCCCCGGGATTTTTGGGGCAAGATGAAAAGCAAAAGGGGCGCTCCTGCCGGGCGCCCCTTTCTCTTTCATCTTGCCGAAAATATCCTCGGGGAGGTCCGGAGGGGTGGAAAACCCCTCCGGCGGGGGGGTCGGGGGGCTGGCCCCCCGCGTCTCCCCCCTGCCCTGATCTTCCGCCGTTACTCCTCGACGGTCGCCGAGACGATGTAATCGGGGTCTTCGACGAGGCCGTTCATCCGGGCATCGCCCTTCTTGATCTTGTCGACGAGATCCATGCCTTCGACGACATGACCCACGATCGTGTATTGGCCATCGAGATGGGGGGCGGCGTCGAACATGATGAAGAACTGCGAGTTGGCCGAGTTCGGATCGGCGGAGCGGGCCATGCCGACCATGCCGCGGGTGAAGGAGCGGTTCGAGAATTCCGCCGGCAGGTCGGGCAGTTTCGAGCCGCCCATGCCGGCCATCTGCAGATCGCCGCCGCGTTTGCCGAATTGCACATCGCCCGTTTGCGCCATGAAGCCGTCGATCACGCGGTGAAAGACCACGTTGTCATAGGCGCCTTCCTTGGCGAGCGCGGTGATCTGGGCCACGTGTTTGGGCGCGACATCGGGGAGCAGGTCGATGACGACCTTGCCGGTTTCCGAGCCGCCGATCTGCAGCACGAGGTTGGGGCCCGGGCCGTCGGGGACGGTGGTACCATCCTGGGCAAAAGCCGCGGCCGAACCGAGCGCCCCGCCGAGGCCGAGCGCCAGCGCCGCGCCGAGGAGCGCGCGTTTGCCCAAGTTACGCATCGGCGGCGACCTTGACCGAGATCATCCGGTCGGGCGAGGCCGGCGGCTCGCCGCGGGCGATCTTGTCGACGAATTCCATGCCCGAGAGCACGCGGCCGTAGACGGTATATTGGCCGTTGAGGAAATGGTTGTCGGCGAAGTTGATGAAGAACTGCGAGTTGGCCGAGTTCGGGTTCATCGAGCGCGCCGCGCCCAAAGTGCCGCGATCATGCGGCAGGCGCGAGAATTCCGCTTTCAGATCAGGATATTGCGAGCCACCCGTGCCGGCGCGGCGGGGGTTGTAATCCTTTTCCATATTGGCGTGTTCGACGTCACCCGTCTGGGCCATGAAGCCGTCGATCACGCGGTGGAAGGCGACGTTGTCATAGGCGCCGTCGCGGGCGAGCTGTTTCATCCGCTCGGTGTGCAGCGGCGCGACATCGGCGAGCAGTTCGATGACGACGGGGCCGTCTTTCAGCTCGATGATGATGGTGTTCTCGGGATCTTTGATTTCGGCCATGACGGTCCTCCTCGAAATTTTTTGCGACTTTAGGGAAGGCGTGCGGGATTCGGAAGACGAAAGCGCCGCGTGCCGTTGACGGCACCCTCACATCAGGGCAAGTTTGCGTGAACCGCGCGGGCAGCCCCCGGGCCCTCCCCGCCCTGCGCGCAACTCAGGAGAAGACGAATGGCTTGGAAAACGCTCGACGAGATGGATCTTTCGGGCAAGGTCGTGCTGGTGCGGGTCGATATCAACGTGCCGGTGGAAAACGGTGTGGTGACCGATGCGACGCGGATCGAGAAGATCGTGCCGACGGTGCGCGACATTCTGACCGCGGGCGGCAAGCCGGTGTTGCTGGCGCATTTCGGGCGGCCGAAGGGCAAGGTGGTGCCGGAGATGAGCCTGCGGCCCTTGGTGCCGGTGCTGGCCGAAAAGCTCGGCGCGCCGGTGGTGTTCGCGGAGGATTGCATCGGGGCGCCGGCCAAGAAGGCGGTGGCGGCGATGGCGCCGGGCGAGGTCGTGCTGTTGGAGAACACCCGCTTCCATGCGGGCGAGGAGAAGAACGCCCCCGAGCTTTCGGCGGCGATGGCGGCGCTTGGCGAGGTTTATGTCAACGACGCGTTTTCGGCCGCGCACCGGGCGCATAGCTCGACCGAGGGGGTGGCGCATATCCTGCCCTCGGCGGCGGGGCGGCTGATGGAGGCGGAGCTCAAGGCGCTCGAAGCGGCGCTGGGCGCGCCGGTGCGGCCGGTGACGGCGGTCGTGGGCGGGGCGAAGGTCTCGACCAAGATCGAGCTGTTGTCGAACCTCGTCGCGAAGGTCGAGAACCTGGTGATCGGGGGGGGATGGCCAACACCTTCCTCGTGGCGAAGGGGATCGATGTCGGCAAGTCGCTCGCCGAGCGCGAGATGGCCGAGACTGCGCGCGAGATCATGGAGAAGGCCGCCGAGACGGGCTGCCGGATCGTGCTGCCCTCGGATGTGGTGGTGGCGCGCGAATTTGCCGCCGGGGCGGCGAATGAGGTCGTGGCGGCGGATGCCTGCCCGATGGATGCGATGATTCTCGATGCGGGGCCGGCCTCGGTCGCGGCGATCGTGGCGGTGTTCGAGGCCTCGAAAACGCTGATCTGGAACGGCCCGCTCGGCGCCTTCGAGATCGCGCCGTTCGACACGGCGACGAATGCGGCGGCGCAGGCGGCGGCGCGGTTGACGAAGGCGGGCGCGCTGACCTCGGTCGCGGGGGGCGGCGACACGGTTGCGGCGCTCAACAAGGCGGGCGTTGCGGGCGATTTCAGCTATATCTCGACCGCGGGCGGGGCCTTCCTCGAATGGATGGAAGGCAAGGAATTGCCCGGCGTCGCGGCGCTGATGAAATAAGCGACAGGCGGCCCAAGGGCCGCCTTTTCCCTTCGGGGCGGGCTGTTAGCGTTCTCAGAATTGCGCGCGCGCGGCCGAGCCTGTATCCGGGGCACAAGGCCGGGCGACCGGCGTTTCAACACCAAGGGGGCCATCATGGCGAATGCGAAGCAGACCGAACAGATCCAGAAGGGCCAGGGCTTCATCGCCGCGCTCGACCAATCGGGCGGCTCGACGCCGAAGGCGCTGAAGCTCTATGGCATCGAAGAGGATGCCTATTCGGGCGAGACCGAAATGTTCGACATGATCCATGCGATGCGCTCGCGGATCATCAAATCGCCCGCCTTCACCGGCGAGAAGGTGATCGGCGCGATTCTGTTCGAGCAGACCATGGACCGCGAGATCGACGGGATCCCGACGGCGACCTATCTGTGGGAAAAGCGCGGCGTGGTGCCGTTCCTGAAGATCGACAAGGGGCTCGAGGCCGAGGTCAAGGGCTGCCAGACGCTGAAGCCGATCCCGGGGCTCGAAGATCTGCTGACGCGCGCGGCGAAGGCCGGGATTTTCGGCACCAAGGAGCGCTCGGTGATTTCGGCGGCGAATGCCGAAGGGATCCGCGATGTGGTTGCGCAGCAATTCGAGCTGGCGAAAACGGTGATCGCCCATGGGCTGATGCCGATCGTCGAGCCGGAGGTCACGATCTCGATCGCGGACAAGGCGGCGGCCGAGGCGATGCTGCGGGAGGCGATTCTCGAGCAGCTGATGGCGCTGGGCGAGGATGAGAAGGTGATGCTGAAGCTCTCGCTGCCGACCAATGCGAATTTCTACAAGCCGCTGGTCGATCATCCGAAGGTTCTCAAGGTGGTGGCGCTCTCGGGCGGCTATTCGCGCGAGACCGCGAACGAGATGCTGGCGCAGAACACCGGGATGATCGCGTCCTTCTCGCGGGCGCTGACCGAGGGGCTGAGCGCGCAGCAATCGGACGCCGAGTTCGACGCGATGCTGGCCGAGACGATCGAAGGGATCTACCAGGCGTCGATCGCGGGCTGAGGCCCCGGCGCCGGACGGATCGGACGGGGGCCCCTCGCGGCCCCCGTTCACATTTTGCGCAAGCCCCCGAAAATATGGCGGATTTCGCCGCGAGGGGGATTCCCAAGCCGCTTGCGCTGTGGCATGATTCCCAGACCGCCCAAGAAGAGGCGGACCCTTGGCATATCGAGCGAAACCCATGCACAAGAGCCGCACCCTCGGGCCCTTTATCTTTGCCTCCGTCGCGTTTGTGCTCGGGGCCTATTTTACCTTTGCCGCGGTGCAAGGGTCTTACGGGGTGTTCCGGCGCGTGCAGATCGATGCCGAGATCAAGGACCGCACCGCCGAGCGCGATGCGCTGCGCGCGGAGGTGGACCGGATGGCGAACCTGACGCGGCGGCTTTCGGATCAATATCTGGACCTCGACCTGCTCGATGAGCGCGCGCGCGAGGTGCTGGGCACGATCCGGCGCGACGAGATCGTGATCCGCTGAGGCGCGCCCGCCCGGAGAGGCGAGACGCCCCCTTCCCGCCCCCGGTGCCCCGGGGGTTTCTTGTTTTTCGGGCTGATGCCTGTCGAAACGGCGCTTTCGCGGCAAATCCGGGGCGCGGGCGCGGGCCCGTCTTGCGAAGCGTTGCCTTTTGCGGAGGGCTTTGCTAGAGGTAGTTTAACGTTGAACTATCTTCGTCTCAGGGGAGGATGCCCGATGGCACCACGCAAGCAACCCGAGGCACAGGCCGCCGCGGGCGCCAATGTCTCGAAGGAAGAGCTGCTCAAATATTACCGCGAAATGCTGTTGATCCGGCGCTTCGAGGAGAAGGCAGGCCAGCTTTACGGGATGGGGCTGATCGGCGGCTTCTGTCACCTCTATATCGGGCAGGAAGCGGTGGTCGTCGGGCTCGAGGCGGCGGCTTCGGAGGGCGACAAGCGGATCACCTCCTATCGCGACCACGGCCATATGCTCGCCTGCGGGATGGACCCGAAGGGGGTGATGGCGGAGCTCACCGGGCGCGAGGGCGGCTACAGCCGCGGCAAGGGCGGCTCGATGCACATGTTCTCCAAGGAAAAGCATTTCTACGGCGGCCACGGGATCGTGGCGGCGCAGGTGCCGCTGGGCGCGGGGCTGGCGTTTTCGGACAAATACAAGGGCAACGACCGGGTGACGTTCGCCTATTTCGGCGACGGGGCGGCCAACCAGGGGCAGGTCTATGAGACCTACAACATGGCCGAGCTCTGGGATCTGCCGGTGATTTTCGTCATCGAGAACAACCAATATGCGATGGGCACTTCGGTGGCGCGGGCGACGAAATCGACCACGCTCTTTGGCCGCGGTCTGGCTTACGGGATCGAGGGCGAAGAGGTCGACGGGATGGATGTGCTCGCCGTGAAGGCCGCGGGCGAGAAGGCGGTGGCGCATTGCCGCGCGGGCAAGGGGCCGTATATCCTCGAGGTCAAGACCTATCGCTACCGGGGGCATTCGATGTCGGACCCGGCGAAATATCGTTCGCGCGAGGAGGTTCAGAAGATCCGCGAGGAGCGTGACGCGATCGAGGCGGTGCGCGAGCTGCTGCTGACCGGCGGGCATGCGAGCGACGACGATCTCAAGGCGATCGACAAGGAGATCAAGCTGATCGTCAACGAGGCGGCGGAATTCTCCAAGGAAAGCCCCGAGCCCGCGCTGAGCGAGCTTTGGACCGATATTTACGCGTGAGGAGCTGAGAGAATGGCAACCGAAATCCTGATGCCCGCGCTCTCCCCCACGATGGAGGAAGGGACGCTTGCGAAATGGCTCGTGACGGAGGGGGATGTGGTCAAATCCGGCCAGATCATCGCCGAGATCGAGACCGACAAGGCGACGATGGAATTTGAGGCGGTCGACGAGGGGGTCGTCGGCAAGATCCTGGTGGCCGAGGGCACGGCGGGCGTGAAGGTGAACACGCCGATCGCGGTGCTGGTCGAGGAGGGCGAGAGCGCGGAAGCCGCGCCCGCCCCGGCCGCGGCGGCGGCCCCTGCCCCGGCGGCGGCTTCCGCGCCCGCCCCGGCGGCCGTGGCGGCGCCCGCGCCGGTCGTGTCGAACGCGTCGGCCGATTGGCCCGAGGGCACGCCGATGAAGACGATGACGGTGCGCGAGGCGCTGCGCGAGGCGATGGCCGAGGAGATGCGTGGCGATGGCACGGTCTTCCTGATGGGCGAGGAGGTCGCCGAATATCAGGGCGCCTACAAGATCAGCCAGGGGCTCTTGGACGAGTTCGGCGCCAAGCGGGTGATCGACACGCCGATCACCGAATATGGCTTTGCGGGCATCGCCTGTGGCGCGGCCTTTGGCGGGCTGCGGCCGATCGTCGAATTCATGACCTTCAACTTCGCCATGCAGGCGATGGACCATATCATCAACTCGGCGGCGAAGACGCTTTACATGTCGGGCGGGCAGATGGGTTGCCCGATCGTGTTCCGCGGCCCGAACGGGGCGGCGGCGCGGGTGGGCGCGCAGCACAGCCAGGATTATGCGGCCTGGTATGCGCAGGTTCCGGGGCTGAAGGTGGTGATGCCTTACTCGGCGGCGGATGCGAAGGGGCTGCTCAAGACCGCGATCCGCGACCCGAACCCGGTCGTGTTCCTTGAGAACGAGATCCTCTATGGCCGCAGCTTCGAGGTGCCGGCGCTCGAGGATTTCACGATCCCGTTCGGCAAGGCGAAGATCTGGCGCGAGGGCACGGATGTGACGCTGGTGAGCTTCGGGATCGGGGTGAGCCATGCGCTCGAGGCGGCACAGACGCTCGCCGCCGAGGGGATCTCGGCCGAGGTGATCGACCTGCGCACGCTGCGCCCGCTCGATTATGACACGGTTCTGGCCAGCGTGATGAAGACCAACCGCTGTGTGACCGTCGAGGAGGGCTGGCCGGTCGCCTCGATCGGCAACCATCTGAGCGCGGTGATCATGGAGCGCGCGTTTGATTATCTCGACGCGCCGGTGATCAACTGCACGGGCAAGGATGTGCCGATGCCCTATGCGGCCAACCTCGAGAAACTTGCGCTGATCACCCCCGACGAGATCGTCGCGGCGGTGAAAAAGTCACCTACCGCTGAGGGAGAGAGAGAATGGCAACCGAAATCCTGATGCCGGCGCTCTCCCCCACGATGGAGGAGGGGACGCTTGCGAAATGGCTCGTGAAAGAGGGCGATGAGGTCAAGGCGGGGGATATTCTCGCCGAGATCGAGACCGACAAGGCGACGATGGAGTTCGAGGCGGTCGATGAGGGGATCGTCGGCAAGATCCTCGTGGCGGCGGGCACGGCCGGCGTGAAGGTCAATACGCCGATTGCGGTGCTGGTCGAGGAGGGCGAAAGCGCCGAGGCCGCGCCGAAGGCGGCGGCGCCGGTCGCGGCGGCCCCGGCGGCGGAAGCCCCGGCGGCGGCTGTGGCGGCTCTGGCGCCGGCGCCGAAGGCCGCGGGCGCGCGGATCTTCGCCTCGCCGCTCGCGCGGCGGATCGCGGCGGAAAAGGGCGTCGATCTGGGCACGGTCACGGGCTCGGGGCCGCATGGGCGGATCGTGAAGGCCGATGTCGAGGGCGCGAAAGCGGCGCCCGCGGCGGCTCCGGTTGCGGCGGCGGCGCCTGTGGCGGCGGCTGCGGCCCCGGCCCCGGCGGCTTCGGCCTCGAACGTGGCCAAGCTCTATGAGGGGCGGGTCTATGAGGAGGTCGCGCTCGACGGGATGCGCAAGACGATCGCGGCGCGCCTCACCGAGGCCAAGCAGACGATCCCGCATTTCTATCTGCGCCGCGAGGTGCGGCTCGATGCGCTGATGGCGTTCCGGGGCGAGCTGAACAAGAAGCTCGAGAGCCGGGGCGTGAAGCTCTCGGTCAATGATTTCATCATCAAGGCCTCGGCGCTCGCGCTGCAGGCGGTGCCTGATGCCAATGCCGTCTGGGCGGGCGACCGGGTGTTGAAGATGAAGGCGTCGGATGTGGCGGTCGCGGTCGCGATCGAGGGCGGGCTCTTCACGCCGGTGCTGCTCGATGCGGAGGCGAAATCGCTCTCGAAACTCTCGGCGGAGATGAAGGATCTGGCCGCGCGGGCGCGGGCACGCAAGCTCGCGCCGCAGGAATATCAGGGCGGCGCCTTCGCGATCTCGAACCTCGGGATGTTCGGGATCGAGAATTTCGACGCGGTGATCAACCCGCCCCATGGCGCGATTCTCGCGGTCGGGGCCGGGGTGAAGAAGCCGGTGGTGACTGCCGCGGGCGAGATCGAGGTCGCGACGATGATGTCGATGACGCTCTCGGTCGATCACCGGGTGATCGACGGGGCGCTCGGCGCGCAGCTGCTGGCCGCGATCGTCGAGAACCTTGAAAATCCGCTGGCGATGCTGGCTTGAGCCAAAAATCTGCTGCAATGCAGAAAAAGCCCCCGGTTTCGGGGGCTTTTTGTTCTGGCTCAAGGCGAAAGGCCCCGAAAAACATATTGTCGCATCACGATATGATCGTTCGGAAAGGAATCGTCATGGACTGGAAGGCGGAACTTGCGACCATCAAGAGCGGCATGGGGGACTTTGCCAAGCATCAGGAAGCCCCGTTTCAGGGCTTCCACGCGCTGCATGGCGCCTCGCTCGCGCCCGGCGCGCTCTCGACCAAGCAAAAGGAGCTGATCGCGCTCGCGATCGGGATCGCGCGGCAATGCGCCTATTGCATCGGCGTGCATGTGCAGGCCTGCATCGCGGCCGGGGCCACGCGCGAAGAGGTCGAGGAAACGGTGAATGTGAGCGTGCTGATGGGCGGCGGGCCGTCGCTGATGTATGGCATCAAGACGCTCGAGGCCTTCGACCAGCTCTCCAGCTGATCCGGGCCTGACAAACGGTCAAGGGCCGGGTCCCACCCGGCCCCGGCCCCCGTTCCTCTGCCCGGCTCAGCCGGCGCAGTCGCAGCCCTTGAGCTGCTGATCCATGCGCACCGCAGGCTGATCGCAGCCCGCCTCGCCAACGATCTTCGCAGGCACGCCCGCAACCGTCTTGCAGCAGGGCACATCGGCCAGCACGACCGACCCCGCCGCGATGCGGCTGTTCTCGCCCACGCGAATATTGCCCAGAACCTTCGCCCCCGCGCCAATCAAGACGCCATTGCCGATCTTGGGGTGGCGATCCTCCTCCTCCTTGCCGGTGCCGCCCAGCGTCACCGAATGGAGCATGGAGACATTGTCGCCCACCACCGCCGTCTCGCCGATCACGATCGAATGGGCGTGGTCGATCATCACGCCGCGCCCGATCCGCGCCGCCGGATGGATATCGACGCCGAACATCTCCGAGGTCCGCATCTGCACGAAATAGGCCATGTCGCGGCGCCCGTTGCGCCACAGCCAATGCGCGATCCGATAGGATTGAAGCGCTTGATACCCCTTGAAAAACAGGATCGGCTGCAAAAACCGGTGGCAGGCCGGGTCACGGTCATAGACCGCCACCAGATCGGCCCGCGCCGCCGCGCCGAGATCGGGATCCGCCGAATAGGCCTCATCGGCAATCTCGCGCAGGATCTGTTCGCTCATCTCCCCCGAGGCGAGTTTGAGCGAGAACCGATAGGCCAGCGCGCGCTCCATCGTCGGGTGGTGCAAGAGCCCCGCATGGATCAGCGCGCCCAGAAGCGGCTCATCGCGCACCGCATCGCGTGCCTCATCACAGATCCGGGTCCAGACCGGATCGATTGCAGCAACCTTCGCGCGGATTTCGGCCATGACAGAGCTCCTTCTTCACGGTGCGAGCCTATCACATAGGCGCGCATCGGAATAGGGGAAGGGCGCGGGCGCGAAAAGAGCTAAACGCGCGCCCGCCATTCGGCGATGACCGCCAAGACCAACGCCAAGGCCTGAAGATACTCCGGCCCGAAGAGGCTCCCGCGGTAAAGCGGCGCCCGCATCGCGCGATCGATCAGCGCGCCATTGCCCCAAAGCGGATGGCTACGGCCAAGCCGCTTGCGGATCCGGTCGGCGCAATGCGCCTCCTCGAGCATCCGCCGCACCGCCCCGAAACGCGCCGACGGCGCGAGCGGCAAGACCGCCCGCGCCGCCATGATCAGATCGCCCTGCAAGATCGGGCGCATGGTCAAACCGCCACCGCAACCGAGGCAAAAAGCCCCGCGCCATAGACATCCGACACCTGCGCCACCGCGAGCGCAAACCCGCCCGCGACCCCATCGGCCGCCGCCTGCGCACTCGAATAGCTCCAACCGGGCTCGGCCACGAGCACCTCGCGCCGCACCGCCGTGCCGTCCATGACCCGCACGAGATAGCGCTCCTGCGCCTCGCCAAGCGGCACGTCATAGCCGTCCCAACTGTCCCCATCTATCCGCGTGCGCCGCACCCAGGAGAAATCCCAACCCGCGCCCGTCGCCGCCACCCGCAGATGACAGGGGCTGAGCGGGCGCAGCCCGATCCCCGAGAACGCCTCCACCCGGTGCCGATACGAAGGGTCGTCGTAAGGCCGCTGCGCCGCGCCGATCCGGTAATGCCGCGCAAGCCCCCGCGCCGAGGGCGCAAGCTCGATCTGCCCGGCCGATCCGTCGAGCAACACCACCGTGCTGCCCACCGGCCAGGCCGCCGGCATCAGCGCATCCGAGCCAAGCTGCCCGCGCAGCCGCAAGCTCAGATCCCAGGTCCGCACATCGACAAGCGTCGCCTCGGCAAACTGGAAAATCTCCCAATTGTCCGAACTGCCATCGCCGATCGCCATGACATTCGCGCCATTGAGCACCCGCGCCATCGTCGCCGCCTCGAGCTCGCCCGTCGCGAGCTTCACCCGCACCGCCGGCCCGCGGTCCCAGACGCCCGGCCGCGCCGCCAGCATCGGCGTCAGCGTCCGCCCGATCACCGAGCGCGCCTCCACCAGCCGGTTGAGCGTATAGCCCGCATCCTCGCTCGCCGAATAGACCGCGACCGAGCCCGGCCAGGGCCGCGCCGTCACCGCCAGATGCGGCGCATAGGGGTCTTCCTTGCCGGTCAGCAAAGGCAGATCGAGAAACACCGGCGTCACCGGCACCGGCGCGGCAAAGGGCTTGAGCGTGATCCGCGCCTCGGCCTCGTCCGAGGGCTCATAAAGCCCCGGCTCGATCCGCACAGCCTCGACCGCCACCGCGCCCGCCTGCTCGACCCGGTCGATCCGATAGCGCCGCACCCCGTCCGCGCGCTTGAGCGCCACGACATCGCCGGGCCCGAGATAGCTGCGCGAGGGCGCCAGCGTCATCCGCACCCCGTCGCGCGCCACCCGCGCCTCCGAAAGCCACCGCTCGACGATCTCCTGCGCCTGCGCCCGCGTCAGCGCGATCTCGAGCTCCGAGCCCGCCGCCGCCCCCGCCGTCTCATCCGGGAACACCGCCTCGACAACCCGCGTCTCGAAATCACCATCCGCCTCGACATAGGCAAGCCGCACCCGCCCGGCCATCTCCGCCTCGGGTGCCCGCGTCGCCTCGACCGTCTGGTCCTCCTCTCCGAGCGCGAGCTCGCCCTCCTCGATCTGCGCATCGACATGCCCGTCGCGCATCCGAAACGCCAACCTGCCGCCGCGCTCGACCGCCTCGAACCCATAGCCCAGCATCAGCGATTGCAACGCCGAACGCGCCGAGGCCGCACTCGTCACCGCATAGCCGCGCACGACCCCGTAAAGCCCGCTCGTGTCGATCGCCTCGAGCCCGGCCGTGCCGCAAATCTCCGCCACCACCGAGGCCAGCGGCTGCGACACCGCCCGCCCCGAGATCCAATGCCCGCGCGCATAATTCTCCGCATCCGCCCAAAGCGCGCCCAGCGCCGGAAACTGCGGATAGGGCCGGCTATCCCAGGCCCAGACATTGGCCCGGCTCATGTCGACCATCGGCCCGGCATAAACCTCCGAGATCGGGTTGTTCGCCGCATCCCCCCAATAGCCCACCATCGCGCGCAGATATTGCATCTGCACCAACTCGTCGCGCCGCCCATCCGAATAATAAGGCAGGCTCGATTCCGAGCTCTTCGGGTCGAGGAACTTGTTGGGCTGGTTGGTGCCCTTGTCGATCGCCGCACAGCCCATCTCGGTGAACCAGATCGGCTTCATCCCCGGCTCCCAGGCCGTGGGCGCCCCCGCACGCACCCCGCCGATGCGCTCGAAATGCTCGTTCTCCCACCAGCCGCGAATGTCCTTGTAGCGCCACACCCAAGGCTCGCCATAAGCCTCGTCGGTGATCGGCGTGCGGATTTGCGCATCGCGGTGCTCGGGCGCGGCATAATACCACTCATACCCCTCGCCCCCGGCGATATTCGCCATCAGATAATCGAGGTTGTAGATCGAGCCCCAGCCCGCATCGAGATGCTCCTCCCCCGCGCGCCAATCCGAAAGCGGCATGTAATTGTCGATGCCCACGAAATCGATATTCGGGTCCGCCCAGAGCGGATCGAGGTGAAAATAGCGATCCCCCTCCCCGGTCTGATAGCCGAAATACTCCGACCAATCCGCCGCATAGCCGACCTTGCACCCCGGCCCGAGGATCGCCTTCACCTCCGCCGCAAGCTGGCGCAGCGCCACCACCGCCGGGAAACTGTCCCCCGCGCCCCGGATCTGCGTCAGCGCGACCATCTCGGTGCCGATGCAAAACGCCTCGACCCCGCCCGCCTGCGCACACAGATGCGCATAATGCAGGATGAACCGCCGCATCGACCATTCCGCAGGCCCCGTATAGGCCACCGTCCCCGCCGCCGCCGAGAAATCCCCCGGCTGCGCCGCACCGAAAAACGCCGCAACCTCCGCCTCGGCCGCCGCCGTCCGGTCGGGCGTGCCCTCGCGCCCGGGCGCGATCGAGGTCGTGATCCGCCCCCGCCACGGCAGCGCCGGCTGATCATCCGCCCCGCTCCAGGGATCGGTCTTGCCGTTCCCGGCGATCTGATCCATCAAGATAAACGGATAGAAGGTCACCGCCTTGCCCGCCGCGCGCAGCGCCACGATCGCCTCGATCACCGATTGGTCCGCAGGCGTGCCGCCATAAACCGGCGCACCATCGTCCAAGGCCACCTGCCCCGCCGTCGCCCGATCCACACCCGAGACGCGCCAGACCATATTGGTCCCCTCCGCCTCGAGCGTATCGGCCCGCGGCCGCACCGTGCAGTCCCCACAGCGCAGATCGTCGCCAAACCAGCTCACCACCAGCGACACCGCCCCGCAATTGGGCAGCTCCTCGCCCAGCGTCTCGAGCGCGCGCGCAAAATCCGTCTTGCCTCCGGGCGCATTCTCGTTGACCGCCGTCGTCCCCTCGGTCAGCTCATCCCCGGTGCTCGTGTAAACCGGCGTCGTCGCCAGCGCATAATCCCCCGTGCCCGGGATCAGCGCCACCGCCTGAATGCCCCGCACAAGATCGGGAACCTCGTCGACCAACGCCCCCTGCGCCGCGCGCATCACCTCAAAGGTAAACTGCGGCACCCGGTTGCCGTAAGGCTCGAGCGGCAGATCCTCGATCACAACATAGGCAATCCCGCGATAGGCCGGCGCCTCCCCCTCGACCGCCACGATCTTCGGGTCCGGCACCTGATCCTCGGTCCCCGCATAGACCCGCATCGTCAGACGCGACTTGTCGATCTCGATCCCGTCCGCCCAGACCCGGCCCACGCGCAGGATCTCCCCCTCGCACAGCGCGAGCGCGAGACTCACCGAATAGCTGTAGCTCGTCGTGGTGACCTTCGGCGTGCCCTTGCCGCTCTTCTGCACCGTCTGCGTCTCGAAGAACCGCGTGGCCCAGATCACCTGCCCGGCCATCCGCATCCGCCCCCAGAGCCGGCCCACCGCCTCGCCCTCCGACGCGCTCGAGAGCCGCAGCCGGTCGACCTTGCCGGTCTCCACCGATTGCGAGCCCACGCCCAGGAGCTTCTGGTCGATCGCCCGCCCGAGCGCCGCGCCCACCGCGCGCCCGATCACCGCGCCCGAAAGCCCCAGAACCGTGCCGCCGAAGCCGCCGCCGATAGCGGCCCCCGCCGCCGAAAGCAAAATCGTCGCCATTCACCTGGCTCCTTCCGGAAATTGAAATCGCGCCACGATACGGCGCCGCCACGGCTCGGAGAGCGGGCTCTCCACGACCCCGTGGCCGGTATAGGCATGGATGAAGCTCGCCTCGGCCCCGACCCGCGCCAAAATGCCCAGATGCTTCGCGACCGCCCCGTCGCGCATCCGAAACAACAGAACCTGCCCCGGCGCTTCCGCCCCGGCCACCACCAGATGCCGCGCCGCCGCCGCCCAGAGCAGCTCCTCGCGCGCGGGCTCCGACCAATCCGACGTATAAGCCGGGATCACCTCGGGCTCGGCCCCGTAAAGCCCCCGCCAAATGCCGCGCAACAGGCCCAGACAATCCGTGCCCGCACCCCGCACCGAGGCCTGATGCTGATAAGGCGTGCCGAGCCAGTCGCGCGCAATCGCCACCGCGCGCGCGCCCGCCGTCTCCTCGCCCCTCATGAGAACAGGCTCCCCCCGTCATTGGTGCCCGAACTGACCGGATAGCTGATCAGCCAATCCTCGCCCGGCAAATGCGGAAACCCGCGGAAATTCAGGAAATTCTGGAATTTGAGCCGACAGGTCTCGGCCCGCCGGTCGCAACCCGCCTCGAGCCGCACCAGATCGCCCACGGCAATCTCCGCGCCCAGCCGCTGCCACAGCTCCACCACCCGCTCGCCCGTCCCCGCAACCCGATCGTTCTTGATCAGGCCGACAAGACCCGCCGCCGCCCCGGTCAGAACCTTCAGCCGCCCCTTCTCGAACCACCGATCCTCGAACCCGTCGACCTCGGCAAAGCGGAACACCACCGCCCCCTCGACCTCCTCGGCCGCGAGCTCGATCGCATAGCCGGGCTTGTCGAGGTTGAACCGGCACTGCCCGTCCCCCAGAACCGCCGAACAGCGCGGATGATAGACCCGCCCGTTCTGCGCCCCCAAAGCCTCCGTCAGCCCGCGCAGCTCCGCCGTGAACGCCCCGCCCGCGCGCGTGATCTCGCCCACCGAGCCGCGAAACACCATCTCGCGCTGGCTCACATCGGCCCAGTTCACGATCCAGGCCCGCACCTCGGCGCCGTCATAGCGCCCGGCAAGAATATCCGCCTCGTTGATCGCCTCCGAGCTCAGCGCCCCGAAACTCTCGGTATTGTCGACCGCAAGCCCGGTGTTTTGCGCCACCGCCCGCGCCGTCATCCCGCTCTCGGGCGCAAACCGCAGCCCCTCGAACGTCAGCGCCACATCATGATCGGTGAAACCGAGCTCCACCCCATCGGTGCGCGTGATCGCCCAGGCCCGCGCCAGCGTCGTGCATCCGCTCGCCAGATGCGCCTTGAATGCCTCCGAATAGCCCATCAGACCCGCACCTCCACAACCGGCACCTGCGGCAGATCCCCTGCCTGGAACGATTGCACCGAGACCTGGATCCGGTCGGTGTCAAACCGCACCGGCACATCGAACTCGAACCCCGCCGTCACCCGCGCGCCCATCGGCGGCGCATCGACAAAACTGATCACCCCGGTCTCGAAATTCACCGAAAAATGCACCGATTCCGCCTGATGGTCGCCCTGCAACCCCACCAGAACGGTGCCCGACACCGGCTTCACGATCGGCCGCGTATAACTCTGCGCGCCCGAAACATAGGTCTTGGCGAGCTGAAACTGCGTCGTCACCCCGTCGCCCGTGCCGATCACCTGGTCTTCATAATCCGGGCTCTTCGAGGAGGGGCAGCTCTTGTAATCGGCCCAATCCTTCCAGCGAAACCCGTGCAACTGCCCGCCCCGCGCCTCGAAAAACGCGATCAACCGCTCGACATCGTCGAGCGAGCGCAGGCCAACCCCCGCGTCATAATGCCGGCGCGAATGCGCCCAGGGCGTGTTGCGCTCCTCGAAGCCGCTCGCAAGCGTAACGATATCGGTGCGCCGCTCCGGCCCGCCGACCGAGCCAAAGCTCAGATTGGCCGGAAAGCGAACTTCATGAAAAGCCATTGTCCTACCTCAGCTATTGCGATTGCCGCGCGCCAGAACGCGGTTGATCTGCGCGGCGATCTGGCTTTGGCTGCGCGCAAAGCCGGCGGTATCGGGTGTGGTGATGTTCATCACCACATTGACCGTCCGCCCGCCGCCATTCGACTGCACCCCGAGCCGCCCATCGGCGGTGCGCGTCAGCGGCATGATCGCCTCCGGCCCCGCCTCGCCCATCAGCCCGGTCGCGCCGCGCATCGGGAAATTGGTGGGCGAGCTCACCACGCCCCCCTTGGCAAAGGGCATCACCTTGCCCTGCGCAAAGGCGCCGCCCTTCGCAAACGGCAACATGCCGCCGAGAAAATCGCTCATCGTCGTCGCGATCGCCCCGCCAAAAGCGTTCTGCACCGGCTTCATCGCCACCGCATAAACGCTGTCGACCATCGTCTGCGCCACGCTCTTGAGCGCATCCTCGAGCTTCATCCCCTCGAAGATCAGCCCGTCGAAGGCGTTGCGCAGCCCCCGCCCGATGCTCGCCGTGAGCGTGTTCACCTCGCGCCCGGTGAACAACATCCCCTCGCGCATCCGCCCGAGTTCCTCGTTGAAAGCGCCCGCCATCGCCTCGGCCCCGCCGAGGTTCTTCTCGAGCGCCGCCGTCTGCTGGGTGAAACCGTCCAGCCCGTCGACCTCAGCCATCGCTCATCCTTTCCCATCTGTGCCGCCCGCCGCCGCCGGCCGGTCGGGCCATCGCGCCGCCAGCTCCTCGAGCCGCGCGCGCGTCAAAGGCGGCGAGCCCGCCACCTCGCCGAGCATCAGCGCCAATTCAGCGGGCGTCAGCGCCCAGAACTCCGCCGGCCGCAGCCCGAGCCCGCGCAAGCCCACCCGCATCAATCCGGGCCAGTCGAGCCCGCGCGCCTGCGGCAAGCTCATGACCCGCCGCCCTGCGGCACCGTGAAGGCCCGCGCCAACAGCTCCGCCGCGATCCGCGCCGCGCCCACCGGCCCGCCGCCAATCTCGACCGTGCGCAAATCCGCCGCCGTGCCGCGCCATCCGCCGCCCCGCAGCCCCGCCACGACCAGCGCCAGAACATCGCGGCTCGAGAACGCCCCGCCCTCGAAACGCCGCACGAGATCGAGCATCGAGCCCCCCTCGAGCGCCGCCTCGAGCTCGGCCAATGCGCCCAGCGTCAGCTTCGCCACATGCCGCTCCCCGTCGAGAAACACCTCGACCTCGCCCGCCCAAGGGTTTGCCATGGCCGACCTCAGAGCGCCGTGAAGGTCAGAACACCGGCCGAGGCCATGCTCAGCTCATAGGTCGCCTCGCCGTTATGCGAGCCCGCATATTCGACCGCAGTGATCATGAACGGCCCCTGCACGATGCCGAAATCGGGGATGATCACCTGAAACTCGGGCACTTCCCCGTCAAAGAAGATCTGCCGCGCGCGCTCGTCGGTCGAGGCGTCCTTGAACACCCCCGAGCCAGAGATCGAGGCCGAACGCACGCCGGCGCCGCCCAGAAGCTCGCGCCAGCCGCCCTGGCTCTCGAGCGAGGTCACATCGACCGTCTCCGCGTTGAAGCTGATGCGCGTCGCACGCAGCCCCGCGATGGTCTCAAACTGCCCGCCCCCGGTGAGGTCGAGCTTGATCAGAAGGTCCTTGCCGTTCTGCGCCGCCATGTCAATTCTCCGATAAGTGCTGGAATTTGGTCAAACCGCCCGCCTCGGACGGTGTTGATTGTCGTATTTTCGCAATCTGCCGGGGCCTCAGCCCTCGACCCGCGCCCGAAACGTCAGGTCGATCCGCCGGGTGTCGGCCTTCTCGACCCGGCGCGCCCGCGCCTTGAGAAACCACAGCCCGACGAGATGCCCCCGCGCGAGCACGAGCGGCGCGTCCACCAAAGCATCCGAGATCGCCGCGGCGATCTCCTTGGCGCTCTGGAACCCGGCCTCATTCGTCACCACCGAGACCACGAAATCATGCGCCGCTCCGTCGCCGGTCTGGTCCGAAGCGTCCGAAACGTCCTCCGGCCCGAGGCTGACATAGGTCGCCGGCGTGGTGCCCGGAGGCACCGCGTCATAGATCGCATCCCCCACCAGCGCCGCGATCGCGGGGTCGGTGTAGATCTGCTGATAGACCGCCGCCTGCAGCGCGGCCGCAACGCCATAGCTCATGCCACCACCTCCTCACGCGCAAAACAGGTCAGGTAATGCTGGCTGCGGTCGGCCTCGGCCACCGCGAGGATGCGAAACACCCGCCCCCTTCGCGAAACCGCTGCTCCGGCCGCGGCCGGCGCGGCGAGCCCACCGGCGCCGCCCGCACCACGATCTTGTAAGGCACCGAGGCGAGCGTCACGAACTCCCCCGCGCGCTCGACGCCGGTGCCGGGCGAAACCTCCGCCCAGAGCTCGCCAAGCGTGACCCAGGTGAGCCGCTGCCCCCCCGCGCCATCGGCCACCCGCTGCGCCTCCTCGAGGCTCAACAGCCGGTTCAGGACAGGCACCGTCATCCCCGCGCCCCCCCATAACCGCCCAGCACCCGCACCGTGCGCCACCGCTCGATCAGCGCCATCACCCCGAACGGCATCGCCTCGCCGGTGATCCCGCCATCGAGCCGGTTCTCGTAATATTGCGCCGCGAGCAGGAACACCGCCTGCGCCAGATCGACCGGCAAATCGCCCCAGGCCGCCCCGAACCCCGCCGTAAACGCGATCTCGACCGTGCCGCCGGTGGCGATCGAGGGCAACAGCCCGCTGATCGGCTCGATCCGCGGCCGGCTCAGATCGGCGATCAGCCGATAGTGCTCGGCCTCGACCACCGTCCCCGCGCCGGCCCTGTCGCGCAGCGTCACCGAGGCCACCGCGCTCACCGGCGCGATCGGCAGAGGCTGGCTCTCCGCCGTCCGCCAATACGCCAGCGTCAGCGTATAATCTCGCGAGATCAACACCTTGGAGGTGCGTCCCTCAATCGCCGCGATCGCCGCCCGCAGATAGGCTTCGAGCGCCGCATCCTCCGCACCGAGGTCGGCAAACCCGGTGCCAAGCCGCAGATGATCGCGGAATTCCGCCACCGGCAGGGCGCCCGAGGCGATCGCCGTTTCTTCGTTCAGCATCATGGAAATCTCTCCGAAAGTCGCGCGCGGCCCGCTCGGGCGGCGCGGTGAGGCGTTCGGGCGCGGGCTCTCCCGCCGCCGCTCGGACGGAGGGAGCAGCTAGGCGACGACGGTCAAACCCGCGCCCGCCCGAAGCCGTTACCGGCTCAGCGCCGCGGGGTTTCCCCCGCGACCAGGTTCACCCCCCTCACGAGGCGGCGAATTTCAGCACCTTGATCGCCGCGAAGTCGGAAACATCGCCGCCGACGCGCTTCGAGGCATAGAAGAGAACATGCGGCTTGGCCGAGAAGGGGTCGCGCAGAACGCGCAGATCCGGGCGCTCGGCGATCGTGTAGCCGTTCTTGAAATCGCCAAACGCGATCGCGGTGGCGCCCGAAGCGATATCGGGCATGTCCTCGGCGATCAGCACCGGATAGCCCATCAGACGCGCCGGCTCGCCCGCCGCAAGGCCATCCGACCACAGGAAGCGGCCATCGGCATCCTTCATCTTGCGCACCGCGCCGGCGGTCTTCGAGTTCATCACGAAGGTCGCATTGGCGCGATATTCCGCCTCGAGCGCATAGACGAGATCGACGATCGCATCCGAGGCATTGAGCGCGGCGAAATCGCCATCCGCGCCGGTCGCGACATAGCCGATCGAGCCCCAGGCCCAGACCCCGTTGGCGACCTTCGGATGGGTCAGGAAGCCGGTCGGCTTGTCGACGCCATTGCCGTTGATGAACGCCGCCGCCTCGGCACGGGCGAATTTGTCAGCGATGCGGCCCGCCAGCCAGCCCTCGATATCGAAAGCCGAGTCATCGAGCAGGCGCTGCGAGGCCTTCGGCATCGCCGAGAGCTCGTGCAGCGGGATCGAGATCCGGTCGATCTGCGGCGTCGCGGTCTCGGTCAGCGCGGCGGTCTCGGTCGCCCAGCCCGAGCCGAGCTCGGTGTGATCGACGAGCACGTCAAACGAGGTCGCCTCGACATTGACGACATTGGCGATCATGCGGATCGAAGCGGTCGATTTGAGCACACCGCGGATCGTGTCCGAGGTCTGCGGATCGACGAGATAGCCGCCCTCGGCCGCCACGGCGGTGTTCAGGCCCTTGCCCTCGAGCGAGAGCCCGCGCAGCGCGTCATCATCGCCCGAACGCAGATAGGCGGCGAAGGCTTTCTGATGCGGCGCCTCTTCGGTGGCGGCGACGGACAGGGCGGGACGCCCGGCGAAAGTTTTGGTCTGCAGCATGGTCATACGCTCTTCTTGCTGTTGAAACTTCGATTTAACTTCATCCTGAAAGCCTTTGATTTCTTTCAGGAACCCGGCCAGCGCGGTTTTCACCTCAGCCGCCGGGTCCGGGCCCTCGGACACACCCGTCCCGGCCCGAGCCTTGGTCTCGGTCTTCATCGTCACTCGATCTCCATCAGGTCAGTGACCGGGCTCAGCGCCCGGCCAGTTCGGCCGCGGCGCTCGAAAGCGCCTGAGCCAGATCGCGCCAGGTCTCGGCCTCGAGGCTCTCGCCCTTCGCCGCCACCCGCGCCTCGCGGAGCATCGGGAAGGTCACCAGCGACACCTCCCAAAGCTCCAGTTCCGCAAGAAGCCGCTGGCCTTTTGCGTCCTTCTCGGCAGCCACCGTGCGGTAGCCGATCGACAGCCCGTCGATCGCCCCCGCCTCGATCAGCGCCGCCGCCTCGCGCGCACGCCCCACCTCAAGCAGCAGCCGCCCCTTGACGTAAAGCCCGCGCTCGTCCTCGAAAATCTCGTCCCAGACGCCGATCGGCTGGGTCGGGTCATGCTGCCAGAGCATCTTCACCGAGCCCCCCCGCGCCCGCAGCCGCTCGAGGCTGCGGCCATAGGCGCCGCGCTGGACGATATCGCCGCCCTGATCGGGCAGACCAAAGAGCGAAGCATAGCCCTCGATCTTCGTGCCATCCTGGACCTGAACCTGGGCCTCGGCCCGACAGAACTTCAACTCAAGCCCATAATCACTTGTATTCATGTGACAATCCTCATTTGGGGGCATATTCCAGGACGCCCTGGATCGCCTGCGTCAGGATCACGGCGACAACGCCATAAACCGTCATCCAGAGCCGCTTCTCGAGGCCCTCGATCATCGTCTCGATCCGCACGAGCCGCTTCTCGACCTGGCTGAACTGCAGCTCCATGATCTTCTCGGTCGCCTCGAACCGCTGCTCATGCACCTCGAAAGGCTCTTTGAGATATCGCGACCCACCCTCGGCCATCTCACGTCTCCGCGATCGGCGGCAGCCCCAGAAGCGCGCGTTTCTCCGCATCCGTCAGGAAGCTCGCCGCCCCCACCCGCGCCCATTGCGCATCGCGCTCGGCCGCGAGCGCGGGGATCTGGTCGAGGTCGGGCTTGAGCTCGATCACCTCGCCCAGGAACCCCGAGAGCCACCAGCTCACCGCCGCCGACACCCGCGTCGCGAGCGGCAGAACCGTCAGCCGGTAAAACGCCCGATGCGCCTCCGCGTAATTGGCGTAAGTCGCATCCCCCGGGATCCCGAGCAGCATCGGCGGCACCCCAAACGCCACCGCGATCTCGCGCGCCGCCGCCACCTTGGTCTCGTGAAACTCCATATCCGAGGGGCTGAACCCCATCGGCTTCCAGTCGAGCCCGCCCTCGAGCAGCATCGGCCGCCCGGCGTTGCGCGCGCCCTGATGATGGGTCTCCATCTCGAACACGAGCCGGTCATATTGCTCGGGCGAGAGCATCCCCTGCCCGTCCGAGCCCTTGTAAACGATCGCCCCCGAGGGCCGCGCCGCATTGTCCAAAAGCGCCTTCGACCACGCGCTCGCCGAGTTGTGCACATCGATCGCCGTCGCCGCCGCCTGCATCGGCGAGAGCCCGTAATGGTCGTCCTGCGGATGGAAGCTCTTGATATGACAGATCGGGTCCGGGTAGCCTGTCATGTCGAAGCGATGCTTGCGCCCGCCGACCACATAATCATAGCCCACCGGCCAGCCATCCGCCCCCGGCACCACCGACATCCGGTCCGAGCGCAACACATGCAGCTCCCGCGGCAGCCCCGGCTCCGGCGTCACCGCCTCGAGATAGCCGTTGCCGGTCAGCAGCATCTGCCCGTAAAGCGCCTCGAACAGCTCCGCCCGCCCCTGCCCGCCATTCGGGCGCCGGATCAGGTCGATCACCGGGTGGATCTCATAGCGCCGCTCGGCGTCCTGACAGTTGAGCGGCACCGCCGCCGCCGCTTCCGCGATCAGCTTGACACAGCGAAACCCCACCGGGTTGCCGGTGAACCCCGTGCGCGTCAGGCTCACCACATCGCGCGGGCTCCAGACCACCCGCCCCGCGCCCGTGGCCATCGCCACCACCCGCCCCGTCACCGAGGCCTTGAGCTCGGGCGCGCGCGCCGGCTCCGCCTTGCGAAAGAAATTCAGTCCCATCCTGGTCTCCTCGTCGCGGCCCCGCCCCCGGGCTCACCCGCGGGGCCGGCCAAAGAAAAAGGGCCGGGGAATCCCCCAGCCCTCGCTCAGTCTCGCCCCCGGCCGCGGCCCGGAGCCCTTCGTCATGACCTCACAGCCCCCGCACCTGCGGGCGCCGCCAATGCGCCGCGGGCTCGAGGATCAGCTCCGTCAAAGCCCAGACCAGCGCATCCACCCGGTCGGGCGAACCCCGCCCCTCGAAGCCGCGCGTGGTCATCTTGCACATCTGATCCTCGAGCGCGCCCAACCGCCCGCCCTTGAGATGCTTGACCCGCCCCTGCTCGTAAAGCGCGGCGACCGGCTCGGCCCGGGCCGACTTGCCCCGCCCCGCCCGCAACGCCTTGAACGGCACCAACGGGTCGATCTGCCGGATCACACTCTCCACCATGTCGCCGCCCTGGTTGACCTCCGCCACCAGCTTCTCGGCGCCATGTCGCTCCATCGCCGCAATCGCCGCGCGCGCCCAATCGGTGGGCTTGCCGCGCACCGAAGCATCCTCGAGCACAAACGCCCGCCACTCCTGCACCGGCCCGCGCAGCTGCGCGCCCACGACCACGATCCCGCATTCGTCCGACGCCGCCCCCCCCGTCACCGAAGGGTCCACCGCCACCACGATCCGGTCGAGCTCGGGCGCCCGCTCCACCCGCGCCGCCTCGAGCGCGCCAGTGGTCCACAGCGCCCCCTCGACATCGTCGAGCAACACCCCCTCGAGCTCCTGCCGCCCGAGCCGCGTGCCCGCATAGCGCGCCTGCACCTCCTCCAGAAACGACGCCGCCAGATAGGCGCGGTTCGCATCCGTGGGCGCGTGGGTCATCACCGTCGACGGGTTCTTCAGGATCGCCTTCAACACCGCCACATTGCGCGGCGTCGTGGTGATCACCTGCTGCGGATGCTCCCCCAGCCGCAGCGCGAACTGCAACATGTCCCAGGTCTCATCCGCCTTCTTCCATTTCGCCAGCTCGTCCGCCCAGGCTGCATCGAACTGCGGCCCCCGCAGCGCCTCCGGCTCATGCGCCGAAAACGCCTGCGCGGTCGCGCCATTGGGCCAGATGAGGCGACGCTTGGTCGCCTCCCAGTCCGGCCGCCGGTCGGGCGGCGAACAGGCGATGATCCCGCTGTCACCGAAGATCATCACATCCCGCACCTGGTCAAACGTCTCGCCGACCAGCGCCACCCGCCGCGCCCTGCCGGGGTCGAGCGGCCGCGCGCCTTCCACCTGCGCGCGCACCCACTCGGCCCCGGCCCGCGTCTTGCCGGCACCGCGCCCCCCCATGATGACCCAGCTTTTCCAGGCCCCCTGGGGCGGCAACTGATGCGGCAATGCCCAGAACTCGAACATCCACGGCAGGGCCAGAAGCGCATTCTCCTCCAGCCCCTCCAGAAACTCGTCAACCTCCTCCTGCCTCGCGCAAGCGAGCCAGGCGGCGCCCGATCTCAGATCGGGCAGCGTCGAAGTCGAGAGCATAATCTCGGACGACCCCGGCAACCTGTCTGCGGAGTTTTTCAACGCGTGTCCTTTCATCCATGACCATCTGAAATGCGGCGCGAAGATCCTTCACCGCCTGCATGGCGGCCTTCGCTTCCGTCAAATCGCCTTGGCGAACCCCCTGCATCGCCAACGCCAACTCTTGAGCGACCTCACGATAAAGGTCTTCCGTTTCCTTCAGCAGATCGGCCGAAGGACTTTCCCCACCCGAGAAAGACATATCCATGTGCTTTGAACCCGCTCCTCATGCTTGTTCCGCACGAGCGAAATGCAAAAGCGCCGACGGTCACCCGCGGCGCTTACCCACTTCTCCTAGCATGTCATATCTCTACCTTAGAGCGTTCGCAAAGTCAAGCGCTAAATCTGAGGTTGTGGCGTTTTCCAAAAACCCCGCCCCCGCCGCGCCAAAAGAAAACGCGCGCAGCCTCCCGACCGCGCGCGCCCATCCTTCAAAAACTCAGCAAAATCAATTCGCTGCGCCGCTCGCCTTCTGCTGCGCCTCGATCTCGCGCCATTTCGCGACATTGCGGTTATGCTCCTCGAGCGTCTGCGCGAACACATGCCCGCCGGTGCCATCCGCCACGAAAAACAGATAGCGAGTCGAATCGGGGTTCAGCGCCGCCTCGATCGCCGCCCGCCCCGGGTTGCAGATCGGCGTCGGCGGCAGCCCCTCGATCACATAGGTGTTGTAAGGCGTCTCGCGGCGCAGCTCGCTTTGCCGCAGCCCCCGCCCCAAGATCCCCTGCCCCTTGGTCACCCCATAGATCACCGCCGGGTCGGTCTGCAACTTCATCCCCTGCTCGAGGCGGTTGACAAACACACTCGCCACCCGGCCCCGCTCGCCCGGAACGCCGGTCTCCTTCTCGACGATCGAGGCCATCACCAGCGCCTCCTCCGGCGTCTCGTAAGGCAGCCCGCTCGCCCGCGCCTCCCAGGCCGCCGCGAGAATCGCGCCCTGCCGCGCTTCCATCTCGTCGATCAGCTTCTGGCGATCCGAGCCGCGCTTGACCTCATAGCTGTCGGGCGCGAGGCTGCCCTCGGGCGGCACCGCCTTGACCTCGCCCGCGAGGAAATCGGCGGCCTTCAGCCCCTCGACCACCTGCCAGCTCGTCACCCCCTCGGCCACCGTGACCCGGGTGCGCACATCGGCCTTGCTCGCGGCCGCGTCGAACCCCTCCGGGCGCGCCTCCGCCGCCGGGTCGAATTTCGCCTTCTCGACATATTGGCCCGAGCCCGGGTCGAGCTCGCGCAAGATCAGCTGCGTATTGAGCACCCCGATCCGCAGATTGAGCTCCGTGCCACAGCTCGAGGGCACCCCGGCGGTGATCTCGTCGACGATCTCCTGCATCGAGGCGCCCGGCGCCACCAGATAGGAGCCGAACTTCAAATCCTTGGATTTGCCCGCATAATCCGCCCCCGCCCGAAAGATATAGCCCGAGCGGATCGCGCCTTGCGCCAGCAGATCCTGCGAGACGCGGGTGAAATTCGACCCCTGCTCGACCCGCAGACAGACCGCCTGCGCCAGCGGCCCCGGCCCCTCATATTGCTTCTTGGCCCAGGCCGCGAGCCCCGCCAGCCCGACCATGATCACGATCAGGACGGTGAGGAAATTCGAGACGATATGGCGCCACATCAGCCGGCGACCTTGCCCAGGATCAGGCTCGCATTGGTGCCGCCAAAGCCAAAGCTGTTCGACAGCGCGATATTGATCTCGCGCTTGACCGCCTTGAGCGGGGCGAGATCAATCGTCGCCGCGACCGCCGGGTTCTCGAGGTTGAGCGTCGGCGGCGCCACCTGATCGCGGATCGCCAAGATACAGAAGATCGCCTCGACCGCCCCCGCCGCACCCAGCAAATGCCCGATCGCGCTCTTCGTCGAGCTCATCGTGGCCTTCGCCGCCGCATTGCCCATCAGCCGCTCGACCGCGCCCAGCTCGATCGTGTCGGCCATCGTCGAGGTGCCATGCGCGTTGATGTAATCGATCGCATCCGGGGTGATCCCCGCGCGCGCGAGCGCCGCCTTCATCGCCCGGAACCCGCCATCGCCGTCCTCCGAAGGCGCGGTGATGTGATAGGCATCGCCCGACATCCCATAGCCCAGAACCTCGGCATAGATCTTCGCGCCGCGCGCCTTGGCGTGCTCATATTCCTCGAGCACCACAACCCCCGCGCCCTCGCCCATGACAAACCCGTCGCGATCCGCGTCCCAGGGCCGCGAGGCCTTGGTCGGGTCTTCGCCGGCCTTCGTCGAGAGCGCCTTGCAGGCGTTGAACCCGGCAATCCCGATCTCCGAGATCGGGCTCTCGGCGCCACCGGCCACCATCACATCGGCATCGCCCAGCATGATCAGCCGCGCCGCATCGCCAATCGCATGCGCGCCCGTCGCACAAGCCGTCACCACCGAATGGTTCGGCCCCTTGAACCCGAAGCGGATCGAGACCTGCCCCGAGGCGAGGTTGATCAGCGAGGCCGGGATGAAGAACGGGCTCACGCGCTTGGCGCCCTTTTCCTTGATCAGAACGGCCGTTTCCGCAATCGTCTGCAAGCCGCCGATGCCGGAGCCGATCATCACGCCGGTGCGCTCGCGCCCCTCCGCATCCTCCGGCATCCAGCCCGAATCCCGCACCGCCTGATCGGCCGCCGCCATCGCGTAGAGGATGAATTCATCGACCTTGCGCGCCTCTTTCGGCGCCATCCAGTCATCGGGGTTGAACGTGCCGTCCGACCCGTCGCCGCGCGGCACTTCGCAGGCATATTGCGTCACGACATTCGTCGCATCGAAGCGCGTGATCGGGCCCGCGCCCGACTGCCCGGCAATGAGCCGCGACCACGTCTCCTCAACCCCGCAGGCGAGCGGCGTAACCAGACCCAGACCCGTGACAACCACACGACGCATGTTCAACCTCTCCGGCATGTTTTCCGACCCCGCCGTGATACACGCGCGGGCCGCGAGGCGCAACGTCAAGCGGCCACCTCAGCCCGCTTCGCCCGCCCCGCCCGGCGCAACCCCGCCCGGCACAAGCCGCTCCGGCCCCGCCGAGGCCCCGCCCACAGGCTCGAGCGCCCCGCGCCCGCCCGCCTCGGCGGCGCCGCGCGCGAAACTCGCCCCCGCCTGCCCGGCCCCCGTCTGCCCGGCCCCCGCCTGCCCGGCCGGCGGCGCCGCGACCACCCGGTCCCGGCCATGGCCCTTGGCCGCGTAAAGCGCCTCATCGGCGCGCGAATAAAGCTCGAGCATGGTCTCCCCCGGGCTCCATTCCGCCACCCCGAGCGAGGCCGTCACCGCAACCTGCCCCGACAAGAGCCCGCGCGCCCCGCCCGCGCCCCGGGCCTGCGCCGACGTCGCCCCGCGCCGCGAAAACCGCTGCGCCGCAACCCGCGCCCGCAGCGCCTCGGCCACATCGAGCCCCTCCGCCAGCGACCGCCCCGGCAACAGGATCGCGAATTCCTCGCCCCCGAGCCGCGCCAGCGTATCCTCGGGCCGCACCCCGGCCTGCAGGGTCTGCGCCACCTGCCGCAACACCTGATCGCCGAATTCATGCCCGGCGAAGTCATTGATCTGCTTGAAATGATCGAGATCGACCAGCACGAAACAGAACGGCACCCCGCGCCCGCCGCGCAGATCCGAAGCCGCCGCGAAGCGCTGCTCGAACTTCACCCGGTTGAACAGCCCCGTCAGCCCGTCGCGCTCCGCCAGATAGCGCCGCTCCCGCTCGAGCCGCCGCCGCGCCCGGTCCGAGCGCTCGAAAGCGAGCGCATTGAGCGCCGAGATCAACAGATAGAACGCCACGATCAGCACCACCACGAGCGCCACATCGCCGCGCGCCTCATGCGAGGTAATCCGCTCGAGAAACAGCCCCCCGATCGCCACCGGCCCGACCACGCCCAGCGTCATCTGCCAGCGCGCCTGCTGCCCCGCCGGGTATGCCCCCAGAACCGCCCGCAAGATCCCCCGGTGCGGCGCCCGCGCCAGAAAGGCCGTGGCCAGCAACAGCCCCACCACCGCCGTCATCGGCGCCATCACGCCCTGCGGCAAAGGCGCGTCGAACACCAACCCGATCAGGCTCAGGATCGCCGTCCAGATGCCGAGAAACACCAGCCATTGCGCCGCCAGAATCATCTCCGCCGCCGCACAGATCCGCGCCACCGCCAGCGACGCGATCATCACCGCCGTGCCCAGATCGATCCCGCCCGGCGCGCTCAGCCCCCCCGGGCTGGCCTGCGCGAGCGCCGTCAGCCGCGGCGCAACCCCCGCCGCCACCATCAGCAAGACCCCGCCCGCCAGCACCGGCACCCCCCGGCGCAGCCCCGCCGGCACGAGCACACTCGCCCCGAGCAGCAACAGACACAGCGCCGAGACCGGGTGGCTCAAGCCCCCCTCGATCGGCGGGCGCATCCACGCCGCCCCCGTCGTCGCGCCCAAAAGACTCCACAGCGCCAAGGCCATCGCCAGCACCGTTGCGGGAATCACGGCTCTGAGTGCCAATCGCACCAGCACGACCACGCCCTACCCAATCATAAAATACTGCGACCGGCGCCGGCCGATGCAATATCGGAAAATCCTACGCCCGAATTCAGGTTTTCCCAAATGATATTGGCGTTTTTCGGGCCCGAAACCCGCGCAAATGCCAAAAAACAAGCGGCGCTCCGGGGAGCGCCGCTTGCCGCAAGTCTACCGATCCGAAAAAATCAGACGGCTTCCGAGATGAATTTCACCGCGTCGCCGAAGGTCTGGATGGTTTCGGCCGCATCATCCGGGATCTCGATGCCGAATTCTTCTTCGAAAGCCATCACCAGCTCGACGGTGTCGAGGCTGTCGGCGCCCAGGTCGTCGATGAACGAGGCGGTCTCGGTGACCTTGTCCTCTTCCACGCCCAGATGCTCCACGACGATCTTCTTCACACGATCAGCGATGTCGCTCATGTTTCTTCCTCAGTTTTGAGGGCCTCGGCCCCGTCTCTAGTTCCTGGCTCCGCGGGTTTTCCCCGTCCGAGCGGTTCATGTGCACGTCTCGCGGCTCCCACGAGACGGCCGAAAGGCTGGAGCAGCCCCCGGCCCCTTCCCCGCCGCTAATAACACAGTCTTACCCCAAGGCAAGGTGTTTTCACTGCGCCCGAAGGCCACATTCCAGCGCCGGGGCCTATTCCGCCCCGACGGTTCGAACCGCGCCCAAAGAGAGCGCAATCCGCCTCCGTTCAGAGCATCGCCATGCCGCCGTTGACATGCAGCGTCGCGCCCGTGACATAGCCCGCCTCGGGGCTCGCAAGGTACAGCACCGCCGCCGCGATCTCCTCGGGCGCGCCCATCCGCCCCGCCGGGATCTGCGTCAGGATCTTCGATTTCTGCTCGTCATTGAGCTTGTCGGTCATCGCCGTCGCGATGAACCCGGGCGCCACGCAATTGACCGTGATCCCGCGGCTCGCCACCTCATAAGCGAGGCTCTTCGACATGCCCACAAGCCCCGCCTTCGCAGCCGCATAATTGCCCTGCCCCGGGTTGCCGGTCGCGCCGACCACCGAGGTGATGTTGATGATCCGCCCCCAACGCGCCTTCATCATCCCCCGCAGACTGCCGCGCATCAACCGAAACGCGGAGCTGAGGTTCACATCGATCACGCTTTGCCATTCGTCATCCGACATCCGCATGAACAGATTGTCGCGCGTGATACCGGCATTGTTGACCAGAATGTCGAGCCCGCCCATCGCCGCAGCCGCCGCCTTCGGCAAAGCCTCGACCGAGGCCGCATCCGACAGGTTCGCAGGGCACACAAACGCGCCCTCGCCCAACTCCGCCGCCAAAGCCTCGAGCGGCTCAACCCGCGTCCCCGAGAGCGCAACCTTCGCCCCGGCCGCGTGCAACGCCCGCGCAATCTCGGCGCCAATGCCCCCGGACGCACCCGTCACCAGCGCCGTTTTCCCAGTCAGATCAAACATCTCAAAGCCCTTCCCGCAGCTTTCATCTTGCCGCAAATATCCCAGGGGGTGCGGGGGAGGATCCCCCGCCGCCCTCACCCTTTCAGCGCCGCAATATCCTCAGGCGTGCCAACCGCCTTCTGCACACTGTCCTTGGCGATCCGCTTGATCATGCCCGACAAAGCCTTGCCCGCCCCGATCTCCCAGAACTCGCCAACGCCCGCGCCAACCATCCATTGCACCGACTCGCGCCAGCGTACCGACCCGGTCACCTGCGCCACGAGCAACTCGCGGATCACCTCCGGCTCACTCACCGCCGCGGCACGCACATTGGCCACCACCGGCACCACAGGCGCCTTGATCTCGACGCCCTCCAGAGCCTCGGCCATCGCCTCCGCCGCCGGCTGCATCAAGGCACAATGGAACGGCGCCGAGACCGGCAACATCACCGCGCGCTTGGCACCCTTGGCCTTGGCGATCTCCACCGCCCGCTCGACCGCGCCCTTGTGCCCCGAAACCACCACCTGCGCGGGGTCATTGTCATTGGCCGCCTGACAGATCTCGCCCTGCGCGGCCTCCGCCGCCACCTCGGCCGCCGCCGCGAAATCAAGCCCCAGAAGTGCGGCCATCGCCCCCACCCCCACCGGCACCGCCGCCTGCATCGCCGCGCCACGGATCCGCAACAGCCGCGCCGCATCCGCGACACTCAAACTCCCCGCCGCACAAAGCGCCGAATATTCCCCAAGGCTGTGCCCCGCGACAAAAGCCGCATCCAGCACCCCGAAGCCCTCCGCCTCGAGCGCCCGCAACGCCGCGATCGAGGTCGCCATCAACGCCGGCTGCGCATTCGCCGTCAGCGTCAGCTCGGCACTATCGCCCTCCCAGATCAACCCGCTCAGGCTCTGCCCAAGCGCCGCATCGACCTCCTCGAAGACCGCCCGCGCCGCCGGATAGGCCTCCGCAAGGGCCCACCCCATGCCGATCGTCTGCGCGCCCTGACCGGGGAATACGAATGCACGGCTCATGCCATCCTCCATCGCTCGTTTGCCCCGTCCTAACGTGACGGAAGCGCCCTGACAACTCCCGCGCGCGCCGCAGCCCCACTGATGAGGGGGCGCTGCCCCCGCTGCCGTGCCGGCAGCCCGCCGGGATATTTGACCATCATTGAAACAGCCCCCCTTCAACGATGCCAAAATATCCCGGGGGTGAGGCGCGGCAGCGCCGAGGGGGCAGCGCCCCCAGTCCGGCGCACAGCCCCTGTGCGGATCGCGCGCTGGCCCGCCCGCCCGCCCGCGCGTAAACTCGCCCCGACCATTTCCTCAAAGGGCCTCCCCGATGATCTCCAACACCCCGCAGAGCTACGGCCTGCCCGCGCGCGCGCTCCATTGGCTGACCGCGCTTTTGATCCTCACCGCCATCGGCCTTGGCCTCTACGGCGAAGACCTGCCGCGCGACGCCGCCCATACCGACACCCTCAAGACCCTCTATTCGCTGCACAAGACGATCGGCGTCGCGGCCTTCTTCACCGCTCTCGTGCGCATCCTCTGGGCGCTCGCCCAGCCCAAGCCCGTCCCCCTCCACCCCGAGCGGCGCGCCGAGACCTTCGCCGCCGAAGCCGTCCACTGGGCGCTCTACGGCGCGATGCTGGTGATGCCGCTCTCGGGCTGGATCAGCCATGCCGCCGCCACCGGCTTTGCGCCGATCCTTTGGCCGTTCGGCCAAGGCCTGCCCTTCGTGCCGGTCTCCGAAACCCTTTCGCATACCACGGAAATCGTTCACAAACTCTCGGCGAATCTGCTCTATGCGGCGATTGCGCTGCATGTCATCGGCGCGCTCAAACATGTGCTCTTCGACCGCGACGCGACGCTGGCGCGGATGACCCGTGGCGCGCGCGCCGGGGCCGCCGCGGCGCGCCATGGCGGCGCCGCGCCCGCCGCGCTCGCCGGGCTGATCTGGCTCGCGGTGATCGGCGCCGGGGTCGGGCTCTCGGGCCGCCTTGCGCCCGAAGCCCCCGCGCAAGCCCCGGCCCCCGCCGCCAGCGCTCCCACCAGCGCCCACGCCTGGACCGTCACCGAAGGAGCGCTCACCTTCACCGTCGCGCAAATGGGCGCGCCGGTGAGCGGCACCCTGCCCGCCTGGACCGCCGCAATCGACTACGACCCCGAGACCGGCACCGGCACCGTGACGGTCGAGATCGACGTGACCCAACTCAGCCTCGGCTCGGTCACCGATCAGGCGCGCGGCCCGGAGTTCTTCGATACCGCCACCCACCCGAGCGCGCGGTTCGACGCAACGATCCGCCGCCTCGACGGCCCCGCGCATGACGCTACCGGCACCCTCACCCTGCGCGGCACGGCGGTGCCCGTCACCCTGCCTTTCACCCTCGAGATCAGCGGTGAGGCCGCGCAGATGACGGGCCAGCTCATCCTCGATCGGCGCGCCTTCGGGATCGGCGCGGCTTACGGCGATGAAAGCACGGTGGGCTTTGCCGTCACCGTCGATGTCGCGCTCACCGCGCAGCGCGCGAATTGAACGCCCGAGCGGGGGGCTGGCGGCCCCCCGCACCCCCCGCGCGTATTTTCGCCAAGAAGAAAATGCCCGCTTCTTCTTGGTCCAAATACGCAAAAGAAAACGGCCGCCGGTGTCCCGACGGCCGCTCTTCGTCTCGACGGCTGGGCTTATTCAGCCTTTTGCGCCTCGATCGAGATCGAGATCGCGACCTCGTCCGAAACATAGGGCGCGAACATGCCCATGTCGAAATCCGAGCGCTTCACCGTGGTGGTCGCATCGAAGCCGACCCAGGGCTTCTTCGCCATCGGGTGCTCGCCCATCTGGGTCATCACCGCATCAAGCACCACCGGCTTCGTCACGCCATTGATCGTCAGATCGCCGGTGATCTTGCCCGATTTCTCGCCCGTCACTTCGATCGCGGTCGATTTGAACGAGATTTCCGGGTTTTCCGGGGCGTCGAAGAAATCGGCGGTCAGGAAATGGGTGGTGCGCTCATCCCAGCCGGTGATCAGCGAGGCGGTCGGGAAGCTCACGGTCACCGAGGAGTTGGCCGGCGCTTCGGCGTCAAACTCGATCGTGCCCTCGAAGCCCGAGAACATGCCGGTGGTGGTCGAGAAGCCGAGGTGGTTGTAGCTGAACACGATCTGGCTGTGGCTCGGGTCGAGCGTGTAGGTCTCGGGCGCGGCGGCGGCGGCGGTGGCGAGGCCGAAGGCAAGGCCGGCGGCGAGCAGAACGGATTTCATCGCGAAAACTCCTGATGCGGTGAGGATTTGGTTCCACCTCAGGATGCGGGTTGCGCCCTCAGGGCACAATTCCACAGTTTCCAACAGGTTCTGTGCATCCGCGCAGATCACGAGCCCGCAAGAACCCTTGCGCCGCGCCCGCGCGAACCAGCTCCGCGCCGTCTTACCGCGTGCAGCGCCCGCTCGACGCGCCCGTCGCCGAGGCCGTCGCCGCGCAGCCCGGCTGGCCGGTCGCGGCCTGGGCGGGCGCGGCGGCGGGCGCTTTCGGCGGCTCCCCCTTCCAGAAGGGCAGGAACGGCGCGCTTTCGCTGATCGGCGGGCCGTCGATATAGCCCTTCATCGCGCCCCAGCCGAGCTTGCCATCGAAGCGTTGCTCCGCTTCGAGCCCCGCGCCGCCGCCCATCACCGCCCCGCCGGGTTTCGACGGTTGCGGGACCGCAATATCGACCCTGCTCCCGCCAAAGGCGCCGCGGCTCGCCGCGCGCTCCTCGGCCCCGGCGCCGCCCGCCAGCGCCAGAGCCAGACCCACGATCCCGCCAGCCATCGCCCGTTTCATCGCCTCACCTCCGCAGACCAAGCCCCGAGGAAACCCCGTCCCCCGCCCCCGCGCAAGCAAAAAGGGCGCCCCGAAGAGCGCCCTTTCCGTCGAAATCCCGAAGGAAATCAGCAGGAGTAGTACATTTGGTACTCAACCGGGTGCGGCGTATGCTCATAGGCATACACTTCTTCCCATTTGAGCCCGATGTAGGCCTCGAGCATCTCCTTGGTGAAGACGTCGCCCTGCAGCAGGAAGTCCATATCGGCTTCCAGCGCCTCGAGAGCCTCACGCAGCGAGCCGCACACGGTCGGGATCGCGGCCAGCTCTTCCGGCGGCAGGTCGTAGAGGTCCTTGTCCGAAGCCGGGCCCGGATCGATCTTGTTCTTGATCCCGTCGAGGCCCGCCATCATCAGCGCCGCGAAAGCGAGATAGGGATTGGCCGCCGGATCGGGGAAGCGGGCTTCCACACGTTTCGCCTTCGGCGATTCGGTCCACGGAATACGGACGCAACCCGAGCGGTTGCGGGCCGAATAGGCGCGCAGAACCGGGGCTTCGAAGCCCGGGATCAGACGCTTGTAGGAGTTGGTCGAGGGGTTCGTCAGGGCGTTGAGCGCCTTGGCGTGCTTGAGGATCCCGCCGATGAAGTAGAGCGCTTCTTGCGACAGATCGGCGTATTTGTCCCCGGCGAAGAGCGGCTTGCCGTCTTTCCAGATCGACATGTTCACGTGCATCCCCGAGCCGTTGTCGCCCTTCATGGGCTTGGGCATGAAGGTCACGGTCTTGCCATAGGCGTGGGCCACGTTGTGGATCACGTATTTGTATTTCTGGATATTGTCGGCTTGCTCGACGAGGCCGCCGAAGATCATGCCCAGCTCGTGCTGGCAGGTCGCCACTTCGTGGTGGTGCTTGTCGACCTTGATGCCCATGCGCTTCATGGTCGAGAGCATCTCGCCGCGCAGATCCTGGGCTTCGTCGACCGGGTTCACCGGGAAGTAGCCGCCCTTGTGGCCGGCGCGGTGGGCGAGGTTGCCCATCTCGATCGCGGCATCGGTGTTCCAGGCCGCCGCTTCCGCGTCGATCTGATAGGCCACTTTCGCCGGGGTCACCGAGTAACGCACGTCGTCGAAGATGAAGAATTCAGCTTCCGGGCCGAAATAGGCCGTGTCACCGATCCCCGAGGATTTCAGATAGGCTTCCGCCTTGTGGGCGATCTGACGCGGGCAGCGGTCATAGGCCTCGCCGGTGTCGGGCTCGACCACGTCGCAATGCACGCACATGGTCTTCTCGGCGTAGAACGGGTCGATATAGACCGAGCTCGCATCCGGGATCAGTTTCATGTCGGACTGATCGATCGATTTCCAGCCGGCGATCGACGAGCCGTCGAACATGAAGCCTTCCTCGAAGAAATCCTCATCCACGAGATCGGCGACCAGCGTGACGTGCTGGAGCTTGCCGCGCGGATCGGTGAAGCGCACGTCGACGTATTCAACGTCTTCGGCCTTCATCAGTTCGAGAGCTTTCTTGACCTTGCTCATTGCAATTTACCCTTTCGTTGAGCATGGGTTTGCGGGCCGCGGACGGCCCGTAAATCGGTGCGGCTCAGACGGCGTCGTCGCCGGTTTCGCCGGTGCGGATACGGATCGCCTGTTCCACGGGCGAGACGAAGATCTTGCCATCGCCGATCTTCTCGGTGCGCGCCGCGGAGGTGATCGCCTCGATCGCGGCCTCGACCATCTCGTCGGGCAGAACCATCTCGATTTTCACCTTCGGCAGGAAGTCGACGACATATTCGGCGCCGCGGTAGAGCTCGGTATGGCCTTTCTGACGCCCGAAGCCCTTCACTTCGATCACCGAAAGCCCCTGGATCCCCGCTTCTTGCAGAGCTTCCTTCACTTCATCGAGCTTGAACGGCTTGATGATCGCTTCAACCTTTTTCATCCGGTCGACTCCCCCCTTGAGGTCTTGCCGAAACCCTCTGACCATGTTCCTTACCAGCCCGCAATCGACTAGGCTGGCGGGGGGTCCAAGCGCCCCGGGATTCCCTATATGATGCCTACATTTTGTGCAGTTAGCACGCGCAGCGGGCAAAGTGAAAACGATTCGAGCAGCAAAATGGCAGAAACCCTCACCTCCGCCCAAATGCGCGCCACCGAAGCCGCGGCGATCGCTGCGGGCCGGGTGACGGGCCTTGCGCTGATGGAGCGCGCGGGCGCGGCCACGATCACCGCGATTTTCGAGACCTGGCCCGCGCGCGCCGCCGCCCCCGGCCACGCCCTCGTGCTCTGCGGGCCCGGCAATAACGGCGGCGACGGCTTCGTGGTGGCGCGCCTCCTCGCCGCGCGCGGCTGGCAGGTGACAGTGCGCTTTTTCGGACGCGTCGAAACGCAGCCGCCCGATGCCCGCGTCAACCATGATCGCTGGGCCGAACTCGGCCCGGTGCTGCCCCTCGACCCGGCCGCGCCGCCGCCGCTCTCCCCCGCCCCCGATCTCGTCATCGACGCGCTCTTCGGGATCGGGCTGAGCCGCCCGCTCGAGATCTTCGCGCCGCTCTTCGCCGCGCTCGGGGCCTGCGGCGCGCCGGTGGTCGCGGTCGATCTGCCCTCGGGCCGCGAGGCCGATGCCCGCCCCGAGGCCGCGGCCTGGCCCGCCTGCCCCGCCGATCTGATCGTGACCTTCCACCGCGCCAAACCCGCCCATGCGGCCCTCGCCCCGGGGGCGATGCTGCGGGTGATGGACATCGGGCTGTAATCCGTTAACCAAATCCTCAGGGATCGGGCGAATACTGCCCCCGCCCCTCACCCCCGCCGGAGGCCCAAGTGATCCGCCCCATCGAATTGACCGAACCCCTGCGCGCGGCGCTGATGAAACCCGAGGCGGCGCATAAATACAGCCACGGCCATGTGCTCGTGCTCGCGGGGGGCGCGGGGAATGGGGGCGCCGCGCGCCTCGCCGCGCGCGCCGCGCTGCGGGTCGGCGCGGGGCTCGTCACCCTCGCCGCGCCGCAGGTGGCGTTCGCCGAACATGCCGCGCAACTCACCGCGATCATGCTGCGCACCCTGCCCGATGCCTATAGCCTGCGCGGGATGCTCGCCGACCGCCGGCTCAGCGCGCTTTGCCTCGGCCCGGGGCTCGGCCTCGCGCGCGCGCAAGAAATGGTGCCCGCCGCGCTCTGGGGCCGCCGCCCGACGGTGCTCGATGCCGATGCGCTCTCGAGCTTCGCCGAGGATCCGCAGCTCCTCTTCAACGCGCTCCACGCCGAAACCGTGCTGACCCCGCATCTGGGCGAATTCGCGCGCCTCTTCCCCGATCTGGCCGAGGGCCTCGCCGAGGCGCCGCTCGAACGCCGCATCGCCGCGACCGAAGCCGCCGCCGCCCGCACGGGCGCGGTGGTGCTGCTCAAGGGCGCGCAAACCGTGATCGCCAAACCGGGGGGCGAAACCGCCCTCCACGACGCGACCGGCCCCCGCGCGGCCCCTTGGCTCGCCACCGCCGGCGCAGGTGATGTGCTCGCAGGCCTGATCGCCGGGCTGATGGCGCGCGGCATGGCGCCGTTTGACGCCGCCGGCGCCGGCGCCTGGCTCCATGTCGAGGCTGCACGCAGCTTCGGCCCCGGCCTGATCGCCGAAGATCTCCCCGAAGAACTCCCCAAAGTCTTCCGCGCGCTCAAGCTCTGAGGCCGCGCCCGGCCCCAAAGGCAGGATTTGCGTATTTAGTCCAAGAAGAAACCCATCCGCTTCTTCTTGGTCCAAATACGCCCTTTTTGCCGATCGCCGCCCCGCGCGCGCTCAGACAAGCGCGCCCGCCGCCGCCCCGGACACCTCGACACCGTCCGCGTAATAGACCTCGGCCTGATCGAATTCGAGCGCGTAAAGCCGCAAAAGCCCCGGCTCGGCCAGCGTGACGAACTCGCCATCCACAAGCCGCGTCACCGGCACCAAGGCCTCGCGCGCCCCGAAAAGCGCCTTCGCCCGCCAGTCGCGGACCAGAACCTGCGTCCCTGCGCCGATAGTCAGCGCCTGTTCGGGCCGGTCATGACCAAGCGCGCCCGGCGCCACCCGCACCGCCGCCCCATAGGCCGCGGTCATCGACACCGACACCAACCTGCGCGCGCCCGCGCGGGTGATCACCCGGTCGCCCGGCGCGAGAAATTCCACCGGCAGGGCGCCATCGAGCGTGAGCACCTGCGTGCCCTGTGCCACCCCCACCAAAGCGCGGACCGCCCCTTTCGAGGGCGCGGAGTCGGGGCGGGGATCGAGGAGCGAGGCTCCGACGATCTGCCCCAAAAGCGTGTTCGCCATCGGGTTTTCCTGCTCTCTTGCCTCGGCCCGTCTCGCGGGCGCTTGCTTTTGCGTGGATAATTCTTTGTTAACCATCAGCGGCCATCCTAAGCCCAACACCGCGGCTTGGCGAGGATTTTTCGCGCGCCCCCTATCGCCGGGCGAGGAGGGTTGCTAAAACGCCGCGCAGGTTGCGGGTGTGGCGAAATGGTAGACGCACCAGATTTAGGTTCTGGCGCCGCAAGGCGTGGGGGTTCAAGTCCCTTCACCCGCACCAGCCCTCGCCCGAGATTCCGCCCCCCCGCCCCCCGATCGCCGCCTTTTCGCCTTGCCTCCAAGGCGCGCGCCCAATAGAAGGGCGGCTGAAATTCACGGACGCGGCCGCCGCATGCGCGGCCCTTCAGACAGAGGAACCCCCATGCAGGTCACCGAGACCCTCAACGACGGCCTCAAGCGCGGCTACAAGATCACCCTGACCGCCGCCGAGCTCGACGAGAAAGTCACCGCGAAACTTCTCGAAGCCCAGCCCGAAATCGAGATGAAGGGCTTCCGCAAGGGCAAGGTTCCGATGGCCATGCTGCGCAAGACCTATGGCGACCGCGTCATGGGCGACGCCATGCAAGAAGCGATCGACGGCGCGATGTCGGATCACTTCGAAACCGCGGGCGTGCGCCCCGCGATGCAGCCGAAGGTCGAAATGGAAGGCGGCGAAGCCTGGAAGCCGGGCGATGACGTGATCGTCACCGTTTCCTATGAAGCGCTGCCGGAAATCCCGGAAGTCGACCTCTCGGGCCTGAAGCTCGAGCGTCTCGTGGTGAAAGCCGGTGAGGCCGAGATCGACGAAGCGCTGGCGAACCTCGCCAAGACCGCGCAGAACTTCGAAAAGCGCCGCAAGGGCTCGAAGGCGAAAGAAGGCGATCAGGTCGTGATCGACTTCGAAGGCTTCGTCGACGGCGTGGCCTTCGAGGGCGGCAAGGGCGAGGATTACCCGCTCGTGCTCGGCTCGGGCTCCTTCATCCCCGGCTTCGAGGACCAGCTCGTCGGCGCCAAGGAAGAAGAAGAAGTCGACGTCAAGGTGACCTTCCCCGAGCAATATGGCGCCGCCCATCTCGCCGGCAAGGAAGCCCTCTTCAAATGCACCGTGAAGGAAGTTCGCGGCGCGAAAGAAGCCGAGATCGATGACGAACTGGCCAAGAAATTCGGCGCCGAAGACCTCGCCGCGCTGAAGGCCCAGATCGCCGAGCGCCTCGAAGCCGAGTTCAAGGGCGCCGCCCGTGCGGTTCTCAAGCGCGGCCTGCTCGACCAGCTCGACGGCAAGGTGAAATTCGACCTGCCGCCCTCGCTCGTCGAGGCGGAAGCCAATTCGATCGCCCACCAGCTCTGGCACGAAGAACACCCGGAAGAGCATGGCCACAACCACGGCTCGATCGAACCGACCGAAGAGCACAAGACCCTCGCCGAGCGCCGCGTGCGCCTCGGGCTGCTGCTGGCCGAGCTCGGCCGCAAGCAAGAGATCGAAGTGACCGACGCCGAGTTCACCCAGGCCGTGCTGAACCAGGCTCGCCAATACCCGGGCCAGGAACGCGCCTTCTTCGAATTCGTGCAGCAAAACGCCCAGATGCAACAGCAACTGCGCGCGCCGATCTTCGAAGACAAGGTCGTCGATTACGTCGTGAACGGCGCCGAAGTGACCGAGAAGGAAGTCTCGAAAGAAGAGCTCCAGAAGGCCATCGAAGCCCTCGACGAGATGTAATCTCGCCACCATCGAATAGTGAAAGCCGCCCTTCGGGGCGGCTTTTGCGTTTTTCCTCCCCGGCCCGAACCGCCGCCCCGCCGTTGCCCCGACAGTCAGACGCTCCGCGATCATCAGCCCGTCCGCGGCCTCACGACAGCTCTTGGCCCTGAGCGCACCCCGCCCAGCCCCGCGCCGCCGCCCTTCAACGATGTCCAAATATCCCGGGGGGCCGCAGGCGGGGGCGGAGCCCCCTCCCCGCTCAACTCGGCGGGCGCAGGAATTTCGCTTGCGACACGGCGCGCTCGGGCGCGGGGGTCGGCGCGAACCGCTCGGCGTTGAGAACCGGAGCCGCCTCCTCAGAGACCTCCCCCGCCCCGCCCAAGAGCGGCGCCGCCCCGGCGCCCGCCGCGGCCAGCGTCTCGAGCGGGCGCGCGCCCATCGCCGCCCCCCCAAGCCCCGCAAGCCCGCGCGCAAGGTCGCGCTGCGCCTGCGCGGGCGTGTCGATCACATAAACCCCGACCCCCGCCAGAAAGACGGTCACGAAACTCAACAGAAATCGGATCACGAACATCGGCCCCTCCGGCGCCGGCTTGCGCGGCTTTCACCAAGACTGGCCGAACAATCGGGCCGGATTTTGGCCCCGCGGGGGTGATTTGGCGCCCCCCAAACGCAAACCGCGCCCCGAGGGGCGCGGCGCGATCTTCCCGATGGGGGAGAGATTATTCTTCGTCGCCGGCGGCCGCGCCGACTTCGTCGAAGAGCTCGGCGATCTCGAACTCGGCTTCCGCTTCCGCTTCGGCGGCGAGTTGCTGGATCGACTTGCCCGAGGCTTGCAGCTCGGCTTCTTCAGCCGAACGCGCCACGTTCAGAACGACGGTGACGTCGACTTCCGGGTGCAGGACGACATGAACTTCGTGCAGGCCGAGGTCCTTGATCGGAGCCTTGAGCGCGACTTGTTTCTTGTCGACGGTGAAGCCCGCGGCGGTGGCGGCATCGGCGGCGTCACGGGGCGTGACCGAGCCGTAGAGCGCGCCGGCGTCCGAGGCCGAACGAATCACCACGAAAACCGAACCGGCGAGTTTCTCGGCCAGCGCTTCGGCTTCTTTCTTGGTCTCGAGGTTGCGGGCCTCGAGCTGAGCCTTGCGAGCTTCGAAGCTCTTGATGTTGGCGTCCGAGGCGCGCAGCGCCTTGCCTTGCGGCAGCAGGAAGTTGCGGGCGTAACCGTCCTTGACGGAGACGACCTCGCCCATCTGGCCAAGCTTGGCCACACGTTCCAGAAGGATCACTTGCATGGTCGCTCTCCTTACTTCACGGCGTAGGGAAGCAGGGCGAGGAAGCGCGCGCGTTTGATCGCACGGGCCAGCTCACGCTGTTTCTTGGCCGAGACGGCGGTGATGCGAGCCGGCACGATCTTGCCGCGCTCGGAGATGTAGCGCTGCAGCAGACGCACATCTTTGTAGTCGATTTTCGGCGCGTTCTCGCCCGAGAACGGGCAGACCTTGCGACGACGGAAAAACGGTTTGTTCGCCATGGGTTAGCTCCTCTCGATCAACGGCGCTCGCGGCGCTCGCCGCGCTCGGGGCGGCCTTCGCGCTCGTCGCGTTTCTGCATCTGAACCGAGGCGCCGTCCTCGTGGGCGTCGACCTTGACGGTCAGAACGCGCATGACGTCGTCATGCAGGCGCGCCAGACGCTCCATCTCCTGCACGGCGGCCGAGGGGGCATCCGTTTTCAGGAAGGCGTAGTGGCCCTTGCGGTTCTTGTTGATCTTGTAGGCCATGGTCTTCACACCCCAGTATTCCGAGGCAACGACCTTGCCGCCATTGTCGGCGAGCACGGTCGAGAAGTGTTCCACGAGGCCTTCGGCCTGCGCGTTGGACAGGTCCTGACGCGCGATGAGGACATGCTCGTAAAGCGGCATGCGATCTCCTGTCATGTTCGGGCGGCTTCATAGGTGGGCTTGATCTTCCGCGCCCCACCACGAGAGGCTCCGCCGGTTCTACTGATCTGCGGAAGTCCGCGCGTTATAGGCGATGGGCCGCGCGATGCAAGGGAAATCGGCTCAACGCCGCCCCGCGAGAACGATCCCCGCGAGGATCGCGCCAAAGCCCACCGCGTGATAGAGATGCAGCTCCTCGCCGAGGAAAATCGTCGAGAGCACCGCGCCATAGACCGGCAGAAGGTGGATGAACTGCCCCGCCCGCGCCGGGCCCGCGAGCGCCACCGCCCGCATGTAAAGGAGCGTCGCGAGAACCGAAGGCACGATGCCCACATAGATCATCGCCGCGATCCCCGCGGGCGAAAAGCTCGGCACCCGGCCGGAGTGCACCTCGAGCGCCAGAAACGGCGCCAGGATCACCAGCGTCACCGCCGTCTGCACCGTCAACAGCCCGAGCCGGTTGACGCTCGCCGGGATCCGCGTGAGCCCGAGCGTGTAGATCGCCCAGCACACCATCGCGACGAAAATCACCAGATCGCCGCGCGAAAACTCGAGCGCGATGAGCCGCGCCCATTGGCCATGCAAGATGATGACAGCAACGCCAAGCGTCGAGACCGCAAGCCCGAGCACCTGCATCAGATGCAACCCGCGGCCCAGAAACACCGCGCCGATCAACAAGATCAGGACCGGGATCGTCGAGTTGAGCAACATCCCGTTCGTCGCGGTGGTGTATTGCAAGCCGAGATAGACCAGCGTGTTGAAGGCCGTGACCCCGAAGACGCCAACCCCCGCAACGAAAAGCCAATGCGCCCGGTAATAATCGGCATCACGGCGCAGATATTTCCACGCGAAGGGCAGAAGGCACAAAAGCGCAATCCCCCAGCGCACCGAGGCCAGTGCGATCGGCGGCACCTCGCCACGCGCCGCACGCGCCACGATGAAATTGCCCGCCCAGAACAAGGGCGGCAAGGCCAGCGCCGCCCAAACCTGCGCCTTGCTTACCGATCCGGCTTCCTCGCCCATCCGCGCCCCCTGCTTGCCGCCCGGTTCTGGGCCATTTCGCCGCGCGGCGCAAGGTGGTGGGGGCGCAGGGGGCGCCGCCCCCTCTGGCCTGCGGCCATTCACCCCCGGGATATTTGCAGCAAGATGAAAGGCTCCGGTTTCATCTTGCCAAAAATATCCCGGGGGCCCGGAACGGGCGGGGGCAGCGCCCCCTCCGCGCTCAGCCAATGCGCCCGAGCAGCTTCGCCATCGCCCGGATCAGCTTGAGCTTGCCCCCGGAATAGGGCGGCATGAAATTGCCCAAGGGCGCGAACCGGTTCTCGAGCACGGGCTTTTCATGGCTGAAGGCGCGGAAGCCCCAGATCCCATGCGCGGCGCCGAGGCCGGAATTTCCGATACCGCCGAAGGGCAGGTTCAGATGCAGGTAATGGGCGAGGGTGACATTGATACCGACCGCGCCCGAGCTCGTCTCGGCGCAGACCCGCTCGATGAAAGTGCGCTCTTTTTCAAAGACATAAAGCGCGAGCGGCTTTGGCCCGGCATTGATCCGCTCGAGCACCTCCTCGAGCCGGTCATAGCCGATCACCGGCAGGATCGGGCCGAAGAGCTCTGTTTGTTCGACGCCCATCTCGGCGCTGGTGCGGGTCAGGATCGTGGGGGCGAGGTAGCGCGCCTGCGCGTCGGCCGTGCCGCCGACGGCGACCTCGGCGCCCTTGAGCCGCGCCTCATCGACGAGCCCGGCGAGGCGCGCGAAATGCCGCGCGTTGATGATCCGCGCGAAACTGCCGCTCGCTTTCGGCTCGGCGCCATACATGCGGGTGATCTCGGCGCGCAGCGCGGCGATCAGCGCCCCCTCCTGCGCGCGCGGCACGAAGACATGATCGGGCGCGATACAGGTCTGGCCGGCATTGGCGAATTTACCCCAGGCGATCATCCGCGCCGCGCGGGCGAGATCCGCCCCCGGCCCGATCACCACCGGCGATTTGCCGCCAAGTTCGAGCGTGACCGAGGCCAGGGTCTTGGCCGCCGCCGCCATCACCACGCGCCCCACCTCGGGCGAGCCGGTGAAGAAGATATGGTCAAACGGCAGCGCCAGCAGCGCGCTCGCCGTCTCGACCCCGCCCTGCTCGACCGCGACGAGATCAGCCGGCAGATCCGCCACGATCCGCGCCACCACCCCCGCCGTCGCAGGCGCGAGCTCGGAGGGTTTGATCACCGCCGCACAGCCCGCCGCCAGCGCCGAGACGAGCGGCCCGAGCGCGAGGCTGAGCGGGTAGTTCCAGGGCGCGATGATCAGCGCGGTGCCCTTCGGCTCGGGGCGGATGCGCGCCCGCGTGCCGAGCATCGCCAAGGTCGGGCGCACCCGGCGCACCCGCATCCAGCCGCGCAAGTGCCTGAGAGTATGGGATATTTCCGACTGGATCGGCAAGATCTCGGTGAGCCGGGTCTCGGCCTCGGGCTTGCCGAGATCGGCCTTCAGCGCGGCGAGGATCGCGCTTTCATGGGCGCCGATCGCCGCGCGCAGCGCTTCGAGCGCCGCACGGCGCTCTTTCAGCCCAAAACTGCGCCGACGCGCGATCGCCCCCGCCGCGAGCCGCTCGAACGCCGCGCTCATACCGCCACCACGACCTGACGCTGGCTCCCCAGCCCCTCGATCCCAAGCGTCACGACATCGCCCGCGCGCAGGAACCGCGGCGGTTTTTGCCCCATGCCCACCCCCGGCGGCGTGCCGGTGGTGATGATGTCGCCGGGCTCGAGGGTCATGAACTGGCTCAGATATTCCACAAGGAAAGCAACGCCATAGACCATGGTCGCGGTGCTGCCGCGCTGTTGCGGCGCGCCGTTCACATCGAGCCAGAGGGGGAGCGCCTGCGGGTCGGGGACCTCATCGGCGGTCACCAGCCACGGCCCGAGCGGGGCGAAACTGTCGTGGCTCTTGCCCTTCACCCATTGCCCGGCGCGCTCGGCCTGAAAGGCGCGCTCGGAGATGTCGTTGCACACCATATAGCCCGCGACATGGGCCAGCCCCTGCCCCGGCGCGACATATTTCGCCCGCGAGCCGATGACGAAGGCGAGCTCCACCTCCCAGTCGAGCTTTTCCGAGCCGCGCGGCAGCTCGGTCGGGTCATCGGGGCCGCAAATCGCGGTGGTGGCCTTCATGAACACGACCGGCTCGGGCGGCACCTGCATCCCCGCCTCGGCGGCGTGATCGGCGTAGTTGAGCCCGATCGCGATCAGCTTGCCGACCTGCGAAACCGGCGCGCCGATCCGCGCGCCCTCGGGCACAGCCGGCAGCGCGCCCGCGTCAAGCGCGGCGAGCCGCGCGAGCCCCTCGGGGCCAAGCTCCGCCCCCGTCAGCGCCCCGATCACCCCCCCAGATCGCGCAGCGAACCATCGCCCGCGACCATCCCGGGCCGCTCGGCGCCCCGCTCACCCCATTGAAAAAGCTTCATCTTTCCCTCCCGTCGCGGCGCTCGCCGCGGTTTCCTCCACCAGTGCGGCAAGCCGCGCCGCCGCGCCCCGCCGCCCCTCCTCGAGCGCGCCAAGCGCGCGCCCAAGCGCCGCGATCTGCCCCGGCCCCGCCACCCGCAGATCGGGCACCGGGATCTCCAACAAATCCCGCGGCTCGAGTTTGAGCAAGCCCCGCGCATAGATCCGCGCCTGCGCCCGCATCAGCCCCTGCACCGGCTCGGCGTTCAGAGCGGCCACCAGCGCGCGCGCGAAGGCCCGCCCCTCGATGCGCGGAAAGATGCCGTGAAACGCGGTCAACTGCCAGACTTCCGCGGCGTTCAGGATGAAACGCATCTGGTCGCGGCCGAAGGTCGTGGCCCAGATCGGCGCGCGGTAGAGCCGCTCGGGCGCATACCAGGGGTGGCGGTTGCGGGTCAAAAACCGCTGATCGAGGCCGAGGGCGGCGCCTTCGGCGACATAGGCGGCCTCGGCGGGCGAGAGCGGGCGGCGGGGCGCGAAGAACCGCGTGGGCCGGCCGGCCCCCTCGAGGGCCTTGAATTTTTCGCGTGTGAAAACAAGGCCATCGGCATCGCCGGCCTTGGCGATGCAGGGCAGGCATTGGCTCGGGCGCAGGCCGCGCCGGGCGGCCTCGGCCTCGGTCAGGTGGAAAAAGCCGTTCGCGCCGGTGGCGATGCCGCGCCGGGTGGTGGCGAGCGCGCCAAGCGCCACGAAACCGGGCGGCAGCGCCGCGCTGTGAGGCGCCGCCGCGGCGCCGAGCAGCGGCGCCCATTTCGCCGCCGCCGCGAGGCGCTCGGGCGCGATCTCGCGCACCGCCACCGCGGCCGGATCGGCGCCCGCGGCCACGAAGCGCGCCCGGATCGGGCGCGCCAGCGCGCCCCCGCGCGGCGCCTCGAGGAGCACCACCGACGCGGTGGTCAGCGTCGCGCCAAACACCGGGCGATGCGCGCAATAGGTGATGATTTCCCTGAGATATCCGCCGCTTACGAGCCAATCCTTGAGCGGCGCCGAGCTATTGGCATTGCCCCATTCCGCCGGCAGCAAGATCGCCGCCCGCCCCCCGGCGCGAGCCGCATGAGCGCCTCGAAAACGAAGAGCTGATAAACATTGGTCAGCCCCGAGAGCGGCCGGCCGATCCGCGCGGCGGTGGCGCCGACCTGCGCGCGCAGCTCGGTCCCCGCGCCGGGGCGCAAAAACGGCGGGTTGGCGATCACCGCCTCGAAGCGGGTCTCGGGCGCGGTGAAAAAGCTCGCCACCCGCAGATCGAGCGCCCCCTCGCCCCCCCAGGCCGCGCGCCCGGCGGCGGCGATCTGCGGGTCGATCTCATAGCCCGTCACCGCCACGCCCGGCACAAGCGCCGCCACCGCGCGCGCCAGAACCCCGGTGCCGAAGGCCGGATCGAGCAGCGTCGCGGGGCGCGCGCCCGCCACCCAATCGGCCATCAGCGCGGCGCAATCGGGCGGCGTGAACACCTGCGCAAAGCGGCGCCGATGGGCCTTCGGCGCGCGGGCGAGATAGGCGGCCTCGGGGCTGTCCGGCGCGTCAAAGGTCATCGCGCCGCCCCGCTCGCAAGCTCGATGAGCTCGGTCGTCATCTGCTCCTGACGGGCGCGCTGCCAGCCCGCGCGCAGATCGGCCGCGATGCGCTTGATATTGGCCTGCGCCCCGGCCATCGCCTCGGCCCGGGCGGCGTTTTCGCTCGCAAAGCCGAGCATCAGCGCCTCGCAAAGCGCGGAAAACACATATTCTTCAATGAGATCGGCGATGAGTTCAGGGAGCGGCAGGCTCAGGAGCGGCCCCGGCCCCCGCGCGGGCGGAAAGCGCGAGGGCTCGAGCGGCCAGAGGCTCGGGGTGAGGAGCGCAGGCCCCGCGCCCCCCGCGCCCGGGTCGATGTAAACCAGCCGCACCCGCAGCCCCGGGCGCGCGGCGAGCGCCTCGAACAGCGCATCGGCGAGGCGGCTGGCGAGCTCGGGCACCTGGGCGGCATGGGTGGCCATCTCGGCCTGCCAGAGCGGCGCGCGGATCTCGGCGAGCGCCGCGCAGCTGCGCGAGCCGAGCACGATCAGATCGGCGCCCGCCGCCGCCTCGGCGCGCGCGGCCTCGGCCAGCCGGTCGGCATGGGAGCCGCAAAAGCCCTGCGCGGCGCCGATCAGGATCGAGAGCCGCCCCTGCGCCGCGCCCGCCTCCGGCCAGACCCCGCCCGCGCCGAGCGCGGTCGAAAGCGCCGCGCCCAGGCTCGCGCCATGGGCGCGCACCGCCGCAAGATGGCCGCGCGCCTCGCGCTGATGCGCAGCCGCGAGCGCGCGCAACGCGCCCACGATCGCGGCGATCTGCTGGACATTGGCGAGATGGGCCTTGATGTCGTCGGGGCGGGCGGCGGCGTCGCTCATGGCGCGGGCGCGCCCAGCCGCGCGATCACGCCGCGCATCGTCTCGAGAAGCGCCGCGCGGGTGGGCGCATCGAGCCGGTCGGGCGCGGCGGCGAAGGCGGAGAGCGCGGGCTCGGCCGCCAGCGCCGGCCCCGCCGCGCGGCGCAGATCGGCGATTTGTTCCACCGGCAGCGCATCGAGCAGCCCCTCGCCAAGCGCCACCAGAAGCCCGATCTGCGCCAGCGTCGAGACCGGCTCGAAGCGCGGCTGGCTGAGCAGCGCCGAGATCCGTTCGCCCCGCGCAAGCCGCGCCTTCATCGCCCCGTCGGCAAACCCGCCAAAGCGCGAAAACATCTTCATTTCAAGATATTGCGCGTAATCGAGCCGGATCCCGCCGGAGGCTTTGCGCAAGCCCCCCGCCTGCGCCTTGCCGCCCACCCGGCTCACCGAGAGGCCAATATCGACCGCCGGGCGCTGGTTGGCGGCAAAGAGCGCGGCCGAGGTCACGATCTGGCCATCGGCGATCGAGATCAGGTTGGTGGGGATATAGGCCGAGAGGTTGCCCGCCTCGATCTCGGCGATCGGCAGCGCGGTGAGCGAGCCGCCCCCCCGCGCCGCGGAGAGTTTCGCCGAGCGTTCGAGAAGCCGGGCATGGAGGTAGAAAATATCGCCCGGATAGGCCTCGCGCCCGGGCGGCTGGCGCGCGAGCAGCGCCAGCTCGCGGTGCACGGCGGCGTGTTTGGTCAGGTCGTCATAGACGATCAGCGCATGCCCGCCCCGGTCGCGCAGCCATTCGGCGACCGACGTCGCGGCAAAGGGCGCGAGCCAGCGCAGCCCCGGCTCGGCCGCGGCGGGCGCCACGACGAAGATCGTGCGGGCGAGATCGCCCTTCTCGCGCACCGCCTCGATGACCCGGGCGACGGCGGTGGCGCGCTGGCCGATCGAGACGTAAACGCTTATGATATCAGTGTTTTTCTGGTTGATGATGGCATCGACCGCGAGCGCCGTCTTGCCCGTGCCACGCTCGCCGATGATCAGCTCGCGCTGGCCGCGCCCGACCGCGAAGAGCGCGTCGATGACCAGAACCCCGGTCGCGACCGGCTCGGTGACGTAATCGCGCTCGATGATCTCGGGCGCGGGGCGCTCGGCCTCGAGCCGCTCGGTGGCCTTGACCGGCCCGAGCCCGTCGAGCGGGCGGCCGAGCGGGTCGATGACGCGGCCAAGGAGCCCCTCGCCCACCGGCACCGAGAGAAGCGCGCCGGTGCGCGTCACGCTTTGCCCCGCCTCGGCGCCCTCCATCGGGTCGAGAAAGGCCACCTGAATGAGGTCTTCGGCGAGGCTGAGAACGAAGCCCTGCGCGCCGGTCGCGAAGGTGACGATTTCATTGAGCGCCGCGCCCGGCAGGCCCGATACATGGGCGAGCCCGTCGGCAAGCTCCTCGATGCGGCCGGTCTCCTCGGCTTGCGGGCCAAGCGCGGCGGTGTCGATCCGGGCGTGGAGGGCGTCAAGCCCGGGGAGCGTCGGCATGGCGGAGCGCCTTTGCGATCTGGTCGAGGTCATGGGCGAGGGAATTGTGCACGACGCCCGCGCCCGAGCGCAGCTCCAGCCCGGCCAGAAGCGCGGGATCGAGGGTCAGGGGCGTGTCGGGCGGCAGATCGGGGAGTGCGGCGCGCGCGGCGGCGAGATCCTTGCGCCCCGGCGCGCGGGCCGCGACGAGGGTGAGGCCGGGGGCGGCGAGAAGGCTCGCGCGCGCCTCGGGCGCCATCGCGGCGAGCGCGGGGGCAAGGCGCGCGGCATAGGCGGCGGCGGTAGCGGGCTGGGGCTGGGCGGCGAGCGCGCGCGCCGCGATCGCCGTGGCGAGGTCGCGGGTTTCCTCGACCAGCCCCGCCTCGGCCGCGGCGCGGGTCTCGGCGGCGGCGGCGCGGGCTGCGGCGGCGATCTGTTGCGCCTCGGCCTCGGCGGCGGCTTTGAGGCGGGCGCGCTCGGCCTCGGCCTCGGTCTGGGCGCGCGCGATCAGCTCGGCGCGGGCGGCGCGGGTGGCTTCGGCCTCGGCGGCCGCGGCCTCGGTCGCGGCCTCGGCGGCGGCGCGGGCGCTCTCGGCGCCCTTGAGCGCGGCCTCGGTCTCGGCCTGGCGGCGCGCGATGATCTCCACCACCGGGCGGAACAGGAAATGTTTCAAAATCGCGAGCAAAACCAGCACGTTGACCAGTTGCAGCGCGAAGGTGGTGAGATCAAAGCCCATCGCGGCGCCTTACAGGAAGGGGTTGGCGAACAAGAGCAAAAGCGCGATGACGAGGCAGTAGATCGCCATCGTCTCGATCATCGCGAGGCCGACGAAGAGGGTGCGCGAGACGGTGCCCGCGGCATCGGGCTGGCGCGCGATCGCATCCATCGCCGCGGCCACCGCGCGGCCCTCGCCAAGCGCCGGGCCGATCGCGCCGAAGGAGACGGCCATCGCCGCCGAGAACACGCTCACCAGTTTGATCCAATCGACTGCGGTCATCGGGGTTTCTCCGTTTTCTGTTTGCTATCATGCGGTTGCGGGGCGCCTTCCTCGATGGCCGAGCCGATGAAGACGAGCGCGAGGATGGCGAAGATATAGGCCTGCACGGCGCCGGTCAGCAGATCGAGCGCCATCAGCGGGATCGGCACCAGAAGCCCCGCGAGCGAGAGCAGGATCGAGATCACGAAGACCCCGCTCATCACATTGCCAAAGAGCCGCACCATCAGCGAGAACGCGCGGGTGATCTGCTCGACGAGGTTGATCGGGATCATCACCCAGGTCGGGTTGGCAAAGCCGCGCAGATAGCCCCAGAGGCCGTTGGCGCGCACCCCCGCCGCGACGGTCGCGACGAAGACGATCAGCGCGAGTGCGGCGTCGGTCTCGAGATGGGCGGTGGGCGGTTCGAGCCCGGGGATCAGCGAGATCCAGTTCGCGGTGAGGATGAAGATCATCAGCGTGCCGATCAGCCCGCGCAGCCGCCCCGGGTCGCCCGCGACGACGGAGGTGATCTGCGCGTCGAGCGTGGTGATGATGAGCTCGAGCACCGATTGCGCGCGCGAGGGGGCAAGCGCGAGGCGCCGCGTGATCGCCCAGGAGCCCAGGCCAAGCGCGGCGAGGATGCCCCAGGTGGTCGCGACCGGGGTCGAGATCGCGAGCGGGCCGAGGTGGAAGGCGATCGGCAGATCGAGCGGGTTGGTGCTCATGGCGCGGCCCCCTTGCGCGCGCCGCGCATCACGAGCGCGCGGCCAAGGAACACGCCCCCGGCGGCGGCGAGAAGCGTGAGCGCGCCGCCCTTGGCGCAGAGGAAGAGAAAGAGCCCGAGCGCGATGAGGCGCAGCGCCTGCCACAAGATCACCCGCCGCTCGCCCGCGGCGAGGCGCGCGGCGATCGTCTCGAGCGCGCGAAAATGCGCCCAGCCCGCCGCCGTTCCGGCGAAAAGGGCCGCGAGAGCAAGGGCATAGGGGGCGAGATCACTCATTGCCCATGCATCCATCGAAAGGCGAGCCAGAGCCCGAGCCCCGCGCCGAGCATCAGCCCCGCGGCGGAAAAGGTGATGCCGGTGCCCGCGAGGCCATCGCAAAAGCGCCCGGCAAAGAGCCCCGCGAGCGTCGGTCCGACGATCACCCAGCCGAGCACGCCGATCTGGCCGAGGCGGCGGGCGAGCGAGGGCTCGGGGTCGGCGCGGCCCGCTTCGGCGCGCGCGCGCGCCGCCGCCGCGGCGCGTTCAAGGCTTTGATCTGGCTTGCGATTTTCGCTCATCGGAAGGCCTCCGCCAGCGGGTCGGGCCCGCCCGAGGCCGACAGATGACGCATCAGCGCCCGGATCGCCCGGCCATGGAGCGCGATCTCGGCGCCGCGCGCCACGCGCGCGGCATCGCGCCGCGCGGCCTCGGCCCGGGCCACCTCGGCCTCGAGCGCGGCGAGATCCTCGCCGAGCACCGCCGCGCGGCAGGCGACCTCGACCCGCGTGCCGCCCGTGACCCGCACCACCCCGCCGCGCAGCGCCGCAAAGCGCCACGGCGCGCCCGCCGCACGCCAGCTCAGCACGCTCGACCCGACCACCGTCAGGAACTCCGCATGGCCCGGCCAGATCCCGAAGCCGCCCGAGGCATCGGCGCCGCGCACCGCGGCGAGCCCCTCGGCCTCGAGCACCAGATCCATCGGCGTCGTGATGCGCAGCGCGAGCGTCATGGCGCCGCCCCCGAGCCGCGCCGGGCCTGCTCCTTGGCGCGCGCCTCGGCCAGATCGCCGACCATATAGAGCGAGCCCTCGTCCCAATCGTCACATTCGCCCGCCAGGATCGCCGCCGCCCCCGCCACCGTCTGCGCCACCGGCACCGAGCGCCCGGGCAGGCCGTTATAGGCCTCGGCGACGAAGAAGGGCTGGGTCAGGAAGCGGCTCATCTTGCGCGCGCGCCCGACCAGAAGGCGCTCCTCGCGGCCGAGCTCCTCGACGCCCAGAAGCGTGATCACATCGCGCAGCTCGCGGTAATGTTCGATCAGCGCGCGCAGATCGGCCGCGACGCGGACATGGTCGGCGCCCACGACATTGGGGTCGAGCAGCACCGAGGTGGTGGCGATCGGGTCGACGGCGGGGTAGATGCCTTCGGCCGCCAGATCGCGCGAGAGCATCACCGTGCTGTCGACATGGGCCGAGATCGCGGCGACGGCGGGGTCGGTGAAATCATCGGCGGGCACATAGACGGCCTCGATCGCGGTGACCGCCGCGCGGCCCACCGAGGCGATGCGCTCTTGCAGGCTCGCGACCTCGGTCTCGAGCGTCGGCTGGTAGCCCACGCGCGAGGGCATCCGCCCCAAGAGCCCCGAGACCTCCGCGCCCGCCTGCACGAAGCGGAAGACATTATCCATCAGGAGCAAGACGTTACGCCCCTCGACATCGCGGAAATGCTCGGCCATGGCGAGCGCGGTCAGCGGCACACGCCAGCGCGCGCCGGGGGGTTCGTTCATCTGGCCATAGACGAGGACGGTCTGCGGCAGCACCCCCGAGGCGGTCATGTCGCCGAGCATCTCATGGCCCTCGCGCGAGCGCTCGCCGACGCCGGCAAAGACCGAGATCCCGTCATAGCCCGAGACCATCGCGTGAATGAGCTCCATCACGAGGACCGTCTTGCCGACGCCGGCGCCGCCGAAAAGCGCCGATTTGCCGCCCTGGCCCAAGGGCGCGAGCAGGTCGAGCACCTTGATGCCGGTCGAGAAGACCTCGGTGCGGGCGTGTTGGGCCGAGAGCTGCGGCGCGGGCTGCAAGATCGCGCGGCGCGGCGTATCGGCGGGCAAGGGCGGGCCCGCGTCGCCCACCGCGCCCAGCACGTTGAGCAGCCGCCCCAGCACCGCGCCGCCCACCGGCACCTCGATCGGCCGCCCGGTCAGCGCGACGGCGGCGCCGCGTTTGAGCCCCTGCGTCGGCTCGAGCGCGATCGCGCGGGCGCGGGTCGGGTCGAGATGGGCCTGGATCTCGGCATGAACGGGCCCCGCGGGCCCCGCGATCACCGCCGCGGTGCCGATTTCGGGCAGCGCCGCGCCGGGCGCGAGGGCGAGATCGAGGACCGGGCCGCGCACCGCACTCAGCCGCGCCTCTGAGAGCCCTTCGGGCGCCATCGGATCAGCCATCGCGCGCCTCCGCTTCGCTTGTCACGGCGTCAGACTAGACCCGGGGGGCGCGCCCGTGCAAGGCGCAAACCCCGGGCGCGCCGTCACTTTTTCGCGCCCGCCCCGCCCGCCGCGCGCGCGAGAAGCGCGAGGCAAACCTTGAGCGCGGCCGCCATATCCTGCACGCAGACCCATTCGAGCGGCCCGTGGATCTCTTGCATGCCGGTGAAGAGATTGGGGCACGGCACGCCCATCTCGGTCAGCCGCGAGCCATCGGTGCCGCCGCGGATCGGCACGGAGATCGGCGTGATCCCCTCCTCCGCGCAGGCCGCGCGGGCGAGCTCGACGGGGGTCATGTCCTGCTCGAGCCAATAGCGCATGTTGCGATATTGCGGGAAGATCTCGCAAGCGATGCGCGCGCGCGGCTCGGTGGCGGCGAGCGCGGCGCACAGGCCGCGCAGCATCTCGCCGCGCCGCGCGAGCCCCTCGAGCTCGAAATCGCGCAAGATGATCGAGAGCTCGGCCTCGGCGGCGGTGCCGGTGAGCGCGTAGATATGCCAAAACCCCTCGCGCCCCTCGGTGACCTCGGGGGTGTCGGTCGCCTGCGGCAGCGCCGAGATCAGCCGCGCGGCGAGGTGCAGCGCATTGACCATCTTGCCCTTGGCGGTGCCGGTATGGGTCGAGACGCCGGTGATCTTCACCTTGGCGCCATCGGCCGAGAAGCTCTCATATTCGATCTCGCCAAGGCAGGCGCCATCGAGCGTATAGGCGAAATCGACGCCGAGATCGGCGGGCAGACGCGGATCGACCCCGCGGCCGATCTCCTCGTCGCAGGTGAAGGCGAGCGTCAGATCGGGGCGCGGCAGATCGGGGGCGGCGGCCAGGGTCGCGGCAAGCTCCATCGCGATCGCGACGCCGGCCTTGTCATCGGCGCCCAGAAGCGTCGCGCCCGAGGCGGTGATCAGATCGAGGCCGATTTTCTCGTTCAGATACGGGGCGTTAGTCGGCGAGAGCACGAGATCCGGGGCATCGGGGTAGCGGATCTCGCCTCCCGGATAGGCGCGGATCACCCGCGGCTTCACCCCCGTCGCGTTATAGGCGGGCGCGGTATCCATATGCGCCAAAAGCGCGATCTTCGGCCCGGGCGCCGTGCCCGGGATCTTCGCGATCACCGCGCCATAGTCGGTGATCCGCGCCGCATGGCCCATCGCCTCGAGCTCGGCCAGCAGCATCCGCGCCAGATCGAGCTGGATCGCGCTCGAAGGCTGGCTCGCGGAGGTCTCGCAAGCCTGCGTATCCACCGCCGCATAACGGCAAAGGCGCGCCTCGAGCGCGGCATCATATTGGGTTCGTTCGGTCATTTCGCCCTCCGGGTTGGCCCGATCAGGCCCCCGGAGGCGCGACTGTCAACCGCCCTCAGGCGTCTTTTTCGACCCAGAGCCCCTCGGCCTTGACCCGCTCATAGGCCTCGTCGAGCGATTTCGTCGCCCGCGCGATCAGCTCGTCGATCTCGGCCTTGGTGATGACGAGGGGCGGCGAGATGATCATCCGGTCGCCGACATGGCGCATCACCAGGTTGTTGGCAAAGCAGCGCTCGCGGGTGATATAGCCGACCGTGCCCTCCTTGGCGGCAAATTTCGCGCGCTTGTCCTTGTTCGGCGTCAGCGCGATCGAGGCCATCATGCCGACGATCTTCGCCTCGCCGACCATCGGATGGGCGGCAAGCGCCTCCCATTTCGCCTTCAGGTAAGGCCCGGTGACCTCGCGCACGGTCTCGATCACCTTCTCATCCTCGAGGATGCGCAGGTTCTCGAGCGCGACGGCGGCCGCCACCGGATGGCCCGAATAGGTATAGCCATGGGCGAATTCATCGGCGCCGTTGATCACCGCGGCCACCTCATCGGAGACGATCGAGGCGCCCATCGGGATATAGCCCGAGGTCAGCCCCTTCGCGACGGTCATGATATCGGGGGTGATGCCGAGCGTCTGGCAGCCAAACCAGTTGCCGGTGCGGCCAAAGCCACAGATCACCTCGTCGGCGATCAGCAGGATGCCGTATTTCTTCACGATCCGCTGGATCTCGGGCCAGTAGGTCTCGGGCGCGATGATCACGCCGCCCGCGCCCTGGATCGGCTCGCCGATGAAGGCCGCGACCTTCTCGGGCCCGATCTCGAGGATCTTCGCCTCGAGCTCCTGCGCGCGGGCGAGGCCGAACGCCTCGGGGCTCATATCGCCGCCCTCGCTCCACCAGTCGGGCTGGTCGATATGGACGATATCGGGGATCGGCAGGCCGCCCTGTTTATGCATCCCCTTCATGCCGCCGAGGCTCGCCGCGCCCATCGTCGAGCCGTGGTAGCCGTTCCAGCGCGAGATGATCACCTTGCGCTCGGGCTCGCCCTTGGCCGACCAGTATTGGCGCACCATGCGGATGTTGGTGTCGTTCGAATCCGAGCCCGAGCCGTTGAAGAAGACATGGTTGAGATCGCCGGGGGCGAGCTCGGCGAGCTTCTTGGCGAGCTGGATCGCGGGGATATGGGTGGTCTGGAAGAAGGTGTTGTAGAAGGGCAGTTGCTTGATCTGGCGCGCGGCGACCTCGGCCAGCTCCTCGCGGCCATAGCCCACGTTCACACACCAAAGCCCCGCCATCCCGTCGAGGATCTCGCAGCCCTCGGAATCGGTCAGCCACACGCCCGAGGCGCGGGTGATGACGCGCGCGCCCTTCTTGGCCAGCGCATTGCCGTCGGTGAACGGGTGCATGTGGTGGGCGGCGTCGAGCGCCTGAAGCTCAGCGGTGGGCAGGTGGTTGTCGATCATGGCTCATCTCTCGGAAAGGGCGCCCCCCTCGGGGGCCGGGCCGCGATTCGCCGCAAGGGGCGCGCGGGATGGATTCAGAATATGATCAAAAGTTAGGCCGTCAAGGGGATTTGATCATATTAAGGCGGCGGCGCAGAGTCGCGCCCCGCCGCCCCTGCCCCCGCGTCAGCCCTCGCCGCGCCCCTCCAGAACCGCGCGGATATTCTCCAGCCCCTGCACGATATCGAGGCGAATGGCCTGCGCCACCGCCTCGCCATCGCCCGCCCGCAGCCCCGCGAGCGCCTCGACATGCATGTCGGGCAGGTTCTGGGTGCCGAAGCGGCCGCACATCACCCGCAGGCTCGGCGCCGAGCGCAGCCACAGCGCCTGCACGAGCGGCAGAACCACCTCCGAGCCCGCCGCGCCGTAAAGCGCCATATGGAAGCGGTAGTTTTGCAACAGATACCCCTTCACATCGCCCCGGGCGATCGCGGCGTTGAGCGCCTCATCAATGGTGCGCAGCGCATATATCTGATCTGGCTTGATTTTTCGCGTCGCGCGGCGGGCGAGCTCGGGCTCGAGCGCGCAGCGCGCGAAGGTCAGCTCGTCGATCTGCGCGAGGCTGAGCTCGGGCACCGAGACCCGGCGGTTGCCCTGAAACTGCAACGCCCCCTCCGAGATCAGCCGCCGGATCGCCTCGCGCACCGGCGTCATGCCCGCGCCCAGAAGCTCGACCAGCCCCTGGATCGTCACCGCCTGCCCCGGCGCGAAATCGCCGCCGAGGATCATCTGGCGCAGGCCCTGATAGACCGATTCATGGGCAGGCTGTTTCTGCAGCTCGACGTTCACCGCTCGATTACTCCTTGACGTTCGCGCGCGGATGGCCTTGGCTTAACCCTATTGCGGGGGGCAACTTCGGCGTTGCGCCATCGCGCGTGTTTTGATCAAATAAAGAAAACAACAACCCGAACCGAAAACCAATAGGGAAATCTGTCATGAAACACCTCTGGCTTCCTCTCGCTGCCTTGACCCTCGCGGGGGGCTCGGCGCTCGCAGAGGACGTTCGCGTCTACAACTGGTCGGACTATATCGACGAAGCGCTGCTCAAGCAGTTCGAGGACGAGACCGGCATCAACCTGATCTATGACGTTTTCGACAGCAACGAAGTGCTGGAAACGAAGCTGCTGGCGGGCTCGTCGGGCTATGACGTGGTGGTGCCGACCGGCTCCTTCCTCGAGCGCCAGATCCAGGCCGGCGTGTTCCGCAAGCTCGATTACGACAAGATGCCCAATTCCGCGAACCTGTGGGATCTGATCAAGGACCGCACCGCACAATATGACCCGGGCAACCAATATTCGATCAACTACATGTGGGGCACCACCGGCATCGGCGCCAACATGCCCAAGATCAAGGAAGTGCTCGGCGATGACGCGCCGGTCAATTCGCTCGAGCTGGTCTTCAACCCGAAATATATGGAAAAGCTCTCGAAATGCGGCGTGATGTTCCTCGACGCGCCGACCGAGATCATCCCGGCCGCGCTGAAATACATCGGCGAGGACCCGAATTCGAAAGACCCCGACGTGATCGCCAAGACCGAGCCGGTGCTGATGGCGATCCAGCCCTATGTCTCGAAGTTCAACAGCTCGGAATATATCAACGCGCTGGCGAACGGCGAGATCTGCATGGCGTTTGGCTGGTCGGGCGATATTCTGCAGGCGCGTGACCGCGCGGCCGAGGCCAACAACGGCGTCGAGATCGAATATCATGCGCCCAAGGAAGGCGCGCTGATGTGGTTCGACCAGATGGCGATCCCGGCCGATGCGCCGAACCCGGAAGGCGCGATGAAGTTCCTCAACTTCATCATGGATGCCAAGAACATGGCCGCCGCCTCGAACTACGTCTATTACGCCAACGGCAACAAGGCGAGCCAGGAGTTCCTCAACGAGGACGTGATCGGCGATCCGGCGATCTACCCCGATGAGGAGACGCTGAAGAACCTCTACACGGTCACGGCCTATGATCCCAAGCTCAACCGCACCGTGACGCGCCTGTGGACGAAAGTGAAATCGGGCACCTGATCGGGGCCCGCGCCGCGCCCGAGGCTCCGGCCCGGGCGCGGTTTTCCTTTGTGATCTCCTCCCCAACGCCGTAGCCAGTCGAGGGCCCCAATGGCCGAAACCAATCCGCAGAAAGTCTTTGCGCCGTGGGAAGACCCCACCGCCGTGCCGCTGATCCGCTTCGAGGGGGTGACGAAGAAATTCGGCACCTTCACCGCGATCGACAATCTCAACCTGAAGATCTACCGCGGCGAGTTTTTCGCGCTGCTGGGGCCCTCGGGCTGCGGCAAGACCACCTTGATGCGGATGCTCGCGGGCTTCGAGACGCCCACCGAGGGGGCGATCTGGCTCGATGGCCAGAATGTCGCGCCGATCCCGCCCAACAAGCGCCCCGTCAACATGATGTTCCAAAGCTACGCGCTCTTCCCGCATCTGAGCGTGTGGGAGAATATCGCCTTCGGGCTGAAGCGCTCGGACATGCCCAAGGAGCAGATCGGCGAGCGCGTGCAGGAGATGCTGCGGCTCACCCGGCTCGAGCAATTCGCCAAGCGCAAGCCCCATCAGATCTCGGGCGGTCAGCGCCAGCGGGTGGCGCTCGCGCGCTCGCTCGCCAAGGCGCCGAAGCTTCTGTTGCTCGACGAGCCCTTGGGCGCGCTCGACAAGAAGCTGCGTCAGGAGACGCAGTTCGAGCTGATGGATATTCAGGAAAAGACCGGCACCACCTTCGTGATCGTGACCCACGATCAGGAAGAGGCGATGACGGTGGCCACGCGGGTGGCGGTGATGGATCACGGCAAGCTGATCCAGGTGGCCACGCCCGCCGGCATCTACGAGACCCCGAATTCGGTCTATGTCGCGGATTTCATTGGCGAAGTGAATATCTTCGAGGGCGCTGCGCGGCGCATCTCCGAGGAGATGGTCGAGATCGATTATGCCGAGGGCAAGGCGCCCCTGCGCGCGGTCACCGCCGAGGCGCTCGCGCCCGGGCAGAAGGTGTTCCTCGCGGTGCGCCCCGAGAAGATCCTCGTCTCGCATGAGCCGCCCCATGAGCGCGCCAACGAGGTGAAGGGCAAGATCGTCGACATCGCCTATCTGGGCAATATCTCGACCTACCGGGTGCGGCTCGAAACCGGGCAGATGGTCTCGGCGCAGATGACCAACGCCAAGCGGCTGGCGCGGCGCGATTTCACCTGGGAGGACGAGGTCTGGCTGAGCTGGACCGAGACGGCCGGCGTCGTATTGACGAGGTAAGCCATGAATTTCCGTCGCTTTTCGCTGATCTCGGTGCCCTATCTGTGGCTCCTGATCTTCTTTCTCGTGCCGTTCCTGATCGTCTTGAAGATCGCGCTCTCCGATACGGCGATCGCGATCCCGCCCTATGAGCCGGTCTTCGACCCGGCGGCGGGCTGGGCGGGGCTGAAGGCGTTCTTCTCGGGGCTCGATTTCGAGAATTTCACCTTCCTGACCGAGGATGATCTCTACTGGAAGGCCTATCTCGGCTCGCTCAAGATCGCCACGATCTCGACGGTTCTGACGCTGATCGTCGGCTATCCGATCGCCTATGCGATGGCGCAGGCGGCGGACGAATGGCGCCCGACGCTGATGATGCTCGTCATCTTGCCGTTCTGGACCTCGTTCCTGATCCGCGTCTATTCCTGGGTCGGCATCATCGGCAACGAGGGGCTTTTGAACCATATGCTGATGGCCAGCGGGCTGATCTCGACGCCGCTGCAGATCATGAACACGCCGACGGCCGTCTATCTCGGTATCGTCTATACCTACCTGCCGTTCATGATCTTGCCGATCTACTCCGCGCTCGAGAAGATGGATACCTCGCTGACCGAGGCGGCGGTGGATCTGGGCTGCTCGCGCGGGCAGGCCTTCTGGCTCGTGACGCTGCCGCTCTCGCGGCCGGGCATGGTGGCGGGGTGCTTTCTCGTCTTCATCCCGGCGCTCGGCGAATTCGTGATCCCCTCGCTTCTGGGCGGCTCGCAGACGCTGATGATCGGCAAGGTGCTGTGGGAGGAATTCTTCTCCAACCGCGATTGGCCGGTGGCTTCGGCGGTGGCGGTGGTGCTGCTCGCGATCCTCGTGATCCCGATCATCCTCTTCCAGCGCAACCAGCAAAAACAAGAGGAGGCCGGCCGATGAACCGCAAGCTGAGCTGGTTCAACGTCACCTCGCTGACGCTGGGCTTTGCCTTTCTCTACCTGCCGATGGTGATCTTGATCTTCTACAGCTTCAACGCCTCGAAGCTGGTCACGGTCTGGGCGGGGTTCTCGACGCGCTGGTATGTGGCGCTCTTCCACGACCAGCAATTCCTCGATGCGGCCTGGGTGACGCTCAGGGTCGGCGTCATGTCCTCGACGCTTGCGACCGTGCTCGGCACGATGGCGGCCTATGTTCTGGTGCGCGGCGGCCGCTTCACCGGGCGGACGGTGTTTTCGGGGATGATCTATGCGCCGCTCGTCATGCCCGAGGTGATCACGGGCCTGTCGCTGCTGCTCCTCTTCATCGCGATCGGCATCGACCGGGGCATCTTCACCATCGTGCTCGCCCATACCACCTTCGCGATGTGCTATGTCTCGGTGGTGGTCAGCTCGCGGCTGATGACCTTCGACCGATCGCTCGAGGAGGCGGCGCTCGACCTCGGCTGTTCGGCCTTCGACGCGTTCCGCTCGGTGACGCTGCCGATCATCTTCCCGGCGGTGATCTCGGGCTGGCTTCTGGCCTTCACCCTCTCGCTCGATGATCTGGTGATCGCCTCCTTCGCCTCGGGGCCCTCCTCGACCACCCTGCCGATCAAGATCTTCTCGGCGGTGCGGCTCGGCGTGAACCCGGAGATCAACGCGCTCTCGACGATCATGATCTCGATCGTGACGGTGGGCGTGATCACCACCTCGCTGATCTCGAAAAACGCGATCCGCCGCCAGCGCGAGGAAGAACAGGCCGCGGCGAGCCAATAAGCTCTGGCGGGGCCCGCGGGCCCTGCCCTCCCCCCCTGCTCCGGCGCCTGTCATGCTCAAACGTCTCTATGAACCGGCGGCCTATTCCGCCGCCTCGCTTTCGGGCTGCTTCTGGGCCGAGACCCTGCCCGATGGCCGCGATTACGCGCCGCTTTCGGGCGCGGCGCGGGCCGAGTTCGCGGTGATCGGCGCGGGCTTTGCCGGGCTCTCGGCGGCGCTGCGGCTGGCTGAGGCCGGCGCCGATGTCGCGGTGCTCGATCTGCATGCGCCGGGCTGGGGCGCCTCGGGGCGCAACGGCGGCTTTTGCTGCATCGGCGGCGCGAAAGCCTCGGGCGCGACGATCGCGCGCCGCCATGGCGCGGGTGAGCTCGCCGCCCATCGCGCCGCCGAAAAAGCCGCGATCGCCCTCGTCGAAGAGCTCGCCGAGCGCTACGCCATTGATCTTCAACGCCATTCGGATGGCGAGGTGCAGCTCGCCCATAGCCCGCGCGCCTATGCGGCCTTGCGCGAAGAGGCGCCCGAGATGGCGCGCGCCTATGGGGTCGCGGCGCAGCTCATCGCGCCCGAAGAGCTCGCCACCCAAGGCCTTGCCGGGCGCGGCTTTCATGGCGGGCTGCATCTGGGGCTCGGCTTCGGGCTCAACCCGCGCGCGCTCGCGCTCGGGCTTGCCCATGGGGCGCAGGATCTGGGCGTGCGCATCCACGCCAATTCCCCCGCCGAGGCGATCACGCCCGCGCCCGAGGGCTACCGCATCGCCACGCCGGGCGGCACGCTCACCGCGCGCCACCTCCTGATCGCGACGAACGGCTATTCGGCCGAGAACCTGCCCGGCTGGATGCGCGCGCGCTTCTTGCCGGTGCAAAGCTCGGTGATCGTGACCCGCCCGCTGACCGAGGACGAGATCGCCGAACAGGGCTGGAGCTCGGATCTCATGGCCTATGACACTCGGAATTTGCTGCATTATTTCCGCCTGATGCCGGATCGGCGGATGCTCTTCGGGATGCGCGGCGGGGTGCGCTGGACGCCCCGCGCCCATGCCGAGATCCACCGCGCGATCCGCGCCGATTTCGAGGCGATGTTCCCGGCCTGGGGCGGGGTCGAGACACCCTATTTCTGGTCGGGGCTGGCCAATCTCGCGCGCAACCTCACCCCCTTCGTGGGCGCGGTGCCGGGCATGGCGCGCGCCTATGCGGCCTTCGCCTGGCATGGCAACGGCGTTGCGATGGGCACGTTTGGCGGGCGCGCGATGGCCGATCTGGCGCTTGGCCGCGCCCCGGCGATCCCGCGCTTTTACCAGGCCGAGCCGAAGCGCTTTGAGCTCGGGCCCGCGCGGCGCCTCGCGCTGAGCCTGGCCTATCCTTACTTCAAAGTGATCGACGCGCTGTAACAGAAGGGTTGCACTTTTGCTGCGCTGCGGCATGCTGAGGGGGAGTTTTGCCTGCCTCAGCCCGAGGGCCGCGCGTGGCCGTCATATTCCCGAAACCTGCAGTTGCGAGAACTCTTCAGGAATCAGACGGGAGTCTCGCCATGCCGCACTGCCCCTCCGCTCCGCTCCCCGGGCCCGCGCTCGCCGTGCGCAGCCTCTTTCTCTCCGACCTGCATCTTGGGGCCCGCGGCTGCCGCGCAACCGAGATCTTGAGCTTCCTGCGCCAGATCGAGGCCGAGCGGATCTATCTCGTCGGCGATATCCTCGATATCTGGCACCCCGCCGCGGTGCATTGGAGCGCCACCCATGACGCCATTGTCGACTGGATCGGCGCGCAGGTCACCGCCGGGCGCGAGGTGATCTACCTCTACGGCAACCATGACCGCGAGATGGCGGTCGATTTCCCGCGCCCGATGCCCGCGGTGCGGGTGGCCGAGCGGGTCACCCATGAGGCGGCCGACGGGCGGCGCTATCTGGTCTTGCATGGCGATCAGGCCGACGGGCGGCTCCTGCGCTGGCACTGGATGACGCGGATCGGCTCGCGCGCCGATGCGCTCTTGCGCCGGCTCGATCAGGCCCTGCGCCGCCATCGCGGCCTCTCGGAGGGCGAACGCTCGCTCATTCAGGCGGTGCTGGCCGGGGTCAACACGCTGCTCGCGATGGGCGACGGGTTCGAGCGGCGGCTGGCGCTGATCGCCGAGACCGCCGGGCGCGAGGGCATCATCTGCGGCCATTCCCACAAACCCGCGCTGCGCGATGTCGCCGGGCGGATCTACGCCAATTGCGGCGATTGGGTCGACAGCCTGACCGCGCTGGTCGAACACGCCGACGGGCGGCTGCATCTTCTGCAATGGGCGCCCGAGGCCGCCCGCATCGCCGCGCCGCAGGGCGCGCTCAAGGAAACGCTCGCATGATCTACCTGCTCTGGGCCCTTTTCGCTCTGCCGTTGGGGCTCCACCTGCTCTCCGCCGGGCTCTCGGCCGCGCGCTATCTGCCGCGCCGCCCTGCCCCCGCGCCCGCGCCCGAGGCGCTGCCCTTCATCTCGCTGATCCGCCCGGTCTGCGGGCTCGACCCGTTCGATGCCGAGACGCTGGGCTCCTCCTTCGGGCTCGATTACCCCGATTACGAGGTGATCTTTTGCGTGGCCGACCCGGCCGATCCGGTGGTGCCGCTGGTGCGGGCGCTGATCGCCGCCCATCCGGGCCAGCGCGCGCAGCTGCTGATCGGCGAGACGCCGATTTCCGCCAACCCCAAGCTCAACAACCTGCAAAAGGCGATCCCGGCCGCGCGCGGCGCCTATCTCGCGATGACCGACAGCAACCTCTTGTTGCCGCGCGATTATCTGCGCGCGCTGATGGCGGCCTGGGGGCCCGCGACGGGGCTCGTCTCGGGCCCGCCGGTGGGAGTGCGGGCCGAGAATTTCTGGGGCGCGGTCGAATGTGCCTTCCTCAACGGCAATCAGGCGCGCTGGCAGCTCGCGGCCGATGCGGTGGGGCTTGGCTTTGCGCAGGGCAAGACGCTGTTCTGGCGGCGCGATATTCTGGCGGCGGGGGGCGGGCTCGCGGGGCTCGGGCGCAACATGGCCGAGGATGTCGCCGCGACGAAAATGGTGCGCGAACAAGGGCTTCGCGTGCGCCTGCCGCGCCAGCTCTTTGCCCAGCCGATCGGGGCGCGCGCCGCCCGCGCGGTCTGGGACCGGCAATTGCGCTGGTCGAAGGTGCGCCGCGACGGCTTTGTCGGGCTCTTCGCGGCGGAGATCTTGCAGGGCCCCTGGCTTGCGGCGGCGGCGCTGATCGGGCTGGTGGCGGCGGGGGCGGCGCCGGGGGCGGCGCTCGTGGCGCTGCCGGTGGCGTGGTATGGTGCCGAGCTCGGGCTCGCGCGGCTTGCCGGCTGGCCCGCGGGGCCGCGCGATCTCGCCGCGGCGGTGGTGCGCGACCTCTGGCTGCCCGCGCTTTGGGCGGTGACCTGGCGGACGCGCGATTTCACCTGGCGCGGCACGGCGATGACCCATGCGGGCGCGCTGGCGGAGGCGCCGCGCGGATGATCGGCCTCGAGACGGTGGTGGCGCTGATCACCAAGCACGGGCTGACGCTTCTGGCGCCGATGGCGGTGGTCGAGGGGCCGATCGTGACGGTGATCGCGGCCTGGCTCGCGAGCCGGCAGCTCTTTGATCTCTGGAGCGTGACGGTGGTCGTGCTGGTCGCCGATATGGTGGGCGACATGATCTGGTATGGGGTCGGGCGCTGGGGGCTCGGGCCGATGCCCGAGCGCTGGCGGCGCCGGCTCGGGCTGCGGCGCGCCCGCCTCGCCGCGCTCTCGGCGCAGTTTCGCAGCCGCGGCGCCAAGATCTTGATGTTTGGCAAGTGGACCCATTCGGCGGGGCTCGCGGTCCTTGTCGCGGCGGGCGCGGCGCGGATGCCGGCCTGGCGGTTCTTCTGGGTCAACTCGCTGATCTCGGTGCCCAAGGTGTTGATTTTCGTAGCCATTGGCTATGGCTTCGGCGCGGCCTATGGCCAGATCGACGGCTGGATCTTCAAGGGCTCGGCGCTTGCGCTCGGCCTGATCGTGGCGATCGGGCTCGGCTTTGCAGCGAAGAATTGCGGCAAGCGGAGGGCGGCGGCATGAGCGAGATTTCCATCTCCTGCGTGATCGCGGCCTATAACGAAGCGCCGCGGATCGGGGCGGTGCTGGGCGCGGTGGCGGGGCATCCGGCGCTCGAGGAGGTGATCGTCGTCGATGACGGCTCGCGCGATGGCACGGCCGAGGTGGTGGCGGGGTTTTCGGGCGTCCGGCTGCTGGCGCAGCCGCAAAACGGCGGCAAGAGCCGGGCGGTCGCGCGCGGGATCGCGGCGGCGCGGGGCTCGCATCTGCTCCTTCTCGACGCCGATCTGCGCGGGCTCGACCGGGGCGCGGTCTCGCGGCTGATCGCGCCGGTCGATGCGGGGGCGGCCGATGTCTCGCTCTCGCTGCGCGCCAATGCCCCGGCGAGCTGGCGCGCGCTCGGGCTCGATTACATCTCGGGCGAGCGGGTCTTGCCGCGCGCCCAGCTGGCGGACCGGATCGCCGAGCTCGAGGCGCTGCCGCGCTTCGGCCTCGAGGTGTTTCTCAACCGGATCTGGCTGGCCGAGGCGGCGCGGATCGCGGTGGTGCGCTGGCCGGGCGTCGAGAGCCCGATGAAGCATGAAAAGCGCGGCTGGCGCGCGGGGCTCGTGGCCGATGCGAAGATGATGGGCGATATTTTCCGCACCATCCCCCCGCGCGAGGCCGCGGCCCAGATCCTGCGGATGCGCGCGCGCCGGATCGCTGCGTAACGGCCGCGGCAGGGCGTTGACAGCGGCGGCGCGCGGGTCCACCCTGCGCAAAAGTGAACCGTTCGGTCTGGCGCCGCCCGACCCAGCCAAGGAGCCCCGCGATGCTCACCTCCCCGCCCCTTTGCCGCCCGCTTGGCGCGCTCCTCGTCGTCTCGGCGCTGGCGATGGGCGCGCTCGCCGCGCCCGCCGGGGCGCGGGCCGAGACCAGTTTCGAGGCGCTGGTGGCGCGCTTCACGCAGCGCGCCGAGACTGACAAGGTGGCCTCCTCGAACGGCCGGATCGAGGCGCAAAGCCTTGATGTCGCGGGGAAATACGCAGGCCGGCTGACCGAGATCACGGCCCGCGAGGGCGATCTCGTCGAGGCCGGCGCGGTGATCGCGAGGCTCGACGACCGCGATGTTCAGGCGCGGATCCTCGGCGCCAAGGCCTCGCTCTTGCAGGCCGAGGCCGCCAAGGAGCAGGCTCAGGCCGCGGTGATGCAGGCCGAAAGCGCGCTGGCCGTCGCGCAGACCTCCTATGACCGGGTCGTCGTGCTCAACCGCGAGGGCCATGCCGCGCAAAGCGTGCTCGATGACGCCACGAACGCGCTGAAAACGGCGCAGGCCTCGCGCGCGGCGGCGCGGGCGCAGGTCTCGAACGGCGAGGCGCTGATCGCGGCGGCCAATGCCGCGCTCGAGGAGCTCAATGTCGCGCTCGAGGATCTGACTATCCGCGCGCCGATCCGGGGGCGCGTGCTCTACCGGCTGCATGAGCCGGGCGAGGTGATCGCGGCGGGCACGCCGGTCGCGACGCTGCTCGACCTCACCGATGTCTACATGAGCCTTTATCTGCCCGCCGAGACAGTGGGCGTGCTCGCGATGGGCGACGAGGCGCGGATCGTGCTTGACCCCGCGCCCGATTATGTCGTGCCCGCGCGGATCACCTTCATCGCCCCCGAGGCGCAGTTCACGCCCAAAAGCGTCGAGACCTCGGAGGAGCGCGCCAAGCTCGTGTTCCGCGTCAAACTCACCATCCCACGGGATTTGCTCGAGAAATTCGAGGATCGGGTGAAGGTCGGCGTGCGCGGCATCGGCTTTGTGCGCACCGATCCGGCCGCCGACTGGCCCGCCGATCTCGCCGTGAAACTGCCGTGACGCCATGGGCTACGCCGCGCGTCTGGAGGGGGTGAGCCATCGCTACGGCCGGGCCGTGGCGCTCGAGGGGGTGGATCTGGCGATCCCCGCGGGGGTGATGGCGGGGCTGATCGGGCCCGACGGGGTCGGCAAATCGACGCTCTTGGCGCTCATCGCGGGCGTGCGCCGGCGCCAGACCGGGCGCGTCGAGGCGCTCGGCGCCGATCTCGCCACGCCGGCCGCGCGCGCCGCCGTCGCGCCGCGGGTCGCCTATATGCCGCAGGGCCTCGGGCGCAACCTCTACCCGACGCTGAGCGTGCGCGAGAACCTCGATTTCTTTGGCCGGCTGTTTGGCCAGGGCGCGGCCGAGCGCGCGGCGCGGATCGCGATGCTCCTCGAGGCGACCGGCCTTGCGCCCTTCCCCGACCGCCCGGCGGGCAAGCTCTCGGGGGGCATGAAGCAAAAGCTCAGCCTCTGTTGCGCGCTGATCCACGACCCGGAGCTTCTGATCCTTGATGAGCCCACGACCGGCGTCGACCCGCTCTCGCGGCGGCAATTTTGGGAGCTGATCGAGCGGTTGCGCGCCCAGATGCCGGGGATGAGCGTGATCGTCGCCACCGCCTATATGGAGGAGGCCGAGCGCTTCGACTGGCTCGCGGCGATGGATGGCGGGCGGGTGATTGCCGCGGGCAGCCCCGCCGAGCTGCGCGCGCGCGTCGGCGCCGCGCATCTCGAGGAGGCCTTCATCGCGCTTTTGCCCGAGGCCGAGCGCGCCGCGCACAAGCCCGTCGAGATCACCCCGCGGGTGGCGAAGGACGGCCCCCCCGCGATCGAGGCGCGGCATCTTACCAAGCGCTTTGGCCCGTTCACCGCGGTCGAGGATGTCAGTTTCGAGATCCCCGAGGGCGAGATTTTCGGCTTTCTCGGCTCGAATGGCTGCGGCAAGACCACGACGATGAAGATGATGACCGGGCTCTTGGCGCCAAGCTCGGGCGAGACGCGGCTCTTCGGCACAGCACTTGCCGCCTCGGACATGGCCGCGCGGCTGCGCATCGGCTATATGTCGCAGAGCTTTTCGCTCTATGGCGAGCTGACGGTGGCGCAAAACCTCGCGCTCCACGCCGATCTCTACGGTATCGCCCCGGCGCGGCGCGCGCCCCGCGTGGCCGAGGTTCTGGCCGAATTCGACCTCGCCGATGTCGCGGGCGAGAAGCCCGAGAGCCTGCCGCTCGGGATCCGCCAGCGGCTGCAACTCGCGGTCGCGACGATCCATGAGCCGCGGATCCTGATCCTCGACGAGCCGACCTCCGGCGTCGACCCGGTGGCGCGCGATGCCTTCTGGCGCAAGCTGATCTCGCTCTCGCGCGAGCACGGCGTGACGATCTTCATCTCGACGCATTTCATGAACGAGGCGGCGCGCTGCGACCGGATCTCGCTGATGCATGCGGGGCGGGTGCTGGCGGTGGGCACCCCCGCCGAGCTCGCCGCGCGCCAGGGCGTGAGCGATCTCGAGGAGGCGTTCATCCGCTATCTGGAGGCGGAAATCAGCGCCGAGGCCCCGCCGGCGGCGCCCGCCCCGCCCGCCGCCCCGCCACCCCGCGCCCCCCCGCCCGCGCGGCTGCGCTCACCCGGCTCTGGGCCTATACCTGGCGCGAGAGCCTCGAGCTCCTGCGCGATCCGATCCGCCTCTTCTTCGCCCTGGCCGGGCCGATTATCCTCATGATTACCGTTGGTTACGGGATCTCTTTCGATGTCGACGAGCTCAGCTTCGCGGTCTTCGACCAAGACCAGACCCCCGAGAGCCGCCGCCTTGCCGAGCAATTCACCGCGATCGCGCAATTTGCCGAGACCGCCCCGGTCGAGAGCCTCGACGCGCTCGAGGCGCGGATGAAGGCCGGCGCGCTCACCGTCGCGCTCGAGATCCCCGAGGGCGCGGGGCGGATGCTGCATCAGGGCAAGGTGCCCGAGGTCTCGCTCTGGGTCGATGGCTCGATGCCGTTTCGCGCCGAGACCGCGCGCGGCTATGCGCTCGGCGCGCTGACCCGCTTTGCGGCGATCCTCGCCGAGGAGAGCGGCACCGCCACCCCGAGCCCCGTCACCCTCGAGACGCGCTTTCGCTTCAACCAGGCCTTCCGCAGCGCCAACGCCATGCTGCCCTCGGTGATCATGCTGATCCTGATCCTGATCCCGGCGGTGATGTCGGCGATCGGGGTCGTGCGCGAGGTCGAGACCGGCACGATCGCGAATTTCCGCTCGACGCCGGTGCGGCGGGTCGAGTTCCTGCTCGGCAAGCAGATCCCCTATATCGCGCTCTCGGCGCTCGCTTTCGCGGCGCTCTTCGCGCTCGGCCAGGGGCTCTTTCAGGTGCCCTTCACCGGCTCGCTCGGCGCGCTCACCGCGCTCGCGCTCCTTTATGTCTGCGCCACCACCGGGCTTGGCCAGCTGATCTCGACCTTCACGAAAACCCAGGTCTCGGCGGTTTTCGCGGTGGCGGTGATCTCGATCATCCCGACGGTGAATTTCTCCGGGCTGATCGTGCCGGTCTCCTCGCTCGAGACGGCGGGGCGGCTCACCGGGCTCGCCTTCCCCGGCGCCTGGTTCCAGACCGGCGCGCTTGGCACCTTCCTCAAGGGCTTCGGCTGGGCCGATATCGGCACTTCGGCCGCCGCCATCGCGGGCTTTGCCGCGCTCTACCTCGCCGCCGCGGTCGCGATCTTGCGCAAACAGGAGCCGTAACATGCTGCAAAGCCTGAAGAATACGGCCCGCCTGACGCTCAAGGAGCTGCGCGCCATCCGCGCCGACAAGGTCATGCTGGTCTTGATCTTCTACGTCTTCACGGTGGCGACCTATATGGTCGCCGACGCGATCTCGACCGAGATCAACGACCTCGCCGTCGCCGTCGTCGACGAAGATCAAAGCCCGCTCAGCCAGCATCTGACCGATGCGATCCGCGCGCCGATGTTCAAGACCCCCGACAGCCTGACCCCCGATCAGGCCGAGGCCGCGCTCAAGGTCGGCGGCTATGTGCTCGTCGTCAGCTTCCCCCCCGAGATGGAGCGCGACCTGCGCGCGGGCCGCGCCACCACGATCAAGATCGACGCCGATACCACCGCCATCGCGCAGGCCGGCAATGGCGCGACCTTCCTCCAACAGCTCCTCGCGGCCGAGCTTTCGGCCTGGGCCGCGCCCTCGGGCGCCAACACGACAAGCCTCGTCTCGGTGGTGTTTCGCAACCTCTTCAACCCGAACCTGACCTCGAAATGGTTCACCTCGGTGATGGAGCTGATGAATTCGATCACCATCCTGACGCTGATCCTCGCCGGCGCCTCGCTGATCCGCGAACGCGAACATGGCACGATCGAACATGTGCTGGTGATGCCGGTGCGCCCCCATGAGATCGTGCTCTCGAAGATCGCGGCCAATGGCGCGGTGATCCTCGCGGCCTCGGTGTTTTCGCTGGTGGTGGTGGTCGAATGGATCATCGGCGTGCCGATCGGCGGCTCGCTTTGGCTCTTCGTCCTCGGCACGGCGGTCTATGTGGTGGCGGTGGCGGCGCTCGGGCTGATGCTGGCGAGCTTCACCCATACGATGGGCCAGTTCGGGCTCCTCATCATCCCGGTGATCATCGTGATGATCCTGCTCTCGGGCGGCATGACGCCGATGGAATCGATGCCCGACTGGCTCCAGACCCTGATGAAACTGATCTCCCCCGCCCCCCATTTCGTGGCCTTCGCGCAGGGCGTGCTCTACCGCGGCGCCGGCGCCTCGGTGCTCGCCCCCGAGATCGGCGCGATGGCGGCGATGGCGGGCGTGGCCCTCACCGTGGTGGTCGCGCGCTTCCGCAAGGTCCTGAGCTGACCCTTTCATCTTGCCGAAAATATCCCGGGGTCCGGGGCGGCGCCCCGGTCCTCACGCCTCCACCCGCAACGCCGGCCCGCGCCGCCAGCCACCCTGAAGATAAAGCGCCCCCGCCGCCAGAAGGGTGAAACACATCGAGGCCGGGAAACTCAACCAAAGCGCATCGACGCCGAGCCACTCCCGCATCCCCAAAGCCACCCCGAGCCGCACCGGATACATCGACACGATCAGGATCAGAAGCGGCGCAATCACCTGCCCATTCGCCCGCACCGTGCCAAAGAGCACCATCGTGACCCCGAAGGCCACAAAACCCCAGCTCGCAACCCGTTGAATATGCTGCCCGATCTCGATAGCCGGGCTGCCCTCGCCCAAAAACAGCGCCATCGCCTGCGCATCGAGCACCGTCACCGCCGCAACCAGCCCCCGGTCATCACGAGGTTGAACACCACCCCCCAGCCCGTGATCCGCCCGACCCGCGCCCAGTTCCCCGCGCCGATATTCTGCGCCGCCATCGCGCTCACCGCCGCCCCAAGCGCCATCGCCGGCATCTGGATATAGGTCCAAAGCTGCTGGGTCGCGCCAAAGGCCGCGGTCGTATCGACCCCCTCGCGGTTCACAAGGCTGAGCATCGTCAGCGCCGCCGAGGAGACCACGATCATCTGCACCCCCATCGGCGTGCCCTTGGCAAAGATCAGCCGCAACACCGACGCGCGCGGGCGCAAGTAAGCCCATTCCGCCCCGCGCAGCCGCAACGGCAAATCGCGCCCGTAGATATAAAGGAGCATCGCGCCGAGGCTCGCGTAATTGGCCACCGCCGTCGCAAAGGCCGAGCCCGCAATCCCCATCTCGGGCGCCGGGCCGAGGCCCAGAATGAAAACCGGGTTCAGCACCACATCGAGCGCCACCGCCAGCGCCATGAAGACCAGCGGCGTGAGCGCATCCCCCGCCCCCCGCAGCGCCATCATCAGGAGCGTCTGCATCAGAAGCGCCGGCATCGCAAGAAAGATCACCCGCAGAAAATCCCGCGCGAAATCAAGGCTTTCCGCAGGCGTGCCGAGCAGCCCCAGAAGATGCGGCGCCAAGAGCCACCCCCCCGCCGAGATCAACACCGCGAGCGGCACAAAGGTGCCGATCACCGTGCCCACCACCTCGCGCGCCCCCGTCAGATCGCCCCGCCCGATCGCCTGCCCGATCAGGATCGTCGCCGCCATGCCAAAGCCGAAGACGAAAGAGGTGAGCAAAAACATCAAGATGTTGCCGTTCGTCGTGGCGGCCAGGGCGGTCTCGCCCAAGAGCCGCCCGATCCAGACCGCATCGATCGAGCCATTGGCCGATTGCAGCATCGAGGAGCCAAGCGTCGGCAGCGCGAACATCAGAAGCGTCGTCGCGATCGGCCCCCGGGTCAGTTTCGGCGTGGGTCTCATCGGGCCTCCGTTTCCCTGCCTATCTGGCACAGAGCCGCCCGCCGTCAAGCCTCAGCAGATCCGCGGCAATTGCTCGCCCACCAACATGTCGACGATCCGCGCCCCGCCAAAGGCCGTGCGCATCCGTACCTGGCCCACATGCCCCTCGACCGCGCGCCCGATCACCGCCGCCCCCGCGCCCTCGGCCCGCGCGCGCATCGCGCTCAGCGCCGCCGCCGCCTCCGCCTCGGGCACGAAGACGACAAGCCGCCCCTCATTGGCGAGGTAAAGCGGGTCGAGCCCGAGGATCTCGCACACCCCCACCACCTCGGCCCGCAACGGCAAATCCTCCTCGGCAATCTCGATCCCGCAGCCCGCGGTTTCGGCAATCTCGTTGAGCGCCGAAGCCAAGCCCCCGCGCGTCAGATCGCGCGCCGCCTTCGCCCCGGGCGCTGCCGCCAGAACATCCGCCATCAGATGCCCGAGCGCCGCACAATCGCTCTGCAGATCGGTCGAGAGCGCCAGATCGCCGCGCGCCGCCAAGATCGCCGCACCATGATCGCCCAACACCCCGTTCACGATCGCCACATCGCCCGGCCGCACCCGCGCCGCCCCCATCGCCCGCCCGGGCGGGATCACCCCCACCCCGGAGGTCGTGACAAACAGCGTGTCGCAAGCCCCGCGCCCGACCACCTTGGTATCGCCCGTGACGATCCGCACCCCCGCCGCCGCCGCCTCGCGCGCCATGCTCGCCACCACCCGGCGCAAGAGCGCAATCTCGGTCCCCTCCTCGATGATGAAGGCCGCCGAGAGCCACAGCGGCACCGCCCCCCCCACCGCAAGATCGTTGACCGTGCCACAGACCGCGATCTTGCCGATATCGCCGCCGGGAAATTCGATCGGCGTCACCACGAAACTGTCGGTGGTGAAGGCAAGCCGCGCGCCCGGCTCAGCCAAAGCCGCCGCCTCCAGCACCGCCTGATCCTCCATCCCGGGCGGCTCGAACACGGCGGTGAACACCTCCTCGATCAGATCCCGCATCGCCTTGCCGCCGCCACCATGCGACAGCGTCACCTTGTCATCGCGAAGCGCCATCCCGCTCCCCTTTCATCTTGCCGCAAATATCCCGGGGTCCGGGGCAGAGCCCCGGCGCTCATTGAGCCGCGCGCGCCCCGCCATATTGCCAATAGGCCGCACAGGCCCCCTCCGAACTCACCATCAACGCCCCCAACGGCATCTCGGGCGTGCACCCGCGGCCAAATTGCGCGCAGTGCACGGGCTTCATCCGCCCCGTCATCACCGCCCCGCAGGCGCATCCCTCGGGCTCCTCGAGCTCGGTGCGCACCCCCGCATAGCCCACGCCGAATTTCTCCTCGGCGTCGAAAGCGGCATAGGCCGGCCGGATCCTGAGCCCCGAGGCGTCGATCTCTCCCAGCCCCCGCCACTCGAAGGAGGGGCGCTTTTCATAGACATCGGCGATCGCTGCAAGGCTCACCGGGTTGCCGTTCTCGGGCACGACGCGGGCATATTGGTTCTCGACCCGCGCCTCGCCCGCCGCGATCTGGCGCAGCACCATCAGCACCGATTGCAAGAGATCCGTCGGCTCAAAGCCCGCCACTACGATCGGCTTGTGATAATCTTGCGCAATGAAATCATAGGGATGCACCCCGATCACCATGCTCACATGACCCGGCCCGATAAAGCCGTCGAGCACCATATGCGGGTCGTCGAGCAGCGCCTTGATCGGCTCGGGCACGGTGATGTGGTTGCAAAACACCGAGAAATTCGCAAGCCCCTCGCGCGCGGCCTGCTGGATCGCGAGCGCGGTCGAGGGCGTCGTCGTCTCGAAGCCGAGGCCAAAGAACACCACCTCGCGCCCGGGGTTGCGCCGCGCAAGCTCGAGCGCGTCGAGCGGGCTGTAGACCATGCGGACATCGGCCCCCGCGGCCTTCGCCTGCAGAAGCGATTTTTTCGACCCCGGCACCCGCATCGCATCGCCAAAGGTGGTGAAAATCACCCCCTCCTTCTCGGCGATCTCGATACATTCATCGACCCGCGCGCGCGGCAGAACACAGACCGGGCAACCCGGCCCATGGATGAATTCGATCCCCTCATGGACGAGCTTGTCGAGCCCATAGCGGAAGATCGAATGGGTATGCCCGCCGCAGATCTCCATGATATGAACAGGGTTCTTGCGGCTCGCGCCGAGGCCGTCGGCGACCCGCGCAATCTCCGCCAAAAGCGCCTTCGCGGCCTTCGGGTCGCGGAATTCAGAGGCAAATTTCATCGCTCACACCCCTTCGCCGGGCCCGGCCAGCGCCGCGTCGCCCTCGGCCATCTGCGCGAGCGTCTCCTGCGCCTCGCCCAGATCATGCAGCGCCTCAAGCGTCTTGGCGGCCTCCTCCTCGTCGATCAGGCTCATCGCGAAACCCACATGGATCAGCGCCCATTGCCCGATGAGATCGCCAAGCTCCGCCCCCGCCACGCAAGCCACATTGACCTCGCGCCGCACCCCCGAAACCTCGGCCATCGCCATCATCCGCTCGGGCGCCGTGATCGCCACGATCTGCCCCGGAATCCCCAGACACATTACGCTTCCTCCTCCTCGCTCACCCGGCCCGAGGGGTCGGTGATACCATATCGGTCGAGTTTCGCGCGCAGCCCCACGCGCGACAGCCCCAGCTCCGCCGCCGCGCGGCTCTTGTTCCAGCGCAGCCGCGTCAAGGTCTCGCGCAGGATCCGCATCTCGACGAGCTCGACGCGGTCCTTGAGCGTGCCCTCGGCGGTCAACACCCCCTCCGCCGCGCGGTCGGCGCCCTCGGCCGAGGGCGGCGCCTGCAGGATGTGGCGCGAGATCAGCTCGGCGCCCAAGACGTTATCCTGCGCGAAAATCAGCATCCGCGTGACCTCGTTGGCAAGCTCGCGCAGGTTGCCGGGCCAATCGTAATTCTCCAGAAATTCGAGCGCGGCCGCGTCGAACCCCATCACGGGCTTGCCATGTTCAGCCGCCGCCTCGCCCAAGATGTGCTGCGCCAGCATCGCCACATCGCCGCGCCGCGCACGCAACGGCAAGAGCCCGATCTCGCCCACCGCCAGCGCATAATAGAGATCGGCGCGGAACCGCCCCTCGGCCACCGCCGCGCGCAGATCGACCCCCGCCCCCGCGATCAGCCGCAGGTTCGTCGTCACCGTCTCCTGCCCGCCCAGCGGCGTGAAGGCGCCCTCGCCCAGCATCCGCATCAGCGCGAGCTGCAGCGCGGCCGAGGCGCTCTCGATCCCCGAAAGATAGAGCGTGCCGCGATCGGCCTTCTGCGCGAGCCCGATCTTCGCGACACCGCCGGGCAGCACGCCGCGCTTCGCGCCAAACAGCTCGATCAGCGCGAGATCCTCGGGCAGGCCCGAAATATTGAGCTCATAGAAGGGCTTATCCGAGCGCAACGAGCCATAATGCATGGCCCGCGCGAGCTGCGCCTTGCCGGTGCCCGCCTCGCCGGTGAGCAAGACCGGCACGTCGAAGCTCGCATATTGGCGCGCGAGCGTCACGGCGGTGTTCATCGCCGATTGCGGCGCGCGCAGGATCGTCTCGAAGCCCATCCCCTCGCGCAGCGCCCGGCGGCGTTTCTCGAGCCGGCTCTCGGAGGTCGAGTTCAGGAACCGCATCTCGAGCGCGAGGCGCTCATTGTCGCGCGCGAGCTGGAACATCCGCGCGCCGTTGCGGGCGGCGGCGAGGAGCTGTTCGGGGTGCCAGGGCTTGGTCAGGAACTGATGCACGCCCGCCTCGTTGATCGCCGCGACCATCGCCTGCGCATCGGTATACCCGGTGATCACGATCCGCACCGTCTCGGGCCAGCGCTCGCGCACCTCGGCGAGGAAATCGACGCCCGAACGGCCGGGCATGCGCTGATCGGAGAAGATCACCTGCACCCAGTTTTCCGCCAGCACCCCGAGCGCGGCTTCGGCGCCCGAGGCGGTGAGGATGTCGAACTCATCCTCGAGCGCCATCGTCATCGCCGAGAGCGAATGCGGCTCGTCATCGACGAGCAGGATCACCGGGCGCGAGGCAGCCATCACGCCGCCTTCGCGGCAAGGCCGCGCCGGAGCCAATCGAGCCAGAGCTCCATCCCCTCGCCGGTGCGCGCCGAGACGCGGATCACCTCGATCTCCGGGTTCACGCGCTTCAAGTTCGCCTCGTAAGTATCCAGATTCACGTCACAAAACGGCGCGAGGTCGATCTTGTTGAGGATCGCGAGGCGCGAGGCTGCGAACATGTCGGGGTATTTGAGCGGCTTGTCCTCGCCCTCGGTCACCGACAGGATCGCGACCTTGGCATCCTCGCCGAGATCGAAGGCCGCGGGGCAGACGAGGTTGCCGACATTCTCGATGAAGAGCAGCGCGCCGGCCCCCAGATCGAGCCGCGCAAGCGCCTGTTCGACCATGTTGCCGTCGAGATGGCAGCCCTTGCCGGTGTTGACCTGCACCGCCGCGGCGCCGGTTTCGCGGATCCGGTCGGCGTCGTTCGAGGTCTGCTGATCGCCCTCGATCACCGCGAGCGGCTGGGCGCCGAGCGCGCGGATCGTGGCGCACAAAAGCGTGGTCTTGCCCGAGCCGGGCGAGGAAACGAGGTTGACCGAAAACGCCTTGAGCGCCGCCAGCGCCGCCCGGTTGCGCGCGGCGAAGCTGTTGTTCTTGCTCAGGATATCGGTCTCGATCTCGATCAGCCGCGCCTGGGTCATGCCCGGCACCTCGGTGCCCGCGGGGCCCTGGCCGAAATGCAGATCATGGGTGCAGGCGGCGTGGCTGCCATCGACCGGCGCAGGCGCGGGCGCGGGCGTTTTCGGCGCAGTGGGCTTCGGCGCGGGATGGGGCGCGAGCACCGCCAGCGGCGCCGCCGGCGCCTGCCCCTGTTTGGCGAGATGGGCGCGGAACTGGTCCTCCACGCTATGGCCGCCGCAGCCGCAAACCGTACACATCACAGCACCTCCAAATCCTTGATCCGCATCTCATCGCCGCCCTGCACGAGCAGCCGCCCGCCACCACAGTGCGGGCAAGGCGCGAGGCGGTCGGTGATCTCGACCTCCACCGCGCAATCGTAACACAGCGCCCGCCCCGGCAGATCGAGGATCTCGAGCGCCGCGCCTTCGGCGACCGAGCCGCGCATCACCACCTCGAAGGCAAAGTCGAGCGCGGCGCGCTCAACCCCGGCGAAGGCGCCAATCTCCAGCCGCACGCGGGTGATCTTGCTGAAATCATTGGCCTTTGCGGCATCCTCGAGGACGGTTCGGATGCCCTCGGCGATCGACATTTCATGCATGGCACCCCTCCATCACCACCGCAACGCAGGGGTCGAGGATATCGACAACGAGCCCCGCGCGCGAGGCCTTTGCCGCGGGCAGCGCGCCGAGCGCGGCCTCGAGCGCGCCGCCCGGGGCGAGGAGATGATCGGTCGGCGTGCGGCGCAGGAATTCGGTCACGACGCCACCCTCGGCGCGGGCTTCGAGCGCATAGGTGCCGCGCGCGGCAGGCACGAGCGCGCGCCCGGGCGCGGGCGTTTCGCCGCGCGGCGGGGTCTCGGCGAAGGCCGCGAGATCAAGGAGGCGGCCAAGCGCGCGCCACAGCGGGCCGCGCCCGAAGGCGGCCTCGGCCTCGGCCATCAGCGGATGGCCCGCGCGCCGCCCGGCGGGGGAATTTTCCTGCGGCGCGGTGCCGAACGGGTCGGTCAGCGGCGCGAGTTCGGCCACCGCCTCGCCCGGCGCAAAGGCCTCGGCCAGCGCGGCGAGCGCGGGCGCCACGCCGCGCCCGGCGGCGAGCCATTCGGCCAGATGCGCGGGCGCCGCCCCGCCCCAGACCGCCGAAACGAGCCGCGGCCCGCCCGCCTCCCAGCCGAGCGGCAGCGCCCGCGGCGCAAGCCCCAATAGCCCCGGCCAGGCGATCATCAGTTTGAAAAGGTGATCGCGCAGGATCTCACGGCCCAGATCGGCCTCGGCTCGGGGGAGGTCGAGCGCGAGACGAACCGCAAGATCCTGCGCTTCACCGCACAGGTTGAACAGGCTCCGGGCAAGCCGGGCCACATCCTCGGGCGCACGGCCACACATCAGCCGCGCCACCGGCAAAGCCGGGGCCTGCGTCACGACGGGGCGCAGATCAGCCCCCGCAACGCCAAGCGTGATGTGCAGACCGCCGCTCATGCCTGTGCGGAGCCTCCGTCCTGAGGCGCCTCGGCCAGCCCGCCGGTAAGGATCTGGCGGCGCGTCGGCGCCGGGTCGAGGGGCGCCTCGGCCTCCGGGGCGGGCGCGGCCAAGGCCGCTTCGGCGGCGGCGATCTCGGCCTCGCGCGCCGCGCGGATCTCGCCCGCGCGGTCGGTCTCGGCGCGGTTCTCGGCGCGGTAAAGCTCGGCCATCACCGCCCGCGCGACATCGACCGCCTGCATCTGGGTCTGGAAATCGGCCATCGGCGAGAACAGCGAGCACGCCTTGTAGCCGCCGACCATCTCCCTGACATTATGGAGAAATTCATAGCGCCCCGAGGGGAACTCGATCTCTTCCTTGGCGCCCGCCGTGAGACCCGACCAATCCTCGCCCGGGCCGGGCAGCAAGATCAGGTTCATGAACCACGGGCTGACCAGCACCCCCACGACGCGGCCCTCGCGGTTTTCAAACCCCACCGCCTCGACCGAGAGCGCCTTGTTGACCAAGGGCACCTCGCGCATTTTCGCATGCCACACTTCGCGGAAATCGGCGGTGAGCTTTTGCACCTCGGCCTCGATCCGCCGCGCCTCGAGGATCGCGGGCGCGCCCGGGTCTTCGCGGACCATGAACTGTTCCTTCGGCGCGCCGCAATTCGGGCAGGACCAATCCTCGGGCAGCGCGGTGAAGGCGGTGCCGGGCAGAACCTGACGGAACTCATCGCCCTCGGCGGGGTCGTAGGGCGTCCAGCAGATCTTGCATTCCATCACCGCGGCCGCGGAAATGCGGTCATTGGCGCCCAGATAGCTGCCCTCGAACCCGGCAAAACCGCTCATCGGATCGCCTCCAGAACCTCGGTGATGCGCGCGCCCGAATCGCTCAGATCCTCGGGCGCGGCGATCGCGACCTCGGGCATCGGGGTGACCTCGAACGTGTCGAGAATGAGCACATCCATCGAGTTGAAAAACTGCACGCGCCAGACGAAAGGGGTGGCGGTGGCGGTGATCCGGCAATTGCCATAGCCGCGCGACAAGATCGTGACCGCGCCCTCGCCGAGCACCTGGCCCAGCCAGTCGAGATCGGCCTCGGTATGGGGCAAAAGCGTGAGGTTGATCACATGCGGCTCCCCGCCCGCGCGGAAAGAGGCCGATTTATCAAGGAGTTCTGCCGCAAGCGCGGGGGCGTTCACGACGCCCGCCGGGCGCGGCGCCTCGAGGCCTTGGGCCGCGCGGGCGGGCTCAAAGGCGCGCGAGAGCGCCGCCGCCGGCACCGGGCCGATCTCGATCCGGTCGACGCCCGCCCCCGCGATCTGCCACACGCCCGCGAAGACGCTTTCCTGCACCATCAGGGCCGGGATCCCGCGGATCTTCATCGCGACCTCGCCCTGCCCCATCGTCTCGGCGATCAGCGCGCGGTTTTGCGCATCGAGATGGGAGAGATCAAAGCTCGCCATGCCGCCCATCGCGCAGGCCTCGGCGGCCTTCGCCAGATCGGCCAGCGTCTTCAGCGCCGGCGTCACCGCGCTCGGGTCGTCGACCTGCGGGTGATGCGCGCTATAGGTGCGCATCCCCGACGGCAGTTGCAGATAATCGAGCTCGCCCTCCTCGGGCTGCGAGCCGGGGCCGAAGCCCATGGGCGGCAAGTGAAAATTCGACACCATGGCTCAGCCTTTCTGCGCCAGAAGATGGGGGATGCGGGCGAGGTAATCGTCCCAGTCGCGGATCTTCTCGATCGCGCCGAGATAGACGCCGTCGCGGTAAAAGAGGAAGGCCGGGGTCTTGAGCGCGCGCGTGGCCTCGCGCAGCCTGGTCTCGATCGAATTGCCGACGACGGCGCAATCGAAGGCGCGCTGGAAGGCGATGCGCAGCTCGGGCAGGATCACCGCGGCATCGGGCGTCTCGAGGTTGCGCGCGCCGTCGCCCGGGATGAACAGGCAATGCGCGCCGGGCGCCTCGGTAAAGGCGCGCAGGGCCTCGAAATCATCGAGCAGCGGGTAGTCGAATTCGGCGATCAGCCGGGTGACGAGGGGATGGGGCGCGCCGGAGGCGGGCGCCGAGGGGGGGCAATATCGTGCATGTCTCAGCCTCTGGAACGGCCCGCGTCGACGGCGGCCTGAAGATGGGGGGGAAGGGTCGGCTCGCGGCCCTCGAGATCGGCGAAGGCATCGCCCAGATCGCCGCCTTCCATCAGCGATCTGAGGCCGGCGAGCGCGGCGGTGATCTGGCGGGCCTCGGTCTCGGTCAGGATGCCGCGGGCGGCGCCGAGAAAGGCCAGAACCCAATCGCCCGGGCGCGCCTCGGGGGTGAGCGAGAGATCGACGAGGCCGGGGCGGCCGTCTTCGAGCACCTCGCCGCGAATGCCGTCAACGGCGGTCAAGAGAACCGGAATCCCGAGACACATCAGAGCCCCTCCTGATCGGGGAAAAACCGCGCATCGCCCGCGCGGCAGGCCTCATCGGCCGAGGGGCGGCCCGCCTCATAGGCGGCGCGGGTGAGCGAGGGATCGGCGCGGCCCTCGCAAGGGGTGGTGCCCGGGCGGGTCTCGACCCCCCACAGGCCGAGCTGCGCGCGCGCGGCCTCGAGCGCGGGGGCGATCTGCGCCGCGACCGCGGGACGCAGGCTGCCGCCGTAATCCTCGAGCTCGACCGGCTGGCAGCCGATCAGCACCATCCGCTCCGGCGCGCGGCCCAGAAGCTCGGCGGTGGCGATCACATCCTGAAAGCCGGTCTGGTGCAGGCTCATCTTCTTGGCGCCCATGAAGGCGGGCACCTCGCCGTCGCGCAAGACCTTCAGCGTGCCCGGCGCGAGGCCGAAATCGATCGCGTCGAAGATGATCATCGCCTGCGCCTCTTCGAGGAAAGGCAGCAGGTAGAGCCCTTGGGTGCCGCCATCGAGGAGCCGCACATGGGCGGGCAGCGCGACGGTCTCGGCAAGCTCCTCGACGCAGCGCACCCCGAAGCCCTCATCGGCCCAGAGCACATTGCCGATGCCCAGAATCAACACGGTTTCGGGCAAGGGCGCCCGCGGATCGGCCCGAAGATCAGCTTGCATTAGGTCCTCCCTGACCGGATGCTGGCAAGAGGCTTTGCGCCTCGGATCGAATCCGAACATAGGCTTTCCGGCGCTTTGCGCGCGAGAAAAAGCACGGCCCGCGACAGGACGCGCAAGCGATTGAAATCGCTCAGATAACTTGAGATTTGACGAGAAAAAGCCGGAAAATACCGGAAAGTATCTTGCCAGTTTTGCGCAAAACCGGAAGCCAGACAGCAAACAGGCGCGAGAGTTGCCCCTCGCGCCCGCCACTCGCAATCGGCCAAGGGCCGGTCACTCATTATTCGATGCGGTCGTCCTTGAACGTCCGATGCCCGGATATCATGGTCGAGACCATGGATTGCCGCGACATGATGTCCTCACGGATCGCGGCGTAGATGTGGATGATCATGAAGATCACGATCGCCCACATGCCCAGATGGTGCAGCGTGTGCAGTCGCTGGCTGTTCTGCACGAGCCCGAGCACCCAGCCCATCGCGGTATCGGGCAGCGAGCCCTGCCCCGCGCCCTCGGCATAAAGCGCCCAGCCGGTCACCAGCATGAAGGTCAGCCCCAGCGTGATGAAGGTGAACATCGCCACATGCGCGAGCGGGTTATGGCCGACATATTTCTTCGGGTTTTCCTCAAGAAACGCATACCAGCGCAGCTCGAAGATCATTTCCTTCCAGAAACGTCTATTGAAAACAGGCACATAGAACATCTGCCGGGCATGGGTATTGCCCACGAAGGCCCAGTAGATGCGCCCGAAGAACCCGACCGTGAGGATCATCGCCGCGGCGAAATGGGCAAAGCGGATATAGCCCATCACGAATTGATCCGTGGCCTCGGCGATCTGCATCGTGGGCAGCGGCCGGCCGATCAGATAGCCGGTGACGCACAGGATCGTGATCGCGAGCGCGTTCACCCAATGCCACAGCCGCACCGGCGCCTCGTAGACATAGACCGAGGTGCGGCGGCGGATCGATTCGAGATCCTCGAGCGTCGCGTCGCCGGTGAGCCGCGAGGCCTCGAAGATCTCGTGGCTCTCGCGCGCGGGTTGGAAAATCTTCTCCGACATGGCCTCACCCTCCCCGGTGCTGCGGTGCGGTTGACAGGAACGTGGTCATCCTCCCCGCCCCCCTCAGCGCACCTTGACGGTGGTCAGTTCCTGACCATCGGGCGACATGACATGGGTCGAGCAGGCAAGGCAGGGGTCGAAGCTGTGCAGCGTGCGCAGGATCTCGACCGGCTCCTCGGGGCGCGCCATCGGCGTGTCGAGCAGCGAGGCCTCGAAGGCGCCGATATTGCCCTGGCTGTCGCGGGGCGAGCCGTTCCAGGTGGTCGGCACGACGCATTGATAATTCTCGATGCGCCCGTCCTTGATCTTGATCCAGTGCCCGAGCGCGCCGCGCGGCGCTTCGGTCATGCCCACGCCCTTGGCCTCTTTCGGCCAGGTGGAGGGGTCCCATTTCTCGACATTGGCGGTGCTTTCGTCGCCGTTCTTGATATTGGCGATCATCTTGTCGAAGAAATGGCGCTGCAAGCGGCAGCAATATTCCGCCTCGAGCGCGCGCGCCGCGGTGCGGCCGAGCGTGGAGAAGAGCGCGGTGACCGGCAGATCCATGGTGCGCAGGAGCCCGTCGACCTGGTTCTTGATGTCCTCGTGGCCCTTGGCATAGCCGATGACGTAGCGCGCGAGCGGCCCCACCTCCATCGCATGGCCCTTCCAGCGCGGCGCCTTGATCCAGGAATATTTCGCCGCCTCGTCGAGCTCCTGGATGTTGGTCTTGGTGCCCTTGGCGTTCGGCCCGAGCTCGAAGCGCGGGGTCGTCTCGCCATCCCAGGGGTGCAGGCCGCGGCCCGGCTCGCCATAGGTGTACCACGAATGGTCGACGAATTCCTGCACCTGCTCGGGGTCGCGCACGTCGACGTCATGGACCTCGTTGAGGTTGCCGTTGATGATCGCGCCGCGCGGCAGGTGGAGCTGCTCGGGCGAGAAATCATTCGGGTTTTCCGGGATGTCGCCATAGGCGAGGCAGGCCTTCGAGGAGAGCCCACCGCCGTAGAGCCAGTTCTTGTAGAACCCGCCCACCGCGATCACATCGGGGATATAGACGTTCTTCACGAAGTCGAGCGACTGGTCGATGATCGAGCTGACGAGGTTCAGCCGCTCCATGTTGATCGCGCCGGTGGCGCCGGTCGAATGGACGTTGATCGGGCAGGGAACGCCGCCCACCAACCAGTTCGGATGCGGGTTCTTGCCGCCGAAGATCGTGTGGATCTTCACCATTTCCTTTTGCAGATCAAGCGCTTCGAGATAGTGCGTGGTCGCCATCAGATCCGCCTCGGGGGGCAGCTGATAGGCCGGGTTATCCCAATAGCCGTTCTTGAAGAGGCCGAGCTGGCCGCTCTCGACGAACCGCTTGAGGCGGTTTTGCACGTCGCGGAAATAGCCGGGCGAAGACAGCGGATGGCTCGGGCTGACCATCTGTTGCAGCTCGGAGGTCGCCTTCGGATCGGCGCGCAGCGCGTTCACGGGGTTCACCCAGTCGAGCGCATGCAGGTGGTAGAAGTGCACCACATGGTCATGGATCTGCAGCGCGAGCTGCATCATGTTGCGGATCGAGTTGGCGTTGTCGGGGATCGCGATGCCGAGCGCGTCTTCCACCGCGCGCACCGAGGTCAGCGCATGGGTGCCGGTGCAGACCCCGCAGATCCGCTCGGTGAAGGCCCAGGCGTCGCGCGGGTCGCGGCCCTTGAGGATCACCTCGAGCCCGCGCCACATCGTGCCGGTCGAGACGGCGTTGGTGATCACGCCCTGCTCGTTGACGTTCACTTCGCAGCGCATATGGCCTTCGATCCGGGTCACCGGGTCGACGACGATCCGCTTGCCGGAGTTGTCGAGGTTGAAGCCGTTCGGCGTTTGGGTGGTCATGGCTTACACCTCTTCGTTTTTCTTCTGGGCGCGTTTGAGCGCGGAGACAGCGGCATGGACCGCCACCGCGCCACCGACGGCGGCCGAGGCGGTCAGGCCGATCTTGTCGGCATTGGCCTCGATGCCGAATTGCTTGATGTTGGTCACCCGGTCATAGAACGAGCCCTGATCCCAGAACCCGTCTTCCGAGCAGCCGATACAGCCGTGGCCCGACTGGATCGGGAAGCTCACCCCCTCGTTCCAGCGCACGGTCGAGCAGGCGTTGTAGGTGGTCGGGCCCTTGCAGCCCATCTTGTAGAGGCAATAGCCCTTGCGCGCGTTCTCGTCGTCCCAGGTCTCGACGAACTGGCCGGCGTCGAAATGCGGGCGGCGGTAGCATTTGTCGTGGATGCGCTGGCTGTAGAACATCGCCGGGCGGCCCTGACGGTCGAGCTCGGGCAGCCGGTCGAAGGTCAGCATATAGGTGATCACGCCGGTCATCACCTCGGCGATCGGCGGGCAGCCGGGCACCTTGATGATCGGCTTGTCGGTGATCACCTTGTGCACGGGCGTGGCGCGCGTCGGGTTCGGCGCGGCGGCCTGCACGCAGCCATATGAGGCGCAGGCGCCCCAGCTGATGATCGCTTTCGCGTGTTTGGCGGCCTCGCGCAGCTGCTCGACGAAGGGCTTGCCGCCGACGATGCAGAACATCCCGTCTTCGTTGAGCGGCGGGTTGCCCTCGACGGCGAGGATATAGTTGCCCTTGTATTTCTCGATCGTATCGGCGAGCGCGGCCTCGGCCTGATGGCCCGCGGCGGCCATCAGCGTGTCGTCGTAATCGAGCGAGATCATCGAGAGCACGACATCTTTGGCCAGCGGATGCGCGGCGCGGATGAAGCTCTCCGAACAGCAGGTACATTCGAGCCCGTGGACCCAGATCACCGGCGTGCGCGGCTTGGTCTCCATCGCATGCGCGATCTTCGGCACGAAGGCGGGCCCGAGCCCGAGCGCCGCCGCCGTCAGCGAGCAATATTTCATGAAGCTGCGCCGGGTGATCCCCTGGCGACGCATCACGTCATAAAAGGTTTCGATCTTCGACAAGGTCTCCCTCCCGTGCCTCATGTCTTTGATCGGCGCGGGCGGGTGGCCCGGTGGCGCCGTGGTATCCATCGGTATGCCGGGAGAAGAGGGCGGCGGACAAAGAGTTTCGTCACCCCGGGGAAAGATGTTTTTATTGCGAGTTTTTAAGGCATTACGGCGCGAAGTTCATCTGCGACAGCCGGTCGCACCGGCAAGTTCCTTGCCGTGGGCGCGCCCTTTCGGTCAGGTGCTTTCCGGCCCCGGGGAAAGCTGCGCCGCAGCGATCAGCGCCTGACCGAGCGCGAGCCCGCCGTCATTGGCGGGCACCTTGGCATGGGTCAGAACCGGCAACCCTTCGAGCGCGGCGAGGCTGAGCCGATGCAGGAGCGCGTTCTGATAGACCCCGCCCGAGAGCACGACCGCCCGCGCCCGGCCGGCCTCGACCAGCGCGCGCGCCCGCGCCGCGAAAGCCTCCGCGAGCCAGCGGTGGAAGGCGAAGGCCAGCGCCTCGGGCGCGGCCGCGGCCCGCGCGGCCATCAGCGCGGCGATCATCGGCGCGGGGTCGATCACCGGCCCCGCCGGCGCGGTGGGCAGCACGAGTTCTGCCCGCCCCTCGCCCGCCCGGGCCAAGGCCTCGAGCCGCATCGCCGCCTCGCCCTCGAAACTCATCCCCACCGGGCAGATCCCCAAGAGCGCCGCCACCGCATCGAAGAGCCGCCCCGCCGAGGAGGAGAGCGGCGCATTCACCCCCGCCCGCGCCGCCGCCCGCAACGGCGCAACCGCGAGCCCCGCGAACTCGGCCTCCGCCGCGCCCCCGAGCCCCGCCTGATCGAGCCGCATCACCGCGTTGCGCCAAGGTTCGCGCGCGGCCCGATCCCCGCCCGGAAGCGGCGCCGGCCGCAGATGAGCTTCGCGCGAGAAGCCCTTGTAATCGCCCAGCAATACCTCACCACCCCAGAGCGTGCCATCGGGGCCGAGCCCGGTGCCATCGAGCACGATCGCCGCCACCTGGCCCCCCGCCAGAGGCCAGAGATTTTCGCCCAGACAGGCCGCCAGATGGGCGTGATGATGCCAGACCTCCGCCACCGGCAGGCCCATCGCCTGACCCGCCTGGGTGGCCCGATACCCCGGGTGGGCATCGACCGCGACCCGCTCCGGGCGGTGCTCGAAGAGCGCGCGATAATCCGCCACCGCCTTCTCGAATTCGTCAAAACACAGCGCCCCGTCGAGATCGCCCAAGTGATGGCCAAGGAGCGCCTGTCCGTTCTTGATCAGACAGATCGCCCCCTTCATCTGCCCGCCAAGCGCGACAATCTCGGCCCCGCCAAACCCCTCGGGCAGCGCGATGACATCCGGCACCCGGCCGCGCGCATGGCGCAAGACCTGCGCGGGCTCGGCGCGCAGGACGGAATCATCGAGCCGCCGCGCGATCGGCCGGTCATGCATCAAAAAGCCGTCGACAAAGCCCGCGAGCTTCTCCCGCGCCTCAGCGTTTTCAATGACTTGCGGCTCGCCCGAGAGGTTGCCCGAGGTCATCACCAAGACCCCGCCAAAAGCCTCGAGGAGGAGGTGATGCAGCGGCGTATAGGGCAGCATGACGCCATATTCGACCATCCCGGGCGCCACAGCCTCCGGCAGCGCCCCCGCCAGCGCCGGGCAAAGCACGACCGGCGCCGCCGCCGCCCGCAGCGCCGCGCGCGCGGGCTCCGAAAGCGCGACAATCGCCCCCAGATCGCCCTCCCGCGCCATCAGCGCAAAGGGCTTCGCCGGCCGGCGCTTGCGCACGCGCAGCGCGGTGAGCGCGCCGGGGTCGCGCGCATCACAGGCCAGATGAAACCCACCTATCCCCTTGATCGCGATGATCTTTCCCGCCCGCAGCGCCACCGCCGCCTCCGCCACGGCGTCCCCCGCAACCTCCGCGCCGCCTTCCTCATACCAGACCCGCGGCCCACAAACCGGGCAGGCGATCGGCTGCGCATGAAAGCGCCGGTCGGCGGGGTTTTCATACTCCGCCCGACACGCGGGGCACATCGCAAACCCCGCCATCGTCGTCTCGCCCCGGTCATAGGGCAAGCCCCGCAGGATCGAAAACCGCGGCCCGCAATGGGTGCAATTGGTGAAGGCATAACCGGCCCGCCGCCCGCCCGCATAGCCCCCCCGCCCGAGGCTCTCGGCCACACAGTCCGGGCAGCTCGCCGCATCGGGCGCCACCCGCGTCTGAGCCCCATGCCCGCGCGAGGGCGTGATCGTGAACCCCGCCGGCGCCGCGCCCTCGAAAGGCGCCGCCTCCACCGCATCGATCCGCGCCAGCGGCGGCGCCTCGGCCCGCAACGCGGCCAGAAAATCGCCGATCTCGCCGAAGAGCTCCACCCCGACCCCCTCCGGGTCGTTCCAGACCTGCCCCCTCAGCCCCCGCTCGCGCGCCAGCCGCCAGACGAAGGGGCGAAACCCCACCCCCTGCACCTGCCCCCGCACCCGGATCCGAACGCCCTGCTCTTTCATCTTGCCTCAAATATCCCGGGGTCCGGGGCAGCGCCCCGGTCTGCCCTGACCACCCGCGCCCTCAATGCACCGTGCAGACCATGCAGGGATCAAAGCTGCGCACCACATGCTGCACCGCCACCGGCACCGCCTCACCCGGGGCCACCGACACCCCGACGAGCGCCGCCTCGAGCGGCCCGGGCCCCCCTCGCGCATCGCGCGGGCTGAAATTCCAGGTCGTCGGCGCGATGATCTGATAGGACGCGATCTTCCCGCGCTCGATCCGCAGCCAATGCCCGAGCGCCCCGCGCGCCGCCTCGACGAGCCCCGCCCCGCGCCCCGCCTCCGGCACCCCGCCGCCGCGCAGCATGAACCGCGCCGAGGGCTCGAGCCGCGCCACGATCCGCTCCATCTCGATCTGCAACCGCGCGAGCTCCAAAAGCCGCGCCGCGACCCGCGCCATCACGCCGCCGCCCGCCCCCGCCACCAGCGCGCGGGCGAGCGGATGGCCGTCGACCACCTGCCGCGCCAGCGCCCCCACCTCGACCGGCGCGCCCCCCAGCCGCGGCGCCTTGCACCAGCTATAGGCCGCCGCGCGCATCTCCTCATCGGGGCGGGTCTCGCCCTCGAACGGATGGCGCGCGGGCCCGAGCATCCAGGCATGGCTCAGGTCTTCGGAAATCGCACTCGCGTCGAACTCCCGCGCGCCCCCCTCCCAAAGCCCAGAGGCAAAAACATGCCCCTCTTCAAGCGGATAGGCGCCAAAGCTCAAGTAACGCCCGGCGCCGCGGCCGAGATCGGCGAGGCCGAGATCGGCCGCGATCTCAAAGAACACCCCGGCATCGCCCGCCCCCCAGGCCGCAGCGGCCTCAGCGGTTTCGAGCGCGACAAACGCCTCGAGCGGCGCGCCGAACACCACGGTTTCGAGATAGCGGCGAAACGCGCGCAGATGCGCCCCGATCCGCACCACCTCGCGCGGGCCCGGCGCGCGCGTCACGCCGCCGGGCTGCACCGCAAGCGTATGGGGCCATTTGCCGGCGAGCATGCCAAGGATATGCATCAGCTCCGCCCGCGCCTCGACGGCCGCGCGCGCCGCCCCCCCCGCGCCCGGCGCAAAACGCGCGACCGCCTGCGCCGCCCAAGGCCGCCCCTCATAGGCCGGGCGACAGAAATCGGGCATGAAGAACAGGTTGAAATGGGTCAGATGGTCTGCCGCATTCTCGACCGCATGGATCAGCGCCGCGACCAGCGCCCCTTGCGGCGCGGGGCGCAGCCCGATCGCCTCGCCAAGCGCAAAGGCCGCCGCAACCGATTGGGAAATCGAGCAAATCCCGCAGATCCGCGGGGTGATGGTGAGCGCATCGCGCGGGTCCTTGCCCTCGAGCATCCGCTCGAAGCCGCGATAGAGCGGCGCGTTCACCCGCGCCGAAGCCACCGCCCCCTCGGAGAGCTCGAGATGCACCTCGAGATCGCCCTCGACGCGGTTGAACGGCCCGACGACCAGCCTCGTTTCGCTCATTTCCCCCCCTTCGGCCGCCGGATCGAGGGCGGCACCACCACCCGATCCGCGACCGCATTCTTCGCGATCCGCTCGGGCGTCGCGGCCTTCGAGAGCGAGGCGAGCGCCATGAACCAGGCCTTGGGCATATCGGTCGGCAGGCCCACCGGGATCCCGGCGATCTTCGGCGTCTCGGTGAAAGCGTGGCGCGGCTCCTCGAACTCGGGCGCGGTGCAATTGATGCAGGGATAGCCGCCCCGCGTACACGAGCCCTCGCCGTTCCAGGGCCGGATATTGCAATCGCCGACCGCCTGCGTGCCGATGCAGCCCAGATGCTCCATCATGCAGCCCTGATCGGAGAAGGCGACGGCGCTGGCCTTGTATTCATAGAATTCGTTTTTCGGGCAGCCGTGATGCACAAGATGTTGCGCGTAAAAAAGCGGCCGGCCGAGCGCGTCGAGCGCCTCGGCCCCGAGCGCGCCGGCCTTGAGCAGCAAGAGCGTCTCGGTCACCCAATCGGGATGGGTCGGGCAACCGGCGATATTGATCACCGGGCGCCCCGAGCGCGCGCGGAACTCGGGCGCGAGGATCCCGCCGCGCAAAGTGCCCTCATAGCCCAGGCCCACCGCATCCGAAGGGTTGCCGCCCGCCGAGGTCACCCCGCCAAAGGCCGCGCAGGAGCCCACCGCCACCACATCGCCCGCCAAAGGCGCGAGCCGCTCGACCCAATCGAGCATCGAGCGCCCGGTGCCGCCGAGCATCTGGAACCGCCCGGTGCCGCGCGGGCCCCGCGCCACCGCGCCCTCGACGGCGAGCACATCGAGCGCCACCTCGCCCGCCTCGATACGCGCAAGCAACGCCGCCACCTCCGCCCCGGTCTCGAGGCTGAACGAGGGATGCCAGAGAAACCCCACCCCCGCATCTTCCAGGAGCTGGAAAACATTGGGGTTTTCGGCGCACAGGAGCGACATCGTGCAGCCCCCGCAGCCCGCAGCCTGAAGCCAGAGAACCTTCATGCCGCGCCCTCCGCCAAGGCCAGATCGAAACAGAAACAGGCCCCGCCCTGCGCGATCTCGCTTGCGCAAAGCCGCAGCCGCCCGCCATGTTCCTCGATGATCTTGTGGCTGATCGAGAGGCCGAGCCCGGTGCCGCGGCCCACCGGCTTGGTGGTGAAAAACGGGTCGAAAATCGCCGCGAGCAGGTCTTCGGGGACGCCGGGGCCGTTGTCTTGCACCTTCAGCTCGGCGCGCCCGCCGACGGCGGCGAGGGTGATCTCGATCGCGCCGCCCTCGCGCCCCTCGAGCGCGTCATAGGCGTTTTGCACGAGGTTCATCAGCACCTGCTGGATATGGCCCTGACGGCCCACCGCCATCAGGCTCGCCGGGCCGGAGAAGCGCAGCCCGACATCGGCGCGCGCCCCGCGGCGGACCCAGTCGACGGCGATCTGCGCGGTCTGGGCGAGATCGAAAGGCGCCATCTGGCCCGAGCCATCGGCCGAAAGGCGGCGCAGATCCTCGACGATATCGCGCACCCGCTCGGCGCCCTCGCGCGCCCCCGCGACCGCCGTGCGCAGGTTGCGCAGCTCGCGGTCGAGCTTGAGATCCTCGCGGAGCCGGATCAGCTTCTCGCGGCTGGCGCCATCCTGCACCTCTTTGAAATAGCTCTCGAATTTGCCCGCATACCGCTCGAGCGCATGGGCGTTTGCGTAGACAAAGGAGATCGGGTTGTTGAGCTCATGCGCGACGCCCGCGAGCAGCCGGCCGAGGGAGGCGAGCTTTTCGTTGCGCACGAGCTGGGCCTGGGTGGCCTTGAGCTCCTCATGGCTGCGGGCGAGCGCCGAATAGGCCTGGCGCAGCTCGCCCACCGGGCGGCCCGAGAGCACATAGCCCGCGACGCGGCCGCGCTCATCCATCCGCGGCCCGACCGAGAGCGCGAGCGGCGCGGGGCCCGCGGCGGTGGCCAGCGCCACCTCGAGATCGACCGGGTGGCGGCTGTTGGCGGCGCGCGCAAGCGCCCCGTCGAGCGCGGGGTGATCTTCGGGCACGAAGAGGTTCGCGACCGGCTGTCCGAGCCAATCGGCCCGCGCGCGGCCCGTGAGCGCGGTGACCGAGGCCGAGGTTTCAAGCACCGCCCCGCCGCGCGAGGCGACGATCAGCGCATCCGAGACCGAGGCCAGGATCGAGCCGAGAAAGGAGCGCAGATCCTCGAGCTCGCGGTTTTGCCGCTCGAGCCGCTCCTGATAATCGACGAGCTCGGCATAGGTGCGGTCGACCGCCGAGAGCACGTCGATCCAGACATCATCGCCCTCGCCGAGGCCCTCGATGCCGGCGCGGCGCGGCTGGGCGCCGGCAAAGGCCGGTCCGCGCAGCGAGGGGGGGGTGAGGTCGGGCGGGGTCATGGCGAGGAAGCGCTTTGGGCCAAGGTCGGGCCCCGAGCCTAGCGGCGCGGGCGGGCGATTTCCACCGCGATTTGTGCCCGCCGCCGCCCGGCCGCTCATGGGTAGTATTTCAGCGGGTCGTGGAACTGCGCCATATGGCCCTCGACCCAGTCGAACGGGTCATAGGAGACCGCCGGCCCCGCCGCGGGCGCGAGCACGCCCGCCGCCTCGGGCGCGACCGCGCCAAGGGGCGCGAGCACCGCGCCGACCGGGTCGGGCAGGATATATTTGCCAAAGGCCCAGCCCTCGCGGCCATCCTCGGTCGCGACATAGCGCCAATCGCCCTGCGTCTCGAAGACGACAAGGCGGGTGCCCGGGCCCATCCGGCTGAGCGCCTCGGCCTTGGTGCTGGGGCCCGCGCGCAGCGTCAGGTAATTGTCGCCGGTGGGGCTGAGGTTACCCACCACTTCGGCGCCGGCGGGCAGCGCGGCGAGCAGGCAGGCGGCCAGAAGAAATGCACGCATGTCATTGGTCTCCCGTGGAAAATCCGCCCTGCATCTGCTGCAGGAGCTCTTCGAGCGCGGGGTCTGCGGCGGGCGGGGCGGTGGCGGGGGCGGCGGCGGCGCCGTTGAGCGCCTCGGCGCCCGGGCCCATCGCGGTCAGGATCCCCCCCGGCCCGAAGAGCCCGTCAAAGGCCCCCTCGCCCGGGCCCTTGATCGAAAAGGCCGAGATCAGGAGCGCCCCGTCGCCGGTGCGGATCGCCAGAACCCGCGCCATCGCGGGGCGCGCGGGCGCATCGCCAAGGCCGATCGCGCCGGTGAAATCCTCGCCCGCGATCTGGAACCGCCCGGCGGCGAGATCGAAGGGCGCATCGGCCGCCAGATCGCGGATCAGCCCCGCCCGCATCGCCCGCCCCGCCGCATCGCGCAGCGCGCCCGGGTCGGGCCAAGGGTCGCCGTCGAGCATCGAGACCGTCACCGCGATCAGCCCCGAGGCCGGCGGCGGATCCCAGCTCTCGGCGCGCAGATGCCAGACCGCGATCGCCGCGTCGCGGTGCTCCTCGAGCTTCCAGCCGCGCGCGGGCGGGTTGAGCGCGATGCCCGACCGGCCGAGATCCAGCGCCGCGCCGGGCCCCGCAAGGCACATCAAGATCGCCGCGCAAATGATTGATTTATATCGCATCATATCCCCCTATTCGCGGTTGGCCTGGTAGCTGCCGGAGCGGCTCTCGCTATCGCTGCCCACGGTCCAGCGGCCGCTCACCCGGTCGCCCCGGGCCTCGCCCGTGATCCGCCCGCCGATCGTCCAATCCATCTGGTAGCTGCTGTCGGTGATCTTGCCGGTGATCGGCACATCGAAGGCGCCGCCCGGCGCGGGGCCGGAGAAGGCGAGCGAGATCTTGTCGCCCTCGAAGCTGCCGCGGACCCAGCCCTCGACCCGCCCGCCCGAGATCGTGAGCGAGATCATCGCGCCGGGCGCGCCGGTGATCGTGCCGGAATAGCCGCCCTCGACGCCCGCGGCCGGGGCCGGGGTGGGGGTGGGGGCCGGCGTCGGCACGGGCGCGGGCACAGGCACGGGCGTGGGCGCGGCGCCGCCGGGGAAGAGCACGCCCGGGCTCGCGGTTTCGGGCGCGGCGCCCTCCTCGGGGGCGGGGCGGCTTTCCTCGACCTCTGTGATCACGCTTTGCAGCTCCTTGATCAGAGAGGCTTTTTCGCCATCCGGGCAGAGGCTTTGCGCCTCTTCGAGCGCGCCGAGGGCGGTGGCCAGATCGCTGTCATCGAGCGCGCGGCTGGCCCGGCCAAGCGCGGCTTGCGCGGCCTCTTGGCGCGCGCCGCCGGGGGCGCAGGCGGCCTGCGCGGCGGCGGCGGCGGCCTCGAGCGCGGAGGGCGCGCGGGTGGGCGCGGTCTCGGGCGCGGTCGCGGGCGCGGGGGCCGCGAGACGGGTCTTGAGCGCGGCCAGTTGCGCCGCGCGGGTCGGGTCGGGGCAAAGTGCCAGCGCCGCATCGAGCTCAGCCAGCCCCGCCTCGGGCGCGCCGCCGCTCACCGCGGCGAGCCCCGCGCGCCAATGCTCGGCCGCGCGGGCATAATCGGCGCCGCCGGGCGCACAGGCGGCGCCCGCCGCGCCCGAGGCCGCGCCTGCGGTGGCGCCCGACGCGGTGCCCGACGCGGTGCCCGGCGCGGTGCCCGGCGCGGCATTCGGCGCCGCCGTGGCGCTCAGATGCGATTTCAGCGCCGCGACCTGCGCCGCGCGGGTCGCATCGGGGCACAGATCGAGCGAGGCCTCAAGGGCCGCGAGCCCCTCCGCGCCCTGCCCCGCCGAAACCGCGGAAAGCCCCTTTTTCCAAAGGCTTGCGGCCGTCGCGGCGGCGGGCTGGCCGGGCGCGCAGGCCGCCGCAGCCGGCGCCGCTTCGGGCGCGGGCGCGGAGGATTTCGCCGCCGCCTCCGGGCCCGCCTTGGTCTCGGGCAGGCTCAGGATCGGCACCTCGCCCCCCGCATCGGGCGCCACCATCGCGGCGATCTGCGGCGCGACCGAGAGCGTGATCGCCCCGCGGCCAAGCTCGCGCCCGTCGGCGTCATGGGCCACCACCTCGGCCTCGATCGCGCCCGGTTCGGCGCGGCTCACGGTCGGCGTTTGCGAGATCGGGTTCGAGAGGGTCGTGCCCGGGTTGACCGTCCAATCCCAGTTCGGCGCCTTGGCGGGGCTCTCGGGGAAGGTGGCGGTGAGGGTGATCTCCTGGCCGGTGACCCAGCTGCCCGCGGGCGCCGCGACGAGCCCGCCCGCGACCGGGTCCCAGACCTGCGGCGCGGGGCCCTTGGCCTCGGCGGTGACCTCGATCGCGCCGCCCGCGAGACTGTAGGAGCCCTTGATCGTGCCGATCTCATCGCCCCAGAACGGCGTCGTGAGGCGCGCCTCGAGCGCGATCACCTCCTCGGCGGCGCCGGTGAAGCGGATCGTGGCGCCCGGCCCGTCGAGCTCGAGCCGGTTCGAGCTCGGCGGCTCGGCCCAGGTGACGGTGAAGAGATCCTCGGCGAGCGGCGGGGTGGTGACGATCCGCGCGCTGATCTCGGCGCCGGGTTTGGCGCCGCCGGGCGGGTCGAAGGCGAGCGCGAGCGAGGGCAGGCCCACGGTCACGATCTGCTGGCTGCCCTCGGCGATGGTAGTGCCCTCGCGCAGGATCTGCGCCCAGATCTTCGCCTCGCCCGGGCGCTCGAAGCGGACGGTGGTTTGCGGCAGGCTCGAGCTCGGCGGGTCGAAGCGCACGCCCTCGGAGCCTTGCCAGATGAAGGTCAGCGCCGCGGGCGCGGGGCCGGGATCGACGAGGTCTTCGGTGTCGTCGGCGGCGTGGACGGTGACGCTCGCGGCGGTGTTGCCGATCTCGACCTCGCATTCGGTGAAGGGGGTGCCCGGGGCACAGGTGCCGGGGCTCGCAGCCGTCGGCGCGGGCTCGGTCCAGTTGACGGAGACCACGACCTGATCGCCGAGCATGACCTGACCGGGCAGGCCCGCGAGCGGCACCTGGGTGCCGAGCCCCGGCGCGGCCTCGCCGACGGCGGCGATGGCGGCGGCCTCGCTATCGGGGGGCGGGGCGGTGCTTTCGGGGGCGGGTTGCTCCTCCGCGCCCGGCTGCGGCGCGGTGCCGAGCGGCGCGCTGTCGCCCGGGCCGGTGCCGATCGCGACCTGCGGGTCGGGGGGGAGGGTTTGCGGGATCTCGGGCTCGGGGGCGGTCTCGGGCTCGGGGGTCTCGGCGCCCTGCCCGGCCGAGCTTGTGGCCTCGCCGGTCGTTGACGGCGCCGCGTCGGTGGGCGCGGGCTGGCCGGTCGCGACCCAGACCGGGTCGGGGGCGGGCGGGATCGGGGTCGGGGCGACCGGGGTCGGGGCCTTGCCGGTCTTGGCGGCCTCGGCGGCGGCTTGCGCCGCGGCTTCGGCGGCGGCCTGGGCGAGCTCTTCGGCGCGGGCCTCTTGCACGCGCGCGGCCTCTTCGCGGGCCTTGGCCTCCTCGCGGGCCTGGGCCTCGGCGGCGCGGGCCTCCTTGAGCGCCTGTTCGGCGGCCGCCGCGCGGGCCTCGGCCTCGGCCTTGGCTTTCTCGGCCGCGTCCTCCTCCTCGGGCTCGGGCGTCAGGCCGATCTTGGCGTAATTTTGCGCGGGGCTGAGCGGCAATTCGACGGTTTTCGGCAAGAACCCCTTGGCGCGGATCTCGACCACCACCGGCGCGCCGAGATCGGCCAGCGTGCGCGCGCCAAAGATCCGCGCGGCGGGCGGGTCGAACCGGGTGCCGGCCTTGCCATCGACAAGGCGCGTGCCGTTCACGGTGATCACCGGGGCGCGCGGGGCCTCGGGGCGGCGCCAATCGGCCGAGACGAGCGCGAGGCGGATCGGCGCGATATCGCGGTAGCGCGCGACGAGATCGAAGATGAGGTTGCGCGCGGAGGGGTCGAAGAGACACAGGCCCAGAAGCTCGGCCGCGGGGGTGCGGCCGGGGCGCAGCCGGGTGCCGCTCGGCGCCGCGATCGCATCGCCATAATCGATCACGCCGAGCGCCAGAAGCGTCGCGCGGAAGCGGTCGGAGGCGATCAGATCGGCGCCCGCGCGGCACTCGCGCTCGGCGATGATCCGGCCGGCGCGGGTGGTGACCATGGCGCGCGAGAGGAACGTGTCGGGCGTGGCGCGGGCGGCGTTTTGCGGCTCCTCCGAGGCGCGCAGCGCGCGGAAGGCACCCAGAAGCGTGGCCGCATCGGCGCGGGAGAGATAGGCCGAGGCGCCATCTGCGGGCCGCCAGTAGAAGGTTTCGCCATATTCGAAATGTTCCCACACTTTCAACGGCTTGAGGGTCGCCTCGGCGCCATAGTCGGTGAGATAGAGCGCGCAGGAGCCGCCCTTGATATGCTGATCGAGGGCGGCGAGTTCGGCCTGCAACTGGCCGAGCTGGCCGCAAAGCGACCCCGCGCGGGCCTCCTTGAGCTTCATGTCGAGCCGGTCGAGCGCGCCGGCAAAGGCGGTCGCGGCCTCGGCGTAAAAGCCCACGAGGTCGTCGAGCCCGGGGATCGGGCCGGTGATGTCCTGCATATAGGTGAGCACCGCCGAGAGCGATTTGAGCCGCCCCACGGGGCCGTCGGCGGCATTGTTGTTCGGGTCAAAAAGCGCCACGAAATCAACGAGCTGGCCGGCCTTGTCGAGATATTTCCCGCCTTTCTCGAAAATCGCCTCGGCCTGGGCGAGCGCCTTGGCGGCGGAGCTGTCGCGGAAGGCGCGCTCATAGATCGAGAGGTTGTACATATAGCCGTAGCGCTTGGCGAAATCATCGGGGTCGCGGATCAGGTCGAGCATCCGCTTGGGCTCCGGCAGGCCGATCGTCTTGCCCGTGATTTTGTCGAGCTTTTGCAAGGCCTTGAGGGCGTCCTCGCCGAGCATCTGGCGGACCATTTCGTCGCGCGCGAGCGTCGTTCCGCTGGCCAGCATGCCCTCGATCTTCTCGATCGCCGCCTTCGATTGCGCCCGCCGCACCGCGCCGCGCCATTCGGTGATCGCGGCTTGGGCCTCCTTGATCGGGCCATAAACGGCGTCGAATTTGGCGCGCGTGTCGTCGAAGGCTGATTTCACCTCGGAATAGGCCTGTTTGTAGACCTTTTCCTCGGGGTCTTCGGCGGCCTGCGCGGCCCCGAGTGCCGCAAGCCAGAGCAGGGCGCCAAGCGCGAGACGGGTCAGCAGGGCACGCATCGGGGGGCCTCCTCAATCGCCGGGGACGTCGTAAAGCTCGATCTCGAGGCTCGGGCGGCCGCGCCCGCGCACGTCGATGAAAAGCCAATCGGGGGTGGAGAAGAGCGCGAAATCCCATTTGCCATTGGCGCGGAACATCGCGTCGTAGAAGGGCAGGAAGAAGCTGTCGTTGCCCGCGAGATGGGCGTCATAGGGCAGCTCGACCCCGAAGACCGGGAAGGTGCGGCCGCGGCAGAGCGCGACGAAGCGGATCGCGATGCCGCGCGCCTCCATCACGGCGCGGGTCGGGTGGCTCCAGCTCGCCAGATCGAGCGGCTGACAATCGCCCGCGCCGTAGCGCATGTTGGCGATCGCGATCCAGTCGTCGAGCTCGGTATGCTGGGCGTCTTCGGCGGCCCAGGGGTCGGCGGCGGGCGCGGGCGTGGCCGCCGCGGGCACGGCGCGCACGCCATCCACCACGAGTTCGGCGCCGAGCCGCTGGAAGAGCGCCTGATGTTCGGCGAGCGGCGCGCCCTGCCCGATCAGCTGGAAGAGAAACTGCCGCCCCTTGGCATCCTTGCGATCGAACGCATATTGGAGAAAGCGCTCGGTGGGCCCCTCGGTATGGATGAAAAGCGCGCCCTGCCCCGCGATGGTCAGCGGCCCATGCGCGACGATATCGTCATAGCCCAGAAGCGGCTCATCAGGCAGCCAGAGCCGCGCCCAGAGCTGATAGCGCCCGTCGGGGCTCGCCAGGTCGATCTCATCGGCGCGCCGCGCGGTCACGGCCCAGTCGGCCGGGGCGCCAAAGCCGTAGGCGCCCAAGCTGTAGCTGCGCCACTCCTCGGCCCGCGCGGGCGCACCAAGCGCCAGAGCCGCGATCAGAATTGCAAATAAATTCCGCAAGATAACACGCATCTTCCCCTCCATCTCAGGGCGCAAGCCCGGGCGCGAGCGCCACCCCCCGCGCCGCCGCCGCGCGCAAGATCGCCCCCGTCGCCGCCTCGAAAGCATCCCCCGGGATCACCCGCCGCGCGCCGGATTTCAGCCCGATCTCGAGCCCCGAGGAGGGCCGCGCGAGCATCACCGCGCCCGCCGCCGTCGGGTTGCCGAGCGCGCCCGCGGCCGCCCCGAGCGCGCGCACCCAGCCCGGCAGATCGCGCCGCCAGGGCCGGATCTCGGCGATCTCGTCAAAATCGATCCGCCAGCCGCCGAGCAGCGTGAGGCTCTCGAGCCCCTCCGGCGTGAGGCGCAAACTCACCCCCGCGCGGCGCGCCGCGATCATGCTCAGCGCCAGAAACGCGCCGCCCACGGGCCAGGTGAGCACGGCCGAGGGGTGCAGCCCCGCGCCCGCGCGCCCCGCCCAGAACGGCAGCGCGATCAGCACGCCGCCCCAGAGAAACCCCATCCAATCGGGCAAGATCACCGCCGAAACCGCGCCGTAACGGTAGCTTCCCGCCCAGCCCGCGCGCGCCTCGAGCCCGGCGCGCCCGCGCGCGCTCAGCCCATAGAGGAGCGCCGCAAGGCCAAGCCCCGCCGCCGCCCCGCCCGCGCCGATCCGTGGCCAAAGCGCCAGCGCGCCGATCACCAGCGCGGCCGGAACGAGCCGCCCGCCGATCAGGGCAATTGTCCGAAGTCTTCGCATCTCGCCCCCCTCCTCCAGGGGTGCTCACCCTCTGATCTTCGGGCGCGGGCGGGGGGAGGCGCTTTGAGATGGGTCAAATTCGGCGCGGGTTTGGGCGCGGCATGGCGTCGCGCGGGGGCGGCTCAGCCGCCGAAGTCGAGCACCGCCTGCACCGCGCGCGCCCATCGCGCGCGTGCCGCCGCGCGCGCAGGCGCTGCCATCGCGGGGCTAAAGCGGCGCTCAAGCGCCCAGGCGGCGGAAAATTCGGCCCGGCTCGGGCCGATGCGCGCGCCCCGCGCCGCGAGCCAGGCCGCGCCGAGCGCGGTGGTCTCGAGCACGGCGGGCCGGTCAACCTCGGCGCCCAGAAGATCGGCGAGCGCCTGCATCGTCCAATCCGAGGCCGCCATGCCGCCATCGACGCGCAGCCGCACCTGCGCGCCCGCGCCCCCCGCGCCGCGCGCGCCCTCGGCCCAATCGGCGCGCATCGCCTCCCAGAGATCCGCGGTCTGCTGGCCGACGCTTTCGAGCGCCGCCCGCGCGATCTCGGCGCGGCCCGCGCCGCGGCTCAGCCCCAGGATCGCGCCGCGGCATTCGGGCGCCCAATAGGGCGCGCCCAGCCCGGTGAAGGCGGGCACGAAGACCACCCCCGCCCCCGGATCGGCGGCTTCGGCGAGCGCCTGCACCTGCGGCGCGGCCTCGATCACCTTGAGCCCGTCGCGCAGCCATTGCATCACCGCGCCGGCGATGAAGATCGCGCCCTCGATCGTGTAAGTCCTTGTTCCGCCGAGCTGAAGCGCGACGGTGGTGGCATCGGTCGCATGCACGCGCCCGCCGGTGAGATGCCAGATCAGCCAGCTGTCAACCGTGCCAAACGCCAGATCGCCCGCCTCGGCACGCGCCCGCGCGCCCGGCACATGATCGAGGATCCAGGCGATTTTCGTGGCGGAGAAATAGGGGGCGAGCACGAGCCCGGTGCGCGCGCACGCGGCCCTCATGGCCCTCGGCGGTGAGGCGCGCGCAGGTCTCGGCGGTGCGGCGGTCTTGCCAGACGAGCGCGTTATGGATCGGCCGACCCGTCGCGCGCTCCCAGATCACGGTGGTCTCGCGCTGGTTGGTGATGCCGATCGCGGTGATCTCGGCGGCGGTCTTGCCCGCGCGGGCGAGCACGCCCTGCACCGAGGCCGCGACCGAGGCCCAGATCTCGGCCGGGTCATGCTCGACCCAGCCCGGGCGCGGGAAGATCTGGGGGAACTCCTGCCCCGCCTGCTCGATCGGGCGCAGGGCGGCGTCGAAGAGGATGGCGCGCGCCGAGGTCGTGCCCTGGTCGATGGCGAGAATGGTCATGGGGGCCTCCGGCGCCGATGGAAGCGCGCGGGGGCGGCCCCGTCAAGGGGCGTGCGCGGCGATATGGGCGGCGAGGCGGGCGACCTGATCGGGGGTCAGATGCAGGCCGAACTTGCCGCGCCGCCACAAGATATCCTCAGGCGCGCGGGCCCATTCGCGCGCGATCAGCCAGTTGACCTCGGCGGCATGGAGCGTCGCGCCAAAGGCCTCGCCGAGGTCTTCGGGGCGGCGCGCCGCGCCCAGGATCTCGCGCGCCTCGAGCCCATAGGCGCGGATCAGCCGCCGCGCCCAAGGCCCGGTGAGGAAGGGATAATCGCGCACGAGATCCTCGGCGAGGCGCGGCGCCTCGGCGGGCGCAAAGCCGCCCCCCGGCAGGGTCGAGCCCGCCGTCCAGGGGCCGCGCATCTGCGGGAAGAACGGCGCGAGTTTTTCCAGCGCATGCTCGGCCAAACGCCGGTAAGTGGTTATCTTGCCACCGAAAATATCGAGGATCGGGGCGGTCTCGCCCTCGAGTTTGAGGACATAATCGCGGGTGGCGGCAGTGGCCGAGGAGGCGCCGTCATCATAGAGCGGGCGCACGCCGGAATAGGTCCAGACGACATCTTCGGGGGTCACGGGCTTGCGGAAATAGCGCGAGGCGGCGGCGCAGAGATAGGCCACCTCGTCCGGCGAGCAGATCGCCGCGCCGGGGGGGCCGTCGTGTTCCTGATCGGTGGTGCCGATCAGGGTGAATTCCTCCTCGAAGGGGATCGAGAAGGTGATCCGGCCATCGGCGCCCTGGAAGAAATAGCACCGGTCATGGTCGTAAAGACGGCGGGTGACGATATGGGAGCCGCGCACGAGGCGGATGCGGGCGGGCGGCTCGGCGCCCACGGCCTCGCGCAGCACCGCCTCGACCCAGGGGCCCGCGGCATTGACGAGCGCGCGGGCGCGATGCGTCGCGGGGCCGGCGGGGCCCTCGGTCTCGATCTGCCAAAGCCCCTCCACCCGGGCCGCGCGGGTGACGCGGGTGCGCGTCTCGATCACCGCGCCGCGGGCGGCGGCATCGCGCGCGTTGAGCACGACAAGCCGCGCATCCTGCACCCAGCAATCGGAATATTCCCAGCCGAAGCGGAAGCGCGGGTCGAGCGGCTGGGCGAGCGGGCCCCGGCTCAGATCGACCCGGCGGGTGCCGGGCAGGAGTTTGCGCCCGCCCAGATGGTCATAGAGGAAGAGCCCCGCGCGGATCTGCCAGGCCGGACGGCGGCCGCGCAGCCAGGGCATCGCGAGGCCGACAAGGCGCGAGACCGGTGAGGTCGCGTCAAAGCGCATCGCCGGGTCATAGGGCAGCACGAAGCGCATCGGCCAGGAGATATGCGGCATCATCGCGAGCAGCACCTCGCGCTCGGAGAGCGCCTCGCGCACCAGCCGCAGCTCGAGATATTCGAGATAGCGCAGCCCGCCGTGGAAGAGCTTGGTCGAGGCCGAAGAGGTCGCCTGCGCCAGATCGCCCTGCTCGGCCAGCCGCACCGAGAGCCCCCGCCCCGCCGCATCGCGCGCGATCCCGGCGCCGTTCACCCCGCCGCCGATGATGAAAAGATCAACCGGATCATCCATTTGGCGCCCCCTTTTCCTGCCGCTCATGCTGGCGCAGCCGCGCCGAAAGTCAACGCCTTGCCAGAGCCGCGCGACAGCAAGGTGACAGATGCGCGGCAAGTGATTGATTTTGCGCCGCCTTGCGGGTATTTTATCTGTCGACAAGAGGCACATGATGACCGACACCCCCCTCCCCGAACGCAAACGCGGCTCCGGCGCGCGGTTTGTCTATGATGTGCTGCGCGACGAGATCCTGAGCCTCGCCCTGCCGCCGGGCAGCCCGATCGACGAGGTGCAGATCTCCGAGCGGCTCGAAATGTCGCGCACGCCGGTGCGCGAGGCGCTGGTGCGGCTGGCGGGCGAGGGACTGGTCGTGACGCTGCCCAACCGCTCGACGGTGGTCGCGCCGATCGACTTCCTCAACCTGCCGGCGTTTTTCGACGCGCTGACGCTGATGTATCGGGTGACGACGCGGCTCGCGGCCGAACATCACCGCGCCGAGGATCTCGAGACGATCCGCGCGCGCCAGCTCGACTTTGAGCGCGCGGTGACCGCCCAGGACGCCAAAGCGATGATCGCAAGCAACCGCGAGTTCCATGCCGCCATCGCAGAAGCCGGGCGAAACCCCTATTATACATCGCTTTTCTTGCGGCTCCTCGATGAGGGGCGGCGGATCTTGCGGCTCTATTACCACAGCTTCGACGACCGGCTGCCGCAGGAATATGTCGTCGAACATGAGGATATGATCGAGGCAATCGCGGCGCGCGACATCGAGCGCTGCGACCGGCTGGCGAGCGCGCATGCCGATCAGATCGTGCGCCAGATCCGGGCGCTGATCGCGCGCGACCGGCGCCAGCATCCGGCGCTCTGAGCCCCCACCCGCACCGACAGGGGGCGCTGCCCCCTCGGGCTCCGCCCTCACCCCCGGGATATTTCCGCATCGTTGAAGCGCAGTCGGGTCTCTTCAATGATGCCCAAATATCCCGGCGGGCGCGCCGTCAGGCGCGTGGGGGCAGCGCCCCTTCCGGCTTGGCCTATCGCGCTCGATTTTTATGTCGACAAATAAAATACAACGTGGCACGATCCCTTCATCCCGGCGAGACTCACCGGCTCAGCTGCAAGGAACCTCGCCATGATCGCCCCGATCTCCCCCGCCATCTTCTCCGGCTGCATCCCCGCGCTGATGACGCCCTGCAAGGCCGACCGCACGCCCGATTTCGACGCGCTGGTGCGCAAGGGGGCCGAGCTGATCGCGGCGGGGATGTCGGCGGTGGTCTATTGCGGGTCGATGGGCGATTGGCCGCTCCTGACGGATGCCGAGCGGATGGAAGGTGTCGCGCGGCTCTGCGCGGCGGGGATCCCGGTGATCGTCGGCACCGGCGCGGTCAACACCAAGATCGCGGCCGAACATGCAGCGCACGCCGCGCGCGCCGGCGCCAAGGGGTTGATGGTGATCCCGCGGGTGCTCTCGCGCGGGCCCTCGCTCACCGCGCAGCGCGCCCATTTCAAGGCGATCCTCGCGGCCGCGCCGGAGCTGCCGGCGGTGATCTACAACAGCCCCTATTACGGCTTCGCGACGCGGGCCGACCTCTTCTTCGCGCTGCGCGAGGAGCATCCGAACCTCGTCGGCTTCAAGGAATTCGGCGGCCCGGCGGACATGCGCTATGCGGCCGAGAACATCACCTCGCGCGATGATGCGGTGGCGCTGATGGTGGGGGTCGATACGGCGGTGTTCCATGGCTATGTGAACTGCGGCGCGTCGGGCGCGATCACCGGGATCGGCAACGTCCTGCCCAAGGAGGTGCTGCATCTCGTGGCGCTGTCCGAGGCGGCGGCGGCGGGCGATGCGGTGGCGCGGGGGCGCGCGCTCGAGCTCGAGGCGGCGCTTGGGGTGCTGTCGAGCTTCGACGAGGGCCCCGATCTCGTGCTCTATTACAAGCATATGATGGTGCTGACCGGAAACCCGGAATATACCTTGCATTTCAATGCCTCGGACGAACTTTCGCCGAGCCAGAAGGGCTATGTCGAGGCGCAGTTCAAGCTGTTCCGGGCCTGGTATGCGGCCTGGTCGGCGGCGCTCTGAGGGGGCGGCGATGAGCTATGAACCCCATGGGCGGCATCTGATCGCGGGCGAGTGGGTGGCGGGCGCCGCCACCTTCGAGAGCCGCCCCGCGACCGGCGCGCCCAGCGTTTTCGCCCAAGGCTCGGCGGCGCTCGTCGCCGCCGCGGCCGAGGCTGCCGAGGCTGCGGTCTGGTCCTATGGCTTTGCGCCGCGCGAGACGCGCGCGGCCTTTCTCGAGGCGATCGCCGAGGAGATCGAGGCGCGCGGGCCCGCGCTGACCGAGACCGCGGGCGCCGAGACCGGCCTGCCGGCGGCGCGGCTCGAGGGTGAGCGCGGCCGCACCACCGGCCAGCTGCGGCTCTTCGCGGCGCATATCCGCGCCGGCGATTATCTCGACCGGCGGCTTGACCCGGCGCTGCCCGAGCGCGCGCCGCTGCCGCGCCCCGAGATCCGCCTGATGCAGCGCCCCGTCGGCCCGGTTGCGATCTTCGGCGCGTCGAACTTCCCGCTCGCGTTTTCGGTGGCGGGGGGCGATACCGCCTCGGCGCTCGCCGCCGGCTGCCCGGTGGTGGTGAAGGCCCATGAGGCCCATCCGGCGACCTCGGAAATCGTCGCGGGCGCGATCGATGCGGCGCGGGCGCGGCTCGGGCTCGATGCGGGCGTGTTCTCGATGGTGCATGGCGGCGCGCATGAGGTCGGCGCGGCGCTCGTGCAGCATCCGGCGATCAAGGCGGTGGGATTCACCGGCTCGCTCGGCGGCGGGCGGGCGCTTTTTGACCTCTGCGCGGCGCGGCCCGAGCCGATCCCGTTCTTTGGCGAGCTGGGCGCGGTCAACCCGATGTTCTTCCTGCCCGGCGCGGCGGCCACGCGGGGGGCGGCGCTCGGCGCGGCCTGGGCGGGCTCGCTGACGATGGGGGTGGGGCAGTTCTGCACCAACCCCGGCATCGCGGTGATCCGCGCCGATCTGGCGGGGCCCGTGCTGGCCGGGGCGACCGAGGCGTTGGCCAAGGTCGGCGCGCAGGTGATGCTGACCGAGGGGATCGCGGCGGCCTATCGCGCCGGGCGCGACCGGATCGCGGCGGCCCCGGGCGTGCGCGCGGCGCTCAGCTCGATGTGCCAGGCGCGCGAGGGCAGCCCCAATCTCTTCGTGGTTTCCGGGGCCGATTGGCGGGCGAATGCCGATCTCGGGCATGAGGTCTTTGGCCCGCTCGCGCTTCTGATCACCGTCGAGAGCGATGCGGAAATGGTTGAAATCGCGAAGAGTTTTGCGGGGCAGCTGACCGCGACGCTGCATCTGGAGGCCGAGGATACCGCACTTGCCGGGCGGCTCATGCCGGTGCTCGAGCGGATGGCGGGGCGCGTTCTGGCCAATGGCTTTCCGACCGGCGTCGAGGTCTGTGACGCGATGGTCCATGGCGGGCCCTACCCCGCCTCGACCAATTTCGGCGCGACCTCGGTCGGCACGATGGCGATCCGGCGGTTCTTGCGGCCGGTGTGCTATCAAAACCTCCCCGAGGCGCTCCTGCCCGAGGATCTGCGCGGGCTCTGAGCGCTTGGGGCGGCCTCCGCGCCGCCCCGCCCCGCCCTTGCATACAGAACATATTTCGGTTGAATCCGGGGCCGCCCGGGCTCATCATCCCCCTCAGATTGACTGACTGCGCCCCATGACTCGCTCGCCCTCCTCCCCCCGTCCCGACCCCGACGTGCTGATCATCGGCGCGGGGGTCATTGGCCTCTCGGCGGCGCTGGCGGCGCGCGCGCGCGGGCTCTCGGTGCGCGTGATCGACCGCGAGGGCCCGGCCGCGGGCGCCTCGGCGGGCAACGCCGGCGCGCTCGCCTTCAGCGATATCTTCCCGCTCGCCTCGCCGAAAATCATCGCGCAGGCGCCCAAATGGCTGCTCGACCCGCTCGGGCCGCTCTCGGTGCCGCCGGCCTATGCGCCGCGCCTCGCGCCCTGGCTGTGGCGGTTCTGGCGCGCCTCCTCGCCCGCCCGCGTGCGCGCCTCGACGGTGGCGCAGACCGCGATGATGCGGGTCTCGGAGGCGGCGATGCGGCCCTTCCTGATCGGCAACGGGCTTCTGGGCTATCTGCGCAACGAGGGCCAGTTGCAGGTTTACGAGGGCGCGCGCGAGTTTCAGGCGAGCCTGCCGGGCTGGGAGGCGCGGGCGGCGGAGGGAATCGCGTTCGAGCATCTGACCACCCCCGAGGCGATCGCGCAGGTTCAGCCGGGTCTGGCGGCGCGCTTCACCCATGCGACCTTCACGCCGGGGTGGTATTCGGTCTCGGACCCGAAGCTCTACACGCTCGCGCTCGCCGATGTGCTGCGCGAGAAAGGCGTCGAGATTGTCGTGGCGGAGGCGCGCGCGCTCACCGGGGGCGGCGTCGAGACCTCGCAAGGCCTTATGAAAGCGGGGAAAATCGTTCTCGCGGCGGGGGCCTTCTCGCATCATCTGGCGCGCAGCGCGGGGGTGAAGATCCCGCTCGAGACCGAGCGCGGCTATAACACCACCCTGCCCGCCAATGCCTTCGATCTGCGCACGCAGGTGACCTTCGGCGGCCATGGGTTCGTCGTCACGCGGCTCTCGACGGGCCTGCGAGTGGGCGGCGCGGTGGAGCTCGGCGGGCTCGAGCGCGCGCCCAATTTCGCCCGCGCCGAGGCGATGCTGACGAAAGCCGCGGCCTTCCTGCCGGGGCTCGAGACCTCGGGCGGCGTGCAATGGATGGGCTTCCGCCCCTCGCTGCCCGACAGCCTGCCCGCGATCGGGGCCCTGCCCGGGCGCGCCGAGGTGATCTGCGCCTTCGGCCACGGCCATCTCGGGCTCACCCAATCCATGGGCACCGCCGAGATCGTGGCCGATCTGCTCACCGGGCGCGCGCCCGGCTTCGATCTCACCCCCTTCTCCCCCTCCCGCTTCGCGAGACACGCATGACCCAACATATCTTCCCCTGCATCGACGGCCATACCTGCGGCAACCCGGTGCGGCTGGTGACCGGCGGCGCGCCGTTCCTCAAGGGCGCCAACATGCTCGAGCGGCGGGCGCATTTTCTGGCCGAATATGACTGGATCCGCACGGGGCTCATGTTCGAGCCGCGCGGCCATGACATGATGTCGGGCTCGATCCTCTACCCGCCGACGCGGGAGGATTGTGACGTCGCGGTGCTCTTCATCGAGACCTCGGGCTGCTTGCCGATGTGCGGGCATGGCACGATCGGCACGATCACCATGGCGATCGAGCACGGGCTGATCCGGCCGCGCACGCCGGGGCGGCTTGCGATCGAGGCGCCGGCGGGGCGGGTCGAGATCGAATATCGCCAGGAGGGCCGGTTCGTCGAAGAGGTGCGGCTGACCAATGTCGCCTCCTTCCTTTACGCCGAGGGGCTGACGGCCGAGGTCGAGGGTCTGGGCGAGATCGTCGTCGATGTGGCCTATGGCGGCAATTTCTACGCGATCGTCGAGCCGCAGAAGAATTTCCGCGACATGGCGGATTTCTCGGCCGGCGAGCTGATCGGCTTCTCGCCGCGGCTGCGCGCGGCGCTCAACGCGAAATACGAGTTCATCCACCCCGAACATCCGCAGATCGCCGGGCTGAGCCATATCCAATGGACGGGCGCGCCGCGCGACCCCGCAGCGCAGGCCCGCAACGCGGTCTTCTACGGCGACAAGGCGATCGACCGCTCGCCCTGCGGCACCGGCACCTCCGCGCGCATGGCCCAGCTCGCCGCCAAGGGCAAGCTCGCCCCAGGCGACGCCTTCGTCCATGAATCGATCATCGGCTCACTCTTCCATGGCCGGGTCGAGGCCGCGGCCGAGGTCGCGGGGCGGCCCGCGATCATCCCCTCGATCGCGGGTTGGGCGCGCACCACAGGCTACAACACGATCTTCATCGACGAGCGCGACCCTTTCGCGCATGGCTTTGTCGTGAAGTGACCGCCCGCCGGGGGCGGCACGCCCCCGGCCCCCCCTTCGCGCCGGGGGCGGCCCCCGCCCCCGGCCCCGCCCCCCGCCGCCGCCCTTCCCGGGCCGTTTCAGGAAAGACCTCGCCATGACCGCCAATTTCGACACCCTCCTCAACGGGTTTGCGAAAACCTCCGCCACGCCGATCACCGACGCCGAACTTCTCAGCCGCATCAAGGGCTTGCAAAGCGCGCTCGCCGCGCATGGGCTGGCTGCGGCCTGGCTCGACGCCTCCTCCTCGCTGCGCTATTACACCGGGCTCTCGATCGGGCTCTCGGAGCGGGTGCATGGCGCGATCGTGCCGGCCACGGGGCCGATCACCTATGTCTCGCCGGCCTTCGAGGTGCCCAAGCTCGAAACCATGCTGCGCATCCCCGGCGCGGTGCTGGCCTGGGAGGAACATGAAGACCCCTGCGCGATGATCGGGGCGCTGGTCGCGGGCGCGCGGGGGGGCGCGGCGGGGGGCGCGCTCGCGCTCGATCCGGCGACGCCCTTTGCCTTCGCCAGCCGCCTCACCGCGGCGATGGAGGGGCGCGTGTGCTCGGCCGAGGCGCTGATCGCGGCGCAGCGCCAGATCAAATCGCCCGCCGAGATCGCGATCATCCAGACCGCGATGGATGCCTCCTTTGCGGTGCAAAAGGCGGTTCATGCGGGGCTGCGCGCAGGCGTCAGCACCACCGAGGTCGCGCAATTCGTCGATGCCGCGCATCGCGCGCAGGGGCTCGCGCCGCTCTTCGTGGCGGTGCAGTTTGGCGAGGCGACCGCCTATCCGCATGGCGTGCCCTATCCGCAGACCCTGACCGAGGGCGATATGGTGCTCGTCGATCTGGGCGGCATCCTCGAGGGCTATCGCTCCGACATCACCCGCACCTACCCCTTCGGCACGCCGAGCCCGCGGCAGGTGGCGCTCTGGGGGGCGGAGGCGCGCGCGCAGGGCGCCGCTTTCGCCGCCGCGCGACTCGGCGCGCCCTGTGAGTCGGTCGATCTGGCCGCCCGCGCCAGCCTCGAATCGGAGGGATTCGGCCCGGGCTATGCGGTGCCCGGCCTGCCCCATCGCACCGGCCACGGGCTCGGTCTCGATATCCACGAGGCGCCGTTCATGGTCCGCGGCAACATGACGCCCTTGGCGCCCGGGATGGTGTTCTCGATCGAGCCAATGCTTTGTGTTTATGGCGAATGCGGCGTGCGGCTGGAGGATATCGCCTATATGACCGAGGCCGGCGCGCGCTGGTTCTGCCCGCCCGCGACCGACCCCGCCGCCCCCTTTGCGCCCGCCCCGCAGGCGGCGCGATGACGTCGCGTCGGGGGTTGCTGAAAATTACCCCTTGCGATTTCGAACGCGCGGTCAAAAAATCGCGCCAATCGAGACCGGGGCCGGGCCACCCTGCCCGCCCCCCGGAACGAGACCGGCCGACAAGCCGGCCCCAACCGCCCAACAGCGAGAAAGGACTTCCATGAAACCGTTTACCCGCAGCCTGATCGCGGCCTCCGCGCTGGCGCTTGCCGCCGCGCTGCCCGCTTCGGCGAAAACCTTCGTCTATTGCTCGGAGGCCTCCCCCGAGGGCTTCGACCCGGCGCCCTATACCGCCGGCACCACCTTCGACGCCTCGGCGCACCCGGTCTTCAACCGTCTGGTCGAGTTCAAGAAGGGCACCACCGAGGTCGAACCGGGCCTCGCGGAAAGCTGGGAGGTGTCGGAAGACGGGCTGGAATATACCTTCCACCTGCGCAAGGGCGTGAAGTGGCAATCGAACGAGAAATTCACCCCCACGCGCGAATTCAACGCCGATGACGTGGTGTTCTCCTTCAACCGTCAGGCCAAGGCCGATGATCCGTGGAACCAGTATATCCCCGGCATCACCTACGAATATTACAACGCGATGGAAATGCCCGCGCTGATCAAGGAAATCGTCAAGGTCGACGATGCCACGGTCAAGTTCGTGCTCAACCGCCCCGAAGCGCCGTTCCTGGCCAATATCGCGATGCCCTTCGCCTCGATCGTCTCGGCCGAATATGCCGATGCGCTGGCCGCGGCGGGCACCAAGGAAGATTTCAACAACCTGCCGATCGGCACCGGCCCGTTCAAATTCGTGGCCTATCAGAAAGACGCGGTGATCCGCTATCAGAAGAACCCCGATTACTGGGGTGAGGCGCCGAAGATCGACGACCTCGTCTTCGCGATCACGCCCGATGCCTCGGTGCGTCTGCAAAAGCTCAAAGCGGGCGAATGCCATCTGATGCCGTTCCCGGCGCCGGCCGATCTGGCCGCGATCAAGGCCGATCCGGATCTCAAGGTCGATGAACAGCCCGGGCTGAACGTCGCCTATCTCGCCTATAACACCACCGTCGCGCCCTTCGACAAGCCCGAGGTGCGCAAGGCGCTGAACATGGCGATCAACAAGAGCGCGATCATCGACGCGGTCTTCCAGGGCGCAGGCCAGGTTGCCAAGAACCCGATCCCGCCGACCATGTGGTCCTATAACGATGCGGTCACCGACGACGCCTATGACCCGGAAGCGGCGAAGAAAATGCTCGACGAGGCCGGCGTCAAGGATCTCGAGATGAAGATCTGGGCGATGCCGGTGCAGCGGCCCTACATGCCCAACGCGCGCCGCACGGCCGAGCTGATGCAGGCCGATCTGGCCAAGGTCGGCGTCAAGGTCGAGATCGTCTCCTATGAATGGGGCGAATATCTGAAGAAATCGACCGAGGTGAGCCGCGATGGCGCGGTGATCCTGGGCTGGACGGGCGACAACGGCGACCCGGACAACTTCATGGGCGTGCTCTTGAGCTGCGCGGCCACCGGCGAGGGCGGCTCGAACCGCGCGCAATGGTGCAACCAGGAGTTCTCCGACAAGATCACGGCGGCGAAGACCACCACCGATCTGGCCGAGCGCACCAAGCTCTATGAAGAGGCGCAGGTGATCTTCAAGGATCAGGCGCCCTGGGACACCATCGCGCATTCGACGCAATTCGTGCCGATGCGCAAGGATGTCACCGGCTTCGTGATGAGCCCGCTGGGCGATTTCACCTTCGAGACCGTCGATATCGCCGAGTGATCGGGCGCGCTTGAAATCGGACGCGCGGGAGGCCACCCTCCCGCGCGTTCGACTCCTCCGGGCCCCCCTGACCGGCCCCTGGCCCAAGGACTACCCATGATCCGCTTCCTGCTGACCAAGCTCCTCTACCTCGTGCCGACCTTCCTCGGCATCACGCTGATCGCCTTCGGCTTCGTGCGGGTTCTGCCCGGCGACCCGGTGCTGCTGATGGCGGGCGAGCGGGGCCTCACGGCTGAGCGCCACGCCGAACTTGCCGCGCAGCTTGGCTTCGACCGCCCGATGTGGGCGCAATATCTCGAATTTCTCACCCGGCTGCTGCATGGCGATCTGGGCAATTCGCTCGTCACCAAGAAGCCGGTTCTGGCCGAATTCTTCGCGCTCTTCCCCGCGACGCTGGAGCTTGCCTTCGTGGCGATCGTGATCGCGACGGTGATCGGCGTGCCGGTGGGCGTGCTCGCCGCGGTCAAGCGCGGCTCCTGGTTCGATCAGGTCTCGATGACGGCCGCGCTCGTCGGCTTCTCGATGCCGATCTTCTGGTGGGGGCTGTTGCTGATCATCCTGTTCTCGGGGATCTTGCAATGGACGCCGGTCTCGGGGCGGATCTCGCTGCTCTATTTCTTCCCCGCGCAGACCGGCTTCATGCTGATCGACAGCCTGCTCTCGGGGCAAAAGGGCGCGTTCGGCTCGGCGCTGAGCCATCTGATCCTGCCCTCGATCGTGCTCGCGACGATCCCGCTCGCGGTGATCGCGCGGCAGACGCGCTCGGCGATGCTTGAGGTGATGGGCGAGGATTATGTCCGCACCGCCCGCGCCAAGGGCCTGCCGCGCGCGCGCGTGGTGATGGTCCATGCGCTCAGGAACGCGATGATCCCGGTGATCACCACGATCGGGCTGCAGGTCGGCGTGTTGATGGCCGGCGCGATCCTGACCGAGACGATCTTCTCCTGGCCGGGGATCGGCAAATGGATGATCGACAGCATCTCGCGGCGGGATTACCCCGTCGTGCAATCGGGTCTTTTGTTGATTGCGGGGCTGGTGATGCTCGTCAACCTGCTCGTCGACCTGACCTATGGCCTGATCAACCCGAGGATCCGCCACAAATGACCGACACCACCGTCAAACTCTCCGATGCCGAGATCCGGGCGCGGATACTCAAGGATTTCTGGTATCATTTCAAACAGAACAAGGGCGCGGTCGCGGGGCTTGTCGTGTTCATCTTGCTGGTGATCGCGGCGGTGCTGGCGCCCGTTCTTGCGCCCCATGACCCGACGGAGCAGTTCCGCGACGCGCTTCTGGTGCCGCCGGTCTGGGCCGAGAACGGGCGCGCGGGCTTCTGGCTCGGCACCGATGCGGTCGGGCGCGACATGCTCTCGCGGCTGATCTATGGCGCGCAATATTCGCTCTTCATCGGCGTCGTGGTGGTCTCGATCGCGCTTTCGGGCGGGATTTTCGTCGGCATGATCGCGGGCTATTTCGGCGGCTGGATCGACAATCTGATCATGCGGGTGATGGATGTGATCCTCGCCTTCCCCTCGCTCCTGCTCGCGCTCGTGCTGGTCGCGATCCTCGGGCCGGGGCTGACGAACGCCATGATCGCGATCGCGATCGTCTATCAGCCGCATTTCGCGCGTCTGGCGCGGGCCGCCGTGATGGGCGAGAAAGAGCGCGAATATGTCACCGCGGCGCGGGTCGCGGGGGCGGGCAATCTGCGGCTGATGTTCAAGACGATCCTGCCCAACTGCCTCGCGCCGCTGATCGTGCAGGCGACGCTGTCGTTCTCCTCGGCGGTGCTCGATTCCGCGGCGCTTGGCTTTCTGGGCATGGGCGCGCAGCCGCCCGCCTCAGAATGGGGCACGATGCTCGCCGAGGCGCGCGAATTCATCCTGCGCGCCTGGTGGGTGGTGACCTTCCCCGGGCTCGCGATCCTGATCTCGGTGCTCGCGATCAACCTGATGGGCGACGGTCTGCGCGATGCGCTCGACCCGAAGCTCAAGAAAAGCTGAGGTGGGGCCATGCAAGACGCCATTTTGACGATCCGCAATCTCACCGTGACATTCGCGACCGCGACGGGCAGTTTCACCGCCGTGGACGGCATCGACGTGCGGGTCAGCCCGCGCGAGGTGCTGGCTATCGTGGGCGAGTCGGGCTCGGGCAAATCGGTCTCGATGCTGGCGGTGATGGGGCTCTTGCCCGAGACCGCCACGGTGACCGCCGATGAGATGGTCTTCGACGGCCATGACCTGCTGCGCCTGACGCCCGCCGAGCGGCGCCAGTTGATCGGCCGCGAGATCACGATGATCTTTCAGGAACCGATCGCCTCGCTCAACCCCTCCTTCACGGTGGGCTTCCAGATCGAGGAGGTGCTGCGGCTGCACATGGGGCTCGGCCGCGCCGCCGCGCGCGCCCGCGCGATCGAGCTTTTCGAGGCGGTGGGCATCCCCGACCCGGCGGCGAAGATCCATGCCTATCCGCATCAGATGTCGGGCGGCCAGTGCCAGCGGGTGATGATCGCGATCGCGATCGCCACCAACCCGCGGCTCTTGATCGCCGACGAGCCGACAACCGCGCTCGATGTGACGATCCAGAAGCAGATCCTCGATCTGCTGACCGCGCTGCAGGAAAGCCACGGGATGGCGCTGATCCTGATCACCCATGACATGGGCGTGGTGGCCGAGACCGCCGACCGGGTCGTGGTGCAATACAAGGGCCACAAGATGGAAGAAGCCGATGTGCTGAGCCTCTTCGAGGCGCCGCAACATCCCTATACGCGGGCGCTGCTTTCGGCGCTGCCGGAGAACGCCACCGGCGACCGGCTGCCGACGGTGTCTGATTTCTTCGGCGCGGAGGGGGTGCGATGAGCTATGTTCTCGAAGGCGAGGGCCTGACCCAGGATTACCACATCCCCGGCGGGCTCTTTGGCAAGGCGCGGGTGCTGCGCGCGGTGAAGGGGGCGAGTTTCCGCCTCGAAAAGGGCCGCACGCTCGCCATCGTGGGCGAGTCGGGCTCGGGCAAATCGACGCTCGCGCGGATCATCGCGCTGATCGACCGGCAATCGGGCGGCACGCTGAAGATCACCGGCGAGACGGTCGATATCGGGCGGCACCGGCCGAAACCCTCGCTGCGCTCGAAGGTGCAGATGGTGTTCCAAAACCCCTATGGCAGCCTCAACCCGCGCCAGAAGGTGGGCGATGTGCTGATGGAGCCCTTGCTGCTCAACACCGACCTGCCCGCCCCCGAGCGGCGCGCCCGCGCCGAGGCGATGCTCGCCAAGGTCGGCCTCGCGCCCGAGCATTTCAACCGCTACCCGCATATGTTCTCGGGCGGCCAGCGCCAGCGGATCGCGATCGCGCGGGCCTTGATGCTCAACCCCGCGCTTCTGGTCCTCGACGAGCCGGTCTCGGCGCTCGATCTTTCCGTGCAGGCGCAGGTGCTCAACCTGCTCGCCGATCTGCAACAGGAATTCGGCCTGACCTATGTGTTCATCAGCCATGACCTCTCGGTCGTGCGCTATATCGCCGATGAGGTGATGGTGATGAACAAGGGCGAGGTGGTCGAACAGGGCTCGCGCGAGGCGGTCTTTGCCGATCCGCAACACGCCTATACCCGCCAGCTCTTCGCCGCGACGCCGATCACCGATGTCGAGGCGATCCGGGCCCGGGTGGCGCGCCGCAAGGCGTTGCTCGCAGGCGCCTGAGCCGCCGCGCCCTTGGCCCCGGTCGGATTTTGCGTATTTGGGCCAAGAAGAAACGAAGCCGTCCAGAGGGGGGGAGAGGCGCCGCGCCCTCCCCCCTTCTTCTTGGCAAAAATACGCAAAAGCAACGCCCGCAGGCGGCGCGCGGATCGCTCAGCGCGTGACGCGCACCGCCGCTGCGGCCAGAAGTGCGGCCGCGCGCACCCCGTCGATCAGCGGCACCGAGACCCGCGCGGCCAGATCGTCGCGCAGATGCGCCATGCCCGCGCAGCCAAGTGCCACCGCGCCCGCCCCCGCGGCTTCGGCCGCCCGCACCTCGCCCTCGAGGCGCGCGAGCACCGCCGCCCCCCCCCCCCCCCGCCTCGACCTCGAGCACCCCGAGCCCCGAGGCGCGCAGCGCCACGCAGGCCCCCTCGAGCCCCGCCTCGGCGAGGTTTTCGGCCAGCACCGGAAGCGAGACCGGCAGCGTCGTGACCACCCCGAACCGCCCCGCGATCAGCGCCGCCATGTGATAGGCCGCCTGGCCGATGCCAAGCACCGGCACCCGCGCCGCCGCGCGCAAGCCCGCAAGGCCGGTATCGTCAAAGCAGGCGATGACGAGCGCCGCCGCCCCCTCGGCCTCGGCGCGCGCGTCCAGCGCGCGCAGCCCCGGCGGCGCGGCCGCGCCATCCTCTGGCCCCTCGATCGCGGCGGGGCCAGCCGTGTTCGTATAGCCCACGATCTGACCCTCGGGCAGAACCGCGCGCGCCGCCGCCACCGCGCTTTCGGTCATCGCCACGGTCGAATTGGGGTTCAAAAGCGCGAGTTTCATGCCGCGGCCCGTTTCGCGCGCCGCCGCTCGGCCAGCCAGAAGGCCCCGAGAAAGACCGCGATCATCGCGAAGAAGAACACCGTCGTCAGCGTGCCCAGCGCATAGATCACCGGTTTCGTGACATTGGTCGTCATCCCGAAGATCTCGAGCGGCAGGGTGTTGTAGCTGCCCGCGGTCAGCAGCGTGCGGGCGAATTCGTCATAGCTGAGCGAGAAGCCGAAGAGCGCCACGCCGATGACCGAAGGCGCAATGATCGGCAAGACGACATGGGCGAAGGTCTGCCAGGCGGAGGCGCCCTGATCGCGCGCGGCCTCCTCATAGCTGCGATCGAAGCGGTTGAAGACGGCGAACATCACCAGAAGCCCGAAGGGCAGCGTCCAGGTGAGCTGCGCACCGAACCCCGAGCTCGCCCAACGGACCTTGAGCCCGAGCCGGTCGAAGACGAGCCCGACGCCGAGCGACACCAGGATCGAGGGGATCACCAGCGAGGCGATGGTCAGGTAGAAGGGCGCCCCCGAGGCGTTGAAGCGGGTGCGAAACGCCAGCCCCCCATCACCGCGATCACCACCGTCGCCGCCATCACCATCAGCCCGAGCGCGAAGGAGCGCCGGAACGCCCCCCAGATATCGCCCACCGCCTGCTGCTCGAAGAGGTTGTGGAACCAATAGGTCGAGACGCCGTTCATCGGGAAGGTGAGCCCGCCCTGGGGGCCCTGAAAACTCAGGATGCCGATCGTCACCGTCGGCCCGTAGAGGAAGATCACGAAGAGCGCGAAGAAGGCGCTCAGCACCCAGAAGCTGCGCGGCCGCGGGTCCATCTCAAAGCTCCTTGCGAATGTTGTCAAAGCGCATCAGCGCACCGATCACCATCAGCACGGTGACCAGAAGCACCATCGAGGTGGCCGAGGCGGAGGGGTATTGCAACAGGCCGATATCGTTCGAGATCAGCCGCCCGACATTCGCGGACTGGCTGCCCGACATGAAGCGCACGGTGATGAAATCGCCCATCACCAGGGTCAGCACGAAAATCGTGCCGATCATGATCCCGGGCTTCGAGAGCGGGATGATCACATTTGTCAGGATCTGCGCCCCCGAGGCGCCGCCATCGCGCGCCGCCTCGATAAGCGCGCGGTCGATGCGCATCATCGTGTTGAAGATGGGCGTGATCATGAACAGCGTGTTGAGATGCACGAAGGCGAGCACCACCGAGAAATCGGAATAGAGCAGCCATTCCACCGGCTGATCGACCACCCCCATGCTCTACAGCGCCTGATTGGCGAGCCCGTTGCGCCCCAGAAACGGGATCCAGGAGATCATCCGGATGATGTCGAGGTCAGGAACGGGATCGTGCAGAGCAGAAACAGCACCATCCGCGTCGTGTTCGAGCGGATATGGAAGGCCAGATAATAGGCCACCGTGAAGCCGATCGCGAGCGTCAGCGCCCAGGTGATCGCGGCATAGCGGAAGGTCGCCAGAAACACGCTCCGGGTCACCGAGGAGCCGAACAGGAACTGATAATTCTCGAGGCTGAAATCGGGGATGATCGAGAATTCGGTCGCCCGCCAGAAGCTCACGACAAAGATCGTGCCGATCGGCACGAGCAAGAACCCCGCCAGCACCAGCGCCAAGGGCGAGGCCAGCGCCCAGCCGATCAGATCCTTGCGCGTCAGACGCATCCGCTCTCGCATGAAGCTCCCGCCTTTCATCTTGCCAAAAATATCCTCGGGGGGTGCGGGGGGCAGACAGCCCCCCGCTCCAACTCACGCCCCCCTCGCCGGCGGCCGGGGCAAACCGCCCCTCACCGGCTCACGCCGCGATGAACTCGTTCCACTTGCGCACCATGTACTGGTTCTCATCCATCACCGAGTTCCAGCACGCGACATGGCCCATCCGCTCATAGAACGAGCCCCCGTCGCGCAGCTCGCCCGCCTTCGCCATCACATCGCCGAACGGGTTGGTGATATCCTCGGCCCCGGGCTTGCCCTCGAACCAGTAGCCCCATTCATTGGCCGACATGTATTCCTTCGAGGTCTCCGGCACCGCCGAGTAATAGCCCTGCCGCATCAGGAAGCCGCCGACCCAGCCCGAGAGATACCAGTTGATATATTCGTAAGCCGCATCGAGCTCGATCCCCGAGAGCGATTTCGACAGGCCAAGCCCGCCACCCCAGCTCCGATAGCCCTCTTTGTGCGGCTGATAGACGCAAGGGATCCCGCGCGTCTTCACCGCGGTGATCGCGGGCGACCACATCGACTGGATCACCACCTCGCCCGAGGCCATCAGGTTCACCGACTCGTCAAACGACTTCCAGAAGGCGCGGAACTGGCCGGCTTTCTTCGCCTCCATGAAGATCCCGATCGTCTTGTCGATCTCTTCGCGGGTCATATTGCCCTTGTCGGCATATTTGATCTCGCCCATCGCCTCGCAGACCATCGCCATATCCATGATCCCGATCGAGGAAATGTCGAGGATCGAGGCCTTGCCCTTGAACTCGGGGTTCAGCAGCTCCGCCCAGGTCTCGATCGGGCGGACGATCAGATCGGGGCGGATGCCCAGCGTATCGGCGTTGTAGATCGTCGGGATCAACGTCATCCAGCCGGTCTCCTCAGCGGCGAAGCTGGTCGCGCCGGGGCCGTCGACAAAGCCCACGGTATGCGGCGCGGTGCCCTGCGCGATCACGCTCTCGGGCGTCAGCTTGCCCGAGCGGAAGATGCCGACGATCTTGTCGTAATTCTTGATCTTCGAGACATCCATCGCCTGCAGGTTGCCGGTCGGCCAGACCTTCTTGCAGATCCAGTATTCGATATCGGCGATGTCGAAACTGTCGGGCTGGGTGGCGGCGCGCTGGGTCACGCTGTCGCTGTCGAGCGCGGTCATCTCGAGGGTGAAGCCGAGATCTTCCTTCACCTTCTGGCCGACCTCGTTGAGGTTCGACACGCCGGTGCCGAACTGGCGCAGGGTGATATTCTTGATCCCCTGCGCCCAGACCATCGGCGCGGGCAGCGCCGCAGCGGCAAGCCCCGCCGCCCCCGATTTCAGGATCGACCGGCGGGAATAACGCTCTTCGACATTTCAGTCCCTCTCTGTTGGGTAAGTGGTTGTTTTTGTTTACTCAGGCTTCGAGGCGGTGGGCCCGCCCCGCGTCCCAGCCAAGGCTCACCGCCTCGCCGGGCGAAATCGGGCGCGCGAAGAACGCCTCTTCGGGGATCAGCGCGACGATCTCCTCATCGGCGCCGGTGCGCGCGCTCAGCGCCACCCGGTCGCCCTGATATTCGACCGCGGTCGCCACCGCCGCGAGCCCCTCGCCGGGGCCCGCAAGCCGCACCGCATCCGAGCGCACCGCATAGGCCGCCCCCTCGAGACGCAGCAAATTATGCCCGCCCATGAAGCGCGCCACGAATTCGGTGCGCGGCGGCCCCCAGACCTCGCGCGGCGGGCCCGCCTGTTCGATCACCGCATTGTTCATCACCACACATTCATCGGCGAGCGCGAGGGCCTCGTCCTGGCCGTGGGTGACTTGGAGGAAGGTGATGCCGAGCGCGCGCTGGAGCTTCTTCAGCTCGGCGCGCATGCGGATGCGCAAGAACGGGTCGAGCGCCGAGAGCGGCTGATCGAGCAGCAGCACCCGCGGCTCGGTGATCAGCGCGCGCGCGAGCGCCACGCGCTGTTGCTGGCCGCCCGAGAGCTGCGCGGGCAGGCGGTTGGCGAGGCTCTCCATCGCCACGAATTCGAGGAGCGCCATCGCCTTGGCATGGCGCGTCGCGCGGTCGACCCCCTTCATCTTCAGGCTGAAGGCCACATTGTCGAGCACGCTCATATGCGGAAAGAGCGCGTAATTCTGGAACATCATCGCCGTGCCGCGCCGGCGGCAGGCGCGAGATATCCGCGCCATCGAGCAAGATCGCGCCCTCCGAGACGCTTTCATGCCCCGCGATCATCCGCAGCGTCGAGCTCTTGCCGCAGCCCGAGGGCCCGAGCAGGCACACATAGCTCGCCGGCGGGAAGATATGGCTGACATCGCGCACCGCCACCGTGGCGCCATAGCGCTTGGTCAGGTGGACGAGTTCGAGGTCATGGGCGGTGCGCATCGCGGACGTCCTTTCGCTTTATCTGCCCCAAGCCTGCGCTCGGCCGCGCCGCCCGAACCAGGTTTTTCTGCGCCGCGGCGGGGTGAAAACCCTGAGCCCGAAAGTTTATGCGCTTTGCGAAATTCTGCGCACAATCTTTGCCAGGTTTTGTATACAATTTCGCATCCCGAGAGGGAATCACCCCCGCCCCTTGCGCCGCCCCCCCCGCGCGGCACACTCTCGGCGGCGAAAGGATCCTCCGATGGACGCACCCGTTTCCGAAACCACCGCCGATGGCATCGCCGCGGATCTTGCGCTCGCGATCCATGAACACCGCATCGCGCCGGGCGCGAAACTCGCCGAGGATGAGGTGGGCGAGATCTTCGGCGTCTCGCGCACGGTGGTGCGCGCCGCACTCCAACGCCTCGCCCATGACCGGCTGGTCGAGCTCAAGCGCAACCGCGGCGCCTTTGTCGCCCAGCCCAGCGTGCGCGAGGCGCGCGAGGTCTTCGAGGCGCGCGCGCTTTTGGAGCCGCGCACTGCGCGCTCGGCCGCCGAGCGCGTCACGCCCGAGGATCTGGCCGCGCTGCGCCACCATATCGACGAGGAACATGCCGCGCTCCATGCCGGGCAGATGGGCCGCGCGCTCTATCTCTCGGGGCTCTTCCACATCGAGATCGCCCGGATCGCCCAACAGGCGACGATCGCGGAGTTCATCAGCCAGCTTGTCGCGCGCTCCTCGCTGATCATCGCGCTTTACTGGCAACGCCGCGCGGCGCTGTGCGAGAGCCACGCCCATCACGCGCTGCTCGATGCGATGGCGGCGCGGGACGGGGCGCGGGCGGAGGAGCTGATGAAGAGCCACCTGCTCGACCTGCTCTCCTCGCTCGATCTGCGCAACACGCCCTCGGCGCCGCGCTCGCTCAAGGAGGCGCTGGGGGGATGAGCGTGACGCTGCGCACCGCCCGCGCCGAGGAGGTGGCGCTGATGCTCGATTGGGCCGCCGTCGAGGGCTGGAACCCCGGGCGCGCCGATGCGTCGGCCTTCCATGCGGCGGACGGCGACGGGTTTTTCCTCGCCGAAGCGCCCGGCGCGGGGCCGGTCGCGGCGATCTCGGTGGTCAACCATTCCGCCGATCTCGCCTTTCTGGGGCTTTATCTGTGCCGGCCGGAGTATCGCGGCCGCGGCATCGGCTCGGCGCTGTGGCGCCACGGGCTCGCCCATGCCGGGGTGCGCACGGTCGGGCTCGATGGCGTGGCGGCGCAGGAGGCGAATTACGCGCGCGCGGGGTTCGTGCGCGCAGGCGCCACGCGGCGCTTCGAGGGGGGGCTCGCCGGCGCGTCGGGCGGGGGCCTGCGCGCGGTCGCGCCCTCCGATCTGCCCGCGCTGATCGCGCTTGATGTCGCCGCGAACGGCTTTGCCCGGCCCGCCTTCCTGCGCGCCTGGCTCGCGCCCGCGCCGGGGCGGGTGAGCCTTCTGGCCGAGGGCGCGGCGGGGCCGGAGGGGCTCGTGACGATTCGCACCTGCGCGCGGGGCGCCAAGATCGGCCCGCTCCTCGCCCCCGATGCGGGGCGCGCGCTCACGCTGGCGCAGGGCGCGGTGGCCGCCTTGGGCGGCGCGGGCCCGGTGGCGCTCGATCTGCCCGAGGCGAACCGGGCGCTCGCGGCGCGGCTCCTCGCGCTCGGCTTTGTCGAGACCTTCGCCACCGCGCGGATGTATCGCGGCCCCGCGCCCACGCCCGGCCCGATGTTGCAAGCGATCGCGACGATGGAGCTCGGCTGAGGCTTGCGCACAATTTCGCGCGTGCGCGCCGGGGTGCGTTGACCCGGCCGCGGCAATCTGCGATCTCGCGCCCTCTGACAGGAGTGCCCGATGCAAAACCCTTCCCTCGACCGCAGTGAGATCGCCCTTCTCGAGGTCCTCGCCGAGCTCGGCGCGGATCGCAAACCGGTGGAGCGCGGCGCCTTGCAGGTCGCGGCGCGGGGCCAGGGGATCGAGGTCGCGCGCCCGGTGAACCGGCTCAAGGGCCTTGGTTTCATTGAGGAAATCGACTTTCAGCCGGGGTTTTTCCGGCGCCTGATCGGGGCGCGGGCGACGCTTTTGGTCGGGCTGACGGCCTCCGGGCTCGCGCTCGTGCGCCCGGCGGCGGCGGAGGCGGCCCTTGCGGCGGCGGAAGAGTTCGTGCCGGAGCCCGAGCCCACCCCTGAACCCGCGCCCGAACCCGTGCCCGAGCCGGAGGCGGCGCCCGAGATCGTCGAAGAGCCTGCAGCGCCGGTGGCCCCCGCCCCCGCAAAGCCGAAAAAACCCCGCCGCGCGGCGGCGGAAAAGCCGATGCCGCTCGACGCCTATACCGATACGCTCGGCGGTCTGCCTGAGGCCGCGCCCGCCGTTTTCGCCGTCGATCCGGGCCAGATCGAGGCGATTCGCGAGCTGCTCGGCAGCCTCGGGATGGAGCTGACCTGGGCGGGCGAGGAGCTGCTGACCTCCCGCCTCGGCGCGGGCGACCGGCCCGGCGAGGCCGCCTCGCAGGTGGTGCTCTTCGCCTTCGCCCATGCGATTCGCCATGACCAGACCGCCGAGGCCAGCGCGCTGGCGCTCGGGCTGAAGGATTATGCGGTCGGCGTCATGCAGGAGATCGAGCGGCTGCGCGACGGCGGCGAGATCGCCGAGGCGCGGTTCGAGGCGGATATGCGGGCGCTGTGGGATCTGGTGGGCGAGCCCGAGGGCCGCGCGGCGCGCGCCGAGGCTTTGCTCCTCGACCCGATCGGGGGCGCGGCGCCGCCCGCGCTCCTGCCCGAGGAGCTGCGCGAGGCCGAGGAGGGCTGAGCGCCCTCCCCCGGCCCCACCCGTTCAGCCGAAGCTGCGGGTCATCCGGTCGAGCACGCGCCGCCCGAAGAGGCTCGCGGTGAGGTCGGTCAAGAGTTTCGCGGTGCGGCCGCGCTCATCGAGGAAAGGGTTGAGCTCGACGAGGTCGAGCGAGGTCACGAGGCCCGCGTCGCAGAGCTCCTCCATGATCAGATGCGCCTCGCGGAAGGTGGCGCCGCCGGGCACGGTGGTGCCGACCGCAGGCGCGATCGCGGGGTCGAGGAAATCGACATCGAGGCTGACATGGAGCCGCCCGCCCGCCGCCCGCACGCGCGCCAAAAACGCCCGCAAAGGCGCCAGCACCCCGGTTTCATCGAGCGCGCGCATGTCATGGACCTCGATCGGGCAGGCGCGCAGCCGGGCGCGCTCGGCCGGGTCGACCGAGCGAATGCCCATCATGCAGATGTTTTCCGGCGCGACCGGGTGGCTGAGCGGCGGATAGTCGGAAAACCCTTCCTCGCCAATCAGATAGGCCACCGGCGTGCCATGCAGGTTGCCGCTTTCGGTGGTTGCGAGCGTGTGCAGATCGGTATGGGCATCGAGCCAGAGCACGAAGAGCGGCGCCCCCGCCTCGGCCGCGGCGCGCGCCACGCCCGCGATCGTGCCGGCCGCGAGCGCATGATCGCCGCCCAAAAACACCGGCCGGTCGCTCTCGCGCGCGGCGGCGTAGGCGGCCTCGGTCAGCGCCCCGATCCAGGCCGCGGTCTCGGCCAGATCATGGATCGCGGGGTTGGCATGCGCGCGCGCCGCCTGCGCCCCGATCGCCAGATCGCCGCGGTCCTCGACCTGCCAGCCGAGCTCGGCCAGAACCGCCGGCAGCCCCGCCGTGCGCAGACTCGCCGGCCCCATCAGGCAGCCCGGTTGCGCCGCGCCGGATTGGATCGGCGCGCCGATCAGAATGGTCTTGGGCATCTTGCTCTCCTGTCGGACCTGTCGCCGTCAGGCTAAAGCGCCGCGCCCCGCGCCGCAATGCGCCTTGTCATCGGCCGCCGGGCGCGGTGTAATCGGGCGCGTAAGCCCTGCCCGCCGCCCCACCCCCTGCCCCCGCCCCGGAGACACGTTCCTGATGGCCTTCACCCTGCGCCAGCTGCGCTATTTCGTGGCCGCGGCCGAAAGCGGCACGGTCTCGGGCGCGGCGCAATCGCTCGCGATCTCGCAAAGTTCGGTCACCGAGGCGGTGCGCGAGCTCGAGGCCGATCTCGGCGTGCAGCTCTTCGAGCGCCACCCGCGCGGGCTCGAGATCACCCAGAAGGGGCACCAGTTCCTGCGCCATGCGGCGGCGATTCTGGCCGATGTGGCGGATGCGCGCAAAGCCGTCGCGCTCGACCGCGAGCCCTTGTCGGGGCGGCTCAATGTCGGCGTGACCTCGCTCGTCGCGGGCTATGTGCTCTCCGACATCCTCGCGCGGTTTCGCCGCGCCAACCCCAATGTCGAGGTTACCGCGCTCGAGGATTCGGGCGATTATCTCGAGCATCTGCTGGTCGGGGGCGAGCTCGATGTGGCGGTGATGGTGACCTCGAACCTGCGCGACCGGATGGCGTTGCAGGCCGAGATCCTCGAGGTCTCGCCCTATCAGCTGTGGCTGCCCAACGGCCATGAGCTCGCCACCCGCACCTCGGTCGCGATCGAGGATCTGGCGGGCGAGCCGATGATCATGTTGCGCCTCGACGAGATCGAGGAGGCGACGCGCAAGCTCCTGGGCGCCTTTGGCGCGCGCCCACGGGTGGCGTTTCGCACCCGCTCGGTGGAGGCGGTGCGCTCGCTCGTCGCCACCGGCGCGGGGGTCGCGCTCCTGCCCGAGCTCGTCTATCGGCGCTGGTCGCTCGAAGGCGACCGGATCGTCTCGCGCGATGTCTCGGGCAGCTTGCCGGTGGTGCAGGTGGGGGTGGTCTGGCGCAAGGGCGCGCCGCTCGCGGCGCCCGCGCGCGAGTTCATCATGGCCGCGCAAACCCAACGCGTGGCACGATAATTTCCGGTATCGGAAATTCCGAAACCACTCTTCGGATAATTGAATTTGCGAAAACCCGCCGCGCGGCGCAGGCTCGGGCGCAAGGGGCGGCACGCCCCATCGACAACAACCATCAACAGGGAAGATGCAGATGACCCAATTTCTCAAGGCCGGCGCCTCGGCCTTTGCGCTTGCGGCGGCGATCGGCACGGGGCTTGCGGGCCCGGCTGCGGCCGAGATGCTCGACGCGCTCGGCACGCCCGAGGGCGCGCTCTCGATCGTGGCCTGGCCGGGCTATATCGAACGCGGCGAGACCGACCCGGCCTATGACTGGGTGAGCAAATTCGAGGAGGCGACGAGCTGCAAGGTCGAGGTCAAGACCGCCGGCACCTCCGACGAGATGGTCTCGCTGATGAACCAGGGCGGCTTTGACCTCGTGACCGCTTCGGGCGACGCCTCGCTGCGGCTGATCGCGGGCAAGAAGGTCGCGCCGATCAACACCGCACTGATCCCGCATTGGAACCGGGTCGATGACCGGCTGAAGGACGCGCCCTGGCACACCTCGGAGGGCGTGCATTACGGCGTGCCCTTCATGTGGGGGCCGAATGTGCTGATGTATAACACCGAGACCTTCAAGGAGGCGCCGACGAGCTGGTCGGTGGTGTTCGAGCCGCAGGATCTGCCCGATGGCAAGCCCAACGAGGGCCGCGTGCAGGCCTATGACGGCCCGATCTACATCGCCGACGCGGCGCTTTACCTCAAGGCCACGCGCCCCGAGCTCGGCATCGAGAACCCCTATGAGCTCAACGAGGATCAATATGCCGCGGCGCTCGAGCTCCTAAAGGGCCAGCGCAAGCTCGTCTCGCGCTACTGGCACGACGCGATGGTGCAGATCGACGATTTCAAGAACGAGGGCATGGTCGCCTCCTCGAGCTGGCCGTTCCAGGTCAACCTCCTGAAGGCCGAGGGCCAGCCCGTCGGCTCGACCGTGCCGGTCGAGGGCGCGAGCGGCTGGGCCGACAGCCTGATGCTCCATTCCGAGGCCGCGCATCCGACCTGCGCCTATCTCTTCATGGAACATGCGCTCAACTCGAACCTGCAATCGGATCTCTCGGTCTGGTTCGGCGCCGTGCCCTCGGTGCCCGAGGCCTGCACCGACGGCTCGGGGATGCAGACCGCCGAGGGCTGCGCCGCCAATGGCTTGGGTGATTTCGACAAGATCTGGTTCTGGCGCACGCCGACCTCGTCTTGCGAGGCGGGCGGCTGCGTGCCCTATCACCGCTGGGTGTCCGATTATATCGCCGTGATGGGCGGCTGACGCCCCTCCCCCGGCCCGAGGCCTGCGCCTCGGGCCCCCCTCCCCCCCCGGAAAGACTGACGATGACTTCTGCAGTGACGATGCGTGGCGTCTCGCGCCACTTTGGCTCGGTGCGCGCCGTGGATGGCGTGGACCTCGAGATCCGCGAAGGCGAGTTCTTCGCCATGCTGGGCCCCTCGGGCTCGGGCAAGACCACCTGTCTGCGGCTGATCGCGGGGTTCGAGCAACCCACCGCCGGCCATATCGAGATTTTCGGCGAGACCGCCGAAGGCGTGCCGCCCTACCGGCGCAATGTGAACACCGTGTTCCAGAGCTATGCGCTCTTCCCGCATATGAATGTGCGCGAGAACGTGGCTTTCGGGCTGCGGGTGAAGGGCGTTGGGCGTGCCGAGCGGGCGCGCGCGGCCGAAGAGGCGCTGGCGCTGGTCGAGCTGGCGGGCTATGGCGAGCGGCGCGCGGGCGAGCTCTCGGGCGGTCAGCGCCAGCGCGTGGCGCTCGCGCGCGCGCTCGTCAACAAGCCGAAGGTGTTGCTCCTCGATGAGCCCCTCGGCGCGCTCGATCTGAAGCTGCGCGAGCAGATGCAGGAAGAACTCCGCCGGCTGCAACGCGCGCTCGGACTGACCTTCGTCTTCGTCACCCATGACCAGGAAGAGGCGCTCTCGATGGCCGACCGCGTGGCGGTCTTCGCCGAGGGCCGGATGCAGCAGGTGGGCTCGGCCGAGGAAATCTATCGCCGCCCGGCGAGCCGCTTTGTCGCCGATTTCGTCGGCTCCTCGAATGTGATCCCGGCCGATCTCGCGGGCGCGGGGCCGGCGGGCGCCTGGGCGAGCCTGCGGCCCGAGGATATCCGGCTCGACCCGGCCGGGCGGGCGGCGCGCGTCACCGGGCGGTTCTTCCATGGCCGCGTGGTGAAGCTGCATCTCGATCTGGGCGGCCAGCATCTGACCGCGCTGGTCGCGCCCGCCGAGACCCTCCCCGAGCCCGGCACCGAGACCCGCATCTCCTGGGATCTGGGGCGCGTCCATGTCATGGAGGCGGGCGCATGAGCGAGGCGATTTTCCCGCCGCGTCAAGGCCTTGCGCCGCGCGCGGTGGAATGGATCTTGCGCCATCCGGGGCTCTTCACGCTTCTCATGGTGCTGCCGATCGTGCTTTGGCTCGGCATCGTCTATATCGGCGCGCTGATCGCGCTCCTGATGCAGAGCTTCTTCTCGATCGACGAATTTTCCGGCGTGGTGGTGCGCGAGCCGACGCTGAAGACCTATGCGGAACTGCTGCGCCCGGCGAATTTCGACATCATCGCGCGCACCGTGGTGATGGCGGCTTCGGTGACGCTCGCCTCGGTGGCGCTCGCCTTCCCGATCGCCTATTTCGCCGCGCGCTATGCCAAGGGCCGGCTCAAGGCGCTCTTCTATATCGGGGTGATGCTGCCCCTGTGGTCGAGCTATCTGGTCAAGGTCTATGCTTGGAAACTGGTGCTCGCGAAGGAAGGCATCCTGACCTGGATCTTTGCCAAGCTGCATCTGGGCTGGCTCCTCGACGCGGTGCTCGGCCTGCCGGTGGTGGGGGGCAACTCGCTCTCGGTGAGCTATCTCGGCACCTTCCTCGTCTTCACCTATATCTGGCTGCCCTACATGATCATCCCGATGCAGGCCGCGCTCGAGCGCGTGCCCGCGCCGCTCCTCGAGGCGGCGGCCGATCTCGGCGCCACCCCGCGCCAGAGCTTCTGGATGGTGCTCGCGCCGCTCGCGCTGCCGGGCGTCGTGGCGGGGTCGATCTTCACCTTCTCGCTCACCTTGGGCGATTACATCATCCCGCAGATCGTGGGCTCGGGGCGGCTCTTCCTCGGCCAGGCGGTCTACATGCAGCAAGGCACGGCCGGCAATATCCCGCTCGCCGCCGCCTTCACCGTGGTGCCGATCGTGATCATGGGCGTCTATCTGACGATCGCCCGCAAACTGGGGGCTTTCGATGCACTCTGAGACCCGTGCGCCGCTTGCGCTCAAACTCTCCGCCGCCGCCGGGCTCGTCTTCCTGCTCGCGCCGATCGCGCTGATCTTCCTCTATGCCTTCTCGACCGAGGAAAAGAGCTTCCAATGGCCGCCGCCGGGCTTCACGCTGAAATGGCTCGGTGTCACGCTCGGGCGCGGCGATGTCTGGGAGGCGCTCGGCCTCTCGGTCAAGGTCGCGGCGATCTCGACGGCGATCGCGCTCATCATGGGCACGCTCACCGCCGCCGCCGTGGCGCGCTCGCGCTTCTTCGGCCGCGAGACGATCTCGCTCCTCGTGATCTTGCCGATCGCGCTGCCCGGCATCATCACCGGCATCTCGCTGCGCTCGGCCTTCGCGCTCCTCGAGATCCCGTTCAGCACCTGGACGATCGTGCTCGGTCACGCGACCTTCTGCATCGTGATCGTCTACAACAACGCGGTCGCGCGGTTCCGCCGCCAGAATGCGGCGCTGATCGATGCGGCGATGGATCTGGGCGCGGATGGGCTGCAGACCTTCCGTCTGGTGATCTTGCCCAATATCGCGACCGCTCTGCTCGCCGGGGGCATGCTCGCCTTCGCGCTCAGCTTCGATGAGGTGATCGTGACCACCTTCACCGCGGGGCAGCAAACCACGCTGCCGATCTGGATGCTCGAAGAGCTCGTGCGCCCGCGTCAACGCCCGGTGACCAATGTGGTCGCGATGGCGGTGGTGCTGGTCACGGTGATCCCGATCGTGGCCGCCTATTACCTGACCCGCGACGGCGAATCGACCGCCGGCGCCGAGAAATGACCCGAAGGGAGAGGGAAAACCCCATGCAAACCAAGATGTTGATTGGCGCGGACCTGGTCGGCGGCACGGAAACCGAAGAGCAGATCCTGAACCCGCGCACCGGCGAGATGATCGTCTCGCTGCCCGAGGCGTCGCTGGCGCAGGTCGAGGCGGCGGTGGCCGCGGCCGAGGCCGCCTTCGCGGGCTGGTCGCGCACCACGCCGGCCGCGCGCTCGGGCTATCTGCTCAAGATCGCCGAGAAGATCGAGGCCTCGGCCGAGCGGCTGGCCGCCCTCGAGGCGCTCAACTGCGGCAAGCCGGGCCAGCTCGCGCTCGGCGACGAGCTCCCCGCGATCGTCGATTGCTTCCGCTTCTTTGCGGGCGCGGTGCGCTGCATGACCGGCCCGGTCGCGGGCGAATATCTGGCGGGCCATACCTCGATGATCCGGCGCGACCCGCTCGGCGTCGTGGCCTCGATCGCGCCGTGGAACTATCCGCTGATGATGATGGCCTGGAAGATCGCCCCGGCGATCGCGGCGGGCAATACGGTCGTCTTCAAACCCTCCGAACAGACGCCGCTGACCGCGCTCGCGATGGCCGAGATCTTCGCCGAGGTGCTGCCCGAGGGGGTCGTGAACATCATCCTCGGGCGCGGCGAGAGCGTCGGCTCGGCGCTGATCAACCACCCGAAGGTCGCGATGATCTCGCTCACCGGCGATATCGCGACCGGGCGCAAGATCCTCGAGGCGGCGAACAAGACGATCAAGCGCACCCATCTCGAGCTCGGCGGCAAGGCCCCGGTGATCATCTTCGACGATGCCGATATCGAGGCCACCGTCGCGGGGCTGCGGGCCTTTGGCTATTACAACGCGGGCCAGGATTGCACCGCCGCCTGCCGGATCTATGCCCAGGCGCCGATCTACGAGAAATTCGTCGCCGCGCTGGCCGATGCGGTCTCGACGATCGGCTTTGGCAACGCCGATGACAGCCTGAACGAAATCGGGCCCCTGATCTCGATGCGCCAGCGCGACCGGGTGGCGAGCTTTGTCGCCCGCGCCCGCGAGGCCAACCATATCGAGGTCGCCACCGGCGGCGAGATCCCCGAGAGCCCCGGCTTCTTCTACAAGCCCACCGTGATCGCGGGCGCGCTGCAAAGCGACGAGATCGTGCGGCGCGAGGTCTTCGGCCCGGTCGTCTCGGTGACCCGCTTCACCGAGGCCGACGAGGCGGTGACTTGGGCCAATGACAGCGATTACGGCCTCGCCTCCTCGGTCTGGACCAAGGATATCTCGAAGGGCATGGAGGTCGCCACGCGGCTGCAATACGGTTGCACCTGGGTGAACACGCATTTCATGCTGACCAACGAGATGCCGCATGGCGGGATGAAACAATCGGGCTATGGCAAGGACATGTCCTCCTATGCGCTCGAGGATTACTCGCTCGTGCGGCATGTGATGGTCGCGCATTGAGGCGTTGAGATGCCGTCGGGCGGGGCAAGACCCGCCTGGCGCTTCCCCGCGCGGGCCGGTCCCCTGCCCGCGCACCTCCCGCGCCGCCCCGGGTCCGCCCCGGGGCCGCGCGGGTTTTTTCGTTATTGGGCGCGGGGGTCGTAGGACTGGGCCGCGCGCCAGGTCTTGATCGCCTCGGTCAGCCCCGCATCGCCCGTCTCGGGCAGCACGATCTTGAGCCGCACGCGCAGATCGCCCGCGCCCCCCTTGCGCGGCACGCCCTTGCCGCGCAGCCGCAGCATCCGCCCCGAGGAGCTCATCGGCGGCACCTTGAGCCGCACCCGCCCGCCCGGGATCTCGGCCTCGATGGTGGCGCCCAAGACCGCCTCGTCGATCGAGATCGGCAGATCCATCACCACATCGTCGCCCTCGCGCGCGAACCGCGCGTCGGGCGCCACGCTCACCCGCAGATAGGCGTCGCCCGCGGCCCCGCCATTCGCCCCGGGCGCGCCCTTGCCCGCGAGCCGCAGCACCTGCCCCTCCGCGATCCCGGCCGGGATGGTGACCTCGAGGCGGCCGATCTCGGGCAGGCCGAGGGTCTTCTTCGCGCCCAAAAGCGCCTCGAGGAAGCTCACCTCGATATGAAATTGCAGATCCTCGCCGCGCATCGGGCGCGGGCCGGCGCCGCCGCGCGCCCCGCCAAAGCCGCCAAACCCCTGGCCCTGGCCCGCGCGGAAGGCCTGCGCGAAGATATCGCCCAGATCGTCGAAATTCCCCGAGAAGTCAAAGCCCTGCGTGCCGGGATGGGCGCCCGGGTGGGCGCCGGGCCGCGCCCCCCAGGGGCCGCCGCGCGCGCCAAAGGGCGGCTCGGGCGCGCGCTCATTGCCCTGCGCATCAAGTATCCCCGCGTCGAATTTCGCGCGTTTCTCGGTGTCGCCGAGAAGGTCATAGGCGGCGGCGACCTCCTTGAAACGCTCGGCTTTGGCGGGGTCGTTGCCGGTCTGGTCGGGGTGCAGCTCCTTGGCGAGCTTGCGATAGGCTTTCTTGATCTGCGCCGCGCTGGCCGTCTTGGCCACGCCCAGCACCTCATAGGGGCTCTTCAGGGTGGTTTGTGCCATGATCTGTCGTCCATATCCTGCGCCGATGCGGCGCGTTTGGGTCAGATATGGGGAGGCCGGGCGGCAAAACAATCGCCCCCGGCGCGGGCCTTGCTGAAATTTTGGGCACTTTCAGCCCTCCCAGGTGACATCCACCGTCAGGATATAGCCCGCGCCATAGACGGTGCGGATGATCTCCGGGTCTTGCGGGCGCGGCTCGATCTTGCGCCGCAACCGGCACACCCGCGCGTCGATCGAGCGGTCGAAGGGCTCGTCCGAGCGCCCCTGCGTCGCGTCGAGGAGCTGCGAGCGGCTCATCACCCGGCCCGGCGCGCGCAGGAGCGCCTCGAGGAGGCGGGTCTCGGAGGAGGAGAGCGCGATCTGGCGGCCATCCTCATGCGCGAGCCGGCAGGCGGAGAGATTGGCGCGCCAGCCGCCAAAGCGGGCGGTCTCGGGCGCGGGCTCGGCGCCCGCGGCGGCGGCGCCGGGCCCCGCGCCCCCGCGCGCGCGCCGCAAGACCGCGCGCAGCCGCGCGGCGAGCTCGCGCGGCTCGAAAGGTTTGACGATGTAATCATCCGCGCCGATCTCGAGCCCCACCACCCGGTCGGTGACCGAGCCGCGCCCGGTCACGATCACGCGCGGCACCGAGGGCGGCAGCGCCCCCGAGCCGATCAGCCCGAGCCCGTCGCCATCGGGCAGCGACAGGTCAATCAGGCACAGATCGGGCAGCTCGCGGCGCAGCGCGCGCTCGATCTCGGCGAGGCGGCGGAAGCTGCGGGGGGTGAAGCCCTGCTGGGTCAGCGTGCGCTCGATCAGCCGGGTGATATCGGGGTCATCCTCGAGGAGGTAGATCAGCTGGCTCATCGCGCGCCTTTCGGGGCTTGGGCCTGCGCGGCGCGCAGGGTCTGGACAAGTTCGGCCTCGTCAAAGGGTTTGGCCAGCAGCGCCACACCGGGCAGATCGAGCGCCGCGCGCGCCAGAAGATCGCCCCGCCCGCTCATCAGCGCAAGCCCGATCCCGGGGCGGGTGGCGCGCAGATGGCGCGCGAGCGCGAGCCCGTCGGGAGCGGCGCCGAGGTCGATATCGGAGAGCACGATCCCCACCGAGCCCACCCGCACCGCGAGCGCCTGCGCCTCGGCGCCGGTCTCGGCCTCGAGGATCGGATAGCCCAGCGCCGCGATCCGCCGCCGCAGGCTGCGCCGCAGCTCGCGGTCATCCTCGACAAGCAGCACGAGCGGGCGCGCGGCGGGGACGGCGGCGGGCGGGGCGGCGGGCGTGGGCGCGGCGCCCGCGCCCTCGACCTCGGGCAGCAGGATCGAGAAGACCGCCCCCTGCCCCGGCGCGCTCTCGACATGGATCGCGCCGTTCGATTGCTTGACGAAGCCATAGACCATCGAGAGCCCGAGCCCCGAGCCGCCGCCCGCCGCCTTCGAGGTGAAGAACGGCTCGAAGATCCGCTCGACCTGTTCGGCCGACATGCCGCAGCCGTCATCGGCGACCCGCAGCCGCAGATAGCGGCCCGCGGGCAGATAGAGGAGCTCCGCCTCGCCCGGCGGCAGGCTGTGGCAATCGAGCGTGACGCGGATCGCGCCGGTGCCGCCGGTCGCATCGCGGGCGTTGAGCACGAGATTGAGCAGCGCCATCTCGAGCCCCGCCCGATCGACGAGCGCTTGCGGCAGGCCCGCGGCGCTTTCCTCCAGAAGGTCAAGCCCGCGCGGCAGCGAGCTGCGCAAGAGCGCACAGATCTCCGCCACCGCCTCGGCGATATCGGTGGGCTCGGGGGCATATTGCTCGCGCCGGGCGAGCGTCAAGAGCCGGCTGGTCAGCGCCGCCCCCCGCCGCGCGGCCGAGATCGCGGGGGCGAGATATTCCGCGTTGAGCGGCGCGAGGCCCTCGCGGGTGGCGAGCTCATCGGAGAGGGGCAGCAGATTGCCCAGAAGAACGGTCAGCAAGTTGTTGAAATCATGCGAGATCCCGCTCGCCATCCGGCCCAGCGCATCCATCTTTTGCGCCCGCATCAAGGCGCCGGTGGTGGCCTTGCGCCGCGTCACGTCGATCGAGAGGAGATAAAAGCCGATCACCTCGCCGGGGGCGCCCGCCTCGGGCGCGGTCAGCGTCTCGGGGCGCAGGAGCGTGCGGATCTCCTTGACGCGGCCCCCGGGCAGCTCGATGCGCATCTCGAAATCGACCTGCGCGCCGCGCCGGGCCTGTTCGAAATAGCGGCTCGATTGCGCCATCGTGCGCGGGTGCAAAAGCGCGCCCGCCGAGACCCCGATCACCTCGCCCGGGCGCTTGCCATAGGCGGCGGCAAAGCGGCGGTTGGCGTAGAGAAAGCGCATCTCGCGGTCGATATGGGCGATGCCGGCGGGCACCTCGTCGGCGATCAGCGCCAGCCGCGCCTCGGACGCGCTCAGCGCGCGCGAGCGCTCCTCGACCGCCGCCTCGAGCCGCGCCTCATGGCGGCGCCGGTCGGTGACATCGGCGCAGGTCGACAGATACCCCCCGAGGGCAGATGCCGCCCCACCGCCTCGATCACCCGCCCGCCGGGTTTCGCCAGATCGATCTGGATCCGCTCATGGCGCGCCGCCCCCGCCAGCCGCCAGGCGACAAGCCGCTCAGGCTCGCCCGGGCCATAATCGCCCCGCTCGGCGAAGAGCGTGACAAAGGCGCGGTATTCCACCCCCGGCGCGGCCAGTTCGAGCGGGAAATCATGCAGCGCGAAGAACCGCTCGTTCCAGGCGACGAGGCGGAAGTGCTCATCAAAGACCGCATAGCCCTGTTCGAGCTCATGGAGCGCCTCGCTCAGGAGCGCGGCGCGGCGCGGGTCGGCGGTTTCTGGCGGCATCGGGGCTCTCTCCTCGGGGCCAGATTGCACGATCCGCCCCCGCGCCCCAAGGCCAGAATGCGCCCCGTCACAATTCGCTACAATTGAAGAAAACTTGCGCAACACGGGTCTGGCCATAGTTTCTGGCTCGCCGGGTTTGGAGGATCTGGCGCGACAAGCGGGAGGAGACCGCCGAAATTGACGAGATACGGTTTGCGCGGGGGTTGATCTGCACCCCGCCGGGCCGTCGGATGCGTGCCGGCGCATCCAGCCGCCCGCGCGTCACCTCCTCCGACGTCGCGGGCGGCGCTTCGGGCGCCCCCGCGCCGCGCTTGCCGCCCCCCTCCTCCCCCGCCGGGTTTGCGACCGGGCCCTGAGCCCCAGCCATTCGGGAGGAACGATGGAGCACAATATCTACAACATCGGGGTGGAGCAGACCCCGGCGAATTATCTCGCGCTGACGCCGGTGAGCTTCCTGGAGCGCTCGGCGCGGGTGTTTCCGAACCGGCTCGCGGTGGTCTATAACGAGACCCGGCGCAGCTGGGGTGAGACCTATGCGCGCTGCCGGCAGATGGCCGGGGCGCTCGCGGCGCGCGGCTATGGGCCGGGCGATACGATCTCGATCATGGCGACCAATATTCCCGAGATGTTCGAGGCGCATTTCGCCGTGCCGATGACCGGGGCGGTGCTGAACGCGATCAACACGCGCCTCGATGCCGAGGCGGTGGCCTTCATCCTCAGCCACGCCGAGACCAAGGTGATCTTCGTCGACCCGGAATTTGCCGAGATCGTCGACCGGGCGGTCCATATCGCGGGGCGGCGCAACCTTCTCGTCGTCAATATCACCGACCCGAGCTTTGGCCCGGCGCGCAAGATCGGCGCGCTCGATTATGAGGCGCTGCTGGCCGAGGGCACGCCCAATTTCGCCTGGCGCCGGCCGGAGAGCGAATGGGATGCGATCACGCTCAACTATACGTCCGGCACCACCGGCAACCCGAAGGGCGTGATCTATCACCACCGCGGCGCGCATCTCAACGCGATGACCAATATCGTCGCCTGGAACATGGGCGACCGGCCGGTCTACCTCTGGACGCTGCCGATGTTCCATTGCAACGGCTGGTGCTTCCCCTGGACGATCGCGGCGGCGGCCGGGGTGGCGGTCTGCCTGCGCGCGGTGCGCGACGAGGCGATCTTCCGGGCGATGAAGGCCGAGGGCGTGACGCATTTCTGCGGCGCCTCGGTGGTGCTTGCGATGCTCGTCCATGCGCCCGCCGAGATGAAGGAGGGCCTTGCCCCCGGCATCAAGGTGCTCACCGGCGGCGCGCCGCCGCCCGCGGTGATCATCGAGAAGATGGAGGCGCTCGGCTTTGACGTGACCCATGGCTATGGGCTGACCGAGACCTATGGCCCGGCTGTCACCTGCGCCTGGCATGAGGAATGGGACGCGCTGCCGCTGCCCGAACGCGCGCGGCTCAAGGCCCGCCAGGGCGTGCGCAACCATGCGATGGAAGATCTGATGGTCGCCCACCCCGATACGATGGAGCCGGTGCCCGCCGATGGCCAGACGATGGGCGAGATCTTCATGCGCGGCAACAATGTGATGAAGGGCTATCTGAAGAACCCCTCGGCCACCGACGAGGCCTTCCGCGGCGGCTGGTTCGCCTCGGGCGATCTCGGCGTCATGCATCCCGATGGCTATATCGAGCTCAAGGACCGCTCGAAGGATATCATCATCTCGGGCGGCGAGAACATCTCCTCGATCGAGGTCGAGGATGTGCTCTACAAACACCCCGAGGTGATGGAGGCCGCGGTGGTCGCGCGCCCGCATGAGCGCTGGGGCGAGACGCCCTGCGCCTTCGTCACGCTGCGCAAGGGCTCGACGATCGGCGAGGCCGAGCTGATCGCGCATTGCCGCCAGAACATGGCCCATTTCAAGGCGCCGAAAACCGTGGTCTTCGGCGATCTGCCGAAAACCTCGACCGGCAAGGTGCAGAAATTCCTCCTGCGCGACCGGGCACGCGAGATGGAGCTGCAAGGCTGAGGCGGCCGCGGCCCCTCTTCCCGGACGAGCCGCGGGCCCCGGCGGCGGATTTTGCGTATTTGCACCAAGAAGAAACCCCATCCGTTTCTTCTTGGCAAAAATACGCAATCTGCCGCCGGGGCGCTTGACTTAGGTTTCTCCTAAGCCCGGCGGATAAATCTTATACTTTTTCCGAAGCCGCGCCTTTGCGAGCCTGGGCGGGAGATATCTGCTCAGGAGCCCACCCCGATGATCCGCACCGGCGCCGCCTATCTGGCCTCGATCCGCGATGCCCGCCACGTTCTGTGCGGCGGCGCGCGGGTGTCGGATGTGACGCGCGCGCCGGGGTTTGCGCCGATGATCGCGGCGCGGGCGCGGGTCCATGACCTCGCGCAGGAGGCCGCCACCGCTCCGCTTCTGACCCAGATCCGCGCGGGCGAGCCCTGCACGGTGGCCGCCGCCCTGCCCTATGCGCAGGCCGATTGGTGGGCCAAGCGGCGCGCGGCGGAGGTGGTGCTCGATGCGCTTGGCGGGCTGCCGCTGCGGCTGGGCGATGAGACCTCGGGCGAGTTCTGGGCGCTGCTCGATGCCGCGCCCGCGCTCGATGCGCTCGACCCGCGGTTTGGCGCGGGGGTGGCGGCCAAGGTCGAGGCCGCGGCGCGCGAGGATCTGTTCGAGGTGACGGCGGCGGCCGAGCCGGCGGGCGGCGCGCCGCTACACGCGGTGCGCGAGAGCGATGCGGGGGTGGTGGTGCGCGGCGCCAAGGTGGCGACGGCGGCGGCGGTGGCGAACCGGGTGCTGGTGCGCCCGGCGCCGGGCGAGGCGGGCGCGCTCGCGCCCGAGGCGGCGCTCGGGTTTCTGTGCGATCTCGCGGCGCCCGGGCTGACGATCCACTGTGCGCCGGCGGCGGCGGGCGGCACCGGCCTTGCGCTCGATGAGATCGACTGCATCTTGCACTTCGACGACGTGCTGATCCCTTGGGAGAACCTGCTCTTCTACCGTCAGCCCGAGGCCGCGCGGCTGCTTGGCGCCACGCGCCACCGTTACAGCGCCTTTCCCTTTCTGGTCAGGCTCTTGCGTCAGGCCGATCTGCTCCTCGGCGCGGTGCTCCGGGCGCTGCGTCAGGCCGGTCGGGAGGCCGATCAGGGCGTGCAGGACAGCCTTGTCGCGCTCGCGGCCTATCGCACCGGGATCGAGGCGCATCTGAGCGCAGCGGTGGCGCTGGCGGAGCGCTCGCCCGGGGGGCTGATGATGCCTGCGCAGGCGATGCTTTACGCCGGGCGGATGGCGGCGCTCGAGGGGCTCGGGCCGGCGATGAGCCGGGCGCGGCTCTTGTGCGGGGGGGCGCTGGCGCTGCCCGAGGCGGGTGCTGAGGACGAGGATCGCGCGCGGCTGATGGGTTTTGCGCGCGAGCTGATCAACTCGGCGCAGGCGGGGCATCGGCTGAGCTATTTCGGGCTGGCGCAGGGCGCGCCGCAGGCCCAGCGCGCCGCGCTTTACGGCAATTTCGATTTCGAGGGGCCGCTCGATCTGGTGCGGCGCGCGGCCGGTCTGGGCGCGATTGCGGCGCCTGCGGGGGCCGCGCCGCCGGCCGGCGCCCTCGCGCCGCGGGCAACGCGGTGGTTTTCGATGGAATTGGGCTGCGGCGCGGGCTGCGGGCCCCCGACGGACAAGAGCGAAAGGACGCAGGATGGGTGTCGAGAAGGTTGAGGTTCTGGTCGTCGGTGGCGGTCAGGCGGGGATCGCGATGAGCGAGCATCTGGGGCGGGCGGGGGTCGGCCATCTGGTGCTCGAGCGCGCGCGGCTGGCGGAGCGGTGGCGCTCGGAGCGGTGGGATTCGCTCGTGGCGAACGGGCCGGCCTGGCATGACCGCTTTCCCGGGATGGCGTTCGCGGGCGACCCGGAGGCCTTTGTCGCCAAAGAGGCGGTTGCGGATTATCTCGTTGATTACGCGAAGAAAATCGACGCGCCTTACCGCGAGGGCGTGGCGGTGACGCGACTCACCCGCAAGCCCGGGGCCGCGGGGTTCATCGCCGAGACCTCGGCGGGCGTGGTCGAGGCTGAGTATGTCGTGGCCGCGACCGGGCCGTTTCAGCGCCCGCTGATCCCGCCGATCCTGCCCGAGAGCGCGGGCGTCGCGCAGATCCATTCGGTGGCCTATCGCGCGCCGGATCAGCTCGCGCCGGGCGCGGTGCTGGTCGTGGGCTCGGGCTCGTCGGGGGTGCAGATCGCGGCCGAGCTGCAGGAGGCGGGGCGCAAGGTCTATCTCTCGGTCGGCCCCCATGGCCGCCCGCCGCGCCGCTACCGGGGGCGCGATTTCGTCTGGTGGCTGGGGGTGTTGAACAAATGGGATGCCGAGGCGACGCCCGGGGTCGAGCACACCACCATCGCGGTGTCGGGCGCGCATGGCGGCGCGACGGTCGATTTCCGGGCGCTGGCGGCGGGGGGGATGGTGCTTTTGGGCCGGACCGAGGGGTTTGCGGGCGGCAAGCTCACCTTCGCGCCCGATCTGGCGGCCAATATCACCGCGGGCGACGCGAATTATCTCGGGCTTCTCGCCGAGGCCGATGCTTATGTCGCGCGCCATGGGCTCGACCTGCCCGAGGAGCCGCAGGCGCATCTGATCGGCCCGGCGCCGGCCTGCATGACCGACCCGGTGCTCTCGCTCGATCTCGCCGCGGCGGGGATCACCACGGTGATCTGGGCCACCGGCTTTGGCCGCGAGGACGGCTGGTTGCAGGTGGGCGCCTTTGATGCCGCCGGCCGCCCCGCCCATCAGCGCGGCGTGTCGACCGAGCCCGGGGTCTATTTCCTCGGTCTGCCCTGGCAGACGCGGCGCGGCTCGTCCTTCATCTGGGGGGTCTGGCACGACGCGAAATATATCGCCGATCATATCTGCAAACAGCGCGGCTATCTGGCCTATCGGCCGGCCGTTTCCGACACCAAGTAACCTGAGGACATCATGGCGCACAAACGTATCCGCCCGTTCAACACCCGCGACACCTACCCCGAGCAGAAGCTCGACAATGATCTGTGCCAGGCGGTCGTCGCGCGCGGCACGATGGTCTTTCTGCGCGGCCAGTGCCCGCAAGACCTTGATACCGCGGCCGATATTGGCAGTTTCGACCCGACCGAGCAGACCCACAAGGTGATGCAGAACATCCGCCAGCTGATCGAGGAGGCGGGTGGCACGATGGAGCATCTGGTGAAGGTCGTCGTCTATCTGACCGATGTGCGCCACCGCGAGGCGGTCTATCGGGTGATGGGGGAATATATCAAGGGCGTGCATCCGGTTTCGACGGGGGTGGTGGTGAGCTGTCTGGCGCGGCCCTCGTGGCTGGTGGAGATCGATGCGACGGCGGTGATCCCGGATTGAGTGTGGCGAGGTCCGGGGGGCGAGGTCGGGGGGCGAGGTCCGGGGGGCCAGCCCCCCGGGCCCCCCGGGATATTTTTGGCAAGATGAAGGGCAAGGGGCGAGCGGGATGACGTTTTCGATCGTGGCGCGATGTGCGCAAACGGGGCAGTTCGGGGTGGCGATTTCGTCGTCCTCGCCGGCGGTGGCGGCGCGCTGTGCCTTTGCGCGGGCGGGCGTGGGGGCGGCGGCGAGCCAGAATGTGACGAACCCGGGGCTCGGGCCGGTGATGCTGGGCGAAATGGCCGGGGGGGCGGCGGCCGCGGCGGCGGTGGCGGCGGCGGTGGCGGCCGATCGCTTTGCCGATTACCGGCAATTGCTGGCGATTGATGGCGCGGGGGGCGTGGCGATCCATTCGGGGGGCTTTGCGCTCGGCGTCGTGGGCGAGGCGATGGGGCGCGATTGTGTGGCGGCGGGGAATTTGCTGGCCGACCCCGGGGTTCCGGCGGCGATGGTGGCGGCGTTCGAGGCCACGGGCGGGGCGCTCGGCGACCGTTTGATGGCGGCGATGCGGGCGGGGCTGGCGCTTGGCGGTGAGGCGGGGCCGGTGCGCTCGGCGGGGATGTTGATCGTCGCCGAGCAGGCCTGGCCCTGGGCCGAGTTGCGCATCGACTGGCTCGACGAGGGCTGCCCGATTGCGGCGCTGGGCCGGGCCTGGGAGGTCTATGCGCCGCAGGCCGGGGATTATGTGACGCGTGCGCTCGCCCCGGCGGCGGCGCCCTCTTATGGCGTTCCGGGGGACGAATGATGCAAAGCCTGTCGCATTATGCCGCGCGCGCCGCGGCGCTGAGCTTCCGCACGGACTGCTGGATCGACGGGCGGTTCGTGCCCGCGGCCGCGGGGGGGCGGTTCGAGAGCGTGAACCCGGCGACGGGGGCGGTTCTGAGCGATCTTGCGCGCGGGGGGGCGGAGGATATCGACCGCGCGGTCCGGGCGGCGCGGGCGGCCTTCGAGGACGGGCGCTGGTCGCGCCGGACGCCGGGCGCGCGCAAGGAGGTTCTGTTGCGCCTCGCCGCGCTTTTGCGCGAAAATCTCGAGGAATTTGCGCTGCTTGATACGCTCGACATGGGCAAGCCGATCTCGGAGACGGTGACGGTCGATGTGCCCGGCTCGGCGCATTTCTTCCAATGGCATGCCGAGGCGATCGACAAGCTTTATGACGAGGTGGCACCGACGGGGGGCGCGATCTGGCGCTTGTGCGGCGCGTGCCGCTGGGGGTCGTGGGGGCGGTTGTGCCGTGGAATTTCCCGCTCGACATGGCGACCTGGAAGCTCGCGCCGGCGCTTGCGGCGGGGAATTCGGTGGTCTTGAAACCGGCCGAGCAATCGCCGCTGTCGGCGCTGCGGCTCGCGGAGCTTGCCGCCGAGGCCGGGCTGCCTGATGGCGTGTTGAATGTCGTGCCGGGCTATGGCGAGGAGGCAGGTCAGGCGCTCGGGCGGCATGGGGATGTCGATTGCCTCGTCTTCACCGGCTCGACCGAGGTCGGCAAGATGTTCCAGCGCTATGCGGGCGAGAGCAACATGAAGCAGGTCTGGCTCGAGACCGGCGGCAAGAGCCCGAACCTGATCTTTGCCGATGCCGATCTCGAGGCCGCCGCCGACAAGGCCGCCTTCGGGATCTTCTTCAACCAGGGCGAGGTCTGTTCGGCCAATTCGCGGATGCTGGTGCACGAGAGCATCGCCGAGGAGATGATCGAGCGGATGCGCCTGCGCGCCGCGGCGATCCGGCCCGGCAACCCGCTCGACCCGGCCACGAAAATGGGTGCGATGGTCGATGCGCGGCACGCCGAGCGGGTGGCGGGGTTCATCGCCTCGGGGCGGCAGTCGAGCCGGCTCGTGGCGGGGGGCGAGCGGCTCACGATCGGCGGCTCGGACGCCTTCATCGAGCCCACGATCTTCGCCGATGTGCCGCGCGCGGCGCGGATCGCGCGCGAGGAGATCTTTGGCCCGGTGCTCGCGATCCAGACCTTCCGCGACGAGGCGGAGGCGATTTCTCTCGCCAATGACACGGTTTACGGGCTCGCCGCTTCGGTCTGGACGAAGGATCTCAGCCGCGCGATGGCGGTTTCGGAGGCGCTCGTCGCGGGCACGGTCTCGGTCAACACGGTCGATGCGCTTTCGGCGATGACGCCCTTCGGGGGGATGAAGCAATCGGGCTTCGGGCGCGACCTGTCGCTGCATTCCTTCGACAAATATACCGCGCTGAAGACCACCTGGATCGCCTATTGACGGCGGTCCGGGGCGGGCGCAGGGTGGCTTAGGGAGAGGCTAACGCGAGACAGGATCGGCTGAGTCATGGCCTTACGCATCACGCTGCGACAGCTCGAATATTTCGTGGCGGTGGGGGAATGTGGCTCGATCGCGCTGGCGGCGGAGAAGGTCAATGTCTCCTCGCCCTCGATCTCGGCCGCCATCGCCCAGCTCGAGGCGGAATTCGGGCTGCCGCTGTTCATCCGCCGCCATGCCCATGGGCTCGCGCTGACGCAGGGCGGCGCGCGCTTCATCGAGCAGGCGCGGCGGGTGCTGGCCGAGGCGCGCGCGCTCCATGATCTGGCCAATGACATCACCGGCAAGGTGCGCGGGCCGCTCAATGTCGGGTGCCTCTCGAGCTTTGCCCATATCGTCTTGCCGCAGCTGCGGCGCAGTTTTGTCGATCTGCACCCGGAGGTGGGGTTTCGGCAATTCGAGCGCGATCAGGCCGAGCTTTTCGAGGGGCTGCGGGCGGCGCGGTTCGATATCGCGCTGAGCTATGATCTCAACCTGCCGCCCGATCTGAGCTTCGTGCCGCTCCTTGATCTGCCGCCCTTCGTGCTGCTTGGCGAGACCCATGATCTCGCCCATCGCGCCGCGCTCTCGGCGAGCGAACTTGTCGATTATCCGATGATCTTGCTCGATTTGCCGATGTCTGCGGAGTATTTCTTGTCCTTTTTCAACAAAGCGGGCGCGGCGCCCAGGATCGCCGAGCGCACCCGCGACATGGCGGTGATGCGGGCTCTGGTGGCCAATGGCTTTGGTTATTCGCTGGCCAATATCCGCCCCGTCACCGATCTTGCGCCCGATGGGCGGCGGCTGAAATTCGTGCCGCTGACCGGGCCGGTGCGGCCGTTGAAACTCGGGCTGATGATGACCGAAGGGGCGCGCGCCTCCTCGACGATCCGGGCCTTTGTCGAGCACGCGCGGCGCGAGATCACCCCCGCCCGCGCCCCGGGGTTGCAGCTGCACCAGGGCGTGCAGCGCGATGTCTGATTAGGAAAAACCTAAGTCAGGCTTTCGCATCGGGTTCTTTACCGCCCGCCCCGAACCCCGGAGGATCGGGCCAGCCCGCCCCCGCCCCGCCCGGGCCCGAACGGGCGCCCAAGGAGTGTCACATGCCGCCCGATCCCTATCAAATCCTGTTCGAGCCGGTCCGCATCGGGCCGCTGACCGCCAAGAACCGCTTCTATCAGGTGCCCCATTGCAACGGCGGCGGCTATCGCGACCCTTCGGCGGTGGCGGCGATGCGCGGGGTGAAGGCCGAGGGCGGCTGGGGGGTGATCTTCACCGAACAGACCGAGATGCACCACAGCTCGGAGATCACCCCGTTCATCGAACTGCGGCTTTGGGATGACGCGGATATTCCCGCGCTCAACCGGATGTCGGAGGCGATGAAGAGCCACGGCGCGCTGGCCGGTATCCAGCTCGCCTATTCCGGCATCAACGGGCCGAACCTCTATACCAAGGAGGTGCCGCTCGCGCCCACCGCGCTGCCCATTCGCACCTTCACCAACGACCCGGTGCAGGCGCGCGCGATGGACAAGACCGATATCCGCAACCTGCGGCGCTGGTTCGTGAACGCCGCGCGCCGCTCGGAGCGCGCGGGCTTCGACCTGATCTGCCTATATGGCGCGCATGGCTTTGGGATCTTTCAACATTTTCTCAGCCGCGCGACCAACCAGCGGAGCGACGAATATGGCGGCAGCCTCGAGAACCGGGCGCGGTTCGTCAACGAGGTGGTGGCCGATATCCGCGAGGCGGTGGGCGACCGGATGGCGCTCTCGCTGCGGGTCAGCCTCGACGAAACCATTGGCGCGCTTGGGTTTTCCAACGCCGAGCTGCGCGAGTTCGTCGAGATGAACGCCGATCTGCCCGATCTGTGGGATCTCGCGCAGGGCAGCTGGGAGGAGTGCTCGGGCCCCTCGCGGTTCAAGGACGAGGCCGCGCAGGAGAGCCTGGTGCGCGGCATCCGCGATCTGACCTCGCGCCCCGTCGTGGGCGTCGGGCGCTTCACCTCGCCCGATGTGATGGCGCGGCTCGTGCGGCAAGGCGTGCTCGATTTCATCGGCTGCGCGCGGCCCTCGATCGCCGATCCGTTCCTGCCCAGAAAGATCGCGGAGGGCCGGATCGAGGACATCCGCGAGTGTATCGGCTGCAATATCTGCATCACCGGCGACATGACGATGTCGATTTCGCGCTGCACGCAGAACCCGACCTTCATGGAGGAATGGCGCAAGGGCTGGCACCCGGAACGGATGAACGCGAAGGGGCCGAGCGAGAAGGTGCTGATCGTGGGCGCGGGGCCGGCGGGGCTCGAGGCGGCGCGGGGGCTTTCGCTTCGCGGCTATGATGTGGCTCTGGCGGAGGCAGCCACAACCCTTGGGGGGCGCGTCGCGCGCGAGCGGCTCCTGCCCGGGCTCTCGGCCTGGGGGCGGGTCGCCGATTACCGCGCGTATCAGCTCGGCCAGAGCGCCAATGTCGAGACCTATTTCGAGAGCCGGCTGAGCGCGGCGGAGATCCTCGAATTCGGCTTCGAGCATGTCTGCCTCGCGACCGGGTCGCATTGGCGGGCCGATGGCGTGGCGCGGGCGCATGTCCTGGCGATGCCGATCGCGGCCGGGATGGCGGTCTTCACCCCCGATGACATCATGGCCGGGCGCCTGCCCGCGGGCGAGGTCGTGCTTTTCGACGACGACCATTATTACATGGGCGGGGTGATCGCCGAGGCGCTGGCGCAGGCAGGCGCCCGGGTGACGCTGATCACCCCCTCGGCCCATGTCTCGGATTGGACGCTCAACACGCTCGAACAGGGCGCGATCCATCGCCGGCTCGTCGCAGCGGGGGTGACGATCGTGCTCAACACCTCGGTTGCCGAGATCACCGCGGGCGGGGTGGTGACCGAATGCGTCTATACCGGCGCGCGGGCGGAGCGGGGCGCCGAGGCGGTGGTGCTCGTCACCTCGCGCGTCTCGGACGATATGCTTTATCAAGAGCTTAAGGCGCGCGCGGCGGAGTGGGCCGAGGCCGGGATCGCCTCGGTCAAGCGGATCGGCGACGCCGCCGCGCCGGGGCCGATCGCCTGGGCGACCTATGCGGGCCACCGCTATGCGCGCGAGCTCGATACGCCCGATATTGGCGACGCGCTGCCCTTCCGGCGCGAGGTGACCGCGCTTGCCTGAGGAGAGAGTGATGCCCCCTGCCCCGCCGCTCGCGCGGATCCTCGCCCATCTCGAGGCGCTCGTGGCCTTCCCCACGGTCTCGAGCGAAAGCAATCTCGAGCTCATCGCCCATGTCCGCGCCCATCTCGCGGCCTGCGGCTTTGCGGTCACCGAGATCGCCGCTGCGGGCGCGCCGAAGGCGGGGCTGCTCGCGCGGATCGGCCCGCAGGGGGGTGTGCTCCTCTCGGCCCATAGCGATGTGGTGCCGGTCGCGGGCCAGAGCTGGAGCCTCGCGCCCTTTGCGCTCACCCGGCGCGGCGGGCGCGTCCATGGCCGTGGCACGACCGATATGAAGGGGTTTCTGGCGGTGGTTCTGGCGCTCGCGGAGGGGTTTGCCGCCGCGCCGCCCGCGCGGGGGGTGGCGCTTGCGCTCAGCTGGGATGAGGAGGTCGGCTGCCGCGGCATCGCCGAGCTCGCGCCGCATGTGACGCGGGTGCTCGGGCGGCCCGATCTCGTCATCGTCGGCGAGCCGAGCCGGATGCGGCCCGCGCGCGCCCACAAGGGCAAGGTGAGCTACCGCGCCACCGCGCGCGGCGAGGCGGGGCATTCGGCCTCGGCGCCGGCGTTTCGCAACGCGCTGCATCCGGCGGCCGAGCTGATCCTCGCGATCCGCGCCGAACAGGCCCATCTGAGCGCCGCGGGCGCGCAGGATCCGAGCCAGGTGCCGCCCTCCTCGACGATCCACGCAGGCGTGATGCGCGGCGGCTCGGCGCTCAACATCGTCCCCGACAGCGCGGACGTTCTCTTTGAAATCCGTCACTTGGCTGAGGAGGCCCCGGAGGAGATCCTGGAGCGCATGCTCGCGCGCCTTGCGCCCGAGGCGCGCGCGGCGCTCGAGGTGGAAGAGACCGGGCGCTACCCCGGGCTCGCCGCCGATCTCGCCCACCCGGCCTTCGCGCCGCTCCTCGCCGCGCTCCCCGACCCGCGCCCGACCGCGATCGCCTTTGGCACCGAGGCGGGGGCCTTTGCCGCGCTCGGGCTGCCGACGGTGGTTTGCGGGCCGGGCACGATGGACGACGGCCACCAGCCCGACGAATCGATCGAGGTTGCGGAGCTTGCCCTTTGCGGGGCGGTTCTGGCGCGGCTCGTCGGCGCTCAGCCGGGCTGAACCGGCAGCCGCACTTCGGCGCAAAAGCCGCCCGCGGCGCCCGGGATCGGCGAGCGGAGCGTGAGCGCGCCGCCCGCGCCCTCGGCGATCGCGGCGACGATGGCGAGGCCGAGGCCCGAGCCCTCGGCCTCGGCCGCGCCGCGCTCGAACCGCGTGGTGAGGCGCGCGAGCACCTCGGGCGGCACGGGGGCGCCGTCGTTCGTGACGCTGAGCGCGCCCGCGGGGGTGAGCGTGAGGCCCACCGGGCGCCCCTCGGCGCCATGGCGCAGCGCGTTTTCCAGGAGATTTCGGGTCAGGATCGCCAGCGCATCGGGGTCGATATCGCCGCGCACCGGCGCGCTGGGCAGATCGAGCGAGACCCGCCCTTCCCCGCCCGCGCGCGCCACATCCTCGGCCACGAGCCGCAGCACCGGGCGCAGATCGGCGGCCTCGGCGCGGCGGATCCGGCCGCCCTCGGCGCGGGCAAGCTGCATCAGGCGCTCGGCGAACCGGGTCAGGCGCTTGAGCACGGCCTCGATCTCGCCCGCGCGGGCCGCGGCGGCGGGGTCGGCGGTCTCGGCGCGCAGCCGCTGGGCCTGGGCGATCGCGCCGGCGAGCGGCGTGCGCAGCTCATGCGCGGCGTTCGCGGCAAAGCTGCGCTCGGCCGCGAAGGCGGCCTCGAGGCGGGCGAGCACGCCGTTGAGCGCGGAGGCGAGCGGCGCGATCTCGGCGGGCAGCCCGGCCTCGGGCAAGGGCGAGAAATCGCGCGGGCCCCGCGCGCTGAGCGCCGCGCGGAAGCGGCGCACCGCGCCGAGCGAGAGCCGCACGCCCACCGCCACCGCCGCGAGCGCGAGCGGCAGCACGAGCAGAAGCGGCGCCAAGAGCCCCATCTGGATCTCGCGCGCGACCTCGGCGCGATGCGCCAGCGGCTCCGCCACGGTGATCCGCACCGTGCCCTTCAGGGCAAAATCGCTGTAAAACCGGTAGGTTGCGTCTTCGGAAAAGCCCGGACCCTGCCAGGCGGGGAAGGCGGAGGGCTCGGCGTTATGGGATTGCATCAAGAGCGCGCCGGTCTCGTCGCGCAGGATATAGGTGAAGAACTCATCCCCCTCGCGCGCGGTGGCAAGGCGCTGCACGCCGGGCTCCTCGGCCTCGGCGCGGGAGATGATGTCGATCACCGCGAGCGGCAAGATCCGGTCCGAGGTCTCCTTCAGCGCCGCGTCGAAGACCTGATTCATCTCGCCGCGCAAGATCAGCGCGGTGAGCGAACCGGCGGCGAGCCAAAGCGCGGTCAGCGCAACCCCGAGCGTCAGCCCGAGCCGCGCCTGCAGGCTCGTGAGCCGCCTCACCGCGCCACCAGCCGGTAGCCAAGGCCGCGTTCGGTCGCGATCACGCGCGCGCCGAGCTTCTTGCGCAACCGGCTGATATGGACCTCGATCGCATTGCTCTCGACCTCGGCGTCGAAGGCGTAGAGCTTGTCCTCGAGCTGCGCGCGCGAGAAGACCTGCCCCGGGCGGGAGAGGAAGGCCTCGAAAAGCGCCCATTCCCGCGCCGTCAGGCTCACCGCCTTGCCCCCCCGCGAAACCCGTTTCTGCGCCAGGTCGATCTCGAGATCTTCGATATGGATCAAGGGGTTGGGGTTGCCGCTATAGCGGCGCGCGACGGCCCCGATCCGCGCCGAGAGCTCGGCCAGATCGAAGGGTTTGACGAGGTAGTCATCGGCGCCCGCGTTCAAGCCCTCGATGCGGTCCGAGATCTGGTCGAGCGCGGTCAGGATGATCACCGGCACCGTCTCGCCGCGCGCGCGCACCGCGCGCAGGAACGCGATCCCGCGCCCGTCGGGCAGCATCAGATCGAGCAGCACGAGGTCATAGCCCGTGCCCGCCATCGCCTCGCGCGCGAGATCAAGCCGCGTCACCCAATCGACCGTCTGGCCATCCGCCGCGATCTGGTCGCGCACCGCCGCGCCCAGAACCGTATCATCCTCGATCAGCAAGATCCGCATCGCTCGTCCTTTCCGGCCTGCCCCGGCTCTATCGCGCGGATCTGACGGAAAGCTGACGCGGGGCTTTTCAGCGCGTCAGGATCCTGTCAGTTTCGCCGCGCATATCCGTCGCATGGCCCGGTTGGCCGGAGTTTGCCCGATGAAGAAACCGCTGACAATTCTGCTCTTTTGCGCGCTGATCCCGGCCGGGATGGCGCGGGCCGATGACGAGGACTGCTTCGTGCCGATGGCCGAGTGGCAGCCGCGCGAGGCGGTGGTGGCGATGGCCGCGGAAAAGGGCTGGAGCATCGGCAAGCTGCGCATCGACGACGGCTGTTACAAGATCCGCGGCACCGATGCGACGGGGCGGCCGATGGTGGTGGAGCTGAACCCGGCGACGCTCGAGGTGCTTGAGCTCGACTATACCGATACCCCCGAGGCGCGGGCGCGCCATGACGATCACGAGCATGAGGAGCTGCGCGCGCGCTGGAAGAAGCTGCTCGGCCATCTGCCCGGCGCCGAGGAGCATGACGACCATCATTGAGCGCGACTGACCCGGAGAACCCCCTCCGGCGCCCCGCCCTCCCGGGCGGGGTTTTTCGTTTTGGCGCAAGGGGTTGCGGGGCCACGCGAAAGCTGACGGGAAGCTGACGAAGTTTTTGCGCCCCTGTCAGGAAACCCTCAGCCCCGGGGGCCAGATAGGCGTCATAGACAGTTTAGGAGTGACCCATGAACTCGAAAGTCCTGATCCTCGCCCCGCTGGCCGCGCTGGCTGCGGGGCTGGCCCTGCCGGTGCTCGCCCAGGCCCCCGCGACCGCGCCGCAGGCCCTGTTGCCCGCGCCCGCCACGGGCTCGGTCTCGGTGCAGTTCCTTGATGCGAACGCCACCCCCGTGACGCCCGCGCCCGCCGCCCGCCGGGGCGAGCGCCATGCCGATGCCGACGGGATCGGCGCGATCTGGCAGCGGGTCTGGCATGATGACGACGATGATGATGACGCGCGCCGTGGCCGCAAGGGCGATCACCACGACGACGACGATGATGATGACGACGACGGTCGCGGCGGCCCGCAGGCGGCGCCCGCGGGCTCGGTTGCGCCGCCGAAAAACGGGCTCTTCGTGCCGGGCGGCGCGCCGGCCGTGGTCACCAAGTAAGCTCAGAGAAAGAGAGACACCCATGAAACCGCTTCTTGTTGCGCTCGGCGCCACCACCGCGATGACGCTGCCTGCGCTCGCGATGGCCACGCCGGTGACCTTCACCACCACGCTCTCGAACTATGGCGGCGACGGCGCCTATCTGGCCTATTACGTCACCGATGCGCAGGGCCAATATGTCGGCTCGCTCTGGATGGCGGGCGGCAAATCCAAGTATTATCAGCACCTTGTGGGTTGGTATCGGGCCACGGGCGGCAATGTCGCCGAGGTCAACGGGATCACCGGCGCCTCGGTCGGCGCGGGCCGCACGCTGGAGATCACGCTCGATCTCGCCGATGCGCTCTTCGATGCGGGCTATACGCTGCATATCGACAGCTCGGTCGAGAAGATGAGCGACGTGCCCAGCGAAATCACCGTGCCGCTGACGCGGGCGGGGGCGGGTCAGGCGGTGGCGGGCAGCCGCTATATCGCCTCGTTCAGCTACGGGCTTTGAGCGGGGGGAAAGGGCATGATCCGCGCGATTCATAGATGGGCGGGGCTCGTCACGACGGCGCTCGCTTCGGTGATCAGCCTGAGCGGGCTGGGGCTTGCGGTTCTGGCGGCGCGCGATGCGCTCGCCGCGCCCGCGCTGCCCGCGGGGCTCAGCCTCGCCGATCTGATGCGCGCGGTCACCGCCCAGATCCCGATGATCGAAGAGCTGCGGCGGGCGCCTTCGGGGGCGCTCACCGCCTGGTGGTTTGCCGATGGCGCGGCGCATTCGGCGGTGATCGACCCGCTGAGCGGCGCGCCGCTCGTCGAGGCCGGGCCCGATGCGCTTCTGGTGTGGCTGACGAACCTGCACCGGGCGCTTTTTCTCGAGGATACCGGGCGGCTGATCGTGGCGGGCGGGGCGGCGGCGATGCTGGCGCTGGCGCTCACGGGGCTGATGCTGCTCAAACGCCGCGCGGGCGGCTGGGGCGGGCTTTTGCGCGCGCTGCCGGGCCGGGGCGCGGCGCGGGTCCATGCCGAGATCGGCCGCGCGAGCTTCGTGCTCCTCGCGTTTTCGGCGCTGACCGGGCTTTGGCTGACCGCCTCGAGCTTCGATCTCTTGCCTGACACGGCGGCGCTGCCAGCCTATCCGATGTCTGTTTCGGGCAGCATGGGCGCGGCGCCCGAAACCATCCCCCTTTTCGCCGAGACGCCCGCCAGCGCCATGGAAAGCCTCAGCTTTCCGACGCCCGGCGACGCGCAGGATTTCTACACGCTCGAGACCGCGACCGGCTCGGCCACGATCGACCAGGGCACCGGCGCGGTGATTTCCGAGGCCACGACCTCGCCGATGACGCGAATGAGCGCACTTCTCGAGCGGCTGCACAGCGGCGAGGGCACCGCGCTTTGGGCGGGGCTTCTGGGCCTCGCGGCGGCGGGGGTGCCGGTGCTCGGCGTGAGCGGGCTCCTGCTCTGGGCGCGGGGCCGTCGGCGCGGGGCGCGCGCGCCGCAGGTGGCGCTTTCGCAGGCGAGCCTCGTGCTTTGGGTCGGCAGCGAGGGCGGCACCACGCGCGCCACGGCCGAGGCGCTGGGGCGCGCGCTCAGCGCGGCAGGCGAGCGGGTGCATATCGCGCCGATGTCGGGCTTTGCGCCCGCCGCGGCGGCGCAGGCGCGCGCCCATCTGATCCTGAGCGCGACCTATGGCTCGGGCGCGGCCCCCGCCTCGGCCGCAGGCTTCCTCGACCGCCTCGCCGCCCTCCCCGCCGCGCCTGCCGCGCCCTATGCGCTCCTCGGCTTTGGCGACCGCGCCTTCCCCGCGTTCTGCGGCTATGCCCGCAAGGTCGCGGCCGCGGCCGAGGCCAAGGGCTGGGCGGCGCTCGTGCCGATGGGCGCGGTCAATGCCGGCGCGGCCGAGGAGATCAACGCCTGGCTCGCCACGCTTGGCGCCGCGCTCGGCCATGATCTTGCGATCACCGCCGCCGCGCAGGCCGCGCCCCGGACCCACCGTCTCGCCCTCCTCTCGCGGCGCGATTACGGCGAGGCCGTGCAGGCGCCGATCTCGATCCTGCGCTTTGCCACGCCCCGCGCGGGGCTCTTGGCGCGGCTGACCGGGCGCGCGCCGCGCTTTGCGCCGGGCGATCTGCTGGGGGTTCTGCCCCGGGGCTCCGAGGTGCCGCGGTTCTACTCGCTGGCCTCGGGCGCGCGCGACGGCTTTGTCGAGATTGTCGTCTCGCGCCACCCGGGCGGGCTGTGCTCGGGGCAGCTTCTCGCGCTCCAGCCGGGCGACGAGATCACCGCCTTCTTGCGGCCGAACCCGGGCTTTCAGGCGCCCGAGGGCCGCAGCCCGCTGATCCTGATCGGCGCGGGCTCGGGCGTCGGGCCCTTGGCCGGGTTCATCCGCGCCAATGCCCGCCGCCGCCCGGTGCATCTCTTCTATGGCCAGCGCGATCTGCGCTCGGATTACCTCTACGGGCCGGAATTTGCCGCCTGGCAGGCCGAGGGGCGGCTCGGCGCGCTCACCACGGCGTCCTCGCGCGGCGCGCGGCCGCGTTATGTGCAAGACGCGCTGCGCGCCGAGGCGCAGGAGGTGGCGCGGCTGGTCGGCGCGGGCGCGCGGGTGATGATCTGCGGCGGGCGCGCGATGGCCGAGGGCGTGGCCGAGGCGATGGCCGAAATTCTCGAACCGCTGGGGCTTTCCCCGGCCCAACTCCGCGCGGAGGGGCGTTATGTCGAAGATGTCTACTGATCTGGTGCGCGTCGCGCTCAACGGGCCGACGATGGGCACGCGCTGGTCGGCGCTCCTTTATCTGCCCGAGGGCACCGGGACGGCGCCGCTCAGCGCCGCGCTCCAGGCCGCCGTCGAGCGGGTCGATGCGCAGATGTCGCTCTGGCGCGCGGGGAGCGATCTGAACCGGCTCAACGCCGCGCCGGTCGGCGAATGGGTGGCGCTCGGGGCCGAGATCGGGGAGGTGCTGCATCTCGGGCTGACGATCGGGCGCGCCTCGGGCGGGGCGTTTGATCTCACGCTGGGCGATGCGGTGCGGGCCTGGGGCTTTGGCCCGGAGGGGGCGAGCGAGGCCGCGATCGGCGCGGCGCGCACGGCCGCGCGCCGCCCGGCCTGGGAGACGGTGGAGCTTGACCGCGCGGGCGCGCGCGCGCGCCGCCTCGCGCCGGTCTCGCTCGATCTCAACGGCATCGCGAAGGGCTATGGCGCCGATTGTCTGGCCCGCGCGCTGAAGGCTGCGGGGGTCACGGCGGGGCTCGTCGGGATCGATGGCGAGATGCGCGCGCTCGGCCGGCGGCCCGATGGCGCGGGCTGGACGATCGCGGTCGAGGCGCCCGAGGTCGGGCGGCGCACGCCCCATTCGATGCTCGTGCTCGAGGAGGCGGCGGTCGCGACCTCGGGCGATTATCGCCATTTCGTCGAGGTGCAGGGCCGCGCGCTTGCCCATACGATGGACCCGCGCCGCGGCATGCCGCTGCTGGCCGCGCCCGCCTCGGTGACGGTGGTCGCGCAAAGCTGCGCGGCGGCGGATGCCTGGGCGACGGCCCTGATGGTGGCGGGGCCGGAGGCGGGGCTCGATCTGGCGCGCCGCGCGGGGCTCGAGGCACTCTTCTTGCTGCGCGGGGCGGATGGCAATCTCGCCGAGGCGCGCGGCGTGGGGCGGCTTTTTGGCGCCGCGGCGGCCTGAGCCGCACGGCCTCGCGCGGGGCGCCGCGCGGGGCCCCTTCCCCGGCCCCGGCACGATTTCGCGCGCCCTGCGGCAAAAATCCGCCGCCCGAGGGAACCCGCCGCCGCCCGGCGCGTTGATGTTGCGACGGCGCAAAGCGCGCCGAAATCAACCCCTTAGGGAAAAGGAGAATACCATGCTCGGTTGGGCTCTGACGTTCCTTGTCATCGCACTGATCGCGGCAGCGCTCGGGTTCGGCGGTATCGCCGGGGCCTCGGCGTCGATCGCGCAGGTGCTGTTCTTCATCTTCATCGTGCTCTTCGTGATCGCCATGATCGCGCGCGCGCTGCGTGGCCGACCGCCGGTCTGACCCGCGCCATCGCGCCCCAAAAACCGCCCTTCGGGGCGGTTTTTTCATGCCTGCGGCCCGCCGCCCCCCCATGCCTTCCGATCGCCGTGCACATGCAAAAACCCCCGCGGTGGCGCCACCGCGGGGGTCTCTCTCGGAGGATCTGTCCCGGAGTATCTCTCTCGGCGATCAGCCCTGATAGGCGGGCAGCGCCTCGAGTTCGGCCTTGCTCAGCGCGGTCGCGGCGCGCAGATCCTCGGGCGTCGCGCCCTGGGCGATCGAAAGCTGCGCAAGCTCGATCGCGACCGGCTTTTCGCCAATGCCGAGGAAGCCGCCGACATCGATCACCGCCTGCGCTGGCGCGCCCTTGGCATCGAGCACCACGCGCGCGATCTCGCCCACGCGGGTGTTTTGCGCGTCATAAACCGGCGTGCCCTCCAGCGCCTCGACGCTCAGCCCCGCCGTCTCGATCGGGTGATAACCCGTCTCGCCCGCCGGCAGCACCGCCGCGGTCTTCTCCTCCGGGTAGATCGGCGAAGCCTCGAGCGTGGCGCGGTCGGCCGCCATCACCAGGAAGAAATCGTCCGGGTCGTCCTCGGTCGAGGCATCGGGCACGAAGCGGATCGCCTCCATGCCGACGGCCACGCGGTGCTCGCCGATGCCGAGGAAGCCGCCGAGATCGACGAGCACCGCCTCGACGCCGCCCTCGCGGGTCAGGACGAGATCATGCACCTCGCCGATATCGGACCAGCCCTCCTCGGGGCCGGCGGCCATGGGCGCCTCGCCCTGCGCCTCCATCTGCGCGGGGTCGGCGGCATAGATGCGCATGCCGATCACCTGCGAGGCGGTCAGATCGGTCGGGTCGACCGCCGAGCGGAAGGGCGAGGGTTCGGCCCCGGCGGCGGTGGCAAGGCTGGCCAGGATGGCGGTGGAAAGCATCAGCTTTTTCACGGCAAATCTCCGTTTTTGCTTCATTTTACCGCGCGTCATCGCGCTTGCCACATCAACCCGCGGCAGCGCGAAACGTTCCGACCCGCTCACGGGTTTGTCATCTGGGGGCCGCAGATCGGGGGGCGCTCAGCCCTCGGCGAGCGGGAAGCTCAGCGTCGCCACGGTGCCGCGGTCGGAGGCGAACTCGAGCCGCCCGCCGAGCTGGTCGGTGAATTGCAGCGCCACCCGCAGCCCGAGGCTGCGCGAGCGTTCGGGCTGAAAATCGGGCGGCAGGCCCGGGCCATTGTCGCGCACGACAATCCGCGCCTCGGCCCCCTCGCGGCGCACGGTTACGGTGATCGCCAACGCCGCGCCCGCCTGCGTTGCATGTTCGAGCGCATTCGAGACCAGCTCGACCACGATCAGCCCGATCGGCGTCGCCTGATCGCCGCTCACCTTCAGGCTCTCGCCGCTCACCCGCAGCTCGGGCGCGGGCTCGAGCGCGAACCCGCCGATCACCTCGGGCAAAAGCCCGCCCAGAAGCGCGGCGATATCGGCCTCCTGGCGCTTGGGGTTGTGCAGCTGGCGCTGGATGCCGGCCATCACCTGCAGCCGCGCCGAGGCGGTATCGAGGGCGGCGCGCGCGGCCTCATCCTCGAGCTGGCGGCGCTGCATCTTCAAAAGCGAGGCCACCACCTGCAGGTTGTTCGAAACCCGGTGTTGCAGCTCATGGAACATCAGCTTGTTTTGCACCGCGAGCGCGTCGGAGGTCTGTTTCTCGGCGTCGAGCTTCCTGAGCGCCTCGCGCATCAAATGGATCAGCACGATATCGGTCGCGACGATGAAACAGTAAAACAGGAGCGCAAGCAGGCTGGCGCCGTTGAGCGCCCAGCTGCCCACCGGATTGATGAAGAAATACCAGGACGCGAGCCCGCAAAGCACCGCCGCCCCCACCCCCGCGCGGGTGCCGGCAAAGAAGCTCGTCAGGATCACCGCGGGGAAGAAGGTCAGGTAAGGAAAGCCCGGCGGCAGCGCCCCCTCGAGCTCGTAGCGCAGCCCGAAAGCCACCGCGACGACGCCAAGCGTGATCCCCGCTTCCTGCACCGGACCATGCTGAGCCGTGGCCCAGCGCCGCATCCTCTTCATCGCCACCCCCAAGGCCGCCATCGCGCCACCCTGCGCACTAGTCTCCCGTTTTGCAACGGTTTTTTCGACACCTGCCGCAACGGCGAGACAGATACGCGCAAAATCGCGCAAGCCCCGCGGAACCCGCGCGCCGCCCGGACGTTCTCTCCCCGTAACCCGGCGCAACCCGCGCCAGCTCAGGAGATGACGATGAATATCGACCAGATCAAAGGCCAGTGGAAACAACTCAAGGGGGCCGCCCGCACGAAATGGGGCGAGATCACCGATGACGAATGGGAGCAGATCGAGGGCGAGCGCGAGCGGCTCGTGGGCGTGGTGCAGGAGCGCTACGGCAAGGCCCGCGAAGAGGCCGAGAAAGAGGTCGATGACTGGCTTGCCAAGATGTGATAGACTGGCGCCGGAGCCTGCGGGCTCCGGGCCCCTTTCCCGGAACAGGAGGCCGCAATGACCGAATTTTCCCTTCTCAATGTCTCGGGTTTTGGCGGGCTGATCGTCCTCGCGCTCGACATCTATGCGCTGATCTCGATCCTCGGATCGGGGGCGAGTGCCGGGCGCAAGGCGCTTTGGGTGCTGGTGATCGTGCTCCTGCCGCTCCTGGGCTTCGTGCTGTGGCTGCTCTTCGGCCCGCGTGCGGAGAAACGTCTCGTGTGAGGATGCCATGACCGACCTGCCCGCCTTTCTCCCCCTGTTGCGGCTGCTCAAACGGCTGTTGCGGATCAAGCTGCGGCTGTGGGAGCTCACCGCGCGCGAGCGGGGCGGCTGGGCGGTCGAGGCGGTCGTGTTTGGCGTTCTGGCGCTCTTCATGGTGGCGCTCGGGCTCGGGCTCGGGCTGGCGGGCGCGGTGATGGCGCTGATCGCGGCGGGGTTCAGCGCGGCGGCGGCGCTCGGGCTGATGGCGGGGGCGGCGGCGGTCTTGGCGCTCGTCTTCTGGCTTCTGGCGCGGGCGCGGGCGGCGCAGGTGCTCCGGCACCGCCCACCGAAACTCTAATTCTTCAGCCTTTTCAAAGGCTTTCCCTGAAAGGACAGATCCATGGCTGGTAAAGCTCTGAAAAAAGAAATGAAAGATCTCGAAGCTCAGGCCGCGGCGGCCGAGGCGGAAATCACCTCGCTCTGGGCGGGGCTCGGGGCGAAATCGCCGTCGGGCGCGCGGCTTGCGGCCGGCGCGGGGCTTGGCGCGCTCGCGGGGGCAGGGATGCGGGTCAACCCGCTCCTCGGGGCGCTCGCGGGGCTCGGCCTTGCCTATCTGAGCGCGCCCAAACGCGGGCTTTTGGACGAGGCCGAGGCGGCGCTCGCGCCGAAAAAGCCGCTCGGTGAGGCGGCGGCGGAGGCCCGCGAGGCCTGGCGCGCGCTCGCCGATGCGGCCTATGCGAGCGCCGAGGAGAAGCTCGCCACGCTGGCCGAGGTGAGCGCGCAAAAGGGCGCCGAGGCGCTCGATCTGGCGCGGGAGAAGGCGAAAATCGCTGAGGCGCTCGCGCAAGATCTTGCGGTGTCCTTCCGCCATGACCTCGAGGGCTTGACCGAGGATACCGCCGAGCGGGTGGCGCAGGCCCGCGCCGAGGCTTATCGCCGGGCGCGCGAGATCGGCGCGCAGGCGGCCGAGGGGATGGAGGCGGGCCTCGATCTGATCCGCCGTCACCCCTATGCCACGGCGGCGGCCGGGGTTGCGGGCGCCACCGCGATCTGGGCGGCGCGCTCGCCCAAGGCGCGCGCGCAGCTGGCGCAGATCGCGCCCGATCTGGCGCGGCTGGCGCCCTATGCGGCGCTCGCCGAGAGCCTGTTGAGCGCGCGCAGCACCGCCGCCGCGCAGGGCCCGGCCGAGGCGATGATGCGCAAGGCGGGCGCGCAGGCGCGCGCGGCGCGCGACAGCGCGGGCGAGGGCCTGCGCGAGACGAGCGCCGATCTGCGCGCGCGCCTTGCCGATGAGATCGAGACCCTCTCGCGCGCCGCGCAGGAGCGGTTGCGCGGCAACGGCCTCGCGCACTGACCGCGCCCTCTCTCCCCCTCCCCCCACCGGGCCGCCGCCACCCCGCGGCGGCCCGTCTCACACAGGGACCGCCGATGGACCGTGCCGCCCAGATCTCGCTTTGCCTGCTCGCCGCGCTGGCCAGCGCCGCCGCGCTCGACGCCACCGCCGATATCGCCGCGCCAACCACGCTTGGCCTCACCGTCGGGCTCGTGCTCGCGCCGCTGGCCGAGGCGCTCGAGCGGCGCGGGCTGGCGCGCGGGGGGGCGGCGCTCGCGGCGCTGACCGTCGCGCTGCTCGCGATCGGCGGCATCTTGCTGCTCTTCCAGCCGATCCTCGCGCAGCTTTTCGAACAGGCGCCGAAGGTCTGGAGCGATCTGCAAGACGTGCTGCGCGCGCTGCGGGGGCTTGCCTCGGGGCTCAAGGATGTCTCGCGCGAGGTCGCGACGACGGTCAACCCGGGCAGCCCCGCGAGCGCCGCCCCGCCCGAGGGCGCGATCGCGATGCCGACGGTCACCGATGCGCTGCTGATCGCGCCGGCGGTGGGCGCGCAGGTGCTCACTTTCATCGGCGCGCTGTTCTTCTTCCTGCTGACCCGACGCGAACTTTACACCGCCCTGCCCGCCCGCCTTGCCCGACCGCAGGCGCGCGCCGGCCTCACCGCGCGGCTCTTCGCCGCCGAATCCCTCGTCTCGCGCTATTTCGGGATCATCACGGTGATCAACGCGGCCCTCGGCGCGGCGACGGGGCTGTGGCTCACCGCGCTCGGCCTGCCCGGGGCGCTGGCCTGGGGGGCGCTCGCCTTTCTGGTCAATTACATCATCTTCCTCGGGCCGGCGCTTCTGTTCGTGACGCTGCTCTTTGCGGGGGTGGCGGGTTTTGACGGGGCGGCGGCGCTCTTGCCGGCGCTTGGCTATATCGGGCTGAATTTCCTCGAGAGCCAGTTCGTCACCCCCGCCTTTGTCGGCCGGCGGATGGAGATCAACCCGCTCGGCGTATTTCTGGCGCTGCTCTTCGGGATCTGGCTCTGGGGGCCGATCGGGGGGATCGTGGCGATCCCGTTGATCTTGTGGGCGATGGCGCTCTGGCAGGAGCCCGCCGCGCAGGACGGATGAAGAACGCCCCGCAAGCCATTGGCTGCGGGGCGTTTTTCTGTCCGGCGCATGGGCGCGGCCCTGCGCTCAGGCGGGGTCTTCTTCACCGGCTTCGGGCGCGCCCTCGGGCGGCTCGGCGGGGGCGCGCCTCGCCTCGGCCTCATCGAGCGCGCGCAGCGGGAAGACCACCGCCAGCCGATAGCGCCCCGCCTCAGTCAGCCCGCGCTCCACCCGCCCCTCGAGCTGGCGGGCAAAGGCGGTCAGGAGCTGCGTGCCAAACCCGTCCGAGGTCATGGCGCTCGGCGCCGGCGCGCCGGAGCCGATGTCATTGACGAGCTCGAGCCGCGCCTCGCCCGCCGTCGGGCAATGGCCAAGCCGCAGATCGACCCGCGCGCGCGCACCCGCGCCGGCATGGCTGTGCTTGATGACATTGGCGAGCCCCTCGGTCAGAAACAGCGCCAGCGGCACCGCCTGATCGGGCGGCAGGCGGATCTCGTCGATCGCGGTCTCGACCGCGAAGCGCCGCCGCGGGGTCTCGGCGATCTTCAGGATATGGCGCACGATCTGCGGCAGGAGTTCATCGGCGCGCACATCGGTCAGCCCGCTCGTCTGGTAGAGCTCGCGGTGGATGGTGGCGAGCGAGAGCACGCGCTCCTGCACCGAGCGCATCGCCTCGCGCGCCTCGGGGCTTTTGACCGAGCGCAGCTGCATGTTGATGATCGAGGCGATCAGCTGGAGGTTGTTCTTCACCCGGTGGTGGACCTCGCGCAGGAGCACCTCTTTTTGGTGGATGATATCCTCGAGCTCGGCCTCGTCATGCAAGATCGAGAGCGTCATCTTCTCATAGGCCGCCCCCACCTCGCGCAGCTCGCGCGCGGCCGCGCCAAAGGCGAGCGGCTTGACCTTGCGATCGCCCCCGGCAAAGGCGGTGATCGAGGCCCGCAGCGCGCGCACATGGCGCAGAACCTGCGCCTCGGCGGCAAGCCAGGCGACCAGCAGGCTCGCCCCCCACATCAGCGCCGGAAACAGCGAGGCCGGCAGATCGGCGTTGAGAAAGCTCAGCCCGAGCTGCTCCTCGGGCCAGGAGCCGACGAGATAGATCTGCCGCGGGACCAGCGGCACCACCGCAAAGGCGCGCATCTCGCCCTCGGCGGTGCGCGCGAGAAAACTGTCGCCGCGGTTGCCAAGCCAGGGCTCGATCGAAAAGCCCCGCGGCAGCCGGCCGGGCGCCTGATCGACCCCGATCGAGGAGGTCAAAAGCTCATCTTCGTTGGAAAAGGTGAAGAGCGCCAAGGGCTTGCCCTCGGCGCCGAGATCGCCATCGGTCTCGCGGCGCAAGATCGAATGGGGGATCGAGAGCGACAGAAACCCCGTCACCCGCCCCGCGCCATCCATCACCGGATTGACCAGCAAGAGCACCGTCGTCTTCGACATCACGCCGCGGCGGTTGAGCCGCAGCACCGGGCGCGGGTCCTCCATCATCGCCCGCAGCGTCTCGGTCTCGCCGAAATTCATCGACTCGCCATTCGAGGTGCAGCGCATCTGGCCATTGGCCTCGACATAGCCCGCAAAGGAAAAGAGCGCCTGATTGGCGCTGACGAACCGCTCGAGCGTCGCGCGGCACTCGGCCTCGGCCTCGGGTGTCGCGGGGTCGATGCCGCCCATCGCCGCCGCGAGCCCCTGCGCCGCGCCCTGGGCGCGCATGATCTGCTCGCTCAGGCTCGCCCCCGCCATCAGGGTCTCGCCCAAGATCGCGGTCTCGGCGCGTTTGCGGGAGACGGAATTGGCCTCGAGCGTCTGCACATAGGTGAGCACCGCCAGCGGCAGAAGCGCGAGCCCCATCAAGATGACGAGGCGCGCGCCGAGGCCGCCAAGGCGGCGCGGCAGCGCCCGTCTCATGCCGCCGCGATCCCCGAGCGGCCCATCACCGCCAGCGTCTCGGCCGATTGGCCCGCGACCGGGTCCTCGCCCTCCTCGAGCCCGAGAAGCTCGGCCAGCCGCGCCCGCGCCCGGTGCGCGCGGCTTTTCGCCGTGCCCGTCGCCACCCCCATCATCGCGCCCGCCTCCTCATAGGAATAGCCGTTCGCGCCGACGAGGATCAGAACCTCGCGGTGTTCGGGGGTGAGCTGATCGAAGGCGCGGGCGAATTCGTCGAGCGCAAGCCGCCCGTCATGGCGCGGCGGATCGAAAAGCGCGGCCGCATAGGCGCCCTCGGGGTCGGCCACCTCGCGGCGGGTCTTGCGGCGCGCCGAATAGAAGGTGTTGCGCAAGATCGTGAAGAGCCAGGCGCGCAGGTCGGTGCCGACGGTGAATTTCTCGATATTCGACCAGGCCTTCAGGATCGCCTCCTGCACGAGGTCATCGGCCTCGGAGACGTTACGGGTGAGCGAGATCGCGAAGGCGCGCAGCGCGGGGATATGATCGGCGAGCTCGTCGCGCGGATCGGCGAAAACCGGCGGCGTCTCGGTCATTGGCCGCCCTCCGCCTTGCGCGCGGCCTCGGCGGATTTGAGCTGCGCGAGCAGATCCTTGAACCGGTCGGGCACCTCGAGGCTCAGCGCATCTTCATAGACGCGCTTGAGGTTCTCGTCGATATCGCGCCGCAGACGGGGCTTGGGCGGGGTCTCGGGCATGTTTTCGCTTGCACTCATTTTCGTAATTTCCGCGATTATTCATGGAACCCAACGCGGGGGAAGCGCGTTGGTTCCCTGAAAAAAATGCATTGGGAGTATTTTTCATGGCATCGACTGCCGATCTCGACCTCAGCTCCGCGATTGCGCGCGACCTGCCCTATCTGCGCCGCTATGCGCGCGCGCTGACCGGCAATCAGGACAGCGGCGACCGTTTTGCCGCCGCGACGCTGGAGAGCCTCTTGGTCGACCCTTCGGTTCTGGCCGCCGCCGAGACCCCGAAACTCGGGCTCTTCCACGCCTTCCACCTGGTCTGGTCGAGCGCCGGCGCCCCCTTGGGCGAGCCCGACAGCCGCTACGGCGCCCAGGCCCAGGCCCATATGGCGCGCCTCACCCCCAATTCCCGCGAGGCGCTGCTGCTCAACGTCATCGAGGGCTTCACGGTTCCCGAGATCGCCGCGATCATGCAGCGCGAGCGCGACGAGGTCGATCTTCTGATCCGCGCCGCTCAGGCCGAGATGGAGGCCGCGGTGACCGGGCGGGTGATGATCATCGAGGATGAGGCGATCATCGCGATGGATATCGCCGATATCGTCACCTCGATCGGCCATGAGGTCACCGGCATCGCGCGCACCCGCAAGGAGGCCGTGGCGCTTGCCGCGAAGATCAAGCCCGACCTGATCCTCAGCGATATCCAGCTGGCCGACAATTCCTCGGGGATCGATGCGGTCGACGACATCCTCGCGCAGTTCGAGGATATGCCGGTGATCTTCATCACCGCCTTCCCCGAGCGGCTCCTGACCGGCGCGAAGCCCGAGCCCGCCTTCCTGATCACCAAGCCCTTCTCCGAAGAACAGGTCCGCTCGGCGGTGAGCCAGGCGATGTTCTTTGCCTCGACCGAAGGGATCGACGCCTGACGGGTTTCCCTCCCCCCAAGGCTCCCTCCGACTGGCCCCGGCCCCGAGCTCACCCTCGGCGCCGGGGTCTTTTTATGTCTTTTCAATGATTTGCGTAGAAATTTCGGGCCCGGGCCGGAACCGCGAGGCGCCCTGCGCGTTGATCTTGCGAAGGCCGGAGCCCCGGCCCCCCGTTGAAAGGACAGATCATGTTTTCCAAGATGAAGATCGTCACCGCCGCCGCGCTGAGCGCGGCGAGCCTCCTCGCCGCGCTTCCCGCCGGCGCGATGCCCACCGCGCCGATGGTCAAGGATGTCCATGTCAGCGCCGATGTCAGCGCGATCGCGAACCCCGAAGCCGCGCGCTATTTCGCCCGCATCGCCCCCGATCTCGAGGCCGCGATCGAGGCGCGTCTCGTCGATCACCTGAGCGCCGATCTCGGCTCGCGGATCGTGATCGATATCGACGAGCTGGCGCTTTCGGATTCGTTCAAGACCGTCACCGGGATCGAGGATGCGGTGCTTGCCGGCAAGGTGGTGATGACCGGCGACCCGGCGGGCGTGATGGGCGGCAGCTATCAGGTCTCGGTCTCGACGCGCGCGCTGATCCCGGCGCAGGATCTGGGCAAATCGGTGGTGGTGAGCACCCGCGACGAGCCGGTCTATTACAAGGCGCTGGTCGAGAGTTTTGCCGAGAGCGTCGCGGCCCAGGTCAAATAAGCGGCTCAGCCATCGGGGCGGGTGAAGACATAGCTGAGGCCCGCCGCGATCAGCCCGCCGACGCCCAGCCCCTGCCACAGCGTCGGCTCGCGCAGCACCACAAACACCCCGAGCCCGGTGAGCGAGCCCGCCCCCGCCATCCATTTGGCGCGCCGCGGGATCGCCCCGGTCTCGCGCCAGGCGCGGATCAGGGGCCCGAACTGGCGATGCTCGAGCAGCCAGGTCTCGAGCCGGCGCGAGGAGCGCGCGAAAGCCGCCGCCGCGACGATCAGGAAGGGCACCGTCGGCACGACCGGCAAGAACAGCCCGACAAAGCCGAGCCCGGTGAACAGAAGCCCCACCACGAGCCAAAACGCGCGGATCAGCGCGCGTTTGCGCGCGCGCCGCCCCGCGCGCGCGCGCGCCCGGCGGCGGCGGATCTCGCGGGCGGTCTCATGCGGGTCTTGCGGGCGTTCGGGCGGGCTTTCGGGCATCAGACGGGCTCCGGGTTCGGGGCCGCAACCTGCGCTGCGGGCGCGGAGGCGTCAAGCCCCCGCCCCTCCCCCTCAAGCCCCCGCCCGCGCCACCTGCGGCAAGAGCCAGACCCCCTCGCGCGGCGCGGTGTTGAGGCAAAGCTCGCACCGATAGGCCCGCGACAGAAGCGGCGCCGTCATCACCTCGGCGGGGCGCCCCGCGGCGGCCACGCGCCCGCCCTCCATGAGCACCATCGCGCCCGCATGCATCGCGGTGAGGTTGAGATCATGCATCACCGCCACCACCCCGCCCCCCGCGCGCGCGAAGCGGCGCAGCACGCCCATCACCTGCAACTGATGCCCGATATCGAGCGCGGCGACGGGTTCATCGACGAAAAGCCAGGCCGGGCGGCCCTCGCTCACCGGCTCCCAGACCTGGGCGCGCACCCGCGCGAGATGGCCGCGCGCCTGCTCGCCGCCCGACATGTCCTGAAAGAAGCGCTCGGCCTTCGCGCCCAGCCCGACCTCGGCCAGCGCCGCCTCGACGACGCCGGGGAGATGCGCCGCCGCCCCCGCCTGATGGCCCATCGCGACGACCTCGCGCAGCGTGAAGGGAAAGCCCAGCGTGCTCGCCTGCGGCAGCACCGCGCGGCGGCGGGCAAGCGCGCGCGGCGCGAGATCGGCCAGCCGCTCGCCCTCGAGGCTGATCGCGCCGCCGCCCGCCAGATCGCCGGTGAGGCGGCGCAGGAGCGTGGTTTTCCCCGAGCCATTCGGGCCCACGATCGCGGTGATCTGGCCCGGGCGGGCCTCGAAATCGACGCCGTGGAGGATCTCGCGGCCACCAAGCCGCGCGGTCAGGCCGGTTGCGAGCAGCATCTCAAAGCTCCAGAACGGCGCGGCGCGCCAGCAAGATCCACAGAAAAACCGGGGCGCCGATCAGCGCCATCAAGATGCCGATCGGCAACTCGGCGGGCGCCACGACGAGCCGCGCGGCGGTATCGGCGCCGATGAGCAGCGCCGCCCCGAAGAGCGCCGAGAGGGGCAAGAGCAGCCGGTGCCCCGGCCCCACCGCGAGGCGCAGGATATGGGGCACGACGATGCCCAGAAAGCCGATCCCGCCCGAGACCGCCACCGCCGCCCCGGTCATCGCCGCGACCGCCAGGATCGCGCCGCGTTTGACGCGCTCGACCGGCACCCCCATGTGGCGCGCCACCGCCTCGCCCAGCGCCATCGCATCGAGCCCGCGCGCGAGCGGCACCGAGAGCGCGAGCCCGGCGAGCAGGATCGGCCCCGCGGCGGTGAGTTTGAGCCAGTTCGCTCCGGCGAGCGAGCCGAGCCCCCAGAAGGTCAGGTCGCGCAGCTGCGCATCATCGGCGAGGAAGATCAGGATGCCGGTGAGCGCGCCGGCGAGCGCGCCAAGGACGATCCCCGCGAGCAGCATCGTCGCGATCGAGGTCTGGCCGCGCAGGCTGGCCACGCGGTAGAGCACGACGACCGCCGCCCAGCCCCCCGCGAAGGCGAAAAGCGGCACGAGATAGATCCCGGTCGCGGCGCGGATCGCGACGGGCAGCGCGCCGCCGAGCACGATCGCGATCACCGCGCCGAGCCCCGCCCCCGCGCCGACGCCCACGAGCCCCGGATCGGCGAGCGGGTTGCGAAACAGCCCCTGCATCAGCGCCCCCGAGACCGCGAGCCCCGCGCCGACGAGCGCGCCAAGCAGCAGCCTTGGCAGGCGGATATCATAGAGGATCGCGGCCTCCACCGGCGAGAGCGGGCGCAAGAGCGGCTCCCAGGGCGCAAGGCCCGAGGCGCCGAGGCTGAGGCTGAGCCCGGCGGCGGCGAGGAGGAGCGCGAGAAGCCCCACCGCCACCGCCCCGGCGGGGAGCCGATGGGCGGGGGCGGGTTTGGGCGCGGCGAGCGGCGCGGCGCTCATCTCAGCGCGCCTTCGCAAAGAGCGCGCGATGGAGCGCGGTGATCGCCTCGGGCGTGCGCGGGCCAAAGCCCAGAAGGAACATCCCCGGCATCCGCACGATGGCCCCCGCGCGCCCCGCCGGCGTTGCGGCGAGCGCCGGGTGGGCGAGGTAATCGGCCTCCGTCGCGCCCTCGCTCGCGCCGCCATCGCCGCGATCCATCACCAAAAGCACATCGGGCGCGGCGGCCGCGATCGCCTCATCGGTGAGCGCCTTGTAGCCCGAAAACCCGGTGATGGCGTTTTCGCCGCCGGCGAGGTCGATCATCGCCTGCGCCGCGGTCCCGGCCCCCGCGCCGGTCAGCCGCCCGCCGGAATTGCCAAGGATGAACAAGACCTTGGGGGCCGGGCCGGGCTCGGCCGCGACGGCGGCCTGCGCCGCCGCCATCTCGGCCGCGAGGCGCGCGTTCAGCTCCGCGCCCTTCTCGGACACGCCCAGCGCCGCCGCCACCGCGGCGACCTTCTCGGTCACCGCCTGCGGGGTGATCCCCTCGGGGATCGTGACCATCGCCACCCCCGCCGCGCCCAGCGTCTCGAGCGTCTCGGCCGGGCCCGCGCCCGCGCTGAGCAAGATCAGATCGGGCGCGACCGAGAGCATCCCCTCGGGCGAGAGCTGGCGCATATAGCCCACATCGGGCAGCGCCGCGGCCGCGGGCGGGAAGGTCGAGGTCGTGTCGCGCCCGACGAGGCGGGCCTCCTCGCCCAGCGCATAGACGATCTCGGTGACGCCGCCGCCGACCGAGAGCACCCGGCCGGGGCCCTCGGCGCGCGCGAGCGCGGGCCACAGAAGCAGCGCGATCAGCCCCGCACGGATCATTGCGCGCCCTCCAGCACGGCGGCGCCTTCGGCCTCGGGCAGCCCCGCAACCAGCGCGTTCCAGGCCGAGACCGCCCCCTCGCCCGCCTTCAGCACGCCAAAGATCTGCGCGATCAGCCCGCCGTCCGCGTCAAAGACCTCGACCGAATGGGCCGGGCCGCGGGCGGTGTTCTTCACCACCCGGTAGACCTCGGCGATATGGTCGGTGCGCAGGTGGAAATCGAAGCCCGGGTCGAGCACGTTGATCCAGGGGCCCATCTCGACCACGCGTTTGATCGGGCCGGTGTGGATCTCGATCATGCCCTGATTGCCGACGAAGACCATGATCGGCACGGCGATCTCGGCGGCCTGCGCGAGCAGCCGCTCGACCGCGCCGGGCGCGAGGCGGCGGGCATAGGGCGCGCCCGCCAGCCGATAGGCGCCGAGCCGGTTCATCTTGAGCCGCGCGCACAGGCGCAGGAACTGATGGGTATCGGTCAGCGCCTCCCAGCCCGCGATCAGCTCGGCGCGCCGCTCGGGCGCTGCGCGGGGCGCCTCGGGGGCCGCGCGGGGCGCAAGATCGAGGGCCGCGCCCTGATCGGCAAGGCGCAGATCGGCCAGAAGCGGCGCCCAGGCGCCCGCATCGCTCTCGGGCCGCAGGTAGATCTTGTGGACCGCCTCGCCCGCCGCATCGAAGATCTGGAGCGAGCGTTTCGGGCCCGCGGGCCCCTCCTCCTCCAGCGCGAAGCCATGCACCCAATGGCGCGGGAAGATCCGCAGGTCGATCTCTTCATGGACGACGAGCGCGGCATGGGGGCCGGGGCGGTAGCCATCATAGACGCCGACTTTCTCGATCACGCAGCTCTCGTTGCGGGTCAGCGCCATCAGGGGCCCGAAAGCCGCGAGCCGGGGGATGAGCGCGTCGGGGTGGGCGGCGATGCGCGTCGCGCCCGCGCCCACGAAGGCCGCGCAGAGCTCGGCCTCGGTGATGCCGAGGCTTGCGGCCAGATCGCGGGCGCGGGTTTTCGGGGCGTCGGCGCGGGCCGCGCGGATCATCTCAGGGGTGGGTTTCATCACAAATCTCCGGGGTCAGAAGCGCAGCGAGGTGCCGATATGGAAGGTGCGGCCCTGGCCGTTCTCGGTGGCCGAGGCGGAGAGCCAGGGCACATAGGTCTCGTCGAAGAGGTTGGTGACCTTGGCATAGACCAGCGCATCCTCGGTCACGGCATAGCTCGCGAAGAGATCGACGAGCTCATAGCTCGTGTCCTTCTGATAGGGGGTGCTCGTATAGGTATCGGTGAAGAGCCCGCCCGAGACGTAGTTATACTGCGCGCCGAGCGTGAGGCGGTCCTCCATCAGGCGCTTCGAGAGCCGCAGGGAGAGCGTGTCATCGGGCAGATATTGCCCCGCGCCGAGCCCCGGCATCTGGCTCGGCAGGGTGCTGTCGTTATGGGTGTAGCTCAGCCCAAGATCATAGCTTTGCCAGCCATAGGCGAGCTCGAGCTCGAGACCCTTGGTCTTCGAGGTGCCGGGCACGTTGACGAAAGCCGCGCCGGTCTGGCCGAAGGCATTGGTGAAGGCCATGCTGGTGACGATGTAATTCTCGACCGACATGTCGTAGTAATTCACCCGCCCCGAGAGCCGGTCGCCCGCCGCGAAAAGCCCCTCGCGGTCGATGTTGAAGCCGATCTCGAAGCCCTCCTCGGTCTCGGCCTCGAGCGCGGGGTTCGCGATCATGCCGATGCCGCCGCCCGGATGGGTGCCGCCGAGCATGGTCTCTTGCAGCGTCGGCGCGCGCATCGCGCGCGAGAGCGTCAGATAGGGTTGCAGCGCGGGGGTGAGCTGATAGGCGAGCGTCAGTTTCGGGTCGAGCGAGCTGTTGTCGATATCGATCGCGCCCTGCGAGGCCTGGCCCTCGAGCCGGTAGGAGGCGCCGCGCAGCCCGGCGGTGATCTCCCAGGGGCCGTTGCGGAAGACGTTTTCCGAGAAAACGGCGGCGCGGCGCGCGGTGCCCGAGGTCGGGTTCACCCCGCCCGCCGTGCCGCCGAGCCGGTCCTGCGCGGCCTCGAAGCCGTTCGCCGAGGTCAGCGCCCAGGCGCCGAGCGCAAATTCCGAAGTATTGGTCGCGTCAAAGCCGGTGGTGCGGGTCGACATCACCCGCCCGACCGCGGAGCCCGTGCCCGCGATCCAGTCGGTCTCGGTCTTGCCGGTATAGGCGTTGAGGCGCAGATCGACCCGCCCGTCGCCCGGCGCATAGCGATAGGAGAGCTTGGCGATATCGTTGCTCAGCGCCTGGCGGTAGCTCGTGGCGAAGAAATCGGTCTCGTAATGCATCACCGAGAGCCCGATCCGCTGGGCATCGCTCAGGTCATAGCCGAGCTTGAAGAGCTGCGAGGAGATGTCCTGATAAGTGTTGGCGACGGGCGTATCGGCGCCGTCCTCGTAATCGTCGCCGGTGTGGCGGCTGAGCGCGAGGAGCATGTCGAGCCGCCCCGCTTTCATCGCGGTCGCGGCCATGCCCGAGGCGGCCTCACCGTTATCGGCATAATCGAAGCGCAAGAGCGCGCCGCGGCTCGCGCCGTCTTTGAGCACATCGCCCGCCTCGATCGTGCGGAAATCGACCGCGCCCGCGTAGCCCGAGCCGCCCGTCGCGGTGACCGGCCCGCGGGTGATATCGACGCCGGTGACGAAGTTTTCATCGACGAAGGTGAAGCCCTGCGCCGAATGGCCGGTCAGCCGGTAGCTCTGCGGCACGCCATCGACCGACATCGCGACCCGCCCCGAGCCCTCGAAGCCGCGGATATTGACCGCAAGGCCGGGGTTGCCCGGGTCTTTCTGGGTGAAGACCGAGGTCTGCTGGCGCAGCAGCCCGTCGAGATCGGTGGTAGAGGTCGCGCCGCGCAGATCGGCCTCGCCCAGATGGGTGGCATTTTCGCCCGCGAAAATCGGCGTGCCGTCCTCGGCATAACCGATCACGATCTGGCCCAGATAGGTCGGGCCGTCGAGCGATTGGGCGCCGAGCGGCGCGCTCAGGGCGGTGGAGGTGAGCAGGAAGGCGGCCAGATGCCGCGCGGTGAGGCGCATGAGAGACTCCCGGTCAAGACGCGAAAAGGGCGGCTGGCGGGAGAGCTGGCAGCGGTTCGGGGGGAGGACTCGCTTATCCGAGTTAAAATGTCAAGATTGCCTGTGCGCCCCGAAAACAGAAAAAGCGGCGCCGAAGCGCCGCCTTCAGGGCCGGGGGTCGGGGCCGGGGATCAGGGGTGCCTCAGCCCCAGCCGACGACGCCTTTGATCTCGGTGAAATCATGGATCGCCCAATCGGCATATTCGCGGCCATTGCCCGATTGCTTGTAGCCGCCGAAGGGCGCGAAGAGATCCCAATCGGGGCCGTTGACATAGACCGACCCCGCGCGCAGCCGCCGCGCCACGGCGCGGATCTGCGCGAGGTCTTCGCCCTGGAGATAGGCGGCGAGCCCGTAGGGGGTATCATTGGCGATGGCGATCGCCTCCTCCACCGTCTGATAGCCGATGATCGACAGGACGGGGCCGAAGATTTCCTCGCGCGCGATGGTCATGTCATTGGTGACATTGCCAAAAACCGTGGGCTTGACGAAATAGCCGGTGGCGCGCCCCTCGGGTTTGCCAAGGCCCCCGCAGGCGAGCGTCGCGCCCTCGGCGAGGCCCGCCGCGATCAGGCGTTGCACCTTCTCGAACTGCAGCGCCGAGACCAGCGGGCCCATGGTGGTCGCCTCCTCGGCCGGGTCGCCCACGACCACGCCCGCCGCCGCCTCGGCCGCAATCGCCATCGCCTCGGCCATCCGCGCGGCGGGCACGAGCATCCGCGTCGGCGCGTCGCAGCTTTGGCCGGTGTTGTTCATCACCCCGATCGTGCCCTCGCGCACGGCTTTCGCGAAATCGGCGTCGGGCAGGACGATATTGGGCGATTTGCCGCCAAGCTCCTGCGCCACGCGCTTGACCGTCTCGGCCGCGGTGCGCGCCACGATCACGCCCGCCCGCGTCGAGCCGGTGAAGGAGACCATGTCGACATCCGGATGGCCCGACATCACCTGCCCGACATCGGGGCCGGTGCCGTTGACCATGTTGAAAACGCCCGGCGGCAGGCCCGCGGCGTCGATCATCTCGGCAAACAGCACCCCCGACATCGGCGCGATTTCCGAGGGTTTGAGCACTACCGTGCAGCCCGCGATCAGCGCCGGCGCGACCTTGCACATGATCTGGTTCATCGGCCAGTTCCAGGGCGTGATCAGCGCGCAAACGCCGACCGGCTCGCGCAGGATCCGGGTCGGGCCGCGCATGGTTTCCCATTCGAAGCGCTCGGCGGCGGCGATCGTGGCCTCGAGATGGCCCTGGCCGGCATAGGCCTGCGCCTCGCGCGCCCAGGTGATCGGCGCGCCCATCTCGGCGCTGATCGCCTGCGCCATCTCCTCATAGCGAGCCATGTAGACGGCCAGGAGGCGCTTGGCGGCGGCGATGCGCTCGGCCACCGGGCGCGCGGCCCAGTCCGGGAAAGCGGCGCGCGCGGCGGCCACGGCGCGGTTCACATCGGCCTCGGTGCCCAGCGCGATCGCGGCATAGGGCGCCTCGGTGGCGGGGTTGATCACCTCGAGCGTGGCGTCGGTGGCAGGCGCGACCCAGGCGCCGTCGATATAGAATTTCAGGGCATTGGACATGGACATCTCCTCGAAAACGGGCGGCTTTAGGCCGGAAGCAGGATCGCGCCGGCGCCGGGGCGCAGCGCAAGGGCGGCCTGCGCGCCATCGGCGGGCAGGCTTTGCGCCGCGGCGCGGGGGATATCGAGCACCACCTCGGCGCCATCGGCCAGATGGCCGACGACCCGCAGGCTGCGGCCGTGGAAGACGGTGGTGGTGACGGTCAGCGCCGCGGTCTCGGGGCCCGGGGGCACGAGGATGAGATCCTCGGGGCGCAGCCCGAGCGTGACGGGCGCGCCCGCGGGCAAGGCCCCTGCCCCCTCGACCGGCAGCGTCAGCCCGCCGCCCGCGACCCGCCCGTCGCCCGTCGCGCGCCCGCCCAGCAGGTTCATCGTGCCGATGAAGCCCGCGACGAAGCGGGTCGCGGGGCGGTCGTAGAGCTCGGCGGGGGTGGCGATCTGCTCGATCTGCCCGCCGCTCATCACCGCGATCCGGTCGGAGATCGAGAGCGCCTCGGTCTGGTCATGGGTGACCATCACGAAGGTGGTGCCGAGCCGGTGCTGGAGCGCCTTGAGCTCGACCTGCATCTGCTCGCGCAGGCTCGCATCGAGCGCCGAGAGCGGCTCATCGAGGAGCAGCACCTGCGGCTCGCAGATGATCGCGCGGGCGAGCGCGACGCGCTGGCGCTGGCCGCCCGAGAGCGCGGCGACGGGGCGCTTGGCCTTGTCGGCCAGGCCCACGAGCTCGAGCGCCTGCGCGACGCGGCGGCTGATCTCGCCGCGCGCGGTGCCGCGCACCGAGAGCCCGAAGGCCACGTTCTCGGCGACATCCATATGCGGGAAGACCGCGTAATCCTGAAAGACGGTGTTCACGGGGCGGCGGTTCGGCGGCAGATGGCCGATCTCGCGGCCCTCGAGCAGCACCTGGCCGGCGGTCGGCGCCTCGAACCCCGCGATCACCCGCAGCGTGGTGGTCTTGCCGCAGCCCGAGGGGCCAAGGAGGCTGACGAATTCGCCGCGCGCGATGTCGAGATCGATGTCGCGCAGGCCGAAGACGCCGCCGCCGAAATCCTTCGACACGCCGCGCAGGCTCAGGAGCGGGTCAGTCGGCATCGCGCACCTCCGAGGGTTTGGTGGAATTCACCCAGAGGATCACCGCGCGCTCCGCGCCGTCGTTGCGGAAGGCATGGAGCAGCGTCGAGCGGAAGGCGAAGCTGTCGCCCGCGCGGAGTTGATAGCTGGTGCCGTCGATCGTCAGCGCGATCTCGCCCGCCATCACATAGCCGAATTCATGGCCCTGATGGGCATAGGCCTCGGCCGAGCCGCCGCCGGGTTCGACCTCGACGGTCATGCCGGTGAGCGTGGCGCCCGGCGGCGAGAGGAGCTGTTTGCGGATCCCCTCGGAGCGCACCGGCAGATCGCGCCGCCGGCCCGCGCGCACGCAGTAGATATCGTTGCCCTCCGCGCTGTCATCGAGCAGCACCGAGGGCTCGATGCCGAGCGCGGCGGCGAGCGGCCAGATCGTGCGCACGCGCAGCGAGGAGACACCGCGCTCGACCTGGCTGAGCGCGCCGACCGAGAGCCCGGCCTGAGCGGCGAGCTCGGCCAGCGACAGCCCCGCCTCGAGGCGCAGCGCGCGCAGCCGCCGCCCGACGACGACATCGGCCTGATTGCCCTCGGGGGCGGGTTTGCGCGCGGGTTCGGCGCCAGAGTCGGGGCCAGAGTCGGGGCCGGGATCGGCTTCGGGATCGGGGGCCATGCTATGCTCTTCGGTCATCATCGTCCTGTCCTGGTAAGGGGCGGCGCGGCGCGCCGCCCGCCGGCCTCAGCCACCCGCCTTGACGCGCTCGAACATCTTGGCGAGATCGTCGTTTTGCTTCATCGGCCCGGTGAAGATCGTGGTCTCGAGCATCTTCTGCGGGTCGGCGGGCAGTTTCAACTCCTCGAGCTTGGCGGGCGCGACCTCGCCAAAGGCGGCGTCGGTCGAGGCGCCATAGCCGTAAGCCTCGATCAGATGCTTGCCCGAGCCCGCCTCGAGCGCGCTGTTGATGAACTCATAGGCGAGATCGGGGTTCTTGGCATCCTTGAGCATCACAAAGCCGCAGGTCCAGGTCAGCATGCCTTCCTTCGGGTCCATGAACTCGACCGGCACGCCCTGCCCCTTCAGCGCGACGGCCGAGGCGTTCCAGGTCATCGCGGCGACGAGCTCGCCCGAGGCCAGCGATTGCTCGATCGAGGTCATGTCGGTGGTGTAGGTGGTCAGCAGCGGGCGCTGTTCGCGCAGCTTCTCGGCGACCTTGTCCATCTCGGCAGGCGTCATGTCGAACGGGTTCACGCCCGCCAGAACGGCCGCGACGAGGGGGGTGTCATGCACCGCGTCGATCGTCGCGAGCCGCCCGGCATATTGCGGATCCCAAAGCATGTTCCAGCTCATCTCGGCATCGGGGGCGACCATGTCGGTGCGGTAGAGAACCGAGGTATTGCCCCAATCCCACGGCACCATCCAGACCTTGCCGTCGCCCGCCTGAATATCGGGGAGGTTGCGGAAGGCGGGGAAGATATGCTCCCAATTCGCGATCTTTGCGGTGTCGATCGGCTGCAACAGGCCCTCGGCGTTCCAGCGCGCGATCTTGTCGTAGCAGGGATGCGCGAGATCGGGGTGGAAGCCCGCCTTGACCTTGGTGAACGCGTCATCGTCATCGCCGAAGACCGAGATATCGACCGCATCGGGATGCGCGGCGGTATAGCTTTCGTGGAAGACGGGGAGCTCATAGCCCGACCAGGTGAAATAGGTCAGCTTGTCCGCCGCAAGGGCGGGCGCGGCTGCGAGCGCACAGGCGGCAGCGGTGAGAAGCAGGGTCGTGCGGGTCATTCTGGCCTCCGGGTGTTGGGTTTGTGTGGTTTTTTGTGGGTCGTTGGGGTCACAGGCGGGAGCGGCGGCGCAGGAGCTCGGCGAGCCCCGCCAGCAGCACCGAGACGGTGAGGATCAGAGTGCCGAGCGCCATCACCACCGGCAGCGATTTCGGGAAGCGCAGCTGGCTCCAGATATAGAGCGGCAAGGTGGGCTCGGTGCCGGCGAGGAAATAGGCGACGATGAATTCGTCAAACGAGGTCAGGAAGGCCAGCGTGAAGGCCGAGCCGATCGCCGAAGCCGCGAGCGGCAAGATCGCGCGGCGCAGCACCACCCAATCGGAGGCGCCGAGATCGGCCGCGGCCTCGGCGATCGAGCGCGGGATCGCGGCGAGGCGCGCGCGGATCACCGTCACTGCGGCGGGCAGGCAGACGAGCACATGCCCCCCCACGATCGCCAGCCGCGAGGGCCCGAGGCCGGCGAGATTGACGAGGATGAGGAGCGCAATGCCGACGATCACGCCCGGGATCAGGATCGGCAGCCGCGCGAGCCCTGCCACCAGCCGCGCAACCGGGCCGCGGGCGAAGACATCGAGATAGCCGATCGTGGTGGCGCAGAGCGTGGTGATCGTGGCCGAGGCGGCGGCGATGATCAGGCTGTTCTTCAGCGCCTGCGCGATCGCCGGGGTCTCAAGGAGCGTGCGATACCACCCCAGCGTCGCGCCCTTCAGCGGGAACGCCGCCTGGATCGCATCGTTGAACGAAAACAACGGGATAAGCGCCACCGGCAGGTAGAGAAAGACGATATAGGCGCCGACATAGAGCGGCAGGATCGACAGCCGACGGGTCATGCGCGGCTCCCCCAGCGTTTATCGGCGCGCCGCACCAGCGCCACCGCGAGCAAGATCACCGCCATCGTCGCCACCGCCAGCGCCGCCCCGAAGGGCCAGTCGTTGGCCTTGCCGAACTGCGCCTGGATGAGCGTGCCGATCATCGTGCTCGACGGGCCGCCGACCATCGCCGGCGTGACGTAATCGCCCAAGGTCGGCACGAAGACGACCAGCGCGCCGCCCAGCACGCCGGGCATCGAGAGCGGCAAGACGATGCGGCGGAAGGCTTGGGCGCGGGAGGCGCCGAGGTCGGAGGCCGCCTCGAGCAGGCTCGGCGGGATCGTCTGAAGCGCCAAGAAAATCGGCAAGATCGCGAAGGGCGCATAGGCATGGGCGAGCGTGATCACCACCGCGGTGGGGTTGTTCAGGAAGGCCGTCGAGGGCGCATCCCAGAGCCCGAGCCCGGTCATCGCCGAGTTCAGCACGCCGTTATAGGCCAGCACCACCTTCCAGGCGAAGACCCGCAGCAGGTAGCTCGTCCAGAACGGCAGCGTGACCAGAAACAGGATCAGCCCGCGCCAGCGCCCGGCGCGGAAGGCCAGAAACCACGCCACCGGGTAAGCGGTGACGACGGTCGCGAGCGTGACGAGCCCCGCGATCCAGAGCGAGCGGCCCATCACCCGCGCGTAAAGCGGGTCGGTGACGATCGCGGTGAGGTTGGTGACCGAGAGCGGGCCGAGCAGGAAAGCGCCGTCATTGCGCCGCAACGCGAGCAGGAGCACGAGCCCCAGCGCGAAAAGCACAAGCCCGAAGGTCACCGCCACGCCGGGCACCGAAAGCGCGGCGCGGAACGGGCGGCCATTGGCGAGGGTCTGGATCGGAGGCATCGGCGCTCTCAGGATTCGTGAACTTGCTCAGGTTTCCGCAGGATGTGTGAAATAGCAACTATCATTTTCATAATATGAATCGAAAGTAGCGATTTTCACGAATTTGCTCAAATGCCCAGCGCGTCGCGCAGCCGGAACAGCACCACCGCCGCCCGCACCGCCGGTTTGCGCAGGGCATGGAAGGGGATCTCGCGCAGCGGCAGGACCGGGAAATCGAGCCCCGCCTCGGGCACACCGCTCGCCCAATCGGCCAGAACCCGGCCCATCGCGGTGCCGAGCGCGAGGCCGCGGCCGTTGTAGCCGGTGGCCGACATCACCCGGGGCCCGAGCGGCGCGAGATGGGGGTAATGGTCGGCGGTCATCGCGACATGGCCGCCCCAGGCGTGCTCGAAGGGCGTATCGCCGAGCTGCGGGAACATCTGCCGCGCAACGCGGCGCAGGTTGGCTTGCAGCTTGGCGGTGGTGGCGTCGGAATAATCGCCCCGCCCGCCGATCACGAACCGCCCGGCGCCATCCATCTTGTAATAGACCATCACGCGGCGCGAATCCGAGGCCGCCTGACGGCCCGGCAGGATCGCGGCGCGCACCGCCTCGGGCAGCGGCGCGGTGGCGACCTGAACCGAGCGCACCGGCACCAGAGACCGCGCGAGCGCGGGGGCGAGCGGGCCGCTCTCGGCATTGGTGCAGATCAGCGCGCGGGCGGCGGACACAAGCCCGCGCGGGGTCTTGATCCGCACTCCCGCCATCGTGGTTTCCATAGCGTTTGCAGGGGTTTGCGCGAAAATCTGCGCGCCGGCGGCGGCGGCGGCGCGCGCCAGGCCCAAGGTATAGTTGAGCGGATGCAGGTTCGCGCCGCGCGGGTCGAGAAGCCCGCCGGTATAGACCTCGGTGCCGATTTTGGCGGCGACCTCGGCGCGGCTGAGGAGCGACAGCTCGACCCCTTGCGCCGCCCAATCGCGCGCGCGCGCCTCGAGCGCGCGCAGCGAGGCCGCGTCATGGGCGGGCTGGATCCAGCCGGGCGCGACCGCGTCGCAGCCGATGGCATGGCGCGCGACGAGATCCATCGCAAGCCCCGGCGCGCCGCCCGAGAGGCGCAACATCCGCCCGCCGAGATCGGCGCCAAAGCGCGCGATCACGGCGGAGGGATCGTGTTTGAGACCCGGGTTGAGCTGGCCGCCGTTGCGCCCCGAGGCGCCCCAGCCGGGCGTCGCGGCCTCGAGCACGACCACCGAAACGCCGCGCTCGGCCAGATGCAGCGCGGCGCTCAGCCCGGTCACGCCGGCGCCGATGATGACGACCTGCGTTTCGATGCGCCCGTCGAGCGCGGGGTATCGGGGCGCCGGCGCGGCGGTGGCGGTCCAGAGCGAATTCGCAAGGACGGGCGTTTCATGCGGGATCATCGGGGCCTCAGGGAGATGTGAAATTCCGCTCAAGCATTTCACATCCTGAAATCACGGCGCAAGATTTCATTTCCCCACCCGCACGAAGCGGGCAAAAATGCGCAGATTGCGCGCAAAAATCGTGCAAAGGGGGATGCGGGGGGGAAATGGTGAGCCGTACAGGATTCGAACCTGTGACCCGCTGATTAAGAGTCAGCTGCTCTACCAACTGAGCTAACGGCCCGCCGAAGCGTGGGCCCTGCATGCGCCTCCGGGCGAGGGATGTCAACCGTCGATCGGCGCGATTGCCGGCCCCGCGTGCATTTGTCGAAAGCTCCCCGGCTTCGCTGCGGTCTCGCTGCGATTTCGCCCGATTTCGGTGCGAGCCTTGCGCCAAACCGAGGTGAGGTCGCCATGTTCAAAACTCTCGTCCTGGCGGGGCTCCTGCTGTGCCCCGGCCTGCTCTTCGCCGGCAAGGCGGGGATTGGCGCTTGGGAAAACCCTACGAAAACAACGCTCAACTGGATCGAGACCACGCCCGAGATCGGCTGGTATTACAACTGGCGCCCCGATCAGATCCGGCGCGGGGGGCGCCGGGGCGCTCGGTCGAATTCGTGCCGATGATCCATGGCCGCGCCGAGGAGGGCAAGCGGATCGTCTCCGACCTGCCGATCACGGCGCTTTTGGGCTTCAACGAGCCTGATCAGCGCAGTGCGGCGGGCGGCTCGAAGCTGTCGGTGGAGGAGGCGCTTGCGCTCTGGCCGCGGCTCGAGCGGCGCGGGCTGCGGGTCGATTTCATCGCGGTGCATTATTACTTGACCGACGGCGATGTCGCGCAGTTCGAGCGCTGGTTGCGGGCGGTTCATGCCGCCTATCGCCGGCCGATCTGGGTCACCGAATTCGCCTATATCGACCGGCGCCGCCCGCAGGCCGCAAGCTATGGGGCCAATGCCGAGTTTGCCGAGCGGGCGATGCGGATGATGGAGCGGCTGCCCTTCGTCGAGCGCCACGCCTGGTTCGCCGCCAACCCCTATGACTGGAACGGCACGCGGCCGAAGATCAATCTGGTGACCGACGAGATGCGGCCGACGCCGCTGGGCGAGGTATTTGCGCGGGTGCTGCGCGCGCTCGGCTCCTCGCGGCTCGCGGCGGAGTGAGCGCGGCGCCTCAGCGCCGCGAACAGCGCGATTTCGAGCCAAAGCCCGAGGGCGAGCAGATCCACTGACCGGTGCCGGGCGCGGAGATCTGGGCGATGCGGGTGGGGGCCGGGGCGGTGCCGGGGCGCAGCCAGTCAAAGCGGGCCTCGCCCTGGCCGGCGGCGGTTTTCACCACGCGCGCGGGGCTTGCGTTCTCTCATACGCCCCGCTTCGCAAATAAAGGGTTTACGCGTCAAGAGAAGCCTTCTCGAGGCAGAAGGATGGCATTCTCGCGGCGGCCGGGGCGCGCCGCACGGCAGGGCCGAAACCCGCAGTCTTTTCAGTGGCTTGGGCCGAAGCCCCGGCGCCATAGCCCCGGCGGCAGGATCTTGCCGGTCGCCGGGGCGCGCGGGCGCGCAGGGCCAGAGGCTCATTTCAGGATCTGGTTTTTCATCCGCCAATCGGGGGCGCCGAAGTTTTCCGGCCAGGGGTAGACTTCGCGCTGGTTGAAATAGGCCACGCCGACGAGCGCGGGGTATTGGGCCTTTTCGACGCGCACGCTTTGCTTCCACATCTCGACATAATCGGCGCTGCCGACATAGCCGAGCTCGGCCATCACGACCGGCTTTTCTCTGCCCTAGGGTCAGGACTCATAACCAATAGATGACGGTTGCTGCGAGGGCGATGGCAGACAGGAAGACCTTCGGACACCTGTCGTATCGTGTCGCAACGCGTCGCCAATCCTTTAGCCTGCCGAACATGATCTCGATCCGGTTCCGGCGTTTGTAGCGGCGCTTGTCGTATTTCACCGCCTTCTTGCGCTGCTTACGGCCAGGGATGCAGGCGCGTATCCCCTTGTCTTTCAATGCTTCTCTGAACCAGTCGGCATCATACCCCCGATCGCCGAGCAGCCAATCGACCTTCGGCAGGCTGCTGAGCAGCGCTCGCGCGCCGATGTAGTCGCTGACTTGTCCGGCGGTGGCGAAGAGGTTGAGCGGCCGGCCCTGGCTGTCGCAGATAGCGTGCAGTTTAGTGTTCATGCCGCCCTTCGTCCGACCGATCAGGCGTCCACGCCCCCCTTTTTCACGCCCAAACTGGTCGCTGTTCGGTGGGCCCTGAGGTAGGTCGCGTCGATCATCACGGTCTTCGTCTCGCTGTGCTCGGCAGCCAGACCGGCCATCATTCGCGCGAAGATGCCCTTGTCGCTCCATCGTTTCCAACGGTTGTAGAGCGTCTTGTGTGGACCGTAGGCGATGGGGGCATCCCGCCACCGCAAGCCGTTGCGATTGATGAAGATAATCCCACTCAGCACACGTCGGTCATCGACGCGTGGCCTGCCGTGTGACTTGGGAAAGAAGGGCTCAAGACGCGCCATCTGGGCGTCGGTCAGCCAAAACAGATCAGACATGTTCACCGCTCGTTTTCGAACCGTGAATCATGCCATCCCTAGGAAATCAATGGGTCCTGACCCTAGTTCACTGGGATTCTCGAACACTCGTCATGCGCTTGATTACCAACGACTTCCTTCCCTCTTGCTTCCACAGTGCTTCCACGTGTGTTGGAAACGCAAACGCCGCCCCGGAGGGCGGCGTTTAAGCGTTTGATAACGCGTAATTTTTTGGTTGCGGGGGTAGGATTTGAACCTACGACCTTCAGGTTATGAGCCACAACCTCATGATTCCATTGAATCATTTCCTTTCAACTACTTAGGAAGCAAGCATTTGAAATCGCGCGGCCTTTCGGCGACGCTTGCCGTTTTTCGACGATCCTCAACGGCTCGAAACGTGTCCAAGACCACAGTCGCGGGTTGACCAGGCGTTGACAAGGACACAATCTCGCAGCGTCTGAATGCAATCAGATCAGCCGGATGAAAAATTGCTTCTGCATTCGTATCACTCTCCTTACAGCGGAACACTTCTAACATCTCTTTTCAAACGGACTTCCCAATTGGTTGAAACCAAAAGTGGGGCGGGAGTGGAATTCGGTGGTGACGGCAAGCAGTCATCAACAACGGTACCAAACCGTGCTGAACGGCTTTCATTTGGTTAATCTGCTGTTGCTCCGAAACGATCGCGTCTATTTCTGCTGATAATGACACGCCAATTCCATCGCTGTCCCGAGTTGCAAGAGGGATCCCGAATCCAATCGTCTCGCCACTCCGCCATATGCAATCATCAGTTTGGTCGCTTGGCACCCACACCTGCTGCGTCATGTGGGGAAGTTCACCGCTCACAACTTCCAACAGCGCCGATAGTTCCTCAGACGCACCAAGACGCTCCAACCCGGCAAGCATGAATGGCACCAACACACTTCCGCATGTGGACTGCTGGAAGTATTCGTCACCGAGGTCAAGTGGATGGCGCGCCAACTGGCGGTAGTCCGTGTAGTGGGTTACCCAGTGCGATCGTCGCACGTACCGAAACAAAAGCCTATTCGCAACCTCTCGAAGATAGTGATCAACGTGCTGTAAGCGACCACAGCCTTGGGCAAGCAGCATCAACAAGCCAATCTCAATGTGATGGTCGTCTCTCATAGGCGCGAGCAATGTTGGATTGACGTTCACCATAGAAATTGCCAGGTCAAGCAGCCGATTGCGCGTCTTCAGGTGCTCTCGCTGACGTTCACCTTCGGTCGAACAGCCTATGTAATGATGCCACAACCCCAGCAGAGCAGCGCGCCCCATTGTCTCGAAAAGAGCGAGATTTACGTCCAGCGCCGACCTCGAACGGACCGCAGCAGAGAGTGCATGCTGCTGTGCCGCATGTGGTCCAATCTTTTCCAGCATGAACTTCTGGCCTACTTTGAAATAGAGCGAAAGAACGTGGTCAAGAATTTCCTTGCGTTCTGCATGTCTTGACTTTGCGCTTTCAGGGCAGCGCCGGAGTGCGTCCCAGGCATGCAACACTGCAAGTTCGCAAGCACGATAAGGTGCCTCAAAATTATCCGCATCGAGACCGTTGCCGACGAGAACCCAAAGGCAAATCATCATCTGCCTCAAGTGGGTCGTACCTCGCTGATCGTTTCCAATGTTCTCCGCCAAGGCGTCCAGCAACGCCCGGAAATTTCTGTAAGATTCCTCGGGCTCGCTCACCAGCGCGATCGCCTTCTGGAAATGCGACCGATGGTCCGGATCGAGCAGTTCCTTTCCGAGGATGCCTGAAAGTATCAAATTGGCGAGACGATCTCCGTTCCATTCGCGAAAGTTGAGCATTTCAGTTGATTGACGCTCAACAAACCCACGCCACTGTGCCCGAATACCCTCTTGAATCTCCCCACCCATACAGACGCATATCGCCACCGGCAGGTCGCGATACTGATGGGGCAATCGATTTGGAATGTAGTCGTCCAAAACCTCCCCCAAAGACGGGCGCACCGCTTGCAGCGTTCCGTCCCAATCGGCGCGGCCGACATCCCCGGACTTAATGACGAATAGCAAAATCGACCTTGTGCCATCTGCATCAGGGTCAGGCCCAACTGCGGCGACATCCACTCCAGCTTGTCGGCCGCCAACCCTTGGGTGATGAACAATCTCATAGCCCAACTCGCTGAGGAGTTGTGGAAGAAGAACATCAAGCTCTCCCCGCTCTTTCATGCCCTGCAAATGCTGCCTTACGAGGAGTTTCATCCGACGGCCCTCTGTTCGTGGCGGAAGGTCTCCAACAGCCACTCTGTGCCGATGGGGTCAAATATTATCCCCTTAGGAAGTTCGCTACTCACGGAAATCTCGGCCATTTTCACCACTTGTGTGCTGCGGTTTCCGTCGCGGTCCCTGCGGCTGAAGCTCGACTGATCGCCGTACAGCAAGGTCTGCGTGGTCACTAGCTGCGCGAAGATCGACTTCTCCCGTGCCCTAACCTGGATCTGATAGGCCTCCTCCGCCTCCTGAAAGCGAACTAGGGCGCGATGAGACGTAGGTGGTATTAGCTCAACTACCACCCGTGCGGCTTCGGCACCCTGCCAGACGGATTCTGCACGCTTCAAGGCACTGGCAATAGCGTCAGCGCCAGGCGCATCGGCCTTTACGACTTCCTCCAGCCAGTCCTTTAAGGCTCCTCCATAATTCAATAAAAGAGGATCAAACAGCAGGTCTGCAACTTCGCTTGCTGCTGCAGCATCATTTCTGCGCAGAGCTGCAACGCACCAGGAGGCGGCAGTCATAGGCGAAATAAACAAGTAGCCAATTGCTTTTCGGCATAAGAAAATCTGATCGATCGCATTCAAAGGAAGATCCTCTGGAAACACATCGACGCAGGGGGTTGACCTGTTGATTTCAGAGAAGAGTGAGGTGAGCGCAGAGCAAACATGGAACTCGCCGCCCATCAGCCAGTCAGTGGCCAATCTCGCAAGTTGTCTTCGATCACCATTCTCTATCGCGGCAAAGAAGCTGTTCAACTCCTCAGACCCTATCTCACCTTCTGAATGAGCAATCAAAGTCTTTGCGGCATGGCCTGCTCGGACTGGATCAGAATCCCAAAGCTGCGCTAGAGCCCAATCAATCTCGCGCACTGTTCCTTTGTTCTTCGGATCAACCAAAAGGATGCCCCTAAGGCAGCTTTGAACTTCAGAATCGGTCATCTCTTTAGAGTGGCCGTGCAAGGCAGTCGCCATAAAATGAACAGCAAGTGGGGTGTTGCTTTCGGAAATCTGATCGAGGGACTTAGCCAGCTCGCTACGGTCGAGACCTGGATGCTTTGCAGCGATATCAATCGCGGCGGTGAGAAATCCTGCACCCTCATCTGCTTCAGTGGCGTCTACCAATTTCAAGATGTGCGCCAACGCCCGTTCAGCCTCTTCTTGCGAAAGCAACATCCGAGAGAGAGCCAGCACGCCAGCAGTGCGCTCCGCACCGTTCGCCTCGGCTGAACGGAACGCCTCTTGGACATCACACTTGGCTTCCAAGGCGAACACCAGATGTCGAAGTGCTAGTGCATTGCCATCTCTTGCGGATCCGATGACGTCGTTGGCTCGACGGCTGTCTGACCCACACCACTTCCGGAACGCAGCATTTGGCTGATTTGCTGCAAGATCTTCGCCACCCTTCTCAACAAGTAGCTCGACCAAGCCCATAACTTCGCTTGGCGCTGATTGAAGCAATGGGATAACTTCGCAGATCAGAATCTGTAACGTAAAGAAATTTGTGCCGGAGACTCGATGTAAGACTTCCATGTCCTGTTCAGAAATGAGCGCATTACGGCTTGAAGCGGCTTCTGCAAACCTCCGAATCAACTCCTCATCCCGACGGTCGGATCGGCTAAGCATTAGCAGCGCGCCGAAAAATCCCTGCTCGGCCACAGCGTAGTGAACTTCATTCGGCTTCATACTTTGGGCACCTCAGTGGGTAGTTATCTACGGTTCGACCCAGACGCAAATTGCCACTAGCACTGTCGAGTGATGTAACTGGCGACTTGGCGGTGGAAAGGATCGATTGTCTGGATGTCAGTATACCCGCTTCCATAGCTTAGGCGTAGCTGTGTTCGGTCTTGCTTCATGTTTGCTGTCTGTGCCTGCATGCCGGAGCGGCCGCTGCAGTTAACACATTGATACTATTGGTCGGAATACCCCCACTCACGCCAATTCCACCTTCCACCTGTATTCCGGTCCCGGCCCTGTGGTCCGACTTGATAGTGGCGCGGGTCTACGCCTGTGTCGTCGGGCAAGGAGGCGTGATGGATGTTCAAACGACTGAAACTGAATGAGAAAACCCTGCGCGAAGCGGAGCCGAAGCCCGGCGTCAGCTATCAGATCTTCGACACGGAGGTGATCGGCTTCGCCGCGCGGGTGCAGGCATCGGGCGCGCGCACGTTCACAATCGACTACCGGCATGCCGGGCGGCAGCGGCGGATGACCATCGGGCGCTGGCCAGAGTGGAGCGTCACGGCCGCGCGGGAACGCGCCAAGGAACTGCGCCGCGCCATCGACGAGGGGCAGGATCCTCTGGCGGCGCGCGACGGGTGGCGCGGGGCCCCGCGCATCACGGACATGATCGACCGCTACATCGCCGAGCATCTGCCGAAACTGGCCAAGACCAACGCGGGCGACCAAGTCTCGATGCTGAAGAAGATGGTCGAACCCGCCTGGGGCAACCGGCTGGTGACGGAGATCACCAAGTCCGACGTCGCGAAGTTCCTCGATTTCGTGGCCGAGGGGCGGCCGCGTCCGTGCAAGGCAAAGCCGAACAACCGGGCCCGGAAGCTGCAGGGTCAAAAGCCCACCCCGATCCGCGCCAACCGCATGGGCGAGGTGCTGCGCAAGATGTTTACGCTGGCGGTGGAATGGGAATGGCGGGCAGACAACCCCGCGCAGGGGTTCCACCGTCGCATCGAACACGCCCGCGAACGGTTCTTGTCGCCCGAAGAACTGACCCGGCTGGCGGCCGTGCTGGATGAGGCCGAAGATCAGCGCGCCGCGGCGATCATCCGCATGTGCATGTTGACCGGCGCCCGGGTGGGCGAGGTCCGGACCGCGCGGTTTGAACAGTTCAACCTCGACTATGCCATCTGGTCGAAACCCGCCTCGACCACCAAGCAGCGCAAGATCCACCGCGTGCCGATCTCGCAAGACGTCGCTGCCATCGTGCGGCTGCGCCAGCAGGCGGTGCCGAGTGGCAATCCATGGCTGTTTCCCGGCGACACCATCGGCCAGCCCGTACGGGAAATCCGCCGCTTCTGGGCCAAGGTGCAGAAGGATGCCGGTTTGGCCGACGTCCGCATCCACGACCTGCGCCACACCTTTGCCTCGTTGCTGGTCAGCGGCGGCGCGTCGCTGGAAATGATCGGCAAGCTCTTGGGCCACAGCCAGGTGCAGACCACGCAGCGCTATGCACACCTGATGGATTCCCCCCTGCGCGCGGGCGTCGACACGGTGGCCAGCCTCCTGCGCCCGCGGCCGCGCCTTGTGCATGACGCGGCGCAGGACCAGGCCGACCTGCCGAAATCCGCCTGACCCTCACGCGGCATCCTCGCCGCGCAACCTGCGCCAGAGCGAAGACAGCCGCTTGCGGATGGTGCTTTCATCCGGCACCTCGCCCGACTTCGAGTTCTGGACGAACCAGTCCTGCACCAGCGTGACCAGCGCGGTCTGGGTGTCGGGCACGCCCTTTTCGAACAGGAACCACGTCAGCCAAGCGTACATCGCGTCCCAATCGTAGCGCGGGCTGGCCCCGATGGTGGAGGCCGGGCGCCGCAGCAGATCGCGCTCTTCCTCGAAGGCCTGCAGCGTTCCGGAATCCAGCAGCAGATCGGAGGACCGGACCAGCAAGCCCTCGGCCGGATCGGTGATCTTGAGCCAGGTCTTGCTGCCGAGCGGCATGACCCGCTTGAGCCTAGCCTGATCGTCGCTCGGCCCCATCCGCCGGAACATCCCCATCAGTTCCGCCATCGGCACCCGGACCATCCCGGCCACCGTCTCGTCACCGCAGAGGACCGGAGGAATGCCCGCCACCACATGCAGATGCCCCGCCGCTGCCCAGCCCGCAACATCGGCCGGAGGGCAACCCCAGCGCACGGCGATTTCGTAGATCGAGAAGAATGCGACAGGCGGCAGAGGCATTGGGAAACTCCTTTCGGGCATGCGACATCGTTCGGCCAGAGCCGTCGACGCGCGTGTTGAAAATCCCGCGGCACAAGGCACGCGGGAGGCTGCAGGTCAGAGCGCGTCGTCGAGGGAAATCGCCTGTAAGCCAGCGCTGCGCCCATTTGGACACAGGGTCTGGCGGTTTTCTTTTTTCGATTCTTTTGGACTGCTCAACCATGAATCTACGCAGCCGCAGAGCGAGTCTGCAACAGCAATCCCATGCGGTTCGACCTTCATCGGCGGGGTTCCCCAGGATATCGTCGAGCCCCTCCGGAACCCGACCGGAACGCCCGTTTTCGCCCATTCCGCACCCGGCAAATCCGTCCGATCTCCCTGTGTCCCGACCAATCAGCCCAGTCCGGAAGGATCAGGAACATCCGCACGAGGATTACCGCCAGGAAGCGGCGGCCAGAGGTTCAGACATCAGGCCTGGCAGTGACCGACTGAACGCTCCGCAATGGCAGAAACCCCAATGAAATAAGAGCGGAATTGATCGGCGACGCCCAATTCCACCTTCCGCCTGTCTTCCGGTCCTCGCCCTCTGCTTCGCTGACACCGCCCCCGGCCGAGGGGCGCCACGCGAATGGAGCAGCCCATGAAGGACATTCAGACCGAACTTGACGAGGACATCCCCGACCTGCTGGCTGACTGGATCAGCCGCGAGCAGTTGGCCTGGGCGCTGGGCCTGACCGCCGACACGTTGTCCCGGTGGGAAGCCCGCCGCCAGGGGCCGCCCTGCACACGCATAGGTCGAAAGACCTTCTATCGCCGCGCCGCCATTCAGGAATGGATCCGCGCGCAGGAACAGGCCCATCCGGTGCGCAAGACGCGGGGGCGGTCATGACCATCCAGCCCCGCACATCAGCCTGGCCCGCCGACCGCGTGGCCGAGGCACGCGCCGTGATCGCCGATGTCGCGCATCACAGCGATCTCCTCATCCGGCTCGCCTGCAATGTGCTCGTCCAGCATGGCGAGACGTCGGCCGAGCGAACAGAGGCGCAGCGCCTGCTGGTGGTCGTTGACGCGCGGCGGCCGGTGCGACTTGCCCAGCGCGAGGACCAGGGGAGGGCCGCGCGATGATGCGTCGTGGCACCCCCGAGGCCGATCTGCAGCGCGCCGTGGTGCAGGCGCTGCGCATCGCCCTGCCCCGCACCGCGATCATCCACCACTGCGCCAACGAAATCACCGAGGCCGGGCCCCGAGGGGCCAAGCGCCAGGCGATCCTTGTCGGCATGGGCGTCCACGCCGGGTTCGCCGATCTGATGGTCCTGTGCGAGGGCCGTGTCCTGTTCCTCGAGTTGAAGGCCCCGAAGGGACGGCTGCGACCGGAACAGGAGGCATTCCGCGATGCTGTTCTGGCACAGGAGTTCGGCTGGGCGCTGGTCCGCAGCCTCGATGACGCGCTGGGCGCGCTGGCCGATCACGGCTTCACCACGCGCATCGCCCCTCCCCCGCGGAGGTCCGCGCCATGAGCCATGAGGCGACCAACTGGGCCATCAAGCAGCGCGGGCTGAGGCCCACGACCAAGATCGTGCTCTGGCATCTCTGCGACCGGTTCAACCCCGACTACGGCTGCTTCCCCTCGCAGGACAGGCTGGCGCATGACTGCGAGATCAGCCGGTCGACGCTGAACGACCACCTCGGCCAGCTCGAGGCCGTGGGCCTGCTACGGCGGGTGCCGCGGCTCGATCCCGTCACCAAGCGCCAGCTGCCGACCCGCTACATCCTGGGGTTCGAGCCGGGCTTCACACCTGTGGCTGTGGTGCCGTGTCCGGCAATCGGACGCGGGGAGCATGAAGGCGCAGAAAGCGCCGTTGATGCCGATGGTTGTGGCGTCGATGGAAGGGCCGATACCGTGCCGTGTCCGGATTTCGGACACGGGTTTGGCGGGGAAGCCGTGTCCGATTTTCCGGCTGACCCGTGTCCGGAAAATGCCGAAAGCCGTGTCCGGATTTCGGACACTAACCCTGTAAGGGAACCACTAAGTAAACCAGTAAAGGAGGAGGAGGGCGCGCAGGCGCGTGCGGCGATTTCCGATGAGGTTTTCGGGGACCTGCTGGCAGCGCTGGGCCTCGACCCTGCCGCCCTGCCCGGTTGGTGGCAAGGCTGGCCGCCCCGTCTGCACGTCCAGCGCTGGCGCGACGAGCTGAGGCTGACCGTGGCCGAGATCATCGCCACGGCCGAGGCCTCCCGCGAGGAGCACCCTGAACCGCCCGACGGGCCGAAGGCGCTGGACCGGGCGATGCAGCGTGCTGCCCAGCGCAAGGTCGAGGATGCCGGGCGGAAGCACCGAAAGCCGAAGGCTACGCCGGCCCCAGCCTCGCAGCCGATCACCGACCTGGCGGCCTTCTACGCCGATCTGATCAACTCCGACCGCTACCTGCCGGTCAGCGCGATCAGCAACACGATGCGCGACGCCATGCTGGCGCGGGCGCTGGTGACGCCGGAGCGACTGCGCGAGCGGGGTGTTCGATGACCCTGCAACGACCGATCGCCCGTGCGGGCAGTCGATCCGTTAAACGCGCACTGGGCGTGCAGGCGGCGCTGGAATGGGCATTCCGGATCGAACAGGCGCAGCTGGAATTGCCCCTGCCCCCGGACGTCACCGAGGAAGGTTTCGGCTTCGGCCTCGAATATGTCCTGCTGCAAAGGGCCGTCTTGGGCTGCAAGATCGACGGCGGCCAGCACAAGATTGGCGGCTACACCCACGAGGACGCCGAGGCGATCGCCGCCACCGTCGCCGGGATACCCGACAGCCTCGGCGGCAAACGCATGGCGATCCGGGTCGCCGAACTTGCCAGGTCCGGGCTGACCCCCGACTGGATGCCCGGCGCCATCCCGCGCTGCGTGCCGACCATCGTCAAACAGAACCAGCATGGCACGCATGCAGGCACCATCGTCGTGGGAACCGAGCGCGTCCGCGTGCGCGGCCTGGGCGATCGTGCCAAATGGAAAACCTTCGACATCCTCGCATGCCCGGTCACCTTCTCCCCCCATCCCCATCAGATCGAGGCCGCACGGCGTGGCTATGACGACTGGTGCCAGGCGCTGGGCTGGGTCCGGGAGGGGCTGATCGCGGGCGGGATGCTGCGAGATGTCGTACTGACGGCTGCGATGCCGAAGGCGCTGCCTTGGAAAGAGAGCCGGTGACATGTCAGACCTACCCACATGCGGCAGCTGCGGTCTTCCCGACCCACGCCCGGCTCATTCAGGTCTGGTTCGACACGACCGAGATGCTTCTCTCATCCTTGGGCGCCCCGATGTCCTTCTCGCCCATCTCGAGCTCTCGCCCACCACCTTGGAGCCATCGCGAAACGGTGTCGCCCACGGCCGTAACGCCAGTCTCGCTTCGCAATGCGCATTCCCAGATCGTTGCGACCCGCCATCCAGCCGCCAACAACTCGGATCGAACGGTAGTGTCCCGCATCACATTCGCGCTGAACTTCGACTCCCAGAATTCCGGGCGCGTTGCCGGAGTGCTTGCGTAGCGGCATTCCGGGTGCCTGTGCCAGAAGCACCCGTGCACGAAGATGACGGCCTTGAATTTCGGCAGCACAAGATCAGGCTTGCCGGGTATTCCCTTGGCATGCAGGCGGTAGCGCAAGCCCAGCGCGTGCAAGGACCGCCGGAGGGCCAGTTCCGGCTTCGTGTCCTTTCCGCGGATCCCGGCCATCATCCGGGAACGGGTCTGGCTGTCGACGATGTCGGTCATTTGCCTCCTGGCCTCGGCCGATGGACTTGGTATACAGCCAATGATCCGAATTCGAGAGGTCTCTGATTTGCCAGCCACTTTCGGCATTGTCGATCTGTTTGCAGGTCCAGGCGGCCTTGGAGAGGGGTTCGCTTCGCTCGAGGCTGGCGGTCAGCATCCCTTCCACATCGGGATTTCTGTTGAGAAGGAGACGTCAGCACATCGCACGCTGAGTCTGCGCGCCTTCCTGCGTGCCCAGGTTTCGCGACACGGTGCCCTGCCGGAAGCCTTCGTGAGGTTCCATGCCGGTCTGACGGAAGAACCTGACTGGCCCGAGGTAGACGCCGCAGCATGGACCGAGGCGACAGCCGAAGCGCGTTGTCTCGAACTGGGCAGTGAAGCGGCCGCAGCCGCCATCGACGAGGCCATCGGTCGGCTGAGAAAGAGCTTCGACGACACGATCCTGATCGGCGGTCCGCCCTGCCAAGCCTATTCGCTGGTCGGTCGGGCCCGTTCGCGTGGCAAGGCGGACTACGTCCCAGAGGAAGACCACCGGCATTACCTTTTCCGCGAATACATCCGTGTGCTGGATCGGCTGCGACCAGCTGCCTTCGTCATGGAAAACGTCAAGGGCATGCTGTCCTCGACCGTCGAAAGCCGCCTTGTATTCGAGATGCTGATGGAAGACCTGGCCTCGCTTGGCACGGGTCACGGTCATCACTACGAGCTGCGGGCTATCCGTCTCGCGGACGGAAGGGCCACCCTGCAGGAAGCCGCAAAGCCATCCGATTTCATTGTTCGTGCTGAGGAGTTCGGTGTCCCGCAGCGCCGCCACCGCGTCATCATCGTCGGCATCAGGTCAGATCTGGCGGCCCGGGCGGTCGGCGCAAGCGTTGCAGTATCGGGCGCCACCCGAACGGTCGAGGAAACCATCGGCAACATGCCCCCCCTGCGCAGCGGCATCAGCCGCGCGACCGATACCCCAGCAGCATGGCAAAGGGAGGTCGCAGGATTCGCAAAGCTACTCGCGAGGATTTCGAAGGGCGATGAGGACGGTGCACTGCAGTCCGAATTCCGCGCGATTGTGGATCTCCTTAAGCAGGGCGCCGAAACCCGACGCTCCTCTGGCATGCTTCCTGCGGGCTATGGGACATCGAATGACGACCTGATGCGCTGGCTGGAGCGTCCCGGTTTGCGCGCGCTGGCCCAGCACGAAACCAGAGGCCACATGGCCACTGACCTCGGCCGCTACCTGTTTGCCGCGGCCTTCGGCAAGGTGCGCCGCTACAGCCCCAAGGCGGCTGACTTCCCGCTGGCCCTCAGCCCGGATCATCGGAACTGGCACACCGGCGTCTTCAACGACCGCTTTCGCGTCCAGCTTGCACATGAGCCTTCGACGACAGTGACCAGCCACATCTCGAAGGACGGGCACTATTTCATTCATTCGGACCCGTTGCAGTGTCGGAGCCTGACGGTGCGCGAGGCCGCGCGGCTGCAGACCTTCCCCGACGATTACCTTTTCCTCGGCAACCGAACCCAGCAATACGTCCAGGTTGGAAACGCGGTACCGCCGTTCCTTGCCAGACAGATTGCAGCTCTGGTCTACGCATCCCTGACAGAAGCTGACACCCTCGACGTCTGAGCCCCATTTTTGCCTCTTGCGTGCCTTGTGCCACCCACTTGTTCGCGTCAAGGTGGAGCAAGTTGGTCCGATCATGGGTTCGCATGCAGGAAATTGTTGTTTCAAGACGGGCAGATGCCACTCCTCACGCCGCAGCATTGATCGAGGGGCTGCGGGATATCGGTTATTCTCTAGAGACGGCCATTTCAGACATCATCGACAATTCGATTACCGCTGGCGCCCATCGGATCGAGATCGTCACGGAGACCTATTCGGACGAGCCCTACATCGCGATCATCGACGATGGCGAGGGCATGACGGAAGACGAACTTGTTGCGGCGATGCGACCAGGCAGCAGGAACCCGCTGGCCACGCGTGATGAACCCGACCTCGGTCGGTTCGGTCTCGGGCTCAAGAGCGCCAGCTTTTCCCAGTGTCGTCGGCTCACGGTCGTGTCTCGTCGTTCAGGGCAAACCAGCGCAGCCATCTGGGATCTTGATGATGTGGCCGAACGGAACGAATGGGCGGTGCAATTGCCCGATCATTTCGATCTCATCCCCGGCATCGAAAAGCTGGGGCAGAAGGGCACACTCGTGCTCTGGCAGAAACTCGACCGACTGACAGGCGGCTATTCCCACAATGCAGCCAAGCGCGCCGAGGTCATCAACCAGAGGATCGCGGAAACAGAGCGCCACCTGCGCCTCGTGTTTCATCGGTTCATGGAGAACGCCAAACCGCTGCGCATTCTCCTGAACGAGCGACTGCTTCGTCCCCTTGATCCGTTCGCTCGAAAGAACCCCGCGACGATTTCAGACCCGGAAGAAAAGCTGACCCTGATCAGGGGCGACGTGGAGATCCAGAGCTTCACGCTTCCTCATCACAAGCAGATGGGAAAGACGGAATGGGAGGATATCGGCGGGCCGGAAGGTCACCTGAAATCGCAGGGGTTCTATCTCTATCGCGGCAAGCGTCTGATCCTGCACGGCACGTGGTTCGGTCTATGTCGCCAATCGGAACTGACTAAACTGTCCCGGGTCAGGATCGACATACCCAACAGCATGGACGCGGACTGGAAGATCGATGTCAAGAAATCCTCGGCCCAGCTTCCGCCAGTCGTACGCGATCGCCTGAAAAAGGTCATCGAACGCATTCTCGCCGGTTCAAAGCGCACCTACAGCAAGCGGGGACAGAAGCTCGTCGATCATGAACGGCTGCCGATGTGGCACCGGATCCAGGCAGATGGGCAGATACGTTACCGCCCGAACATCGAGCATCCCGCATTTGCCGATTTTGCCGATAGCCTGCCCCCGGACCTCCGGCGGGGCTTCTTCAACTGTATTGCTCTGGTCGGGGCGTCATTGCCCATCGAAACGTTGCACGCCGACATGGCAGGCACAGCCGAGCAGATCGTTCCGGATCGGGTGGACGAAGACACGCTTGCCCAAGCCGTGCAGGCAACCCTCTCCGTCCTTCTTGGCGCGCGCAAGGATATCAAGGAAATCAAATCGCTCATGAAGGATGTCGATCCTTTCCGATCGGCCTGGGAAGATACGGAGCGCATCATTGCAGCGACGATCGAGACGAAGGAAGACAAGTGAAGCAGATCCTGAGCAGCCTCGAGGGCATGACGTCCATGTACATGGCGTCGCAGCCCGGCCCCCATACGGCGCAGTCGATCCGGGAGATCATCGCCCAACTGCGTGTCATGCCGATGTTCGCGGGCCAAGTCGAAGATGATGACGCAGAGGAACTCGCACGCCTGATCGAGGAGAAATACGGCATCAGCATGGGCTTTGGCGCCATTGTCGATGCAGAGGATTTCCGTCCCTGGCTGCATGACGCCCGGATCAACGGCGAGATCGGGGACTTCTATTGGGGCCGGTACCGCAAACTTCTGAACCTGAAGGGACTGCCGAAGTCGGTGATCGACGCGACGGACGAGGTGACGGATCGTGTGCTGGATCGTCTTGGCGATCCGCGCAATTTGAGCCCCTGGAGCCGCCGCGGGATGGTGGTGGGACATGTGCAAAGCGGCAAGACCGCCAACTACACGGGGCTGATCTGCAAGGCGGCAGATGCAGGCTATCGTCTGATCGTCGTGATCGCGGGCATCCACAACAACCTTCGCAACCAGACACAGGCGAGGATCGACGAGGGCTTCATCGGCCGGGATACCGGGCGACTGGCCCACGCAAACAAGGCGCAGCGTCAGAAGATCATCGGGGTCGGCCAATTCGACCAGCGCGAGTTTCCAGTGTCTCTCACAAACACCCTGCGCGACTTCAACAAGGCGACGGCGACCACGAACACCAGCCAGATCGGGCAATACAACGTTCCAGTGGTGCTGGTGATCAAGAAGAACACCAGTACGCTGAAGAACCTGCTGGAGTGGCTGAAGGAACATTCCGTTCACCAAGGCACCCAGATGGTCAGCCAGCCGATGCTGCTGATCGACGACGAGGCTGACAATGCCTCGATCAACACGGCCTATGCGCGTGACGAGGTGACCCGCATCAACGGCCAGATCCGCGAACTCCTCTCGCTTTTCCACCGCAGCTGCTACGTCGGCTACACGGCGACACCCTTCGCCAACATCTTCATCGATCCGGATACCGACGACGAGACGCTGAAGCAGGACCTTTTCCCGCGGCACTTCATCATCGGCCTCGACGCGCCGTCGAACTACTTCGGGGCGCAGAAGGTGTTCCTCGACGCCCGTGACCAGCACGTCCGCCTGATCGACGACAATGAGGACATCCTTCCGATGAAGCACAAGATCGACCATCCGGTCGACGTGCTGCCGGAAAGCCTGATCCGGGCCGTGCGCGCCTTTGTCGTCGCGCGGGCGATCCGGAATGCCCGCGGCCAGCAGGCCGCCCATGCCTCGATGCTGATCAACGCCTCACGCTTCACAGATGTCCAGGGGCGGTTGCGGTCTCGGGTGGCCGATGTGGTCGACAAGATGCGGGACGCGGTCGCGGTCGATGGGGCCAAGGGCAAGGTCGCTTTGCGCAACCCCGAGATTGCTGCCCTGCATGCGGTCTGGGAGTCCGAGTTCGCCGAGGCCGAGGGCGCGGACTGGCCCACCGTCCAAGCTCGCCTGCACGAGGTTCTGGTTGCAGCGCGTGTTGTCGAAGTCAACGCGTCGAAACGGTCGCAGCCGCTCGACTATGACCAGACCGGGGAACATGGCGTGACGGTGATCGCCGTCGGCGGCTTCTCCCTCTCGCGCGGCCTGACGCTGGAAGGGCTGACGATCAGCTACTTCCTGCGGAACTCCATGATGTATGACACGCTCATGCAGATGGGCCGGTGGTTCGGCTACCGGCCGGGCTACGAGGATCTGTGCCGGATCTGGATCCCTGCCGATGGTGTCGGCTGGTATGCCCATATCCACGAAGCGATGGACGACCTGCAGACCCAGCTGAAGCGCATGGAACTTGCCAAGGCCACGCCAGAGCAGTTCGGCCTCGCCGTTCGCAGCCATCCGGAATCGCTGATCGTGACGGCGCGGAACAAGATGGGGACGGGGCGCGAGTTCCCGATGAAAGTCGGTCTAGCAGGAAAGCTGGTCGAAACGACACGCATCCGCACAGATCGCGATCAGCTGGACCGCAACCGACAGGCCGGGCAGGCACTGGCGGCGGCAATCCAGGCCAGCGGGCTGGCACCGCAAAACCCTTCCCGCGGAACCCTCTTCAGCGGCGTCTCGGTCGATCTGATCCGCGATTTCCTGCGTGCATTCCGAGCCGATGCTTCTGATCCCCTCACCGATCCGAGGCTGATGTCGGACTACATAGATGCACGCGCCGACACCGAGCTCAGGGAGTGGGATGTCCTCTTCGCCAGCGCACAGAAGGCGGATGCGACATCCGCCAATCTGTCCGGGATCGACATGCGGGCCTTCGGCCGATCGGTCGGTGAGCCGGATCTGCGGCAGGGCGTCCTCGCAATCAGCGGCACCAGCAGACGCGTCGGTTCGCCTGGCGACGAGCGTGTCGGGCTGACCAGGGAACAGATCGACGCGGCCACCAATGCCTTTCGCGAAGAGCGGATTCGGGACGGAAAGCCCGTTCCGGAAACCCTTCCGCCCCGCATCTTCTGCGAGGTCAAGGGGCGCCGCCCGTTGATCATCCTCCGGTTCGTCGAACCTGTGGTTCCAGAAGAGCTGAAGGCAAAATCGCCATATCTGGTCTTGGCATGGAGCATCTGCTTCCCGCCATCCGAGGTTCAGGGTGGCACCGTGGAATACATCGTCAACACCATCCGGATGCGCGAGATGTTCGGCGAGGAAGAGATCGAAGAGGAGGCGCTCGGTGATACCGAATGACACGCCGTGGTCCGGCCTCGAGGCCGGGAAGGTGGATACGCGCCGGGTTTCGGCGTCGGCACGTTGGAACTGGTTCTGGGCGGTCATGCCCCGCGCCGATGTGGCCCTTGTCCTGCAACTGGCTGACCTGCCGAAACCCGCCCCGGAACTGCCCAAGCTCCGGAACCTCGAAATCCGGTTCCAGACGCTGCCAGGTGGTCCGATCCTATACATCCGTCTCAAGGACAACGCCCAGCTTGAACTGTTCGAGACCCTGTGCCGCGATGTGATGGCGGCGGGCGAGCTTGCCGATACCGAGGCTGAAGCCCTCGAACGCGCCATCGGCCGCACCTTCCGCTGGCACTACCTGCTTCGCGGCGGAAAGCTCGAAGTGCTTTCGGAGGAAGCCCAGAAGGGCCTGATCGGCGAGATCGAAGTCCTGAAGCTGCTGATTTCCACGCTCGGTGCCAAACCGGCGTTGACCGCCTGGACGGGGCCTTCTGGCGCACCAAAGGATTTCGAGCTGAAGGCCGACTGCATCGAGGTCAAGGCGAGGCGCGGGGCTTCGCAGCCCTTCGTGAAGATTACCAACGAGTTCCAGCTGGCAGATGTGCCGGATCGACGCCTGTGGCTGGCGGTGCTGGCCGTCGACAAGGTGCAGCCGCCGCACGGCCGCACGTTGACCGAGTATGTCTCGGAAGTCACCGAGCTTCTGGAACAGACCGAGCCTTCAGCGATCATGGACTGGGATCTGCACCTGGCTGACGCCGGATTTGACATCGTGCACGACTATTCGGCCTGGCGCTGGATCGTCTCGGCTCCCGATTTCCATGCTGTGACCGAGGACTTTCCGCGGATTGCCGCCCCCGTGCCACTCGGGTTGTCTGCGGTTTCCTACGCCCTTGCCCTTTCTGCCTGCACTCCATTCCGTACGGATTGGGGCGCGGTGCAAGAGAAGTTGAACGAAGCAGATCAGACATGAACGAATTAGAAGAATATCACCAGAACCTGATGGCCGATATCCGCCGCGAAGCGGACGCCAGCGGAGTCTTTCCTGTGGAAGCCTTCTTCGACCGGATGACCGAGCGGTTGACCGAGGCCGGTGAACTGGAAGTCGCAGATCGCGCCTATTTCCAGAGCGGTGAGGGTGCACAGAGACTGAGGATCGACGGCTATGCGGGTGATCCGCGGGACAGCGAAGGGGTGTTGGGGCTGATCGTGTGCGACTTCGCCGACAGCGACACCGTCCAGACCTTTGGCAAAGGGGATGTGCCCCCGATCCTGAACCCCCTGATCCGATTTCTGAAGAAGGCAAAGACCGAGGAATTCCGCGACTCGCTGAACGAGGCCAACCCCGCCTTCCAGGTCTCGGACCTGATCATCACGACCTGGTCGCAGGTCACAAAGGTCAAGTTGATCCTCATTTCCAACCGACAGTACATCGGCCGCGACGATACGGTGAAACTGGCCGACATCGGCGATGTGCCGATCACATGGTCAGTCTGGGATCTGGCGCGCTTCGAACGATTCGACAGGTCGGGACAGGCCCGCGAGGACATGGTCATCGACTTTGCCCGGGATTTCGGGGCGCCCCTTCCGGCGCTCAAGGCGTCGCAGACGGGAGCTGCCCTCGAAAGCTACCTCCTGATCGTGCCGGGGGAGCAGTTGGCCGCAATCTACGACAAGTGGGGCGCACGCCTTCTCGAGGCCAACGTCCGGTCTTTCCTTCAGGCAAGGGCCAAGACCAACAAGGGCATCCAGAAGACCATCAAGGAGGAACCCGAGCTCTTCTTCCCTTACAATAACGGCCTGTCAGCCACTGCCGATGCTGTGTCCTGCGTAAGGACGGATGACGGGATGGCCGTTGCGTCGATCAGCAACCTGCAGATCGTGAATGGCGCTCAGACAACCGGGTCAATCCACGCTGGGCTGAAGTCCGCGAAGGAGCAGCTCCCGCAAGTCTTCGTGCAGATGAAGCTGACTGTCGTTCCTTCCGACAGGTCTGAGGACATCGTGCCGAAGATCTCGGAATACGCGAACACCCAGAACAAGGTGAACGCTGCCGACTTCTTCTCGAACCATCCCTTCCATATCCGGATGGAACAGTTTTCGCGCAGCGTTCTCTTTCCGGCGCGTGCTGGCGAGCGTCATGATACCAAGTGGTTCTACGAGCGTTCCCGCGGTCAGTTCGTCAACGCGCGGCCGAAGGTGAAAGGGAAGGCCCAGACCGATTTCGACATCCAGTTCCCCAAATCACAGCTCTTCAGCAAGACCGATCTCGCCAAGTTCGAGTTCTCGGCGGCCGGCCAGCCGCACATCGTTTCGCGCGGGGCCCAGAAGAACTTCGCCGAATTCGCCAAGGACATCGGTGAATCATGGTCCAGGAGCGACGCCAAGTATGACGAGCTCTGGTACAAGCGGCTTGTCTCGAAGGCGATCGTGTTTCGCTGGCTCGAGACCGAGGTTCCGAAGCAGCCGTGGTACGAGGGCGGCTATCGCGCCAACATCGTCACCTACTCTATGGCGAAGGTGTTTCACGATGCCAACGGCGAGAAGCAGGTCCTCGACCTCGACGCGATCTGGAGACGGCAGTCTGTTCCGGAGGCCCTCCAGCGCGCTCTGCTTCTGGCAGCAGCAGAGGCACATGACGTCATCACCCACCCTCCCGCAGGTGTCCGCAACATGTCGGAATGGGCAAAGCAGCAGGCCTGCTGGAACGGGATGAAGGGTCGGACGCTGAACTATGGCGATGACTTCGAGACCTGCCTGACCCTCGTGGATACCGCCAAGGCGGCAAAGCGCGACGAGAAGGCAAAGAAGGCAATGACCGAAGGCATAAATGCCCAAGCGGAGGTCGTGACCTTGGGCGCCGAATTCTGGAGCGGAGTCTTGGCTTGGGGGCGCGAGCGGAAACGCCTGACGCCGAAGGACATGCAGATCCTCGAGGTCTGCGCATCCATGCCGCGCCGGATTCCCTCGGACCTGCAGGCACGCCATGCCCTTGATGTGCTCGGGCGCATGAGAGATCAGGGGTTCGGCGAGTCCTAGACTCCCCCCACCTATGGTTCCTCCCCGGCCCTGAACGTATGCGGGGGGGCGCAGCGCGGCGTTTCGCTAGCGTGAGGCATTTTCACCGGGGAAGCCAGGCGGAAGCCACCTTGCGCGCCGACGCCGGAAATCTTGAGTCAGATCAGCGGCTTGCGGAATCACGATCTGGCCGGGGTGGATTCCCGGCGGGAAGCCAGGGAAGCCACCTTCGGGGAAGCCAGGTGGCCAGAAGTCACCCCGGCAAGCCAATTCGTCAGAAGCTGTTGAATCCGCTTCACTTTTCGGGTTGACAGACCTGCCCCCATTGACCTACCCCTTGATCATCGAAGAATTGCGCCCGGAGGAACCCCCTCGCGGGCGCTTTTCATTTTCTTCCTCCACATATCCCGAGCCCCGCCCCATGGACCTCGTCTTCGCGCCGAGCCAGGTAGAGTCTTGGCCGATTGCCCGGCTGCGCCCCTATGCCCGAAATGCCAAGATGCACGGCGACGACCAGGTGGCGAAGATCGCCGCCAGCATGGCCAAGTTCGGCTGGACCGTCCCCTGCATGGTGGCCGACGATGGTGAACTGATCGCGGGCCATGGACGGGTGCTGGCTGCGACCATGCTCGGGTTGACCGAGGTGCCGGTGATCCGGCTCAGCCACCTCGACGAGGCGGAACGCCGAGCCTACCGGATCGCCGACAACAAGCTGACGGAGCTCGGCGAATGGGACGAAGCCCTGCTGCGCGACGAGATTGCGGGGCTGCTGGCCGAGGATTTCGACCTGACGCTGCTTGGCATCAGCGACGATGAGCTTGACGCGCTGCTGCGGGATCCCGACGCGCTGGGCGACGATGATCCGGTCGAGGGCGAGGACGATGTTCCGGAGCTTCCGGTCACGCCGGTGTCGGTGCCAGGCGACCTCTGGCAGGTGGGCGCGCATCGTTTGATCTGCGGCGACAGCACTGCGGCCGATGTCGTTGGGCGGCTGCTCGGTGATGTCCGTCCCCTGCTGATGGTGACCGACCCGCCCTATGGCGTCGAATACGATCCCTCCTGGCGCAATCAGGCTGGCGCGGCCAAGACGAAACGCACGGGTAAGGTGCTGAACGACGACCGGGCCGACTGGCGCGAGGCTTGGGCGCTGTTTCCCGGCGACGTCGCCTATGTCTGGCACGGCGCGCTGCATGCCGCGACAGTGGCCGAGAGCCTGGCGGCCGCGGGTTTCGCCATCCGGTCGCAGATCATCTGGGCCAAGGACCGGCTGGTGCTCAGCCGGGGCGATTACCACTGGCAGCACGAACCCTGCTGGTATGCGGTGCGCGCCAAGGGCAAGGGTCACTGGGCGGGGGACCGCAAGCAGACGACGCTGTGGCAGATCGCCAACCGGGATCAGGATGCCGATACGGTCCACGGCACGCAGAAACCGGTGGAATGCATGCGGCGGCCGATCCTGAACAACTCGAGCCCCGGCCAGGCGGTCTATGAACCCTTCATGGGATCCGGCACCACGCTGATCGCGGCCGAAACCACAGGGCGGGTCTGCTTCGGGATCGAGTTGAACCCGGCCTATGTCGATGTCGCCATCGAGCGCTGGCAGTCCTTCACCGGACTGGAGGCCGTGCTGGCGGAAACCGGCGAGACCTTCGCCGCCCTCAAGGCAAAGCGGCTCGCGGCATGAACGCGCCCCTCCTGCCCGGCCGGATCGAACACTGGCCGCTGGCCCGTCTTCGCCCCTATGCGTGCAATGCCAAGACCCATGACGCCGATCAGGTCGCGAAGATCGCTGCCAGCATGGCCGAGTTCGGCTGGACCGTGCCGGTGCTGGTCGCAGCCGATGGCGAGCTGATCGCGGGCCACGGCCGCATCCTGGCCGCGGCCCAGCTCGGGATTGCCGAAGCGCCGGTCATCATATTGGGCCATCTGACCGAGGCGCAGCGCCGCGCATATCGGATCGCCGACAACAAGCTGACCGAACTGGGCGGGTGGGACGAGGCGCTGCTGCTCGAGGAACTGCGCGGGCTGATGGCCGAGGACTTCGACCTCGGGCTGATCGGCATCCCCGAGGACGAACTGGACGCGCTGTTGCACGATGCCGATGACCGCGCGCCCATCGACGACGACACGGCCGACACCATCCCCGAGGCCCCGACCGAGCCGATCACCCGCCCCGGCGACATCTGGGCGCTGGGCGATCATCGCCTCATCTGCGGCGATGCAACCGACCCGGCCGTGGTGGCGCGTCTGATGGAAAGGGCGCAGGCCTCGCTCCTGTTCACCTCGCCGCCCTACGCGCAGCAGCGCGACTATGGCGCGGCGAAGGAAAAGGTCGGCGATTGGGATGCGCTGATGCAGGGCGTCTTCTCCGCAGCGCCGGTCACCGTCGATGCCCAGCTGCTGGTGAACCTCGGCCTCGTCCATCGCGATGGCGAATGGATCCCGTATTGGGACGGCTGGCTCGACTGGATGCGCGCGCAAGGCTGGCGCCGCTTCGGCTGGTATGTCTGGGACCAGGGGCCCGGCCTGCCCGGCGACTGGAACGGCCGCCTGGCACCTTCCCATGAGTTCATCTTCCACTTCAACCGCCAACCCCGTAAGCCGAACAAGACCGTGGAAAGCAAGCACGCAGGCGAAACCCTCGGCGGCGGTGGCCTCCGCGGCGCCGACGGCACGGTCCACCGCAAGACCGGCTACGGCAACGCGATCCAGAGCCACCGCATCCCCGACAGCGTCTTCCGCATCATGCGCCACAAGGGCGGGCTGGGTGCCGCCGGATCGCACCCGGCCGTCTTCCCGGTGGCGCTGGTCGAGGCTGTGCTGGAGGCCTTCACCGGCCCCGGCGACCTGGTGTTCGAGCCCTTCTGCGGCTCCGGCACCCAGCTGATCGCCGCGGAACGCACCGGACGGCGCTGCTTCGCGGTGGAACTGGACCCGGTCTACTGTGACGTCGCTGTGCGGCGGTGGGAGATGGCGACAGGGCGGACAGCTTGCTGGGAGAATAAATGAATTCGCGCTACGATTCGACCTGTCTCGCTATCAAGCACCTAATCTTCCTATGTATTTCTCTTGTTCTTCATAGTCGATCTGTGTCCACTCCTCTGCCCCTTGAAACCCGGGATATGCCGTGTTCCGCTTTGGACCGATCGAACGGATCAGAAGTGCTTCAAGGTCACCTATCGTCGTTCGCGTATCGTCGGTCAAATTCTCGTCGGGCTGGTTAAGTTGAAGAATTCTGCTTCGCGGGTCAGGATTGCCAATGGGGTGAAAACCGAACCAAGAGAAGCGATCCCACTTGTCTTGAAGGTGGTCGGTGAGATGGTCTTTCAATCGCTTCCCAAGCCCTTGAGCGCGTGTCAGACCGACGTAGGCTGGACCATACTCGTCAAAAAGGATGTAAATGCCTTGCTGGTGCCGGAAATCAGCTACGCGGATGTTTCCCCGGTTGGCACCGATCCGCCCGAGTAACCGAAACCCATTTCGATTGCCTTGCCCAGGATTCCAGTCAATCTCGCTCGCACGCCAAAACAACCCAAAGCTCGTCACTTTCAAAGCATGTCTCCTGATGTTTTTCTGAGACTTGCAAGATCAGCGCTTGAAAACAAGAAGCTTCGCCGCCGCTCGGTTGAGACGGCGGTGCTGTGTGACAGACTCTGAAGGCTCAGGCGGGCATCTTGTAGACCGTCCCCCGGCCCTCGACCTTCTCGGCGGCGATGGGCAGACCCAGCTTCTTCTTCAGCGCCCCCGAGATGCAGCCGCGGACGGTATGGGCCAACCATCCTGTCGCCGCGACCATTTCGGCGACCGTCGCGCCCTCGGGGCGCTGGAGCATGGCGATGATCTGCGCCTGCTTGGTGCCGGCGCGGATGGCGACGGGTTTCGCGGTGGCGGTGTCGTCGGGTATCTGTGCCGGGTCCGGCTTCGGCTTGGCCTTCCGCACGCTAGCGACGGCGCTGGCCGTCAGCGGCTCGATCCCGATGGCCTCCAGCCCGGCCTCGGTGGCGATCAGCGTGGTGCCGTGGCCGTCGCCGGTTTCGCGCCACAACGGCTCGCTGCGGCGCAGGTTGGCCTCGACCTCCTCGAGCCAGCCGCGGGCGATCATCTTGCCGACGACCATCTTGGCGGCGGCGCCGACCAGCCCCTCGGGCAGCGGCAGGGCGAGGTTGCCGGGACGTGTCGCGGCGCGGGACAGGATCAGGGACTGGGTGTCGGACGGGGTGGTCATCGGGGCCTCCGTGGCTGTGGGCGCGCGGTGTGCGCGCCTTCTACGGAGGCAAGCCCCGTCCTCGAACGGGGCGGCCTTCGCGCCGTGGGGGCGCGTCAGGCGGCGTGTTCGCCTTCCTTGAAGGCGCTGTCGGAGATCTGGCGCAGCAGGCCCGCGTAGTGCTCCAGCGTCCCGACATGGCCCCAATGGATCTCGTCGGGGTGGGTCTCGAAATGGTCGTCGCTGAGGGCCTTCAGGCGCTCCAGCATGATGTCGATCTCGGCCTTGGCGGCGATGAAGGCGTCGATGGCTTTGGAGTTGTCGGTGGCGCGGCGGGTAGTCATGGCGGGGCGTCCTTCGGTGAGTTGCATCGTTCCGGTGCCAACACCATCGCTCTGTCGGGCGAATGATCGTAGGCAAATCGCAGCAATATCAGCGCTTTCTGATCATTCCGGTCAGATCAGCCGCATCTCCGCCAGCGTGCGGCTGGCGGCACCAAGCTGGGCGGTCGGCAGTTCGATCTTGAGGTGCGACAGGACGTCGGTGGCCTCGGCCGGGATCCCGCTCTCGCGCAGCGCCTGCTCGATAACCTCGGCGATGGCGTCCGGGCGGCTCAGATCAAAGCCCTCGGGAAGGGTGGAATAGTCGATACGGATGGTGGTCGTGGTCATGATGAAGCCCTCCTGGGGTCGGCGCGATGCGGCCTGCTGATGGACGACAGAATCGCTCCAGAGGGGGAGACAATCAACGGGAATGATCTTCTTTTTCTGTTTATTTTCAATATACTAACAGGCTTCACAGCGCCATGAAAGGCATGAGCGAACGCGAGTACGCGGCCCATTCCGGCCTGTCTCGCGGCGGGGTGCAGAAGGCGCGCAAGAACGGGCGGCTGGTGGTCCACGACGACGGGTCGATCAACGCCACGGCCTCGGACGTACGCCGGGCGGAGATGACGGATCCCGACCAGCAGCGCCGGTCCCTCGGTGGTGACGGGCTGGCAAGCGGTCCCGGCGACACGACATCCTACATCAAGGCCCGCACGGCGCTCACCGTCTACGCGGCGCAGGAACGCCAACTGGCCGTGCAGAAGAAGAAGGGCGCGCTGGTCGACCGTGCGCGGGCGGAAACACTGGTGTTCCGCCTGGCGCGGCAGGAACGCGATGTCTGGGTCACTTGGCCCGGACGGGTAGCCGCGCTGATGGCGGCGCAGATCATGGCGGAGGTGGAACGGCAATCCGGGGCATCGGTGACGATCGAGACCGCGATCATGCAGAGGGTGCTGGAAACCCATGTCCGCGAACAGCTCGACGCCCTCGCCGACCTCCGGGTCTCGCTTGCATGATGAGGACGATGACAACGACCTGACCGAGGGTCTCGACCTCGGATTCGACGGGGCCGAGGACCTGCTGAGGGTCTGGCGGCAGGGAATGCGCCCCGATCCGAACCTGACGGTGTCGGAATGGGCAGATCAGCATCGCTGGCTGTCGTCGCGCGGCGCGGCCGAACCGGGGCGCTACCGCACCGCCCGCGCGCCCTATCTGCGCGAGATCATGGATGCGCTCTCGCCCGGCCATCCGGCGCAGCGCATCACCTTCATGAAGGCGGCGCAAGTCGGCGCGACCGAGGCCGGGAACAACTGGATCGGCTTCGTCATCCATCACGCGCCGGGGCCGATGCTGGCGGTGCTGCCGAGCCTGGAACTGGCCAAGCGCACATCGCGCGGCCGTCTTGATCCACTGATCGCGGACAGCCCCGCCCTGCGCGAACGGGTGAACCCTGCCCGGTCGCGCGATGCCGGCAACTCGATGCTGTCGAAGGAATTCCCAGGCGGCATCCTGGTGCTGACCGGTGCCAATTCGGCGACCGGCCTGCGGTCGATGCCCGCGCGCTATGTGTTTCTGGACGAGGTCGACGCCTATCCGGCCTCGGCCGACGAGGAAGGCGATCCGGTCACGCTGGCGGAAGCGCGGACCACGACCTTCTCGCATCGACGCAAGGTGTTCATGGTCTCGACGCCGACGATCCGGGGTCTGAGCCGGATCGAGCGGGAATTCGAGGCTTCTGACCAGCGGCGCTACTTCGTGCCCTGCCCGCATTGCGGGGCGATGCAGTGGCTGCAGTTCGACCGCCTGCGCTGGGCGAAGGGGAAGCCGGAAACCGCCGCCTATCACTGCGAGGGCTGCGAGCGTCCCATCGCCGAGCACCACAAGACCGAAATGCTGGCCCGCGGCGAATGGCGGGCAACAGCGGTTTCCAGGGATCCGAAGGCCATCGGCTTCCATCTCTCGGCTCTCTATTCGCCGCTCGGGTGGAAAAGTTGGTCCGACGTCGCGCGGGAATGGCTGGCGGCCCAGGGGTCGGACGAGACGCTGCGCGCCGCACGCAACACGCTGCTTGGCGAAACATGGGTCGAGTCGGGCGACGCGCCGGAATGGCAGCGACTGGCGGATCGGCGCGAGGCGTGGAAGCCGGGCACCGTGCCGATGGCGGGGCTGTTCCTGACGGCCGGTGCCGACGTCCAGAGAGACCGGATCGAAGTCGACATCTGGGCCTGGGGCCGGGGCATGGAAAGCTGGCTGGTCGATCACATCGTCATCCCTGGCGGCCCCGATGATCCGGCGGCCTGGGACAAGCTGACAGCGCTGTTAGGGAAGAGCTGGCAGCATGCCAACGGCGCCTTCATGACCGTGGCGCGGCTGGGCATCGACACCGGGTACGAGGCCGCGGCGGTCTACGCCTGGTCGCGCAAGGTCGGGTTCGAACAGGTCGCGCCCCTGAAGGGGCTTGAGGGCTTCAACAGGGCGGCACCGGTCTCGGGCCCTACCTATGTCGATGCAACCATCGGCGGCAAACGCCTCCGTCGCGGCGCGCGGCTGTGGTCGGTGGCCACGGCGACCTTCAAGGCGGAGACCTATCGGTTCCTGCGGATCGAGCGGCCAAGTGATGAGGACCACGCGCTCGGCGCGCTGAACGCCCCAGGCACGATCCATCTTCCTGGCTGGGCCGACACCGAATGGCTGAAGCAGCTGGTCGCCGAACAGCTGGTCACAATCCGCAACAAGCGCGGCTATGCCCATCAGGAATGGCAGAAGATGCGCGAGCGGAACGAGGCGCTGGACTGCCGGGTCTATGCCCGCGCCGCGGCGTGGATCCTCGGCGCCGATCGCTGGGACGAGGCCACCTGGCGGCGCCTCGAAGCGCAGGCGGGCGTGGAAACGCGCATGCCAACGACCATGGCGGCCGAATCCACTCCGGACCCGGCCCAACCCAAGGCCGGAACACTGACGACGCCGCGCCGGAAACGGCGGGCCTATACCCCGAACTTCATGAGGGACTGATGGATCTCGACCGCATGCAGGCCCTGCTGACAGCATTGCAGGAAGCCCGCTTCGCCGGGCTGCGCAGCGTCAGCTACGACGGCAAGACCGTGACCTACGGCTCGGACGCCGAACTGGCCGCGGCGATCCGGGATCTGGAAGGGCGGATTGCAGCAGCCTCGGCCACGCCCCGTCGCCGCCGCTGGGGCACCGTGGCCACGAAGGGTCTGTGACCATGGTGCTCGACGCCTTCCGCGCGCGCCTTGGCTCGATCATCGGCGGGTTTGACGCCGCACAATCGCATCGGCGCATGCGTGGCTTCCGCGCGAGCCGCGCCCATGTGAACACCCTGATCGCGGCCTCGGGCGAGACCATCACCGCCCGCGCGCGCTGGCTCGTGCGCAACAACGGCTATGCCGCGAACGCCGTTGATGCCTTCGCGAACCATGTCGTCGGTGACGGGATCAAGCCCTCGTCGAAGATCGCGGATGCGGCGAAGAAGGAGGCGCTACAGAAGCTCTGGCTCGCCTGGACCGACGAGGCCGATGCCGAGGGCCTGACCGACTTTTTCGGCCTCCAGCGCCGGGCGGCGCGCGAGGTGTTCCTGGCAGGAGAGGTGTTCCTGCGCATCCGCACACGGCGGCCGGAGGACGGGCTGACCGTCCCGATGCAGCTGCAGATGCTGCCATCCGAGATGCTGCCGCAGGACATGACCCGCGTCCTGCCCGGCGCGGGATCGATCCGGCAGGGGATCGAATTCGACGGCATCGGGCGGCGGGTGGCCTACCACTTCCTGCGTCGCCATCCGGGGGACATGACCGATCCGGGGCTGGCTGGTGAGACGGTGCGCGTGCCCGCGTCCGAGGTCATCCACATCCTCGACCCTGTCGAGGCGGGCCAGCTGCGCGGCGTGTCGCGCTTTGCCGCGGCCGTGGTGAAGCTCTTCACGCTGGACCTCTACGACGATGCAGAACTCGAGCGGAAAAAGACCGCGGCGATGTTCGCGATGTTCATCACCTCCCCCGCCCCGGAAACCGCCCTCGATCCGGCCGAGGACGATCTGGAGGTGGAACCCGGCCAGGTGGTGCGACTGGATCCGGGTGAGAACGTCACGACGCCATCGACGCCGGATTCCGGGTCCACCTATGAGCCGTTCCAGTACCGGACGCTGTTGCAGATCGGCGCCGCGCTGGGCGTGCCCTATGGCTATCTGACCGGCGACACCGCCAAGGGGAACTTCTCGAACACCCGGATCGCGCTGGTCGACTTCCGCCGCCGCATCTCGGCCTTCCAGCATTCGGTCATGGTCTACCAGCTATGCCGTGCCGTCTGGACGCGCTGGATGGACATGGCCGTGCTGGCAGGCGCCATCGACCTGCCCGGCTATGTCACCGACCGGCGCACCTGGCTCGCCTGTGACTGGCTTCCCACGAAATGGGACTGGATCGATCCGGCCAAGGATGCCTCGGCCGAGATCCTGCAGATCGAAGCGGGCCTGAAATCCCGCACACAGGCCATCGCCGAGCGCGGCTATGATGCTGAACAGGTTGACCGGGAAATCGCTGCGGAACGCAAACGCGAGGCCGAGCTGGGTCTCGACTTCCGGCGGCCGGGGTCACCGGCGCAGGCGGCGGGTGGCGGCGCGGGGCCGGGTGATGCCGAGCGCCAACGACAGGATCAGCAGGAAGAAGGCAATCAGGACGATGTTGACGAGGATCGGGAACCCCGGCCTGCGGAGGAAGGATGATGCATCACACCCAGATCGCCCAGCGCGTCTTCAACACCCCGCTGATGGTCGATCCCGCCAAGGCACTGGCCTTCCTGACCGGCCTTGGCCCGCGGATCACCGGCCGCGAGATCAGCGTCGAGGGAATGGCTGTGGATCCCGAGGATCAGGTCACCGGAACCCTTCCCGCCCGCGCATCGCTGTTCGGCGACGAGCTGACCAGCCGTCAGGCACGCAATGGCGGCCAGCCCTTCGCGGTCGTGGACGGGATCGCGGTCATCGAGATCGCTGGCACGCTGGTGCATCGCGGGGCATGGATCGGGCAATCCTCCGGCCTGACCTCCTACGAGGGGATCGCGGCCCAGCTGCAGGCGGCCCTCGCCGATCCAGCCATCCGTGGCATTGCGCTCGACATCGACAGCTTCGGCGGCGAGGTCGCCGGGGCCTTTGACCTCGCCGACCGCATCCGCGCAGCGCGTCAGGTCAAACCCGTGCAGGCCTTCGTCGCCGACCACGCGCTCTCGGCCGCCTATGCGCTGGCCTCCCAGGCCGACCGCATAATCCTGCCCCGCACCGGCGCCGTCGGCAGCATCGGCGTCGTGGCCCTGCACAGCGACATGAGCGGGGCACTGGACCAGAAAGGGATCGCCGTCACGCTGATCCACGCAGGCGCCCGCAAGGTCGATGCAAACCCTTACCAGCCGCTTCCCGAGGCCGTCCGCAACCGGATCGCGGGCGAGCTGGAAGACCTCCGCCAGCTCTTCGCGGAAACCGTCGCAGAAGGTCGTGGACGCCGTCTCGACACCCAACGCGCGCTGAGCACCGAAGCCGCCGTGTTCCGCGGGGAGGCCGCAGTCTTCGCCGGTCTCGCGGATGAGGTCGCCGATCCCGTCACTGCCTTCCGCGCTTTCGCCGCCGCACCTCGCGGCACAATCACCCCCAGAGGAAAGGGCCCAATGATGTCCACTGCCCCCGAAGACCATGCGCAGCCTGCGGTCGCGCCTGCCGCCAGCCCCGCGCCGGAACCGACCCCGACCACGGCAGTCACACCGCCGCAACCCACGGCGGCCGCGATGTCGCCCGAGGCGATCCGCGCCGAGGCGGCAGAGGTCGCGCAAGTCTGCGCACAGGCCGCGCGCCTGGGCATCCAGATCGATGCTGCGGATGCCGTCTCCAAGGGCGTGAAGCCCGAGGCGCTGCGCGCGAAGGTGCTGGCCGATCTCGCCGCGCGCAGCGATGCCGCGGGCATCATCGCCACCGCCCCGGCGGCGGGTGCCAAGGAAAGCCCCATTGTCGCGGCCGCGAAGAAATCGGCCGCCGCCTCGCGCTGACGCGCACCGCCCGGATCGGGCGCCCCCACCCCCAACATCCTGGAGACTGAACCATGCCCGTCCTGACGGAACCGCCCAGCATGGGCGATGTCCTCAAATATGAGGTCAACCCGAACTACACCCGCGAGGTCGTGACGCTGCTCGCAGGCACACCCTACCCCGTGGGCGCCGTCCTTGGCCGCATCACCGCCAGCGGCAAGTACAAGCTGGCGACCAGCGGCGGCACCGATGGCGCGCAGACTGCATCGGCCGTCCTGCTCTATGCCGTCGATGCCACGCTGGCGGACGCCGTGGGCATCGTCGTCGCCCGAGGCCCGGCCATCGTCTCGCGTGCGGGCCTCGCCTACGACGCCACTGTCGATGACGGGGCGAAGATCACCACCAAGATCGGCCAACTCGCCGCAGCAGGCATCATCGCCCGCGACGGCGTCTGACGCAGCCCACCCGGCCGCGCCCATCCCCTCATTCCCCGGAGCCCCACCATGACCCTCGTCCGCAATCCCTTCGACGCTGGCGGTTATTCGCTGGCCGAGATGACGCAGGCCATCAACATCCTGCCCAACCTCTACACCCGCCTCGCCCAGATCGGCCTCTTCCGCTTCGAAGGGGTCAGCCAGCGCTCGGTCATCATCGAGCAATATGAAGGCGTCCTGAGCCTTCTCCCCTCCGTCCCCCTCGGCGGCCCGGCCACGGTCGGCACCCGCGAGGGCCGGTCGATGCGCAGCTTCGCCCTGCCGTGGATCCCGCATGACGACGTGATCCTGCCCGCCGACATTCAGGGCCAGCCCGCGCTGGGCGGCGCTTTTGATTCCGCCGATCCCCTCGTAGAGGTGATGAACCGCAAGCTGCTCCTCATGCGGCGCAAGCATGCACAGACCCGCGAATATATGGAGATGAACGCGCTGCGCGGCATCGTAAAGGACGGGGCCGGGACGACCCTCTACAACTACTTCACCGAATTCGGTCTGGCGCAGATCTCGGTAGACTTCGTGCTGGGCACGGCCGGAACGAACGTGCAGGGCAAGGTGCGCGAGGTTCTGCGCGCCATTGAGGACAACCTCTTGGGCGAGGCCATGACCTCGGTCCACGCGCTGGTCAGCCGGGAATTCTTCGACAAGCTGATCGCGCACCCGAAGACCGAAGAAGCCTACAAGTTCTACGCCTCGACCGGCGCCCAGCCGCTGCGAGAGGACGTCCGCCGCAACTTCCCCTTCGGCGGCATCCTCTTCGAGGAATACTCGGGCACCGTCACCCTCTCGACCAAGGCCACCGAACGGCTGGTCCCGGCGAACGAGGGCATCGCCTTCCCGCTCGGCACGATGGACACCTTCACCACCTATGGCGGCCCGGCGAACCTGCTCGAGACCGCCAACACCATCGGGCTGCCCCTCTACGCCCGCCAGCATCTCGACGAAAAGGGCCGCTGGATCGACGTGATGACAGAGGCCTCGATCCTGCCCATCAACAAGCGACCCCGGCTGGCGATCCGCCTCCACACGTCGAACTGACGGACCCACCCATGTCCGTCTTCGCCACCGCCATGTACCGCATCTTCACCCATGCATCCATGGCGGCCCCGGCCCTCTGGATCTCGGCCACCACGTCCGAGGAACGCCCGATCCGCATCATCCGCCGCGCGCCCGACCGAGTGACCGACTTCGGCGCTGGCCGGTTCGTCAGCGACACGACGGTGGTGGATGTGCGTGTGGCAGACCTGCCCGCCCCGCGCCCGGGCGACGTCATCGTCATCGGCGCGGACAGCCATGTCATCCAGGGAGAACCGCTGCGCGACCGGGAACGGCTGATCTGGACCCTCGATCTCCGCCCGGCGTGATCCGATGAAACTGAAGCTCACCATCGATCCTGACATCGTTGCGATAATGCAGGCGGAAATCGCTGCGGGCCAGAGGGCGGTCACCACCGCCATGCGCGAGGCAGGCGCGGGCCTCAAATCCGCCTGGCGCAGCCAGATCACCCGCGCGGGGCTGGGCACACGGCTTGGCAACTCGATCCGGCTGGCCACCTATCCCAGGGGCAGCGAGAGCCTGAACGCCGCGGCGCTGGTCTGGTCGAACGCCCCGGTGATCGTCGGCGCGCACGACGCCGGACCACTGATCCGGTCGCGCAACGGCTTCTGGCTGGCAATCCCAACCCCGGCGGCGGGGAAAAGCACCCGCGGTGGTCGCATCACCCCCGGCGAATGGGAACGCCGCTCGGGGCTACGTTTGCGGTTCATCTATCGCCGCCGGGGCCCAAGCCTCCTGGTGGCCGAGGGGCGGCTGAACAGCAAGGGCCGCGCTGTGGCGTCAAGAGCTAAGACAGGCCGCGGGCTGACCACCGTGCCGATCTTCCTTCTGGTGCCGCAGGTCAAGCTGCGCAAGCGGCTCGATCTGGCGCGGGATGCCGAGAGGGCCATCGACGGCGTACCGGGGCGGATCGTGGCGGGGTGGCGCGAATGAAATGGAGCTACTCCTCAAGTTCAGATCACGAAAGGGATTGTCATTTAAGCCAGCTAGCCTTTTGAATAGCCTCAAGAAGGTCTCGCATGTGTCGAGTCGCGCCATCTAAGTGAGGCCAAATGAAAGAGCTTGAGATTTTCCTTCAAGAGCATTTTTCAGAGTCCGATTTCGTGTACAAGCCTGAGCATCCTCTACTCTTGCGAGGGCCTGATGCTCTCGTAAGTGGTACAGGAAATCTATGCGCGGTCTTCGTACCAAACGGATGGGAAATTGATAACCCAGCTCACTTGGCGACTCGATTGATATCTTCGAGACTAGCGCTTCCCGAGCACTGCAGAACAGTCCTGTTGGCAGATGGTGTTGGAGGTGATTTCTTTCTTCTTGAGCGCGACTTTGGTTTATTCACAAGCTTGGACGACTCGGCACTCCCAAAATTCATAAGTGATAGTAGCGATTTCGGAGCATCAAGACGGATGGAACGAAAGATACAAGCTGGCGTACTGAAGACCTATGACATCGCACTCACCTTGACCGAACAATCCTATCGGATCACCAGGACAAGGAGGTCTAGCTCCTCGCCTGAACCATCACGACGAGTTCATTCGAACAATAAGAGCTCACCGCTGGAAAGCGGATTCCTTAAGTACTCGCCAAGGAATAGAATTGAGATCGAAGGACGCCCGATGTCCTTTCTATCGGGAAGGAATAGGAACAACGTAATCCAGCAGCTGATGTTTGCGGCAAGCGGCGCCATACTTGAGCGCTACACCCTGGATACGGGAATACCTTACCCAAAGGAAAAGCCCGTACATGTCGCTATATCCCCTACTGCAGCGGAAACTATCGACATGAGAGGCAGGTATGCCCACGGTGCCGCATTTTCGGGAACGTCACTGATTCCCACTGATGACTTGGAAACCATTCAGTCAGTGATTGAATCGAACAAATACGTTTCAGAATCCTTTTAGAGGAAGGCGGCGCCCATGAAAGCTTTTGAGAAGCAAGCAAAGACCCTAGCACTGATTGTGAAGTCATCGACCAAGATTTCCAACCCAGCGACGCAATCAGCCATACTCGATGAAATCAATGAAACCGTCCGTGTGGCCAAGATAATGCCAGAGAGGCGTAAGCAGCTCTTGCGAATAATGCACCTCGCCAGAGGACTAGAGACCTCCGCTCGAGCGATTGTTGACGCAAACGGGATTGTTCTTTCTAACGATAAAAAGAACCTTGGAGGATACTTGTCAGCTCTCGCAAATCACGGAACCCCGATCATCCCACAGAACATGAAGAAGGAATGCTACGACCGCGTAGCTAGGCTTAGAAATCGAGTCGCACACGGCGCGGGGCAGTACCCAACCGGCAATCTGCAAGTCGACAGCGCATTCACTTCTGTGTATAATTGCTTGTCAATTATGCTCAGATAATGACCGACTACTTCTCAGTGGCTCGCCATCGGTTACGCCAATTCTTGGGTTGATTCTGGTAAGCGCAGGCACATGCTATCTGCATGATAATTCTGGACGGAATCGATTTATCGTTTCAGCTAGAGGCTCTTGATCCACTAATTTGGTCGGGTCTAGTTCGGACAATTGACGTTATGCCCACCACCCGCGAATACGTCCTCGCCGCGCTGCACGCGCGGCTGCAGCCGCTTGCCGCCCTCACCCTGCGCGATGAAGTGCTGCCCGAGCGGATCCCCACTGCCGGTCTGATCATCCTGCGCGACGGCCAGCCGGGCGAGCCGGAGGTGACTCTGTCGCCCCTGCGCTATCACTACCAGCACAGGGCCGAGCTGGAGGTAGTCGTCCAGGCGGGCACCGGCCGGGCCAGCGCCTTTGATGACCTGATCGCCGCAATTGGCGCGGCACTTGAGGCGGACCGTACGCTGGGCGGCCTCTGCGACTGGGTCGAACCCGAGGCCCCGGCGACGGTCGACCTGCCCGTCGAGGGCGCGGCGGCCTTGAAGGCGGCGCTGATCACCGTCGTCCTGCATTACACCACGACCGGCCCCCTGGCCTGACATCCCCCGCAAAGGAGACCCCCATGGCACGCGCACACGGCGCGCGGGCGCAGATGGCGCTTGCGTTTGAGACGGTTTACGGCACCCCGCCCGCCAGCGGCTATCGGCTGATGCCCTTCGCCCGCACCACGCTGGGCGCGGAGCAGCCACTCCTGAACAGCGAACTGCTCGGCTACGGCCGCGATCCCTTGGCCCCGATCAAGGACGCCGTCACCGCCGATGGCGAGGTGGTGGTGCCGATCGATGTGGAGGCCTTCGGCTTCTGGCTGAAGGCCGCCTTCGGCGCGCCGACCACGACAGGGACCACGCCCAAAACCCACACCTTCCAGTCGGGCAACTGGACCCTGCCCTCGATGGCCATCGAAGTGGCCATGCCCGAGGTGCCGCGGTTCGCGATGTACGCTGGTTGCGTGATGGACCAGTTGTCCTGGCAGATGAACCGCTCGGGCCTGCTGACCGCCACGGCACGCTTGATCGCGCAGGGCGAGGCCATCGCGGCCGCCACCGCCGCTGGCACGCCGACCGCGCTCGGCCTTCAGCGCTTCGGCCATTTCAACGGCGTGGTAAAGCGCAACGGCTCCGCCTTGGGCAACGTCGTCTCGGCCGAGATCACCTATGCCAACGGTCTCGACCGGATCGAGACCATCCGCAACGACGGCAAGATCGAGGGTGCGGATCCGGGCATGGCCGCGCTGACCGGCCGGATCGAGGTGCGCTTCGCCGATAGCGCCCTCGTCACGCAGGCCATCGACGGCACGCCCTGCGAGCTCGAGTTCGCCTACAGCCTCGGGGCGAACGCCAGCTTCACCTTCACGGCCCACGCCGTCTACCTGCCGGTCCCGCGGATCGAAATCCCCGGGCCGCAGGGCATCCAGGCGACCTTCGACTGGCAGGCCGCCAAGGCCACCAGCCCCGCCCGCATGTGCACCGCCGTCCTCGTCAACACCGTCACGGGATACTGATCATGATCCGCCTGAACCTGTCGAACCGGCCCGAATGGCTGGAGCTGCTTCCCGGACTGCGCATCTTCGTGGCCCCTCTCACCACCGCGCTAATGGTCTCGGCGCGCGCCGATCCCTTGATCGACAATTTGTCGGAGGCATCAAGCCAGGAGGACATGGCGCTGGCCATGGCCAAGGCCGTCGCCCGCCGCGCGGTGCTGGAATGGGAAGGCGTCGGCGACGATGACGGCAACCTCGTGCCCGTCAGCCCGGCCGGGATCGACGCCCTTCTCGACATCTGGCCGGTCTTCGAGGCCTTCCAGGCGCAATACGTCGCCCGCGGCCTGATGCTGGATCAGGAAAAAAACGCCTCCGCGCCCTCGCCGACTGGTCCTTCGGCGGGGGCGACGGCTACTGCGCGGCCTGCGCAGGCCCCTGCCCCGACTGCCCCGCAAGACTGAACCGGCCGCAAACCGTTGAGGGCTGGCAGGTCTGGGACCTGACCCAGCGCCTTGGCGGCCAGCTGCGCATCGCGCCGGGTGCCGTCATCGGTTGGGACATGGGCGCGGCGCTGGCATTGGCGCAAGCGCTGGGCGTTAGCGCACTGATCACCGCCGAACTGCTGCCCGAGATCGAGGCGGTGATGGTGCGCAAACTCAACGAGCAGATGGAAGGACGCCGGAATGGCTGAGAAGAAGGTCTCCGTCCGCCTCGTGGCGGAGGGCGGACGCCGCGTGCGCGCGGAACTGGAGGGCGTGGGCGACGCCGGTGCCCGCGGCTTCGGCCGCCTGTCACGCGAGATGGAACTGGCGAACACTCGGCTTGCGGCCTTTGCGCGCCGGGCCGGTCTTGCCCTCGGGGCCGCAGCCGCAGCGGCGACAGCCTCGCTCGGCCTGATCGTCCGCTCCACCGCCGAGAGTGCCGCGCAGATCCGTCAATTCGCGCAGGTCGCCAATGCGACGCCCGAGGCGCTGCAACGCTGGTCGGCCGGGGCTCGGACGGTCGGGATCGAGCAGGAGAAGCTGGCCGATATCCTGAAGGACATGAACGACCGGGTCGGTGATTTCCTGCAGACCGGAGGCGGGCCGATGGCGGATTTCTTCGAGAACGTGGCCCCGCGCATGGGCGTCACGGCCGACCAGTTCGCCCGCCTTTCCGGCCCCGAGGCGCTTCAGCTTTACGTCGACACGCTGGAACGGGCCGGGCTCAGCCAGCAGGAGATGACCTTTTATCTGGAGGCCATGGCCTCGGACGCGACGCGATTGATCCCCCTCCTGCGGAACGGCGGCGCCGAGATGGCCCGACTTGGGGATCAGGCATCCGATCTCGGCGCAGTGCTGGACGGCGATGCGCTGGAAGCCCTGCGTCGCACCCAACTCGCTCTGGGCACCGTATCCCTCGCGTTCGATGGCCTCCGGAACCGCATCGCCGTGGCCATCGCTCCGTCCATCGAGGCGTTGGCGAACGTGTTCGTGACCCTTGCCTCGGATGGCGGGATCCTTCGCTCGGCTATCGACGGACTGATCGGCAACCTCGGTCGTCTCGCCTCCTACGCCGCGACCTTCGCTGCCGTCATGGCCGGGCGCTGGGTGGCGGGCCTTGCCGCTGCGGCCCTCTCCTTGCGCGGACTTGCAACGGCCTTGGTCTTCCTGCGTGGCGCCCTCATCCGGACCGGCATCGGCGCGCTGATCGTCGGCGCAGGCGAGCTGGTCTATCAGTTCTCGCAGCTTGTCGCCCGGCTCCGTGGCGTGGGCGAGGCCTTCCGGCTGCTCGGCGATCTGGCTCGCGAGGTCTGGTCGCGCATCGCTCTGTCGCTGGATGCGGCCCTCGCGCGGATGGCCGCTGGATGGGAGGGGCTGAAGGCGGCCGGTCTTTCGGCGCTGGAAGGCACTATCGCAGGCGTGGTCAGCTTCGGCGACCGGACAGCCGCGATCTTCCAGGGGGCCTATGACGCGGCGGTCGCAATCTGGGGCAGTCTGCCCGCGGCCATTGGCGACTTTGCCTTCCAGGCGGCGAACGGGCTGATCTCGGGCGTCGAGGCGATGCTGAACGGCGTCGTCACCCGCATCAACAGCTTCATCGAGACCCTGAACGCGGCACTCGCGCTTCTGCCCGAATGGGCTACCGGCGAAGGTGGCGTGCGGATCGGCATCCTCGATCCGGTGGAACTCGGCCGCATCGGCAACCCCTTCGAGGGCGCGGCTGCGGGCGCTGCCGCTGCAGACGCCTTTTCGGCTGCGCTGTCCCGCACCTACCTCGACCCGCCCGATCTCGGTCTCGGCGCGATGGCCGATGACGCCTTCGCTCGGGCCGACGGGTACCGCGAAGCGGCAGGCATGCTCGCAGATGCTGCCGGTCGGCCACTCGCCAGCTGGCAGGCCCTGAAGGATGCCGTCACCGGCACGGGGACCGAGGCAGAGACCGCGCTGGCAGATGCCGCCGCCTCGGCCGATGCCTTGACCACGGGGCTGAACGACACCGCCACCGCCGCCGAGGGCGCAGGCGGTGCCGCGCGCGACGCCGGGGCGGCTGCCGCCGAAGGCGCGGACACGGCCCTTTCCGGCTGGCAAGCCGTCACCGCCGCACTCGCCGACTACGCCGCGAAGGCGCGCGACATCGGCGGGGATATTGGCAGCGCGCTGGTCGGGGCCTTCCAGAGCGCGGAGAACGCCATCGGCGACTTCGTGAAGACCGGCAAGCTCGACTTCCGCGATCTGGTCACGTCGATGATCGCCGATCTCGCCAAGCTCGCCGCCCGGCGCTTCATCCTCGGCCCCATCGCCAATGCCCTTTCCGGCGCGCTGGGCGGAGCGGGCGGGATCTTCGCCAACATCCTGCATGCGGGCGGGATGGTCGGCGCCCCCGGTCCCGGCCGGATGGTCCCGGCATTGGCTTTTGCCGGTGCGCCGCGCATGCACAATGGCGGCTGGGCTGGGCTGCGGCCCGACGAGGTGCCAGCGATCCTGCAACGCGGGGAGCGGGTCCTCTCGCGCAGGGAAGCCTCGGGCTACGGCCAGGCGGGCACCTCGACCGTCAACGTCACGATCAACGCCCGGGATGCTGAGAGTTTCCGCCAGTCCCGCACGCAGGTCGCCAGCGACATCGCCCGCGCTGTGTCGTTGGGCCGGAGGGGGATGTGATGGCCTTTCACGAGGTCCGGTTTCCGGACAACATCAGCCGTGGCGCGCGCGGCGGCCCCGAACGCCGCACGCAGATCGTCGAACTGGCAAGCGGGGCCGAGGAGCGCAATGCCAGCTGGGCCAATTCGCGCCGCCGCTATGATGTCGCCTACGGCATCCGCCGCGCTGACGATCTGGCAGCAGTCGTCGCCTTCTTCGAGGCGAGGAATGGCCGCCTCCACGGTTTCCGCTTCAAGGACTGGGCCGATTTCAAGTCCTGCCTGCCATCGCAGTCACCGAGCCCGACCAACCAGCCCATCGGCACCGGCAACGGGGCGGCGACTCTGTTCCAGCTGACCAAGCGCTACAGCTCCGGCGCGCAGTCCTGGACGCGGGCGATCACCAAGCCAGTCGCCGGGACCGTCACCATCGCCCTGAATGGTACGCCGCAAGCCTCCGGCTGGTCGGTCTCGACCGCGACCGGCCTCGTCACCTTCACCACCGCCCCGGCTGCAGGCGTCGCCGTCACTGCGGGATTCGAGTTCGACGTCCCGGTCCGCTTCGATACGGACGCCCTCGACGTCACCCTCGACATCGAACGCCTCGGCTCGATCACCTCGATCCCCCTCATGGAAATCCGCACATGAAGTCCATGAACCCCGTGCTTCAAGCCCATCTCGACGACGGTACCACCACCCTGTCCTGGTGCTGGCGCATCACCCGCGCCGATGGCGTGACCTTCGGCTTCACGGACCACGACCGGACGCTGTCGTTTGACGGCACCGAGTTTGAACCGGAAAGTGGGTTGACCGCCTCCGAAGTCCGATCTGGCTCCGACCTCTCCGTGGACGCGCAGGACGCGCAAGGCGTGCTGTCGTCGGACCGGATCACCGAGACCGACATCCTCGATGGCCAATGGGATAATGCAGCGGTCGAGGTCTGGCGGGTGAACTGGTCGGCCCCTTCGCAGCGCGTGCTGCTGCGTCGCGGGGCCATCGGCCAGATCAGGCGCGGGCGGCTGGCCTTCGTGGCAGAGGTGCGGTCGCTGGCCCATTTCCTCAGCCAGACGGTCGGGCGGACGTTTCAGGCGAGTTGCGACGCCGCGCTGGGAGATGCGCGCTGCGGCGTGAACCTTGACGCCCCGGCCTTCAAGGGGACCGGCGCAGTGATCGATGTGCTGCGGGACCGGGCGTTCACCGCTTCCGGCCTTGGCACCTTTGCTGCGGGCTGGTTCGGCTTCGGGCTTGTCGAATGGACCAGCGGCGCGAATGCCGGGCGGCGGGTCGAGGTGCTGTCGCATGACCTCGTCGATGGCGTTGCGATCCTGACCCTGCTGGAAGCGCCAGTGCGGCCGATCACGGCCACGGATGCCTTCGTGGTGCGGGCGGGCTGCGACAAGCGGATCGCGACCTGCGGGACGAAGTTCGCCAATGTCGCAAACTTCCGGGGCTTCCCGCACATCCCGGGCCAGGACGCGGTCCTGCGCTACGCCACCAAGGACGGCGGCCATGAGGGGGCGGTGCTGTGAAGACCGCCGATCCCGCTCTTGTCATCGCCGTTGCGCGGTCATGGCTAGGCACGCCCTATCACGACCAGGCCAGCCTGCGCGGGGTCGGCTGCGATTGCCTCGGCCTCGCGCGTGGCGTCTGGCGCGAGGTGATCGGGCCGGAGCCGTTCCCGATCCCGCCCTACAGTCGGGACTGGGGCGAGACCGGGCCCAGGGAAGTGCTGGCAGAGGGCGCACGCCGCATGATGCCGGAGATAACACCGGCCGACGCCCCACCCGGCGCGCTGGTCCTGTTCCGCATAATGCCCCGCGCCATCGCCAAGCATGTGGGCATCCTCACCGGGCCCGACACCTTCCTTCACGCCTACGAACGCCTCGGCGTGATCGAGGAACCGCTGACACCGACTTGGGCGCGCAAGATCGCCTTCGCCTTCCTGTTCCCCGCACTCTGAGATTTTCCCATGGCCACGCTTGTCCTCGGTGCTGTCGGCTCCGCCATAGGCGGGGCCTTTGGCGGCGCGATCCTCGGCTTCTCTGGCGTAGCCATCGGTGGCTTCATCGGCTCCACCATCGGGTCGGTGGTGGACAGCTGGATCGTGTCCTCGCTGGCCCCCGCGCAGAAGATCGAGGGCCAGCGCATCGACAGCTTGCGCATCACCTCGGCTACGGAAGGCGCAATCATCCCGCGCCTCTACGGCCGCATGCGCATCGGCGGCAACATCATCTGGGCGACCGATTTCCGGGAGGAGACGAAGACCACCACGCAAGGCGGCGGCAAGGGCGGGGGCGGCGGCCGGGTGCAGACGACCGAATACCTCTATTATGCGTCCTTCGCGGTCGCCCTCTGCGAGGGGCCAATCACCGGCATCGGCCGCATTTGGGCCGACGGCAAACCACTCGACATGACCGGCATCACCTGGCGCTGGTATCGAGGCGACGATACCCAGACGGCCGATCCCTTCATCGCGGCGAAGATGGGTGCCTCCAATACGCCCGCCTACCGCGGCACCGCCTATGTCGTCTTCGAGGAACTGCCGCTTTCCACCTACGGCAACCGCCTGCCGCAGCTTTCGTTCGAGGTCTTTCGGCCGCTCGCGGATCCCGACACGGCCGAGGGGCTGGTCAAGGCCGTGACGATGATCCCGGCCTCGGGCGAGTTCACCTATGCGACCGAGGCTGTCCGCAAGACAGTCGGGGCCACGACCACCATCTTCGGCCAGACGACCGGCGGCACCACCTCGACCGAGAACCTGAACGCCTTGCCGGATGAAGCCGATATCGTCGTGGCCCTCGATCGGCTGCAGGCCATGGCCCCGGCTGTCGAGAGCGTCAGCCTCGTCGTCGCGTGGTTCGGCAACGACCTGCGCGCGGGCAACTGCACCATCAAGCCCGGCGTGGAGGTGGCGACCAAGGTCACCAGCCCCAAGGTCTGGGCGGTCAACGGGGTCTCCCGCGCTGAAGCCCATCTCGTCAGTCGCGACGTCGAGGATAGGCCAGTCTATGGCGGCACGCCTGCCGACTTTGCCGTGGTGCAGGCGATCCGCGAGATGAAGGCGCGCGGGTTGCGCGTCACCTTCTATCCGTTCCTGCTGATGGATGTGCCGCCCGGCAACACGCTGCCGAACCCATACAGCGCGAATGCCGCCACACCGGGCCAGCCCAGCTTCCCCTGGCGCGGGCGGATCACCTGTTCGCCTGCGGCGGGCTATGCCGGGACCGCGGACAAGACCGCCGCCGCCGCGACGCAGGTCGCCAGCTTCTTCGGCGCGGCCACTCCCGCGCAGTTCGCGATCTCTGGCGACACTGTCAGCTGGACCGGCCCCTCCAGCGACTGGGGCCTGCGGCGGATGATCCTGCACTACGCCCATCTCTGCGCGGTGGCAGGCGGGGTCGATGCCTTCCTGATCGGCACCGAGATGCGCGGGCTGACCACGATCCGCTCCAGCGCCAGCGCCTATCCGGCCGTGACGGCGTTCAAGGCGCTGGCGGCCGATGTGAAGGCAATCCTCGGGGCGGGCACCAAGGTAGGCTACGCCTCGGACTGGTCGGAGTATTTCGGGCACCAGCCCGGCGATGGGACCGGGGATGTGTTCTTCCACCTCGATCCGCTCTGGTCGGACGCGAATGTCGATTTCATCGGCATCGACAACTACATGCCGCTTTCCGACTGGCGCGACGGGTTTGACCACGCCGATGCGCTGCAAGGTTGGCCCGCGATCCATGATCGGGGTTACCTGCAGGCCAACATCGCTGGTGGCGAAGGCTTCGACTGGTTCTATGCCAGCGCAGCCGACCGGTCGGCGCAAATCCGCACGCCGATCACCGATGGATCCGCAGGCAAGCCTTGGGTGTTCCGCTACAAGGATCTGCGCGCCTGGTGGTCGAATGCCCATTTCAACCGGCCGGGCGGGGTCGAAAGCGGCACGCCCACGGCATGGGTGCCGCAGTCGAAGCCCGTGTGGTTCACGGAACTGGGCTGCCCTGCCATCGACCGGGGCACGAACCAGCCGAACGTCTTCTTCGATCCGAAGTCGTCGGAGAGCTTCACCCCGTATTTCTCCCGCGGCTGGCGCGATGATGCGATCCAGCGCGCCTATCTGGAGGCCAGTTACCTGTGGTGGGGATCCCCCGCCAACAATCCGGTGTCCGCGATCTACGGCGGCCGGATGGTCCATGTCCCCGAATGCGCCGCCTGGACCTGGGATGCGCGACCCTATCCCTTCTTCCCCGAACTGACCGGCGTCTGGACCGATGGCCCGAACTGGCGGCTCGGGCACTGGCTGACCGGGCGGCTCGGTGCGGTGTCGTTGGCTGCCCTTGTGCGTCATCTCTGCCTGAGCGCTGGGCTTGATGAGGCGTTGATTGACGTCACCGGCCTCTGGGGCGCGGTCGAGGGCTATGTGATCGTCGCGCTGGAAAGCCCCCGCGCGTCGATTTCCACGCTGGCCCGGCAATTCGGCTTCGATGCCATCGAGACCGAAGGCGTGATCCGTTTTGTCATGCGCGGCCGCGCCTCGGTCGCCACACTGGCCATCGACGATCTGGTGGCCAGTCGTGAGGGTGAGGCTTTTGAGCTGACCCGTGGTCAGGAGACCGAACTGCCTCAGGCGCTGAAGTGGCAGGTCGCGCGCGCGGACGAGGATTATGACGCCGCGCTGGTGGAAGCGCGGCGGATCACCGTCGACACCACCCGCATCGCCTCCGAGTCCTTCCCCATGGCGATCCCGCCCGAGGAAGCCGAACGCCGCTGCCGCCGCGCACTGATGGAAGGCTGGATCGGACGCGAGAGCGCGACCTTCCGCCTGCCGCCCTCGCGGCTGGCGCTGGACCCGGCCGACGTGATCCGGCTGGCGCATGACGGCCGCGAGGTCGAGTTCCGCCTGGTCTCCGTCGCCGATGCCGAGGCGCGCGGGATCGAGGCTGTCCGCCAGGACCGCGCCGCCTACGATCTGCCGCCCGGGGATCCCCGGCCCGCCTCGCTCTCCAGCCCCGTCGTCTTTGGCACGCCCGAGGTGGTGATGCTGGACCTGCCGCAGATCAGCGAAGACCAGCCCGCACATCGGCCGCTGATCGCGGCCCATGCCAGTCCCTGGCCGGGCGAGATCGCCGTGTTCCGCAGCGCCTCCACGGATGGCTTCGCGTTGCTGACGACCTTCGGTAGTCGGGCGCGGATCGGCACGCTGGCCTTCGACTTCTTTCCGGGGCCGACCTCGCGCTTCGATCTGGGCAACGCGCTGGTCGTCGATCTGCTGTCCGGAACGCTGGAGAGCGTGACGGACGTTGCGCTGTTCGGCGGGGTCAATGCGCTGGCGGTCGAGGCGGCAGCAGGGGTGTGGGAGATCATCCAGGCAGGCGCGGCTGAACTCATCGCCCCCGGCCGCTATCGCCTGACCCGCCTGCTGCGTGGCCAGCGCGGGACGGAATACGCGATAGGCACCCCGGCACCGGCTGGGGCGCGGATTGTGGTCCTGGACACCGCGCTGTCATCGCTGCCCATCGCCGAAGCCGACCTCGGTCTGCCTTGGAACTGGCGCATCGGCCCTGCGGCACGGGCCGTCAGTGACGCAAGCTATGCCGCGCTGGGCTTCGCCCCCTCCGGCCGGGGGCTTGTCCCCTTCGCGCCGGTGCATGTCGAACAGCCGTGGCGAACGGCCCGCAACACGGGCGATCTGACCATCCGCTGGACACGGCGGTCCCGCGCGCTGGTCGCCGATGCCTGGGAGCAGGTCGAGGTACCCTTGGCAGAGGACCTGGAAAGCTACGACGTCCAGATCCTCGACGGGGCTACGATCAAGCGCACTCTGACCAGCAGCACGACCTCCGTCCTCTACGCCGCCGCCCAGCAGACCACTGATTGGGGCGCGCCGCTCGGGCCGGGGCAGACGCTGGCCATCCGCATCTTCCAGCTCTCGAACCGCCTCGGCCGCGGCACGCCCGCCGCGGTCACGCTGCAATTCTGATCCCAATCCACGGGAATCCCCATGTCCGACACCACGACCCATCTGGGCCTGCCGTATCTTCTGGCCGCCCAGGCGCAGAAGCACGTCACCCACAACGAGGCGCTGCGCCTGCTCGACGCCATGGTGCAGCTCTCGGTCCTCGACCGCACGCGCACCGCGCCCCCGGCCAGCCCGGCCGACGGCAACCGCCATCTGGTGGCCTCCGGCGCGACCGGCCTCTGGGCTGGGTGGGACTTGAACGTGGCCTTCTGGGTTGACGGCGCGTGGATCCGGCTTGTGCCGCGCACCGGCTGGCTGGTCTGGGTCGCGGCCGAGGGGCTGTTTCTCGTCTGGACGGGCAGCGTCTGGGGGGTCGTGGGCGAGCCGCGCGACGTCTCCGATGCCGTGTTCAGCCTGGTGAACGATGCGGACCCAACGAAGAAGGCGACATTCTCGCTGGCGGGGATCAGCACCGGCACCACGCGGAGTTTCACCCTGCCCAACACCTCCTCTGAACTGGCAATCCTTGCAGGCACCCAGACCTTCACGGGCAACAAGACGTTTTCGGGGACTCTGACCGCCTCGGGCACGGTCACCGTCTCGGCAGCGTCCGCCAGTATCGGGACGGCCACGACGACCGCGACCTACGGAATGGGCACCGGGGCGACGACCACCGGCGTCACCAAGACCGTGAACCTCGGCACCGGCGGCGCCTCCGGATCGACCACGGTCGTGAACATCGGCTCTGCGACGGCTGGCGCAGGCGGCACGACGGTGGTGAACACGCCCACGGTCACCTTCGCCAATGCGGTCACGCAGGTCGGCATGCCGCAGGCGAACCTGACAGCTCAGCTTCTCGGCCTCGGCGGGGCCACGGCGGACAGTTACAACCGGGTTTCGGTCAACACTCCGGCACTGCTGTTCAACAACGTAGGCGCAGGCATCGAGGCCACCGTCAACAAGGCGGCCGCCGGAAACGATGCAGCTTTCGCCTTCAAGACCGGGTTTTCGGCGCGGGCGCTGATTGGCTTGCTCGGCAACGACGATTTCAGCTTCAAGGTCAGCCCTGACGGATCCACGTTCTTCGACGCGATCCGGATCGACCGCACCAGCGGCCAAGTGGAACTGCCGCAGCCGACGGTATTGCCGGGACTGGCGGCCGCGCCAACCCCGCCGCCCTCAGGCAAGGCATCGGTCTATGCCCGCAACCGCGCCGGAGCGCCGTGGATCGACGTCATGCGTCCCTCGGGACGGGACTTCCCCTTGCAGCCGCACTTCGGGGTGAACCGGATCGCAAACTGGTCGCCCTCGGTCAGCACCACGATCACGACCGAAGGCCTGCCGATCACCTCGGTCGGCACCGTCTCGCACCCGACCCTCGCCGCGACGAACCTCGCCGCCTCGATGCGGCGCTGGCGTCTGACCTCGGCGGCCGTCGTGGACTCGGTCGCCGACCAGCGCTCCGCAGGCTGGGCCTGCTGGCGCGGCAACGCGGCGGGCTTGGGCGGCTGGACCTTCGTCACCAGGATTTCGCTCACGACACTGCAGGCGACGGGCATGGGCTTCTTCGGCCTCTACGGTTCAACGGCAGCCCTTGCCACCACCCAGACACTGGCCGCAGCCATCAACTGCATTGGCATCGGCTTCCAGCGCGGGACGCACACCCGTTGGCAACTGGTCGCGAATGACGGCACCGGGGCGCCGACGCTCACCGACATGGGCGCGAGTTTCGCCATAGCGACGGGCGGGGTGCTGACCCTGTTCATCGCGGCCCCGCCGAATGGGTCATCCGTCTGGGTGCGCGTGGTCGATGAAGTGTCTGGCGCGGTCTTTGAGCAGGAGATCACCGCTGACCTGCCCGCCGCGACGCAGTTCCTGTCGCCGCGGCTGTTCCTGAACACCGGCGCGACGGCCGCCGCCGTCGCCTACGACTGCGCCGGTGTCTACCTCGAAACTGATTTCTGACCAACCGCAGCCTGCGGCAATGAAAGGACCATCATGAACGACCAGACCACTCTCGCCGGGGAGGTCGCGCGGGCCTTCCGGGATCACGGGATCACCGCCGCGCTGACCGCCCTGATCGGTGGCACCATGGCCTTGATCGCGGCGATCACGCGCAAGGCCTTCACCAACGAGGCCCTGCTGGACCGGCTCGACCGGGAACTCATTACCGAACGCGACCGCACCGACAAGCAGCGCAGCGAAGATCGCAAGGTGGATGGCGACCGCCTCGACCGGATCGAGACGGACATCCGATCCATGCGGGACATGCTCTTCGACGCCTTCCAGCGCGGCCGATCCGACTGATCGTCGACGACATCACCACCACGACCACATCCCCCGCCCCAGAGGCGGGTTTTTTCATCTGGAGGATCCACCATGCCGACCCTGACTTACCCCCACTGGCGCGATGTGCCCGCGTCTGCATGGCGTTGGCCGAACTTCTCGGCCGCCGAGATCGCCTGCCGCGGCACCGGCGCGATCAAGATCAACACGGAAGCCATGGACAAGCTGCAGGCCCTGCGCGACCGGCTGGGCAAGCCGCTGATCATCCGCTCGGCCTATCGCAGCCCGGAACACAACCAAGCCGTGGGCGGGGCCCCGGCCTCGAAGCACATGCAGGGCACGGCCTTCGACATCGCCATGTCGAACCACGATCCTGCCGCCTTCGAGGCGGCGGCGCGGGCAGTGGGCTTCCTCGGCTTCGGCTATTACCCCCGTTCCGGCTTCATGCACATCGACCTCGGACCTGCCCGGTCCTGGGGCGATCCCTTCCCGGCGCGGCCCGTGCCCTTCGCGCCGGAACTGACGCCTGCGCGCGAAGTGCTGTCGGAAAGCCGCACGCTGCGCGGTAGTGGCGCGGCTGGGGCGGCCACCGTCGGCGCCGCCAGTGTTGAAGTGCTGCAGGACATCCTCCTGGAAACCCAGTCCACCATCCATCCATTGGTGCCCTACCTCGACACCTTGCGCTGGGTGCTGATCGCCATCGCGCTGATCGGCATCGCCGTCACGATCCATGCTCGGCTCGACGACTGGAAACGGGGCCAGCGGTGATTGGCTGGCTCCTCAGCCATGGCCCGGCGCAAAAAGCGCTGGGCCTGATCCTCACCGCCGCAGCGATCCTGCTGTTCCTCATGAACCTGCGCCGCGCAGGCGAGCGCGCCGGGCGCGCCGCCGAACGGCTTGATGCCCGAGAGAGAAACGATGCCATCCACCGCCAGATGCTCGACGCCGCCGCCCGCCGCCCTGCTGATCGCGATGCTCTGGCTGACCGGCTGCGCGACGGTAAGTTCTGAGACCAGCGCGCCCTGCCCGCCTGTGGTCGAGTACACCGCAGCAGATCAAGCGCGGGCCGCCGATGAGGTCGAGGCTTTGCCGGGAGAGGCTGTCATCGTCCGGATGCTCGGCGATTACGCCGTGTTGCGCGATCAGGCACGGGCGTGCAGGTGAAATCCGAGCCGGGCGAAGCCTGCCACGAGGCAAGCGCCAGACGCCTCGACCGCGGCGCATCGCCCGGCCCGGTTCATGGATTCACGATGTCAACGAGCAGCAGGGATTCGCTGCGAGTTGATGATGTCAGGTGCTGCCCTGCTTGTCTCACGGAGTGATGGGCACAATTGTGCACCTCGCAGGGGCTGGCCGTTCGCCCTCACGGGAGTGAGGGGGACATTTCTTCGAGGCCAGTGAGTATCCGAGCACGAATGCGGTCCAGCAAGTCGGCGCCAGCGGAGATATCAAAGCTCGCAGTTTCCAGCAGTGTTTCCTGCCCCGTCACCCGGAACCGCGCACGGATCCCCTCTTCGTCGCCCAGGCCAGCGTGGTGGGGATAGAGCAGCGTCAGCCGCGGGGCCTTGTAGAGGTGGGCATAAGCCATCATCTGATAGACGTCCGCTTGGGAGACCCCTTGCTTCGGATCGTCGATCCGGTCGGAAATCCGCTTCCATTTGGTGTCGATCACATGGGCAACCTGATCGCCAAGCTTGATGAGGATGTCGGGCTTGGTCTGGAAAACCGCACGTTCGTCATCGACCGACGTCAGACAAAATAGGCGGCCACCCTGCAGGGTCACGCGGAATTCGGACCCCGCCAGCGCCCGCGTCACCAGACGGCCGATGTACTCCTCGAACAGGGCATTCATCTCGAAGAGCAGGGCCGATCCCTGCCCCGACCCAGCACTGGTCGTTTGGTACCGGTTGCGCAGGAACAGCTGCGCCATTCCAAAGAGTTCCTGCCAAGCACTGTTGGTGCGGTCGATGACAACATCGTCCCACCGCAGGGCCGGGAGCTGCACTTCCGCAACCTCGGCATAGACGAAGGCCAGTTCCCGCAGGCGCTGGACGTTCGTCGCGTTGCGCGACATGCCCGCCAGATGCGCGATGGTCGCCTTCATGATGCGGTTGAGGGCGATATCCTCGGACAACTCGTCATAGCGGCACGCGAGACGGCCCGGGTTTGCGAGATGGCGGGTAAACTGGCGCGGGATATCCAGCGATCCCCGCAAGGTCGGCAGGTCATCATCGTGCAGGGTGTAGCGCCGCGGCATGCCCCGTCGCACCGCCTCGGTCAGCTTGTCGCAAAAGATGCGGATCAGGATTTCCAGCAGCGTTTCGCGCTGCCAGTCGAGGTCGGTCATGCGCCCGGTCTGTATCTTCAGGTCGAGAGCCACCGCCAGCATGTGGACAAGGCGCTTGCGGATTTCGCGCGTCTCTTGTGCCGATCCTTCCTTTTCGCCGACATCGATCTTCGGCAGGATTTCCAGCGTGCAGCCCGGCACCGCCAGAACGCCGACCACGCCCTGCGCCTTTATCCGATCATCCTCACGTTTCAGCACACCACCGCCGCCACGCCCGGCGAAGGGGGATGCCTTGGCCAGTGCAAAAAGGCGCTGGGCAAGATGCGTTGGAATGCATCCCTCCTCATCGCCATAGGGCACGGCCTCCCATTCGCGAACCGACCAGGGGGGCATCAGGCTTTGAACTCGGAGAAGTCGAATGCTTCCTTCACGCGCCAGCGCAGCCGCTCGCCGCTGAAATCATCATCGGCAATTCCCGGCGGCGCAGTCAGGCGGCGCGCCTCCAGAAACCGGGACGGCCCCTGCGGGCCATCGCCCAGAACAGCGGCGACCTTCGACCAATCCTCGTAGAAATATTCGGACAGAAGCGGAATGACCTTGTGCCGCATGACGACCTCGACCTCTTCGGCAGACTTGCAACCAGTGAAATAGGCGTGCCCGATCTGGTGTTCGCGGTCGAAGAGATACTCGATGCGATCGTTGATCGTGGCCAGCAGCTTCTGCAGGTTGATCCCGCCGACATTCGGGGACAGGACTGAGGGGTTCGGCATCAGTTCCTTGAAGGTAAACCGACGGCGCAGGGCCGTATCCAGCAGCGCAATCGAGCGGTCGGCCGTGTTCATGGTGCCGATGATGTGCAGATTGGGCGGCACGCCGAAGGGCTTCTTCGAGTAGGGCAAGGTCAGCTGGATTTCGTCGCGCCGCCCGAGGCGCTTGTCCGGTTCCAGGAGCGTGATCAGTTCGCCGAAGACTTTCGAGATGTTGGCCCGGTTGATCTCGTCGATGATCAGGACATGCGCAGATGCGGTACCCTGCTCAACCCTGACCGTGGCGCCCGACGTCTGCAAGTCGCCATCCATTGGAGGGTTCCGCACCGCGGCAGTTGCGGAAGTCGCGTCTGCAGGCACCAACCAAGCCTGGTCCGGATGACTAGCCCATGTGGGCATGTTGTGTTTTTCCCAACCACCGGTCGGCTCAATACCCGTCTCTCGACCTGCTCGCACGAGGGCTTCACGATATTGCTGGAGGGAGAAACCCTGCGGGTGTTCCTCCGCCAGCTGTTGCGCGACATCCTGGGCAAGTTTTCGGAAGGTGCCATCGCGCACAGGCGGCAATTGCCCCACGGTGAACAGGCCTTTTTCCAAGGCGCGTTGGGGCTGAAAATCATTGTTGTCTGTGGCTTCTGTCGCGGGCGGTGCAGACGGAGCGACATCCGGCTCTTGGGCATCAGGCATCCCTGCAGTTGCATCTGCATCCTGCCGGTGGCTCGCAACATCCCTTGCACTGGCCTCTGCACGCCGAGCAACTCGCTGGAAAATCCCGGCAACAGGTTCAAGTCGAAAGCCTGCACTGTTTTCCGACGGCACCTCTCCGTCAACAGCGGGCCTCAACCCCTCGACGAATTCCTCGTATGACATCGACTGGTGGAAGGTCACGAACTCGATCCGGCCCTCGGACATCAAGCGCCGGTATTCCGCCATCAGCCGGTCGCGGTTCTTTTCACCTGAGAGGCCAGCGGCGACGTCCTCGCCCAGACAGAGGCGAACCGCCTCCCACGCCGTCTGGTAAGTCTTGCCGGTGCCGGGAGGTCCGTAGAGGATCAGGTTGGTCGTCTTGACCGCCGTCCAGGCAAATTGGTCCTGCGAGCGGGCTTCTGAATCTGCCATCGCGTTACCCTCTTTGTCCCCGGTATCGAGGGTGAATGTGAAAGTCGTCGTGCTGGACGGATTGGGCGTAGTCGACTGAAGCGTTGAGTAGCCCGCCATGTCTTTGAACTTCTTGCCACCCAAGGCGCTGCAAATTGTCGGAAAGGCATCTTGCTCGGAAATGTCGCGAGCTACGTCCCGCGCACGGATGGCCACTGAAGACATGTCAGCTTCGCGGGCAGGTGCGATGTAGTAATTGAGTGCGACCAAACGCACGCGGTCTGCCCCGCGCATCAGGTGGGTGTACTGCTCTGGCAGCGGCAGTGGTACGTCGTCTTGATCGACAATAATGTAGCCTGCCGCGTGGAGACGTGCGGCCGCATCATGTGGCTGACTCCATCCGCCAGTGAGTGCGTTTGACGCCTTGGACAGCAGGTACCCTACAATCGGCTTTGTCGGAAAGCGCCTGTCCTGGCGCGGGCGGGTCGACCGCACCCAATACTCGGATGGCGTGCCGAAGCTTGAGAACGCATCGGCATGGGCACCGGACGTGCGGAACTGGTCGTAGGCGTCCATCGCACCCTCGATCCGGTCGCGAGAGAAGGCTTCATCTCCGCCATTGGCACCCTTGCGAAGGATCTCATACCCAAGAGCCTCGAGTTTGGCGAAGGATTGCGCCTCCCCAAAACCGTTGAAGAATTCCTTGGCCGCGAGAGCACGACCATCGGGAAGATGCCCCACAGCTGCTGCGACAGTCGCCTTCGCCGGATAGGACTGCTCATTGCCCTCGTCGCTGACCCAGACCTGAGGGCTGGCAAAGCCACCGCGGGCGAGGAAGGCCTTAAGGCCCAAGCTATCACACTCCCGCATCGCCGCATCGATCTCCTTGCGGGTCAGGCAGTCGACCAATGCCTTGTGTTCTGCCTTGTCGGGCACATTGGACTGTTCGGTCAGGAAGGAATGGTAGAGTTTCAGGGCCTGCTGGAGGCTGGCCAGCCCCGTGCGCAAGACACCATCGATGGGGACGGGTGACGGGTTGGGGCGGTCTGCGCGTTCATCCTCGGCCGTGTAGGCAAACCGGTTGAGGATGCTGTCCCTATCCTCCTGCGCGAACAACTCATCTAGATCGCCCAGATACTGCTCCACGCGCTTGGCACTGCTCACGCGCGACGAAGCAGTCGCATCCGTTTGCCCCTGCGCAACCAACCACTTCCGGAACTCGTCCTGCTTCATCGCCTGCCCGTCCGTCTGCCTGAGAGGTGCTGATCCGAGGTCAGGAAGCCAAGGGCAAAATCCTTCGTCGTCAATTCACCGTCTAGAGAACCACGGGGGGATGATGGCGGGAAGCGGAATCGCACGCAACTGCGAGTTGCCTGCTGCTGCCTGCGACTGCGTGATTATCCGTGCTGGTGCGGTTTTTCTGGTGTCGTGTTGATGTGGCGTTGATGTAGAGGGGAACACCAAAAACCCGACGGTTTGCGTCGGGTTCTAAGGGTCTGATATCTTGTGATATTTTGGTTGCGGGGGTAGGATTTGAACCTACGACCTTCAGGTTATGAGCCTGACGAGCTACCGGGCTGCTCCACCCCGCGCCGGGTGTATATTGCCCCGAGGGCTTTATGGGCTGACGGGGTATTTTTTGTTATCGTTCTGAGAGATTGGCTTCTTTCTAGGTTTGGCGGTGACCTACTCTCCCACGTCTTGAGACGCAGTACCATTGGCGTGTTGGCCCTTAACGGCCGAGTTCGGGATGGGATCGGGTGTTTAGCCAGCGCTATGACCACCAAACCGAGGAAGAAGCCTGTCCAAGTCTTGTATGTAACCAGTGTATACTTGCTTTTGATCGTGAGCCTTGCTGCTACTGGATCAAATCAAGCCAATCGGGCAATTAGTACCGGTCAACTGAATGCATTGCTGCACTTACATCTCCGGCCTATCGACGTGGTGGTCTTCCACGGCCCTCAAGGGATACCTAGTTTTGAAGGGGGCTTCACGCTTAGATGCCTTCAGCGTTTATCCTGTCCGCTCATAGCTACCCAGCACTACCGTTGGCACGATAACTGGTCCACCAGTGGAGCGTTCACCCCGGTCCTCTCGTACTAGGGGCAACTCTTCTCAAGTATCCTACACCCACGGCAGATAGGGACCGAACTGTCTCACGACGTTCTAAACCCAGCTCACGTACCTCTTTAAATGGCGAACAGCCATACCCTTGGGACCTGCTCCAGCCCCAGGATGAGATGAGCCGACATCGAGGTGCCAAACGATGCCGTCGATATGGACTCTTGGGCATCATCAGCCTGTTATCCCCAGAGTACCTTTTATCCGTTGAGCGATGGCCCTCCCACTTGGGACCACCGGATCACTATGGCCGACTTTCGTCTCTGCTCGTCTTGTCAGACTTGCAGTCAGGCTGGCTTCTGCCATTGCACTCAACGACCGATTTCCGACCGGTCTGAGCCAACCTTCGCGCGCCTCCGTTACGATTTGGGAGGCGACCGCCCCAGTCAAACTCCCCACCATGCAGGGTCCCGGACCCGGATAACGGGCCGCGGTTAGACATCAAGAGTGCGAAGGGTGGTATCTCAAGGGAGGCTCCACGGGAACTGGCGTCCCCGCTTCAAAGCCCACCACCTATCCTGCACATCACAATCCTGATGCCAATGCAAAGCTAGAGTAAAGGTTCATGGGGTCTTTCCGTCTAACCGCGGGTAGTGTGCATCTTGACACACAGTTCAATTTCGCTGAGTCCACGTTTGAGACAGCGGGGAGATCGTTACGCCATTCGTGCAGGTCGGAACTTACCCGACAAGGAATTTCGCTACCTTAGGACCGTTATAGTTACGGCCGCCGTTTACTGGGGCTTCAATTCGGAGCTTGCACCCCTCCTTTTAACCTTCCAGCACCGGGCAGGCGTCAGACTGTATACGTCGCCTTACGGCTTCGCACAGCCCTGTGTTTTAAGTAAACAGTCGCCACCCCCTAGTTTGTGCCCCCCACCGATACTTGCGTACCAATGGGGCCTCCTTCTCGCGAACTTACGGAGGCATTTTGCCGAGTTCCTTAAACGTGGTTCTCTCAAGCGCCTTGGTATACTCTACCTGTCCACCTGTGTCGGTTTAGGGTACGGTCTTATGGAGGGTTATTTCCAGGGACCTCTAAGCAGCCCGTTCAATCCGATAAGAACGAACTACCCTCGAGATCCGTCACATCCTCCTGGCCCAGGAATATTAACCTGGTTCCCATCGACTACGCCTTTCGGCCTCGCCTTAGGGGCCGGCTTACCCTGCTCAGATTAGCTTTAAGCAGGAACCCTTGGACTTTCGGCGAGAGGGTCTCTCACCCTCTTTGTCGCTACTCATGTCAACATTCTCACTTCTGATCACTCCACCGGATGCCTTACAGCCCGGCTTCACAGTCAGAACATTGCCTCCAATCTCCCCGAGGGGATGAAGGAGGCAGCGTTCTATATCACAGAACGCTCCGCTACCACGCACATCGCTGTGCATCCAAAGCTTCGGCTCGTGGCTTGAGCCCCGTTACATCTTCGCCGCAGGACCTCTTAACTAGACCAGTGAGCTGTTACGCTATCTTTAAAGGATGGCTGCTTCTAAGCCAACCTCCTGGTTGTTTTGGAAGTCCCACATGCTTTCCCACTTAGCCACGAATTGGGGGCCTTAGCTGTTGGTCAGGGTTGTTTCCCTCTTCACGACGGACGTTAGCACCCGCCGTGTGTCTCCCGGATAGTACTCTTGGGTATTCGGAGTTTACTTAGACTCAGTAAGGCTGTGGGCCCCCATCATCCATGTAGTGCTCTACCCCCCAAGGTATTCGTCCGAGGCGCTACCTAAATAGCTTTCGCGGAGAACCAGCTATCTCCAGATTTGATTGGCCTTTCACCCCTAGCCACACGTCATCCGGACCCTTTTCAACGGGTGTCGGTTCGGACCTCCAGTTGGTGTTACCCAACCTTCATCCTGCACATGGCTAGATCATCTGGTTTCGGGTCTGATCCATCGAACTCGTCGCCCTTTTAAGACTCGCTTTCGCTGCGCCTACACCTAACGGCTTAAGCTCGCTCGATAGACCAAGTCGTTGACCCATTATACAAAAGGTACGCCGTCACCGCTCAAGGCGGCTCCGACTGCTTGTAGGCGTCCGGTTTCAGAAACTGTTTCACTCCCCTCGTCGGGGTGCTTTTCACCTTTCCCTCACGGTACTGGTTCGCTATCGGTCAGTAAGGAGTACTTAGCCTTCGAGGGTGGTCCCCCGATCTTCAGACAGGATTTCGCGTGTCCCGCCCTACTTAATACGTCCAATCAAACTTCGCATACGGGGCTGTCACCCATATTGCTGGCCTTTCCAGACCATTCTGCTCGTCATCATGGCTCGGCTGGTCCGCGTTCGCTCGCCACTACTAGCGGAGTATCTATTGAT